>NZ_RBXE01000002.1:0-1350000 GCF_003635085.1 Streptomyces sp. 1114.5
GTCGAAGGACATGCGAAAGGTCCGGCGTAGAGGGTAAGACCCCCGTAGACGAAATCTGTACGGCTTGCTTGCTCATCTCCCAAGTAGCACGGGGCCCGAGAAATCCCGTGTGAATCTGGCGGGACCACCCGCTAAGCCTAAATATTCCCTGGTGACCGATAGCGGATAGTACCGTGAGGGAATGGTGAAAAGTACCGCGGGAGCGGAGTGAAAATAGTACCTGAAACCGTGTGCCTACAAGCCGTGGGAGCGTCGTCGTGGTCTTCGGATCACGGCCGTGACTGCGTGCCTTTTGAAGAATGAGCCTGCGAGTTTGCGGTGTGTAGCGAGGTTAACCCGTGTGGGGTAGCCGTAGCGAAAGCGAGTCCGAATAGGGCGACTCAGTTGCATGCCCAAGACCCGAAGCGGAGTGATCTAGCCATGGGCAGGTTGAAGCGCGGGTAAGACCGTGTGGAGGACCGAACCCACCAGGGTTGAAAACCTGGGGGATGACCTGTGGTTAGGGGTGAAAGGCCAATCAAACTCCGTGATAGCTGGTTCTCCCCGAAATGCATTTAGGTGCAGCGTCACGTGTTTCTTGCCGGAGTAGAGCACTGGATAGGCGATGGGCCTTACCGGGTTACTGACCTTAGCCAAACTCCGAATGCCGGTAAGTGAGAGCGTGGCAGTGAGACTGTGGGGGATAAGCTCCATGGTCGAGAGGGAAACAGCCCAGAACACCGACTAAGGTCCCTAAGCGTGTGCTAAGTGGGAAAGGATGTGGAGTCGCAGAGACAACCAGGAGGTTGGCTTAGAAGCAGCCACCCTTGAAAGAGTGCGTAATAGCTCACTGGTCAAGTGATTCCGCGCCGACAATGTAGCGGGGCTCAAGCACATCACCGAAGTCGTGTCATTGCAGCATTGAGGGCCAACGCCTGCTGTGATGGGTAGGGGAGCGTCGTGTGCCGGGTGAAGCGGCGGTGGAAACCAGTCGTGGACGGTATACGAGTGAGAATGCAGGCATGAGTAGCGATACAAGAGTGGGAAACTCTTGCGCCGATTGACCAAGGGTTCCTGGGTCAAGCTGATCTGCCCAGGGTAAGTCGGGACCTAAGGCGAGGCCGACAGGCGTAGTCGATGGACAACGGGTTGATATTCCCGTACCCGCTTTGAAGCGCCAACGCTGAACCTCTTGATGCTAAGCCCGTGAAGCCGGCCCGGAGTCTTCGGACAATGGGACGTGGTGGAGCCGGTGACCCAACGGGGTAGTAGGTGAGCGATGGGGTGACGCAGGAAGGTAGTCCAGCCCGGGCGGTGGTTGTCCCGGGGTAAGGGTGTAGGCCGTGAGGTAGGCAAATCCGCCTCACGTTAAGGCTGAGACCTGATGCCGAGCCGATTGTGGTGAAGTGGATGATCCTATGCTGTCGAGAAAAGCCTCTAGCGAGTTTCATGGCGGCCCGTACCCCAAACCGACTCAGGTGGTCAGGTAGAGAATACCGAGGCGTTCGGGTGAACTATGGTTAAGGAACTCGGCAAAATGCCCCCGTAACTTCGGGAGAAGGGGGGCCATTCCTGGTGACGGGCCTTGCGCCTTGAGCTGGGGGTGGCCGCAGAGACCAGCGAGAAGCGACTGTTTACTAAAAACACAGGTCCGTGCGAAGCCGTAAGGCGATGTATACGGACTGACGCCTGCCCGGTGCTGGAACGTTAAGGGGACCGGTTAGCTCCATTTCGGTGGGGCGAAGCTGAGAACTTAAGCGCCAGTAAACGGCGGTGGTAACTATAACCATCCTAAGGTAGCGAAATTCCTTGTCGGGTAAGTTCCGACCTGCACGAATGGCGTAACGACTTCTCGACTGTCTCAACCATAGGCCCGGTGAAATTGCATTACGAGTAAAGATGCTCGTTTCGCGCAGCAGGACGGAAAGACCCCGGGACCTTTACTATAGCTTGATATTGGTGTTCGGTTCGGCTTGTGTAGGATAGGTGGGAGACTTTGAAGCGGCAACGCCAGTTGTTGTGGAGTCGTCGTTGAAATACCACTCTGGTCGTGCTGGATGTCTAACCTGGGTCCGTGATCCGGATCAGGGACAGTGTCTGGTGGGTAGTTTAACTGGGGCGGTTGCCTCCTAAAGGGTAACGGAGGCGCCCAAAGGTTCCCTCAGCCTGGTTGGCAATCAGGTGTTGAGTGTAAGTGCACAAGGGAGCTTGACTGTGAGACTGACGGGTCGAGCAGGTACGAAAGTAGGGACTAGTGATCCGGCGGTGGCTTGTGGAAGCGCCGTCGCTCAACGGATAAAAGGTACCCCGGGGATAACAGGCTGATCTTCCCCAAGAGTCCATATCGACGGGATGGTTTGGCACCTCGATGTCGGCTCGTCGCATCCTGGGGCTGGAGTAGGTCCCAAGGGTTGGGCTGTTCGCCCATTAAAGCGGTACGCGAGCTGGGTTTAGAACGTCGTGAGACAGTTCGGTCCCTATCCGCTGTGCGCGTAGGAGTGTTGAGAAGGGCTGTCCCTAGTACGAGAGGACCGGGACGGACGAACCTCTGGTGTGCCAGTTGTCCTGCCAAGGGCATGGCTGGTTGGCTACGTTCGGGAGGGATAACCGCTGAAAGCATCTAAGCGGGAAGCCTGCTTCGAGATGAGCACTCCCACCTCCTTGAGAGGGTAAGGCTCCCAGTAGACGACTGGGTTGATAGGCCGGATATGGAAGCCCTGTGAGGGGTGGAGTTGACCGGTACTAATAGGCCGAGGGCTTGTCCTCAGTTGCTCGCGTCCACTGTGTTGTTCTGAAACAACGACCGCCCTGCCGGCGGGTCGGACAGTTTCATAGTGTTTCGGTGGTCATAGCGTGAGGGAAACGCCCGGTTACATTCCGAACCCGGAAGCTAAGCCTCACAGCGCCGATGGTACTGCAGGGGGGACCCTGTGGGAGAGTAGGACGCCGCCGAACAATCATTCCGAAAAGACCCCCTTCCATTCGGGAGGGGGTCTTTTTGCGTTACCCTCTGCCAATGCAGAACCTGACCCTGACCTGGCAGTCCGCCGGGGGCGCTGCCGCCGGTCTCTACGCCGGTGCGTTCGCCGCGGCCAAGGTTCGGAAGCCGGCGTTGTCGGCGCTGCTGCGGGAGGCCGGGACGCTGCTGGCGCTGTTCGCGCTCTGGCAGCTGGTCGGGCACCTGTCGGTGATGAGTACGGATCACGCGCTGGACCGGGCGAGCTGGATCCACCACACCGAGCAGGTGATCGGGTTGCCCGACGAGGCGTCCTGGCAGGCGGCGGTCACGCCGTACCCGGTGCTGGTCCGGCTGGCGAACTACTACTACGCGGTCATGCACTTCGCGGTGATGCTCGGCGTCCTGCTCTGGGTGTTCGTGCGGCACCGGGAGCGGTACTCATGGGTGCGGAACACGGTGGTGATCACCACCGCCGTCTGCCTGCTGGTGCAGTTCATTCCGGTGGCACCGCCCCGGATGCTGTCGGAGAGCGGCTTCGTCGACGTGGCTGCGGAGTACGGGCAGTCGGTGTACGGGGGCGCGGTCGGCGGTGTCGTGGTGGCTGACCAGCTGTCGGCCATGCCTTCGGTACACGTGGCCTGGTGCGTGCTGGCCGCGGTCGCGGTGATCCGGGTGTCGCGCAGCTCGCTGCGGTGGGTGATGCTGCTGCACCCGGTGCTGACCGTCGCGGTGGTCGTGGTGACGGCCAACCACTTCTGGTCGGACGGCATCGTCGCGGTGGTCATCCTCCTGCTCGCTTACGCCGTCCTGGCGTTGGCGGCACGCCGACGGGGCCGGCCCTCCGTCGGGACGGAGGGCCGACCCCGCAGCACCGCCGAGGAGCGGTTGGAACAGGTCGGTTGAGCCGGCTCGGTGTCCGGCCGGTCACTTGACCGGCAGGGCGACCTTCCCCCAGGAGCCGTTGCTCAGCGCGGAGGTGGCCCAGTACCAGGCGGCGAGGCCGGAGACGGCCGCGACCCAGCCGGCGAGCTTGGCCAGACCGCCGTAGCCGCCGAAGGTGGCGATGGCGGACAGCAGCAGGGAGAGCGTCAGCAGGCCGTAGACGGCCCGGCTGAGCAGGCCCGAGCCCCAGCTCGCCGCGGTGAGGGTGAGCGCGAGCAGGGCCCACAGCAGCAGGAACAGTCCGGCGGCGTTCTTGCCGGCGCCGCCCGCCGCCGACCAGGTCGCCCAGAAGGCGCCGAGGCTGGTGAAGGCGGTTCCGGTGAAGCCCTCGCCGCCGCGGAGCTGCCAGAGGCCCGCGATGAAGAGAGTGACGCCGCCGAGCAGGTGGGCGAGGTGGGCCGCGTCGCCGACTCCGGTGCCGTGCAGGAGGCCGGTGGAGAGCAGGCCGTAGGCGAGAAGTGTCAGGCCGAGGGCGAGGTAGCCGAGGTTACCCGCGTCGGCTCCGGTGGAACGGGCGTTCGTTGCCCCGGTAGCGTCGTTGCTCACCGGAGGCTCCTTTCACTCTGGGCGCGCGCAGGGCGCAGTGACGCTGTGGTGTGGTGTCGGTGAGTGGATGCGCGCGACCGCGCCGAGGGCGCACGGCTGTGGGCGTGCGCGGGCTGCGGTCAGAAGTGACGGGCCAGGAGTGATGGGCCAGGGAAGAACCGCTGGCCACGTCCCCGCCGGGTGGATTCCCCGGTGGGATCGGTCTACCCGACGCAGGGCGCTTGTACCCTTGTGAAGATAACAATTTGTGACTGCGTCAGCTGCCGAGTGCGGACGAGTGCGGACGAGTGCCGACGCGGGCCGACGCGGGCCGACGAGCGCGGACGAGTGCGCGGAGCCGCCGGAGTCGGGGAGGGCTCAGGGCCGGCGACGCTGGTTGGGCACCCGCAGGGTCAGGATCGCCATGTCGTCGGACGGCGGCTCGGGGGCGAAGCGCTCGACGGCGCGCTGGACGCGGGCTGCGACGGCGCCGGCGGTCAGGCCGGTGCAGCCGGTGAGCACCTCGGCAAGGCCGTCGTCGCCCAGCATCCGCCGGCCCTCACGGCGTTCGGTGACGCCGTCGGTGACGCACAGCAGGACCTCGCCGGGGGCGAGCACCAGGGTCTCGGCGGTGAGTTCGAGGTCGTCCATGACGCCGAGCAGCGGCTGCGGGGTGGCGGCGCGGTCGACCCGGCCGTCGGTGCGCAGCCGCAGCGGGAGCGGGTGGCCGGCACAGACCAGGGAGAGTTCGGTGCTGCCGTCCGGGCGGGGCGTCAGTTCGCCGTAGAGCAGGGTGAGGAAGCGGCTGCGCGAACCCTCGTCCAGGATGGCCGCGTTGAGGCGGCTGAGCACCTGCGGGGCGTCCAGGCCCTCGCGGGCGAGCAGCCGCAGCGAGTGCCGGGCCAGGCCGGTGACCGAGGCGGCCTCGGGGCCGGTGCCGCAGACGTCGCCGATGGCGAAGCCGTAGGTGCCCTCGCGGATGGTGAACAGGTCGTAGAAGTCCCCGCCCACCTCGTTGCCCTCGCCGGCGGCCTGGTAGTAGACGTCCACCTCGACGCCCGGGATCTCCGGCAGGTCCGGCGGCAGCAGGCTGCGCTGCAGGGCCTGGCTGGTGGCGGTGCGCTCGGAGTAGAGGCGGGAGTTGTCGAGGGCGAGGGCGGCGCGACGGGAGAGGTCCTCGGCGAGTTCGAGGATCTCCTGGCGGAACCGGACGCCGGCCGGGACGCCGAGGGCCAGCAGGCCGATGACGCGGTTGCGGGCGGTCAGCGCGATGGCGACGGTCTCGCCGAGCAGGCCGGCGAGTTCGGGGTTGTCGGTGAGTCCGCCGGCTTCGGCGGCTTCGGCGGGCGCGGTCCAGAAGCGGACGCCGTGGGTGGGGCCGGCCGCGGGGGCGGGGGTCTTGTCGAGCAGGTCGCGCAGCGGGTCGATGCGGTCCTCGTCCTCGTGCAGGACGAAGGCGAGCCGGGCCGGGGACGTGTGGTCGGCGGTGGTGTAGACGGCGCACCAGGAGGCGAGGGTGGGGACGGCCATCTGGGCCATCAGCGCGAGGGTCTGCTCGTGTTCGAGGGTGCCGGCCAGCAGGTCGGAGGCCTCGACGAGGAAGGAGAGCGAGCCTCGGCGAAGCCGTTCGAGCTCGGTCAGCCGGGTGCTCTCGACGGCGAGGGCGACCCGGTCGGCGGCGGACTGCAGGCGCAGCGCGTCCTCGTTGTCGTAGCGGCCCGGCGAGGCGGCGGCGATGCCGAGCGAGCCGATCAAGCGGCCCTCGACCTTGAGCGGGACGGTGAGCAGGGAGCGCATGCCGCTGTCGGTGAGCAGGGGCAGGCCGGTGGGGCGGGCGCTGAGGTCCTCGTGGACGGAGGGCAGCCGGGCGGAGTGGTAGCGGTTGCCGCTCTCGACGGGGAAGCGGGTGTGCCGGCGGTGTCCGGAGGTGAGGCCGGTGGCGGCGCGGACCTCGAACTCGGCCTCGTCGTCGGTGGTGAGCAGCAGGTAGGCGGCGTCGCCGTCGAGCAGGTCGCGGGCGCGCTCGACGGTGCGCTGCAGCAGCGTGTCGAGGTCGTCGGTGGTGACCGGGCCGGCCAGCAGGTCGAGCCGGGGGCCGGCAGGGTCGGGGCGCTCGCCGGGCAGGACGCGGGAGGGGGAGCGCAGGACGGCGCGGTCGGGTTCGAGGACGAGCAGGCAGAGGGCGGAGGGGACGCCCGCGGTGTCGCGCACGCGCACCTGCACGCCGTACACCTCGACCTCCCGGCCGTCTTGGCGGCGGATCCCGTAGCCGCCCTCCCAGCGGGCCATCCGCAGGGTGTCGGTCAGATCGAGGCCGCGGCCGGCGGGCTTCGGCCAGACGGCGAGGTCGGCCCAGGGGCGGCCGAGGACGGCGCCGGCGGGGTAGCCGAAGAGCGCCTCGGCGTCCGGGTTCCAGGCCAGGACGCGGCCGTCCTCGTCGAGTTGGACGACGGCGACGTGCACCGGTCCGGGGCTGCTGGGCAGGTCGCTTCCGGGGGTGGCGGGAACGGCGTAGCGGGTGCCGAGCACGTGTGCGGGCAGGGCGAGGCGGAACCAGACGGTCTTCCGGCCGGCCCCGTACTCGACGCCCCATCTCTCGGCGAGGGCGGAGCACATCAGCAGGCCGCGGCCGCCTTCGCCGTCGGGGTCGGCGTAGCGGTCGGAGGCGGTGACGGGCCCGTCACCGAGGGAGGGCAGGCCGCGTTCGGGGTGGCGGTCGGTGACCTCGATCCGGACGGTCTCCTCCTCGCGCAGGCAGCAGACCTCGGCGGGGGTGCCGGCGTGTACGACGGCGTTGGTGACCAGCTCGCTGACCAGCACGACCGCGTCGTCCACGACCTCGGGCAGACCCCAGCCGAGCAGCGCGTCCCGGACGAAGCCCCGGGCGGCCGCCGCGGACCTGCCGTCGGGGTCGAAGGTGGCGGCTGCGCGCGCGGTGACCACGTTGCCACTTCTCCTCTGCTGCTTCTTGCCCTGGCTGTCCGGGGTGCGGCGCCGACTTTCCCCGTGCGCGCCGTCGGGGTGAGCGGCGGCGCTGGGTCGGGTCGTGGCCCGGTGCAGCGCTCCACCCTACTTTCCGCTTGGTTCCCCGTGGGGGCGGGGCGTCGAAACAGGCACCTGAGGGTGATTCTGCCCACCTGTTTCGGACGGTGCGGTGCTTTCCGTGCGTAACCGGCCGTACACCCGGCGCCGGTGCTGCCAGACTGGGGGGTCCGCACTGACCGGTACGAGCAGTACGGTCGTGTGGGTGCCGGTGCGCCGCAGGCCGCCGGTACGCAGCCCAGCCGGGCCGGTGCCCGGGCGCGCGTGTCGCGCTCGGCACGGGCGGTCACCGGACAGTTCACGATGTGGGAGGGGCCCGTTGAGTTCGGCCACCAAGGACGCAACCGGTACGACGCCGCCCGCCCAGCGCGGCGGCCGCCCCGGGACCGCGCCGCGGAACGCGGCCGGCCGTCGGGCGAGCCACAACCGCGGTGCGGAGCCCGCCGACCTGCGCAAACTGCTGTCCGCGCTGACCGCGATGCGCGACGGCAACTTCCGCCGCCGGCTGTCTGTCCCGGGCGACGGCCCGCTGGCGGAGATCGCCGCGGTGTTCAACGAGGTCGCCGAGCGCAACCAGCACCTGACCGGTGAACTGGCCCGGGTGCGGCGGGCGGTGGGCCGCGAGGGCCGGCTGAACGAGCGGCTGGAGACCGGGGCCGGCGAGGGCGCCTGGATGGCGGCGACCGACAACTGCAACGCGCTGATCGACGATCTGGCCCGTCCGATGGCAGAGGTGGGCCGGGTGCTCACCTCGATCGCCGAGGGCGACCTGGACCAGAAGATGGAGCTGCGCTCGCTGCACAGCAACGGGGTGAGCCACCCGCTGCGCGGCGAGTACCTGAAGATCGGCCGGACCGTCAACGGACTGGTGGACCAGCTCTCGGAGTTCACCGACGAGGTGACCCGGGTGGCCCGTGAGGTGGGCACCGAGGGCAAGCTCGGCGGTCAGGCCAAGGTCCGTAGCGTGTCGGGCAGTTGGAAGGACCTGGCGGATTCGGTCAACACCATGGCCGGCCGGCTGACCGCGCAGGTGCGCAACATCGCGCAGGTGACCACGGCGGTGGCCAAGGGCGACCTGTCCCGCAAGGTCACCGTCGAGGTGGCCGGCGAGATGCTGGAGCTGAAGAACACCGTCAACACGATGGTGGACCAGCTGAACGGCTTCGCCGCCCAGGTCACCACCGTTGCCCGGGACGTGGGGACGGAGGGTCGGCTGGGCGGTCAGGCCCAGGTGCCGGGCGTGGCCGGGGTGTGGCGGGACCTCACCGACTCGGTGAACTTCATGGCCGACAACCTGACCGGCCAGGTGCGCAACATCGCCCAGGTGACCACGGCGGTGGCCCGTGGTGACCTGTCGCAGAAGATCGAGGTGGACGCGCGCGGCGAGATGCTGGAGCTGAAGAACACCATCAACACGATGGTGGACCAGCTCTCCGGCTTCGCCGAGCAGGTGACCCGGGTGGCCCGCCAGGTGGGCACCGAGGGCCGGCTGGGCGGTCAGGCGCAGGTGCCGTGGGCGGCCGGGGTGTGGCGGGACCTGACCGACAACGTCAACTTCATGGCCAACAACCTCACCGACCAGGTGCGCAACATCGCCCAGGTGACGACCGCGGTCGCCAAGGGCGACCTGTCGCAGAAGATCCAGGTGGACGCGCGCGGGGAGATCCTGGAGCTGAAGAACACCATCAACACGATGGTGGACCAGCTGGGCGCCTTCGCGGACGAGGTCACCAGGGTCGCCCGGGACGTCGGCACCGAGGGCATCCTCGGCGGTCAGGCCAGCGTGCCGGGCGTGGCCGGGATCTGGAAGGACCTGACCAACTCCGTCAACCTGATGGCCAACAACCTGACCAGCCAGGTCCGCAACATCGCCGAGGTGACCACGGCGGTGGCCCGCGGAGACGTGTCGAAGAAGATCACCGTCGACGCCCGGGGCGAGATCCTGGAGCTGGTGACGACCGTCAACACCATGGTCGACCAGCTGTCGGCCTTCGCCGACGAGGTCACGCGCGTTGCCCGAGAGGTGGGCACCGAGGGGATCCTCGGCGGTCAGGCGCGGGTGCGCGGGGTGTCGGGTATCTGGAAGGACCTGACCGACAACGTCAACTTCATGGCGTCCAACCTGACCGGTCAGGTCCGCAACATCGCCGAGGTCGCCGGCGCGGTGGCCCGCGGAGACCTGTCCAAGAAGATCTCCATCGACGCGCAGGGCGAGGTCGCGGCGCTCGCCGCCACCCTCAACACCATGGTCGACCAGCTCTCCTCCTTCGCCGTGGAGGTCACGCGCGTTGCCCGCGAGGTGGGCACCGACGGCACCCTGGGCGGTCAGGCGAGCGTGCCCGGCGTGGCCGGGATCTGGAAGGACCTGACCGACAACGTCAACCTGATGGCCAACAACCTGACCGGTCAGGTGCGCAACATCGCGCTGGTGATCACCGCCGTGGCCCGCGGCGACCTCTCGCAGAAGATCGACGTGGACGCGCGCGGCGAGATCCTGCAGCTCAAGACCAGCATCAACACCATGGTCGACCAGCTCTCCGCGTTCGCCGACGAGGTCACCCGGGTCGCCCGCGAGGTGGGCACCGACGGGCGGCTCGGCGGCCAGGCCCGGGTGCCCGGCGTGGACGGCACCTGGCAGGACCTGACCGAGTCGGTGAACGAACTGGCCAACAACCTGACCCGGCAGGTGCGTGCGATCGCCCAGGTCGCCACCGCGGTGACCAGGGGCGACCTGAGCCTGCGGATCGACGTGGACGCGGCGGGCGAGCTCGACGAGCTCAAGGACAACATCAACCAGATGATCGCCAACCTGCGCGAGACCACCCGCACCAACCAGGAGCAGGACTGGCTCAAGACCAACCTGGCCCGGATCTCCGGCCTGCTCCAGGGCCGCCGGGACCTGGAGGCGGTCGCGTCCCTGATCATGACCGAGCTGACCCCGGTCGTCTCCGCCCAGCACGGCGCCTTCTTCCTCGCCCAGCCGGCCGGCCGCACCGCCGAACTGATCACCGAGGACGACGACGAGAACGACACGGTGCTGCGCCTGATCGGCAGCTACGGCTACCAGCGCAGGGCGATGCCGACCACCTTCCGCCCCGGCGAGTCGTTGATCGGCCAGGCCGCGGTGGAGAAGCGGGCGATCATCCTCAAGGAGGCGCCGCCCGGGTACCTCAAGATCGCCTCCGGCCTCGGCGAGGCCTCCCCGGCCCACATCGTGGTGCTGCCGGTGCTGTTCGAGGGCCGGCTGCTGGGCGTGATCGAACTGGCCACCTTCAGCTCCTTCACGACCGTCGCGCTGGACTTCCTGAACCAGATCGCGGACCTGATCGGTGTCACGGTCAACACCATCAGCGTCAACACCAAGACCGAGGGCCTGCTGCTGGAGTCCCAGCGACTCACCGCCGAACTCTCCATGCGGTCCGCCGAGTTGGAGGCGCGCCAGGAGGAACTGGAGCGCACCAACGAGGAGTTGCAGGAGAAGGCCGAGCAACTCGCCCAACAGAACCGCGACATCGAGATCAAGAACAGCGAGATCGAGGAGGCCCGCCAGGTCCTGGAGGAGCGCGCGGAACAGCTCGCCCTGGCCTCCCGGTACAAGAGCGAGTTCCTCGCCAACATGTCGCACGAGCTGCGCACCCCGCTCAACTCGCTGCTGATCCTGGCCAAGCTGCTCTCCGACAACAACGAGGGCAACCTCTCGCCCAAGCAGGTCGAGTTCGCCGACACCATCCACGGCGCCGGCTCCGACCTGCTCCAGCTGATCAACGACATCCTCGACCTGTCCAAGGTCGAGGCCGGCAAGATGGACGTCCGCCCGGCCCGGATCGCCCTGGTCCAGCTGGTCGACTACGTGGAGGCCACCTTCCAGCCGGTCGCGCTGGACAAGAACCTGGACTTCGCCGTCCGGGTCTCGCCCGCCCTGCCGGTCACCCTGCACACCGACGAGCAGCGGCTCCAGCAGGTGCTGCGCAACCTGATCTCCAACGCCGTGAAGTTCACCGACGCGGGCGCCGTCGACTTCTCGATCCGCCCGGCCGGCCGGGAGGTCCCGCAGCACGTGCGCGAGCGGCTGCTGGAGTCCGGCTCGATCAAGGGCCCGGACGAGGAGCTGATCGCCTTCTCGGTCTCCGACACCGGCATCGGCATCCCCGGTAACAAGCTGCGGGAGATCTTCGAGCCGTTCCGGCAGGCCGACGGCACCACCAGCCGCAAGTACGGCGGCACCGGCCTCGGGCTGTCGATCAGCCGCGAGATCGCCCGGCTGCTCGGCGGCGAGATCCACGCCGAGAGCGAGCTGGGCAAGGGCTCCACGTTCACGCTCTACCTGCCGCTGCGCACCGAGGCCCCGGAGGCCGGCCCGGGCGAGCAGCGGCCCTCGGCCGAGCGCCAGGCCGGGCCGAACGACCGGGTGCCGCGCGCCTCGGTCGGGGTGACCCCGGTCGGCCTGCCGGTGCCGGTCGGCGAGAACCCGGCCGACCACTGGGCCCAGGAAGTCCGGGAGATGGCCGAGGAGCGCCGCCGCGGAGCCGTCGAACGCCGCCGCAACGCCGCCCTGGAGACCGCCTCCGGGCCCCGGGCGGTCGAACCCGCCGCGCCCCGGCCGGCCAACGGCGGCCGGCGCTTCGACGGTCAGCAGGTGCTGATCGTGGACGACGACGTCCGCAACGTGTTTGCCCTCACCAGCGTGCTGGAGCAGCACGGCCTGACCGTCCTGTACGCCGAGAACGGCCGCGAGGGCATCGAGATGCTGGAGCAGCACGAGAACGTGGCGCTGGTCCTGATGGACATCATGATGCCGGAGATGGACGGCTACGCGACCACCGAGGCGATCCGCCGGATGCCCCAGTTCGCGGGCCTGCCGATCATCGCGCTGACCGCCAAGGCGATGAAGGGCGACCGGGAGAAGTCGCTGCAGGCGGGTGCCACCGACCACATCACCAAGCCGGTCGAGACCGACCACCTGCTGTCGGTGATGCACGAGTGGCTGAGCGGCGACCGCTCGTGAGCTCGAAGACGGGCCCGGGGGAGGCGTGAACCCCGGGCCGGGCCCCCGGGTTCGCGCCTGCCGGGCGGTCGCTTTGCTGGCGGTCGGGCCGGGGAACCGGGTAGGGTCACCGATCGTTGCGAACAGTGACCGGATGGCGACGCCCTGCTGAGCGTGCGCCGGAGCACTGGCCGCGCGCCGCTCCGGATCGGGTCACGACGGAGCGATGTGCCGGGCGAGGGGGTGCGGCTAGCATGACCGGGGTAGCGGTGGGCAGTACGCGAGTGCCCGCACCGGGCGGCAGGCAGGCGACAGGAGGGCGGGCCCTGATGCAGAAGGCGAAGATCCTCCTGGTCGACGACCGACCGGAGAACCTGCTGGCGCTGGAGGCGATCCTCTCGGCCCTGGACCAGACGCTGGTGCGCGCCGCGTCCGGCGAGGAGGCGCTCAAGGCGCTGCTCACCGACGACTTCGCGGTGATCCTGCTGGACGTCCAGATGCCCGGGATGGACGGCTTCGAGACCGCCGCCCACATCAAGCGCCGCGAGCGCACCCGGGACATCCCGATCATCTTCCTGACCGCGCTCAACCACGGTCCGCACCACACCTTCCGGGGTTACGCGGCCGGGGCCGTGGACTACATCTCCAAGCCCTTCGACCCGTGGGTGCTGCGCGCCAAGGTCTCCGTCTTCGTCGACCTGTACGCGAAGAACTGCCAGCTGAAGGAGCAGGCCGCGCTGCTGCGGCTGCAGCTGGAGGCGGGCGGCGGCGAGCAGGCCCTGGGCGGGGTGCTGCTGGGCGAGCTGTCCGCGCGGCTGGCGGCCGTCGAGGAGCAGGCGGAGTCGCTGGGCAAGCAGCTGGACGGGGTCGAGGACGCCGGGGTGGCGGCGACCGCCGCGCACCTGGAGCGCAAGCTCGCGGGACTGCGCCGGGCGCTGGACGCGATGCGCCCGGGAAGCCCCTGATCCGCCGCCCCGGGTTCACCCGCCCGAGTGGTTTGGTGCGGCGCACGGGTGAATCCCGGTCAGGGTGACGGTGTGTCTGCGACACGTCCGGGCGGCCCGGCTCGGGCGCATGTGCACCGGTGGTCCGCACCGGTAGGCTGCTGACCCATGGCCACTCGTACGCCCGGAAACGCAGCACGTAAGACGAGTCCGGGACCGTCCAAGAAGGCCGCGGCGAAGGCCCCCGGCAAGCCGCCCGCGAAGAAGGCGGCGGCCAGGAAGGCGGCCCCCGCGAAGAAGGCGGCGGCCAAGCCCGCACCCGCGCCGGCACCGTCCCGGTCGGTGCTGATGGGCGCGCTCAACGCACTGGCGAGCCCGATCGCCGCGATCTTCCGCGGCGCCAGGTACCTCGACCCGGCCCACCGCAAGGACGGCGTGGGCCTGCTGCTGTTCGCGCTCGGGCTGGCCACCGCCGCCGGCACCTGGTTCAGCGAGAAGGGCTGGCTCAACGACGCGGCCACCAACGTGGTCTCCGGGCTGTTCGGCCGGCTCGACGTGCTGGTGCCGTTCCTGCTGGCCGGGATCGCCATCCGGATCTGGCGCCACCCGGACCTGCCGGAGGCCAACGGCCGGATCATGATCGGGCTGACCACGCTGCTGGTCGGCGTCCTCGGCCTGGTCCACATCGGCTGCGGCGCGCCCGTGATGGGCAGCGGCGCCTCCCGGATAAGGGCGGCCGGCGGCATCCTCGGCTGGGCCGCGTCCACCCCGATGATGGCCGCCGCGGGCCCGGCGCTCGCCGTGCCGCTGCTCCTGCTGCTGGCCTTCTTCGGCCTGCTGGTGGTCACCGCCACCCCGGTCAACCGGATCCCGGAGCGGCTGCGGGCGATCGGCATACGGCTCGGCGTGGTCGAGCCCGGGCCGGACGACGAGTACCGCGGGGGGCGCACGCCGGAGCGCGACCTGTCCACCGAGCCGCCGGAGGACGCCGACCCCGACGCCCTGCCGTTCACCGTGGACAGCGGTGGTGACGATCCGGCGGACGAGGTGGCCGCCCGCCGGCTCCGCCGCCGGCGCCGCCAGGCCGACCCGGAGGATCCGGCGGAGGCCGTCCGGGTCTCCCTGGACAAGGAACCGCAGGACCCGTACGCCACCCGCAACCTCGCCGCCGGCGCGGCCGCCGATCTTGACGGCGCGCTGGTCTACGGCGTGCCCGCCTCCTCCGCGGTGGCGGACATGATGCACCAGGTGCAGGACCGCACCGCCCCGCCGGAGGAGCCCGTCGTCCCGGCCGCCCGCGGCGCAGGCCCGGGCGCGCCCGAGGAGCACGGCCCGGCACCGGTGCGGATGGAGCAGCTCCAGCTCACCGGCGACGTCACCTACGCGCTGCCCTCCCTCGACCTGCTGGAGCGCGGCGGCCCGGCCAAGGCCCGCAGTGCCCTCAACGACGAGGTGGTCGCCCAGCTCACCGGCACCTTCGCCGAGTTCAAGGTGGACGCCCGGGTCACCGGCTTCACCCGGGGCCCGACGGTCACCCGCTACGAGGTCGAGCTCGGCCCGGCCGTCAAGGTGGAGCGGATCACCGCGCTCGCCAAGAACATCGCGTACGCGGTGGCCAGCCCGGACGTGCGGATCATCAGCCCGATCCCGGGCAAGTCCGCGGTCGGCATCGAGATCCCCAACCGGGACCGCGAGATGGTCAACCTCGGCGACCTGCTGCGTTCGCGCACGGCTGCCGAGGACACCCACCCGATGGTCGTCGGCATGGGCAAGGACGTCGAGGGCCACACCGTGATGGCCAACCTCGCCAAGATGCCGCACATCCTGGTGGCCGGCGCCACCGGCGCGGGCAAGTCGTCCTGCATCAACTGCCTGATCACCTCGATCCTGGCCCGGGCCACCCCGGACGAGGTCCGGATGGTGCTGGTCGACCCCAAGCGGGTCGAGCTGACCGCCTACGAGGGCATCCCGCACCTGATCACGCCGATCATCACCAACCCCAAGAAGGCCGCCGAGGCCCTGCAGTGGGTCGTGCGCGAGATGGACATGCGCTACGACGACCTCGCGGCGTACGGCTTCCGGCACGTGGACGACTTCAACGCGGCGGTGCGGGCCGGCAAGGTCACCCCGCCGCTGGGCAGCGAGCGGGAGCTGCGGCCGTACCCGTACCTGCTGGTGATCGTCGACGAGCTGGCCGACCTGATGATGGTCGCGCCGCGCGACGTCGAGGACTCGGTGGTCCGGATCACCCAGCTGGCCCGTGCGGCCGGCATCCACCTGGTGCTCGCCACCCAGCGGCCCTCGGTGGACGTGGTCACCGGCCTGATCAAGGCCAACGTGCCGTCCCGGCTGGCCTTCGCGACCTCCGCGATGGCCGACTCCCGGGTCATCCTGGACCAGCCCGGCGCGGAGAAGCTGATCGGCAAGGGAGACGCGCTCTTCCTGCCGATGGGCGCCAGCAAGCCGATCCGGATGCAGGGCGCGTTCGTCACCGAGGCGGAGATCGCCAAGGTGGTGCAGCACTGCAAGGACCAGCTGAGCGCCGTCTACCGGGACGACGTGACGGTCGGCGGCGGGCCGAAGAAGGAGATCGACGAGGAGATCGGCGACGACCTGGACCTGCTGATCCAGGCGGCCGAGCTGGTGGTCTCCACCCAGTTCGGCTCGACCTCGATGCTCCAGCGCAAGCTCCGGGTCGGCTTCGCCAAGGCGGGCCGGCTGATGGACCTGATGGAGTCGCGCGGGATCGTCGGCCCCAGCGAGGGCTCCAAGGCCCGCGACGTCCTGGTGAAGCCGGACGAGCTCGACGGGGTGCTGCTGACCCTGCGGGGCTGAGGACGGACCTGCGGGGCTGACGGGCCGTGTCCTCCGCCGGGGCCGGGTCCTCCTCCCGGCCCGTGTCCCGGGCGGGTGTCACTCGTTCGGAGGAGGGCGGGCGCGGTGTGCGGAACCGGACGTCCGTACACCGCGTCACAGGCCGGGAAGCGAACGCCGGGTCCTCCGCGCGACTGCGCTGACGGCCGGTCAGCGCAATGCCGGGCCCCGGCCGGAGCGGGTGCGCGCATTCGGTCCCTCTCCGCTTGAGAAACGATCCGCCCACGCCCCTAGACTGTTCCCCAGCAGGTGGCCATCCGCTCGAAAGGCGTGCCCCGTGACCATCGGCAAGTCCTCCGACCGCGAGAACGCCCCGTCGTCCGTCCTGCCGACCGACGACGCGGTGCAAGCGGCCGATGCCCCGAGCATCGGCCGGGTGCTGTCCGCCGCCCGGATCGACGCGGGACTCACGGTGGACCAGGTGAGTACCGCCACCAGAGTCCGGGTGCCGATCGTCCATGCCATCGAGGAGGACGACTTCGGCCGCTGCGGCGGCGACTTCTACGCCCGCGGGCACATCCGCCTGATCGCCCGCGCCGTCGGCGCGGACGGCGAGGCGCTGGTTGCCCGGTACGACGCCGCGCACGGCGGCTCCCCGGCCTCCAAGCGCCCGGCGGGTCAGCTGATCGACAGCGGCCCGATCAAGGTGCCCAGCCGCGGCCGGCCGAACTGGGCGGCCGCCATGGTCGCCGCGATCGTCGCCGTGGTCGCCCTGATCGGCTTCAACCTGGTCAGCGGCAAGGGCGGGCACGGCACCACCGGCTCGGCCAGCGCGCCGCTGCCCAGCGGCTCCGGCACCGGCTCGGTGGCCCCCGCGGCCAGCCCCGCCGTCCAGCCGCCGGCGCCCGCGCCGAGCGCCGCCGCGATCGCCGCCGTCCCGGCTGACAAGGTCACCGTGAAGCTCGTCGCCGCGGGCACCAGCTGGGTCTCGGCGATGAACGGCAAGGGCGAGTCGCTGTTCCAGAACAACATCAGCGACGGCCAGGACCAGACCTTCACCGACGCCAAGCAGATCAAGCTGGTGCTGGGCAACGGCGGAGCCGTGCACGCGTACGTCAACGGGAAGGACCTCGGTCTCCTCGGCAAGGACGGCCAGGTGGTGCACGTCACGTACACCCCCGGAGACCCGCAGGCGGGCTGACCACAGGGGCTGCGGAGCCCGCTGATGATCAGCTGATCCGAGGCGCGCGGCCTCCGGGGCGAACGGCACCGGAGGCCGCGCGTTAATCTTGGGCCTATGCCTGAACGCCGCACTGTCGCCCTTGTCACGCTCGGATGCGCCCGCAACGAGGTGGATTCCGAGGAACTCGCCGGGCGACTGGAAGCCGACGGCTGGTTGCTCGTCGACGACGCCGCCGAGGCCGATGTCGCCGTCGTCAACACCTGCGGCTTCGTCGAGGCCGCCAAGAAGGACTCCGTGGACGCCCTGCTGGAGGCCAACGACCTCAAGGGCCACGGCCGCACCCAGGCCGTCGTCGCGGTCGGCTGCATGGCCGAGCGGTACGGCAAGGAGCTCGCCGACGCCCTGCCCGAGGCCGACGGCGTGCTCGGCTTCGACGACTACGCCGACATCTCCGACCGCCTGCAGACCATCCTGTCCGGCGGCCACCACGCCCCGCACATCCCGCGCGACCGCCGCAAGCTGCTGCCGATCAGCCCCGCCGAGCGGCAGTCCGCCGCCGAGGCCGTCGCGCTGCCCGGCCACGGCGCCGAGGCCGCCGCCGAGCCGATCGCCGACCTGCCCGAGGGCGTCGCCCCGGCCTCCGGCCCGCGCACCCTGCGCAAGCGGCTGGACGACAACCCGGTCGCCTCGGTCAAGCTCGCCTCCGGCTGCGACCGGCGCTGCTCCTTCTGCGCCATCCCGGCCTTCCGCGGCTCCTTCATCTCCCGCCGCCCCTCCGACGTGCTGCACGAGGCCCAGTGGCTGGCCGGGCAGGGCGTCCGCGAGATCGTCCTGGTCAGCGAGAACAACACCTCGTACGGCAAGGACCTCGGCGACATCCGGCTGCTGGAAACGCTGCTCGGCGAGATCGCCGCGATCGAGGGCGTCGAGCGGGTGCGGGTCTCCTATCTGCAGCCGGCCGAGATGCGCCCGGGCCTGATCGACGCGATGACCGGCATCGAGGACGTCGCGCCCTACTTCGACCTGTCCTTCCAGCACTCGGCGCCCGCCGTGCTGCGCCGGATGCGCCGCTTCGGGTCCACCGACCAGTTCCTGGAGCTGCTGAAGACCATCCGCGACAAGGCCCCGCAGGCCGGCGCCCGCTCCAACTTCATCGTCGGCTTCCCCGGCGAGACCGAGGAGGACTTCGCCGAGCTGGAGCGCTTCGTCACGCACGCCGGGCTGGACGCGATCGGCGTCTTCGGCTACTCCGACGAGGAGGGCACCGAGGCCGCCGGCTACGACGGCAAGCTGCCCGAGGACGTGATCGCCGACCGGCTGGACCGGCTCAGCCGGCTGGCCGAGGAGATGACCGCCCAGCGGGCCGAGCAGCGGATCGGCACCGAGGTCGTGGTGCTGGTCGAGTCGATCGAGGACGGCGTGGTCGAGGGCCGGGCCGCCCACCAGGCCCCGGAGACCGACGGCCTGACCACCCTCGAAGGCGTCGAGGCGCCCGCGGTCGGGCAGTTCTGGCGGGCCAAGGTGGTGGCCAGCGAGGGCGTCGACCTGGTCGCCGAGGCGCTGGAGCAGGTCCGGCCGGCCAGGACGTCGGGGGCCGAGACCCCGGGAGCCGGGGAATGACCCAGGGGCCCGGCGCCCCGGCCGCGGCCCACCCGGGCAGACCGGCGGCCGCGGTGCCGTCGACCCCGGGGGTCTGGAACATCGCCAACGTGCTCACGATGGTCCGGGTGCTGCTGGTGCCGGTCTTCGTGGCCCTGCTGTTCGCCGGCGGCGGGCACGATCCCAAGTGGCGCTCGGTCGCCTGGGCCGCGTTCGCCATCGCGATGATCACCGACCTGTTCGACGGGGAGATCGCCCGCCGCAAGGGTCTGGTCACCGACTTCGGGAAGATCGCCGACCCGATCGCCGACAAGGCGATCATGGGCTCGGCGCTGATCGGCCTCTCGCTGCTCGGCGACCTGCCCTGGTGGGTCACCGTGGTGATCCTGGCCCGCGAGCTCGGCATCACCCTGATGCGCTTCTGGGTGATCCGCTACGGGGTCATCCCGGCCAGCCGCGGCGGCAAGCTCAAGACGCTGACCCAGGGCACCGCGGTCGGCATGTACGTGCTCGCCCTGACCGGCTGGCTGGCCACCGGGCGGGCCGTGCTGATGGGGCTGGCGGTGCTGCTGACCGTCGGCACCGCGCTGGACTACGTCGGACAGGCGCTGCGACTGCGCCGCGAGGGACGGGCCGCGGAGCGCGCGGACCGGTGAGCGACGGGGGAGACCGGGTGGCGGAGCACGACCACGGGCTGGCCGAGCGGGCGCACGCCGCCCTGCGGGCCGAGGGCGGCACCCTGGCCGTCGCCGAGTCGCTGACCGGGGGGCTGCTGGCCGCCGCGCTGGTGGACGTCCCCGGGGCGTCCGCGACCTTCCGGGGCTCGGTCACCGCGTACGCGACCGAGCTGAAGGCCTCGGTGCTCGGCGTCGACGAGGGCCTGCTGGACGTGTACGGGCCGGTCCACCCGGTGGTGGCCCGGCAGATGGCCGAGGGCGTGCGGCGGCTGCTGGGTGCCACCTACGGGCTGGCGACCACCGGGGTGGCCGGTCCGGAGCCGCAGGGCGGGCAGCCGGTGGGCACCGTACACCTGGCGGTCGCCGGACCGGGGGGAACTCTGGTCACTTCGCCCCTGCTGTCGGGCGGGCGTGCCACAATCCGTCACGGGGCGGTGACTGCCGCGCTGGAGCTGCTCGTCGGCCGGCTCGCACGATGACGGCCCTCGCCGACGGATCTCCACCGAACCGAGATCTGCCGATCTGGCGCGCGGGGACGACACAGCTGGAGGATCGTGTTACATCCAACAGCCTGGTTGGGCAGAAACCAGGTGGCGAACGAGTTGCGTGACGGTGGCCGGGTGGCCCGCGTCGGGTACCACGAGGGGCCCACGGACCCGGGGACGACACCGGAACGAGGAGGGGGACAGCCTTGCAGCCCAGAGTGAACACGACCAGGGTCCCCGCACGCGAAGCGGGCAAGGCGGTACGGTGGGGTCGTGACATCTCGATCCGCAGTCCGAGGAGGGAGGCACCGATGATCCTGCTCCGTCGCCTACTGGGCGATGTACTGCGTCGGCAGCGCCAGCGCCAGGGCCGCACACTCCGCGAGGTGTCGGCGGCCGCCAGGGTTTCGCTCGGGTACCTCTCCGAGGTCGAGCGGGGACAGAAGGAGGCCTCCTCGGAGTTGCTCTCCGCCATCTGCGACGCACTCGACGTCCGGATGTCCGAGGTCATGCGCGAGGTCAGCGACGAACTGTCGCTCGCCGAACTTGCGGCGATGGCCACCCTCTCCGAAGGTGATCTGCTGAGGCCGGTACTCGAACCGGTTCCGCTTCCCGCCCCCGGCAGCGACCGGGCGACCATGTCGCCCAAGGCCGCCGCGATGGACGTGGTCGCCGCCTGATCCCGGCCTCGACTCCCGGGCGTCCCTGCCCGGGGCGAGCGAAGGGAGGGCGGTCGTGCGAAGAGACGTGCGGATGCGCCCGTCGGCCCGAATACGGGCCCGGGCGCGACTGTTGCTCCGGGCGCGACGTCCGGTGCGGCCGGTCCTGGCGGCCGTGGCGGCCGGGTTCGCCTGGTGGCTGCTGATCGTCCGGGGACAACTCGCCGACGGTGCGGCGCTCGGGCTGCTCGCGGCCGGAGGCTGGGGGCTCGGTCTCATCCCGGTGCACGCCGACCGGAACGCGACCGGACCGGCCAGGCGCCGGCCCGAGGAGACGGTCCGGCCGGTGGAGGCCCAGCCGCCGCAGATCGGGTGAGTACGACCCGGGCGACGACGGCTCGGGAGACACGACCCGGGAGACACAGCTCGGGAGATCAGACGTGGCCGGAGGCCGCGGGGTCCTGGACCCCGCGGCCTCCGGCGTTCCCGTGTGCTGCTTCGTGCCCTGGCTCAGGGGCGCAGCCGCAGGCCGCGCGGGGTGGCGTGGAACCCGGCGTCCTCCAGGGCGCGGCCGAGCTCGGAGCCGAGGGCGGGCTCGCCGTTGGCCCGCTCCACCGTGACGCTGCCGAGCGCGCCCGCCCGGATGGCGGCGGCCAGCGCACCGGCCGCCAGCGCCCGGGTCTCCTCGTCCTCCGGCCAGGCCAGCAGGGACTTGCCGCCGCGCTCGACGTACAGCGCCAGCTCGCCGTCCACCAGGACCACCAGGGCGCCCGCCTTGCGGCCCGGGCGGTGGGCGGTGGACTCCTTGCCGCCGGGCGCGGTGGGCGGCTCCGGCCAGGGCAGGGCGGCGCCGTAGGCGTTGGCAGGGTCGGCGGCGGCCAGCACCAGGGCCTGCGGCGGCTCGGCGGCCGGGGCGTCGGGCCACTCGGCGGCCCGGGCCCGCTCCAGTCGGCCGTTGACGGAGCGCAGCCGGTCGGCCGCGCCCTCCATCGCGAACTGGGCGCCGCCGAGGCCCTCGACGAAGTAGCCCCGGCGGGCCCGGCCGCGTTCCTCCATCGCGGCGAGCACCCGGTAGACCCCGGCGAAGCCGCCGGGCACCCGTTCGGCCGCCACCGTGCCCCGGGTGAGCAGGCCGTGGCGATCCAGCAGGCTCTGCGCCTGGGCGGTGGCCCGGACCGTCGGGTCGGGGGCGAGGGCGGGCAGCAGCGACCAGCGCCCGGCCACCGTCGGCGGACCGCTGCGCAGGGCGCCGCCGACCCGGCCGAAGGGGCGGCCGGCACCGCCGTAGCGGCCGCGCGGCGTCGCCCGGGGCGCGCGGTGGGCGGTGGCGCCGGCCGTCCGGGCGGAGCCGAGCAGGGCGCGCAGCGGGGCGAGGGTGTCATTGGTGACGTAGCCGGCCCAGACCAGGTCCCACAGGGCCGTGACGACCTCGGGCTCCGCGGTCTCCTCCGGGAGCTGTTGGACGAGCTGGCGGAAGAACAGGCCGTAGCCGCCGGCCAGGGCGGACATCAGGGCGCTGTGCAGCGGGGTGAGCGCGGGCGGGACCGGCTCGGGGCGCAGCAGGTGGGCGTTCTCGGTGAGGTGCAGGCTGATCCAGCCGTCCTTGCCGGGCAGTGCGCCGGCCCCGCACCAGCCGATCTCGCCGGCCGCCGTCAACTCGTCCAGCAGGCCGGGGGAGTAGTCGGCGAGCCGGGCCGGGAGGACCAGCTTCTCCAGGGCGGAGGCGGGCAGGGCGGTGCCCTGGAGCTGTTCGACCACCCTCAGCAGGCCGTCCGGGCCGCGCAGCCGGTGGCCGGCCAGGTGCTGCCACTGCGGGAGGAAGGCGGCCAGGGCACGCGGCGGGACGGGCTCGACCTCCTGGCGCAGGGCGGCCAGCGAGCGGCGGCGCAGCCGGCGCAGCACCTCGGCGTCGCACCACTCGGGGGCGGCGGTGTGGCTCTCGGCGGGCCGGAACGCGCCCTGGACCAGGCGGCCGGCGGCGGTGAGGCGGTGCAGGGTGCCGGTGACGACGGCGGTGCCCAGGCCGTACCGGGCGGCGGCCTCGGCGGCGGTGAACGGGCCGTGGGTGCGGGCGTGGCGGGCCAGCAGGTCGCCCAGCGGGTCCTTGACCGGTTCGGTGAAGGCCTCGGGGACGCCGACCGGCAGCGGGGTGCCGAGCGCGTCGCGCAGCCGTCCGGCGTCCTCGATCGCGGCCCAGCGCTGCTCGCCGGCGATCCGGACCTGGATCACCCGGCGGGCGGCCTCCAGTTCCAGGGCCCACAGCGGCTCGGCGCCGCGGGCGGTCAACTCGGCCTCGCCGAGCGGGCCGAGCAGGCGCAGGGCGTCGGCGACGCCCTCGGCGTCCCTGATCCGGCGCTCGGGGGTGAGGCGTTGGAGCTCGGCCTCCAGCTCGGCGAGCACCCGGGGGTCGAGCAGTTCGCTCAGCTCGGCCTGGCCGAGGAGTTCGGACAGCAGCCGGGAGTCCAGCGAGAGGGCGGCGGCCCGGCGTTCGGCGAGCGGGGAGTCGCCCTCGTAGAGGAACTGGGCGACGTAGCCGAAGAGCAGCGAGCGGGCGAAGGGCGAGGGCTCGGGGGTGGTGACCTCGACCAGCCGGACGGCGCGGGATTCCAGGTCCCCCATCAGCTCGACCAGGCCGGGGACGTCGAAGACGTCCTGCAGGCACTCGCGGACGGCCTCCAGGACGATCGGGAACGAGCCGTACTCGGAGGCGACTTCGAGCAGTTGGGCGGCGCGCTGGCGCTGCTGCCAGAGCGGGGTGCGGCGGCCGGGGTTGCGGCGGGGGAGCAGCAGGGCGCGGCCGGCGCACTCGCGGAAGCGGGAGGCGAACAGGGCGGAGCCGCCGACCTGGTCGGTGACCAGCTGTTCGATCTCGCCCGGGTCGAACAGGGCGGCGTCGGCGCCGACCGGGGCCTCGTCCGGGGTCGAACCCGCCTGTTGCGACAGGTCCGCAGGGCTGCCGAAATCGAAGTCGGGGGCGAGCAGGTCCGCGTCGGGCAGGCGCAGGACGATGCCGTCGTCGGCGTGCATGACCTGGGGGTCGAGGCCGTGCTTCTCCCGGAGCCGGGCGCCGAGGGCGAGGGCCCAGGGGGCGTGCACCTGGGCGCCGAACGGGGAGTGGATGACGATCCGCCAGTCGCCGAGCTCGTCGCGGAAGCGCTCGACCACGATGGTGCGGTCGTCCGGGAGGTGGCCGCAGGCGGCGCGCTGTTCGGCGAGGTAGTCGAGCAGGTTGGCGGCGGCCCAGTCGTCCAGCCCGGCCTGCTTGAGGCGCTCGGTGGCGGCCGCGGGCTGCAGCGCACCCAGCTCGCGGGTGAACGCGCCCAGGGCGCGGCCGAGTTCGAGCGGACGGCCGAGGGTGTCGCCCTTCCAGAACGGGAGCCGGCCGGGGATGCCTGGGGCGGGGGTGACCAGCACCTTGTCGTGGGTGATCTCCTCGATCCGCCAGGAGGTGGTGCCCAGCGTGAAGACGTCGCCGACGCGGGACTCGTAGACCATCTCCTCGTCGAGCTCTCCCACCCGGCCGCCGCCCTTCTTGGGGTCTGCGCCGGCGATGAAGACGCCGAACAGGCCGCGGTCGGGGATGGTGCCGCCGGAGGTGACGGCCAGGCGCTGGGCGCCGGGGCGGCCGGTCACGGTGCCGGCCACCCGGTCCCAGACCACGCGGGGGCGCAGCTCGGCGAAGGCGTCCGAGGGGTAGCGGCCGGCCAGCATGTCGAGCACGGCGTCGAAGGCGGACTGCGGGAGGGTGGCGAAGGGTGCGGCGCGGCGGACCACGGCGAGCAGGTCGTCCACCGGCCAGGTGTCCAGGGCCGTCATCGCGACGAGTTGCTGGGCCAGCACGTCCAGCGGGTTGCGGGGGATGCGCAGCGCCTCGATCCGGCCGGCCCGCATCCGCTCGGTGACCACGGCGGACTGCACCAGGTCGCCCCGGTACTTGGGGAAGAAGACGCCGGTGGAGACCGCGCCGACCTGGTGGCCGGCCCGGCCGACCCGCTGCAGGCCGGAGGCGACCGAGGGCGGGGACTCGACCTGGACGACCAGCTCGACGGCGCCCATGTCGATGCCCAGCTCCAGGCTGGAGGTGGCGACCACGGCGGGCAGCCGGCCGGCCTTCAACTCCTCCTCGACCAGGGAGCGCTGCTCCTTGGAGACGGAGCCGTGGTGGGCCCGGGCGATGACCGCGGGCGCGCCCTTGGCTGCGCCCGAGCCGCCCATCAACTGGGCCGGGGCGTGCGCCTCGGGGGCGGCGGTGCCGGTGGCGCGCTCGTGGGCGATCTCGTTCAGCCGGTTGCACAGGCGCTCGGCCAGACGGCGGGAGTTGGCGAAGACGATGGTGGAGCGGTGCGCCTCGACCAGGTCGACGATCCGCTCCTCGACATGCGGCCAGATCGAGGCTTGACGCTGTGGGTCGCCGGCGGCGGCGCCGCCGGTGGCCGGGGCGGCGGGCAGGTCGTCCAGGTCGGGGACGGGGACGACCACCGAGAGGTCGAAGTCCTTGGCGGCGGGCGGCTGGACGACGACGGCGCCGCGCTGCGGGCTGAGGAAGCGGGCCACCTCCTCGACCGGGCGCACCGTCGCGGACAGGCCGATCCGGCGGGCCGGGCGGTCCAGCAGCTCGTCCAGCCGCTCCAGGGTGAGCGCGAGGTGTGCGCCGCGCTTGGTGCCGGCGACCGCGTGCACCTCGTCCAGGATCACCGTGTCCACGCCGCGCAGGGCCTCCCGGGCGGCGGAGGTGAGCAGCAGGAACAGTGATTCGGGGGTGGTGATCAGGATGTCCGGCGGGTGGGTCGCGAAGCGGCGGCGGTCGGCGGCCGGGGTGTCGCCGGAGCGGATGGCGACCTGGACCTCCGGCTCGGGCAGACCGAGCCGGACGGCGGCCTGGCGCAGGCCGGTCAGCGGGGCGCGCAGGTTCCGTTCGACGTCCACCGCGAGGGCCTTGAGCGGGGAGACGTAGAGGACCCGGCAGCGGTGCTTGGGATCGGCCGGGGGAGGGGTGCTGCTGAGCCGGTCGAGGGCGGAGAGGAAGGCGGCGAGCGTCTTGCCGGAGCCGGTGGGGGCGACCACCAGGACGTCCGTGTCCCGCTGGATGGCGCGCCAGGCCTCGGCCTGGGCGGTGGTGGGGGCGGAGAAGGCGCCGGTGAACCAGGCCCGGGTGGCCGGGGCGAAGCCGGCCAGGGGGTCGTCGGGCCGGGGGGAGCCGGTGGCTGGGGTCGGGTGCTGGGGCGCCATGCCCCCATGGTGCCGGGTGGGACCGACAACGGGTGGCCGAGGCGTGGGGGAGGGGTGCAAGCCGGGGAGCAGAAACGACAATCCGCTCATATGGTGATGATTCGGGAGCATGATCCACCCGTGAAATCACCGGACCGACGAGCGGAGGCCGTGCGATGGCGCAGGCGCACCCGTCGGGCCGGCCCGCCCGCGCCGCCCGCCGCCGGGTCCGCGGGCCCGCCCGGGCGCTGCTCGCGATGCTGCTCACGGCGCTCGTGGTGGGCGGGGCCGTCCCGTACGTGTCCGGGCCCGGTCGGGCCTACCTCAGCTACCTGGTGCTGGCCGAGCGGGAGGACGCGTCCGGCGCCGACCGGGCCGCGGCGGAGAGCCGGGCGGCCGGCGGGCAGGTGGTGCAGGCGTACCCGCAGATCGGAGCCGTCCTGGCGTACGCGACCGGGGGGTTCGCGGACGCGGTGCGGGCCCGGCCCGGGATCGCCGCCGTCGGCGCCACCCGGACCGCGCCGGTGGTGGCGCCGCCCCGCGCGGTGGACGGGGCCGGGGACTTCACGGCGGGCGTGGCCCGGGGCGTGACCGGGACGAGGGGGGCGGACCGCGCGGACCGGGCCGACGGGGAGACGGCCACCGTGCCCGATCCGGCCGAGGGCGGGGCCTGGAACCTCGCCATGCTCGGGGCCGGTGCGGCCCGGGCCGGCGACGCCTCCCCGACGCCGAACGGCGCCCCTGCGGGCGGCGTGCCCGGCCCGGAGACCCTGCGCGGGGTGCTGGTCGCGGTGCTGGACTCCGGCGTCGACGACACCCACCCCGACCTGCGGGCGGCCGTCGACCCGAAGGCCTCCGTCTCCTGCGCCGACGGCCGGCCCGACGCCCGCACCGGCGCCTGGCGGCCCGACCCCGGGGTCGGCGAGAGCGGCCACGGCACCCACGTCGCCGGGATCGTCGGCGCGGCCCGGGACGGCCGCGGCGTCACCGGGGTCGCGCCGGGCGTGCGGATCGCCGCCGTACGGCTGCTCGGACCGCTCGGGCAGTACTACGCCGAGAACATCGTCTGCGGCCTGCTCTGGGCCGCCGACCACGGCGCCAAGGCGGTCAACAACAGCTACTTCGCCGACCCGTGGAAGTACAACTGCCCCGGGGACCGCGACCAGGCCACGCTGATCGCCGCCGTCGACCGGGCCGCCCGGTACGCCCGGAGCAAGGGCGCGGTGGTGGTCGCCTCGGCGGGCAACGACGGGCAGGACCTGAGCGCCGCCCGGACCGACGAGCGCAGCCCCAACGACCGGGCCTCCGGGCCGCCGCGCACCCGCTACCTGGGCACCGAGTGCGTCCGGCTGCCCGGCGAGCTGCCCGGCGTCGTCACCGTCACCGCCGTCAACCGGGACGGCCACCCGTCCGCGTACACCAACTACGGGCGCGGCCGGGTCTCGCTGGCCGCCCCCGGCGGGGACCCGGACGGCGGGGCGCAGAACGCGATCGTCTCGGACTGGCCCGGCGGGCAGTACGCGGCGCTGGCCGGCACCTCGATGGCCGCCGCGCACGTGACCGGTGCGGTCGCGATCGCGGCGGCGCTCCACCCGGGCCTCGGCTCGGACGGCCTGGCGGCGTTGCTCGCCGACTCCGCGACGGCCGGCTGCCCGCCGGGGCCGTACGCGTGCGGGGACCGGCAGTACTTCGGGGCGGGGCTGCTGGCGCTGCCGCGTTGACCCCGGCCTGTGCGGCGGAACTCCGGGGACGGGCGCGGGCGGTGGGGTCCGGGATACTTGAGCCATGAGGCTGACGGAGTTCTGGCGACGGATGTACGCGCACTTCGGAGAGGCGTACGCGGAGTCGTTCGCGACCGACCACGTGCTGACGGAGCTGGGCGGGCGGACGGTGCGGCAGGCGCTGGAGGCGGGCTGGGAGGCCAAGGACGTCTGGCGCGTGGTCTGCGACACCCAGGGGGTCTCGACGCTGCTGCGCTGAACGGGGCCTCCGCCGGGAGCCGCGGCGCGGGGACGTGCGACGCTTGAATCGAACAGATGTTCTTTGTACTCTCCGGCGACGAGTTTTCCACAGGCCGAGCCCGATCGGGCTCGTTTGTCAGTGGGACGCGCTAGCGTCGAGGACGATGAAGCGCACAGCACAGAACCCGAGGGAAAAAGCCATGGCAGGTACGGACCGCGAGAAGGCCCTGGAAACCGCGCTCGCCCAGATCGAGCGGCAGTTCGGCAAGGGCTCGGTGATGCGCCTCGGCGAGAAGGCCAACGAGCCCATCGAGGTGATCTCCACCGGCTCCACCGCCCTGGACGTCGCCCTCGGGGTCGGCGGCATCCCGCGAGGCCGAGTGATCGAGATCTACGGCCCCGAGTCCTCCGGCAAGACGACCCTGACCCTGCACCTGGCGGCCAACGCCCAGAAGGCCGGCGGCACGGTCGCCTTCGTCGACGCGGAGCACGCGCTCGACCCGGAGTACGCCAAGAAGCTCGGCGTGGACACCGACGCCCTGCTGGTCAGCCAGCCGGACACCGGTGAGCAGGCCCTGGAGATCACCGACATGCTGATCCGCTCCGGCGCGATCGACCTGGTGATCATCGACTCGGTCGCGGCGCTCGTCCCGCGCGCCGAGATCGAGGGCGAGATGGGCGACTCGCACGTCGGTCTGCAGGCGCGACTGATGAGCCAGGCGCTGCGCAAGATCGCCGGTGCGCTGAACCAGTCGAACACCACCGCGATCTTCATCAACCAGCTGCGCGAGAAGATCGGTGTGATGTTCGGCTCGCCGGAGACCACGACCGGTGGCCGGGCGCTGAAGTTCTACGCCTCGGTCCGGCTGGACATCCGCCGGATCGAGACCCTGAAGGACGGCACCGAGGCGGTCGGCAACCGCACCCGCGTCAAGGTGGTCAAGAACAAGGTCGCCGCGCCGTTCAAGCAGGCCGAGTTCGACATCCTCTACGGCGTGGGCATCAGCCGCGAGGGCGGCCTGATCGACATGGGCGTCGAGCACGGCTTCATCCGCAAGTCGGGCGCCTGGTACACCTACGAGGGCGACCAGCTCGGCCAGGGCAAGGAGAACGCCCGCAACTTCCTGCGGGACAACCCGCAGCTCGCCGA
Source organism: Streptomyces sp. 1114.5 (assembly GCF_003635085.1). Lineage (NCBI taxonomy): Bacteria > Bacillati > Actinomycetota > Actinomycetes > Kitasatosporales > Streptomycetaceae > Streptomyces > Streptomyces sp. 1114.5. Next base: position 29,112 of record NZ_RBXE01000002.1, read on the forward strand.
CGAGATCGAGCGGAAGATCAAGGGCAAGCTCGGCATCGGCCCGAAGACCGAGGAGCCGGCCGAGGGCGAGCCGGCCGCCGCGGCCGCCGACGGTGCGGCGAAGCCGATCACCGCGACCGTCGCCAAGACGGCCGCGGCGAAGAAGACGGCTGCTGCCAAGGCCTGAGCCGTTGACGCAGTACGACACGGTGGGTGGCGGCCCGGCGGGCCCGGAGGACGAGGACTACGGGCCGCCGGACTGGTTCGCCGCCGTCGCGGAGGAGCCGGAGCCCGAGTCGGATCCGCAGCCCGACCGGCCTCCGGCCCGGGCGGTGCGCGGCGCGGCGCCCGGGCCGGCTTCGGCGGGGGAACGGCCGGCGGAGGCCTCGGTCGAGGCGCTGGGGCTGGTCTCCGCCTCCGAGCTGCCCACCGGCCGCCGTCGGCGGCGCTCGGCCGTGACGGCCGAGGAATTCGAAGCGGGCGCATCCGCCTCCGCACCGGCGTTCGCGCCGCGCCGCCGGAGTGAGGACGAGGCGGCTGGTCACGGGGGTGTGGCCGCCTCCACCCTGCGCTCCGGCGCGCGCCGGGGCCGCACCCGGCGCGGGCGCACCGCCGACGGGCCGTCCGGCGAGTCCGACGGACCCGGCGGCGGGCTGTTCGACGAGGAGCAGCCCGGCGGGGGGCCCTCCGGCGCGCGGGAGAAGGGCGGCCGCGGAGCCCGGAAGCAGGCCGAGGAGTCGGTCGATCCGGAGACCCGCGCCCGGGACGTCTGCCTGCGGCTGCTGACCGGCGCGGCCAAGACCCGCAAGCAGCTCGCCGACGCCCTGCGCAAGCGGGAGATCCCGGACGAGGTCGCCGACGAGGTGCTGACCCGGCTCGAAGAGGTCGGGCTGATCGACGACGCGGCCTTCGCCGCGGCCTGGGTGGAATCCCGGCACGCCGTCCGGGGCCTGTCCCGGCGGGCCCTGGCGCAGGAGCTGCGCACCAAGGGCGTGGCCGCCGAGCTGGTCGAGCAGGCCGTCTCCCAGGTGGACCACGACGACGAGGCGGACGCGGCCCGGGCGCTGGTGGAGCGCAAGCTGCGCTCCACCCGGGGCCTGGATCCGCAGGTCCGCACCCGGCGGCTGGTGGGGATGCTGGCCCGGCGCGGCTACTCCGAGGGGCTGGCGTTCCGGGTGGTGCGCGGTGCGTTGGAGGAAGAGGAGAGCGGGCGCTAGGCAGCCGCGGTAAGCCCAGGCCCTAGCTCGGGGAGTCCACCTGTTGTGGCGCGTGGCGGTCGGCGTGCTCGGGGGTGGGCGCCGGCTCGGGTGCGGGGTCGGGCTCGGGCTCGGATTCGTGCTCGGGGGCCGGGGCGAGCGGGGCGGGGCCGCCGCGGGCGCGGTCGGCCAGGGCGTGCAGGTCCTCGGCGACGGCGCCCTGGGTGGCCCCGACCAGGTGGCCGTCGGGGCGGATCAGCAGCACGGTGTGCGGCCCGGCGCCCGGGTACTCCTCGGTGACCAGCACCTCGGCGGGTACCGGCAGGGCGGCGGCGACCTCGGCGAGCCGGGGCATCAGGCCGGCGCCGAGCCAGTGCTCGGACGACCAGACGGCGGTGCCGGGCGCGACCAGCAGCAGCAGGAAGGTGGCGCCGAGACGGGCGTGCAGGTGGTCGGGGGAGCCGTCGGTGGCGAGCACCGGCAGGTCCGGGACGAGCACGCCGGGGGCGGTGGCGGGCAGCAGTTCGCTGAGCGAGGTGGTGCCGCGCGAGCCGCGCTGCACCGGGACGCGGCCGGGGACTCCGGAGGGCGCCGCCGGGTAGGCGGGCGCGCCGCCGAAGCGGCCGGTGCCGAGCTGGCCGTCGGCGAGCATCGGGGCGTGCTTGCGGAAGCCGCCGACCAGCAGTGAGCGCCGGGTCTGCTGCCAGCCGCGCAGCGGGCGCAGCAGTGGCATGGCCTGGTCGACGGCGCGCAGCCGGGCGCCGACCGCGCCGCGTCGCTCGGCCTCGTAGCCGTCCAGCAGCGAGCCGCCGGGCTGCGGACCGCCGGAGTGGAGGTGCCAGGCGAGGGCGAGCCGCCAGGCGAGGTTGTCGGCGTCGCGCAGCCCGTCGGCGAGGTTCTGCATGCCGAGCGCGCCGTGCAGGTGAGCGGCGTCGCCGGCCAGGAAGCAGCGGCCGACCCGGAACCGGGCGGCCAGGCGCTGCTGGGCGGTGTGGTCGGCGGCGGCGAGCAGGTCGAAGCGGGGGAGTTCGCCGCACCACCCGGTGAGGGTGGCGGTGACCCGGGTGAGCAGGGTGTCGCCGGTGACGATGCCGGGCCAGGTGGCGTGCGGGTCGACCGTCTCGGTGGGGGCGGGCCGGCCGGGGGGCAGCCGCCAGTCGAGCCGCCAGACGCCGTCCGGCAGTGGACGGGCGGAGGCTTCGCGGTCGCCGCGCCACGGGGGTTCGCGGTGCAGCCGGGCGCCGTCGAAGGGCAGGTCGACCCGGACGGTGGCGATGGCGTTTCGGTCGACCGCCGGGCGGCCGGGGAAGCGGATCTTCAGGAGCTTGCGGACGGTGGATCTCGCGCCGTCGCAGCCGACCAGGTGGCTGCCGCGCCACCAGGTGGTGGAGCCGTCCCGGGTGCCCGCGGTGCGGACGCTGACGCCGTCGCGGTCCTGTTCGAGTTCGACGACCCGGTGGAGCGGGACCAGCTTGATCAGCGGGGTGCCGGTCAGGGCGTCGCGCAGGCCGCGCTGGAGGCGGTGCTGGGGGAGGTGGAAGGTGGGCGACTCGGTGAGGTCGATCCGCAGCACCTCCTGGCGGCGCCGCCAGATGGCGAAGGAGTCCCACAGGGCGGAGTCCGAAACGGCCCGCGGGTAGCCGATCCGGGTCAGGAAGGCGATGGCGTCGGCGCCGAGGACGAGGCTGCGCGGGCCCTCGGGGCAGAGCCCGGAGCCCTCGTCCAGGACGACGGTCGGCACCTCGTGCCGGGCCAGGGCGAGGGCCAGGGCCAGACCGACCGGTCCGGCCCCGACCACGATCACCGGGTCCATGAGGGGACCTCCGGGCACGAACCGGCCGATCGGCCGGCGTCAGTTACCGCTGCCGCATATGCCGCGTGGATGCTCCCGGGAGGTGTCACGAAGAGCAATGCAACAGTTCACCTGCGTGTCCGTCAAGCAGCAGCTGAAGTGCGCCGGTTCGCGCCGCGACGGCCGCGTGCTTCGATCCAGCGCGCGAGCGCGGTCAGCAGCAGACACATGGCGATGTAGAGCGGGCCGATCACGAGCACCACGGGGATGTAGGGGAAGCCCGCGGCGTTCAACGGCTGGCTGGCGATCTTCTTGCCCATGAACAGCAGCTCGTTGTAGGTGATGATGTAGCCGAGCGAGGTGTCCTTGAGGGTGACGACGAGCTGGCCGATCATCGTGGGCAGCATCGAGCGGACGGCCTGCGGCACCAGGATGCCGGCCATCACCTGGGTCTTGCGCATGCCGAGGGCGTACGCCGCCTCGCCCTGGCCGCGGGGCACGGCGTTGACGCCGCTGCGGATGATCTCGGCCTGGACCGCCCCGTTGTAGAGGGTGAGGCCGAGCACCAGCGCCCACATCGGCTCCTTGGCGAAGAACGCGTAGTAGAGCCCGACGATCAGGATCAGCAGCGGCATCGCCCGGAAGAACTGGGTGAAGCCCGTGCAGGCCCAGCGGACCGGCCGGTGGTCGGAGAGCTGACCGGCCGCCAGCAGGGCGCCCAGCGTCAGCGAGAACGCCGCTGCCAGGCCGAAGGCCTTCAGGGTGGCGAGCAGGCCGTCCACGATCATCTGCTGGACGTAGGTGTACTGGAACGCGTCCCACAGGTCGGCGTCGAACTGGCCGTTGTCGGCGAGCGCGGTGACGGCGTACCAGAGGAGTCCGGCGACGCCGATCAGGGAGAGGACGCCGAACAGGCGGTACCGGGTGCGGGCCTTGGGGCCGGGGGTGTCGTAGAGGACACTGGCCGTCGCAGGGCGGTTGAAAATGGTCATGCGCCCACCTCGCTGCGCTCGGCAGGGGCATTCGCCCGCACGCGCGTCTTGATTGTTCGCTCGCTACGCTCGCTCATCGGGCCACCGCCAGTCGGGATTCCAGGAAGCGGAAGAACGTGGCGACCACCGCGCTGATCAGCAGGTAGGCGCAGGCCACCCAGAAGAAGATCGCGAAGATCGAGTAGCCGCGCTCGGAGAAGGTCTGCTGGGCGCTGTACAGCTCGGGGACGCTGAACGCGCCGGCGATCGCCGAGTTCCTCGGCAGGGCGATGAACACGCTGCTCATCGGGGCCAGCACGGTGCGGGCGGCCTGCGGCAGGACGACCAGGGTGAGGGTCTGGCCGAAGGTCATGCCGAGGCTGCGGGCGGCCTCCGCCTGGCCGAGCGGCACGGTGTTGATGCCGGAGCGGATCACCTCGCAGACGAACGAGGCGGTGTAGCCGCCGAGCGCCAGCACGGCGAAGGCCAGGTGGCTGAAGTGCACGCCGAGCGGCGGCAGGCCGAAGGTGACGGCGAAGAACAGCAGGGTCAGCGGGGTGTTGCGGAAGAGCGTCACCCAGCCGGTGCCGAAGGCGCGCAGGACCGGCACCGGGGAGACCCGGAAGGCCGCCAGCAGGGTGCCCAGCAGCAGGGCGAGCAGCGCGCTGAGCGCGCTCACCTCGATCGTCTGCAGGAAGCCGTCGCGGAACAACGCGAAGTTGTCGTCCTCGAACAGGAACCCCATCCGGCGGCCCTCCTCTCAATCAGGGTCGGGAATGTCGTGCGGTGGGCGGATCGGTGCCCGGGTGGATCGGTGACCGGGTGGATCAGTAGCGGTCGAGGGCCGGGACGTCGGGCGCCGGGGAGCCGGAGGCGCCCAGGGTCGCGTCGTAGGCCTTCTTCCAGTCGCCGTTGTCCTCGTGGGCCTTGAGGGCGTCGCTGATGGCGTTGCGCAGCACCGCGTCGTCCTTGTTGAGGCCGACGCCGTAGTTCTCCTTGGTGAAGGGCTTGCCGACGACCTTGAGCTTGCCGGCGTACTTGGAGGCGTAGCCCTTGAGGATGGCGTCGTCGGTGGTGACGGCGTCGACCTCGCCGGAGAGGAGCTTCTCGACGCAGGCCGAGTAGGTGTCGAACTGCGTGATCTTCGGGCTGTACTGCTGGACGTTCTTGATCGAGGTCGAGCCGGTGGCGGTGCAGACGTTCTTGCCGTTGACGCTCTCCGGGCCGGTGATCGTCGTGTTGTCCTGCTTCACCAGCAGGTCCTGGCCGGCGATGTAGTACGGGCCGGCGAAGGAGACGGTCTTCTTGCGCTCGTCGTTGATGCTGTAGGTGCCGACGTAGAAGTCGATCTGGCCCTTGGCGATGGCGGGCTCGCGCTGCGAGGAGACCAGGGTCTGCCACTTGATCTGCTGCGGGGTGAAGCCGAGGTCGGCGGCGATCATCTTGGCGATCTCGATGTCGAAGCCGCTGCGGTCGCCGCTGGCGACGTCCTCCCAACCGAGGTTCGGCTGGTCGGCCTTGGCGCCGATGATCAGCTGGCCGCGCTTGCGGGCCTCGGCGACGATCGGGGAGTCGACCTTGGCGTCGGTCTTGACCGTGTAGGTCGGCAGCTTCGGGGCGTCGCTCGCGCTGGCGGCGGCACCGGGCGTGCCGTCCTTGCCGCAGGCGGCGGTGGCGGTGAGCGCGACGGCACAGAGCGCGACGGCGAGGGTGCGGGAAGTCCTCATGAGGGTGTTCTCCTGGGGCTGGGCCGCGGTGTCAACCGGGCTCTGGCGTCTGGAAGTTGTGCACGGGCAGGGCCGATCGGCACCGTTGCCTTAGGCGGCCCGCGTGGTCTCGAAGCGTCAGTGGTGCAGGATCTTCGAGAGGAAGTCCTTGGCGCGGTCAGAGCGCGGCGCGGTGAAGAAGGCGTCCGGGGTGTTCTGCTCGACGATCTTCCCGTCGGCCATGAACAGCACGCGGTTGGCGGCGGAGCGGGCGAAGCCCATCTCGTGGGTGACCACGACCATGGTCATGCCGTCGGCGGCCAGTTGGCGCATGACCTCCAGCACCTCGTTGACCATCTCCGGGTCGAGTGCCGAGGTGGGCTCGTCGAAGAGCATCACCTTGGGCTTCATCGCCAGCGCCCGGGCGATCGCCACGCGCTGCTGCTGGCCGCCGGAGAGCTGGGCCGGGTACTTGTCGGCCTGCGCGCCGACACCGACGCGCTCCAGCAGTTCGCGGGCGGTCTTCTCGGCCTCCGGGCGGGGCACCTTGCGCACCTTCACCTGGCCGATGACCACGTTCTCCAGCACGGTCTTGTGCGCGAACAGGTTGAAGCTCTGGAACACCATGCCGACCTCGGCGCGCAGCCGGGCCAGCTCCTTGCCCTCGGCGGGCAGTGGCCGGCCGTCGATGGTGATCGTGCCGGAGTCGATCGTCTCCAGCCGGTTGATCGTCCGGCAGAGCGTGGACTTGCCCGAACCGGACGGGCCGATCAGCACGACCACCTCGCCCTGGGCGATCTCCAGGTCGATGTCCTGCAGTACGTGCAGCGCGCCGTAGTGCTTGTTGACGTTGCTCAGCACGACCAGCGGGGCGGCTGCGGGGGTGGAGTCCTGGACCGGGCTCTCGGTCATCGCGCCTGCTCCCTCTGTATCGAATCGTGCCTGCCCGAGAAGTCTTCAACTCCCTTGGGAGGCAATGGTGGTGCGAATCCGGGAGCCGCGGCCGGCGGAGCCGCAGCCCCCGGTGGGCCGACCTTAGGAGCCGTGACCGCGCGCCGTCAGCCGATCTGAGCGGAACTTGAGGATCACGAAACGGCCACACGGTCCGTACGTACTGTTCGCGAGGGCGTCGGCGGGGCATGTCACAGCGGGAAGCAGCGCCGGTGCTCCCCGTCCCCCACGAGCCCGGTGCGCGGTCCAGCCTGGCGTCGGGCCGCCCGCTGGCCCATACTGCGCAAGGGTCGGGCCTGACCGATCGGTCCGCGACCACCGGTGATCACGTGGGGGAAGGAGGAGAACAGGATGCGACTGCTGCTCGTCGAGGACGACGAACGCGTGGCCGCCGCGCTCGTCGCGGTACTGGGCCGGCACGGGTTCCAGGTCCGGCACGCCCGCAGCGGGCACGAGGCACTGGACGCCCTGGTACCGGACGGCAACGAGCCGTACCGGGTGGTGCTGCTGGACCTCGGGCTGCCCGACCGTGACGGCTTCGAGGTCTGCAGCCGGATCAGGGCCGGCAGCGGTGTGCCGGTGATCATGGTCACCGCCCGCGCCGACGTCCGCTCCCGGATCCACGGCCTCAACCTGGGCGCCGACGACTACGTCACCAAGCCGTACGACATGGGCGAACTGCTCGCCCGCATCCACGCCGTCGCCCGCCGCGGCGCCGCCCCCTCCTCGGTGTCGGTGCCCGCCCCCGACACCGTCCCCCAGCAGCGCGGCCCGCTGGAGTCCCGCGGCATCCGGATCGACCGGGAGCGCCGCCGGGTCAGCGTGGACGGCCGTGACGTGCCGCTCACCCGCAAGGAGTTCGACCTGCTCGCCCTGCTCGCGCAGAGCCCGGGCGTGGTCTACCGGCGCGAGCAGATCTTCAGCGAGGTCTGGCGCAGCGGCTGGGAGGGCAACGGGCGCACCCTGGAGGTGCACATCGGCTCGCTGCGCAACAAGCTCGCGCTGCCCGGCCTGGTCGAGGCCGTGCGCGGTGTCGGCTACCGGCTGATCCCGGAGTCCCCGGCGCCCGTCGCCGCGGACCAGGCCCCGAACGCCCCCGCGGAGCACTGACCGCACGTGCGCACCCGCCTGCTCGGCATCCTGATCGCCCTCATGCTCTGCGTCCTGGCCGCCCTGGGGCTGCCGCTCGCGGCGGCGGTCGCGGCGGCCGAACAGACCAAGGTGGTCGTCGACCGGCTCGACGACGCCGCCCGCCTCGCCCAGGACCTGCCCACCTCCGGCGCCGTCGACTCGGCGCGCAAGGGCGACCCGGAGCCCGCCCCCGGCGACCTCAGCCGACAGCGCGCGATCGACGCCGAGGTCCGCCGCTACTACGACCTGTACGGCGTGCGTCTGGGCATCTTCCAGCGCGACGGCCTGCCGATCGCCGCCGCGCCCGTCGACTGGCGGGTACCGGCCGGCGGCTGGGGTGCCCAGGCCTTCCAGGAGGCGCTGGACGGGCGGCGCAGCCACAACCCGCCGCAGGTCTGGCCGTGGACCCCGGACCGGACGATCACCGTCGCCGCCCCGGTGGTGCGTGACGGTGACGTGGTCGCGGTGGTGCTCAGCGAGTCCCCGACCGGGGCGCTGCGCACCCGGGTGGTGCACAAGTGGTTGGTGCTCGGCGCGGGCGAGGCCGCCGCGATGATCGTCGCCGTGCTGCTGGCCGTCCGGCTCACCGAATGGGTGCTGCGGCCGGTGCGCACCCTGGACCGGGCCACCCACGACATCGCCACCGGCCGGATGGCCGCCAGGGTCGCCCCCGGCGGCGGCCCGCCCGAGCTCCAGCGGCTGGCACGCTCGTTCAACGAGATGGCGGACCACGTGGTGCTCGCCATGGACCAGCAGAAGGCCTTCGTCGCGGACGCCTCGCACCAGCTGCGCAACCCCCTCTCGGCGCTGCTGCTGCGGGTCGAGGTGCTCGGCCTGGAGCTGCCCGAGGGGCACGAGGAGGAGCTCAGCGGCGTCCGGGAGGAGGGCGTCCGGCTGGCCCGCGTCCTGGACGACCTCCTCGGGCTGGCCACCGCCGAGCACGCCCGCCCGGAGCCGGAGCGCACCGACCTCGCCGAACTCACCCTGGCCCGGGTGGACGCCTGGCGGCCGGTCGCCGAGCGGCGCGGGATCGCGCTGCGCTGGGACGGCCCGGCGCTGGCGATCGGCATGGCCGACCCGATCGGCTTCGGCTCCGCCCTGGACGCCGTGGTGGACAACGCGCTCAAGTTCAGCCCGGCCGGCAGCGAGGTGCGGCTGCGGGTCGCGGTGCGCCGGGACGAGGTCGCGGTGACCGTGGTCGACGCCGGGCCCGGCCTCACCGAGGACGAGCTGTCCCGGGCCGGCGACCGGTTCTGGCGCAGCCCCCGGCACCAGAACGTGGACGGCTCCGGGCTGGGCCTGTCCATCGCCCGCACCCTGCTGGCGGCCGGCGGCGGCTCGCTCGGCTTCGCGCCGGTCAAGCCGACCGGGCTCGCGGTGACGCTGACGGTGCCGCGGCCGGAGAAGTGACGGCCGGCGCTCCGGCATCGGCGGGCGGTCCGGCATCGGCGGGCGATCGGCGTCGGTGCCCGCGTGCGGCAGGGGCTTACGGCTTCACCGAGCGGTAGTAGCGCGCGGCGCCCGTGTGCAGCGGGAGCGGGTCGGTGTAGACGGCGGTGCGCAGGTCGACCAGCTGGGCGGCGTGCACCTGGGCGCCGATCTGGTCGCGGCTGTCGATCACCGCGCGGGTCATCCCCTCGACCAGGCCCGGGTCCGCGTCGTCCCGGGTGATCAGCAGATTGGGCACGGCCACCGTGGCGACGGCCTCCTTGGGCTCGGCGTTCGGGTAGGTGCCCTTGGGCATGGTGGCCGCCCGGTAGGCGTCGGTGCCGCCGCCCTCGGCCTTGTGCAGGGCCTCGGCGAGGTCGCTGAGCGGCACGATCCGGATCCGGACGTGGTCGGACAGGTCGGTGAGCGCGCTGGTGGGCAGCCCGCCGGACCAGAAGAAGGCGTCCAGCCTGCCCTCGCGCAGCTGGTCGGCGGCGTCGCCGACCCCGGCCGGGACCGGGACGATGTCGCGGTCCGGGTCCAGCCCGGCCGCAGCCAGCAGCCGCTTGGTCACCAGGTTCACGCCGGACTGCGGCAGGCCGACCCCGACCCGCAGGCCCTTGAGGTCGGCCGTGCGGCGCACCGGGGAGGAGACCGGGACGATCAGCTGCAGGTAGTCGTCGTACAGTCGGGCGATCGCCCGCAGCCGCTCCTTCCCGGGGCCCTGGTAGTCGGCGACCGCGTCGGCGGTGGCGATCGCGAAGGCGTCCCGGCCGGTGATCACCCGGTTGAGGTTGTCTATCGAGCCCTCGGAGCTGTCCAGGGCCAGCCGCACCCCCGGCATCGTCCCGGACACGTGCGCCTGCAGCAGCTGCCCGTACCGGTCGTAGACGCCGCGTTGCACGCCGGTGGCGAAGCGGACCTCCCCGTGCGGGTACCCGGGCGAGCGGGCCGCCGACAGCCACCAGCCGCCCAGACCGGCGACCAGCAGCACCAGCACCAGCAGCGTCCGCCACAGCGGGCTGCGGGCCGCGGTGCGGGCGGCGGCGCCGAGACGGGACGGGGTGGTGGGGGCCATGCAGGGATACTGCCAGGCGCTCCGGCCGAACGGGAGGGGACCGGGACGGGCAAAGCTCGGGGCGGAGCCGGGGGCCCTGGGCGGGGCCTCGGTCGGGGCCTCGGTCGGGGCCGGGGAAGCTCCGGGAAAAGCGCTTCGCGGCTGCCCGTACCCTGGTCTGGTGAGCGGTGAGAGCGGATTGAAGAGCTACAAGGTCGTCACGCACGGCTGTCAGATGAACGTCCACGACTCCGAGCGGCTGTCCGGGCTGCTGGAGGAGGCGGGCTACGTCAAGGCCGGGCCCGAGGGCGACCCGGACCTGGTGGTGTTCAACACCTGCGCGGTGCGCGAGAACGCCGACAACAAGCTGTACGGCAACCTCGGCCAGCTGGCGCCGGTCAAGGGCCGCCACAAGGGCATGCAGATCGCCGTCGGCGGCTGCCTGGCCCAGAAGGACCGCGACACCATCGTCCAGCGTGCCCCCTGGGTCGACGTGGTGTTCGGCACGCACAACATCGGGCACCTGCCGGCGCTGCTGGAGCGGGCCGCGATCGAGCGGAAGGCCCAGGTCGAGATCCTGGAGTCGCTGGAGACCTTCCCCTCCACCCTGCCGACCCGCCGCGAGTCCGCGTACGCCGCCTGGGTCTCGATCTCGGTCGGCTGCAACAACACCTGCACCTTCTGCATCGTCCCCGCCCTGCGCGGCAAGGAGGAGGACCGCCGGCCCGGCGACGTCCTCGCCGAGATCGAGGCGCTGGTGGACGAGGGCGTCATCGAGGTGACCCTGCTCGGCCAGAACGTCAACGCCTACGGCTCCGACCTGGGCGACCGCGAGGCCTTCTCCAAGCTGCTGCGGGCCGCCGGCCAGGTCGAGGGCCTGGAGCGGATCCGCTTCACCTCGCCGCACCCGCGCGACTTCACCGACGACGTGATCACCGCGATGGCCGAGACCCCCGCCGTGATGCACCAGCTGCACATGCCGCTGCAGTCCGGCTCGGACCGGGTGCTCAAGGCGATGCGCCGCTCCTACCGGCAGGAGCGTTTCCTCGGGATCATCCGCAAGGTCCGCGAGGCGATGCCGGACGCGGCGATCTCCACCGACATCATCGTGGGCTTCCCCGGCGAGACCGAGGAGGACTTCGAGGAGACGATGCACGTCGTCCGCGAGGCCCGCTTCACCAACGCCTTCACCTTCCAGTACTCCAAGCGCCCCGGCACCCCCGCCGCCGAGATGGCGGACCAGGTGCCGAAGGAGGTCGTGCAGGCCCGCTACGACCGGCTGATCGCCCTCCAGGAGGAGATCTCCTGGGAGGAGAACAAGAAGCAGGTCGGCCGCACCCTGGAGATCCTGGTCGCCGAGGGCGAGGGCAAGAAGGACGACCAGACCCGGCGGCTCTCCGGCCGCGCCCCCGACAACCGGCTGGTGCACTTCAGCAAGCCCGAGGAGCCGGTGCGCCCGGGCGACATGGTGACCGTCGAGATCACCTACGCCGCCCCGCACCACCTGCTCGCCGAGGGCCCGGTGCTCGCGGTGCGCCGCACCCGGGCCGGCGACGCCTGGGAGAAGCGCCAGGCCAAGCCCGCCGCCAAGCCGGCGGCCGGTGGCTCGACGGGCGTCATGCTCGGCCTGCCGTCCATCGGGGCCCCGGCGGCCCTGCCGCTCACCGCGCCGGCGGGCGGGGCCTGCTGCGGGGACTGACGGCGCTGCTGAACCGCTGACGCGCTGCGTGTGACGGCGGCCCGGTGGGACTTCCCAGTCCTGCCGGGCCGCCGTTCGTGTTGGTTAGAGTGATCCACATGCTGGTAGCCGCCGCCGTGTGCCCCTGTCCGCCGCTGCTCGTCCCCGAGGTCGCCGCCGGGGCGGCCGCCGAGCTGGACGCGCTGCGCGCCGCCTGTGACGAGGCGCTGGCGGCGCTGGTCGCGGCCGGGCCACAGCTGGTCGTGGTGGTCGGCACCGGGCCGGAGGCCGAGGTGTGGACCGAGGGCGGGGCCGGCTCCTTCCACCGCTACGGGGTGCCGCTGGTCGCCAAACTGCCCGGGGACCGGGTCGAGGGGCCGGAGCTGGCGCCCTCGCTGACCGTCGGCGCCTGGCTGCTGGAGCGCGCCGGGGTGACCCTGCCGACGCACGCCTGCGCGGTGCCCGCCGACGCCCCGGCCGACCGGATGCTCGGCCTCGGCCAGGGCCTGGCCGGCCTCGCCGACCGGGTCGCCCTGCTGGTGCTCGGCGACGGCAGCGCCTGCCGCACCGTGAAGGCGCCCGGCTACCTGGACGAGCGGGCCGAGGGCTTCGACGCCGCGCTGGCCACCGCCCTGGGCACGGCCGACCTGCCCGCCCTCGCCGCCCTGGACGCGGGCCTCGCCGCCGAGCTCAAGGCCGAGGGCCGGGCGCCCTGGCAGGTGCTGGCCGGCGCCGCGCAGGGCGCCGGTCTCACCGGGCGGCTGGGCTACCAGGACGCGCCGTACGGGGTCGGGTACTTCGTGGCGTCCTGGAGCTGACGGTCAGGACTGCGGGGCCTGGCCCCCGCCGCCGTCCGGCTTCGGCTTGTGGGCGAAGTCGTCGACCGCGCCCTTGGCCCGGTCGGTGCCGTGCTCGATCTTCTCGCTGTACTTGCCCTTGGTCGCCTTGTCGATCGCACCGCCGGCCTTGTCGACGATGTTGTCGATCTGCTCGCTGTGCTTGCCGGCGAGTTCGCTGGCCTTCTCCTTGAGCTCCTCGGCCTTGCCCTTGAGGTTGTCCATCAGACCCATGGCGGTCTCACCCTTCCCTGTCGTCCGTCGGTCCCCGTCCCCTGCACAACGTCCGCGCCCGACGAAGTGTTCGCAAAGCGGGCACCACCTGGGGAAACGGCCGGAAACGGTCCCGGGAACAGTCATATCGTCGCGCAGTGGCGGGCGAGCGGCAGCCCGGTCTCCGGTGCCGCGGGGGTTTTGCGAGACTGGAACGGTGAGCAGCCTCCGTACCCCGCGTGTCATCTCGATCGTCGGCGCGACCGCCGCCGGCAAGTCCGACCTGGCCGTCGCCATCGCCCGCAGCCTCGACGGCGAGGTGATCAACACCGACTCGATGCAGCTGTACCGGGGCATGGACATCGGGACCGCCAAGCTCACCACGGCCGAGCGCGGCGGAGTGCCGCACCACCTGCTGGACGTGTGGGACGTCACCGAGGCCGCCAGCGTGGCCGAGTACCAGCGGCTGGCCCGGGCCGAGATCGACCGGCTGCTGGCCGCCGGGCGCACCCCCGTCCTGGTCGGCGGCTCCGGGCTGTACGTCCGGGCGGCGATCGACGAGATGGAGTTCCCCGGCACCGACCCGCAGGTGCGGGCCCGGCTGGAGGCCGAACTGGAGCAGGCCGGACCGTACGAACTGCACCGGCGGCTGGCCGCGCTGGACCCGGCGGCGGCCGAGGCGATCCTGACGAGCAACGGCCGCCGGATCGTCCGCGCGCTGGAGGTCATCGAGATCACCGGGCAGCCGTTCACCGCCAACCTGCCGAGCAACACCGCCGTGTACGAGGCCGTGCAGATCGGCGTCGCCGTGCCGCGCCCCGAGCTGGACGAGCGGATCACGCTGCGGGTCGACCGGATGTGGGAGGCCGGACTCCTCGACGAGGTGCGGGAGCTGGAGAAGGCAGGACTGCGGGAGGGCAGGACCGCCTCCCGGGCGCTCGGCTACCAGCAGGTGCTCGACCACTTCGCCGGCGAGTGCACCGAGGACGAGGCGCGGGCCGAGACCGTCCGGGCGACCAAGCGCTTCGCCCGCCGTCAGGAGTCCTGGTTCCGCCGGGACGACCGGATCCACTGGCTCTCCCGACCGGCCGGCACCGACCCCGTCGAGCTGCTGGAACGGTCCCTGGAACTGATCGACGGTCAGGGAGTTCCGGCCGCGTAGGACGGGTTCCGGCCAATCCGGCGGTGCACCTGCGCGCGCAGGCGACCGTGCAGGACGAACCGGCGGTCACGGCCCGATCACGTGATGGCCACGGATCACCCGTCGACCCCGGTCAGGCCCGGAACGCCCCTCTGGACATGCCATCATCGATGCCAGAGGGGTCGGCCGGACGGGCCGACCGCGCCCGGCCGCGAGTCCGCTCGTGTCGAACTGTCAGGGGAGGCCGCGTGTCGACGGGTACCGGCCCCGAATCCGGTCAGAGCGGGAGCGTCACCGCCCCGGCCGAGGCGTTCGACGAGTCCACGTTCGACGAGTCCACGTTCGACGAGTCCACGATGGGCGACCTCCCGGTGCTGACCGGACTTGAGGCGCCGACCTCGTACGCGGTCGCGCTGCCCGCCCTGGACACCCGCACACCGCCGGGGGGTGCCGTGCACGAACGGGAGATCCGGCCGCGGCGCCGACTGCGCTGGTGGCAGACCCTGCCGATCGCCCTGCTGGGCACCCTCGGCTCACTGATGTTCGCCTTCCCGCTCGCCTTCGGCTCGGCCGGCTCGCGCGCCACCATGGTCGGCATGCTCGGGCTGCTGCTCACCGCCGCCTCCTTCGGCTGGGGCGCGATGGCCGCCCGGCACGCCGGCTACAAGTGGCCGGGGCTGCCGCGACGGGGCTCCGGGCAGCGGGCCGGCTGGAAGGCGATCGTGGTCTACACCCTGATCGCGCTGGCCGCCTGCGCGCTCGCGGTCTGGCGGGTCGCCTACCTGCGGTAGGCCCGGGCGGGCCGCCCCCGCCCCGGAGGCGAGCGGGCGAATATCAGTACCATCGGGAGGGTGAGCGCATCCTCCTTCCCGCAGGGCGGCCTTCCCTTCTTCAAGGGGCACGGCACCCAGAACGACTTCGTCATCGTCCCGGATCCGGACGGCCTGCTGGAGATCGGGCCCGAGACCGTCGCGGCGCTGTGCGACCGGCGGGCCGGGATCGGCGGGGACGGGCTGCTGCGGGTGGTGCGTTCCGCCGCCGACCCGGCCGCCGCGGGGATGGCCGACCGGGCCGAGTGGTTCATGGACTACCGCAACTCCGACGGCAGCATCGCCGAGATGTGCGGCAACGGGCTGCGGGTGTTCGCCCGCTTCCTGGTCGAGACCGGCCTGGCCAAGCCGGGGGAGTTGGCGGTCGCCACCCGTTCCGGGGTGCTCACCGCGAAGGTCGCCGAGGCTGCGGAGGACGGCACGCCCGGTGACGTCACCATCGACATGGGCCGCGCCCGGCTGCCCGGGCCGGACGGCATCGAGGTCGCGGTCGGCGAGCGGCGCTGGCCGGCCCTGAACGTCAACATGGGCAACCCGCACGCGGTGGCCTTCGTGGAGAGCCTGGACCACGCCGGCGAGCTGCGGACCGCGCCGCTCACCAGCCCCGAGGGCGTCTACCCCGAGGGCGTCAACGTCGAGTTCGTGGTGGACCGCGGACCGCGGCACGTGGCGATGCGGGTGCACGAGCGCGGCTCGGGCGAGACCCGGTCCTGCGGCACCGGCGCCTGCGCGGTCGCGGTGGCCGCGATCCGCCGGGACGGTGCCGACCCGGCCGTCACCGGCGAGGCCGTCGCGTACACCGTGGACGTGCTCGGCGGCCGACTGGTCATCACAGAGCACCCGGACGGCCGGGTGGAGATGACCGGCCCGGCGGTGATCGTGGCCGAGGGGCGGCTGGACGAGCGCTGGTGGGCGTCGCTGAGCCGGAGCTGACGGCCCGGTTTGCCCACTTCGTACCGCGACGAATCCCCCCGATCGGGTGATACCGGTCGCGGACGGGAATCACGGCGTCGCGGAACGTGCTCTGCTCGGTAGCATGGACCACCGGGTCGATCACCCCATGGGGAGGGGCAGCGCCCGGCGACCGTTGCCGGAGGTGCGCCGATGACCATCGAAGCCGGACAGCCCCTGGGCCTGGGGCAGCCGACGACCGTACGGCAGGCCGGGGCCAGGAGGCCCCTCGGAGAGCTCGGCCGGGCCGCCCTCGGCCGGGCCGGGCGGGCCGCGTTACTGGCCACCGGCCGGCCGCCCGTGCCGGACGCGCTGGAACCGCTCGTCCGGGTCCACCGCCTGCACCACCCGCAGGCCGACCTCGGCCTGCTCGCCCGGGCGTACCGGCTCGCCGAGGCCAGCCACCGCGGCCAGAAGCGCAAGAGCGGCGAGCCGTACATCACCCACCCGCTCGCCGTCACCATGATCCTGGCCCAACTCGGCGCCGGGACCACCACCTTGGTCGCCTCGCTGCTCCACGACACGGTGGAGGACACCGAGTTGACGCTGGACCAGGTGGGTGCCGGCTTCGGGCCCGAAGTCGCCTACCTGGTCGACGGGGTGACGAAGCTGGAGAAGGTCGACTTCGGCGCCGCCGCCGAGGCCGAGACCTTCCGCAAGATGCTGGTCGCCACCGGGGACGACGTCCGGGTGATGGTGATCAAGCTGGCCGACCGGCTGCACAACATGCGCACCATCCGGCACATGAAGCCGGCCAGCCGGGTGCGGATCGCCAAGGTCACCCGGGACGTGCTGATCCCGCTGGCCGAACGGCTCGGCATCCAGGTGCTCAAGGCGGAGCTGGAGGACATCGTCTTCGCCACCCTGCACCCCGAGGAGTACGCCCGCACAAGGGCCCTGATGGCCGGTCACGAGGCGGAGCCGGACGCCGTGCTGGAGCCCTTCGCCCGGCAGCTGGCCAAGCAGCTGGCCGAGGCCGGGGTGGCGGCCGAGGTGACCGTCCGCCCCCGGCACTGCGTCTCGCTGCACCGGGTGCTGCTCAAGCGCTCCGGCGGGACGGGGCCGGACGGCCGGCCGAGCGGGCCGCGGCCGGCCGACTTCGGGCGGCTGCTGGTGGTGGTCGAGGAGAACGCCGACTGCTACGCCGTGCTCGGCGAGCTGCACACCTGCTGGACGCCGCTGCCCGGGGAGTTCAAGGACTTCGTCGCCGCGCCCAAGTTCAACCTGTACCAGTCGCTGCACACCGCCGTGGCGCTGAGCGGCGGCGCGGTGGTCGAGGTGCTGGTCCGCACCCGGCGGATGCACGAGGTCGCGGAGACCGGGGTGGTCGCGCTGGGCGACCCGTCCCCGGCCGGCACCGCCCAGGACACCGACGAGCTGGACCGCACCGACCCTGCCCGGCCGGGCTGGCTCAGCCGGCTGCTGGAGTGGCAGCAGGAGACGCCCGACCCGGACGCCTTCTGGTCCGCGCTCACCGCCGACCTGGCCGGCGACCGCGAGATCACCGTCGTGACGGAGAGCGGCGAAACGCTTCAGCTGAGGGCCGGCGCGACCTGTGTCGACGCGGCCTACCTGCTCGGCGAGGAGACCGGCCACCGATGTATCGGCGTCCGGGTCAACGGGCGGCTCAGCGCGCTCTCCACCGTGCTGGAGGACGGCGACCAGATCGCGGTGCTCACCGAGACCCTTCCGGCCGGCGGCGGGCAGCCCTCCGGCCCCGCCCCCGAGTGGCTGGCCCACGCCCGTACCCCCGCCGCCCGGCTGGCCATCGAACGCTGGCTGGCCGACCCACCGGCCCGGCTGCCGGCGGTCCGGACCGGCCCGGCGGTCACTCCGCCCGGCCAGCCCGGTCAGCCCGGTCAGCCCGCCCGGACCGGCCGGCCGTCCGGGCCCGGACGGCCGGCCGCCGAGAAGCGGGCCACCCCGGTCACGGTGGCCGGCCGGCCCGGGGCGGCCGTACGGCTGGCGCGCTGCTGCACGCCGGTGCCGCCGGACGCGGTGGCGGGCTACCCGATCCGCGGCGGCGCGGTGGCCGTGCACCGCACCGGCTGCCCCGCGGGGGAGCGGATGCGGGCGGACGGCCGGGACGCGCTGGAGGTCCACTGGCAGCCGCAGGACGCCCCGGCGGACGGGCACCGGGCCACCCTGCGGGCGGAGGCGCTGAACCGGCCCCGGCTGCTCGCCGACCTCACCGCGGCGATCTCCGCCGAGGGCGTCGGCATCGTCTCGGCCGAGGTCGAGCCGCCGCAGGAGTCCAGGGTCCGGCACACCTACACCGTGGAGCTGCCCGAGCCGGGCGCGCTGCCCGGGCTGATGCGGGCGATGCTGCGGGTCTCCGGGGTGTACGACGTGAGCCGGCCGCACGCCCCGGAGGTCGGCTAGGTTCCGGCTCGGTTCCGGCCTGGTTCCGGGCGGGCTGACGTGGGCGGTCGTCCGCCGGGACGGGGGCGGCCGTCCGTCGGGACGTGGGCGGCCGGTAAATGGGGATGACCGGCCCGGGCCGGGCGTGCGACCATCATGGGGAATTCACGGCCGGTCCGCGGCGTTATCGGGGCACAGGAGCCCGGTGGCGTTTGAGGACCCGAGGGGTAGCTCACCCCGCCCGGACGATAGCCGGGTCGGCAGCTGGGCAGACTCCTTACGGGACCGCTCCGACGGTCCCCGAAGGCCACCCGTACCAGCGAGCCAAAGGACAGAATGACCTCCACGTTCGACACCCGCGACCACGCCGACGCCACGCGCCGCCTCGACGGTCTGCGGGCGGAAGCCCTCATGGACGAGGACCTCGCGGCCATCGACGAGGACCTCGACCACCACTACGACGGCGACCAGTACGACCGCAGCGAGCGAGCCGCCCTGCGCCGTGTCGTCGGCCTCTCCACCGAGCTCCAGGACGTCACCGAGGTCGAGTACCGCCAGCTCCGCCTGGAGCGCGTGGTTCTCGTCGGCGTCTGGACGGACGGCACGCTGGAGGAGGCGGAGAACTCGATGGCGGAGCTCGCCGCGCTCGCCGAGACGGCCGGCTCCGAGGTGCTGGACGGCGTCATCCAGCGCCGTGACAAGCCCGACGCGGCCACCTACATCGGCTCCGGCAAGGCGAAGGAGCTGCGCGACATCGTCGCCGCCAGCGGCGCCGACACCGTGGTCTGCGACGGTGAGCTCACCCCCGGCCAGCTGATCCAGCTGGAGGACGTGGTCAAGGTCAAGGTCGTCGACCGGACGGCCCTGATCCTGGACATCTTCGCCCAGCACGCCAAGTCCCGTGAGGGCAAGGCGCAGGTCTCGCTCGCCCAGATGCAGTACATGCTGCCGCGGCTGCGCGGCTGGGGTCAGTCGCTCTCCCGGCAGATGGGTGGTGGTGGCTCCGGCTCGTCCGGCGGCGGCATGGCCACCCGTGGTCCCGGTGAGACCAAGATCGAGACCGACCGGCGCCGGATCCGCGAGAAGATGGCGAAGCTCCGCAAGGAGATCGCCGACATGAAGAAGGGCCGCGACACCAAGCGCCAGGAGCGCAAGCGCCACCAGGTGCCGTCCGTGGCCATCGCCGGATACACCAACGCCGGCAAGTCCTCCCTGCTCAACCGGCTCACCGGCGCGGGCGTACTGGTGGAGAACGCGCTGTTCGCCACCCTGGACCCGACCGTGCGCCGGGCCCAGACCCCGAGCGGGCGGGTCTACACCCTGGCCGACACGGTCGGATTCGTCCGGCACCTGCCGCACCACCTGGTCGAGGCCTTCCGCTCGACCATGGAGGAGGTCGCCGACGCGGACCTCATCCTGCACGTGGTGGACGGCTCGCACCCCGAGCCGGAGACGCAGCTGGCCGCCGTCCGCGAGGTCATCGTCTCGGTCGACGCGCAGAACGTGCCGGAGATCGTGGTGATCAACAAGGCGGACGCCGCCGACCCGCACGTGCTGCAGCGCCTGCTGCGCCGCGAGCCGCACGCCATCGTGGTGTCGGCCCGCAGCGGCGCGGGCATCGAGGAGCTGCTGCAGCTCATCGACGACGAGCTGCCGCGTCCGGCGGTCGAGGTGCGGGCACTGGTGCCCTACACCCAGGGCGGGCTGGTCTCCCGGGTGCACGCGGAGGGCGAGCTGCTCTCCGCCGAGCACACCGGCGAGGGCACGCTGCTGCACGCCAAGGTGCCGGCCGAGCTGGCGGCGGAGCTGGAGTACTTCGCGGTGGCCCTGCAGGGCTGATCGAGAATCGACGCCGAAGGCGTGGGAAGGGCCCCCGGGAACAGTCCCGGGGGCCCTTCCTGCGCGGTGGGAGCTCCTGCGTAGGGGAGCGTAGGGGGAGCGTTGGGGGAGCTACCTGACGTTCTTGGCGAAGTAGTCGAAGGCCTGCTTCGCCTGGTCCTGCAGGGCCGGTCCGGCCTGGTAGCCGGCCGGGTTGCGGTTGCCGACCGCGCCGACGCTGATGAGGTTGGGCTTGCCGTCCTTGGTGATGAACCAGCCGCCGCCGCTGGAGCCCGCCGTCATCGAGCAGCCGATCACGTACAGCGGCGGGCGGGTCCGGTCGAAGGAGAGCCGGGCGGGTGCGACGGGCGAGTCGCAGTGGTCCAGCTCCATGCCGTCGAAGGGCCGCTCGGCCGGGTAGCCGTAGGCGGCGGCCGAGGTGATCTGGTCGCGCGGGGCGTTGAACCAGATCGGGACGGCGCCGCCGACCGTCTCCTCCAGGGACCTGCCGGAGTCGTCCTCGCCGCGCACCCGGAGGATCCCGTAGTCGAACTGGTTGTGGGCCCCGACGCCGCTCTCCTGCAGCCAGGTCGGCGACACCAGCGCGCGCACCGCCGTCCACCGGCCGTACGGTGCGGCCTGCCGGTCGGCGTACGGCTTGCCGTGGGCGGCCTGGCCGTCCCGGTTGAAGGCGGGCACGAAGACCAGGTTCTTCAGCCAGCCGCCGCCCTTGCCGTCGTGCAGGCAGTGCGCGGCGGTGTAGACGAGGTTGCTGCGGCCGGGGTTGGCCGGGTCGGAGACCACGGTGGCGGAGCAGGCCGCGTCGCCCTGCGGGGTGGTCATGAAGAGCCGGCCGACCACGGCGGCGGGCAGGCCGTACGGGTGCGGCTGCGGCTGGGCCGGGACGGCGGTGGGCGCCGGGTCCCGTTCGACGCCGGGGGCCGCCGGGCCGGTCAGGGAGTACTCCGGGGTGGGCCGCGGCTTGGCGGCGTCCATCCGGGCGGCCGACCAGGCGCCCGGGGCCGCGTCCTCGGCGAACCCGCTGTCGGCGACGTACTTCGTCCAGTCCTCCAGCTTCCAGCCCGTCAGGTCGCCCAGGCTGGTGGGCGCGGACTTGGGCAGGGCGGGGGGCGGGGCGGCCGGCCTGGCGGGGCCGTCCGGGCCGCAGGCGGTCGCGGCGAGGGCGAGCGCGGCGAGCAGTGCGGCGCCGGCCGTGCCGGTCCGGCGTCCCCGGCTGGTGGTTCTGGGCATGCTGCATCGTCCCCCGCGCTGTGCTGGTGTTCCCGTACCGCCGCCCCCCGTGGCGGCTACTGCTTCCTGGAGATCCAGTCCAGGGCCTGCCTGGCGACCGTCTCCAGGTACGGGCCGCTCAGCGAGGTGTGCTCCTGGGTGCCGATCGAGGTGTTGCTGACCAGGGCCGTCCTGCCGTCCGGCATGGTGGCGAACCAGCCGCCGCCGCTGGAGCCCTGGGTCATGTCGCAGCCGATGGTGAGCATCGAGGGGCGCTTGGCGTCGAAGGAGAGCCGGGTCGGCTTGCCGCCGTCGCACCGGTACAGCTCCTGGCCGTCGAAGGGCTTGAGCAGCGGGTAGCCGGTGGCCCACACGCCGAGCTTGTCGCGGGGGGCGTCGAACCACACCGGGACGGCCGAACCGACCGTCTCCTCAAGGGACTTGCCGGTGTCGTTCTGGTTGTGCACGCGCATGACCGCGAAGTCGTACTGGTTGGCGGCGTCGCCGGAGCTGCCGCCCTCGACCGTCCACTGCGGGGAGGTGGCGACCTGGTCGGCCCACCAGGTGCCGAACGGGGCCAGTTCGGACAGCGGGGCCCGCTTGCCGCCGCTGGACGCGCCCGAGTTGTTGTACGCGGGCACGAAGACCAGGTCCTTGTAGTAGCTGCCGCCCTTGCCCGGATGCACGCAGTGGCCCGCCGTCCACACCAGGTTGCTCTTGCCCGGGTGCTGCGGGTCGGTGATCACCGTCGCCGAGCAGTTGCCGCGGCCGCCCTGGGCGGAGAAGAACACCTTGCCGGAGGGCTGCTTGGTGTACGGACGCGGTACCGCCACGGCCTTGACCGCCGGCGGCTCCGGATCGGTCACGCCGTCGTCGGTGGCGGGTTTGGGGGTCGTGGGGGCGGGCTTGGCGGCGGGCGGAGCCGGTTCGGCGGGCTTGGAGTCGCCCATCTTGTCCGGATCCCAGAAGTCCTTCACCACCGGGTTGTTGAAGACGTGCTTGGACGCCCACGTGTCCCAGTCCTCGAACTTCCACTTCTTCAGGTCGTCCCAGCTCCTCGGCAGGCCCTCCAGCAGGCCGGTCGGCAGACCGGACGGGAGGGTGATCCCGCCGATCACGCCGCTTCCGCCGGAACCGCTCGAACGGCCGCTCGCCGCGGCCGAGTCGGGCGGCGGCGCGGCGGTGCCCGCGCCGCTGCCCGCCGGGCCGTCAGGTCCGCAGGCGCTCACGGCGAACAGGGCTCCCGCGACCGCGGCGGCGGCCAGTGCTGACCGGTGGATCGTTGACATCTGTGCGCGTCCCCCTGTGCTCGGTCGGTTCGGTGCTCGGTCCGCCTGTGGTGCGGTGGTGCGGTGGGCCCGCGGTGCGGTGGGCCACCGTCCTGGAGTCTTCCATCGCCGACGAGGACGGCCGTGCCCACCCCCCCGGGTTGCGGCCCGGACCGGAGGTCACCGATCCGCGACGCGGGCCCGGTTGATCCGTTGGTGCAGCAGGGTCCCGACCTCCGGTGGTGGACAATCTCCGATCTTCACCCGGACGAGTGAGCCGTCCTTGTGATCACCCGTCATGGATAGGTAACCCTTACCTGACGCGACGGTGCGAGCGCCCGCCGGTTCCCTTCTCCGCCCGCGCGTCGGCACCCCCACGCGCCCCAAGGAGCAGCCTTGAGCACCGCCCTCACCGGAGCCCCGCCGGAACCGCCGCTGGCCGCGCCGCGGTCGACCGTCGAGCCCGACCCGCTGCTGCACGCCGACCCCGCGGTCGCCGCCGAACAGGCCGCACTGGAAGCCCTGTTGCGCTGCTGGACCCGGGAGACCGGCGCCCGCCCCGGCCCCGACGGCCGACTCCGGATCGCCGTCCTCGGCGGCGCCGCCCTGCTCACCGCCCCGGTCCGCTACTGGTCCCCGGGCGGCTGGCACCGCTTCGGGCGCGCCACCCTCGCGGCGGCGAGCGCTCCGGTGGAGGCCTCGGCCGGCACCCCGGTGGACGCCGTCACCGCCGCCGCGCTGCTCGCCGCCGCGGCCGCCGAGCGGCCCGACCCCGGGCAGGTCGCCGACCTCGCCGGCCGGGTCGCCGACTCGGTCGTCCGCACCGCCGAGATCCTGGCCCACCGCCGCACCGCCCCCGCCCCCGGCGGACCGGAGCGCTCGCACTTCCTCGCCGCCGAACAGTCCCTGCTGCTCGGCCACCCGCTGCACCCCACCCCGAAGAGCCGCGACGGCCTCGGCCCGGCCCAGAGCGCCGCCTACTCGCCCGAACTGCACGGCTCCTTCCAGCTCCACTGGTACGCCGTGGACCGCGACCTGCTCGCCGCGGGCTCCGCCGTCGCCGAGAGCGCCGACCAGCTCACCGCCGGCCTGCTCGGCAGCCGCACCGCACTGCCGCCCGGCACCGCCGCCCTGCCGCTGCACCCCTGGCAGGCCCGCGAACTCGCCCACCGGCCGGCCGTCGCCGCACTGCTCGCCGAGGGGCTGCTGCACGACCTCGGCCCGGCCGGGGAGCCGTGGTACCCCACCTCCTCGGTGCGCACCGTCTACCGGCCCGGCACCCCGTGGATGCTCAAGCTCTCGCTCGGCCTGCGGATCACCAACTCCCGCCGGGAGAACCTGCGCAAGGAGCTCCACCGCGGCCTGGAGATGCACCGGCTGCTGGAGAGCGGGCTGGCCGCCGAGTGGCGGGCCGCCCACCCGGGCTTCGACATCGTCCGCGACCCGGCCTGGATCGGCGTCGACCACCCCGGGCTCGGCGACCCGGGCGGCCTGGACACCGTGCTGCGCGCCCAGCCCTTCGCCGCCGCCGAGCGCGTGCTCTGCGTCGCCGGGCTGGTCGCCGAACAGCCGCTCGGCACCGGCGACACCGTGCCCTCCCGGCTCGGCGACACCCTGCGGGCGCTCGCCGCCCGCTGCGGCCGCCCGCTGCCGACCGTGGCCGCCGAATGGTTCCTGCGCTACCTGGACACCGTCGTGCTGCCCGTCCTCTGGCTGGACGGCCGGGCCGGCATCGCCCTCGAAGCCCACCAGCAGAACAGCCTGGTCCTGCTGGACGCCGACGGCTGGCCGACCGGCGGGCGCTACCGCGACAACCAGGGCTACTACTACCGGGAGAGCGCCGCCGAACGGCTCACCGCCCGGCTGCCCGGGCTCGGCACCGACAGCGACACCTTCCTCCCCGACCCGGTGATCGACCACCACTTCGCCTACTACCTCGGCATCAACCACGTCCTCGGCTTGATCGGAGCCCTCGGCTCCCAGCAACTGGCCGACGAGACGGTGCTGTTGGCCGCGCTGCGCCGGTTCCTGGCCGGTCCCGCGGCCGCCACCGGCTCGGCGCTGCCCGCACTGCTGCTGGACGCGCCCACGCTGCCCTGCAAGGCCAACCTGCTCACCCGGATCAACGGCCTGGACGAGCTGGTCGGCCCGGTCGCCACCCAGTCCGTGTACGTGGACATCCCCAACCCGGTGGCGGGCCCCTGATGTTCGACGACCTGCCCGGGTGGGGCGCGATCCCCACCCCGGCCGGCGAGTTCCGGCTCGGGCCCGTCCGGCTGCCCGCCGACCTGGACCTGCTCGCCGGGTGGATGAACGACCCCGAGGTCGACGCCTTCTGGGAACTCGCCGGACCACCGGAACGCACCGCCCGGCACGTCCGGGCCCAGCTGGACGGCGACGGCCGCAGCCTCCCCTGCCTCGGCCTGCTCGACGGCGAGCCGATGAGCTACTGGGAGGTCTACCGCGCCGACCTCGACCCGCTCGCCGCCCACTACCCGGCCCGGCCGTACGACACCGGCCTGCACCTGCTGCTCGGCCCCGCCGCCAGCCGCGGCCGGGGGCTGGGCGCCGTCCTGCTGGGCGCCCTCGCGGAGCGGATCCTGCGCCGCCGCCCGCACTGCGAACGGGTCGTCGCCGAACCGGACGTCCGCAACCGGCGCTCGGTCCGGGCCTTCGAACGGGCCGGGTTCCGGACGGCCGCCGAACTCGACCTGCCCGGCAAGCGCGCCGCCCTCATGGTGCGAACCCGGGCCGCCCGGCCCTGACCCGCCCGGCCCCGGCCTTCGGCCGGCAGACCCCGCCCGGCCCCGATCCCGCCTAGGACACCCCGTGGACACCGCAGCCTCCCAGCCGCCGTACGACCTGCTCGGCGTCGGCATCGGCCCGTTCAACCTCTCGCTCGCCGCGCTCGCCCAGCCCGTCCCCGGCCTGCGCACGCTCTTCTGCGACCAGCGCCCGGAGTTCCGCTGGCACCCCGGAATGCTGGTGGACGGGGCCCGGATGCAGGTGCCCTTCCTCGCCGACCTGGTCTCCCTGGTGGACCCGACCAACCCGTGGTCCTTCCTCAACTACCTGCGAGAGCAGGACCGGCTCTTCCCCTTCTACTTCGCCGAGCGCTTCCAACTGCCCCGCCGCGAGTACGACCACTACTGCCGCTGGGCCGCCGAGCGGCTGCCCAACTGCCGCTTCGGCACCGAGGTCACCGCCCTGCACTGGGCCGGCACCTCGGGGGAGGGCCCGTGGTACCGGGTGGAGCTGACCGACACCGCCACCGGGCAGCGGTCCACCGTACGGGCCCGCAACCTCGCCCTCGGGGTCGGCACCCGGCCGGTGCGCCCCGAGGCCTTCGCCGCCCTGGCCGGCCACCCCCGCGCCTTCCACTCCGCCGACTACCTGGACCGCCGCGCCGACCTGGCCGGCGCCCGGGACATCACCGTGGTCGGCAGCGGGCAGTCCGGCGCCGAGGTCTTCCTCGACCTGCTCCGCCGCCACCAGGACGACGGCGTCCGGCTGCGCTGGCTCACCCGCACCCGGGCACTCGCGCCCATGGAGTACTCCAAGCTCGGCCTGGAGCACTTCACCCCCGACTACACCCGCTACTTCCACGGCCTGCCGGCGCCCGTCCGGGACACCCTGGTCGACGCCCAGTGGCAGCTGCACAAGGCCGCCAGCGCCGAAACCCTCGCCGAGATCCACGACCACCTCTACGAGCGCACCATCGGCCGCCCGATCGACACCGCCCCGGTCGAGATCACCCCCGGCACCGGCGTCACCGACGCCCGCCCCGGCCCCTGCGGCGGCCTGGAACTGCGCTGCCGGCACACCGACTCCGGCGCCGAGCACGTGCTGCGCACCGATGCCGTGGTGCTCGCCACCGGCTACCGGGCCGCCCGCCCGGCCGCGCTCGAACCGCTCGCCCCCCTGATCGACTGGGACGAGACCGGGCGCTACCGGGTCGACCTCGACCACCGGGTCGCCACCCGGCCCGAGCTCACCGGTGGCCTCTACGTCCAGAACGCCGAACTGCACACCCACGGCGTCGGCACGCCCGACCTCGGGCTCGGCGCGCACCGGGCCGCCGTGATCCTCAACGCCGTCACCGGCCGGACCGTCCACCGGCTGCCCACCCGCACCGCCTGGACCGGCTTCGCGCCGCCCGCCCCTGCCCCTGCACCCGCCTCCGGACCCGCAGCCGTACCCGCACCCCTCGAACAGACCCCCGTCTTCCCCCGCCCCCAGGAGCTGACCCGTGCCGCAACAGCCGGCCGCTGAACCGCCGCTCTACCTGCCCCCACACCTCACCGCCGGGCACTGGCAGCGGGCCGGCCGCGCCCTGCTGGCCAAGATGCTCGGCGAGTTCGCCTACGAGGAGCTGCTCACGCCGCTGCCCGGGGCCCTCGACGGCGAGTACCTGCTGAAGCTGCCCGGCGTGGAGTACCGTTTCACCGCCCGGCGCGGCGCCTACGACGGCTGGCAGGTCGACCCGGACTCCGTCCGGTGCTCCGAGCCCGACGGGCTGGACCCGCTGCGCTTCCTCCCGTACGCCCGGGAGACCCTGGGGATGCCCGGCGACACCACCGGCCACCTGATCCGCGAACTCTCCGCCACCCTGGCCGCCGACGCCCGCCAGCTCGCCACCGCGCTCACCGCCGCCGAGCTCGCCGACCTCGACCACCCCGCCCTGGAGGGCCGACAGACCGGCCACCCCTGGATCGTCCCCAACAAGGGCCGGATCGGCTTCTCCGCCGTCGACGCCGCCCGCTGGGCCCCCGAGGCCCGCAGCCCGCGCCCACTGCCCTGGATCGCCGTCCACCGCCGGCTCGCCGAGTACCGCGGCGTACCCGGCCTGGAACGGCCCGAGCAGCTCTACGCCCGCGAACTCGACGACGTGGACGCACTGCGCGCCGCGCTCGGCCCGGACGCCGACGACTACCTGCTGCTGCCCGTCCACCCCTGGCAGTGGGACGAGACGATCCTGCCGCTGTTCGCGCCCTGGATCGCGTCCGGGGAAATCGTCCCGCTGCCCTCGGACGGCGACCCACGACTGCCCCAGCAGTCCATCCGCTCCTTCTTCAACACCGCCCGCCCCGAGCGCTGCACCGTCAAGCTGCCGCTGTCGATCCTCAACACCCTGGTCTGGCGCGGCCTGCCCACCGAACGCACCCTCGCCGCGCCCGCCGTCACCGCCTGGCTGCACGGGCTGTACGAGGCCGACCCGTTCCTGCGCGACGAGTGCCGGGTCATCCTGCTCGGCGAGATCGCCTCCGTCACCGTCGACCACCCGCTGTACCGGGAGCTGCCCGAGGCGCCCTACCAGTACAAGGAGCTGCTCGGCGCGATCTGGCGCGAACCGCTCGGCCCCCGCCTGGACCCGGGCGAACGCGCCCGCACCCTGGCCGCCCTGCTGCAGACCGGCTCCGACGGGCGGGCGCTCGCCGCCGAGCTGATCACCCGCTCCGGCCGTACCCCCGCCGAGTGGACCGCCCGGCTGTTCGCCGCGATGCTGCCGCCGCTGCTGCACTTCCTCTACCGGTACGGCCTGGTCTTCTCCCCGCACGGCGAGAACGCCATCGTCGTCTTCGACGAGCGGGACACCCCGGCCCGGCTCGCGGTCAAGGACTTCGTCGACGACGTCAACCTCAGCTCGGCCGACCTGCCCGAGCTGCGCGACCTGCCCGCCGAGGTCGCCGACGTCCTGCTGCGGGAGCATCCGCAGGGGCTCTGCCAGTTCATCCACTCCGGGCTGTTCATCGGCGTCTTCCGCTACCTCGCCCCGCTGCTGGAGGCGCAGACCGGGCTGCCCGAGGCCGAGTTCTGGGCGCTGCTGCGCGCCGAGATCCTCCGCCACCAGGACCGCTTCCCCGAGCTGCGCGAGCGCTTCGAGCTGTTCGACCTGTTCCGGCCCCGGATCGACCGGCTCTGCCTCAACCGCAACCGGCTGCTCCTCGACGGCTACCAGGACCGCCCGTTCCGCCCGCACGCCGCGCGGTACGGGACGGTGCCGAACGCGCTCGTGGCCGTGGACGTACGGTTGCCCGCGCAACGGGACCGGATTGTCACCCCCGCCCCGTAGGGTGGGAGGGTCATGACGAACGACTCCGAATCCCACGACTCCGAATCCCAGCGGGCGGCGGACCTCGGCGACGAGGCCGAGGAAGCAGTCCCCGTCCCGCGCTCGCGGATCCCCGAACTGCTGCACGCCGCGGTGGCGGCCGTCGGCGGCGTCGAGCGCCCCGGACAGGTCCGGATGGCCGAGGCCGTCGCCGACGCCGTCGACCACGGCGAGCACCTGCTCGTCCAGGCCGGCACCGGCACCGGGAAGTCCCTGGCCTACCTGGTGCCCGCGCTCGCCCACGGCGACCGCGTGGTCGTCGCGACCGCCACCCTGGCGCTCCAACGCCAGCTGGTGGAACGGGACTTGCCGCGCACCGTCGACGCGCTGCACCCGGTGCTGCGCCGCCGCCCGCTGTACGCGATGCTCAAGGGCCGCTCCAACTACCTGTGCCTGCACCGGGCCAACGAGGGCACCCCGAGCGACGAGGGCGAGGGCCTGTTCGACCCGGTGGACGCCCTCGGCGGGCCCACCGGCAAGCTCGGGCAGGACGTGCTGCGGCTGCGCGACTGGGCCGACGAGACCGAGACCGGGGACCGGGACGACATGAGCCCCGGCGTCTCCGACAAGGCCTGGGCGCAGCTCTCGGTCACCTCCAAGGAGTGCCTGGGCGCCACCCGCTGCCCGTACGGGCAGGAGTGCTTCGCCGAGAAGGCGCGGGAGCGGGCCAAGCTCGCGGACGTCGTGGTCACCAACCACGCGATGCTCGCCATCGACGCGATCGAGGGCGCGCCGGTGCTGCCCGAGCACGGGCTGCTGATCGTGGACGAGGCGCACGAGCTGGTCAACCGGGTCACCGGCGCGGCCACCGCCGAGCTGACCGTCGGCGCGGTCAACCGGGCGGTGAAGCGGGCCGCCCGGCTCGCCAACGAGAAGGCCGTCGACGCCTTGCAGGCCGCCGCCGAGAACTACCACGGCCTGATGGAGACCGCCCAGCCCGGCCGGGTCGAGGAACTGCCGGAGTACCTGGCGTACGCGGTCACCGCGATCCGGGACGCCGCCCGCCAGGTGATCACCTCGCTGGGGGAGACCAGGGACAAGGGGCTCAGCGACGAGGACGCCGTCCGCAAGCAGGCGATGGCCTCGGCCGAGACGCTGCACGAGACCGCCGACCGGCTGCTGGAGGGCTCCGAGTACGACGTGGTCTGGATCGAGCGCAGCGACCGCTACGGGCTGGGCACCGCCTCGCTGCGGGTCGCCCCGCTGAGCGTGTCCGGGCTGCTGCGCGAGGGGCTGTACAAGGAGCGCTCGGTCGTCCTCACCTCCGCCACCCTCAAGCTCGGCGGGGACTTCAACGGCGTCGCCGCCTCGGTCGGCCTGCCCGCCGAGACGCGGCTGCCGGACGTCCGCACGGCCGGGGACAACCCGGAGCAGGGCCCGGCGTTCGGCGAGGACGCGGTGCCGCACTGGCGCGGCATCGACGTCGGCTCGCCGTTCAAGTACCCCAAGCAGGGCATCCTGTACGTCGCCAAGCACCTGGCCGATCCCGGGCGCGACCCCGAACGGCCGGACATGCTCGACGAGTTGGCCGAGCTGATCGGCGCGGCCGGCGGGCGGACGCTGGGCCTGTTCTCCTCGATGCGCGGCGCCCAGGCAGCCGCCGAGGCGATGCGCGAGCGGCTGGACCACCGGATCCTGCTCCAGGGGGAGGACACCCTGGGCGAGTTGATCCGCGAGTTCGCCTCGGACGCGAGCACCTGCCTGTTCGGCACGCTCTCGCTCTGGCAGGGCGTGGACGTGCCGGGCTCGGCCTGTCAGCTGGTCGTGATG
Organism: Streptomyces sp. 1114.5; assembly: GCF_003635085.1. NCBI lineage: Bacteria > Bacillati > Actinomycetota > Actinomycetes > Kitasatosporales > Streptomycetaceae > Streptomyces > Streptomyces sp. 1114.5. The sequence goes on from NZ_RBXE01000002.1 coordinate 59,531, forward strand.
GACCGGATCCCGTTCCCGCGGCCGGACGACCCGCTGATGAGCGCCCGCCAGCGGGACGTCGAACAGCGCGGGGGGAACGGCTTCATGGCGGTCGCGGCCACGCACGCGGCGCTGCTGATGGCGCAGGGCGCGGGCCGGCTGGTCCGCGCGGCGGAGGACCGGGGTGTGGTGGCGGTGCTGGACCCACGGGTGGAGACCAAGCGGTACGGGGGCTTCTTCCGGTCCTCGATGCCCGGGTTCTGGTACACCACGGACCGCAACCAGGTGCGGCGCTCGCTGGCGGCGATCGACGCCTCGGCGGCGCCGGTGCGGCCGGTGGTGAAGCGGGGCTGAGCGGGCCTCGGCAGGTCCTCGGAACGCCGGAGGGGCTCCCCGCACGCTGCGGTGGAGCCCCTTCCCGGTGTCTGATGGTGGTGGTGCGGGCGCGCCCGAGGGGACGCGCAGCCCGCTCAGAGGCGGCGCAGGACCGCGACGACCTTGCCCAGGATGGTCGCGTTGTCGCCGTTGATCGGCTCGTACGCCGGGTTGTGCGGCATCAGCCAGATCCGGCCGTCCTCGCGCTTGAGCCGCTTGACGGTGGCCTCGCCGTCGATCATGGCGGCCACGATGTCGCCGTTCTCGGCGACCGGCTGGCGGCGGACGGTGACCCAGTCGCCGTCGCAGATGGCGGCCTCGATCATCGAGTCGCCGCGCACGGTGAGCGCGAACAGCTCGCCCTCGCCGACCAGTTGGCGGGGCAGCGGGAAGACGTCCTCGACCGTCTGCTCGGCCAGGATCGGCCCGCCGGCGGCGATCCGGCCCACCAGCGGCACGTAGGAGGTGGAGGGGCGGCCGGCCGTCTCGGCGGTGTTCGGACGGGCCACCTCGACGCCGCGGACCTCGTAGGCGCGCGGCCGGTGCGGGTCGCGGCGCAGGAAGCCCTTGCGCTCCAGGGCCATCAGCTGGTGGGCGACCGAGGAGGTGCTGGAGAGGCCGACGGCCTGGCCGATCTCGCGCATGGACGGCGGGTAGCCCCGGCGCTGGACGGAGTCCCGGATGACCTCGATCACCCGGCGCTGGCGCTCGGTGAGCCCGGCCTCGTCGGTGCGGATGCCGGGGGGGCGCCCGGGCATGGCCCGGGCGGGGGAGGCATGGGCGTCATCAACCATGGCGGAGGAGTGTTCGACCGGCTGGTCGGGCACCCGGTTCGCGCCGGAAAGGGCCGTACCGGGGAGACGGTGGTCTTCGCTGCGGTCCATGCTGATGTCCACACCCTGCTGATTGTTGGTGCGCTGCCCGAGCTTGAACTGGGCGTGTTCCTGCACCGGGATGGTGTTGCTTTCGATCGTGTTCACGGCGGCCCCTCTCGACGGCTGTCCTCTCCCTTTTCCAGCCCAACGCACCTCCTATCGAAAGGTTGCGCCAAACACACGTTCGAGTGAATTATTCGGGAGTTGGCTGACTCGATCAAGGCTTTGTTGTACATCGAGTAAATGTTCGACTCGAACGCGACTCCGGCAGTCTAATCGGCGCCGACACGCCAGGGGTGCCGCTTCCCCCAGAGACCTAGATGTAGTGGCTAGAGTCCTCTCCGTGCCCAGTACTAGTGGTCGCCTCGCATGATCAGCTTGCCGAGGCCGGGGGCACATCGCATAGACTCGACTGGTCCGCACGTTCTGCCAGGGAGGGATCCCGAGGTGCACTGCCCCTTCTGCCGGCACTCCGACAGCCGCGTTGTCGACAGCCGGACCACCGAGGACGGCAGCTGCATCCGCCGTCGTCGGCAGTGCCCGGACTGCGGTCGCCGCTTCACCACGGTGGAGACGGCGGCGCTGATGGTCATCAAGCGCAGCGGCGTCACCGAGCCGTTCTCCCGGCAGAAGGTCATCACCGGCGTCCGCAAGGCCTGCCAGGGCCGCCCGGTCACCGAGGACGCGCTGGCCCAGCTCGGCCAGCGGGTCGAGGAGTGCGTGCGCGCCAGCGGCAACGCCGAGCTGACCACCCACGACGTCGGGCTGGCCATACTCGGCCCGCTCAAGGAACTCGACGTGGTCGCCTACCTGCGCTTCGCCAGCGTGTACCAGGCCTACGACGGACTGGAAGACTTCGAGGCCGCCATCGCGCAACTGCGCGCCGAGCAGCCTCTCACCCCGGAGACGGACGACGCCTGCGTCTCCGTCGCCGCCGCCGCGCCCTAGGAGGCGCCGGCACCAGGCCCCAGGCGGGCCCAGCCGCACCACGACGGCCCCGCGGGGCCCCCGCGCGCCCGGAAACGGGGCGCAGAACACTACAAACCGTGCGAGAACAGGCAGGGTCTCCGCCTGCCCGCACACCGGAAGAACGAACCAGCAGTGCCCGGACTTTTCAGGGCACTCCGGGCGTTTGCCCAGGAGGAGGAGCGAGAAGTGACAGACACCACGAGCGGTTCCGCACGCGGGTCGAAGTCCGAGAAGGCGGCCAAGGGCGCCAAGGCCCCCAAGGGCGGTCTCCGGATGGAGCGCATCCACACCACTCCTGGCGTGCACCCGTACGACGCGGTCCGCTGGGAGCGGCGCGACGTCGTCATGACCAACTGGCGCGACGGCTCGATCAACTTCGAGCAGCGCGGCGTCGAGTTCCCGGACTTCTGGTCGGTCAACGCCGTCAACATCGTCACGTCCAAGTACTTCCGCGGCGCGGTCGGCAGCCCGCAGCGCGAGTGGAGCCTCAAGCAGATCATCGACCGCGTGGTGCTCACGTACCGCGCCGCCGGCGAGAAGCACGGCTACTTCGCCTCCAAGGACGACGCCGAGATCTTCGAGCACGAGCTGACCCACGCCCTCCTCCACCAGGTGTTCAGCTTCAACTCGCCGGTCTGGTTCAACGTCGGCACCAAGCAGCCCCAGCAGGTCAGCGCCTGCTTCATCCTGTCCGTCGACGACTCCATGGAGTCGATCCTCGACTGGTACAAGGAAGAGGGCATGATCTTCAAGGGCGGCTCCGGCGCCGGCCTCAACCTCTCCCGCATCCGCTCCTCCAAGGAACTGCTCTCCTCCGGCGGCAACGCCTCCGGCCCGGTCTCCTTCATGCGCGGCGCCGACGCCTCGGCCGGCACCATCAAGTCCGGTGGCGCCACCCGCCGCGCGGCCAAGATGGTCGTGCTCGACGTCGACCACCCGGACGTCGAGGCCTTCATCGAGACCAAGGTGAAGGAGGAGGAGAAGATCCGCGCCCTGCGCGACGCCGGCTTCGACATGGACCTCGGCGGGGACGACATCACCTCCGTCCAGTACCAGAACGCCAACAACTCGGTCCGCGTCTCCGACGAATTCATGACCGCCGTCGAGAACGGCACCGAATTCGGCCTGCGCGCCCGGATGACCGGCGAGGTCATCGAGACCGTCGACGCCAAGAAGCTGTTCCGCAAGATGGCCGAGGCCGCCTGGGCCTGCGCCGACCCCGGAATCCAGTACGACTCCACCATCAACCACTGGCACACCTGCCCGGAGTCCGGCCGCATCAACGCGTCCAACCCCTGCTCCGAGTACATGCACCTGGACAACTCCAGCTGCAACCTCGCCTCGCTCAACCTGATGAAGTTCCTGCGCGACGACGACAGCTTCGACGCCGAGCGCTTCGCCAAGGTCGTCGAGCTGGTCATCACCGCGATGGACATCTCCATCTGCTTCGCCGACTTCCCGACCGAGAAGATCGGCGAGACCACCCGCGCCTACCGCCAACTCGGCATCGGCTACGCCAACCTCGGCGCCCTGCTGATGGCCACCGGCCACGCCTACGACAGCGAGGGCGGCCGCGCCCTGGCCGGCGCCATCACCTCGCTGATGACCGGCACCGCCTACCGCCGCGGCGCCGAACTCGCCGGTGTCGTCGGCCCGTACGACGGCTACGCCCGCAACGCGACCGCCCACCAGCAGGTCATGAAGCAGCACGCGGACGCCTCGCTCGACGCCGTCTCGGTGGACGAACTGGACGCCCCGGTCTGGCTGGCCGCCAACCGGACCTGGCAGGACGTGGTGCGCCTCGGTGCGCAGAACGGTTTCCGCAACGCCCAGGCCTCGGTGCTCGCCCCGACCGGCACCATCGGCCTGATGATGGACTGCGACACCACCGGCGTCGAGCCCGACCTGGCCCTGGTCAAGTTCAAGAAGCTCGTCGGCGGCGGCTCGATGCAGATCGTCAACGGCACCGTCCCGCGGGCGCTCAAGCGCCTCGGCTACCAGGACGAGCAGATCGAGGCGATCGTCGCCCACATCGCCGAGCACGGCAACGTCGTCGACGCGCCGGGCCTGAAGGCCGAGCACTACGAGGTGTTCGACTGCGCGATGGGCGAGCGCGTCATTTCGGCCATGGGCCACGTGCGGATGATGGCCGCGATCCAGCCGTGGATCTCCGGCGCCATCTCCAAGACGGTGAACATGCCCGAGAGTGCCACGGTCGAGGAGATCGAGGAGATCTACTTCGAGGCGTGGAAGATGGGCGTCAAGGCGCTCGCGATCTACCGCGACAACTGCAAGGTCGGCCAGCCGCTCTCGGCGAAGAAGAAGGACTCCGAGGACAAGGCCGAGACGGCGCAGGCTCCTGCCGCGGTCGAGAAGGTGGTCGAGTACCGCCCCGTCCGCAAGCGCCTCCCCAAGGGCCGCCCGGGCATCACCACCTCCTTCACGGTCGGTGGCGCCGAGGGCTACATGACCGCCAACTCCTACCCGGACGACGGCCTCGGCGAGGTCTTCCTCAAGATGTCCAAGCAGGGCTCGACCCTCGCGGGCATGATGGACGCCTTCTCCATCGCCGTCTCGGTCGGCCTGCAGTACGGCGTCCCGCTGGAGACGTACGTCTCGAAGTTCACCAACATGCGCTTCGAGCCGGCCGGCCTGACCGACGACCCGGACGTGCGGATGGCCCAGTCGATCGTCGACTACATCTTCCGCCGCCTGGCGCTGGACTTCCTGCCCTTCGAGACCCGCTCGGCGCTCGGCATCCACTCCGTCGAGGAGCGCCAGCGTCACCTGGAGACCGGCTCCTACGAGCCGCTGGACGCCGACGAGCTCGACACCGAGTCGCTCGCCCAGTCCGCCCCGGTGGCGCCGGTGACCCCGGTGGTCGCCGCCACCCCGGCCCCGGCCGTCGAGGCGCCCAAGGCGGCCCCGAAGCAGGCCCACAACTCCACGGAGCTGATGGAGATCCAGCTCGGCCTCAACGCCGACGCGCCGCTCTGCTTCTCCTGCGGCACCAAGATGCGCCGCGCCGGCAGCTGCTACCTCTGCGAGGGCTGCGGCTCCACCAGCGGCTGCAGCTGACCAGCCCGGTGTTCACCCCCTGAGGTGAACTCCTGAAGCGGGGCGAGGACTTCACGGTCCTCGCCCCGCTTTCGGCGTTCCCGGGGGCTGCCGATGTCACGGATCGGGGCGGTGGTCGGTCCGTAAGGAGGACAAGGCAGTCGACGAGAGGAGTGGTGTGGTGGACGGGACGGTGCTGGTGACCGGGGCGACGGGGACCTTGGGACGGGAGGTGGTGCGGCTGCTGGTGGCGCGCGGGGTGGCGGTGCGGGCCCTGAGCCGGCGGGCGCGGGGCGGGGGCGACGGGGTCGAGTGGGTGGTCGGGGACCTGGTGAGCGGGGCCGGGATCGCGGAGGCGATGGCCGGGGTCGAGGTGGTGGTGGACTGCGCGACCACGCAGCGGAAGGCGGACGTGGCGGCGGTCCGGACGCTGGTGGCGCGGGCTCGCGGGGCGGGCGTGCGGCACCTGGTGTACGTGTCGATCGTGGGGATCGACCGGGTGCCGCTCGCGTACTACCGGACGAAGCTGGCCTGTGAGCGGGTGGTGCGGGAGTCGGGGCTGGGGTGGACGGTGCTGCGGGCCACGCAGTTCCACGACCTGCTGCTGAGGTTCTTCGACGCCTCGGTGAAGCTGCCGGTGTTCCCGGTGGTCGGCGGGGCGCGGTTCCAGCCGGTGGATGTCCGGGAAGTGGCGGTGGCGGTGGCGGATCTGGCGGGGGAGGAGCCCGCCGGGTTCGCGCCCGAGGTGGGCGGGCCGCAGGTGCGGTCGTACCGGGAGCTGGCCGAGGCGTACCTGCGGGCGGCGGGCAGGCGGCGGGTGCTGCTGCCGGTGCGGGTGCCGGGGGCCGTGGGGCGGGGTCTGCGCGCCGGCGGGAACCTGACGCCGGAGCGGGCGGTGGGGCGGGGGACCTTCGAGGAGGCGCTGGAACGGCGGTTCGGCGGCCACTGACCCCCGAGATTGTCAACCGGGGTTGACACCTGCGCGAGTGTCAACCAGAGGGCGCGGGTGGTCGCCGACCACGGGCTGGACCCGAAGGCCGTCCGGGCGGCGGTCGAGCGGAAGCCGGGCTGAGCCCGGCTGTGAACCGGGCCACTCGGTCGTGCGGCGGTTGCGTCACCGATCGGTGGACGGGACGTGCATGAATCGGTGCACGGGACGTGGAGGAATCGACGTACGGGACGTGGGTGAAGGAGACTGCCCGTCAACTGGCCACTTGAGGCCAATGTCTGAATCGATATGATCGGCGCATAAGCGTGAACCGATCAGCCGCCCGGAGACGTTTTCGCAACGTCACCGGGCGGTCTCGTATCTGCGCCCGACCAGCTGTCGGCGGTCGCGACCGTCGTCGACCCGCCGCCCGCCGACGTTGCCGAGGACCGCACCGATGAGAGAAGCCCCCAGCCCCGACGGCCGGCCGCGCCGACGGCCCGAGCCGCGCACCGTCGCCCTGACGGCGGCCGCCGTCCTGCTGGCGCTGGCCGCCGCACCCGTCGGCGTCACCCGGGCCCTGGGCGCGCACCAGCCGCTGACCGCCCTCGCGGTGGGCGCCGTGACGGTGCTCTGGCTGATCGCCGTCGGCCTGGCGGCGCTCGGCGCCGAGCGCTCCCGCGCACTGGCCGAGGACCTGGCCGCGCAGCACCAGGAGACGATGACCGCGCTGGTCGCCGTCGGCTCCGCCCGGCAGGCCGAGGCGGCGGCTAGGGAGCTGGTCGGCGCCGCGCAGACCGAGCGGGACGCGGCCCGTGCGGAGCGTGCCCGCGCGGAGGCGGAGGTCGCGGCCATGCACACCGAGCTGGCCCGGCTGCGGGCCGAGTGGGACGCCGAGCGGGCCGAGGCGGAGGCGGGCCGGGCGCAGGCCGAGGCCGAGCGGGCCGAGCTGGACGGGATCGCCGAGGGCGTCCTGCCCGAGGTGGTGAAGAAGCTGCGGGGCGGCGCGGCCGTGGACAGTGCGCTGGCCGCCTACCGCAAGCACCCCCAGTACGCGCTGCTGCGCGCCGTCGGCGAGGAGATCGGTCGGGGCGAGCGGCTGCGGGCCGCCGCGCTCGCCGTCTGCGCGACCGCCGCCGGGCGCGTGCAGGCGCTGGCCACGAGCATGCACGCCGAGCTGCGCGAGATGCAGCACCGGCATGACGAGGAGGTCCTGGGCGACCTGCTGCGCCTGGACCACTCGACCGCCCAGGCGGGCCGGATGGCCGACAGCATCGCGGTGCTCACCGGCGCCCGTTCGGGCCGCCGCTGGGCCAAGCCGATCGCGGTGGAGTCGGTGCTGCGCGGCGCGCTCGGCCGGATCGGCGCCTACCAGCGGGTGCGGCTGCACAACGCCAGCACGGCCGCGGTGGCCGGGTTCGCGGCCGAGGGCATCATGCACGCGCTGGCCGAGCTGCTGGACAACGCCACCAACTTCTCCGCCCCACCGGCCGAGGTGCACGTCTACGTCGAGGAGGTGCCGGCCGGGCTGGCGGTCACCGTCGAGGACAGCGGCCTGGGCCTGGGCGAGAGCTGGCTGCGCCGGGCCGAACGGGCCGTCTCCGCCGAGCCGCTGGACCTCACCACGCTCTCCGCCGGCACCCGGCTGGGCCTCGCGGTGGTCGGCGTGCTGGCCCGCAAGCACGGGCTGCAGATCTCCTTCCGGCCGTCGGCGCGCGGTGGTACGGGGGTGGTGATGCTGATCCCGCAGCAGCTGGTCTCGCACCCGGCTCCGGAGTCCGCTCCGGCGCCCGTCTCGACCCAGGCGCCGGCCGCGGAGTCCGCGCGCCCCGCGCTGACTTCCGCCTTGGCGCCCGCGCTGAGCTCCGCACGCCCGGCGCCCGCACGTTCGGCGCGCACTCCCCTGCCGCCGGCGCCCCAGGCACCCGCCGTGCCGGCCGTCACGGGGGCACCCGCTGCGCCCGCCGTCACGGCGGCACCTGCCGTCCCAGCCCAGCTGCCGCCCGCACCCGCCCAGCTGCCGCCCGCGCCCGCCCGGATGACCGACAGCGGCCTGCCGCAGCGCCGTCGCGGGCAGACGCTGGCCGTCACCGCCCCGGCGGCGGCCCCGGCAGCGAAGCCCGTACGCAGCGACGCGGTGAGCGCGGCCGCCCGGTTCGGCGCGTTCCGCCGGGCCGCCGCCCGTCCCCCGGAGGCCGAGCAGCACGCCGCCGGGGCGCCGACCACGGACACCGACACCACGCCCGACGCTTCCCCCGTCACCGAGAAGGACTCCCCATGAGCAGCGCCACCGACCGCGACCTCGACTGGCTGTTGGAAAACCTGCTGGCGGCAACCCCCGGCACCCGGCACGCCCTGGTTCTCTCCGCCGACGGCCTCAAGCTCTGCCACACCGCCGGGCTGGGCACCGACCAGGCCGACCAGCTGGCCGCGATCGCCTCCGGTCTGCAGAGCCTGGCCCACGGCGCCTCGATCGAGTTCGGCGACGGAAGCGGCGGCGTCCGCCAGTCGATGACCGAGTTCCACGGCGGCATCCTGTGCATCGTGGCGGCCGGCGAGGGTGCCCACCTGGCGGTGGTCACGGACGACGACGCGGACGTGGGCGTGGTCGGCCACAACATGCACGGCCTGATCGAGCAGATCGGCGTCCACCTCAGCGCGCCGGCCCGGGGCGGGGAGGGCGAAGCCGAGGGGGCCGCCACACGAGAGAGCGCCGGGATATGACCGCGGGGCCGGTGCTGCCGGGCCGCGACGACGACCCGGACCGCCTCTACACCATCACCAAGGGCCGCAGCCGGTCCCCGGAGAACGCCTTCGACCTGGTCACCCTGATCGTCGCCGAACGGCAGCCGGCACCCGGGATGCAGTCGGAGCACGTCCGGATCCTGCGGCTGTGCGAGGCCCCGACCGCGGTGGTGGAGGTGGCGGCGGAGCTGGCGCTGCCCGTCTCGGTGGTGAAGATCCTGCTCGGTGACCTGCTGGAGTCCGGGGCGGTCACCGCCCGCCACCCCCGGTTCGCGCCGAACAAGGCCCGGCTGCCCGACCTCGACACGCTGAAGCAGGTGCTGCATGGCCTCCAACGGCTCTGACGTCCGGCCCGCCGCCGAGCGCACCCCGCTACGGGCGACCGCCGACAACGCGCTGAAGATCGTCGTGGTCGGCGGCTTCGGCGTGGGCAAGACCACCCTGGTCGGCTCGGTCAGCGAGATCCGCCCGCTGAACACCGAGGAGGTGATGACCCGGGCGGGGGAGGGCATCGACCCGGCCGGCACCTGGGGCAAGCGCTCCACCACGGTCGCCTTCGACTTCGGCCGGATCACCCTCTCCGAGCGCCAGGTGCTGTACCTGTTCGGTGCGCCCGGGCAGGAACGTTTCTGGTTCCTCTGGGACCGCCTGTTCAGCGGCGCCCTGGGCGCGGTCGTCCTGGTGGACACCCGGCGGCTGGAGGAGTCCTGGTACGCGATCGACCGGCTGGAGCACCACGGCACCCCGTTCATCGTGGCCCGCAACAACTTCGGCGAGCCGACGCACACCCTGGAGCAGGTGCGCGAGGCGCTGGACCTGCCGGACTCGGTGCCGCTGGTGGACTGCGACGCGCGCGACCGCGAGTCCGGCAAGCGGGTGCTGATCGACCTGGTCCACCACCTGACCGAGCTCGCCGAGGCCGAACTGGCCGCCGCCGAATCGGCGATGGAACCGGCCGCCCCCGCACCGGCGATGGAACCGGTCGCCGCGGCACCGTCCACGGAGACGGCCGCCGCCGCACCGTCCATGTACGAGGAGAGCACGCCGTGACCGAGTCCGAGTCCGCGTACGAGGAGAGCACCCCGTGACCGAGCCCGCCGCCACCCCGCCCCCGGGCTGCCCGGCGCATGCCGGCGCCACGCCGCTGTACGGGCCGCGCTTCCAGACCGACCCGGCCCAGCTCTACCGCGAGCTGCGGGCCGCGCACGGCCCGGTCGCCCCGGTCGAGCTGGCCGGCGGCGTGCCCGCCTGGCTGGTCATCGGCTACCGCGAACTGCAGCAGGTGACCGGTCAGCCGCAGCTGTTCGGCCGCGATTCCAGCCGCTGGCACGCCTGGGAGACGCTGCCCGCCGACTGGCCGCTGAAGCCGATGATGGCGCCCGTCCCCTCGATCCTCTACGCCGAGGGCGAGGAGCACGTCCGGCGCTCCCGCGCGGTCACCGACGCGCTGGCCGGGATCGACCCGTACGAGCTGCGCAAGCACGCGGAGGAGATCGCCGACGGGCTGATCGACGAGTTCGCCGGGCGCGGCGAGGCCGACCTGGTCGCCGAGTACGCGCACCGGATGCCGCTGCTGGTGCTGTGCCGGGTGCTCGGCCTGGACGAGGAGCAGGCGCCGCAGCTGATCACGGCGCTGCTGGCCATGCTGGACGGCGGCCCGGACGCGCCGGCCGGCGCCCAGCGGCTGCTGGAGCTGATGCTCGCGCTGGTGGAGGAGAAGGCCGAGTACCCGGGGGCCGACGTGGCCTCGCGGATGCTGGCGCACGAGGCCGGGCTGACCCACGACGAGGTGATGCGCGACCTGCGGGTGCTGCTGATCGCCGGCCACCAGCCGTCCTCGTACTGGATCTCCAACGCGCTGCGGCTGATGCTCACCGACGAGCGGTTCGCCGCCTCGCTGGCGGGCGGTCGGCGCAGCATCAGCCAGGCGCTGAACGAGGCGCTCTGGGAGGACACCCCGACGCAGATCTTCGCCGGGCGCTGGGCGGTCCGGGACACCCAGCTGGGCGGTCAGCGGATCGGTGCGGGCGACATGGTGCTGCTGGGCTTCGCCGGGGCCAACGCGGACCCGTCGGTGCGCCAGCCCGACGGCCGTCCGGCCGAGGGCAACCGGGCGCACATGAGCTACTCGTACGGCGAGCACGGCTGCCCGTTCCCGGCCCAGGAGGCGGCCGAGGTGATCGCCACCACGGCGATCGAGGTGCTGCTGGACCGGCTGCCGGACCTGCGGCTGGCGGTGGCCGAGCACGCGCTGGTGTGGCGGCCGTCGGCCTGGGTGCGGGGGCTGGTGGCGCTGCCGGTCTCGTTCACCCCGGGCCACCCGGTCTGATCCGTCGCCGTCCTCCGACCCGCGTCGCGTTACAGGTCCGCGTCGCGCTACAGATCCGCGTCGATATCCGTCGTCCGAAAGAGAGTTGTCGATGACCGCTGCCCCGGCCCCGATCGTCCTCGACCCGCTGGCCCGCGACAACGCGGCCGAGGGTGCCCTGCTGCGGGCCGCCGGCCCGGTGGTGCCGATCGAGCTGCCCGGTGGTGTGGCCGCCTGGGCGGTGACCCGGCACGGGGCCGCCCGCGAGCTGCTGACGGACGCCCGGCTGGTGAAGGACGCCGCGCACTGGGGGGCGTACCAGCGCGGTGAGGTGCCGAAGACCTGGCCGCTGATCGGCCTGGCGGTGCCGGGACCGAGCATGGTGACCACGGACGGCGCCGAGCACCGTCGGCTGCGGGCGCTGGTCGCGCAGGCCTTCACCCCGCGCCGGGTGGAGCTGATGCGTCCGCGGGTCGAGGAGATCACCCACGCGCTGCTGGACGCCCTGGCGGCGGGGGAGCCGGTGGTCGACCTGAAGACGGCCTTCGCCTTCCCGCTGCCGATGACGGTGATCTGCTCGCTGCTGGGCGTTCCGGAGTCGGACCACGCCGTTCTGCGCGACCTGTACGAGCGGTTCTTCGGCGTCAAGCCGGACCCGGCGGGCATCCAGGCGACCATCGCCGGGCTGAACGCCTTCGTCAACGAGCTGGTGGCGCAGCGCCGTTCGGCCCCCGGTGAGGACCTGGCGAGCGCGCTGCTGGCGGCCGACACCGAGGGCGGGGCGCTGACCGACGCGGAGGCCGCGGCCACCCTGCGGGTGATCATCGCGGCGGGTCACGAGACCACGGTGAACCTGATCGGCAACGCGGTGCGGGCGCTGCTGGCGCACCCGGACCAGCTGGAGCTGGTGCGTTCGGGGAAGGTGTCCTGGGAGGCGGTGGTTGAGGAGTCGCTCCGCTGGACGCCGCCGACCAGCAACTTCCTGTTCCGCTTCACGGCCGAGCCGATCCCGGTCGGCGACGTGGTGATCCCGGCGGGTGAGCCGGTGCTGGTCTCGTACAACGCGATCGGCCGGGATCCGCTGCAGCACGGGGTGACGGCGGAGCTGTTCGACGTCACCCGGGATCCGAGCCGCCACCTGTCCTTCGGGCACGGCCCGCACGTCTGCCCGGGTTCGCCGCTGGCCCGGCTGGAGGCGGGGGTCGCGCTGCCGGCGTTGTTCGCGCGGTTCCCGGAGCTGTCGCTCGCGGTGCCGGACGCCGAGCTGCGGTCGAGCGGGTCGCTGGTGGTGAACAGTCTGCTGGAGCTGCCGATCCGGCTGTTCTGACGGTTACCGACCCGGTGCCAGGGGGAGGCCCTGTTCGGATATACCGGGCGGGGCCTTCGACTTGTGGTGGCGGCGATCCGGGAAACGCCTGGTGGTGGGTCACGGTCGGGACACCGACCGGTGAAAGTCGAACGCGGACCTTGGCGGAGGAGGGCTGCTGCGTTAACGTCTTGGATCAGTCCGGCCGTCCTCCGTCCGTGCCCCTGTGGGCCCATCTCCGGTACAGCGCAATGTCGTTCAGCCACCGTCGGCAGCCACGCCCTGGCGAGGAGAACCGCATTGACCCCCAATCCGACCGCGCCGCAATCGACTTCCCGTACCTTCCGCCGTCGTGCGGTCGCCGTGCCCGCCCTGCTGGCGGCGCTGGCGCTGACCGCGGCCTGCTCCAACAGCTCCGGCGGTTCGGGGGGCGGCGGAGGCGGCGCGGCTCAGTCGCTGTCCGGCGACTGCGCCAAGTACCAGCCGTACGCCGGGCATTCGGGCACGACAGTGACGATGTTCGCGTCCATCCTGAGCCCGGAGTCTGACAACCTGGAGAAGTCCTGGGCCGAGTTCGCCAAGTGCACCGGGATCAAGATCAGTTACGAGGGTTCGAACGACTTCGAGTCCCAGCTGCCGGTCCGGGTGACCGGCGGCAACGCGCCGGACTTCGCGATCATCCCGCAGCCGGGCCTGCTGGCGCAGATGGTGAAGAGCGGCAAGGTGGCGAAGCCGCCCGCCCAGACCGTCGCCAACCAGGACAAGTGGAGCCCGGTCTGGAAGACCTACGGCTCGGTCAACGGAACCTTCTACGCGGCGCCGATGAGCGCCAACATGAAGTCGCTGGTCTGGTACTCGCCGAAGGCCTTCAAGGCGGCCGGCTACGAGGTGCCGAAGACCTGGGCGGACCTGATGGCGCTCAGCGACCGGATCGCCAAGGCGGGCGGCCCCAAGCCGTGGTGCGGCGGCATCGCCTCCGGTACGGCCACCGGCTGGCCGGCCACCGACTGGCTGGAGGAGGTGGTGCTGGGCTCGTACGGCGGTGAGGTGTACGACCAGTGGGTCGGCCATCAGGTGAAGTTCTCCGACCCCAAGATCACCACGGCGATGAAGACCGTCGCCGACTGGATGCAGAACCCGGCCTGGACGAACGCGGGCTTCGGCGACGTGAAGTCGATCGCCACCACCACCTTCCAGGACGCGGGCACGCCGATCCTGGGCGGCAAGTGCCTGATGCTGCAGCAGGCCTCCTTCTACGAGGCGCAGTGGCCCAAGGGCACCAAGGTCGGTCCGGACGGGGACGTGTTCGCCTTCCACCTGCCGGCGGTGAACCCGTCGGTCGCCAACCCGGTCGAGGGCGGCGGCGAGTTCCTGGCCGCCTTCTCCGACCGGCCCGAGGTGCAGGCGGTGCAGAACTACCTGTCCAGCTCGGACTGGGCGAGCAGCCGGGTGAAGACCGCGAGCGGCTGGGTCTCGGCCAACCAGGGCGTGGACAAGAGCCTGTACACCGACCCGATCGACAAGCTGTCGGCCGAGGCGCTGACCGACCCGGCGGCCACCTTCCGCTTCGACGGCTCCGACCTGATGCCGGCCGCGATCGGGGCCGGGCAGGAGTGGAAGTCGCTGACCGCCTGGTTCGCCGAAGGGCAGTCGATCCAGAAGACCGCCGCCGACATCGACGCCGCCTGGCCGCAGTAGGCGTCGGCGGTCGGCGGTCGTAGCTTCTGACGCCGGCCGCTGGGCGCCGGCTGCCGGTCGCCGGTCGCCGACTGCTGGTCGTCTGTTGCCGCTGGCCGCTGGCCGCTGGCCGCTGGCCGCTGGCCGCTGGCCGCCGGTCGCCGTCCGCCGGGCCGGCGAGTCACCGGGACCACCTGTCGAGGGCGGTGCGGGGCCACCCACCCGCACCGCCCGCCCCCTTCCCACCGCACCCGAAGGGACGTACAGCCATGTCCGTACCCGGATCCCCGTCCTCCTCCGCCGCCCTGGCCACCGCGAGACTGGCGGCCGGAACCTGGGGTGATGCCGCCGTCAAGTTCGGCAACACCTTCGGCGCCGTCGCCGGTTTCCTCGGCATCCTGCTGGTGGTCTTCCTGGTCGCCGGCCGGGCGCGGGGCCGGCTGGCCCGCCCGCTGGCGGTCGCGGTGTTCCTCGGCCCGGCGGTGCTGCTGCTGGCCGTCGGCCTGGTGGTGCCGCTGGTCCGCACGGTCTACCTGAGTCTGCAGAACGACGACGGCAGCCGGTTCGTCGGCGGCGAGAACTTCGGCTGGGCGCTCACCACCGACTCGGTGCAGAAGGTGCTGCTGAACACCCTGCTGTGGCTGGTGGTCGCGCCGCTGGTGGCGACCGGGCTGGGCCTGGTGCTCGCGCTGCTGGTGGACCGGATGCGCGGGCAGGCGGTCTACAAGTCGCTGATCTTCATGCCGATGGCGATCTCGCTGGTCGGCGCCTCGATCATCTTCAAGTTCGTCTACGAGTCGCGCGGGCCGGGGCAGCCGCAGATCGGCCTGCTCAGCCAGCTCGCCGTCGCGGTGGGCTGGGACGACCCGCCGAACTGGATGCTCTCGCAGCCGCTGAACACCTTCCTGCTGATGGCGGTGCTGGTCTGGGTGCAGACCGGCTTCGCGATGGTGGTGCTGTCGGCGGCGATCAAGGCGATCCCGAACGAGGTCGTGGAGGCGGCCCGGCTGGACGGCGCGAGCGGGGTGCGGTTGTTCTGGTACGTCACCGTGCCGATGATCCGCACCACGGTGATGGTGGTGCTGACCACCGTCATGATCATCACGCTCAAGGCCTTCGACATCGTCCGCACCATGACCGGCGGCAACTTCGGCACCCAGGTGCTGGCCAACGAGATGTACTCGCAGTCCTTCGTGCAGTTCAACGCCGGGCGGGGCAGCGCCCTCGCGGTGATCCTCTTCCTCGCGGTGCTGCCGCTGGTGGCCTACAACATCGTCCAGCTGCGGAAGGAGCGTGAGGTGCGGTGACCTCGCTGCGCAAGGAGCGCGACCCGAAGGCCCGTGTCCCGAAGGCCCGTGTCCGGAAGGGGGCCGGTCCGAAGGCGTCCGTCCCGAAGGCCCGCGTCCCGGAGGCGTCCGTCGGGGTGGCCGGGGCCCCCGGTCCGGTCCGCAGGGCCTTCGGCAGCCCGCTGGCCTCGGTGTTCGTGATCGCGATGACGGTGCTCTGGACGATCCCGACGCTGGGCCTGCTGGTGACCTCGCTGCGGCCCAAGCAGGACGTGACGGCCAGCGGCTGGTGGAACGCCTTCCTCCACCCGGACTTCGGCCTCGGCAACTACCACTCGGTGCTGTTCGAGGGAGGCGCCGGCGTCTCCACCGGACTGATGCCGTTCCTGGTCAACTCGCTGGCGATCAGCATCCCGGCGACCGTCTTCCCGCTGGTGCTCGCCGCGATGGCGGCCTACGCGCTGGCCTGGGTGCGGTTCCGGGGGAGCGACGCGGTGTTCTTCACCGTGTTCGCGCTGCAGGTGGTCCCCCTGCAGATGGCGCTGATCCCGCTGCTGCGGCTGTTCGCCTCCGGCGCGCACCTGGGCTCGCTGACGCTGGTCCCGGCGGTGGACCTGAAGGGCAGCTACGCGCCGGTCTGGCTGGCGCACACCATGTTCGCGATGCCGCTGGCGGTGTTCCTGCTGCACAACTTCATCGCCCAGCTGCCGCGGGACCTGATGGAGGCGGCGGTGGTGGACGGCGCCTCGCACTTCAAGATCTTCCGCTCGATCGTGCTGCCGTTGAGCGCCCCGGCGCTGGCCTCGTTCGCGATCTTCCAGTTCCTGTGGGTGTGGAACGACCTGCTGGTGGCGCTGACCTTCGCCGGCGGCACACCGGAGGTGGCGCCGATGACGGTACGGCTGGCGCAGCTGTCCGGCTCGCTCGGCGGGCGCTGGGAGCTGCTGACGGCCGGGGCGTTCCTGTCGATCGTCGTGCCGCTGATCGTCTTCTTCAGCCTGCAGCGGTACTTCGTGCGGGGGCTGCTGGCCGGGTCGGTGAAGGGGTAGCGGGCCGGGGTGTCCGGATTCCATTCTGAACGCGTTCAGAACCAACTTTTGAACCTGTTCAGAATGGTCTACAGTCGGCTGCGGCGGCGCCGAGCGCGCCCGTCGGCGGACCGCCGTGAGGGCGGTCCCCCGCATACCCGCCGACCACTGAGGGGGACTCATGTCCGGCCTGTCCACGCCCGCCTCGGCCGATCCGCCCCCCGCGCCGGAGCGCCCGTCGTACGGACCGCCCGGACCGTACGGGCCGTACGGGGCCTCCGGGCCGTACGGCCCGTACGCCCCCTACCGGGCGCCCGGCGGGCCCGTCCCCCCGAACCCCGTCACCGCCTGGCTGCGCCTCAGCGCCCCCGACCGCCGGGCCGGTGCCACGCCCCGGGTCGTCCTGCTCGCCCTGCTCACCGGCCTGCTGACGGCCTGGCTGCTGTACGACGGACTCGGCGCCAACCTGCTGATCTGCGGCACCGCCACCGCCGTCGGGGCCGGCTGCGCCGCCCGGGCGGCGGGCCGTAGGATCCGGCCCTGGACGGTCGTCTGGAGCGTGCTCGCCCTCGTCCTGCTCGCCGTCCCGGTCCGGTGGGAAGCGGGCTGGCCCACCCTGCTCGCCGTCCTGGGGGCGCTCGGGCTGGCCTCACTGGCCCTGCACGGCGGCCGTCGCTGGCCCGGCGTCCTGCTTGCGCTGCCCGGTCTGCCCGAGCAGCTGGTGCCGGCCGTGCGGTGGGCCTGGACCGGCATGGCAGGGCGCTCGCTGCCCGGCCGCGGCCGGATCGTCCCGGTGCTCAAGGCGCTCGCGGTCGCCGTCGCCCTGCTGACCGTCTTCGGCCTGCTGTTCGCCAGCGCCGACGCCGCCATGGCGGACCTGCTGGGCGGGCTCAGCCCGGACCTCGACCTCGGCCAGCTCCCGGCACGCGGGCTGCTGTTCGTGCTGGGGACGCTCACCGCGCTGGGCTTCGCACGGATCGCGGCCGGCCCGCGCCGCTGGGACCGGACGGTGATCCGGCCGGGCCGGGAGCGCCGGCGGCTGGAGTGGGCGTTGCCGCTGGTCGCGCTCAACCTGATGTTCGGCGTCTTCGTGGTGCTCCAGGCCGTCGTCGTGCTCGGCGGCGCGGACGCCGTGCTGAGCAACACCGGGATGAGCCGCTCCGCCTACGCCCGGCAAGGCTTCTGGCAGTTGAGCGTGATCACCGTGCTCACCCTGGTCGTGGTGGCGGTCGCCAAGCGCTGGGCGCCGCGCACCACCGCCGCCGACCACCGGGTGGCACGGATCCTGCTCGGACTGCTCTGCGTGCTCGCGCTGGCCGTGGTCGCCTCGGCACTCGGCCGGATGTGGTTCTACGTGGACGCCTCCGGGCTCACCCGGCTGCGGCTGTGGGTGCTCGTGGTCGAGGTGTGGCTCGGCGTCGTCTTCCTGCTGCTGATCACCGCCGGGCTGACCCGCCGCACCGGCTGGCTGCCGCGCGTCGTCGTCCTCAGCGGGATGCTCACCGTCGCGGTGTACGGACTGATGGGGCCGGACGCGATCGTCGCCGAGCAGAACGTCAGCCGGTACGAGCAGGCCCTGCGGACCGACCCGCACGGAGCGGCGATCGACCTGCGCAACGTCCGCGACCTCTCGGCGGACGCGGTGCCCGCCCTGGACCGGCTGCCCGAACCGCAGCGCAGCTGCGCCCTGGAGCTGATCGGCCAGGACCTGGGCGCGGAGGCGAACCCCTGGTACGCGACGGGCGCCTCGGTCGCCCGGGCCCGGAAGATCCTGGCGGAGCGGCCGCCGGTCGACTCGCCGGTGTTCGGCCGCCGGCCCTGCGACCGGGCGGGGCTGGGGTACGAGGGCTGGTAGCCGGGCGTGCCGGAAGGCGGCAGGGCTGGAAGGCGGCAGGGCCGGAAGGCGGGCGTGCCGGAAGGCGAAAGGGCCGGCCGGGAGCGTGCTGCTCCCGGCCGGCCCTGGGCGTTGTGGCGTTGGACAGGCCTCCGCCGTTCCGGCGCCCGGACGTTCCGGCGCCCGGACGTTCCGGTGTCAGTGCATCGCGACGGCGGAGGAGTCGCCGCTCGGCAGGTCGCTGGCCTTGGCCTTGATCACGAAGACCGCGATCAGCAGGGCGACCGCCGCGAGCGCGGCGCCCACGATGAAGCCGTGCGAAATGCCCTGGGTGAGGACGGAGTTGGCGGCGTCCGTCCCCGGCGGGAACTCGTGGTGCTGCTGGAGGTAGGCCAGCTGGTCCGGGGTCGCGCTCTTCATGAACCCGGGCAGCTGCGCGGTGGCCTCGGCCGTGGCGTAGTGCGCGAAGACCGTGGTCAGGATCGAGAGGCCGAGCGAACCGCCGATCTGCTGCATCGAGTTGAGCAGGCCCGAGGCGGCGCCGGTCTCCTCGCCCGGGACGCCGGCGACGGCGAGCAGCATCACCGGGACGAAGATCAGGCCCATGCCGAAGCCGAACACCACCGTGGGGCCGAGCACTCCGTCCAGGTAGCCGCTGTCCCCGCTCATCTGGGTCAGCCAGGTGAGGCCCACGGTGACCAGCAGCGCGCCGCCCGCCATGAACGGCTTCGGGCCGTACTTGGCCTGGAGGTTGGAGGCGATCTGCGCGGCGATGATGATCGAGACGCTGATCGGCAGGAACGACACGCCGGCCTTCAGCGGGCTGTAGCCGAGCGGGCCCTGCACGAACAGCACCACGTAGAAGAAGATGCCGAACATGGCCGCGGCCAGGCAGAGCATCATCACCAGGCCACCGGTGCGGTTGCGGTTGGCGAACAGGTGCAGCGGGGTGATCGGCTGGTCGGTGCGGTTCTCGATCACGAAGAACGCGGCGAGCAGGATCGCGCCGGCCGCGAAGGAGCCGAGCGTGATGCTGTCCGACCAGCCGTCCGAGGCGGCCCGGATGAACCCGTAGACCAGGCCGACCAGGCCGAGGGTCGAGGCGAGTGCGCCGGGCAGGTCGAAGCGGCCCGGGTGGCGCTCGGACTCCGCGATGTAACGCGGCGCGGCGACGGCGATCAGGATCGCGATCGGCACGTTGACGAAGAACACCCAGCGCCAGTCCAGGTACTCGGTGAGCAGACCGCCGGCCAGCAGGCCGATCGCGGCACCCGATCCGGCCACCGCCGAGAAGACGCCGAACGCCTTGTTGCGTTCCGGCCCCTCCTCGAAGTTGGTGGCGATCAGGGCGAAGGCCGTCGGGGAGCAGATCGCGCCACCGATGCCCTGGAGCGCGCGGGCGGCCAGCAGCAGGCTGCTGTCCTGCGCGAAGCCGCCGAGCAGCGAGGCCAGGCCGAACAGCAGCGTGCCGAAGATGAACACCCGGCGGCGGCCGAGGATGTCGCCCGCGCGGCCGCCGAGCAGCAGGAGCCCGCCGAAAGTCAGCGTGTAGGCGTTGATGACCCACGACAGGTCGGTGGTCGAGAAGTTCAGGGCGTCCTTGATGTGCGGTAACGCGATGTTCACGATCGTCGCGTCGAGGACCACCATGAGCTGGGTGGCCGCGATGACGGCCAGGGTGATGCCCTTGCCCCGACCCTTTCCGGCCTGCGGTGGTGCGTTCTTGCTGAGCGTGTCGGAGATAGCCACGAATGTGCCCCCTGCTGGCCATGTGCTCGGTGCTGTGGACCCGGCGGACCGCCGGTGTCCGGATGTGGCGCTGCGCGGCCTTGCGCAGGCCGGGAAGGAACGGGATCGTTCACTAATCGGGACGATATCCTGGTCGTGATTGTGAACGCAAGCGTTCCTTAAGGGTGGTGGTGATGGAGCGGTTGGTACGGCGCCTGGTGGCGGACCGGACCGGTCGGTCGTCCGGGCGGACGGCCGGACCGGCGGCGGACGCGACGCCCCCGCCCGGGAGTTCACCGGACGCCGCGCGGGCCCCGGACACCTTGCGGGCCCCGGACGCCGCGCGGATTCCGGGTGCCCCGCGGCCTTCGGGCGCCTCGCATGCCACGGGCGTCGAATCGGTCGCGGGGACGGCCCTCTGCCCGGTGCGGGCCGCCCACCAGGCCCTGGCGCGACCCGGACGGCGCCGTGGCAAGGAACTGGAGAACGCGATCTTCGAGGCCGCGCTCGACCAGCTCACCTCCGGCGGATACGCGCGGCTGACCATGGAAGGCGTCGCCGGCGCGGCGCGGACCGGGAAGGCCGCGCTCTACCGGCGCTGGGCGTCCAAGGACGAACTCGTCATCGACGCCCTGGACGCCACTCTTCCACGCCCTTACGACACCCCGGACCTCGGGTCCGCCCGCGACGAACTCCTGCAGCTCATCGAGGCGTTCGTGGCCGCACTGGCCTCCCGGGCAGGCGCCGCGATCCACGCGCTGATGGCCGAGATCGACCAGGAGCGGGCCGAGGTCTTCAAGTGCTTCATCAACGACCGGGTCATCGATCCGACCACGGCGACCATCCTGGAGATCCTCCGCCGCGGAGCCGAACGCGGCGACGTCCGGCCCGGCGCGGCCACCCCGCTGGTGGCCGACGTCATCCCGGCGATGCTGCTCTACCAGGCCAAGATCCGCGGATTCCAGGACCTGGGACCGGACTTCGCCACCCGGCTGGTGGGCGAGGTCCTGTGGCCGATGATCCGGGCTTAGGCTGGAGGCTGCCCCAGCTGAACGGAATCCGCCATGCCCATCGTCCCGCCGACGCACTCCGTCGAACGCTCGCTCCGCCGGGCCGGCGCCAGGACCGTCGTCGGCCTGGACGAGGTCGGGCGCGGCGCCTGGGCCGGGCCGGTCACCGTCGGTGCGGCCGTCACCGGTCTGCGCAAGGCGCCGGAGGGGCTGACCGACTCCAAGCTGCTGACCGAACTGCGCCGCCGCGCACTCGCCCCGGTCCTCGCCGACTGGGTCACCGCGTACGCCATCGGGCAGGCCTCGCCGCAGGAGTGCGACGAACTCGGCATGACGGCGGCGCTGCGGCTGGCCGCCGGCCGCGCGCTGGAGGCGCTGCCGGTGGAGCCCGACGCGGTGATCCTGGACGGCAAGCACGACTACCTCGGCGGCCCCTGGCGGGTGCGCACGGTGATCAAGGGCGACCAGTCCTGCATCTGCGTCTCCGCAGCCTCGGTTCTCGCCAAGGTCCACCGCGACGGCCTGATGGCCGAACTGGGCGAGGGGTGCCCGGAGTACGGCTTCGCCGACAACGCCGGCTACCCGTCCCCGGTGCACCGCGCAGCGCTGGAGGAGCACGGCCCGACCGGACACCACCGGCTCTCCTGGGCGTACATGGACGCCCTGCCGAAGTGGCGCCACCTCAAGCGCGTTCGGGAGCTCGTGGGCGAGGGCCGGGAGTCCGCCGACGAACAGTTGACGCTCGGTTTCTGACGGTCCGTCTGGAATTGCCGGGGCGGGGGCGGCAGGTGTCCGGTGCTCAATGGGTGGGGCGCCCGTGCGCGTCCGACCGGCATTTGATAGATATCCGGGTATGCCTGTCTTCCCCGAGGAGCCGGAGATTCACGAGAGCCTCCCGGGCCCCGGCGTTCCCTTCCCCCGCGAGTCGGACGCACAAGCCCTCCACGTGCCCGCCACCGGCGGCGCACCCGCCAGCGCACCCACCACCACCGTCGCCGCCCCGGCTCCGGTGCCCGGCCCCCGCCCGGCGCCCCCGAGCCCGGCCCCTCCGCACGCCGCCCGTCCCGGTCCGCCGCCGCGGATCCCCAAGCCCGGCCCGGCGGTTCGCCGCCCGGCCCCCGCCGCACCGCAGGTGGAGGTCCAGCGGATCGCCGCCACCCCGGCCCAGGCGGTCGGGCGCGCCGACGACGCCGTCGACCTGCTGCTCGACTCCGGCCGCGACCCGGGCCAGATCCTGGTGCTGACGGTCGGCGGGGCGCACCCCTGGCAGCAGCACGAGCTGTCCTTCGGTGAGGAGCGCTACTGGGCGCAACTCGCCGAGGGCGGGGACGTGTTCTACGCCGACGCCGCGCTGACCCGCCCGGTCCGGCGCGAGGTGGTCGTCCTGGTGGTCAACGGCGGACCGGCCGCCCGGGCCGCCGAGGCCTACACCAAGGCGCTCGGCCACGCGACCGCGCTGCTGGTGGTCTGCGGTGACGCAGGCCCGGCGGCCACGGGGGCGGCCGGCGCCGCGCCCGGACGCCCGGTCAGGGCCTGACCGGGCCCGACCACACCCGTCCCGCTCCGGGCCCGGCGCCGTACGGTGCCGGGCCCGCAGTCCGTCCTCCGGCGGGGCCGGCGCCCGGCGTCGGGCCACGGCGTGGCGCGCCCGGCTTCAGCCCGTGCCGGTGCGGCGGGCCTGCTCGGCTGCGGCGACCCGCGCCGGGATCCACGGCGGCTCGGACTGCGGCGAGCGCGGTGCGCCCTCGCCGGGCGGCGGCTGCTCGACCACCTGCCGGCGGGCGCGCTGGCCGCGCGGGGCGTCGAGCACCGAGCGCGGCGGCAGCTCCGTCACGGTGTGCACCGGCCCGTCCGCCCACGAACCCGCATGCGGATTGCGCCCGTTCCGTCCGTCCCCGAGGACCTGCCAGCCCGCCGGGGTGAGCCCGATGTACGCGCCGCAGCGCATCCCGTGCAGCACGGCGGCGTCCCGCAGTGCCCACATCCAGGCGCCGTCCTGCTCCGTCCACCCGGGTGCGCCGTCGCGGCAGCGCAGCAGGACGGCGGTGCGGCTCGGCTCGGGCAGCCGCAGGTCGTGCGGGATGATCCGGCGCAGGTGTGCCAGCAGGGCGTTCCGGTGCTGCCAGCCGTCGGTGTCGTGCGGCCAGGGGGCGAAGGAGGCCGAGGCGGCCAGGCGGTGGAGCGTGTCCAGGACGGCGACCACGACCGTGCCCGGCTGGGGCAGGTGGCGTTGGTGCAGTTCCGGGACGAATTCGCGGGGGTCGCGCAGCAACGGGATCCCCGAGGCGGTCCAGGTCTCCAGGTCCAGTACCCGTCTGGGCGTGGAACCTCCGGAGAGGGGATGCTGACCTCGGTCGATACCGTTGATCACGATCCTCCTTCCTGGCCCGTGGGCAGGCGGGTGCCGGGGTACGCCGAAGGGCGGGTCCGGTGGACCGAGTTTCGGGTACTCCCCAATTCTCGGGGCATCGAGGGCGAGGCGGCAACGATGAAATGATGAACGCCATCCGAAAGCCCATGTTCTGCCGGATATGTTCCACCCTGATCCACCTCCCGTCCGGATGTCGCCGGGCCTTGGTCCACGACGCCCGAAGGACGAGGTGACCGTCGTCGGCGTGGTGACCACCGCTTTCTTCGACCGGTTGACCGGTGTGATCGAAATCGCTCGGCTCGATCCTTTCTGTTAGGCCATTCGAGTGAGGGCCGTCGTTCCGCCGACGGCCCTGCGCCGCCACGTCATCACCCCTGCACGGCCAGCACCAGGGGCAGCACCGCGCTCGCTCCGGCCCGGCGCAGCAGTCGGGCGGCCACGGTGACCGTCCAGCCCGAGTCGACGAGGTCGTCCACCAGCAGTACCGGCCCGCCGGCCGCCGCCACTGCCTGCTCCACCTCCGGCGGCAGGACCAGGGCCCCGGCCAGCGAGTGCAGCCGTTGGGCGCTGTTGCTGCGGGCCCCGTGCGGCGGCACCCCGCCGGCGTACTCGATCCGGCCGAGCAGCGGCAGCCGCCCGACCTCGGCGATCCGCGCGCCCAGGCTGCCGACCAGCTGGGGCCGCCGCGAGGAGGCCATGGTCACCACGCCGACCGGCCGCTCCAGCCGGCTGCCCTCCGCCGTCGCGGGCCCGGCCCAGCCGCCCGGCCCGCGGGCCCAGTCGGCGAGCACCGCCACCAGGGCGTCCACCGCCTCGCCGGGCACGGGGACGTCCGGCGCCTGCTCGGCGAGCAGGGTGCGCAGCCGGTTGCCCCAGCCGATGTCGGACAGTCGGCCGAGTGCGCGGCCGGTCTCGGCCTGCTCGCCGGCCGGGATGCGGCCCTTGAGCGGCACCCCGAGCGCCTCCATCCCGGTCGGCCAGAGCCGGCGCGGCTCGAAGCTCACGCCCGGGCGGCCGAGCGCGGCCCGCGCCGCCGCCAGCGTCTCGGCGGTGACCTCCGGGGTGTGCAGCGGGCCCGCGCAGTTGTCGCACCGCCCGCACGGCGCGGCCTGCTCGTCGTCCAGCTGCCGGCGCAGGAACTCCATCCGGCAGGTGGTGGCCGCCGCATAGTCGCGCATCGCGCGCTGCTCCGCCTCCCGGGAGGCGGCGACCTTGGCGTAGCGGGCGGTGTCGTACTCCCAGCTCTGCCCGGTGGCCGTCCAGCCACCCTTGACCCGGCGGACGGCGCCGTCCACGTCGAGCACCTTGAGCATGGTCTCCAGCCGGGCCCGGCGCAGGTCCACCCGGGGCTCCAGGGCGGCGGTGGAGAGCGGCCGGCCGGCCTCGGCCAGGGCGTCGATGGTGCGGCGCACCTGCTCCTCGGGCGGGAAGGCCAGCGAGGCGAAGTAGCGCCAGATCGCCTCGTCCTCGCGCCCGGGCAGCAGCAGCACCTCGGCCCGGTCCACACCGCGCCCGGCCCGGCCGACCTGCTGGTAGTAGGCGATCGGCGAGCTGGGCGAGCCGAGGTGCACCACGAAGCCGAGGTCGGGCTTGTCGAAGCCCATGCCGAGCGCGGAGGTGGCGACCAGCGCCTTGACCCGGTTGGCGAGCAGGTCGGCCTCGGCGGTGCGGCGCTCGGCGTCCTCGGTGCGGCCGGAGTAGGAGGCCACCGGGAAGCCGCGCTCGCGCAGGAAGGCCGTCACCTCCTCGGCCGCGGCCACCGTCAGGGTGTAGACGATGCCGGAGCCGGGGAGCCGGTCGAGGTGGTCGGCCAGCCAGGCGAGCCGGTGCGCCGGGTCGGGCAGGGCAAGCACGCCCAGGGTGAGGCTCTCCCGGTCGAGCGGCCCGCGCAGCACCAGGGCGTGCTCGTCGGCGGTGCCGGTGCCGAGCTGCTCGGCGACGTCCGCGGTGACCCGGGCGTTGGCGGTGGCGGTGGTGGCCAGCACCGGGACGCCGGGCGGCAGCTCGGCGAGCATGGTGCGCAGCCGGCGGTAGTCGGGGCGGAAGTCGTGCCCCCAGTCCGAGATGCAGTGCGCCTCGTCGACCACCAGCAGGCCGGTGGAGGCGGCGAGCTTGGGCAGCACCTGGTCGCGGAAGTCGGGGTTGTTCAACCGCTCGGGGCTGACCAGCAGGACGTCGACCTTCCCGGCGGCGACCTCGGCCTGGACCTCGTCCCACTCGTCGGTGTTGGCCGAGTTGATGGTGCGGGCGTGGATGCCGGCCCGGGCCGCCGACTCCACCTGGTTGCGCATCAGGGCGAGCAGCGGCGAGACGATCACCGTCGGCCCGGCGCCGCGGGCCCGGAGCAGGGCGGTGGCGATGAAGTAGACGGCGGACTTCCCCCAGCCGGTGCGCTGGACGACCAGGGCGCGGCGGTGGTCGACCACGAGGGCCTCGATGGCCGTCCACTGGTCCTCGCGCAGGGCGGCGCCGGGGCCGGCGAGCTCGCGCAGGACGGCCTCGGCCCGCGCCCGGACCTCGGCGCGGTCGGGGGTGGCGGTGGTGTGGGTGTCGGGCTGCTGCATGGCGTCCATGTAACCCCGTGCCGCCGACAAGCGACGAATGCCGGGGAGGCGGAGGTGGGGAAGACGAGGCGTATTTCATCCGCTGGTCCGCTGAACGGCAGTCAAAATCCACTCGGTGGAGGGCGTGTCGCTTGCTCCGAATGAGCGAAGGGAAATTCGGCGCCGGAGTTATCCACAGAAAAAAGTCGGTTTCGGCGCCGTTCGCGGATTGCGTCCACTCTTGCGGCCATGAACGCGATGAACAACGAACACGTCATTCTGTCCCTCGGCCCGGCCTCCGAGCACCGGCCGGTCGTCATGCGCGGTCCGGCCGACATGGCCGAGCTGCTGCCCTACCTCCTGGGGTTCTACCCCGATGACAGCATCGTCGCGGTCGGCCTCCAGGGCCCCGAGCTGCACCAGGGCGGGCTGGTCCGGGCGGACCTCCCGGCCTCCCCCGAGCAGTGGCCGGCCGCCGCGGAGGAGACGGCCGCCCTGCTGGTCGCCCTCTCCGAACGGCACGGCTCCCGGCCGCTCCAGGTGCTGCTCTACCTCTGTCAGGATCCCGGCACGGCGCACGCCCCGCCGGTGGTGGACGGCCTGCGGCCGCTGGCGGACGGCCTCCGGGCGGCCTTCGGCCGCCGGGGAGTGGCGGTCAAGGAGTCGCTGTGCGTCTCGGACGGCCGCTGGTGGTCCTTCCTGTGCCGCGGCGACGGCTGCTGCGACCCGGCGGGCAACCCGGTGCGGTGCGGTCCCGGTCCGGGCCCGGCGGCCACCGCTGCGACGGTCGCCGGCCTGGTGCCGCGCGGCAGCCGGAAGGCGATCGTCGGCGGGCTGGTCCCGATCGGCCCGCCGCAGGACGCCCCGCAGCGCGCGGCGCTCCTCCGGGCCGAGGCGGCCGCAGGCGCCCTCTCCCGGGAGCAGGGCATCGCCCTGCTCGACCAGGCCGTGGCCGAGTTCGCGGCCGGCGCCCGGGAGCTCGACCCGGACCGGACGGCCCGGCTGCTGTTCGCCCTGCGGGACCGGATCGTCCGGGACCGCGGCGTCGAGTACGTCCGCCCCGCCGAGCTGGCTCCCGCCGAGCGGCTCTGGCGCTTCCTCGCCCGGCACGCCGTGCCGCCGCACGAGGCCTGCGCGGTGGCCCCGCTCACCCTGCTGGCCTGGGCCTCCTGGGTCGCCGGGGACACGGCGACGGCCCGCGTGGTGCTCGGCCACGCGCTGCGGCTCTCCCCGGACTACCTGCTGGCCGAGCTGCTGTACGAGTCGCTGAACGACGGCATGACGCCCGGGGCGCTGCTGGCCGCCGTCGAGGCCCAGCGGCGGCGGCGCGAGGAGCCCGCGCCCGCGTCGGCCCCGGCCGACGAACCGCCGCCGCCCGGCGGCGGCGCGGATCCGGGGCCCGCCGCCCCGACGGCGGGGGCGGCCGCGACGGCCGAGACGGCCGAGGTGGCGGATGAGCGGTCCCGCGGGGGCACCGGTGGGCGGCGGCGCCGCAGGGGCGGTCGGCGGAAGGGCACGCCCACGGCACCCGCACCAGTGCCGGTACCCGAGGAGCCCGGCCCGGGTGGCCTCCGGCGCCCTGGCGGGTCGGCGCCGGACGGGAGCGGCCCCGCCGCGGTCGCCCTGCTGCCCGCACCGGGCCGGGCCACGGCACCCGGGTGCTCCCGAGCAGCCGGGGAGCGGTCCGCCCGGAGCCGGCGGCTCGGCCGCGCGGCGGCGTGCGCGCCCGCCGTCCGCGCCGGGGGCGGCCTCCACCGGTGCCGGGGCGTCCGGCGGGAGGCGAGAGGAGGCCGCCGTGCGCAGTGACACCGTGCGCCCAGGACGGCTCGGCGCCGCGCCGGGCCGCCGGGAGCTACGCCTCGCCGTGCGCCATCTTGATCAGGCGGTCCAGCACCTTGCCGCCGCTCACCCGCAGGCCGTCGTGCTCCCACTCGTTGGTGATCCAGGTCCGCAGGCCGCGCACCGCGCGGGCGGTCTCCAGCGAGTCGGCGGTGTCCACGTACATGTCGTCGTGGTACACCGCCGCCACGACCGGCACGCTGTTGGCGGCCAGCCGCGCGCGGTCGTACAGGTCGGGCCAGTCGGTGCGGGCGGCGAGCAGGTCCGCGGTCTCCTTCAGCGGGCGCAGCGCCGGGTCGGTGTCGAACATCCAGGGGTAGATCATCTCCCCGGTGAAGAGCACCGGGGCGTCGGCCTCCAGCGCGGCCCGGGCGTCGAACTGCGGGAACTCCTTGCGGATCCGTTCGGCGGACCAGGCGGTGCCGCCCTGGTCCACCGAGCGCTGGCCGTAGATCGACTCGTGCAGCACCGCGTACAGCGGCCCGCCCGCGAAGGAGAGCTGGGCCTGGGCGCCCGCCAGGAAGGTGTCGGAGAGCTCGGGCCCGGCCGCGCCCTCCACCCAGGCCTCCTCCAGCAGGTAGTGCAGGGTGCCCGAGCCGCTGCCGCCGCCGAGCAGCAGCCCGAGGGCCTGGAAGGCCTCGACGGTGAGCAGGCCGCCGTCCGGCAGCGTCGCGGGGGAGTCCGCCAGGTGGGCGGCGATCCGGCGCACCGCCTCGACGTCCTGCGGGAACCGCGCGTAGTGGTCCTCGTTCTTGTGGACCACGCGCGGGTACGCGGCGCGGTACACGTCGTCGGCGGAGCTGCCGAGGCCGGCCAGACCGCCGGTGATGAAGGCCTCGGTCAGGCCTTCGGGAGCGATGGAGAGGTAGGTGAGGGTGCAGAAGCCGCCGAAGCTCTGGCCGAGCACGCTCCAGCGCCGGTCGGCGCCGAGCAGCCGGGTGCGGATCAGCTCCGCGTCCCGGACGATCGAGTCCGCGCGGAAGTGGGCCAGGTAGTCCGCCTGCTGCTGCGGGCCGCCGCGCCGGGCGAGGGTCTGCCGGGTGGCCGGGGTGGACCGTCCGGTGCCGCGCTGGTCGAGCAGGAGCACCCGGTAGTCGTCCAGGGCGCGCTCCAGCCAGGCGTCCCGGCCGAGCGGACGGGCGGCCTTGCCGCCGGGCCCGCCCTGGAGGAAGACCAGCCAGGGCAGGTCGTCCCGCTCGCGGCCGGCGGCCACCACCTCGCGGGCGTACACCTCGATCTGCTCGCCCTGCGGGGCGGCGTGGTCGAGCGGGACCTGGAAGACGTGGTCGGTCGTGACAATCCCGGGCAGCCGGCTGACGGTGGACATGCAACTCCTCGGTCTCTGCTGGTCACAGCGGTGGCGTCGCGGTTCACGGGGTCACCGGGTGCGGAGGCCGCGACCCCCGCACCGTATCCTGGCCGCGATCGAGCGCCGGTTCGACCGCCCCCGCCCACCCGACCGGGCGGCCGACACCGGTGGAAACGGACCGGAGCCCCGCAGGTGACGGCCCGCGAGCCCGGGGCCGGGCCCTGCGTCGCAGAGGGCGAAGGGCCCGCGGCCGCGGCCCGGTGACGTCCCGACGGAAGCGGCACGACCGCCCGGCGGGTCGGGGCCGGCCGACGGCGCTCGCGGCGGGGCGTGACCTGGCACCGGTGCGCGGCGTTCACCCCGGGGGCCCCGCGCGTCGGCGGAGTCCGCCCGGCGGTGCGGAGCAGGCCGCCCCGGGCGCCGACAGCCGCCGACGGCCAGGCGCGACGTCGGCACCGGCAGCGGCTGCCCGAGGGCCGGCCCGGCCTGCGGGCGGGGCCATGAGGGGCGGGGCGTCACCGGCAGGCCGGGAGACCGGACCTGACGGCGTGCCGGGCATGGTGGCGGCCCGGCGGCAAGGCGCGGTGCACCGGTACCGGTCCGGTACCGAGCACCGCATGGCACGACCCGGCACCGGGTACGGCCAGACACGGCACACCCGCCGACGGGGAACCCCGCCGGCCCGGCACCATCAGCACGCGATCGAGCATGCTCGCGGCCCACCGGCCTGACCCGGCCACCGGACCGCCGAGGGGAGGAGAGTCCGGTGACCGCCATGAGGCCACCACAGGCCATGCCGGCCGAGAGCGTGGTGGGCGCGCCGCGACCGGTCGGCCGGCCCGACCAGGCTCCGGCCCCGTGGCTCGCGGGCGCGCCCGCCGGCCCGGGCCGCCCCATGGCCCCGCCGCGCCCGCAGCCCCCCGCCGTCCACCAGGCGGTGATCTGCGTCAACGCCCCGGCGATGGCCGCCTCCGGCCCCGACGGCCAGCTGCGCGGCCACGGCCTGCACGGCTTCTACCGCAACGGCGTGCGGGCCCTCGCCCGGATGGAGCTGCGGCTGGGCGGCATGGAACCGCTGCCGCTCCAGGGCACCCTCACCAGCACCGCTCAGGCCCGGTTCCTGGGCGCCGTACGCCTCCCCGGAGACCCTGACCCGGACCCGGCGCTCACCGTCGAGCGGCTGCGCCACGCGGACGGCGTGGAGACCGTCGTCGTGCGCAACACCGGTCCGCGCCCCGCCCGGCTGCCGCTGGAGATCGCCCTCGGCACCGACCTCGGCCCGGTCGCCGAGATCGCCGCCGGGCACCGCCCGCCCGACCTGCCGGGCCAGGTGCAGTCCGCCGGGCTGCGCTGGACGGGCCCGGTGCACAGCGCGGTGGTCAGCGCCAAGCCCTCCCCGCACGCCGTCCTGGCCGGTGCGGGGGTGCTCCGCTGGGACCTGGAGGTCCAGCCCGGTGCCCGCTGGTCGGTCGAGCTGCGCACCGAGCTGGAGAGCGTCGCCACCGGCCCCCGTCCACCGGGCGGGCGAGGCACCGGAGTCCCGCTGCCCTGGTCCGAGCCGGAGGTCCGCAGCGACGACTCCAGGGCGGCCCCGCTGGTCTCCCGGTCCCTGGACGCCCTCGGCGGGCTGCTGTTCGCCGACCCGGACCGCCCCACCGACCTCTACCCGGCCTCCGGCGCGCCCTGGCGCTTCGGCCTCGCCCCGGCCGACGCGCTCTGGGCCGCCCGGCTGACCCTGCCGCTGGGCACCCGGTTGGCCGCCGGCACCCTCCGGGCACTGGCCCGCCGTCAGCAGCCGGCCGCCCCCGGCCGCACCGAGGGCCTGCTGCCCGGCGCCCTGCGGCACGGCGGTCCGGAGCTGCCGCCCACCTGCACCGCCACCGAGGCCACCCTGCTGTTCGTCACGGTGCTGACCGAGGCCTGGCGCTGGGGCCTGCCCCGGGCGGAGGTCGCCGAGCTGCTCCCGGCCGCCGAGCGGGCCCTGGCCGCCCTGCGCGAGGGCCTGGTCGACGGCTTCGTCACCGACCTGAGCCGCCCGGTCGAGGAGCGCTCCGCCCACCCCGTCGCCGCCCGCGCCGAGGTCCAGGCGCAAGCCCACCGCGCCGCGCTGCACGGCGCCGAGCTGCTGGAGGCCTTCGGCCGTCCGGGCGCCGAGGACTGGCGTAGCTGGGCCGCCGGGCTGCGCGGGCGCTTCCGCGAGCGGTTCTGGATCGACGACCTCTCCGGCGGCCGCCCCGCCGCCGGGCTCGCCCCGGGCGGCCAACCGCTGCCCGCCCTCAGCTCCTCCCTGGTGCACCTGCTGGACACCGGGCTCGCGGCCGACGGCGGCCGGCACGAGAGCCTGCTGGACCGCGAGCAGACCCGGCTGTTCGCCCAGCGCCTGGTCGCGCCGGAGTTGGACAGCGGCTGGGGCCTGCGGACCTTGAGCGCCAAATCCCCCCGCTTCAACCCGCTGGGCCACCGTGGCGGCGCGGTGCGGGTCCACGAGACCGCGCTGGCGGTGGCCGGTCTCGCCGAGGCCGGCCACGAGAACGAGGCGGGGACGCTGCTGGAGGGCCTGCTCGCCGCAGCCGCCCACTTCGACGGCCGGTTGCCGGAGATGTACGCGGGGGAGCAGCGCGCCCCCGGCTGTCCGCCGGTGCCACACCCGGCCGCCTGCCGCCCGGCGGCGGTCTCCGCGGCCGGTGCCGCGCACGCGGTGTTCGCCCTCGCCGGGGCCCGACCCGACGTCCCGGGCGGGCGGGTCCTGGTCCGTCCGGCCAGCACCGCGCCGCTCGGCGAGCTGGAGCTGACCGGACTGCGGGTGGCGGGCGAGCCCTTCTCGGTCCGGGTCAGCCGGATCGGGGTGGCGATGGTCGAGGAGGCACCGGCGGACCTGCAGCTCGTCGCCCGCTGACCGCCCGCCACGCGCCGACGCGACCGTGCCCGCGGGCCCCGGCCGCCCGTGCGCGAACCGTGCGGGGCGGGCCGGCAACCGGCCCCGCACGGTCCACGGGCAGGCCTGCGCGCAGGCCTGTGC
Source organism: Streptomyces sp. 1114.5 (assembly GCF_003635085.1). Lineage (NCBI taxonomy): Bacteria > Bacillati > Actinomycetota > Actinomycetes > Kitasatosporales > Streptomycetaceae > Streptomyces > Streptomyces sp. 1114.5. The sequence goes on from NZ_RBXE01000002.1 coordinate 91,717, forward strand.
TTATCGTCAGAGAGACGACTATGATCGTCGCCATGTCGCGTTACGATCCGTCGGCCTTCCCCCCCTTCGCTGTCACGGTTGACCTGGTGGTGCTGACGGTGCGCGACCACTCGCTCTGCGCCCTGCTGGTCAGACGCGGCGAGCCGCCCTTCCAGGGGTACTGGGCCCTGCCCGGCGGCTTCGTCCGCCCGGACGAGGGCCTGGCCGAGGCCGCCTCCCGGGAGCTGGCCGAGGAGACCGGCCTGCGCGCGTACTCGGCCCCCGGCCACGACGCGGCCGGCCCCGGCGCCGCCGGTGCCCACCTGGAGCAGCTCGCCACCTACGGCCACCCGCAGCGCGACCCCCGGATGCGCGTGGTGAGCGTCGCCTACCTGGTGCTCGCCCCCGACCTGCCGACGCCCCGGGCCGGCGGCGACGCCAGCAGTGCCCGCTGGGCCCCGGTCGGCGAGCTCCTCGGGGACAACCCGGTCGACGGCGTCCCGCTCGCCTTCGACCACGGGCTGATCCTCGCCGACGGGGTGGAACGCGCCCGTTCCAAGATCGAGTACTCCTCCCTCGCCACCGCCTTCTGCCCGACCGAGTTCACCGTCGGCGAGCTGCGCCGGGTGTACGAGGCGGTCTGGGGGGTGGCGCTGGACCCGCGGAACTTCCACCGCAAGGTCACCGGCACCCCCGGCTTCCTGCTGCCCTCCGGCGGCACGACGACGCGGCAGGGCGGCCGCCCGGCCCAGCTGTTCACGGCCGGCGGCGCGACCGTCCTCAATCCGCCCATGCTCCGCCCGGAGTCCTGAGCTGAGCCAGGCAGGTGACGGCCCACGAGCCCGGAACGAGCCGGAGCGCGTCGGAGCGCGCCGCCGAATGGCCCGGCCTGGCTGCGGCCGCAGGGGCACCGGCGCAGAGTGTCGGTGACGCACCGGCCGCCGGGCCGAAGGCCCTGCCCGACCTCAGGAGCCCCGTGATGGTCATCAACGACGACTGCGCGAACCAGCGATCCGTCATCACACGGCTGGCAACCGACTACCGGAGCCTCGACGCGACCACCACCGCCACGGAGCACGAGCTGGCCGCCCTGCAGGACCGGAAGGGCTCGCCCGAGGCACTCGCCTCCGTGCAGGAGCGGCTGGCCACCGAACGCGAGCAGCTGGGCCTGCTCGCCGTCGAGGGTCAGGCCGCCGTCGACGAGTTCCGGGCCGTCTGCGGGGGCGAACAGCTCCCGCCGCTGCCCTGGCCGGCCGGTTAGGAGCGGCGACCAGCGGCGGCGGGCGGACGCGGCCGTCGGTGGTTCCCGTCCGCGGTCGCGCCTCGTTCGGGTCCGTGAATCGCAGGATCGGATTGTCCCCTGATCGGGTGAGGCGGGCGCGCGGTGGGCCCGTGCCGTTCCCGTAATGCCCGGAATAGCCGTCGCCGCCCCCTAATGTGCTGGCGCGGAGCCGTGCGGACACACGCCGTCGGCCCCTCCGGGGGCGCTCCGCGTCGAGCAGGTCGGCCGAGGGCATGGGAGCAGCCAGCGATGATCCAGATCACCGGACTGACCAGAGTCCACCGCAAGGGCGCCCCGCCCGCCGTGCTCGATCTGACCTTCGACGCCAGGCCCGGCATGGTGACCGCGCTGCTCGGCGCCGAGGGCGCGGGCAAGTCCACCGCGCTGCGGCTCATGCTCGAACTCGAACGCGGCCAGGGCGTCACCCTCTTCGACGGCCGCCGTTACCGCCGGCTCCGCCGCCCCGAGCGCGAGGTCGGCGTGCTGCTGCCCGGCCCGGGCGAGGGCGTGGCCGCGGTCGCCGGGCACCCGGGCCGCAGGGCGCACAGCCACCTGCGGATGCTGGCCGCGGCCGTCGGCGTCCCGGCCCGGCGGGCCGACGAGCTGCTGGAGCAGACCCGGCTGGCCGCCGTCGCCGGGCAGCGGCTGCGCACCTTCTCGCCCGGCATGCACCGCCGCCTGGCCCTGGCGGCCGCCCTGCTCGGCGACCCCGGCACCCTGCTGCTGGACGGGCCGACCGACGGGCTGTCGCCTCGGAACATCGAGTGGTTCCACTCCTTCCTGCGCTCCTTCGCCGTCGCCGGCGGAACGGTGCTGGTGACCACCCGGACCCCGCAGGAGGCCTCGCAGCTCGCGGACCGGGTCGTCACCCTGGACCACGGCCACCTGGTGGCCGACCAGCCGGTGGCGGAGTTCCGCCGGACCAGGCTCAGCCCCGAAGTGGCCGTCCGGGGGCCGCAGATGGCGCGGCTGGCGGACCTGCTGGTCAGTCAGGGCGCCGAGGTCCGGCGGGACGGTAGCGTCGGCCTCGCCGTGGCCGGCATCGACCGCACCGAGATCGGCGAACTCGCCTACCGCCACGGGATCCTGCTGCACGAGCTGGCCGACCGGGTGGTCGAGCAGCCGGCGCCCAGGGTCGTCCTGCCGGCCGCCTCGGGCCGGTCCGGCAACCTCCGGGTCCGCCCGGCATCCGAGGTCGAGCCCTCCGTCGAGTCGGCCTCCGAGCCCGGCCCCGAGCCCGCCGCCGAGGCCGTCCCCGTCCCCGTCCGCATCGCGGCGCCCGCCACCGAACGCGTCCCCGAACCGGCCCCGGCGCCCGCCCCCGAGCCCGGCGCCCCGACCGCCCACGAGCCCGGACCCGACGCAGAGGCCGCCACCACGCCGCAGCGCCGGGTGCCCCGGGCCCAGGGCGACGCCTCCCTGCCCACCCGTGCGCTGCCGGTCGCCGTGGTCGCCGCCGCCCTCCCCGCCCTCGGCGCTGCCGCCCCCCGGTCCGCCGAGCCCGGCGAGCGCATCGAGCCGGCCCCGACCGTCGCCGTCGACCGGCTCTTCCGGGACGACCCGCTCCCGGCCGAGGACTCCGGCCGGGTCAGGATCCCGGGCCGCCACGAGAGTCGCGAGCTGCTCGCCGACGACACCGTCCGGCTCCGCCGCCTCGGCTCGGGCGCGACCGCAGTCCCGGCCCCCGCCACCACCGACGACCACCGGAGCGAGTGAACCGTGCGTGCCCTGGCCTACGAGCTGCGCCGACTGCGCGGCCTGCGTTCCACCTGGCTGCTGATCGCCGCCGTGCTGCTCGGCGACGCCGTCGTGGCCGCCGTCCTGGCGAGCCAGGCCCCGGACGGCCCGCTGGCCGCCCACGCTGGGGTGCGGCTGCTGACCGCCGCCGTCCCGCTGATCCCGCTGCCGTTCGCGGCCCTCGGAGCGGGCGTGCTGGGCGCGCTCTCCTACGGCCACGAGGTGCGCCACCCGGGTCTGCCGGCCTCGCTGGTGTCGTACCCGCGCCGGGTGCGGCTGCTGCTGGCCAAGCTGCTGGTGGTCGGTCCGGTGGCGGCGGGGCTGGCGCTGGCCACCCTGCTGCTGGACACGGTGGCCGTGCACCTGGCACTGCCGGGCGGGGTGACGGTGGCGGCCTGGGCGGAGCCCGCCGCGCTGTCGGCCCGGGTATCCGAGGCGCTGACCGGCGCCGGCCTGTCCGGGCTGTCCGACCTGCCGGGCGTCCTCGCCCCGCTGGCACTGCCGGCCGGCCACGGGGTGCCGGCCGCACTGCTGGCGTTCGTCCTGCTGACCGTCGTGGCCGCATGGACCGGGGTGCTGACCGCCTCGCTGACCCGCAGCGCCGCCGCCGGGGTGCTGCTGCTGTGCGCGCTGCCGCCGCTGCTGGAGTCCGGCGTGGCCCTGCTGCTGCGCCGCACCGGCAGGCCGTGGCCGGCCCGCGCGGCCGAGCTGCTGCCGTTCCAGTCCGGCATCGAGTGGGCGTACGGCTGGGTGTACGGCGGGCCGCACGGGACGGCGGCCGGGAGTGCTGCGCTCACGGATCCGGCACTGCTCGTGGCGGTCGCGGCCCCTGCGGCCGTCCTGCTGCTCGCCGCGCTGCTCGTCCAGGCCTGGCGCCGTGCGCTGTAGGGCCCGCAGCCCGCTCGTCCCGAAGTACCAAGATCGACCAGCAGTGACCGCAATGCGCGGTTCTTCCTGATAAGAAGTCAATTATCCAGTCACGGTCGATCACCCTTTCGTGTGCTTTTCACGAGAATTCTCAAGCCACGCCTGCGGATCGCCGACAAAGGAGGCGTGAGTACCCTTGCGCACCCCACCATGACCCCCGCCCGTTCCGCCGAAGGGCCCATCCACGGCTCCGGCGACCTGGACCGCTTCTCGTACGCCGACCGGCCGACCCCGCCGGCGCCCCGCTGGGAGGGCGCCGAGTCCGACATCGCCCGGGTCGGCCGCAAGACCACCAGCAGCCGCGGCCGCGGTCTGCACGGCCAGCTGGTCCAGCAGCTCGGCCAGATGATCGTCTCCGGCGACCTCGGCGCCGACCGCCCGCTGGTGCCGGAGGAGATCGGCCAGCGGTTCGAGGTCTCCCGGACCGTCGTCCGCGAGTCGCTGCGCGTGCTGGAGGCCAAGGGCCTGGTCAGCGCCCGGCCGAACGTCGGCACCCGGGTCCGCCCGGTCAGCGACTGGAACCTGCTGGACCCCGACATCATCGAGTGGCGCGCCTTCGGGCCGCAGCGGGACGAGCAGCGCCGGGAGCTGTTCGAGCTCCGCTGGGCGATCGACCCGCTGGCCGCCCGGCTCGCCGCCGGCCACGGCCGGGAGGACATCCAGCAGCGGCTGGTCGAGCTGGTCGAGATCATGGGCCACGCCGCCGCCCAGGCCGACCTGTCCACCTACACCCGGGCCGACGCCGAGCTGCACGGCCTGGTCCTGCAGCTGGCGGGCAACCGGATGCTGGAGCACCTGTCCGGGATCGTCGCCTGCGCACTGCAGGTCTCCGGCGGCCCGGCGATCTCCTGCGAGCGCCCCGCGGAGGCCTCGGTCAGCCTGCACGCCCGGCTGGTGGATGCGCTGGGCAGCGGCGACGGCACCGCGGGCGAGGCCGCGATGCGGGCGCTGCTCACCGTCCACCCCGAGATCGAGCCGTCCGTCCCCGCGCCCCGCGAGCACTGAGCGGGCTGTTCCGAAGAGCGGACGCGCCGGATCCGGCGGCCCGCTCCGCCAGGCCCTCCGGCGCACCGTGCGGCGCAGCCGGGGGGCCTCCGCACGCCTGCGGTGGGTCTCCGGTCCGTCGGATGGCCGGTCCGACCGGCCGAGCCGCGGCCCCTCCCGCACCGGTCCACACAGGACATGACAAAACGCTTCGGCACGAGTGCGCGATGATGGAAGCCGGCCTCGTGGCCGCGGCCGCCGAGTGGTGTGACCCGCGACACGAAGGCCATGCGTAACACTTGACGAGTAGCAGCGATGTCTCCTGAGCGGGAGCAGCTCCGGAATACTCCAACATGTCAGAATGCTGTGTTGGTCCGCGGCGCTGCTGCCGTCCTGCAAACCCAGTCCTCAAGCCCGAGTCGGTCGGAATCGACACCGCGCGCCTGACGCGCGATCTCCTTCCCCGCCCGCTCGGGCGGCCGGTACGGGTTCGAGTCCACTCATCGTCCGAGAGGTTGTTCGTGTCGGCCAGCACATCCCGTTCGCTTCCCCCCGAGATCGCCGAGTCCGCGGCTCTGCTGGCGCTCATCGAGCGGGGCAAGGCCCAGGGGCAGATCGCCGGTGACGACGTGCGCCAGGCGTTCGAGGCGGACCAGATCCCGGTCACCAAGTGGAAGAACGTCATGCGCAGCCTCAACCAGGTGCTGATTGAGGAGGGGGTGGACCTCATGGTCAGCGCGGCCGAACCGGCCGGCGCCAAGCGCAAGAGCGTTGCTGCCAAGAGCCCCACCAAGCGCACCGCCACCAAGGCTGTCACCACCCGGACCCCGGCCGCCCCGTCGGCCCCGACCAAGCCGCCCGTGCGGATCGCCCCCGGCGCTCCCGTCGCGGCTCCGGCCGTCGCGGCCGCCGCCGCGGCCCCGGCCCCCACCGTCTCCGCCGACATCACCGTGGAGACCACCGGCATCGCCGCCGAGATCAAGGCGGTTCCGGCGAAGAAGGCCGCCCCGGCGAAGAAGGCCGCGGCCAAGAAGACCGCCGCGCCGGCCAAGAAGACCGCCGCCAAGAAGACCACCACCGCCAAGGCCGCCAAGGGCGGCGAGGAGGAGCTGCTCGGCGAGGAGGAGCTGCTCGAAGAGGTGGCGCTGCCGGGCGACAAGGCCGAGGCCGAGGGTCCGGAGGAGGAGTCGGAGGGCTTCGTCCTCTCCGACGACGACGAGGACGACGCGCCGGCCCAGCAGGTCGCCGTCGCCGGTGCCACCGCCGACCCGGTCAAGGACTACCTCAAGCAGATCGGCAAGGTCCCGCTGCTCAACGCCGAGCAGGAGGTCGAGCTCGCCAAGCGCATCGAGGCCGGCCTGTTCGCCGAGGACAAGCTCTCGGCCGCCGACAAGCTCGCTCCCAAGCTCAAGCGCGAGCTGGAGATCATCGCCGAGGACGGCCGCCGGGCCAAGAACCACCTGCTGGAGGCCAACCTCCGCCTGGTGGTCTCGCTGGCCAAGCGCTACACCGGCCGCGGCATGCTCTTCCTGGACCTGATCCAGGAGGGCAACCTCGGTCTGATCCGTGCGGTCGAGAAGTTCGACTACACCAAGGGCTACAAGTTCTCCACCTACGCCACCTGGTGGATCCGCCAGGCGATCACCCGCGCCATGGCCGACCAGGCCCGCACCATCCGCATCCCGGTGCACATGGTCGAGGTCATCAACAAGCTGGCCCGCGTCCAGCGCCAGATGCTCCAGGACCTGGGCCGCGAGCCCACCCCGGAGGAGCTGGCCAAGGAACTCGACATGACCCCCGAGAAGGTCATCGAGGTCCAGAAGTACGGCCGCGAGCCGATCTCGCTGCACACCCCGCTGGGCGAGGACGGCGACAGCGAGTTCGGTGACCTGATCGAGGACTCCGAGGCGGTCGTCCCGGCCGACGCGGTCTCCTTCACCCTGCTCCAGGAGCAGCTGCACTCGGTGCTGGACACCCTGTCCGAGCGCGAGGCCGGCGTGGTCTCGATGCGCTTCGGCCTGACCGACGGCCAGCCGAAGACGCTCGACGAGATCGGCAAGGTGTACGGGGTCACCCGTGAGCGCATCCGCCAGATCGAGTCGAAGACCATGTCGAAGCTGCGTCACCCGTCGCGTTCCCAGGTGCTGCGCGACTACCTGGACTGATCGACGACAGTAGTCCCGGTGAGGGCCCGGAGCCGTACGGCTCCGGGCCCTCACCGCTGTCCGGGGCCGGGTGCGTCAGCGTCCGGGTGGTGGTTGTCGCTCGTCCGGGTGGCGGCGCGGCGGGAAGTGGTCGCGCAGCGAAGTTGATCACCTACGCTGTGCCGGTTGCCTGCTGCCGAGCCTTCTGGAGTCACGGTGCCGACCGAGCCGGACCGCACTGACCTGCCGACCGCCGCCCCGTCCCGGACGGGCCGCGGGCGCCGCCGCGCCGCCGCGCTGGCACTGCTCGCCACCGTCCCCGTGCCGCTGGTCACCCTCGGGGCGGCGACCCCGGCCGAGGCGCAGCGCCGGGTGGTCGGCGGCGCGGCCGCGAGCACGGCCGACCACCCGTGGATCGTGGCGCTGGCCAGCCGCCAGCAGTTCGGCAGCGGGCGCTCCGGCCAGTTCTGCGGGGGCGCGCTGGTCGGCCCGACCAAGGTGGTGACGGCCGCGCACTGCTTCTACGACGAGGCCAAGGGCCGGGTGGAGCGGCCGGGCCTCAAGGTGATCGTGGGCCGGGACGACATGCGCGGCACGGCCGGCCGCGAGGTGATGGTGAAGTCGGTCTGGATCCACCCCGACTACTCCTTCGCCGCCAACATGAACGACGTCGCGGTGCTCACCCTCGCCGACTCCCAGGGCGCCCGGCCGGTGGTCGAGCTGGTCGGCCAGGGCGAGACCGAGCCGTACGCGGCCGGGACCAGGGCGCAGGTGTACGGCTGGGGGGACACCAGCGGACGGGGGGACTACTCGCCCACGCTGCGCGGGGTGGACGTGCCGATCGTCCCGGACCAGACCTGCGCGCACGCCTACCCGGGCGGGCCGGACGGCAAGTTCGACGCGCGCGGCATGGTGTGCGCGGGCGAGGAGAAGGGCGGCAAGGACGCCTGCCAGGGCGACAGCGGCGGCCCGCTGATCGTCGGCGGCCGGCTGGTCGGCCTGGTGTCCTGGGGGACGGGCTGCGCCGAGGCGGTCCACCCGGGGGTCTACACGCGGGTGTCCTCGGTCGCGGACGCGGTGCGCTCGGTGCTGTGAGTGTCGCTACCGGTGCACGGGCGGTCACGTTCTGACGTTCAGTCGGGCCGGGGCCGTGACTGCCGGGCCGCACGGAAGCGAATGCGGGAGAACGGTCCGGGGAACAGCAGAGCCGGGCGACCGGCCCTCAGGGGTCGGTCGCCCGGCTCACCGGTCGCGCTCGGTGCGCGGCCGGACACAGCTCGACGCTGGCTGCTGTTGGCGGCGCCCGGGATCAGCGCTCGTCGTCGGTGGCCGTCGCGGTGGTGCTGGTGGTGAGACGGCCGCTCTCGTCCTGTATCTCCACGGCGATCTTCTTGAGCTCGGGCTCGAACTTCCGGCCGTGGTGGGCGCAGAAGAGCAGCTCTCCGCCGCTGGCGAGTACGACGCGCAGGTAGGCCTGGGCGCCGCAGCGGTCGCAGCGGTCAGCCGCGGTGAGCGGGCTCGCAGGGGTCAGAACAGTAGTCACGTCGCCTCTTCTCTAGCTCGACGAGCTGTCGTACCAGGGTCAACATCCAACCAGGCCGAAAACGTTCCCGCTCGTGGCTTTTCTTCTCTGAGGATTCTGCTGTGTTGATGAGGACGTGCCCCGGGCCGCGGTGGTTCATGCGTGCCGAAATCCCGGGATCCGCCCGTCGCTCGAACGCCCGATCGGGATCGGGTTCGAGGTCCGCGTAGCATAATCCTCTGCCGGGTTGGAGCATAAGCCCCGCCCCGGGCCCCGGTAGCCTGCATCACGGCAGTTCCGGGGCCTGTGCCGGGCCCCACGATCCGCCAGGACCGGTGCTACCGGGAGGAGATGGCGCCCCCGGGGACCGTACCCGGGTGCGGTGCTTGTTCGCGCAGCGCGTACAAGCTGCGAGGGGCCGGTCCGTCGTGCTGCGCACCCCGCGGAGCGGTGCGGGCACGCAGGGCGACGGATGTCGGTGCGGTGTGCTGCACTGGCGTTTGGTCCGGATCCGTCCGGATGTGACCGATGAGACAGAACTTCACCGAGGAGAGTGCCGCGTGAGTGCCGAAACGACCGTGCCGTCCGCGCTGCTGGCCGGCGACGACGGTTCCAACTACACCGCGCGGCACCTGCTCGTCCTGGAGGGCCTGGAGGCCGTCCGCAAGCGCCCCGGCATGTACATCGGCTCGACCGACAGTCGCGGCCTGATGCACTGCCTCTGGGAGATCATCGACAACTCGGTCGACGAGGCGCTGGGCGGCTACTGCGACCGGATCGAGGTCGTGCTGCACCCGGACTCCTCGGTCGAGGTCCGCGACAACGGTCGCGGCATCCCCGTCGACGTCGAGCCGAAGACCGGGCTGTCCGGCGTCGAGGTCGTGATGACCAAGCTGCACGCCGGCGGAAAGTTCGGCGGCGGGTCCTACGCGGCCTCCGGCGGTCTGCACGGCGTCGGCGCCTCGGTCGTCAACGCGCTCTCCGCCCGGCTGGACGTCGAGGTGGACCGCTCCGGCCACACCCACGCGATCAGCTTCCGCCGCGGCACCCCCGGCATCTTCACCGAGGCCAGCCCGGACGCGCCCTTCGAGCCGGCCAACGGCCTGACCAAGGCGCGCAAGGTCCCGAAGACCCGCACCGGCACCCGGATCCGCTACTGGGCCGACCGGCAGATCTTCCTCAAGGACGCCAAGCTCTCCCTGGAACACCTGCACAGCCGCGCCCGGCAGACCGCCTTCCTGGTGCCCGGCCTGACCATCGTCGTGCGTGACGAACGGCTCACCGAGAGCGAGCAGATCGACGAGTCGGTCTTCCGCTACGACGGCGGCATCGCCGAGTTCTGCGAGTTCCTGGCTCCCGACAAGCCGGTCTGCGACGTGCTGCGGCTGCGCGGCGAGGGCACCTTCAAGGAGACCGTGCCGGTCCTGGACGAGCTCGGGCACATGACCCCGACCGAGGTCACCCGCCACCTCGGCGTGGACATCGCGCTGCGCTGGGGCGCCGGCTACGACACCACGCTGCGCTCCTTCGTCAACATCATCGCCACCCCCAAGGGCGGCACCCACGTCACCGGCTTCGAGCGCTCGCTGGCCAAGACCGTCAACGAGGCGCTGCGCGCAGGCAAGCTGCTGCGCGTCGCCGAGGACGACATCACCAAGGACGACGCCACCGAGGGCCTGACCGCGGTGGTCACCGTCCGGCTCGCCGAGCCGCAGTTCGAGGGCCAGACCAAGGAGGTGCTCGGCACCTCGGCGGCCAACCGGATCGTCGCCGCCGTCGTCGCCAAGGAGCTCAAGGCCTTCCTCACCTCGGCCAAGAAGGACGAGAAGCTCCAGGCCCGGGCCGTGCTGGAGAAGGTCGTCGCGGCCGCCCGCACCCGGGTCGCCGCCCGGCAGCACAAGGAGGCCCAGCGCCGCAAGACCGCGCTGGAGACCAGCTCGCTGCCCGCCAAGCTGGCCGACTGCCGCAGCGACGACGTCGACCGCAGCGAACTGTTCATCGTCGAGGGCGACTCCGCGCTCGGCACCGCCAAGCTCGCCCGCAACTCCGAGTTCCAGGCACTGCTGCCGATCCGCGGCAAGATCCTCAACGTGCAGAAGGCCTCGGTGAGCGACATGCTCAAGAACGCCGAGTGCGCCGCGATCATCCAGGTGATAGGGGCCGGTTCGGGCCGCACCTTCGACATCGACCAGGCCCGCTACGGCCGGGTCATCTTCATGGCCGACGCCGATGTCGACGGCTCGCACATCCGCACCCTGCTGCTCACCCTCTTCCACCGCTACATGCGGCCGATGGTCGAGCAGGGCCGGGTGTTCGCCGCCGTGCCGCCGCTGCACCGGATCGAGCTCACCGCCCCCAAGCGCGGCCAGGAGAAGTACCACTACACCTACTCCGACGCCGAACTGCGCTCCACCCTGCTGGAGTTCCAGCGCAAGGGGCAGCGCTGGAAGGAGCCGGTGCAGCGCTACAAGGGCCTCGGCGAGATGGACGCCGACCAGCTGGCCGAGACCACCATGGATCCGCGCCACCGCACGCTGCGCCGGATCAACCTGGGCGACCTGGAGCAGGCCGAGAAGATCTTCGACCTGCTGATGGGCAACGACGTGGCCCCGCGCAAGGAGTTCATCGTCGACTCGGCGGCGACCCTGGACCGCTCGCGCATCGACGCCTGACGCGCCCAGCGCCCGAGGGACGCGCCCAGCGCCAGACGCGCCCGGAACGTCAGGGCCCTCCACCCGTGGGTGGAGGGCCCTCGCGCTGCCGGTTCCACCCGTGGTCCACCCCGGCTCCGATCAGCGGGAACCGCCGGATCCGTAGCGTCGGAGAGGTCAGCAACAAGCCCCTCTCCTCGGGACGGAGCAACTCCCATGGGTGCCGTAGCCAACCTCCTCGTGATCGTCGCGGTGGTGGTCCTGGTGGTCCAGCGCCAGATGCGCGTCCAGCGCCTGGACACCGAGCGCCGCTTCTGGCTGCTGCCGCTGGTCCTGGGCGCGCTCGCGCTGCGCGACCCGCAGATCATCGACCACCGGCACACCGTGCTGTCGGTCGCCCTGCTCGCCGTCGGACTGGTCACCGTGCTCGCGATGGGAACGGTCTGGGGTTGGACCGTCCGGCTCTGGCGGGACGCCGACGGCAGCATCCTCGCCAAGGGCACCAAGGCCACCATGGCCGCCTGGGGCGGGATGATCGCCATCCGGATCGGCCTGTACGCGCTGGGCTCGGCCCTGGGCGTCCACCAGGCGGGCAGCTCGCTGATGCTCGGCATGGCGGTCCTGCTGCTGGTCCGCTCGCTCGTGGTGAACTGGAGGGCCCGGACGCTGGAGCCCGCGCAGGCGACCGCCGTACTGCACTGATCCGCCGCCGTGAGCACCGAGGAGGCACCCGTGGCCGGGTGGTACTGGACCCGCTGGCCGTCCCGGGAGGGGCTGGAGCGTGACGCCGAGAGCCGGCCCCGGCGGGTCCTCACCGTGTCCGGCCGGATCGTCCTGCTGGCCGTCGTCGGCTGGGGGACCTTCTCCGACGGGAAGTACACCGGCTGGTCGGCGGCGGCCGCCGCGGCCGGACTGGCCGCGGCCGCCGCACTCTGCGCGGCCTACCTGTGGGCCGGCCGGGAGCAGCGCCCGGTGGTCTCGTACCTGCTGGTCTCCGCCCTGGTCGGCGGCGCCTGGCTGGCGAACTGGGGAAAGGCCTACACGCTCGCCGACTTCCTCTGGATCGGGCTGGCCGTGACGGCCCTGGTCCGGCTGCCGCCCGCGCCCGCGCTGCTCGCCGCGTCGGCCGCGCTGGGCTCGTACACGGCGGCCTCCCCGACCAGCTGGCTGAGCATCGGCGCCACCGTCGGCGGGGTCACGCTGCTCGGCTACCTGTTGCGGTTGGACGTCGAGGCGCGCGGCACCGCGCGCCGACTGCTGGAACAGGAGCGCGCCGCCCGGGCCGCCGAGGCGGAGAGCGCGGCGCTCGCCGAACGGGCCAGGATCGCCCGGGAGATCCACGACGTGCTGGCCCACAGCCTCTCCGCGCAGCTCGTCCACCTGGAGGCGGCCCGGCTGATGCTGGAGGGCGACACGGACCGGGAGCGGATCCGCGAACGGGTCGTCGCCGCCCGGCGGATGGCGCAGGACGGGCTGGCCGAGACCCGGCAGGCGCTGTCCGCGCTGCGCGGCGAGTTCACCACGGTCGGGGACTTCCTGGTCGAGCTGACCGGCCGGGAGCGGGCCGTCCTCACGGTGACCGGCACGCCCCGGCCGCTGACCGCCGAGCCCGGCCTCGCGGTGCGGCGCACCGCGCAGGAGGCGCTGACCAATGTGCGCAAGCACGCGCCCGGCGCCCGCTGCTCCGTCGAACTGCGCTACCTGGAGCGGGTGGTGGAGCTGGAGGTGCGCAACTCCCGCCCGTCGCGCGGCCAGGCGGCCGGTGAGCCGGCGCCGGGGGAGCTGGCGGCCAGCGGCAGCGGGTACGGTCTGCTGGGGATGCGCGAGCGCGCGGAACTGCTCGGCGGCACGCTGCTGGCGGGCCCGGAGGACGGAGGGTGGCGCGTGCTGCTGCGGGTGCCGGCATGACGGATGCGGTCACCAGGGTGCTGGTGGCGGACGACCAGACGGTGGTGCGCGAGGGCATCGTGATGCTGCTGGGGCTGCTGCCCGGCATCGAGGTGGTCGGCGCGGCGGGGGACGGGGAGGAGGCCGTTGCCCTGGTGGAGCGTCATCACCCGGACGTGGTGCTGATGGACCTGCGGATGCCGCGCTGCGACGGCGTCGAGGCCACCCGGCGGATCCGGGCGGCGCACCCGGAGACCGAGGTCGTCGTGCTCACCACCTACGCCGACGACGACTCGCTGTTCCCGGCGCTGCAGGCCGGAGCGCGCGGCTACCTCACCAAGGACGCCGGGGCCGAGGAGATCGCCAGGGCCATCGCGGACGTGCGCGCGGGCGCGGCCGGGCTCTCCCCGCAGGTCCAACTCCGTTTGCTGGAAAGGCTGTCGGAGCAGCCGGGCCGGGCCGAGTCGACGGCCGGGCAGCCTGCCGCCCGGCCGGGGGAGCTGCCCGACGGGCTGACCGCCCGGGAGGCCGAGGTGCTCGCGCTGATCGCCGAGGGGCTGTCCAACGCCGAGATCGCCCAACGGCTGTTCGTCAGCCAGGCGACGGTGAAGACCCACATCAACAATCTGTTCGCCAAGACCGCGGTGCGGGACCGGGCGCAGGCGGTCGCATACGCCTTCCGGCACGGAATCACCGGTACGCAGCAGTAGTCGGATGGGCGTCCGTCAGATGATCGACCACCTCATCGAGTGAAGGTATCTGCGATGGTCGGGGACGGTGTCCGGTGGCCTCCATGATGGTTCGGGTCAGAACGCCCGGCCCGGCCCAGGAGCAGCAGTGCCACAGCAGCAGACCAGCAGTCCCGGACAGGGGCAGCGATTCGACTGGTGGGCCGCTCCGGCCGCCGCCACTGCGTCCGAGCCGGCTGCCGCGCCCCGTCGAACGGCGGTGCCGGTCCAGCCGGTGCCCACCCGTACGGCCGCCGCCCAGCCGATCACCGTCTCCGAGCCGATCACCGTCTCCGAGCCGGCGCCCGCACCGGCCGCCGCGGTGCCGCCCGCACCCGGGGCGGGGCCCGCGCCGGTCGCCGCGCCCGTCGTGCCGCAGCAGCCGTCGGCACCGGCGACCGTCGACAGCACCGAGGTGTACCGGGCCGTCCAGGCGAGTGCGGCCTTCCAGGCCATCCGCCACAGCTACCGCTCGTTCGCCTTCCCGGTCGCCGGCCTCTTCCTCGGCTGGTACCTGCTGTACGTGGCCGCCCAGGCCGCCGCCCCCGGGCTGATGCGCACCCCGGTCGCCGGACCGCTCAACGTGGCCTGGCTGCTCGGCCTCTCGCAGTTCGTCACCACCTTCCTGCTCACCTGGCTCTACGCCCGCAACGCCCGGACCAAGCGCGACCGCGCCGCCCTGGGCCTGCGCTGGGACACCCAGGACCAGCTGCGATGACGACCACGATGACGACCGCCACCCCGCCCCCCGTCGCCCCCGCCGGCGACCACCACTCGCTCGCGATCGTGCTGTTCGCCGTCATCGTCCTGGTCACCCTGGGCGTCACCCTCTGGGTCGGCCGCCAGGGCAACGCCGCCGAGGACTTCTACGCCGGCGGCCGCGACTTCACCCCGCTGCAGAACGGCTTCGCGCTCTCCGGCGACTACCTCTCCGCCGCCTCCTTCCTCGGCGTCGCCGGGCTGATCGCCCTGTACGGCTACGACGGCGTGCTCTACAGCATCGGCTTCCTGGTCGCCTGGCTGGTGGTGCTGATGCTGGTCGCCGAACTCGTCCGCAACGCCGGCCGGTACACCCTCGCCGACGTGCTCGCGCTGCGGCTGCGCCGCCGCAAGGTGCGGGCCGCAGCCGGCGGCGCCAGCGTCGTCGTCACCCTGCTCTACCTGGTCGCCCAGATGGTCGGCGCCGGCTCGCTGGTCGCCCTGCTGCTCGGCACGAACAGCCCGCACGCCCGCACCTGGACGATCATCGCGGTCGGCGCCCTGATGATCGTCTACGTGACGATCGGCGGGATGCGGGCCACCACCTGGATCCAGATCATCAAGGCCGTCCTGCTGGTCACCGGCTCGGTGCTGCTGACCGTACTGCTGCTGGTCCACTTCCACGGCGACCTCGGCGAGCTGATGCGCCAGGCCGCGCAGCACAGCGGCGCCGGGCACCGCTACCTCGAACCCGGGCTCAAGTACGGCGCCGGCTTCACCAGTCGGCTGGACTTCTTCAGCCTCGGCCTCGCCCTGGTGCTCGGCACCGCCGGCCTGCCGCACATCCTGTCCCGCTTCTACACCGTGCCCACCGCGCGGGCCGCCCGCCGCTCCACGATGTGGGCGATCGGCCTGGTCGGCGGCTTCTACCTGATGGCCATCGCCCTCGGCCTCGGCGCCACCGCGCTGGTCGGCTCGGCCGAGGTGCGGCACGCCAACCCGGCCGGGAACACCGCCGTCCCGCTGCTCGCCCTGGTGCTCGGCGGCGGCAACGGCAGCACCGGCGGAGTGGTGCTGTTCGCGCTGATCTCGGCGATCGCCTTCGCCACCATCCTCGCCGTGGTCGCCGGGCTCACCCTGGCCTCCTCGGCGGCCTTCGCCCACGACATCTGGGCCGGCGCCTGGCGCAACCGGCCGCGGCGGGAGCGGACACCGTCATGGCGCGGCCGGCTGCGCCGCCGACCGACCGAGGCGCTGCCGGCAGCCCGCTCGGCGGACGAACCCGGGCTCGGGAGCAGCGAGCAGCAGGAGGTCGTCGTGGCCCGGATCGCCGCCGTCGGGATCGGCGCGGCCGCGATCGTGATCAGCCTCTACGCCCAGCAGCTGAACGTGGCCTTCCTGGTCGGCCTGGCCTTCGCCGTCGCCGCTTCCGCCAACCTGCCCGTCCTGCTCTACACCCTGTTCTGGTCGCGGTTCACCGCCCGCGGCGCGGTCTGGTCGGTGTACGGCGGGCTGGTCCCGGCGATGGTGCTGGTGCTGTTCTCGCCGGTGGTCTCCGGCTCCAAGGTGGCGCTCTTCCCCGGCGTCGACTTCCACTGGTTCCCGCTGGAGAACCCCGGCATCATCTCCATCCCGCTCGGCTTCCTGGCGGGCTGGATCGGGACGATCACCTCGCCCGAGCCCGCCGACGCGGACCGCTTCGCCGAGCTGGAGGTGCGTGCCCTCACCGGTGCGGGCGCGGCCTGAGCCGTCGCGTCCCGGGGAACCCCGGCGGTCCTGGGGCCGCCGGGGTTCCCCCGCGTTCGCAGCCGGGGTGCCCGGGTGTCAGCGCCGGGCCGCCAGCCCGTAGCGGTGCTCGGGCCGGCCGGTGTCCCCGTAGCGCAGGGTCAGCCGCAGCCGGCTGTCGCGCTCCAGCTGCTTGAGGTAGCGCTGCGCCGTGGAGCGGCTCAGCCCGGTGGCATCGGCGACCTCCTGGGCGGACAGCGGCCGGCCGGCCCGTCGCAGGACGCCCATCACCAGGTCGGTGGTCGGCGCCGAGTGGCCCTTGGGCAGGGCCCCGGCCGGGGCGCCGGCGCTGCGCAGGGTGGCGAAGAGCCGGTCCACCTCGTCCTGGCCGGCCTCCCGGGCGGGGGCGGCCAGTGCGTGCCGCAGCTGCGCGTACGCCACCAGCTTCTCCCGCAGCCCGGCGAAGGTGAACGGCTTGACCAGGTACTGCAGCGCGCCGTGCTGCATGGCGGCGTGCACCGTCGACACGTCCCGGGCGGCCGTCACCATCATCACGTCGCAGGCCACCTGGCGGTCCCGGAGCCGGCGCACCAGCGCCAGGCCGGTCTCGTCCGGCAGGTGGTGGTCGAGCAGCAGCAGGTCCACCGGGCGGCGCTCCAGCGAGGCCAGTGCCTCCCCGGCCGAGTGCGCGGTGCCGGTGACCCGGAAGCCGGGCACCTTGGCCACGTAGGCGGCGTGCACGTCCGCGACCCGGAAGTCGTCGTCCACCACGAGTACGTCGATCATCACGCCTCCACGAGCCGGTCGGTGAGCAGGGCCTCGGGCAGCTCGACCGTGAACCGGGCGCCGCCGAGCGGTCCGGTGTCGAGCACGATCCGGCCGCCGGTCCGCTCGACCAGGCGCCGCACCATCGCCAGCCCGAGCCCGCGCGGACGGTGCGCGGGCGCCTCCTTGCTGGTCCACCCCTCCTCGAAGACCTGCTCGCGCAGCACCTCCGGTACGCCAGGGCCGCTGTCCGCGACCTGCAGCAGCAGGGTCGAGCCGGACGCCGCCAGGCTCACCTCCACCCGGCCGCTCCCACCCGGCACCACCGCGTCCACCGCGTTGTCGATCAGATTGCCGAGCACCGTCACCAGTGCCCGCGGTTCCACCACCGCGTCCGGCAGGTGCGCCGCCGGGGCCAGCGCCAGCCGGACCCCGCGCTCGCCCGCCACCGCCGTCTTGCCCGCCAACAGCGCCGCGACGTGCGGATCCTGCACCTGCTCGGCGATCCGCGCGGCGACCACGGCGTGCGAGCCGGACTGCTCCGAGATGAACGCCACCGCCTGCTCGTGGCGGCCCAGCTCCAGCAGGCCCAGCAGGGTGTGCATCCGGTTGGCGTGCTCGTGGTCCTGGGCCCGCAGCGCCTCGGTCAGGCTGCGGGTGGTGTCCAGCTCGCGGACCAGCGACTCCAGCTCGGTGCGGTCGCGCAACGTCACCACCGCGCCGCCCTCGGGTCCGTCCGAGGCCGTGGCCATCCGGTTCACCACCAGCACCCGGTCGTCCCGGACGGCCGGCAGGTCGGTGCCGGTGATCCGGCCGGTCAGGACGTCGGCCAGCCGGCCCGGCGGCAGCACCGCGCCGATCGGGCGGCCGGTGCAGTCCTCGGGCAGGCCGAGCAATCGCAGCGCCTCGTCGTTGGCCAGCCGGATCCGGCCGTGCTCGTCCAGCGCCACCATGCCCTCGCGGATTCCGTGCAGCATCGCCTCCCGCTCCACCAGCAGCGCGGAGATGTCGGCCAGCGCGATGTTGTGGGTGCGGCGCTTGAGCCGGCGGGCCAGGGCGAGGGTGGCGACCGTACCGGCGGCCAGGCCGGCGCCGGCGCACAGCAGGATCCCGGTGAGCATCTTGAGCAGCCGGCGGCGGATCGAGTCGTCGCTGATGCCCACCGACACCTCGCCGACGATCCGGCCGTCCGCCATCCGCAGCGGCACCTTGCCGCGCGCGGTGCGGCCCAGGGTGCCCTGCTGGATCGCGGTGACGCTGCGGCCGGCCAGGGCCGGCTCGGGGTCGGTGCTGACCCGGTGGCCGATCCGGCCCGGGTCGGTGTGCGAGAGCCGGATCCCGTCCACGTCGGTGACCACGACGAAGCTTGCGCCGGTGGCCACGCGGATCTGCTCGGCGTTGCGCTGCGCGGTCACCGTGTCGCGGGAGGCGGCGGCCCGGGCGATGGTCTCGTCGGTCGCGGTGGCCTGGGCGATCGACAGCGCCCGCTGCATCGCGTCGTGGTCCAGTTCGCTGCTGACCGGGGCCAGGAACAGCCCGGCGGTCACGGCGGTGACACCGACGGTGACGACGGTCTGGCTCAGCAGCAGCTGGGCGAAGACCCGGCGGGGCCAGTGGGGGAGCTTCAACCGGGCCTCCTCTCGGCGGCTGCGGGCGGTTCCGCGGGCGGTTCCGCGGGCGGTTCCGTACGGGGGTGTTCTCGGGCGGGGGCGTTCTCGGGTGGGGGTCGGGACACCCTACGTTTCCGGCGTGTTTCTGTCAGCCGCGTCCCCGCAGTTGTAGCGCAAGCAAAACGAGCAGAACACCCCTCAAAGCGGAGAAGTCGCACTACGCGGAGAAGGCTCCCGCCGGAGCCGGGCCCGCTCCTACCTTTCCGGGGCAAGCACAGACCCGGGAGGATGAATGAGCAAGTCCCCGGCGATCGAGTTGACCGGCGCGACCAAACGGTTCCGCACCCCCTCGGGGGCCCTGCACACCGCCGTCCGTGATCTCGATCTGACCGTCGCCCAAGGCGAGTTCGTCGCCGTCGTCGGCCCCACCGGCTGCGGCAAGTCCACCACGCTGACCCTGGTCAGCGGCCTGGAGGAGCCCACCGAGGGCGAGGTCCGGGTGTACGGGGAGTCCGTCCGCGGGATCAACCCCCAGGTCGGGTTCGTCTTCCAGCAGGACGCCGTCTTCCCCTGGCGCACCGTCCTGTCCAACGTCATGGCCGGCCCCCGCTTCCGCGGCGTGCCCGCCGCCGAGGCCAAGGAGCGGGCCCGGGACTGGCTCGGCCGGGTCGGCCTCGGCGCCTTCGAGGACCGCTACCCGCACCAGCTGTCCGGCGGCATGCGCAAGCGCGTGGCGCTCGCCCAGACCTTCGTCAACGACCCGGCGATCCTGCTGATGGACGAACCGTTCTCGGCGCTGGACGTGCAGACCCGCGCCCTCATGTCGGACCAGCTGCTGGAGCTGTGGGCCGGGACGGGCTCCTCGGTCGTCTTCGTCACCCACGACCTCGACGAGGCCATCGCGCTCGCCGACCGGGTCGTCGTCATGACGGCAGGACCGGCCACCGTCAAGGAGATCTTCACCGTCGACCTGCCGCGGCCGCGCACCGTGGAGGCCGTCCGGCTGGAACCGAGGTTCGTCGAGCTGTACCGCGAGATCTGGGCCTCGCTCGGCGAAGAGGTGCGCATCACCCGGGAGAGAGGAGCGGGTCGTGCCGCTTGAGACCGCGTCCGAGACCGCGTCGGCCGTCACCGGGCAGCCCCCGGCCGTCACCACGAGAACCGAGGCCCGCGAACGGGCCGCCCGCAACCGGAAGTTGGGTGTGTACGCGGCCCGGGTCGCGGTCCTGGCCGCCTTCCTCGGGCTCTGGGAGATCTGCGCCCGGACGGACGTCATCGACCCGTTCAACTTCTCGCAGCCGTCGAGGATCTGGGACCAGATCTGGCAGTGGATCACCCACGGCACCGCCCAGGGCTCGCTCGGCGAGCAGATCGGCTACACCCTCTACGAGGCCCTCACCGGCTGGGTGATCGGCGTCGTCGGCGGTGTGCTGCTGGGCATCGCGCTCGGCCGGATCCGCTTCCTGGCCGAGGTGTTCGGACCGTACATCAAGGTGCTCAACGCCATCCCGCGCATCGTGCTGGCGCCGATCTTCCTGATCTGGTTCGGCCTCGGCCCGGCCTCCAAGGTGGCCTCCGCCGTGGTGCTGGTGTTCTTCCCGGTGTTCTTCAACGCCTTCCAGGGCGCCCGCGAGGTGGACCGCAACCTCGTCGCCAACGCCCGCATCCTGGGCGCCGACAACCGCAAGGTCACCCTCCAGGTGGTCATCCCCGCCGCCACCACCTGGATCTTCACCAGCCTGCACGTCAGCTTCGGCTTCGCGCTGATCGGCGCCATCGTCGGCGAGTACATCGGCGCCACCAAGGGCCTCGGCCTGCTCGTCGCGGCCGCCCAGGGCACCTTCAACGCGGCCGGCGTGTACGCCGCCATGACCATCCTCGCCGTCGTCGCACTGTTCACCGAGGGGCTGCTGACCTTCGCCGAGAAGAAGCTGTTCCGCTGGAAGCCCGCCGACGCGGGCGACGGCCGCTGACCCACCCCTGCCGGTAAGAAGAGAGAGGCACCCCCACCCATGCGCCCCCACTCGACTGGCAGAGTTGCTGCCACCGCCCTCGCCGCCGCCCTGCTCCTCCCGCTCTCCGCCTGCGCCAACGACGCCGCCACCGCCGGCCACGGCGCGGTCGCCGCCCCGGCCGGGCAGCAGGTCGACGGGCCCAAAGTCAAGATCATGGTCGGCGGCCTGGACAAGGTCATCTACCTGCCCGCGATGCTCACCCAGCGGCTCGGCTTCTTCGCCGAAGCCGGCGTCAACGTCGAGCTGATGACCGAGCCCGCCGGCGTCAACGCCACCACCGCGCTGCTCGCCGGGGACGTCCAGGGCGCGGTCGGCTTCTACGACCACACCATCGACCTGCAGGCCAAGGGCAAGAACGTCGAGTCCGTGGTGCAGTTCTCGCAGGCCCCGGGCGAGGTCGAGATCGTCTCCGCCAAGCAGGCCGACGCCATCAGGTCCGGCGCCGACTTCAAGGGCCGGAAGCTCGGCGTCACCAGCATCGGCTCCTCCACCGACTTCCTCACCAAGTACCTCGCGGTCAAGAACGGCACCGCCGTCAGCGAGTTCAGCCCGATCGCGGTCGGCGCCGGCCAGACCTTCATCGCCGCGCTCCAACAGGGCAGCATCGACGCCGGGATGACCACCGACCCGACCGTCGCCAACGTCCTCGACAAGGGCCTCGGCAAGATCCTCTACGACATGCGCACCCCCGAGGGCTCGCGCCAGGCCCTCGGCGGGCTGTACCCGTCGTCGTCGCTGTACATGAACATCGACTGGGTGGAGAAGAACAAGGACACCACCCAGAAGCTCGCCAACGCCTTCGTGAAGACCCTCAAGTGGATGTCCACGCACACCCCCGAGGAGATCGCCGCGAAGATGCCCGCCGACTACGCGCAGGGCGGGGCCGACCAGTACGCGGCGGCCATCAAGGCGACGCTGCCGATGTTCACCACGGACGGCGTGATGCCGGCCGACGGCCCGAAGACGGTGCTCGCGGTGCTCGCGGCGTTCCACCCGGACGTCAAGGGCAAGGAGGGGTCGATCGACCTGTCGAAGACCTACACCACGGAGTTCGTCGGCAAGGCCGCCACCGGCTGAGCTCAGGCTGAGCAGCGTCCGAGCCGTCGGCTGACCATCAGTCGATCCCCGGGCCGCCGACTCCCCGGCCGCCGCGGTCCCGCGCCCACCCCCACGGGCGCGGGCCCGCTGCGTTCAGACCCCTCGTACGGACAGCACGTCCATCCGCGACGGCGTCCCCGCCGCCTTGCCGCAGCTCTCCGGACGCGGCGGCTCGCTCACCGACTCGATCACGTCCACCTCCCAGGCCCGGCCGTCCCGGTGCAGCACCCCTACCAGCCAACGGCCCTCGCCGTCCGGCCGCTGGGTGAGCGTCAGCGCGTCCACGCTGGTCTCCCCGGTCGCCAGCCGCACCGCGTGCTCGGCCGCCTGCCCCGGACGGTCCCAGCCCGAGCAGCCCCGCGACCACTCCGGCACCATGTGCCCGGCCGCCGTCGCCGCCAGCACCTCCTTGGCCGTCTCCGCCGTCAGCCGCCCGTACGCGTAGCCGTACGGCAGCACCAGCATCGTGGGGGAGAAGCGGTGCCCGCCCAGGTGGGTCACCTCCCACACCTCGCTGTGCCCGGCCGCCGCCAGCTCCGCCGCGAGGGGGCGGCCCAGCAGCGCGCAGCAGCGGTCCCGCCGCCCGTTGGTGCACACCAGTGCCAGCGGGCCGCCGACGTGCTCCGCGCCGAAACCGGTGTGGTCACCGGCGCCCAGCGCCGCGAAGTCCAGCCCCAGCAGCTCCGCAGGGTCGGCCACCACGGCCCGGCGCACCCAGTCGCGGCCCGGCACCGTGTGCGCCACGACCACCTCGTGCCGCGCCGTCGGCAGGCAGTCCGCGTGCCGTCCGGGGCGCCGGATCAGCGCCACCCGTACGCCTGTGCCCGCTGCGGCCGCCTCCAGCGCCCGCCCGACGGCCGGATCCAGGTGGCTCTCACCCAGGGCCTTCGCGCCCCACGGCCCGGCCTGTTCCACCAGCAGCCAGGTGGTGGCCACCGCCGCCGTCGCTGCCAACGGCTCCGAAAGTTCACGCGACACGGTCGCACAGGTGCTCACTCGGGCAAGGCTACCCTCACCAAAAACCCGGAGGGGGTGCCCCGACGGACACCCCCTCCGGGCAGCGCACCGCTACGCCGGGCCGGCGACCACCGCCACGGGCTTGGTGACCGGGGTGCCCGAGCCGTCGCGACGCGGGTCGCGCTCCGGGAGCTCCACCGGGGAGCCCTTGGCGTCGGCGGCCCGGGCCGGGGCGGCACCCGCCCAGGCGAACGCCAAACCGTCCTCGCCGCGCAGGAAGCGCTGGCAGCGCACACCGCCGGTGGCGCGGCCCTTGCGCGGGTACTGCTCGAACGGGGTGACCTTCCAGCTCGTCTGCTCGCCGCCGGCCAGCGTGCCCGAGGCCGTGGCCACCGAGACGACCACGGCGTCCGCCGCCGGATCCACCGCGGTGAAGGACAGCACCCGCGCGCCGTCCGACAGCTTCACACCCGCCATGCCACCCGCCGGGCGGCCCTGCGGACGCACCTGGCCCGCCGGGTAGCGCAGCAGCTGCGCGTCCGAGGTGATGAAGACCAAGTCCTCCTCGCCGGTGCGCAGTTCGACCGCGCCCACCAGCTCGTCACCGTCCTTGAGGGCGATCACCTCGAACTCGTCCTTGTTCGCCGGCCACTCCGGCACCACCCGCTTCACCACACCCTGCACGGTGCCCAGCGCCAGCCCCGGCGAGGACTCGTCCAGCGTGGTCAGCGCCAGCACCCGCTCCCCGGCCTCCAGCCGCAGGAACTCGCCCACCGCGGCCCCGCCCGCCAGGTTCGGCGACGGCGTCGGCGGCATCGCCGGCAGGTCGATCACCGGCAGCCGCAGCACCCGGCCCGCGGACGTCACCACGCCGATGTCCGCCCGCGCCGTCGCGTGCACCGCCGACACGATCACGTCGTGCTTCGACCGCTTCTCCGACAGCTCGAACGGCTCGCCGTCCGCCGTCCGCGCCAGCAGCCCCGTCGAGGACAGCAGCACCCGGCACGGGTCGTCCGCCACCTCCAGCGGCACCGCCAGCGACGCCGACGGCGCAGCCCCCGCCTCCAGCAGGACCGTCCGCCGCTCCGTCCCGAACTGCTTGGCCACCGCGCCCAGTTCGGACGAGACCACACTGCGCAGCCGGGCGTCCGACTCCAGGATCTCGGTCAGCTCGGCGATCTCCGAGTTGAGCTTCTCCTGCTCCTGCTCCAACTCCACCCGGTCGAACCTGGTCAGCCGCCGCAGCGGGGTGTCCAGGATGTACGCGGTCTGCGTCTCCGACAGCGAGAAGCGCTCCATCAGGCGCTCCTTCGCCTGCTGCGCGTTGTCACTCGACCGGATGATCGAGATGACCTCGTCGATGTCGACCAGCGCCACCAGCAGGCCCTCGACCAGGTGCAGCCGCTCCTGGCGCTTGCGGCGACGGAAGTCGCTGCGCCGGCGCACCACGGTGAAGCGGTGGTCGACGTAGACCTCCAGCAGCTCCTTCAAGCCCAGCGTCAGCGGTTGCCCGTCCACCAGCGCCACGTTGTTGATGCCGAAGGTCTCCTCCATCGGCGTCAACTTGTAGAGCTGCTCCAGCAGCGCCTCCGGCACGAAGCCGTTCTTGACCTCGATCACCAGCCGCAGCCCGTGCTCGCGGTCGGTCAGGTCCTTGACGTCCGCGATGCCCTGCAGCTTCTTCGCGTTGACCAGGTCCTTGATCTTCGAGATGACCTTCTCCGGGCCGACGTTGAACGGCAGCTCGGTGACCACGATGCCCTTGCGGCGGGCCGTCACCGCCTCCACCGTCGTCGTCGCCCGGATCCTGAACGTCCCGCGGCCCGACTCGTACGCGTCCCGGATCCCCGACAGGCCCACGATCCGCCCGCCGGTCGGCAGGTCCGGACCGGGCACGAACCGCATCAGCGTGTCCAGGTCCGCGTTCGGGTGCTTGATCAGGTGCCGGGCTGCCGCCACCACCTCGGACAGGTTGTGCGGCGGCATGTTCGTCGCCATGCCCACCGCGATGCCCGTCGCGCCGTTCACCAGCAGGTTCGGGAACGCGGCCGGCAGCGCCAGCGGCTCCTGCTCGCTGCCGTCGTAGTTCGGGCCGAAGTCGACGGTGTCCTCGTGGATCGACTCCACCATCGCCATCGAGGCCGCCGTCAGCCGCGACTCGGTGTAACGCATCGCCGCCGGCGGGTCGTCGTTGCCCAGCGAACCGAAGTTGCCGTGCCCGTCGATCAGCGGCAGCCGCATCGAGAACGGCTGCGCCATGCGCACCACCGAGTCGTAGATCGACTGGTCGCCGTGCGGGTGCAGCCGGCCCATCACCTCGCCCACCACGCGGGCGCACTTCACGTGCGCGCGGTCCGGGCGGAGGCCCATCTCGTTGGCCTGGTACAGGATCCGGCGGTGCACCGGCTTCAGGCCGTCCCGCGCGTCCGGCAGGGCACGCGAGTAGATCACCGAGTAGGCGTACTCCAGGAAGGAGCCCTGCATCTCGTCCACGACGTCGACGTCGAGGATCCGCTCCTCGAAGTCTCCGGGCGGCGGGGTCTGCGAACTGCGGCGGGCCATCGCGGCGGGGCTCCCTTACGTGTCGCTGGCTGTGTGTCGGGCCGTGTCGGTCGGTCGTCGGCCGATCGTCGAACGGCCACTGCCGTCCTGCGCCGCACCCGTCAACCGGACGCGGCCGACAGGGCACGGCGCCCCCATTGTGGACCCTCGCGCCGACACTGCCGGTCAGCGGCCCTCTTCCGCCCCTGGCGAACGACCCCGTCCGCGCGGACACGAACACGCTCCCCATACGTTGCACCACAATGGGGGACGCCACACGAACCCCCGACATCGACGACGGGAAGGACCCGAGCGCATGGCCAACCCGGCCCCCGCCTCCAGCCGAGGCATCGCCATCACCGAGCACCGCCTGGCCAACGGCCTGCGCGTCGTCCTCTCCGAGGACCACCTCACCCCGGTCGCCGCCGTCTGCCTCTGGTACGACGTGGGCTCCCGCCACGAGGTCAAGGGCCGCACCGGCCTCGCCCACCTCTTCGAGCACCTGATGTTCCAGGGCTCCGCCAACGTCTCCAACAACGGGCACTTCGAACTGGTCCAGGGCGCCGGCGGCTCGCTCAACGGCACCACCAGCTTCGAGCGCACCAACTACTTCGAGACCATGCCCGCCCACCAACTGGAGCTCGCCCTCTGGCTGGAGGCCGACCGGATGGGCTCGCTGCTCGCCGCGCTCGACGAGACCTCCATGGAGAACCAGCGCGACGTCGTCAAGAACGAGCGCCGCCAGCGCTACGACAACGTCCCGTACGGCACCGCCTTCGAGAAGCTCACCGCGCTGTCCTTCCCCGACGGCCACCCGTACCACCACACGCCGATCGGCTCCATGGCCGACCTCGACGCGGCCACCCTGGAGGACGCCCGCGCGTTCTTCCGCACGTACTACGCGCCCAACAACGCCGTCCTGTCCGTCGTGGGCGACATCGACCCCGAGCAGACCATCGCCTGGGTCGAGAAGTACTTCGGCTCCATCCCCGCCCACGACGGCAAGCAGCCCCCGCGCTCCGGCGAACTGCCCGACACCATCGGCCGCGAGATCCGCGAGGAGATCCACGAGGACGTCCCGTCCCGCGCCCTGATGGCCGCCTACCGCCTCCCGCACGACGGCACCCGCGAGGCCGACGCCGCGGACCTCGCCCTCACCATCCTCGGCAGCGGTGAGTCCAGCCGGCTCTACAACCGGCTGGTCCGCCGCGACCGCACCGCCGTCGCCGCCGGCTTCGGCCTGCTGCGCCTGGCCGGCGCCCCCAGCCTCGGCTGGCTCGACGTCAAGACCTCCGGCGACGCCACCCTCGCCCAGATCGAGGCCGCCGTCGACGAGGAACTCGCCCGCTTCGCCGCCGAAGGCCCCACGCCCGAGGAACTCGAACGCGCCCAGGCCCAGATCGAGCGCGAGTGGCTCGACCGGCTCACCACCGTCGCCGGCCGCGCCGACGAACTCTGCCGCTACGCCGTCCTGTTCGGCGACCCCAAGCTGCTCAACGACGCCCTCCCCAAGGTCCTCGACGTCACCGCCGAGGAGGTCCAGGCCGTCGCCAAGGCCCGGCTCCACCCCGACAACCGCGCCGTCCTCGTCTACGAGCCGACCGCCGACGCCGCTTCCGACGCCGCTTCCGAAGAGGAGGGTGCCGCCGTATGAGCACCGACTACGTCCCCGCCATGACCTTCCACCCCCAGCCGCAGCCGGGCACCCCCAGCCCCTGGGCCTTCCCCGCCCCCGAGCGCGCCGCCCTCGGCAACGGCATCACCGTCCTGCACTGCCACCGGCCCGGCCAGCAGCTCGTCGCCGTCGAGGTCCTCCTCGACGCCCCGCTCGCCGCCGAGCCCGAGGGCCTGGACGGCGTCGCCGCGATCCTCGCCCGCGCACTCAACGAGGGCACCGACACCCTCAGCGCGGAGGAGTTCGCCGGCGAGCTGGAGCGCGCCGGCGCCACCCTGGACGCCCACGCCGACCACCCGTGCATCCGGGTCTCCCTGGAGGTCCCGGCCTCCCGACTCCAGCGCGGCCTCTCCCTGCTCGCCGACGCCCTGCGCGCCCCCGCGCTCCCCGAGGCCGAGATCGAGCGCCTGGTCGCCAACCGCCTGGACGAGATCGTCCACGAGCAGGCCAACCCCGCCCGGCGCGCCGCCAAGGCCCTCTACGCCGAGCTCTTCGACGCCGCCGACCGGCTCTCCCGGCCCCGCGCCGGCACCGCCGACACCGTCAAGTCGATCGACCGCACCGCCGTCAAGGCCTTCTACGACGCCCACGTGCACCCCGCGACCAGCACCGTCGTGGTCGTCGGCGACCTCACCGGCGTCGACCTGCCCGCCCTCCTGGAGAGCACCCTCGGCACCTGGAGCGGCCCGGCCGCCGAGCCCTCCCGGCACGCCCCGGTCGCCGGCGACGACCACGGCCGGGTCGTCATCGTTGACCGCCCCGGCTCCGTCCAGACCCAGCTGCTCATCGGCCGGATCGGCCCCGACCGCCACGACCCGGTCTGGGCCGCCCAGACCCTCGGCACCTACTGCCTGGGCGGCACCCTCACCTCCCGCCTGGACCGCGTCCTGCGCGAGGAGAAGGGCTACACCTACGGCGTCCGCTCCTTCGCCCAGCCGCTGCGCTCCGCCGCCGACGGCAGCGGCCGCTCGCTGCTCGCCATCAGCGGTTCCGTGGACACCGCCTCCACCGCGCCGGCACTCGCCGACACCTGGACCATCCTGCGCACCCTCGCCGCCGAGGGCCTCACCGACGCGGAGCGCGACGAGGCCGTGCAGTTCCTGGTCGGCGTCGCCCCGCTGAAGTACGAGACCGCGGGCTCGGTCGCCGGCACCCTGGCCGACCAGGTCGAGCAGTACCTGGCGGACGACTACCAGGCCGAGGTCTACCGGCAGCTCGCCGAACTGCCCACCGCGGCTGCCACCGAGGCCGTCGTGGCGGCCTTCCCGCCGGACCGCCTGGTCACCGTCCTGGTCGGCGACGCCGCCGCGATCGCCGACGACGTGCGGGCGCTCGGCATCGGCGAGGTCACCGTCGTCAGCTGACGTCCGGCTGCCGTTGTCGTCCGGCCCGGTGGAGCACCCGCTCCGCCGGGCCGGACGCGTTTTAAATCCATTGCGGGCCCGGCCGGTTCCGTGGATAGATGTTCCCCGACGCACACCACGTGCGAACTGCGACGAACGGGAAGGGAGGCGGTCACCATGCGGGTCGAGCGAACGATACGACGACGCTCCCCAAGGCCGTATCTCCCCTGCGTCGCGTCGGCTGCCTGAGCGCGCCCACCCCTGAACTTCCCCGAGCCGCACCGGGATTCTCTTACGCGCGGCATTCCTTCCGCTGAACTCACCGACCCCTGGAGGTCGTTCACCCATGACGTACACCGAAGTCCCCGGCGTCCGGGTCCCGATCCGGATGTGGACCGACCCGGCGACGGTCGAGGGCGCGGCGATGCAGCAGCTGCGCAACATCAGCTCGCTGCCCTGGCTGCGCGGCCTCGCCGTGATGCCCGACGTCCACCTGGGCAAGGGCGCGACGGTCGGCTCCGTCATCGCGATGAAGGACGCCGTCTGCCCGGCGGCGGTCGGCGTCGACATCGGCTGCGGGATGAGCGCGGTGAAGACCTCGCTCACCGCCGACGACCTCCCGGACGACCTGTCCGGCCTGCGCAACAAGATCGAGCAGACCATCCCGGTCGGCCGCGGCCTGCACACCGACCCGGTCGATCCGAGCAAGCTGCCCGGCTTCCGCGCGGCGGGCTGGGACGACTTCTGGCAGCGCTTCGACGGCATCGCGGAGGACGTCAAGTGGCGCCGCGAGCGGGCGATGCAGCAGATGGCCACGCTCGGCGGAGGAAATCATTTCATCGAGCTGTGCGTCGATACGACCGGCGCGGTTTGGCTGATGCTGCACTCCGGGTCCCGCAACATCGGCAAGGAGCTGGCCGAGCACCACATGGGCGTGGCCCGGTCGTTGTCGCACAACCAGGGCCTGATCGACCAGGACCTCGCGGTCTTCCTGGCGAAGACCCCGGAGATGGCCGCCTACCGCCAGGACCTCTTCTGGGCGCAGGAGTACGCCAAGCACAACCGCGCGGTCATGATGGCGCTCTTCCAGGACGTCGTCCGGAACGAGTTCACCAAGGCGGAGGTCACCTTCGACGAGGTGATCAGCTGCCACCACAACTACGTGGCGGAGGAGCGGTACGAGGGCGTCGACCTGCTGGTGACGCGCAAGGGCGCGATCCGGGCCGGCTCCGGCGACCTCGGGATCATCCCCGGCTCCATGGGGACGGGCTCCTACATCGTCCGCGGCCTGGGCAACGAGGCGGCGTTCAACTCCGCCTCGCACGGCGCCGGCCGCAAGATGAGCCGCAACGCCGCGAAGAAGCGGTTCACCACGCGGGACCTCGCCGAGCAGACGGCGGGCGTGGAGTGCCGCAAGGACAGCGGCGTGGTGGACGAGATCCCGGGCGCCTACAAGAACATCGAGAAGGTCATCGAGCAGCAGAAGGACCTCGTCGAGGTGGTCGCGCACCTCAAGCAGGTCGTCTGCGTCAAGGGCTGACCACAGCAGATCGGGGTGCCACCGGAATCCGGTGGCACCCCGATCAGGCGCTTCGTGAGCCTTGCGCGGTCTCAGGCCGCGGCGGGGAGCTCGTCGAGGCCTTCGGAGACGAGCTTGGCGAGGCGGTCGAGGGCCTGGTCGGCGTCGGGGGCGTCGGAGGCGAGGATGACCTCGTCGCCGCCCTGGGCGCCCAGGGCGAGGAGGCCGAGCATGGAGGCGGCGTTGACCGGGTTGCCGCCCGGCTTGGCGATGGTGATCGGCACGCCGGTGGCCGTGACGGCCCGGACGAAGACGGAGGCGGGACGGGCGTGCAGGCCCTCGGCCCAACCGATGGTGACGCGGCGCTCGGCCATGAGACGTGCCTTTCCGGTGAAGCTGGTCACGGCCGTGCTCGGGGAGCGGGGGAAACGACCGTGTTGTCTAGACCAGTGTTGCACGCAGACAGCCCCCGCGAGCCGCCGCGTTCAGGACTTGTGATTGTTTCTTTTCGGGGCATAAACCCCGGCCGCCGGCCCCGTCCAGCCTGCCGCGGGCACAGGTCAGGCGCCATTCGGCCCACCGCCGGATAACCTGACGAACGTGGACGACTCCGCGGCAGCGACCCCCGAGCAGCAACCGGACTATCCGCAGCACTGGGAAGCGGACATCCTGCTGCGCGACGGCGGTACGGCCCGGATCCGGCCGATCACGCCCGCCGACGCCGGGCGCCTCGTGGAGTTCTACGAGCAGGTCTCGGACCAGTCCAAGTACTTCCGCTTCTTCGCCCCCTACCCGCGGCTCTCCGACAAGGACGTCCGCCGCTTCACCCACCACGACTTCGTGAACCGGGTCGGCCTGGCGGTGGTCGTCCGGGACCGCTTCATCGCCACCGTCCGGTACGACCGGATCGACGCCGAGGGCCGCCCCTCCGACACCGGGACGGACGCCGAGGTGGCCTTCCTGGTGCAGGACGCCCACCAGGGCCGCGGCGTGGCCTCCGCCCTGCTGGAGCACATCGCCGCGGTGGCGCAGGAGCGCGGCATCCGCCGCTTCCAGGCGGAGGTGCTGCCGGAGAACCGGAAGATGGTGAAGGTCTTCACCGACGCCGGCTACACCCAGCACCGCAGCTTCGCCGACGGCGTGGTGCACCTGGAGTTCGACCTCGAACAGACCGAGCGCTCGCTGGCCGTGATGCGCGCCCGCGAGCACCGCGCCGAGGCCCGCTCGGTCCAGCGGCTGCTCACCCCGCGCTCGGTCGCGGTGCTCGGGGTCTCCCGCAACCCGCAGACCGTCGGCCGGGCGATCCTGCGCGACCTGCTGGGCAGCGCCCCGGCCGAGCGCCCCGTCCACGCGGTGAACCGCAACGCCCCGCCCGGCACCGAGCTGGACGGCGTCCCGGTGCACCGTTCGATTCTGGACATTCCCGGGCCGGTGGACCTCGCGGTGATCGCCGTCCCCGAGAGCGCCGTCCCGGCCGCCGTCGCCGAGTGCGGCGCCCACGGCGTGCGGGGCCTGGTGGTGGTCACCGCCGGCTACGCGGAGACCGGGCCGGAGGGCCGGGACCGCCAGCGCGCGCTGGTCCGCCAGGCCCGCGCGGCGGGGATGCGGGTGATCGGCCCCAACGCCTTCGGCCTGATCAACACCGACCCCGAGTATCCGCTGAACGCCTCGCTCGCCCCGCGCCTGCCCGGCCGCGGCGGCTTCGGGATCTTCTGCCAGTCCGGGGCGATCGGGGTGGCCCTGCTGGAGGCCGCCCACCGGCGCGGCCTCGGCGTCTCCTCCTTCGCCTCGGTGGGCAACCGATCCGACGTCTCCGGCAACGACTTCCTGCAGTACTGGGCGGAGGACGAGGCCACCGGGGTGGTGCTGCTCTACCTGGAGTCCTTCGGAAACCCGCGCAAGTTCACCCGGATCGCCCGCCGCCTGGCCGCCGTCAAGCCGATCGTGGTGGTCAAGGGCGCCCGCCACACCGGCAGCCTGCCGCCCGGACACGCCGTCCCGGCCACCGCCACCGGCCTGCGCGACGCCACGGTGGACGCGCTGTTCGAGCAGGCGGGCGTGATCAGGGTCGCGACGATCACCGAGCTGTACGACACCGGCGAGCTGCTGGCCCTGCAGCCGCTGCCGCCGGGGGACCGGGTCGCGGTGGTCGGCAACTCGGACTCGCTGGGCCTGCTCACCTACGACGCCCTGCTGAGCGCGGGCCTGCGGCCGCGCACGCCCGTCGACCTGACCACCGCCGCGACCGGCGAGAACTTCCGGATCGCACTCGACGTCGCCCTGGCCGACCCGGCCGTGGACGCGGTGATCGCCGTCGCCATTCCGCCGATCGGCACCTCCGCGCACGCCTTCATGGGCGGCCGGCTGACCGGTGAGGACGACCCCGCGATGGGCTCGGACGACCCGGAGATCGCCGCCGCCCTGCTCGAAGCCGGCGGGCGCGCCAAGGAGTTGGGCAAACCGCTGGTGCTCGCCCACCTGGCGCTGACCGACCTGCCCACCCGGCTGCGCCCCGGCGGCATCCCGGCGTACCCGGCGCCCGAGCGGGCCGTGCACGCCCTCGCCCACGCCGTGCACTACGCGCAGTGGCGCCGCCGGACGGCCGAGGCGGAGGAGACGGCGCGCGTCCCGGAGCTGGACCGGATCGACGAGCCCGGCGCCCGCACCCTGGTGGCGGCGGCGCTGAGCACCCGGACCGCTACAGCCGCGCGCACCCAGCCCGGCGGCGCCCGGATCACCCTGTCCGACGCCGAAGCCCGCGAGCTGCTGGCCCGCTACGGCGTGGACGTCTCGCCGACGCTGCCCGCCCCGGACGAGGCGACGGCCGTCGCCGCGGCGGCCTCGCTCGGTTACCCGGTGGCCCTGAAGGCGACCGCCCCGCACCTGCGCCACCGCCCCGACCTGGGCAGCGTCCGGCTGGACCTGACCGGCGAGGAGGGCCTGCGCCGCGCCCACCGCGAGCTGGACGCCCTGCTCGGCGGCGCCGCACAGGCCGAGCTGGTGGTGCAGCGGCTGGCGCCGCGCGGCGTGGACACCGTGATCGGCGCCACGGTGGACCCGGCGGTCGGCGCGATCCTGTCCTTCGGCCTGGCCGGCGCGCCGGCCGAACTGCTGGGCGACACGGCGCACCGCCTGGTGCCGGCCACCGACCAGGACGTGGCCGGGCTGATCCGGGAGGTACGGGCGGCGCCGCTGCTGTTCGGCTGGCGCGGCGCCGAGGCGGTGGACACCGGCGCACTGGAGGAGCTGCTGCTCAGGGTGTCGCAGTTGGTGGACGACGTCCCGGAGATCGCCTCGGTGGACCTCGAACCCGTGGTCGTGGCCCCGCACGGGCTGGCGATCCTGGGGGCGCGGGTGCGGGTCGCGCCACTGCCCGTCCGCAGCGATCTGGGCCCGCGCGCCATGAGCACGCTGTAACCTTCCTTGGTTGCGCCCTGCCCGGGCGCTGTTGTCCGAAGCTTGGCGCCGCGCCGCCCGCTTCGTCGGCGGACCATGCCAGGATGGAGATATGGCGAAGACCGGTACCACCACCACTCAGGACCTGCGCTCGGCGATCGAGCGCAGCGGCTACTACCCGGCCCTGGTGTCCGAGGCGGTCGAGTCCGCGGTGGGCCCGGAGCCGATCAGCTCCTACCTGGTGCACCAGGAGACGACCTTCGACGCCAACGAGGTCCGCCGGCACGTGACCGTGCTGGTGCTGACCCCGACCCGGTTCGTGGTGAGCCACACCGACGAGCAGTCGGGCGCCGAGGGCAGCCCGGCGGTGCCGTACGCGACGACCTCGACGGAGAGCGTCCGGCTGGACCGGATCGGCTCGGTCGTGGTGAGCCGGATGGTGGCGAACCCGGAGACGTACACGCCCGGGACGCTGCCGCGCGAGGTGGTGCTGACGATCGGCTGGGGCGCGGTACAGCGCCTGGACCTGGAGCCGGCCGGCTGCTCGGACCCGAACTGCGAGGCGGATCACGGCTACACCGGCTCGGCGACGGCCGACGACCTCTCGCTGCGGGTGAGTGAGGCCGGTGACGGCCCGGAGACGGTGGCCCAGGCGCTGGTGTTCGCCCGGGCGCTGTCCGACGCGACGATCGACAACGGCCCTCGGGTCTGATCGCCGCCACCGAACGCTACGAATCCGGTTCCATGTCCTTCGCACCTGCCGACGGCTACGACGCCTTCGAGATCCTTGACCCGGCCACGGCCCCCGCACCCCCGTACGGAAGCGGCTCGCTGTGCGACCTGCTGCCCTCGGTGGCGGCGGGCCTCGGCGTCCCCGGGTTCACCGCGACGCTGCCGATCGCCCCGGCGGACCGGGTGGTGGTGTTCCTGGTCGACGGCCTCGGCTGGGAGCTGCTGCTGCGTCACCCCGAGTACGCGCCGTTCCTGTCCTCGCTGGCCGGGAGTTCGCTGGGCGGCAGCGGCCGTCCGCTGACCGCGGGCTTCCCGTCCACCACGGCGACCTCGCTGGCCTCGGTCGGCACCGGGACGCCGCCGGGCCTGCACGGGCTGGCCGGGTACACGGTGGCGGTGCCGGGGGCGGGCTACCTGATGAACCAGCTGCGCTGGCAGCCGCCGACCGAGCCGCACGCCTGGCAGCCGTACCCGACGGTCTTCGAGCGGACGCACCAGGCCGGGGTGGCGACCGCGCAGGTCTCCTCCCCGCTGTTCGCCCAGACCCCGCTGACCAGGGTGGCGCTGTCCGGCGGCACCTTCCTCGGCCGCACCACCGGCGAGGAACGGATGGACCTGGCGGCCTCCTGGCTGGCCGAGCACGACCGGGCGCTGGTGTACACGTACGTCAGCGAGCTGGACGGCGCGGGCCACCGCTTCGGGGTGGACTCCGACGAGTGGCGGATGACGCTGGACGCGGTGGACCGGCTGGCCCGCCGGCTGGCCGAGCAGCTGCCGCCGCGCTCGGCGATGTACGTGACGGCCGACCACGGCATGATCGACATCGCGCCGGAGGACCGGATCGACTTCGACGAGGACTGGGAGCTGGGCGCCGGCGTGGCCCTGCTGGGCGGCGAGGGCCGGGCCCGGCACGTGTACGCGGTGCCGGGGGCCGCCGCCGACGTGCACGCGGTCTGGAGCGAGGTGCTGGGCGACCGGATGTGGGTCGCGAGCAGGGACCAGGCGATCGCGGCGGGCTGGTTCGGCCCGGCCGTGGACGAGCGGGTGTACGGCCGGATCGGCGACGTGGTGGCCGCGGCGCGCGACGACATCGCGATCGTCGCCTCCCGCAACGAGCCCGGCGAGTCCGCGATGATCGGGCTGCACGGCTCGATGACCCCGGTCGAGCAGTTCGTGCCGCTGCTCGAAGTGCGCGGCTGAGCCGTGCCCTTGACTTCTCTGTGCCCGAACTCCCCTGATGTGAAAGGCCCTTGCTCCACCCATGGCTGAACTGGTGTTCTTCTCGGGCACGATGGACTGCGGCAAGTCGACGCTGGCGCTGCAGATGGACCACAACCACTCCGCGCGCGGCCGGCAGGGCGTGATCCTCACCCGCAACGACCGGGCGGGCGCCGCGACCGTCTCCAGCCGGCTGGGCCTGCGGACCGAGGCGGTCGAGGTGACGGACGACTTCGACTTCCACGCGCACGTGGTGCACCGGCTCTCGGCGGGCGGCCGGGTGGACTACCTGATCTGCGACGAGGCGCAGTTCTTCTCCGCCGAGCAGGTCGACCAGCTGGCCCGGGTGGTGGACGAGCTGGACATCGACGTCTACACCTTCGGCATCACCACGGACTTCCGCACTCGGCTGTTCCCGGGCTCGCAGCGGCTGATCGAGCTGGCCGACCGGGTGGAGGTGCTGCAGGTCGAGGCGCTGTGCTGGTGCGGCGCGCGGGCGACCCACAACGCGCGGACGGTCGGCGGGGTGATGGTGGTCGAGGGCGCCCAGGTGGTGATCGGCGACATCTCGGTGAGCGACGACGAGGTCGGCTACGAGGTGCTGTGCCGCCGCCACCACCGCCGCCGGCTGACCGCCGCGACGGCCCGTGCCTCGGTGCTCTCCCCGGACGTGCTGCCCTTCGAGGAGCAGCAGGCTTAGGGCGTGTCCTGCGGATCCTTGCCGGGTCCGCGACGGGATCCGCCCTAACCCCTCACTTCCAGCACCGAGAAGTGCCCGCGCTGCGGGTCGGCCAGCCGGACGGCGCGGCCGTGGGCGGTGTCGTGCGGCTCGACCAGGATCCGGCCGCCGAGTTCGACCGCGTGACGTGCGGTCAGGTCGACGTCGCGGACGGCGAAGTGGGTGCGCCAGCGCGGCGGGTGGCCGCGCAGGTCGGCGCGGTGCCGGATGCCGGCGACCGGTCGGCCGTGCACGAGCAGTGAGCTCTCGTCCTCGCCGGGCCGGACGGGACGGTCGAGCACGGTGGCGTAGAAGACGGCGGCGCCCTCGGTGTCGGGGGTGAGCAGTTCGACCCAGGCCGGGCCGCCGGGTTCGTCGCCGGCCTCCCGGCCGAGGTGCTCCTCGCCCTGCCAGAGGCCGAAGACGGCGCCGGAGACGTCGGAGGCGATCGCCATCCGCCCGGCGCGCTCGGCCTGCACCGGCCCGACGGCGACGGTGCCTCCGCATTCCCGGACCAGCTGGGCGGTGCGGTCGGCGTCGTCCACGGCGAAGTAGGTGGTCCACTGCACCGGGAAGCCGGTGGCGGTGGAGACGCCGAGGCCGGCGACCGGTTGCCCGTCGAGCTCGGCCCGGACGTAGTCGCCGAGTTGGCCGGGGCCGGGGGCGTACGTCCAGCCGAGCAGTTCGCCGTAGAAGGCGCGGGCACCGGGCAGGTCGTCGGTCAGCAGGCTGACCCAGCAGGGCGTGCCCTGGGCCAGTCGGAGTTCCACCGCGGTCAATGCGGGCCTCCTCGTGGGTGGTTGGCGCACGGGGATCCTCGGGCGCGAGGGTGATGCTTCCACCCTGGCGGTCGCCCAACCCTCGGGCCGCGCGGAAAGTCCGGCAAAGTCCGCACAAAGAGCGGCGCGTCGGCCGCGCTGCGCGACAATGGCCGCCATGACGACCTACAACGACGGTTCCCCGCTGATCTCCGTGGCCGAGCTGCGGGCGGCGCTCGCCTCCGCGCGTCCGCCGGTGCTGTTGGACGTGCGCTACCAGCTGGTCGGTGCGGCGCCGGGCGGCCCGACCGCGGCCGAGGAGTACCGGGCCGGGCACCTGCCGGGCGCGCACTTCGTCGAGTTGGACCGGGACCTCGCGGCCCCGCCCGGTGCGCCCGGCCGGGGCGGCCGCCACCCGCTGCCGGACCCGGAGGAGTTCGGTGCGGCGATGCGCGGCTTCGGGGTGGACGCGCAGCGGCCGGTCGTGGTGTACGACGGCGCGGCCTCGATGGCGGCGGCCCGGGCATGGTGGCTGCTGCGCTGGGCCGGGCACCGGGACGTCCGGGTGCTGGACGGCGGCTTCGCGGCCTGGCAGGCGGCGGGGCTGCCGGTGACGGCCGAGCTGCCCAAGGCCGGGGAGGGCGACTTCAAGCCGGTGCCGGGGCAGCTGCCGACGGTGGACGCGGACGGTGCGGCGCTCTGGGCGCGCGAGGGCCTGCTACTGGACGCCCGGTCGGGGGAGCGCTACCGGGGTGAGACGGAGCCGGTGGACCCGCGGGCCGGGCACGTTCCGGGCGCGGTCTCCGCGCCGACGACCGGGAACGTGGGTGCGGACGGGCGCTTCCTGCCGGCGGCCGAGCTGGCCGAGCGGTTCCGGGCGCTCGGCGCGGGGGAGCGGGAGACCGCGGTGTACTGCGGTTCGGGGGTGACGGCGGCGCACCAGATCCTGGCGCTGGAGGTGGCCGGCCTGTCGGCCACGCTGTACCCGGGCTCGTGGAGCGAGTGGTCGAGCGACGAGAGCCGCCCGGTGGCGGTCACCGAGCAGCCGGGCTGAGCACGAACAGTCCGAGCGCAACCGGGCTGATCCCGGGAACGCCGAAGGGGCGGGAGGCCCGGCCTCCCGCCCCTTCGGCAGCGCTGCTACTCCTGCTTCTTGCGCCGGCTGCCGAAGACGATCTCGTCCCAGCTGGGCACGGTGGCCCGGCGCCCGGGCCGGACGCCGTCGGCCTCGGCCTGCCGGTCGGTGGTGCCGACCAGGCGCTCGCGGTGCGGGGCGACGGCGCGCGGCATCAGGATGTCGGCGTAGGCCGAGCCCGCGCCGACCGCCGGGGCGGCGGCCGCAGCCGGCTCCTCGTTCTCCTCGGCGACGTCGGCGGGCACCGGCTCGATGGCGGTGGGGCCGCCGACGGCGAGGTCGCCGCGGAAGGCGGGGACCACGTCGAGCAGGCTGGTCAGCGAGTCCCGGGCCTCGGCGGTGGCCTCCCGCGACTCCCGGACCTCACGGGCCGACATGATGCGGTCGGCGGAGGGCCGGTCGATCATCGGGCGGGGCGGCCGGTCCTGGGGGAGCCGGGCGATCCGCGGGATGAACGGGAAGACCGACTCCTCCTCGCGCTCGACGTTCTCGCCGATCAGCGCACGGGCCTCGTCGTCGTTGGGCTGGACCAGGCGCCGGGGCGGGTCGTACGTCCAGGAGGCGCTGCGGCCTTCGCCGTCGGCCCGGTAGGAGAGGATGACCTCCCAGGTGCCGTCGTCGCGGCGCCAGGAGTCCCAGCGCTCGGTGTCCTTCTCGGCGCCGCGCAGCGCGAGGCGTTCGGCGACGGCCTCGCCGAGCTGCGGGCCGGAGGACTCGCCGTTGCGGCGGATGGCGGTCTTGCGGGCGCGCTCGGCCATGAAGGCGCGTTCGGCGAGGACCGGGCCCTCGAAGCGGCGGACGCGGTCGACGGAGATCCCGGCGGCCTGGGCGACCTCCTCGGCGGAGGCACCGGCTCGTATCCGCGCCTGGATGTCCCGGGGGCGGAGGTGGCTCTCGACCTCGATCTCGATCTGGCCGAGGCGCGGCCGGTCGCCGCGGATGGCGGCGCGCAGCCGCTCGTCGATGGGGAGGGTGTACTCCGTGCTGTCGGCGGCCTTGAGCACCAGCCGTGTGCCGTCGTTGCTGACGGCCACAACCCGCAGTTCGGGCACGGTTACCTCCCGGGTGGTGCCTGCCGACGTCACCTGCGTCGCTGCTCCCGTACTGAGTGTGGCCTGCCCGCTCGCGACTGGCCACAACCTTGCTGAGTTCCCCGGCGTGTCGGGCTCACGCCCGGGCATGCCGCTGTGGCACGGTTGCCTTTTTGCCACGCCATCGGTCGACGTCGCGTCTGGGTGTCCCGGCCGTCCTCGCACGCGGAGTGTTCGCGACGGTCCGGGACGGGCGTCGCCGTGCGTGCCCGGTCCGTGGCTCCCCGTCAAGCTGCCGGTTCAGGCGCAGTCGACAAGTCGACCCAAGGCTCGGGCTTTACGAACAGTACTCCATTCGTGGCATCCGGAGGGGCGGCTCGCCGCTCAAGTCTCCCGCGATTCACGGGAATCTCAAGAGCGCGCGCCCCTGATGGCGGACCACCACCGGATGAACGGTGATCATCTTCACACAATCCGGGAGTGCAGAACCGCATTTTCGCCCCTTGTGTCCTTCTTTGGGCAAGATGGAGTGGCTTGTTCGAAGAACAGTCGTACGGACCGAGGGATGCGATGTCGGAGCGGGGCCCCGCCGAGGAGGGCGGCAAGGAGGAGCGCAAGCGGATCGATCTGAGCGTGGCTCAGGTCGTGGCGAGCGCGCTGGCTGCCGTGGTGGGCGCGCTGTTGGCGTCCGAACTGGGCGTCTACGGAACGATCATGGGCGCCGCGGTGGTGAGCGTCGGGGCCACCACCGGTGGCGCGGTGTTCCAGCACGTCTTCCGGCGGACCGGCGAACAGCTGCGCGAGGCGGTGGACCGGGGGCCGAGCCAGGCCGTCAACACGCTGCGCCAGGTGCCGGTGGCGAGCGGGGAGCCGGCGCCGTCCCCGGTGCTCACCGCGGAGTGGAACGAGCCGCAGGTGGTGCGGGCGCGCCGGCGGTGGACCTGGAAGAGCTACGCGGTGGTGTCCGGGCTGGTCTTCGTGCTGGCGATGACGCCGATCGTGGCCTTCGAACTGGCCACCGGGCAGCCGGTGTCGGCAACGGTCAAGGGCGAGTCCGGCAACGGCACCTCCTTCGGCGGCTCGGTGGCGCCCGCGTCCTCCCGGCCGCAGGACGCCCCGGCGGAGCGGCCGGCCCCGGGCGGCCCCCGCGGGTCGGACGCCACGCCGTCCGGCGGTGCCTCGGCCCCGGCGACGACGCGGCCGAGCGGGGAGCCGAGCGCCACCCCGAGCACCGGCGCGGGCACGAGTACGGGTACGGGCTCGCCCTCGGCGGGTCCGAGCGCGAGCCCGTCGGGCGGCTCCTCCCCGTCGGCGGGCGGCGGGAAGCCCACCGGCGGGGCGACGCCGCAGCCGTCCGTACCGGCGAACGAGCCGACGCGGGCGACGCAGGCCCCGCCGCCCGCCGCCGAGACCCCGGCGAACTAGGCGCCCAGCACCCGGCGCAGGTAGTCGTTGCCGAAGACGCGCTGCGGGTCGACCTCGTCGCGCAGCGCGGTGAAGTCGCCGAAGTGCGGGTAGACGCCGGCCAGGTACCCGGCGTCGCGGGTGTGCAGCTTGCCCCAGTGCGGGCGGCCCTGATGGGCGGTCATCAGCTGTTCGACGCCGGTGAAGTAGCCCTGGTCGGCGGTGCCCCGGTAGAGGTGGACGGCGATGTAGGCGCTGTCCCGGCCGGAGGCGGTGGAGAGCCAGAGGTCGTCGGCGGGGGCGAAGCGCACCTCGACCGGGAAGCTGACCTTCCAGTCGGAGCGTTCGATCAGGGCCTTCAGCTCGCGCAGCACCTCGCCGACGGCCGCGCGCGGCACCGCGTACTCCATCTCCACGAAGCGGACCTTGCGCGGGCTGGTGAACACCTTGTACGCGGTGTCGGTGTAGCTGCGGTCGGACCAGGCGCGGCTGGCCAGTGCGGCGATCGAGGGGATGGAGCCGGGGAAGCGCCGGCCGACCCGGCAGGCGCCCTCCCAGACGGTGTTGGAGAGGAAGTCGTCCTCCAGCCACTCCTTGAACCGGGGCAGCGGGGCGGCCGGGCCCTGGCTGCGGTTGTTGCGCTTGGTGGAGCAGCGGTCGGTGTGCGGGAACCAGTAGAACTCGAAGTGCTCGTTGACGGCGGTGAGGTCGTCGAGCCGTTCCAGCACCTCGTCGAAGGCCATCGGCTGCTCGTGGGCGGTGAGCAGGAAGGCCGGTTCGACGCCGAAGGTGAGTGCGGTGATCACGCCGAGGGCGCCGAGGCCGAGCCGGGCACCCTGGAAGAGCCGGGGGTTCTCGGTGGGGGAGCAGTGCCGGACGGTGCCGTCGGCGAGGACGATCTCCAGGGCGCGGATCTGGGCGGCGAGCGAGCCGGAGTCGCGGCCGGTGCCGTGGGTGCCGGTGCTGGTGGCGCCGGCGACGGTCTGGACCTCGATGTCGCCCATGTTGGTGAGGGAGAGGCCCTCGGCGGCGAGGATCCGGTTGAGCCGGTGCAGCGGGAGCCCGGACTCGACGGTGATGGTGCCGGCCTCGCGGTCGATCCCGCGGACGGCGGTGAGGGCGTGCGGGCGGATCTGGACGCCGTCGCCGGCGGAGGCGATCGCGGTGAAGGAGTGGCCGGATCCGACGGCCTTGACGGTGCGGCCCTGTTCGGCGGCGCGCAGGATCTCCTTGGCCAGTTCCTCCGCGGTGCCGGGAGCGGCGGCCCGGGCCGGCCGGGCGCTCTGGTTGCCGGCCCAGTTGGTCCACCGGGTGCGGGTCGCGGTACTGGCCTGGGGCATTGCGGTGCCTCCTGCTCCGTGGCCGAACGGGTCGGCGCAGTCCGGGGCGGGCGCCCCTACCCGCAGGTAGGCCCGGCGGGTAGGGCGAGAGATTAGTCAGTTCACCGGTCGGCGTCTACGGTCCGATCGGCTGCCTCGGCGGGCTCGTTCGCGGCGTCCGCGGCGTGCAGGCGGCCGAGCCCGGTCAGCGCGACGACCACCCCGAGGGCGCCGGCCGTCAGCGGGACCCAGTAGCCGGCCGAGGCGCCGGAGGCGTCGACCACCCAGCCGCCGATCGAGGAGCCGAAGGCCACGCCGAGGGCGAGCCCGGTGGTGGTCCAGGCCATGCCCTCGGTGAGCTTCGCGGCCGGGACGAGCCGTTCGACCAGGGCCATCGCGGAGATCAGGGTAGGGGAGATGGCGACGCCGGCGACCAGCAGGGCGGCGCCGGCCGCGACCAGCCCGCCGACGCCGTGCACGGTGGAGGCGACGAGCAGGATGGGGATCATGCTGAGCGCCATCATCACCACGCCGACGAAGAAACGGGTGGACAGCGGGCTCCTGGGCTTGAGCGCTCCGTAGACGACGCCGGCCAGGCCGGAGCCGACCGCCCAGACGGCCAGGACGACGCTGGAGAGCCCCTTGTGCCCCTGGGCGTCGGCGAAGGCCACGGTGACGATCTCGACCGAGCCGAAGATCGCGCCGGTGGCGACGAAGGTGAGCACCAGCACGACCAGGCCGCCGTTGAGGATGGCGCTGCCGCCGCTGTGGGCAGAGGCCGGGTGGACCGGCGGCTCGGTGCGGCGCTGGGCGGTGAACAGGGCGATGCCGACGGCGAGCGCGAGGATGGCCACCAGGACGCCGGACTCGGGGAAGACGTTGGTGGCCAGGCCGATGGCGAGGATCGGGCCGACGATGAAGCAGACCTCGTCGACGACGGCCTCGAAGGAGTACGCGGTGTGCAGCTTGGCGGGTTCGTCGCGGTAGAGGTGGGCCCAGCGGGCGCGGACCATGGCGCCGGCGCTGGGCATGACGCCGAGGCCGATGGCGAAGAGGAAGAGGGTCCAGGACGGCGCGTGGAAGTGCGCGCAGAGCAACAGCCCGGTCGCGGCGGCGAGGGTGAGCGCGGTGGCCGGGAGGGCGATGCGGCGCTGCCCGTGGCGGTCGACCAGCCAGGAGACCGCCGGGCCGAGCGCCGCGGCGGCGACCGCCATCGTTGCCGAGACGGCGCCGGCCAGCCCGTACGACCCCGTCAGTTGGGAGAGCATCGTCACGATGCCGATGCCGGCCATGGAGATCGGGAGGCGGGCTATGAACCCGGCGGAGGAGAAGGCCAGGGTGCCGGGGGCGGCGAATATCCGGCGGTAGCTGGACAGCACGGGGGGTCTCCGTGAGGGTAAGGAACAAGGCTGGTCAACACAGCTTACGTACGTTGGCAAACGGTATTTTCCGGGCACCTGCGCGGCCCCGCCGACGGCGTCCGGCCCCTCAGTGGCAGGATCGGTGCCATGTCCGACGCGCGCAAACCCTCCCCCTCCGGCGCCGCCCCGTACGACGCCCTCCTGCTCCTGTCCTTCGGTGGGCCCGAGGGCCCCGAGGACGTCGTGCCGTTCCTGGAGAACGTCACCCGCGGCCGCGGGATCCCCAAGGAGCGGCTGAAGGAGGTGGGCAAGCACTACTTCCTGTTCGGTGGGGTCAGCCCGATCAACGAGCAGAACCGCGAGCTGCTGGCCGCGCTGCGCAAGGACTTCGCCGACCACGGGCTGGACCTGCCGGTGTACTGGGGCAACCGGAACTGGGCGCCCTACCTGGTCGACGCCCTGCGGGAGGTGGCCGCCGACGGCCACCGCCGGATCGCCGTGCTCGCCACCAGCGCCTACGCCGGCTACTCGGGCTGCCGCCAGTACCGGGAGAACCTGGCCGATGCGCTGGCCGCCCTCGCCGAGGAGGGCGTGCCCGCCCTGCGGGTCGACAAGCTGCGGCACTTCCACAACCACCCCGGCTTCGTCGAGCCGATGATCGACGCCACCGAGGCCGCGCTGGCCGAACTGCCCGAGGCCGTGCGGGCCGGCGCCCGGCTGGCCTTCACCACCCACTCCATCCCGGAGGCCGCGGCCGAGACCTCCGGCGCCCCGGACGACCCGGCCCGCGGCAGGCCGGGCGGCGCCTACGTCGCCCAGCACCTGGACGTGGCCCGGCTGATCGCCGCCGCCCTCGCCGAGCGCACCGGCGTCGCCGACCGGCCCTGGGAGCTGGTGTTCCAGAGCCGCAGCGGCGCCCCGCACATCCCGTGGCTGGAACCGGACATCTGCGACCACCTGGAGGCCCAGCACGCCGACGGCGCGCCCGCCGTGGTGATGGTCCCGATCGGCTTCGTCTCCGATCACATGGAGGTCAAGTACGACCTCGACACCGAGGCCGTCGCCAAGGCCGCCGAGCTCGGACTGCCGGTGGCCCGCGCCGCCACCGTCGGCGCCGACCCCCGGTTCGCCGCCGCCGTGCGCGAGCTGGTGCTGGAGCGGGCCGCCACCGAGCGCGGCGAGGGCGTGACCCGCTGCGCCCTGGGCACGCTCGGCCCGAGCCACGACGTGTGCGCGGTGGCCTGCTGCCCCAACCCCCGCGCCCCGCGCCCGGCCGTCGCCGAGCGCTGACCCCTTCACG
Organism: Streptomyces sp. 1114.5; assembly: GCF_003635085.1. Lineage (NCBI taxonomy): Bacteria > Bacillati > Actinomycetota > Actinomycetes > Kitasatosporales > Streptomycetaceae > Streptomyces > Streptomyces sp. 1114.5. The sequence goes on from NZ_RBXE01000002.1 coordinate 135,877, forward strand.
AGCGCTGACCCCTTCCGGAGGAGAGACCCGTGCCCACCCCCGCCCTGCCCGACGACCGGCTCCTCGACGACCTGCTGGACGTCGCCCTGGACGCGGCCCGGCAGGCCGGCGCGCTGCTGCGCGACGGCCGCCCCGCCGACCTCGGTGTGGCCGGCACCAAGAGCAGCCCGGTCGACGTGGTCACCGAGATGGACCTCGCCTCCGAGAAGCTCGTCCTGGAGCTGATCACCGACCGCCGCCCGACCGACGGCTACCTCGGCGAGGAGGGCGCCGAACGGCCCGGCAGCAGCGGGGTGCGCTGGGTCGTGGACCCGCTCGACGGCACGGTCAACTACCTGTACGGGCTGCCCTCCTGGGCGGTCAGCGTGGCCGCCGAGCTGGACGGCCGGGCGGTCGTCGGCGTGGTCTACGCCCCGGCGCGCGAGGAGCTGTTCCACGCGGTCCTGGGGCGCGGCGCCCGGCTGAACGGCCGGCCGCTCTCCGTCCGCCCGGCTCCGCCGTGGGGCCAGGCGCTGATCGCCACCGGCTTCAACTACGTCCAGCCGGTACGGGTGCGCCAGGCCGAGGTGCTGCTGGCCCTGATGCCCGAGGTGCGGGACATCCGCCGCGGCGGGGCGGCCGCGGTGGACCTGTGCGACGTCGCCGCCGGGCGGCTGGACGGTTACTTCGAGCGCGGCCTCGCTCCCTGGGACCGGGCGGCCGGCTGCCTGATCGCGGCCGAGGCCGGCGCCCTGGTCGGCGGCCGTCCCGGGCACGGCCCGGACCGCGAGCTCACCGTGGCCGCCGCCCCGGGCGTGTACGAGCCGCTGCAGGAGCGCCTGGCCGCCCTGCGGGCCTGGGCGGACTGACCGGTTCCGGGCGGGCCGGGCGGGCCGTTCCGGGTGGGCCGGCTCGCCCTCGCCGGCCCGGCCCGCCCGGAACGGCTCCGGACATGCGAAGAGCCCTGGCATACGGGGGATGCCAGGGCCTGGGATTTCGCACGGCCCCCGCAGGGCCGCTGGTGCCGGAGTCCCGGCGACGGGTCGGTGGTGCCGAGAACGGGTCAGGCAGCGGTGCGGTGGCGCTCCAGCACCGTGTCGACGCCGTGCTCGGCGGCGAGTCGGCGGAGGTCGTCCAGCTCGGACTGCTCCACCTCGGCGAGGAACTCGTCCCCGGCCTCGATCGCGCGGTGCAGGTCCTGCTCGGCGTTGGCTATGCGCTGCAGGATTCCGGCCTTGAAGGCGTCCATACGGGCCCCCTTACTGTGTCGGACGTGCACGGTCGTGCGCTCTCCGCCCCGAGGAGGTACCAGCCGGTGAAAGCGCCCCGGCCGGCAGGTGGTTGCTCTCCGGTCGGGCGCGGAGACGGCCCTTCGGCCGCTCCCGGTGATGTCCCAGCCCCAGGGCCGGCGCGGATGAACGCACGGCGGGTGGGTGCGATCGGCCGAGGGCCAGATCGCGGGTGTGTGCAGCTGTCCTCCCCCCGGAGGTGGGCGGGAAACCTCCCGCCGAAAGAAAGTTGCCCGTGTCACAGTCCAAGCGGAGTGGTACCGACACGAACGGTCACCGTCGCGGGGCCCGGGCCCTTGCCCGGGGGGCAGCTTATCGCTGCTTTACCGCGGGACCAGGCAGGATGGAGGCACCGTCGGAGCCGTGCGTCCGCTTCCGGGGCCGGCCTGGAGAAGGGACAACGACCGTGCGGGTTCTCGTCGTCGAGGACGAGCAGCTGCTTGCCGAGGCCGTCGCGACCGGCCTGCGCCGCGAGGCGATGGCCGTCGACGTGGTGTACGACGGGGAGGCCGCGCTCCAGCGCATCGCGGTCAACGACTACGACGTGGTGGTCCTGGACCGCGACCTCCCGCTGGTCCACGGCGACGACGTCTGCCGCAAGGTGGTCGAGCAGGGCCTGGCGACCCGGGTGATCATGCTGACCGCCTCCGGCGACATCAGCGACCGGGTCGAGGGCCTGGAGATCGGCGCGGACGACTACCTTCCGAAGCCGTTCGCCTTCAGCGAACTCGTCGCCCGGGTAAGGGCGCTGGGCCGCCGCGCGACCGTCCCGCTGCCCCCGGTGCTGGAACGCGCCGGCATCTCGCTCGACCCCGGTCGGCGCGAGGTGATCCGCGACGGACGCACCGTCCAGCTCGCCCCCAAGGAGTTCGCCGTTCTGGAGGTGCTGATGCGGGCCGGCGGCGCCGTCGTCTCCGCCGAACAGCTCCTGGAGAAGGCCTGGGACGAGCACACCGACCCCTTCACCAACGTCGTGCGCGTCACCGTGATGACGCTGCGCCGCAAGCTCGGCGACCCGCCGGTGATCGTCACCGTGCCGGGCTCCGGCTACCGCATCTGACCACCGGAATCCGCCACGGATTCCCCATCCGAAGAGGGGCCCGCCCCCCAGGGATTCCCCCACCCCGCGCCCGCCCCGGCGGACGCCCCGAGAGGACGATCATGACCACCCCGCCCCCGGCCGGCGGGCCCTCCGGCGCGCCCGCCGGCGGCCCGCGCGCCGTACCGCCCAAGCCCGTCCACCCCCCGATCGCCCCCCGGAACGGACGGTACGTCCCCGGCGACGGCGTACTCGCCTGGCTGCCCTTCCGCCCCACCATCCGGATGCGGCTCACCCTGCTCTACGGCGGGATGTTCCTGATGGCCGGCGTGGTGCTGCTGCTGCTGATGTACGTGTTCTTCCAGGACGCCGTCTCCTACCTGCAGCCGCGCAAGTTCAACTTCAACGGCAACTTCGTCCAGGTCAGCGGCCCCAACGGGACCAGCACCGCGATGGACAGCTCGCAGTTCAACGACCTGCAGGCCGCCGACTACCTCTCGCGCTCCGACTCCGCGCTCAACACCCTGCTGCGCAAGTCGCTCACGATGCTGGTCTGCCTCGCCGTGATCGCCTTCGCGGCCGGCTACGCGATGGCGGGCCGGGTGCTGCGCCCGCTCGGCCGGATCACCCGCACCGCCCGCGACGTGGCCTCCTCCGACCTGCACCGGCGGATCGAGCTGGACGGGCCGGACGACGAGCTCAAGGAGCTCGCCGACACCTTCGACGACATGCTGGACCGGCTGGACCGCTCCTTCGACTCCCAGCGCCGCTTCGTCGCCAACGCCTCGCACGAGCTGCGCACCCCGCTGGCGATCAACCGCACCCTGCTGGAGGTCCAGCTCTCCGATCCGGCCGCCTCGACCGACCTCCAGCAGCTGGGAAAGACCTTGCTGGCCACCAACGAGCGCAGCGAGCAGCTGGTCGAGGGCCTGCTGCTGCTCGCCCGCAGCGAGAACGAGCTGACCGACCGGCGTCCGGTCGAACTGTCCGAGGTGGCCACCCGGGCCCTGGAGCAGACCCGGGCCGAGGCGGAGAAGCGCGAGGTCGAGCTGCGCTCGAAGCTCGATCCGGCGGTGGTCGCGGGCAACGGCGTGCTGCTGGAGCGGCTGGCGCTCAACCTGCTGCAGAACGCCGTCCGGTACAACACCGCCGGCGGCTGGGTCGAGCTGGCCACCGCCGCGGTGCCGGGCGGCGGCGAGCTGGTGGTCTCCAACACCGGGCCGGTGGTGCCCGGCTACGAGCTGGAGCACATCTTCGAGCCGTTCCGCCGGATCAAGGGCGCCGATCGCACCCGCAGCGACAAGGGGGTCGGCCTCGGCCTGTCGATCGTCCGCTCGGTGGTGCGCGCCCACGGCGGCACCATCGAGGCCACCCCGCGCGCCGGTGGGGGGCTCACCATGCGGGTCCGCATCCCCTCGCCGTAGCGGCCCCTCCAGCCCTCGGCGCGGGGGCGTCCCCGGCCCCGCCGCGGGGGGCTGACCTGCCCTCGCCGCAGGGCTGACCGCCCCGTTCCGTAAACGACCGTTCACAGCCGCCCCCGTCAGGCCTGTCAAGACGACATAAGGCCTGGCGGGGGCGGCTTGTCTTTTCCGGTCCGGGCAACTTACGGTGTCGTAACCTACGCAACCGTAAGTGAGTCCGTCGGCGCGCCCGCCGACGGGGTCCGTACGGCGTGTGCCCGCCCAACGCGCCCGTCCCTGCGCGTGCCGTCCCCCGGGAGCAAGACCGTGACCATCGCCCCTGTGCAGAGCAGCACCTCGCTCGGATCGAGCGGCTGGACCGACGCGCGGCTCATCCTGGCCCTCGAAGAGGTCGTGGAGAAGGAGCTCAACCGCCACCTGGGCGTGGCCAAGGAGTGGATGCCGCACGAGTTCGTCCCGTGGAGCCAGGGCCGCGACTTCGACGGCGTCCTGGGCGGCGAGGCCTGGTCGCTGGAGCAGTCCCAGGTGACCGCGCTGGGCCGGGTGTCGCTGGTGGTGAACCTGCTGACCGAGGACAACCTCCCCAGCTACCACCACGAGATCGCGAGCATGTTCGGCCGCGAGGGCGCCTGGGGCACCTGGGTGCACCGCTGGACGGCCGAGGAGGGCCGCCACGGCATAGCCATCCGCGACTACCTGCTCGCCACCCGGGCCGTCGACCCGGTGGAGCTGGAGCGGGCCCGGATGAGCCACATGTCGGAGGGCTTCGAATCCGACAACGCGCACAGCATGCTGCACTCGGTCGCGTACGTGTCCTTCCAGGAGCTCGCCACCCGCATCGCGCACCGCAACACCGGCAAGTACGCCGGCGACCCGCTCTGCGAGCAGCTGCTGACGAAGATCGCCAACGACGAGAACCTGCACATGGTCTTCTACCGGAACCTGCTGAAGGCCGCCCTGGAGATCGCCCCCGACCAGGCCATGCGCGCCATCGCCGACGTGGTCACCGCCTTCCGCATGCCCGGCCACGGCATTCCCGGCTTCGAGCGCGCCGCCGCGCAGATCGCCATCGGCGGGGTGTACAACCTCCGCATCCACCACGACGACGTGCTGCAGCCGGTGCTGCGCAACCTCAAGGTGATGGAGATCGGCGGCCTCGGGCCGGAGGGGGTGCTGGCGCAGAACGAGCTGGGCGTCTTCCTGGACGGCCTGGACGCGCAGGCCCGGAAGTTCGACGAGCGCCAGGCCGCCCTGCTGGCCCGCCGGGAGGCCCGGCGCAACGCTGGCTAGGACGCTTCGGCGGGTCTCCGGCAGGTCTCCGACAGGTCTCCGACGGGTCTCCGGCAGGTCTCCGGCGGGCGGTCGGAGTGGGTGGATTTTCCGTGGTTTGCCCCGGAAGATTCCGAACGTGACCAAGCTCACACCGTGTCGCTCCACGATTTCGGTCAACCTCGGAGAGTGATCATCTGTTCGGAGGCCTCGCTCGCGCTCCGTGACCGGATTTTGCCCCCGAGCGGATCGGTCGGATCGGTCGGCAGCCCTGATGGGTAAGGGATTCGGTGGGTGCCCGCACCATCGGCGCTCACTGTGCGTGGTCGGTTTTTCGGGCTTGAGGAGGGTATGTGATGGCCCAGCGTGAGGGCTTCGGCAGCCCCGGGGATCACCCCGATGGACCCCCGGCTGAGTGTCGATTGAGTAACAGGGCTTGAAGTAAGGCAAAATCTCCGCCTCGGGTCGGGCACAAGACCGACCCCCCATGCGTTACGTGCGCTGGAGATACCGCACACACCGCACAAACCCGGAGGGGGAGAGCGAAAAATGGCAACCGACTACGACACCCCACGCAAGACCGACGACGAGCTCAACGAGGACAGCATCGAGGAGCTCAAGGCCCGTCGGAACGACAAGGGCGGCGGCTCCGTCGACGTCGACGAGTTCGACGCCGCCGAGGGCATGGAGCTGCCCGGCGCCGACCTCTCGAACGAGGAGCTCGCCGTTCGGGTGCTGCCGAAGCAGGCCGACGAGTTCACCTGCATGAGCTGCTTCCTGGTCCACCACCGCAGCCAGCTGTACAGCGAGAAGAACGGCAACCCGATCTGCCGGGACTGCGGCGCCTGAGCACCGCGGCGGACGAGGCCCGGTGCCCGCGGCTCCCGCGGGACCGGCACACCGCTCCTTCCGGCCCCGGGCAGCGGGGCCGGACGGCAGTTCCGGGAGCCGTCCACCAGGACGGGCCCGGTAGGACGGAGTCGGCCGACTCGTCGGCCAGGACAAAGTCATAGGGACGGTCCCGCAGCAGCGGAACCGTCCCTCTCCGTTTTCCCGGGCCTGCCGGGTTCTCGGTCCTTCGGGGCCCTGCCGGGCTCCCTGGTCCTTCGGGCCCGGCCCGTCCTCAGGTGCGGGCGCCGCGCCGGGCGTCCTCCAGCGCCTCCGCCAGCTTCATCGGCGAGCGGGTCGACAGGTAGAGGTACGGCGTCGGGTCGGCCGGGTCGGTCACCTCGACCCGAAGCGCCGTCGGGACATAGCTGCGCAGCAGCATGAAGGCGCGCGGATCGGCCTTCGGGCCGCGCCAGGCCGCCGCCTCGGCGGGGCTCAGCGCGTGCGCGGAACCGAGCGCGTCCACCGGGATCCGGGCCGGCCCGGCCACCAGCGAGCCCTGGACCACGCGGATCCGGGCCGAGCCGTAGCTACTGATCGCGACCGCGCCGGCGGCGATGCCGACCACCAGCCCGACCAGCGCGGCCGGGCCGCTGACCCGGATCAGGACCAGCGCGAGCGTGAGACCCACCGCGACCGGGAGCAGCCACCAGGAGCGCGGCACCGTGAGGCGTTCGTCGTACATGCCCCCCATTGTGGGCGCCCTGACGCCCGCCGGCGGACGCCACCCCCACCGGGGGCCTTCCTACCCCTCGGTAGGGTTGGGGCCCGTGACCGGTACGACTGCCCCCAGCACCCCCACCGACCGGCCGGCGCCCACGATGCCGCCGACCCCGACGACCCCGCCCCCGGACGCCGTCATGCCGCCCCGCGCCCCCGAGGCGCCGGCCCCCGGCACCCGGCTCGGTTCCCACTACGAGCACTGCTTCGGCTGCGGCCCGCAGCACCCCGGCGGCCTGCAGATCGACGCGATCGCCGGCGAAGGGCTCGACGTCACGGCCGAGTTCACCGTCCGGGACGTCCACCAGGGCGGCCCCGGCCTGGCCCACGGCGGCCTGCTGACGACGGCGATGGACGAGACCCTGGGAACCCTCAACTGGCTGCTGCACGCCCCCGCCGTGACGGGCCGGCTGGAGACCGACTTCCTCTGCCCGGTGCCCGTCGACTCGGTGCTGCACCTGCGCGCCTGGGTCACCGGCGTGCACGGCCGCAAGATCTACAGCGCCGCCGAGGCGCGGATCGGCGGCCCGGACGGGCCGGTCGCCGTGCGGGCGCAGGCCCTCTTCATCCAGGTGAAGCTGGAACACTTCACCACGCACGGTCGTCCCGAGGACATCGAGAAGGTCCTCGACGACCCGGATCTGATGAAGCGCGCACGAGCCTTTGAGGTGAACCCCTAGTGAGCGAGACCCCCCGCCCGCAGCTGGACGTCCTGATCAAGCGCATCGACCCCGAGCTGCCGCTGCCCGCCTACGCGCAGCCCGGGGACGCCGGCGCCGACCTGCGCACCACCGTCGACGCCGACCTGGCCCCCGGTGAGCGGGCGGTGCTCCCCACCGGCGTCGCCATCGCGCTCCCGGACGGCTACGCGGCCTTCGTCCACGCGCGCTCCGGGCTCGCAGCTCGTTGCGGAGTTGCTCTCGTGAACGCCCCGGGGACGGTCGATGCCGGGTACCGTGGAGAGATCAAGGTGATCGTCGTCAATCTGGACCCGCGCGAGGGGGTCAGCTTCCGCCGAGGGGACCGAATCGCCCAGCTGGTGATCCAGCAGGTCGAGAAGGCCCGCTTCCACGAGGTGGAGGAGCTGCCTGGGTCGGCACGCGCCGAGGGCGGGTTCGGGTCGACCGGCGGCCATGCCGCGGTCTAGCATTCCCGCGGCCTCGCAGGAAGCCGAGCAGGTATTCGCATCGGTCTTGGACCGGGAAGGACAGTGACCGTGTTCCGTCGTCGCCAGAAGAGCGAGGACGCTGTCGAGCAGCTCGCCGACGACGCCATCAGCGCCGACGAGACGGCCGATGACGTCGAAGGTTCCGCCGAGAGCGAGAACGTGACCGAGCTGGACCCGGCCGACCGGGTCGGCCTGCCGCCGGCCCCGCGGCCGGACGGTCCCTGGGACCACTCCGAGCTCGAGAACCCCGAGGAGGGACGAGTCGACCTCGGGGGTCTGCTGGTCCCCGGTGTCGAGGGCATGGAGCTCCGTGTCGAGGTCGCCGGTGACGCGATCGTGGCGGCAACCCTCGTGCTCGGGAACAGCGCCATCCAGCTCCAGGCCTTCGCGGCCCCGAAGTCGGAGGGCATCTGGGGGGAGGTCCGGGAGGAGATCGCCAACGGCATCACCTCGCAGGGCGGCCTCATCGAGGAGGAGGAGGGCCCGCTCGGCTGGCACCTCCGTGCCCAGGTCCCGGTGCAGCTGCCGGACGGCACCCAGGGTGTCCAGCTGGTGCGGTTCGTCGGCTGCGACGGCCCGCGCTGGTTCCTGCGCGGCGTGATCTCGGGCCAGGCTGCGGTGCAGCCCGAGATGGCCGGGATCCTGGAGCAGGTCTTCCGTCAGACGGTCGTCGTCCGCGGCGAGGCCCCGATGGCCCCCCGCGACCCGATCGTGCTGAAGCTCCCCGAGGACGCGCAGATGGTGGCCGACGGTGGCGGGGCAGCCGCCGGCGCCGGCGAGGGCGACAACCGCTTCGGTGGCACCTCGCTCGACCCGTTCGCCCGCGGCCCGGAGATCACCGAGGTCCGCTGATCGGCTCCCGATCGCCCCAGATCGCCCCTGCCCGGGAGCCCGGGCAGGGGCGATTTGCATGGGGCGGGTCGGTCCCCGTACAGTTCCGGAGTCGCCGCGGGAGACCGGGGTGGCAAGCGGAAAGCGAATCCGATGAATGAAGCTCCGGAAAACGGGGCGGAAAACGTCTGATAAGCTGGAAACACGAATGAACGAAGCCCGGAGGGTCCGCTGGAAGGCGGTCCGAAGGAAGCGTCCGTTCCTTGAGAACTCAACAGCGTGCCAAAAGTCAACGCCAGATATGTTGACATCCCCGGCCTCGGTCATTCTGATCGGGGTTGGAGATTCCTTTTGAAGTAACACTAGCGAGGACGCAGTGCGCGGGATCACCCTATTCCGGTGGTTGCCGTGCCGCTCAACGCGAGTGCCGCCCGATTACGGGTAGACATTCACGGAGAGTTTGATCCTGGCTCAGGACGAACGCTGGCGGCGTGCTTAACACATGCAAGTCGAACGGTGAAGCCCTTCGGGGTGGATCAGTGGCGAACGGGTGAGTAACACGTGGGCAATCTGCCCTGCACTCTGGGACAAGCCCTGGAAACGGGGTCTAATACCGGATATGACCTTCCTCCGCATGGGGGTTGGTGGAAAGCTCCGGCGGTGCAGGATGAGCCCGCGGCCTATCAGCTTGTTGGTGGGGTAATGGCCTACCAAGGCGACGACGGGTAGCCGGCCTGAGAGGGCGACCGGCCACACTGGGACTGAGACACGGCCCAGACTCCTACGGGAGGCAGCAGTGGGGAATATTGCACAATGGGCGCAAGCCTGATGCAGCGACGCCGCGTGAGGGATGACGGCCTTCGGGTTGTAAACCTCTTTCAGCAGGGAAGAAGCGCAAGTGACGGTACCTGCAGAAGAAGCACCGGCTAACTACGTGCCAGCAGCCGCGGTAATACGTAGGGTGCGAGCGTTGTCCGGAATTATTGGGCGTAAAGAGCTCGTAGGCGGCCTGTCGCGTCGGATGTGAAAGCCCGGGGCTTAACCCCGGGTCTGCATTCGATACGGGCAGGCTAGAGTGTGGTAGGGGAGATCGGAATTCCTGGTGTAGCGGTGAAATGCGCAGATATCAGGAGGAACACCGGTGGCGAAGGCGGATCTCTGGGCCATTACTGACGCTGAGGAGCGAAAGCGTGGGGAGCGAACAGGATTAGATACCCTGGTAGTCCACGCCGTAAACGTTGGGAACTAGGTGTTGGCGACATTCCACGTCGTCGGTGCCGCAGCTAACGCATTAAGTTCCCCGCCTGGGGAGTACGGCCGCAAGGCTAAAACTCAAAGGAATTGACGGGGGCCCGCACAAGCAGCGGAGCATGTGGCTTAATTCGACGCAACGCGAAGAACCTTACCAAGGCTTGACATATATCGGAAACGGCTAGAGATAGTCGCCCCCTTGTGGTCGGTATACAGGTGGTGCATGGTTGTCGTCAGCTCGTGTCGTGAGATGTTGGGTTAAGTCCCGCAACGAGCGCAACCCTTGTTCTGTGTTGCCAGCATGCCTTTCGGGGTGATGGGGACTCACAGGAGACTGCCGGGGTCAACTCGGAGGAAGGTGGGGACGACGTCAAATCATCATGCCCCTTATGTCTTGGGCTGCACACGTGCTACAATGGTCGGTACAAAGGGCTGCGATGCCGTGAGGCGGAGCGAATCCCAAAAAGCCGGCCTCAGTTCGGATTGGGGTCTGCAACTCGACCCCATGAAGTTGGAGTTGCTAGTAATCGCAGATCAGCATGCTGCGGTGAATACGTTCCCGGGCCTTGTACACACCGCCCGTCACGTCACGAAAGTCGGTAACACCCGAAGCCGGTGGCCTAACCCGTAAGGGGAGGAGCCGTCGAAGGTGGGACCAGCGATTGGGACGAAGTCGTAACAAGGTAGCCGTACCGGAAGGTGCGGCTGGATCACCTCCTTTCTAAGGAGCACATAGCAGCTTCGGGCGAATGTCCCGGAGTGCTCGCTCATGGGTGGAACGTTGACTATTCGGCACAGTTCAGACGATGTTTCCTAGTACTGCTTCGGCGTGGAAGAGATTCATGGTCTGGGTGTGTCGGGCACGTTGTTGGGTCCTGAGGGAACGGGTAACCGTTGTCTCAGTGGTTGCCGGCCTCACTTGAGGTGGTCTTCGGATCATTGAGGGTGTGTGACTGGTCGTTGTTTGAGAACTGCACAGTGGACGCGAGCATCTGTGGCCAAGTTTTTAAGGGCGCACGGTGGATGCCTTGGCACCAGGAACCGATGAAGGACGTGGGAGGCCACGATAGTCCCCGGGGAGCCGTCAACCAGGCTTTGATCCGGGGGTTTCCGAATGGGGAAACCCGGCAGTCGTCATGGGCTGTCACCCGCTGCTGAACACATAGGCAGTGTGGAGGGAACGCGGGGAAGTGAAACATCTCAGTACCCGCAGGAAGAGAAAACAACCGTGATTCCGGGAGTAGTGGCGAGCGAAACTGGATGAGGCTAAACCGTTTTGGTGTGAGACCCGGCAGGGGTTGCCATTGCGGGGTTGTGGGAATGAGCTTCAGTCGTCTGCCGGCGGCTGGGCGAGTCAGAAACCGTATGGGTAGTCGAAGGACATGCGAAAGGTCCGGCGTAGAGGGTAAGACCCCCGTAGACGAAATCTGTACGGCTTGCTTGCTCATCTCCCAAGTAGCACGGGGCCCGAGAAATCCCGTGTGAATCTGGCGGGACCACCCGCTAAGCCTAAATATTCCCTGGTGACCGATAGCGGATAGTACCGTGAGGGAATGGTGAAAAGTACCGCGGGAGCGGAGTGAAATAGTACCTGAAACCGTGTGCCTACAAGCCGTGGGAGCGTCGTTCATCAGCTTGCTGGTGGGCCGTGACTGCGTGCCTTTTGAAGAATGAGCCTGCGAGTTTGCGGTGTGTAGCGAGGTTAACCCGTGTGGGGTAGCCGTAGCGAAAGCGAGTCCGAATAGGGCGTTTGAGTTGCATGCCCAAGACCCGAAGCGGAGTGATCTAGCCATGGGCAGGTTGAAGCGCGGGTAAGACCGTGTGGAGGACCGAACCCACCAGGGTTGAAAACCTGGGGGATGACCTGTGGTTAGGGGTGAAAGGCCAATCAAACTCCGTGATAGCTGGTTCTCCCCGAAATGCATTTAGGTGCAGCGTCACGTGTTTCTTGCCGGAGGTAGAGCACTGGATAGGCGATGGGCCTTACCGGGTTACTGACCTTAGCCAAACTCCGAATGCCGGTAAGTGAGAGCGTGGCAGTGAGACTGTGGGGGATAAGCTCCATGGTCGAGAGGGAAACAGCCCAGAACACCGACTAAGGTCCCTAAGCGTGTGCTAAGTGGGAAAGGATGTGGAGTCGCAGAGACAACCAGGAGGTTGGCTTAGAAGCAGCCACCCTTGAAAGAGTGCGTAATAGCTCACTGGTCAAGTGATTCCGCGCCGACAATGTAGCGGGGCTCAAGCACATCACCGAAGTCGTGTCATTGCAGCAATACTCCCAACGGAGGCTGTGATGGGTAGGGGAGCGTCGTGTGCCGGGTGAAGCGGCGGTGGAAACCAGTCGTGGACGGTATACGAGTGAGAATGCAGGCATGAGTAGCGATACAAGAGTGGGAAACTCTTGCGCCGATTGACCAAGGGTTCCTGGGTCAAGCTGATCTGCCCAGGGTAAGTCGGGACCTAAGGCGAGGCCGACAGGCGTAGTCGATGGACAACGGGTTGATATTCCCGTACCCGCTTTGAAGCGCCAACGCTGAACCTCTTGATGCTAAGCCCGTGAAGCCGGCCCGGAGTCTTCGGACAAAGGGACGTGGTGGAGCCGGTGACCCAACGGGGTAGTAGGTGAGCGATGGGGTGACGCAGGAAGGTAGTCCAGCCCGGGCGGTGGTTGTCCCGGGGTAAGGGTGTAGGCCGTGAGGTAGGCAAATCCGCCTCACATTAAGGCTGAGACCTGATGCCGAGCCGATTGTGGTGAAGTGGATGATCCTATGCTGTCGAGAAAAGCCTCTAGCGAGTTTCATGGCGGCCCGTACCCCAAACCGACTCAGGTGGTCAGGTAGAGAATACCGAGGCGTTCGGGTGAACTATGGTTAAGGAACTCGGCAAAATGCCCCCGTAACTTCGGGAGAAGGGGGGCCATTCCTGGTGACGGGCCTTGCGCCTTGAGCTGGGGGTGGCCGCAGAGACCAGCGAGAAGCGACTGTTTACTAAAAACACAGGTCCGTGCGAAGCCGTAAGGCGATGTATACGGACTGACGCCTGCCCGGTGCTGGAACGTTAAGGGGACCGGTTAGCTTGGATTCGTCCAGGCGAAGCTGAGAACTTAAGCGCCAGTAAACGGCGGTGGTAACTATAACCATCCTAAGGTAGCGAAATTCCTTGTCGGGTAAGTTCCGACCTGCACGAATGGCGTAACGACTTCTCGACTGTCTCAACCATAGGCCCGGTGAAATTGCATTACGAGTAAAGATGCTCGTTTCGCGCAGCAGGACGGAAAGACCCCGGGACCTTTACTATAGCTTGATATTGGTGTTCGGTTCGGCTTGTGTAGGATAGGTGGGAGACTTTGAAGCGGCAACGCCAGTTGTTGTGGAGTCGTCGTTGAAATACCACTCTGGTCGTGCTGGATGTCTAACCTGGGTCCGTGATCCGGATCAGGGACAGTGTCTGGTGGGTAGTTTAACTGGGGCGGTTGCCTCCTAAAGGGTAACGGAGGCGCCCAAAGGTTCCCTCAGCCTGGTTGGCAATCAGGTGTTGAGTGTAAGTGCACAAGGGAGCTTGACTGTGAGACTGACGGGTCGAGCAGGTACGAAAGTAGGGACTAGTGATCCGGCGGTGGCTTGTGGAAGCGCCGTCGCTCAACGGATAAAAGGTACCCCGGGGATAACAGGCTGATCTTCCCCAAGAGTCCATATCGACGGGATGGTTTGGCACCTCGATGTCGGCTCGTCGCATCCTGGGGCTGGAGTAGGTCCCAAGGGTTGGGCTGTTCGCCCATTAAAGCGGTACGCGAGCTGGGTTTAGAACGTCGTGAGACAGTTCGGTCCCTATCCGCTGTGCGCGTAGGAGTGTTGAGAAGGGCTGTCCCTAGTACGAGAGGACCGGGACGGACGAACCTCTGGTGTGCCAGTTGTCCTGCCAAGGGCATGGCTGGTTGGCTACGTTCGGGAGGGATAACCGCTGAAAGCATCTAAGCGGGAAGCCTGCTTCGAGATGAGCACTCCCACCTCCTTGAGAGGGTAAGGCTCCCAGTAGACGACTGGGTTGATAGGCCGGATATGGAAGCCCTGTGAGGGGTGGAGTTGACCGGTACTAATAGGCCGAGGGCTTGTCCTCAGTTGCTCGCGTCCACTGTGTTGTTCTGAAACAACGACCGCCCTGTCGGCGGGTCGATAGTTTCATAGTGTTTCGGTGGTCATAGCGTGAGGGAAACGCCCGGTTACATTCCGAACCCGGAAGCTAAGCCTCACAGCGCCGATGGTACTGCAGGGGGGACCCTGTGGGAGAGTAGGACGCCGCCGAACAATTCTTCTGAAGAACCCCCATCCGGATCCCGGATGGGGGTTCTTCGCATTTCCGGACCCTTTCCGGGCCGCGAGCCAGGGAATCGCAGGACGCCCAGGGCAGCCGTGTGGCGCATGATCAGCGAAGACAGGTCGCTGCTCCCACGCCTCCCACCTGTCTACGCCCGTAGCGCCCCTTCAGGGCCCTTCTGAGGCCCCTGAAGGCTGAAGGGCTGATCCGGTGTCACTCCTCGGGCCTGGAGCTGGTGATGACGGCGAAGACGGCCCCGTGCGGGTCGGTCAGCTGGCCGAGGCGGCCGACGCCGTGCACGTCCATGGCCGGGATCCGCACGGTGGCGCCGAGGTTGGTGGCGATGGCGAGGGAGGCGTCGACGTTGGGGACCTCGAAGTACGGGAGCCAGTGCGAGCTGGTGCCGGCGGCGGTCTGTTCGGGGCCGAGTTGCATGATGCCGCCGTGGGCGTCGTCGGTGCCGCCGCCGGCCGGGGTGAGGACGGTGTAGAGCGAGCCTTCGAGCGGGACGTCCTGTTCCTGCCAGCCGAAGACGCTGCGGTAGAAGGACTTGGCGCGTTCGGCGTCGACGCTGTAGCACTCGGCCCAGCAGAGGCTGCCTTCCTCGTTGACCAGGTCCAGGCCGCGGGTGTCGTGCGGTTGCCAGACGGCGAACTCGGCGCCGGTGGGGTCGGTGTAGCCGGCCATCCGGCCCGCGGTGAAGACGTCGAAGGGGGCGAACCGGACCCGGCCGCCGACCTCTTCGACCAGTTCGGTGGTGCGGTCGGCGTCGAGGGTGGCGAAGTAGAGCGTCCAGGCGGGCAGTGCGCCCTCCTCGGTGAGCGGGCCGAGGGCGGCGACCGTCCGGCCGCCGAGCTGGAAGAAGCCGTAGCCGCCGGCCTCGGGGCCCGCCGAGTCGAATGTCCAGCCGAACAGTGCGGTGTAGAAGTCGACGGAGGCCCGGGTGTCGGGGCTGCCCAGGTCGAGCCAGTCCGGGGAGCCGGGGCGGAAGGCGGTGTTGAGCATGGCACTGCTCCTCGGACGGGGCCCGGGCGGGCGCGGTCGACGGTCCCCCTCGGCTCCTCCCAGCCTGGCACCTCGGCGGGGGCGCTGCACGGCAGGGTTCGCATGCGGGTTCGGGGGTCGAGCCGGGGCCGGGTCCGGGGGTGTGGGCTTGTCGGGGCCGGGCGGTACGGTGCGTAGCGGAATGATCCACCCGTACCGGTCGAAGGGGGCCCGGTGAGCAAGCAGGCGCAGGCGCAGGCGCAGGCGGGTCAACAGCCGCGCCAGCTCGCGCAGGTCGAGGGCGTGCTGGAGCGGATCACGTACGCCAACGAGGAGACCGGCTACACGGTGGCCAGGGTCGACACCGGCCGGGGCGGGAACGACCTGCTGACCGTGGTGGGTGCGCTGTTGGGTGCGCAGGTCGGGGAGTCGCTGCGGCTGCACGGCAGGTGGGGCTCGCACCCGCAGTACGGGCGGCAGTTCACGGTGGAGAACTACACGACGGTGCTGCCCGCCACCGTGCAGGGCATCCAGCGGTACCTGGGCTCGGGGCTGATCAAGGGGATCGGGCCGCGGTTCGCCGAGCGGATCGTGGAGCGCTTCGGGGTGGACACCCTGGAGGTGATCGAGAACGAGCCGGGCCGGCTGATCGAGGTGCCGGGGCTGGGGCCGAAGCGGACGAAGAAGATCGCGGCGGCCTGGGAGGAGCAGAAGGCCATCAAGGAGGTGATGGTCTTCCTGCAGGGGGTCGGGGTGTCGACCTCACTGGCTGTGCGAATCTACAAGCAGTACGGCGACGGCTCGATCGGTGTGGTGAAGAACGAGCCGTACCGGCTGGCCTCGGACGTCTGGGGCATCGGCTTCCTGACGGCGGACCGGATCGCCCAGGCGGTGGGG
Source organism: Streptomyces sp. 1114.5 (assembly GCF_003635085.1). Lineage (NCBI taxonomy): Bacteria > Bacillati > Actinomycetota > Actinomycetes > Kitasatosporales > Streptomycetaceae > Streptomyces > Streptomyces sp. 1114.5. The sequence continues at coordinate 151,927 of NZ_RBXE01000002.1, forward strand.
ATCCCGCACGACAGTCCGGAGCGGGTGAAGGCCGGGTTGCAGTACGCGCTGTCGCAGAGCACCGACCAGGGGCACTGCTTCCTGCCGGAGGAGCGGCTGATCGCGGACGGCGTGAAGCTGCTGCAGGTGGACGTCGGCCTGGTGATCGACTGCCTGGCGGAGCTGGTGGCGACCGAGGGGGTGGTGCGCGAGGCGGTGCCGGGGGAGGGCGGGGAGCCGGTTACCGCGGTGTACCTGGTGCCGTTCCACCGGGCGGAGATCTCGTTGGCCAACCAGCTGACGCGGCTGCTGCGTTCGGACGCGGACCGGATGCCGTGGTTCGGGTCGGTGGACTGGCCGGTGGCGCTGGAGTGGCTGGCGAAGCGGACCGGGGCCGAGCTGGCGCCGGAGCAGGAGCAGTCGGTGCGGCTGGCGTTGACCGAGAAGGTCGCGGTGCTGACGGGCGGTCCGGGCTGCGGCAAGTCGTTCACGGTGCGGTCGATCGTGACGCTGGCGCTGGCGAAGCGGGCCAAGGTGGTGCTGGCGGCGCCGACCGGCCGGGCGGCGAAGCGGCTGGCGGAGCTGACCGGGGTGGAGGCCTCGACGGTCCACCGGCTGTTGGAGCTGAAGCCGGGCGGGGACGCCGCGTACGACCGGGACCGGCCGCTGGACGCGGACCTGGTGGTGGTCGACGAGGCCTCGATGCTGGACCTGATCCTGGCGAACAAGCTGGTCAAGGCGGTGCCGATGGGCGCTCACCTGCTCTTCGTGGGGGACGTGGACCAGCTGCCCTCGGTGGGTGCGGGGGAGGTGTTGCGGGACCTGCTGGCGGAGGGCGGGCCGATCCCGTCGGTGCGGCTCACCAGGATCTTCCGGCAGGCGCAGCAGTCGGGCGTGGTGACCAACGCACACCGGATCAACGAGGGCAGGCCGCCCCTGACGGAGGGTCTGGCGGACTTCTTCCTGTTCGCGGAGGACGACGCGGAGCGGGCGGCCGGGCTGACGGTGGACGTGGTGGCGCGCCGGATCCCGCAGAAGTTCGGTTTCGATCCGCGCCGGGACGTCCAGGTGCTGGCGCCGATGCACCGGGGCCCGGCCGGCGCGGGCAACCTGAACACGCTGCTGCAGGGGGCGGTGACGCCGGCCCGGGAGGGGCTGGCCGAACGTCGTTTCGGCGGCCGCACGTTCAGGGTGGGGGACAAGGTCACGCAGATCCGCAACAACTACGACAAGGGGCGTAACGGCGTCTTCAACGGCACGGTGGGGGTGGTGACCGCCCTCAGCGTGGACGACCAGCGGTTGACGGTGCTGACCGACGAGGACGAGGAGGTGGCGTACGACTTCGACGAGCTGGACGAGCTGGCGCACGCGTACGCGGTGACGATCCACCGCTCGCAGGGCAGCGAGTACCCGGTGGTGGTGATTCCGGTCACCATGTCCGCGTGGACGATGCTCCAGCGGAACCTGCTCTACACCGCCGTGACCAGGGCACGGAAACTCGTGGTGCTGGTCGGGTCACGGAAGGCGATCGCGCAGGCCGTTCGGGCCGTCAGTGCTGGTCGGAGGCATACCGCGCTGGATCATCGACTGGCTACTGGATGATTATCCAACAGGATGGTTGCCTCTAAAGTTCTCTTGACGTGAAGAGATTTACGGCAGAGCCTAGAGTGGTGCCGATCTTGTCCGGTTCGTACCGGCTGCGGCTGCAGGTTTTGTAGGGGCGGGCCCTTTCGGGCCACCCCGGGTGCGCGACTGTCCTCCGGATGGGGGATGGTAGAGACAGTCAGGGCACCTTGGAAGAGGATTCATTTCGTCGGTGAGGAAGACGTGAGCGACAACTCGGTAGTACTGCGGTACCAGGACGGCGAGTACGAATACCCCGTCGTCGAGAGCACTGCGGGCAACGCCGGCTTCGACATCTCGAAGCTGCTCCCGCAGACCGGCCTGGTCACCCTGGACAACGGCTTCGGTAACACCGCCGCGTACAAGTCCGCGATCACCTTCGTGGACGGCGACAACGGCATCCTGCGGTACCGCGGCTACCCGATCGAGCAGCTCGCCTCGCAGGGCGGCTTCATCGAGACCGCGTACCTCCTGATCAACGGCGAGCTGCCCAACGCGGACCAGCTGGCGGAGTTCAACCGCGAGATCACCCAGCACACCCTGCTGCACGAGGACGTCAAGCGCTTCTTCCAGGGCTTCCCGCGGGACGCCCACCCGATGGCCATGCTGTCCTCGGTGGTCGGTGCGCTCTCCACGTTCTACCCGGAGAGCCACAACCCCTTCGACGCGGCCCAGCGCCACCTGTCGACCGTCCGCCTGCTCGCCAAGCTGCCGACGATCGCCGCGTACGCGTACAAGAAGGCGATGGGCCAGCCCTTCGTCTACCCGCGCAACGACCTCAGCTACGTGGAGAACTTCCTGCGGATGACCTTCGCGGTCCCCGCCGAGGACTACGAGCTCAACCCGGTCGTCGTCAACGCCCTGGACAAGCTGCTCATCCTGCACGCGGACCACGAGCAGAACTGCTCGACCTCCACGGTGCGCCTGGTCGGCTCCAGCCACGCCAACCTGTTCGCCTCGATCTCGGCCGGCATCTCGGCCCTGTGGGGCCCGCTGCACGGCGGCGCCAACCAGGCCGTGCTGGAGATGCTGGAGAGCATCCAGAAGGACGGCGGCGACGTCGACGCCTTCATCACGAAGGTGAAGAACAAGGAAGCCGGCGTCAAGCTGATGGGCTTCGGCCACCGGGTCTACAAGGCCTTCGACCCGCGCGCCGCCCAGGTCAAGCTGCTCGCGCACGAGGTCCTCGGCCAGCTCGGCAAGAGCGACGAGCTGCTGGACATCGCGCTCAAGCTGGAGGAGCACGCGCTCAAGGACGACTTCTTCGTCTCGCGCAAGCTCTACCCGAACGTGGACTTCTACACCGGCCTGATCTACCGCGCCATGGGCTTCCCGACCAGCATGTTCACCGTGCTGTTCGCCCTCGGCCGGCTGCCGGGCTGGATCGCCCACTGGCACGAGATGATCAACGACCCGACCAGCCGGATCGGCCGTCCGCGCCAGATCTACACCGGCACCGCCATCCGCGACTACGTCCCGCTCGACGGTCGCTGACCCGGCAGTGGTCCGGCAGTAGCGAAGAGGGGCCCGGCCGCCGAGCGGCCGGGCCCCATCGCGTCCCCGCGGCGGGCCCCCGGAGGGGTCCGCCGTGGGGACGGAACCGTACGACGCACGACTCCGGGGCCGGCCGCAACCGGGGACGGCCGCTCAAAGCGTCCCTGGCCCGCCAGAACCCCGGCGCCGTGCGCGAAGGCCGTCAAGGGCGACGACCGTTCCCGGGGCCCGCCGGAGCCCCGTCGGCGGCAGGCGGTGGAAGCGCAGGGGACGCGTTGCCGTTCATCGCGTTCCCACCCACCGGAAAACTGCCGCACTACCAACCTAAGACGTACCAGGGCGCGAGAAGTTACGCCCGGGGGGTGTGAGCTGCCTCTCGCCACGCTCCGTGTGCGCGTCGTACCCCGCCCATATCACACCTTCTCTCGCGCGGGACGTCACCCTCCCCGCAGTCACGGCAACCGAGCGTGATAGGAATCGTGGCATTCCGGTACGGACCGCCGCGCACTCGCAGCGCGGCGGCGGACCTGGGGAGGGAGTGCGCAGATGGCCAGGAACGTCGTCGTCACCGGCGGTGGCACGGGAATCGGGTACGAAGTCGCGCGGCGCTTCGCCGAGGTGGACGACCAGGTGGTGATCGTGGGCCGCCGACGCGCGGTCCTGGAGAAGGCCGCAGCCGACCTCGGGCCGAACGTCACCCCGCTGGTGTGCGACCTCGCCGACCCGGACGACGTCGAGTCCGCGCTGCGCGAACTGCCCGAGCGGATCGACATCCTGGTCAACAACGCCGGCAGCCGCGAGACCGTGGTCGGCGGCGGGCCGCACGCCCTGCTGGCCCGCTGGCGCGGCGACTTCGAGCGCAACGTGCTGACCGTGGTGCTGCTCACCGAGTCGGTCCGCGACCGGCTCACCCCGGGCTCCGGTCGGGTCGTCACCATCAGCTCCATCGCCGCCCTGCGCGGGGCCGGCTCGTACGGGGCGGCGAAGGCCTCGCTGCACGCCTGGAACCACTTCCTGGCCGCCCAGTTGGGCACCTCGGGCATCACCGCCAACATCGTCGCGCCGGGGACGGTCAGCGGCACCGAGTTCTTCGGGCCCCGGCTGGACGAGGCCGAGGTCGCCCGGCGGGCGGCGCGCACCCTGCTCGGCCGGATCGGCGAGACCGGGGAGGTCGCGGCGGCCGTGCACTTCCTGGCCTCGCCCGAGGCCGGGTTCATCACCGGCGAGATCCTGCACTGCAACGGCGGCGAGCTGCTGGGGCGTTGACGCGCGGCGAAGGCTCCGGACCGGGTGTCGGTCCGGAGCCTTCGTGCTGTCGGGGGCCGGGCGGGTCAGGCGGGGCGGAAGCGGCGCAGCCGGAGGCTGTTGGTGACCACGAAGACCGAGGAGAAGGCCATCGCGGCCCCCGCGATCATCGGGTTCAGCAGCCCGGCGGCGGCCAGCGGGATCGCCGCCACGTTGTAGCCGAAGGCCCAGCACAGGTTGCCCTTGATGGTGCCGAGGGTGCGGCGGGAGAGCCGGATCGCGTCGGCGGCGGAGCGCAGGTCGCCGCGGACCAGGGTGAGGTCGCCGGCCTCGATCGCGGCGTCGGTGCCGGTGCCCATCGCCAGACCGAGGTCGGCCTGGGCGAGCGCGGCCGCGTCGTTGACGCCGTCACCGACCATCGCCACCACCCGGCCCTCGGCCTGCAGCCGCCTGACCGTCCCGACCTTGTCCTCGGGCAGCACCTCGGCGATCACGTCCCGGGCCGGGATGCCGACCTCGGCCGCCACGGCCTCGGCGACCAGCCGGTTGTCACCGGTCAGCAGCACCGGGCGCAGGCCGAGCGCGCGGAGCCGGGTGACCGCCTCGGCGCTGGTCGGCTTGACCGCGTCGGCCACCTCCAGGACGGCCCGCGCCTCGCCGTCCCAGCCGACCGCGACCGCGGTGCGGCCGGCCGCCTCGGCGGCGGCCTTGGCGCGGGCCAGGGAGGGCGGCAGGTGCAGCGCCCGGTCGGCGAGCAGGGCCTCGTGCCCGGCGACGACCGTGCGGCCCGCCACGCGGCCCTCCACGCCCCGGCCGGGGACCGCGCGGAAGCCCTCGACCTTCGGCAGCTCGCCGGTGGGCTCGGCGGCGAGCGCGGCCGCGGCGATGGCGGCGGCGATCGGGTGCTCGGAGGCGTGCTCCAGGGCGCCGGCCAGGCTCAGCACCTCGGCCTCGGTGGTGGCGCCGGTGGTGTGGACGGCGAGCAGGGTCATCCGGCCGGTGGTGACGGTGCCGGTCTTGTCCAGGACGATGGTGTCCACGGTGCGGGTGGACTCCAGCACCTCCGGGCCCTTGATCAGGATGCCCAGTTGGGCGCCGCGGCCGGTGCCGACCATGAGGGCGGTCGGGGTGGCCAGGCCCAGGGCGCACGGGCAGGCGATGATCAGGACGGCCACGGCGGCGGTGAAGGCCCCGGTCGGGCTGTCGGTGACCAGCAGCCAGCCGACCAGGGTGGCCAGGGCGATCAGGATGACCACGGGGACGAAGACGGCGGAGATCCGGTCGGCGAGGCGCTGGGCGGCGGCCTTGCCGTTCTGCGCCGCCTCGACCAGCTTGGCCATCCGGGCGAGTTGGGTGTCGGCGCCGACCCGGGTGGCCTCGACCACCAGGCGCCCGCCGGCGTTGACGGTGGCGCCGGTGACGGTGTCGCCGACGGTGACCTCGGCCGGGACGGACTCGCCGGTGAGCATGGAGGCGTCCACGGCGGAGCTGCCCTCGACCACCAGGCCGTCGGTGGCGATCTTCTCGCCGGGGCGGACCACGAAGCGCATGCCGACGGCCAGCCCCTCCACCGGCAGGCGCACCTCGCGGCCGTCCCGGAGCACCGCGACCTCCTTCGCCCCGAGGTCGAGCAGGGCGTGCAGGGCGGCGCCGGCCCGGCGCTTGGAGCGGGCCTCCAGGAAGCGGCCGAGCAGGATCAGCACGGTGACGGCCGCGGCGGTCTCCAGGTAGAGCGTGGCGGAGGCGTCGGTGTCGCCGATGGTGAGGGAGACCTCGTGGCGCATCCCGGGCATGCCGGCGTGGCCCCAGAACAGTGCCCAGAAGGACCAGCCGAAGGCGGCCAGGGTGCCCAGCGAGACCAGGGTGTCCATGGTGGCGGCGCCGTGCCTGAGGTTGGTCCAGGCGGCGCGGTGGAACGGCAGGCCGCCGTACGCCACGACCGGGCCGGTGAGGGCGAAGGCCAGCCACTGCCAGTTGGTGAACTGCAGGGCCGGGACCATCGACAGCAGCACCACCGGGACGCTGAGGACGGCGCTGATCAGCAGCCGGTCCAGGAGCGGGTCGGCGGCGGGCTGCTCGGGCGCGGTGGTGGCGGCGTCGGTGCGGCCGGACGGTGCGGGGGCGGCGGGCGCGGGGGGCGGCGGGAGCTCGGCGGTGTAGCCGGTGCGTTCGACCGTGGCGATCAGGTCCTCGACCGTGGTCCCGGGGCCGAAGTCGACCCGGGCCTTCTCGGTGGCGAAGTTGACGGTGGCCTCGACGCCGTCCATCCGGTTGAGCTTCTTCTCGATCCGGGCCGCGCAGGAGGCGCAGGTCATCCCGCCGATCGACAGCTCGACCCGGTCCCGGGCCTCGACGTCGGGGGCGGACGTGCTCATGCGGATCAGCTCCTCGGTGGGGGCGGACGGCGGGGCCGCTGGTCCGGCCCCACCGCTCGACGGGTTCAGGCGCTGCGGCCGACCAGCTCGTAGCCGGCCTCGTCGACGGCGGCGCGGACCTGCTCGTCGTCCAACGGTGCGGCGGAGGAGACCGTCACGGTCCCGGCCTTGGAGTCGGCGGCGACCTCGGTGACGCCGGTGAGGGCGGAGAGCTCCTCGCTGATCGCCTTCTCGCAGTGGCCGCAGCTCATGCCGGACACGGTGTAGGTGATGGTGCTGGACATCGGGGCCTCCGGGAGGTCTGGTGCGGGTGCGTGCGCTGGTTCCTGCACGGATCCGTGCGCTGTTCCTACGGTGATTCCTATGATGAGAACACCATACCCCTCTGGGGTATTCCAGGAAGGTCCCAGGAAGGGGCGGGGGAGGTGCAACGCATCGTAGGCGACACGGCGGGTGGGTGACGGCGCAGATCGTCCCTTATGTTCGATATGTGTTCTCGTTCCGCCGCGCCCAGTCACCCTCGGCTCCCACGGCAGCCGGACTGTCACCGGGCCGGCAGCGCGGCGCCCTGCTCGCCGCCGACCTCCAGGACATCCCGTTCTGGCGGCGGGCCACCCCCGCCCTGCTCGCCGTCCTGCTGGTCGGGCTCGCGGACCTCCTCTCCGGCAAGGACCGCTACCTCGCGCCGCTGATGACCGTCGTGCCGACCATCGCGGCCCTGACCCTGCGCCCCCGCGAACTGCTCTCGGTCTGCGCGCTCGGGCTGATCGCCGTCTTCGGACTCAGCCACTACGACGAGGTCGACAACATCAACGACGCGCGCTTCCTCTACGGCGCGATGGTCAGCTACCTGGTCGTGACCCTGTTCTCGGCCTGGGTCGCCAAACTCCGGATGCGCCGCGCGGCCGCCTTCGCGGCCGTCAGCTCCGTCGCCGAGGCCGCCCAACGGGCCCTGCTGCGGCTGCCCGGACCGGCCGTCGGGCCGCTGCGGCTCGCCGTCCGGTACGTGTCGGCGGCCGACGCCTCGCACATCGGCGGGGACCTGTACTCCGTCCTGGAAACGCCGCACGGGACCCGCGTCGCGGTCGGGGACGTCCGCGGCAAGGGGCTCGCCGCCGTGCAGACCGCGGCCGTGGTACTGGGCGCGTTCCGCGAAGCCGCGTACGACGAGTCCGGGCTGCGGGGCGTCGCGGCGCGGATCGAGGCCAGCGTCGAACGGCACGTGCCGGACGGGGAGTTCACCACTGCGCTGTTCGCGGAGTTCCGGACACCGGGGGTGATGGAACTGCTGCAGTACGGGCACGTGCCGCCGATCAGGGTCGACGGCGAAGGGCGGGCGCACGTCCTGGACGCGCCCGACCCGTGGGTGCCGCTGGGCCTCGGCCGGCTGGCCACCGGGGAGCCGACCACCTGGGGGCAGCCGTTCGGGCCGGAGGACGTGCTGGTGCTCTGCACGGACGGGGTGATCGAGGCGCGGCACCGCGAGAGCGGGGAGTTCTACCCGCTGGCGGAGCGGGTGGGACCGCTGGTGCGGGGCGCTGCGCGCTCGGCGGGGGATCTGGAGGCGGCGGTGGGGCGGGTGTACGCGGACCTGCTGGCGCACACGGGTGGGGAGCTGCGGGACGACGCGTTGTTGTTGCTGATCACGCGGACGGACGAGTGAGGTTCCGCCGCGCGGGGCTGGGGTGGGGTCGGGCTCTCGGGAGGATGGGTGCCGGGTCAGGAGGCGGTGGTGTCGGCGAGGGTGCGGAAGAGGAGGGCGGTGGAGGTGGCGCCGGGGTCCTGGTGGCCGATGCTGCGTTCGCCGAGGTAGGAGGCACGGCCCTTGCGGGCCTGGAGGGGGACGGTGTCGCGGGCGCCCTGGTCGGCTGCGTCGGCGGCTGCGGCGGCGGCCTCGGGGAGGGTGGCGCCGGCGGCGGCCGCGGCGCGGAAGGCGGCGACGGCCGGGGTCCAGGCGTCCACGATGGTCTTGTCGCCGGGTTCGGCCTTGCCGAGGAGGCGGACGGCGTCGAGCCCGGCCGCGAGGGCTTCGGCGAGGGCGGCCGGGGCGGCGGGCTCGGGCAGGGCGGTGCCGATGGCGCGGAAGGCCTTGCCGTAGAGCGGGCCGGAGGCGCCGCCGACCTTGGAGATGAGGGTGGTGCCGGTCTTGGTGAGGACGGCGCCGGGCCCGGCCGGATCGAGGCCGTCGAGGGCGGTGAGGACGGCCGTGAAGCCGCGGTGGAGGTTGCTGCCGTGGTCGCCGTCGCCGATCGCGGAGTCCAGCTCGGTGAGCCGGGCCTGCTCCTTCTGGACGGCCGCGGCGATCGCGCGGACCCAGGCCTCGGCCAGCGGGGTGTCGAAGTCCATCGCGAATCCTCCTCAGGCCCGCTTGAGGGCGGGGGTGTCGACGGGGGCGTCCCAGAGTTCCAGCAGCTGGGTGTCGGCCTTGGTGAGGGTGAGCGAGAAGCCCGCCATGTCGAGGCTGGTGACGTAGTTGCCGACCAGGCTGCGGGCCACCGTGATGCCGCGCTCGGCGAGCCGGGCGGCGACCTCGCCGTAGACGACGTACAGCTCCAGCAGCGGGGTCGCGCCCAGGCCGTTGAGCAGGGCGATCACCTCGTCGCCCGGGGTCAGGTGGTGGTCGGTCAGGATGGTCTCGACCACCTCGGCGGCCAGCTCGCGGGCCGGGCGGAGCTTCTCGCGGCGGCGGCCGGGCTCGCCGTGGATGCCGACGCCGACCTCGATCTCGTCCTCGGGCAGGTCGAAGCCGGGCTTGCCGGCGGCCGGGACGGTGGCGGGTGAGAGCGCGATGGCGAAGGAGCGGGAGGCGGCGTTGACCCGCTCGCCCAGGGCGGCCACCTCGTCCAGCGGGGCGCCGCGCTCGGCCAGCGCGCCGGCGGTCTTCTCCACCAGGACGGTCGCGCCGGTGCCGCGGCGGCCGGCCGTCCAGGTGGAGTCCTCGACCGCGACGTCGTCGTTGACCAGGACGGTGCGGACCTCCAGGCCCTCCTCGGCGGCGAGTTCGGCGGCGAGCTCGAAGTTCATCACGTCGCCGGTGTAGTTCTTCACGACGAAGACGACCCCGGCGCCGCTCTCCACGGCCTTGGCGGCGGCCAGCATCTGGTCCGGGACGGGGGAGGTGAACACCTCTCCGGGGCAGGCGGCGTCGAGCATCCCGGGGCCGACGAAGCCGCCGTGCAGCGGCTCGTGGCCGGAGCCGCCGCCGGAGATCAGCGCGACCTTGGGCCCGGCCGGGCGGACGGCCCGGGTGATCACCCGGTTCGGGATGTCCACCGTCAGCTCGGGGTGGGCGGCGGCGACTCCGGCCAGGGCGTCCTCCAGGACGCTCTCCGGGGTGTTGATCAGCTTCTTCAACGCTCTTCGCTCCCTTGGTGGCCTTGGTGGGCTTGCTGAGGACGCTACGGCGGCGGACGCCGGCGGGGACTGTCGCGCGGGACGGGCTCCGGACCCGACGCTACGCCAGACGGGGGGTCCGGGCACGGGGTACGACACGCGGGATCCCGGTCACTCGCCCGGAGTAGTGGGAGCGGGCCGTAGGGTCGCGGGCATGAGCGGAAACGTGGGCATTGTTCTGGTCTCGCACAGCGCCCGGCTCGCGGAGGGGCTGCGCGAGCTGCTGGGCGAACTCGCCTCGGACGGTGTGCGGGTGGTGGTCGCGGGCGGTACGGAGGACGGCGGGCTCGGCACCAGCTACGAGCTGATCGCGGGGGCGATCGCGCAGGCGGAGGGCGGGGCGGGCGTGGTCGTGCTGCCGGACCTCGGCAGCTCGGTGCTCACCGCCGTCACGGTGCTGGAGGACGAGCCGCGGCCGGGCGTGCGGCTGGTGGACGCGCCGTTCGTGGAGGGCGCGGTGGCCGCGGCCGTCACCGCCTCGACCGGGGCGGGGCTGGCCGAGGTGGTCGCGGCGGCCGAGGAGGCGCGGGGCTTCCGGAAGCTGTAGGGCCCGCTTCGGAAGGGCTCACTTGGCGTCCGCGTAGCAGTCCACCACCGCCGTGCTGAGCGGGAAGCGCACCGGGGTGTCGCCGAACACCAGCCGGCGGGCCTCGTCGGCGGCCGCGTCGACGGCGGCGGCGACCTCGTCGGCGAGGTTGGCCGGGGTGTGCACGATCACCTCGTCGTGCTGGAAGAACACCAGGTGGGGGCGGTCCGCCGGGCCGGTTGCGGGCAGCTCGTTCAGCCGTCGGCGCAGCGCCGCGAGCAGGGCGAGGGCCCAGTCGGCGGCGCTGGCCTGGATGACGAAGTTGCGGGTGAAGCGGCCGCGGGCGCGGGCCGTGCGCCCGCCGGACTCGCCCGCCGTGTCGGCCTCGGTGAGGTCGAGGAAGTCGGCGGAGGCGGGCGGGCAGACCCGGCCGAGCCGGGAGGCGACCACGCCGCCGTCCTCGCCGGTGCGGGCGGCGGCCTCGACGTAGCCCATCGCGGCCGGGTAGCGGCGGCGCAGGGTGTTCAGCAGCGGGCCGATGTCGCCGCCGGTCTGCCCGTACATGGCGCCGAGCAGGCCGAGCTTGGCCTTGTCCCGGTCGCCCTGGAAGGCGGTGGCGGCCAGCGCCTCGTACAGGTCGCCGCCGGCTGCGCTGCGGGCCAGCCCGGCGTCCCCGGAGAGTGCGGCGAGCACCCGGGGCTCCAGCTGGGCGGCGTCGGCGACCACCAGCAGCCAGCCCGGGTCGGCGACCACGGCCCGGCGCAGGATGCGCGGGATCTGCAGGGCGCCGCCGCCGCGGCTGGCCCAGCGGCCGGAGACCACGCCGCCGACCACGTACTCGGGCCGGAAGCGGCCGCCGCGGGCCCAGGCGTCCTGCCAGGCCCAGCCGTGCGCGACGTGGATCCGGGAGAGCTCCTTGTAGCGGACCAGCAGTCGGGCGGCCGGGTGGTCGATGCCCTTGAGCTCCCAGGAGCGGGTGGAGCCGAGCTGGATGCCCGCCTCGGCGAAGGCGCGCAGCACCTGGGTGTGCGAGTCGGGGTTGAACGGCTTGCCGCCGAGGGCCTGTTGGAGTTCGTGGGCGAGGTCGGCGAGCAGCCTGGGCTGGGTGCCGGGGACGGTCGGGCGGGGGCCGAGCAGATCCGTCAGCAGCCGGTCGTGGACGTCGGAGCGCCAGGGCAGGCCGTCGTGCGCGATCTCGGCGGCCACCAGGGCGCCGGCCGACTCGGCGGCGACCAGCAACCGGAACCGCTGCCGGGCGGCCGGGTCGGCGATGGCCGCGATCCGGCGCTGCTGCTCGGCGTGGACGGCGACCACGGCGGCCAACGGGTCGGCGCCGGGCGGAAGTTGCATCCGGTCGGGGGCGAAGAGGGTGTCCTGGCCGTCGTCGGCGTCGGCGAGGCCGGGCTCGGGCAGGTCCTCGGGGACGGGCAGGCCGCGCAGCCGGGACCAGGCGGCGCCGAGCGAGCGGGGCGCGCCGAACCGGCCCTCGTGCGCCAGCAGCAGGGCCTCGACCAGCCGCAGGTCGTGGCAGCGGGCGAGCCGGTCGGGGAGCCGCGGCAGCAGCGGGGCGTAGCCGGAGTCGGCGGCGGCCCAGACCCAGCGGGTCTGCTCGGCGGCCTCCCGAGCGGCGACGGCGGCGGCGAGGTCGCGGACGGCCTCGGGCGGGCCGAGGGGCACGCCCGCGTCGTCCAGCGGCTGGAGCCGGCCGCCGGGGCCGTGCGGGTCGGGCACGAGGGCCGTTCTGGGGGCCACGGGGGCTGCTCCTCTCCGGCGCGCGGTCGGGCGTGCGGCTACGGGCGCGGGCGTGTGGACACGGGTGTGCGGGTCTAGGGGTAGGGGTGCGAGTGTTCGGTCTGCGGGTGCGGGCGTGCGGGGCGACATTCGTCCGGGTCGACGTTAACGGGTGGGTACGACAACGGGAGGAGGGGCACATGGGCAGGGCGGGTGACACCGCGTAGGGTCGGCGGAATGACCGAGAACCCGTTCTTCCGGCCCAGCACGCTGGAATACGAACTGCCGCCCTTCGCCGAGATCCGTGAGGAGCACTACCTGCCCGCGTACCGGCGCGGGATGGCCGAGCAGTTGGCCGAGATCGCGGCGATCACGGCCACCGGGTCCGCGCCGACCTTCGAGAACACCCTGGTGGCGCTGGAGCGTTCCGGGGAGCTGCTGCGCCGGGTGGACGTGGTGTTCCGCAACCAGGTCTCCTCCGACACCACCGACGCGCTGGACGCCGTGGACGCCGAGGTGAGCCCGCTGCTCGCCGCCCACCACGACGCGATCCACCTGGACCGCGCGCTGTTCGCCCGGATCGAGGAGCTGTACGGGCGTCGCGACGAGCTGGGCCTGGACCCGGAGTCGCTGCGGCTGCTGGAGCGCTGGTACACCGGCTTCGAGCGTTCCGGAGCCCGGCTGGGCGAGGCGGAGCAGGCCCGGCTGCGCGAGCTGAACGCCGAACTCGCCGCGCTCGGCACGACCTTCCAGCAGAACGTCAACGCCGCCACCCGGGCCGCCGCGCTGGTCCTGGACTCCGCGGCCGAGCTGGCCGGGCTGGACGAGGGTGCGATCGCCGGCGCCGCGGAGAACGCGCGGGTGCTCGGCCACGAGGGCAAGTACGTGCTGAGCCTGAAGAACACCTCCGGCCAGCCCGAACTGGCCCAGCTCGCCGACCGGTCGGTGCGTGAGCGGCTGCTGGCGGCCTCGCTCGGCCGGGGCGTCGAGACGAACGGCCCGCTGGCGATCCGGATGGCCGCGCTGCGCGCCGAGCGGGCCGGGCTGCTGGGGCACCCGAGCCACGCCGCGTACGTGGTGGCGGACGAGACTGCCGGCACCGTCGAGGCCGTCTCCGGTCTGTTGTCCCGGCTGGTCGGGCCGGCCGTGGCCAACGCCCGCCGGGAGGCCGCCGAACTGGCCAAGGCGGCGGCCGAGGACGGCATCGAGGAGATCGCCGCGCACGACTGGGCGTACTACTCGGAGAAGGTCCGGCAGAGCTCGTTCCAGGTCGACGCGGCGGCGCTGCGCCCGTACTTCGAGCTGGAGCGCGTACTGCGCGACGGTGTGTTCTTCGCGGCGGAGCTGGCGTACGGGCTGCGCTTCACCGAGCGGCCGGACCTGACGGCCCACCACCGGGACGCGCGGGTCTTCGAGGTGTTCGAGGCGGACGGCACCCCGCTGGGCCTGTTCATCGGCGACTTCCACGCCCGGGCGTCCAAGCGCGGCGGCGCCTGGATGGACTCGCTGGTCGCGCAGTCCGGGCTGACCGGGCAGCGGCCCGTGGTGCTGAACACCCTCAACATCCCGCTGCCGGCGTCCGGCGAGCCGGCACTGATGTCCTGGGACGAGGTGCGCACGCTCTTCCACGAGTTCGGGCACGCGCTGCACGGGCTGTTCTCGGACGTGCGCTACCCGCGGTTCTCGGGCACCTCGGTGCCGCGGGACTTCGTCGAGTTCCCCTCGCAGGTCAACGAGATGTGGATGGTCCGCCCGGAGGTGCTGGCCAACTACGCCCGTCACCACGAGACCGGGGAGCCGCTGCCGGCCGAGCTGGTCGAGCGGATGACGGCGGCCGAGGGCTTCGGGCAGGGCTTCCGGACGGTGGAGTACCTGGCGGCCACGCTGCTGGACTGGGCCTGGCACACCGTGCCGCAGGGCGAGGAGGTCGCGGACGCCGAGGAGTTCGAGGCGCGGGCGCTCGCCGCGGCGGGGATCGCGGTGGACGCGGTGCCGCCGCGCTACCGGACGGCGTACTTCCAGCACATCTTCGCCAGCGGCTACAGCGCGGCGTACTACGCCTACATCTGGTCGGAGGTGCTGGACGCCGACACCGTGCAGTGGTTCGAGGGCAACGGGCGCACGGTGCGGGAGAGCGGCGAGACGTTCCGGCGCGAGCTGCTGGCGCGCGGGTTCAGCCGGGACCCGCTGGAGTCCTTCCGCGCGGTGGTCGGCCGGGCGCCGGAGACCGGGCCGCTGCTGGCCCGCCGGGGGCTCGTCTGATCAGTTCGGTTCGAGTCGTTCCGGTTCCGGGTCATTCCGGTCGGAGCGTGATCGTCACCGGGGTGCCCGGACGGGCGTGCGGGAGCCGGATCCGTACGGTTCCCGCGCGTCCGTCCGCGGGCTGCTCGACCTCGACGCGGGCGTTGGCGGGCGAGACGGTGACCCGGACGCCGCGCGGAAACGCGGACGGCGGCAGGAGGAGTTCGCTGCTGTGCCCGGTGCCGTCGGCGCTCCAGCGGACGGTGCCGCCCGCGGTGCCGCCTTCGGTGCCGGTCTCGGTACGGACGTCGGTGCCGGCGACGGCGGCCGGGTACGGGCCGAAGGCGGGCTCGTCGCCGGGGGCGGGCCGCCCGGCCGGGTCGAGCGCGCAGTAGCCGCCGGTGCCCCGGCACCAGTACCACATCGTCCAGCCCTCGGCGAAGCCGTCCATCGCGGCGACCTGCCGGGAGACCAGTTGACGGTTGCCCGGCGTACGGGAGTTCGGCGGGCCCCACTCACCGACCAGGACCGGCAGGCGGTGGGCGGCCGGGTAGCCGGTGATCGCGGCGGTGTACTGCTCGACGAAGCCTGCCGCCGGATCCCAGTCGGCGCCGTTCTCGACCGCTGTGTCGTAGAAGTGCGGCGCGTAGCCGAGCCGGGGTGCGCCGGGGCGCGGGTCGGTGAAGCCGGGCAGCCGGGTGGGCACGCCCTGGCCGACCAGGACCGTCGGCTCCACGAACAGCCAGGCACGGGAGTCGACTCGGCGCACCGCGGTGATCAGCCGGCCGTACATGTCGGCGAGCCGGCCCTGTTCCAGGACGGCGGAGGCGGCGGCCAGGACGGCCGGGTCGCTCGGGTCGCCGTCCACCGGGCCGAACGGCTCGTTGAACAGGTCGTAGCCCAACAGCGAGCGGTGGCCGCGTAGTTCGCGGGCGAGCCGGGTGTAGAAGTCGGCCTGCCAGGCGCGCAGGTCGGGGTCGTCGTAGAGGTGGCGGAAGGCGGCCTGGACGGCGGGCTGGAAGTAGCCGGCGAACCAGTCGTCCGGGTCCGGGGTGAAGGGCAGGCCGTCGTCCCGGGTGGCCCAGACCGGGATGCCGTTGGTGCCGCCGCCGAACTTCGGCCCGTAGACGTCCTGGTGGAAGTCGACCAGGACGAGCAGGCCCAAACGGTCGGCCCGGTCGAGGAGTTGGTGCAGGCGGCGCAGTTCGGTCCGGTCGAGGCGGCCGCGGGTGGGCTCCAGCCTGGTCCAGGAGACCGGCAGCCGGACGAGGGTGAAGCCCTGCCCGGCGATCGCGTCGAGGTCGGCCGCGGTGGCCTCGGCGTACTTGTCGAGGTTGAAGCCGCGCAGTCGGAGCTGCCGCCCCTGGGCGTCGGTGAGTGAGGTGCGGCCGTCCGCGGCGGTGGCCGTTCCGGTGGGGAAGCGGTCCTGGTACCCGCCGTGGGCCGGGGCCGCGGTCGGGCTCGCGGGCTGGGCCGCGGCCGGTTGCGGGGCCGGGGCCGGGGTCGGGGCGCCGTGAGCCGGTCCGGTGGTCAGGGTGGCGGTGGCGGCGAGCAGCAGGGCGACGGCGGTGCGGCGCAGGCGCATCGGGGACCTCGCACGGCGGGGTGGGTGGGGGCCCGATGATGCCCGGCTCGCCCTCGGCGGCACAAGGGTCGTGCGCACCAGAGTCGGGTGCACAAAGATCGTGCACGGCAAGGGAGTTCCGGTGAGTTCAGTCCGCTGCCGGGGCCGTGGGCTCGGTGGGGGCGGCCGGCAGGACGGCGGTCGGCAGGTCGGCGGCGGCGGCCAGCCGGCCCCAGAGCAGGTCGGCCAGGGCCTGCACCATCCGGGTGCGCGAGCAGGGCCTGGACTCCAGCCACCAGTCCCCGGCGGCCAGCACCATGCCGGTGATGCCCCGGCCCCAGGCCTCGGCGAGCAGGTCGCGGTCGGCGCCGAGGTCGATCTGGCTCTGGACGGCGCGGGTGATCTCCTCGGCGATCTGCCGCAGGGCGGGGGCGAGTGCGTTGCCGGCGCCGCTCGGGTCGCCCGGCTCGGGGTGGGTGAGCAGTCGGTAGACCTGGGGGCGGGCCTCGATCCCGGCGAGGTAGGTGTCCAGCACGTGCTCGACCCGGTCGCGGCGCTCCAGCGGTTCGGCGAGGGCGGCCCGGACAGCGGTCAGCAGGCCGCTGGTGTGGCGTTCGGTCAGGGCTCTGATCAGGCCGTTCCGGTCGCCGAAGTGCCGGTAGAGGATCGGCTTGGTGATGCCGGCCTCGGCGGCGATGGCGTTCATGCTGGCACTCGGCCCCTCGCGCTGGATGACCCGGTCGGCGGCGTTGAGCAGCTGCTCGCGGCGGGGCTCTCGGGACATGCGCTGCTCCTCGGATTCGGGGGTGGATCTGGGGGGTCGTCACCGGTCAGGGCCGTTGACACCGGTTACCAATCAGTAGCAGACTCCGTCGATGTTACCGGAGGTAACACCCTGGTCGGCCGCACACGTCTTCGGAGGCAAGCACCATGAGCAGCACGTTCTCGCTGGACCCGGGCGCGGACCAGCTCGCCGTACGCGACTGGCTGCACGGCTTCGCCGCCGACGTCATGCGCCCCGCCGCCGCCGAGTGGGACGAGCGCGAGGAGACCCCCTGGCCGGTCATCCAGGAGGCCGCCAAGCTGGGCATCTACTCGCTGGACTTCTACGCCCAGCAGTACTTCGACCCCTCCGGCGTCGGCATCCCGATCGCCATGGAGGAGCTGTTCTGGGGCGACGCCGGCATCGGGCTGTCCATCGTCGGCACCACGCTGGCCGCCGTCGCGGTGCTGGCCAACGGCACCGACGAGCAGATCGGCACCTGGACCCCGCAGATGTTCGGCACCCCGGACGACGTCAAGGTGGCCGCCTTCTGCTCCTCCGAGCCGGACGCCGGCTCCGACGTCTCCGCGCTGCGCACCCGGGCCGTGTACGACGAGGCCAAGGACGAGTGGGTGCTCAACGGCACCAAGACCTGGGCCACCAACGGCGGGATCGCCGCCGTCCACGTCGTGGTCGCCACCGTCGACCCGGCGCTCGGGGCGAAGGGGCAGGCCTCCTTCGTCGTCCCGCCGGGCACGCCCGGGCTGAGCCAGGGCCAGAAGTTCAAGAAGCACGGCATCCGGGCCTCGCACACCGCCGAGGTCGTGCTGGACGGCGTCCGGGTGCCCGGCAGCTGCCTGCTCGGCGGCAAGGAGAAGCTGGACGAGCGGCTGGCCCGGGCCCGCGAGGGCGTCAAGCGCCCGGGCGGCAAGGGCAACGCGGCGATGGCCACCTTCGAGGCCTCCCGCCCGGCCGTCGGCGCGCAGGCCATCGGCATCGCCCGGGCCGCGTACGAGGTGGCGCTGGATTACGCCGGAACCAGGGAGCAGTTCGGCCGCCCGATCATCGACAACCAGGGCGTGGCCTTCCAGCTCGCCGACATGAAGACCCGGATCGACGCGGCCCGGCTGCTGGTGTGGCGGGCGTCCTGGATGGCGGCCAACAACCAGCCGTTCACCGCCGCCGAGGGCTCGATGTCCAAGCTGTACGCGGGCGAGACGGCCAAGTACGTGACGGCGCAGGCGATGCAGATCCTCGGCGGCAACGGCTTCACCCGGGAGTACCCGGTGGAGCGGATGCACCGGGACAGTGCGATCTACACGATCTTCGAGGGGACCAGCGAGATCCAGCGGCTGGTGATCGCCCGGGCGATCTCGGGGATGCCGATCCGCTAGACGCTGGTGGCCCTAGCGGGCGGCCCAGAAGGTGAGCCCGGCGGTGAGTGCGCCCACCGCCGTGCCGACGACCGTCTGGGCGACGGTGTGGTCCCGCAGCACCACGCGGGACCAGCCGACCACCGGGACCAGCGGGGAGAGCAGCAGCCAGAGCGGGCCGAGCGCGATGGCCAGGCAGACCACCGCGCCGGCGGTCACGGCGGTGTGCACGGAGACCTTCCACCAGGCGGTGATCACCAGGATCGGGACCAGCGAGGCGAACATCGCCAGGACCAGGGCGGTCAGGTCGGCGGGGGCGTCCAGCCGGATCATCACCGCGAAGCTGAGCAGCACCGAGCCCATGATGAACGGCAGGACGGTCAGCCGGCGCTGCCGGTGGCCGACGTGGCGGTCCGCCACGGTGCCCTTGCGGATGCCGCGCCGGATGAACAGGGTCGGGATGACGGCCGCGAACAGGATCGCGAACAGTGCCCAGCCGACGCCGGGCAGGCCGTAGCGCAGGCCGCCCAGCAGCGGGAGCAGGGCGATGATCACGTTCTTCGGCTCGACGCCGTCGGTGATGCGGCGGGCCCAGACCGTTCGGGCGGTGGGGGCGGCCCCGCCTTCGGTCGTGGCCTCGGTCATGGCCTCGGTCATGGCCTCGGGCGTGGCCTCGGTCGTCATCGGGGTGGTCGCTCCGGGGTCGTGAGGGGCTGGACGGCGGCCGGATGATCGTACGGGTGTCGCCGCCGTGCACGGACCCCGGCCGCGCTTCCCGGCCACGCTTCCCGGCCACCTGCTCCGGTCCGGGATCAAACCGGTCCCGGTTCAGAACCGGGCCGGCCGGCCCTCCAGGAACGCGGCCAGGCCCTCGTGGACGTCCGGGGCCTGCCGGGAGCGGCGCTCCCAGGGGGCCAGCGCCTCGGCGGCCTGCTCGGGCGGGACGGCCAGGGCGGCCTTGACCGCACCGATGGTCTGCGGCGAGCGCAGGGTCAGCAGGCGGGCGAAGTCCAGTGCGGCGGCGTCCAGTTCGGCGTCCGGCAGGACGCGTTCGGCGAGGCCCAGCGGCAGCGCGTCCCGGCCCGGCACCAACTCGCCGGAGAACAGCAGGTACTTGGCGCGCGCCGCGCCGACCAGCCGGGCCAGCCGCAGGGTCGGCACCGCCGGGTAGACCACCCCCAGCTTGGCCGGGGTGATGCCCAGCCGGGCGTCCTCGGCGACGAAGCGCAGGTCGCAGGCGACGGCCAGTTGGCAGCCGCCGCCCACGCAGGCGCCGTGCACCACCGCGATCGTCGGGTGCGGGAAGGCCGCCAGCGCCTCCTCGGCGACGACGTTGATCGCGTGGTAGGCGTCCGCGCGTTCCGGAGCGCCGTACATCTCGGCGAGTTCGCCGATGTCCGCGCCCGCGCTGAAGGTGTTGCCGGCGCCGGTGAGCAGCAGGGCGCGGATGCCGTCCTGGGCGGCGAGCTGCTCCAGCACGGCGGGGATGGCCTGCCAGATCGCCAGGGTCACCGCGTTGCGGCGGTGCGGGCGGGCCAACTCCAGCACCGCGACGCCGTCCTCGCCGACGTACGCATGGAGGCCCTCGACCCGGGTGGGCAGGGCTGAGCGGTCCCGCGTGAGCAGCGGCTGGTCGTCCATGCGCACCTCCGGTGGGTCGTGGTGCGCCCACTCTCTCAGGCGGTGGCGGCGCAGTAGTCCCCGAGGCCCCGTTCGACCAGGGCGAACGCGCGCCGGGTCGCGCCGAGGGCGTCCGGCAGGATGTCCGCGGCGCGTTCGCCGGCCAGCATCCGACGCTGGTTCTCGCCGGTCAGGGTCAGCTGGGCGGCCACCAGTTGGGCGGCGGCGACCCTGGCGGTGAGCTCGTCGTGGGCCGGGTCCTGGGCGAGCAGCTCGGCGGCCAGCAGGGTCTGCGTCTTGCGGTCGAAGCCGGCGGTGGCGCGAATCGCCAGGGCCGGGGTCTGGTGGATCACCCGGACCACATTGAGGACGACCGGGTCGTCGCTCAGGCCGGTGGAGGGGTCGAACCGTTCGAGCGCGGCCAGGTAGTGCTCGCGCAGCGCCACCACCGCAGAGGTGCCCGGGGCGCGCTCGCGCACCACCCGGGCCGGCTCGTCGAGGTGCTGCTCCAGCGGGGCCATGACCAGGTCTTCCTTGGTGGGGAAGTAGTTGAAGACGGTCATCTTGGACACCTCGGCGGCTGCCGCGATCTCGGCGACCGAGACCTGGTCGAACCCCCGCTCGGCGAAGAGTCCGATGGCGGTGTGCCAGATCCGCATGCCGGTCTGGATCTTCTTGCGCTCGCGCAGCGGGAGCGCGCCGAGGTCGCGGTCGGCGGCGAGGTCGAGGGCGGGGTGTGTCGCCATGGGGAGACTGTACCAGGATCAAAGGTGGACTCGGCTGAATAATTGGCTTGGGCGAAGAATTGACCAGGTACAAAAATGCTGCCATGGTGGTGCCGAGCCCGCCGGACCACCCCGGTCGGGCCGAACTCCACTGACTCCGGGGGACTTTCCGATGGCACCCGATGCCCTGGCCGAACCGGCTCCGGCCGCACCGACCCTGATGACACCGGCCCGGCGAAGGCTGGGCATGATGCTCTGCCTGGTCACGATCGTGCTGGCCGTGCTCGACATGAACATCGTGTCGGCGGCCACCGTGCCGATCGTCCGCGACCTCGACCCCGTCCACGGCGTCGACCGGCTGCCCTGGCTGGTCAGTGCGTTCGCCCTGGCCGCCACCGCGCTGCTGCCGCTGTACGGCAAGCTCTGCGACGTCCACGGCGCCAAGCGCGTGTTGCTCGGGGCCGTCGGCACCTTCCTGGTCGGCTCCGCGCTGTGCGGGGCGGCCCAGACCATGGGCCAGCTGATCGCCTTCCGGGCCGTCCAGGGCATCGGGGGCGGCGGCCTGATGAGCGTCACCATGGTGGTCATCGCCCAGTTGAAGGAGCCGGAGGAACGCGGCGGCGGCAAGGGCGGGGCGATGGGCGGGATCGTCGCGGGCCTCGGCATGGCGATCGGCCCGCTGATCGGCGCGCTGTTCACCGACCACCTGAGCTGGCGCTGGATCTTCTACGTCAACCTTCCGCTCGGCCTCGTCGTCCTGGCCGGCGTCGCCCTGGTGGTCAAGCTGCCGTCGGCGGCCGGGCGTCGGAGACTGGACTTCCCCGGCGCCGCCCTGGCGGCCGCCTTCGCCACCGGGCTCCTGCTGGTCACCGAGTGGGGCGGCAAGGACTACGGCTGGGCCTCTCCGGTGATCCTCGGGCTCGGCGCCGCCACCCTGGCCGTGCTCGCCCTCTTCCTGTGGCGCCAGAGCACCGCCGCCGAGCCGGTGCTGCCGCTGTCGCTGTTCCGGATCCGGGTGGTGCGCCTCGGCTTCGCGATCCAGGGCCTGGTCGGGATGGGCATGACCGGCTCGATCATGTTCGTGATGCTCTACCTGCAGATCGCCCGCGGGGTCGCCCCGACCGCGGCCAGCCTGTACCTGATCCCGATGGCCGCCGGGATGACGGCCGTCGGCCTGCTGACCGGCCGGCTGGTCTCCCGCGGCCACTCGTCGCGCACGTTCCTGGTGGCCGGCGCGGGCTGCTCGGCGCTCGCCCTGGCCCTGCTCGCCCTCAGCGGGCCGGCCACCGGCCTCTGGGCGGTCTGCCTCGAACTCGCCCTGCTGGGCGGCGGGCTGGGCCAGCTGATCGGCCAGCTGATCGCCGAGGTGCAGCAGGCCGCCCCGGCCCACCAGCTCGGTGTGGCGACCACCGGGGTGCGCTTCTTCCAGACCCTCGGCAGCGCGCTCGGCGCGGCGCTGTTCGGCACCGTGCTGGCCCGGGTGTTCGAGGCGGGGGAGTCCGGCCGGACGCTCGACGCGGTCAGGACGCTCACCGGCGCGGCCCGCGAGCACGCGCTGGGCAGCTTCACGGACGCCGTGGACGTGGTGTTCCTGTCGGCGAGCGGCGTGATGGTGCTGGTGCTGGTGCTCGCCCTGCGGCTGCGGGCCTCCGGGGGTGCGGCGGGGGAGCGTTCCGAGCCGGAGAAGCCGGTGCTGGCGGCCTGAGCGGGCCGGGACGACCGGTACGGCGCGGGGCCCGGTGGACCACAGGGGAGTCCACCGGGCCCCGCGCCGTCGGTGCTGCCGGGAAGGGCGTCGCCGCCGGGCGTCAGGCCCGGGCGGCCCACTCGGAGGCCAGGATCGCCCAGATCTCCTTGTCCAGGCGGACCCCGTTGTGCAGGTACCACTCGCGCAGCACGCCGTCCCGCGTCATGCCGACCCGTTCGGCGACGGCGCGGCTGCGGGCGTTGACGGAGGTGCACCACCACTCGGCCCGGTGAAGGCCGCGGGTGACGAAGGCGTAGTCGAGCAGCTGCCGGACGGCGGCGGTGACCAGCCCGCCGCCCTCGCCGGCCGGCTCGGTCCAGGCGCCGATCTCGCAGACGCCGGACTTGGTGTCGAAGCTGACGAACATCACGCCGCCGACCAGCGTGCCGTCCCGCCAGATGCCGAAGATCCGCTTCTGGTCGGCGGCCTGGCCGTCGGCGTAGCGCTGCAGGGTGGCCCGGGCGGAGTCCAGGTCGGTGGAGAAGGTGGCCCAGGGGATCCACGGGTCGGTGTGGGCGCGGGCGCGGTCGATGTGGGCCAGGAACTCGGGGGCCTGCCAGGGCTCCAGCGGGCGCAGTTCGGCGTGGTCGGTGAGCTGTACGGCAAACACGGGCGGGCCTTTCACGATGGTGCGCGGGCTGGTCGGATCTATTCATAACAAACGTTTGGTATGTACGATAGCCCCCATGACACCGGCCCGTGGAGACCATGACGCCCGCCGCTCGGACGTGTCCGAGGGGGTGTGGCGAGTGCTCTCCACCCGGGGCTTCGAGGGGCTGACGCTGCGCGCGGTGGCCACCGAACTGGGCGCCTCCACCGGGCTGTTGACGCACTACTTCCCGAACAAGCGGGCGCTGCTGAGCCATGCGCTGGAGGAGCTGGACCGGCGCTCGGGCGACCGGCCCCGGCGGGCCGCCCCCGCCGACGGCAGCCCGCCGCCGCCTCCCGGGCTGGCCCGGCTGCGGGCGGCGCTGCTGGACGTCCTGCCGCTGGACGGGGACTCCGCGGCCGGCAACCGGATCTGGGTCGGCTCCTGGGACCACGCGCTGGCCGATCCGGAGCTGGCGGCCGCGCACGCGGGCCGCTACGCCCGGTCGCGGGTGGCGCTCACCGGGTTCGTCCGGGACGCCCAGCGGCTCGGGGAGCTCCCGGCGCAGGCCGATCCGGCGGAGGTCGCGGCGGGGGCGCAGGCCTTCGTGCTCGGACTGGTGGTGCAGGCGCTGTTCGCCCCGGACGAGTTCCCGGCCGGGCGCCAGGAGGCCCTGCTGGACGCCTATCTGGCGGGGCTGACGGGGCCGGCGGCGCCGACCGAGTCGGCGGACTGACGGCGCTTTCCGGCTCGTGTTCCTGGGTGTCCGCTGGGCGTTCCCGGGGTGCTTTCCGGGTGCTTTCGAGCGCGACCGGTGCGCTTTAGGGCGTTTCCGGGTGCTTCCGAGAGCTTCCGGGCGGGGAGTTCCCCCGGGATTTCCGCCGTACGGGCGGCCCGGCGGGATTGTCCGGGCCGTGGGATTGTCCGAAAACGACCCGGAACCCGACCGAGCACCGCACCTGCCGCCGGCAATGGCCGCCGGCACTTTTTCGCGGCGGCATGACACGCATTGTCACGGGTTATGCGCGGTGCGTGCGCAGTATGACCGGGAGAACCTATCCGGCTACGCATAGTCGCGGTCGTGCGGCGATCCGCGGAAATTGTCGGGTGGCGCCCCCAGCAGGATTCGAACCTGCGACCTACCGCTTAGAAGGCGGGTGCTCTATCCGCTGAGCTATGGGGGCGGGACGGGCGGCGCCCGGGTGGGCGTGACCGTGGCCGGGAGCGGGCGACGAGCGCCGAGGGCGCGCGCTGTCCGGCCCCGTACCTGAGGGTGGGGGTGGGGGTGGGTGGACCCTCGACCTGTCGGGGACAGGATAAGGGTGTCCAGTTCCTCGGCCGAGTGTGACGACACCGTCGTTGGTGTGTCGGTTCGGTGGAGCGGTCCGATAATCGCAGGTGAACGCCGTGAGTGCAGCGGTCTGGGAGTGTTCCGCGCCGGACGTTGTGCAGTCGTTACGGGGCTGCCTCCTCACCCGTTATGGATTCGGCACGGAGAATGCGCCGCCGGCGGCGCGAGTGGGGCGCTAATCGTGGTTGCGCCGGTCGGATGACGTGCGCGGACGGTCGCCGGGGGGCGTTCCCCCGGCCGCGGGTGGGGGCGGCGATCAGCGGGTTTGTTGTCATGGCCGCGAAGAGGCGGGGGCGAAGCGGTCTCCGGAGGGCAAAATTCACCCCTGCGAGTGACAGCTGTTCCACGGGCCCGAGTTATCCACAGGATTTCGGAAGTCATTGGCCGTTATTTCCCGCGGGGTGCACGCTCAAGGCGCACCGGTCGATTCCGTACGGTGCATCGGCGAGAACGGAGAGTGTGCCGTGAGCGAGACGCATGTGACGGTGGTCGGCAATGTCGCGACGGAGGTGACCTACGGGGAGACCTCCGGCGGGGTGCCGATGGCGAGCTTCCGGGTCGGCTGCACCGAGCGGCGGTACGACCGGCAGCGCGAGTGCTGGGTGGACGGCGAGACGCAGTTCGTGGCGGTGACGGCCTGGCGGGCGCTCGCGGTGAACCTGATCAGTTCGCTGAACAAGGGCGATCCGGTGCTGGTGAGCGGCCGGCTGCGGGTGCGGGAGTGGAAGGAGGGGGAGGTGAAGCGCAGCCGGGCTGAGATCGACGCCCGATCGGTCGGACACGATCTCACCCGCGGTACCTCGGCGTTCCGTTGGGCGTCGGCGGTGCGCGGGCAGCCCGCGGGCGGCGTGGGGCCGGGTGGGGCGGAGGCCGCGGGCGAGGCCGGAGGTGAGCCCGGGGGCGAGGTGGTGCCGGGGTGGATCGTGAGCGCACTGGAGGCGCGTCGGGCCCTTGCGGCCGCCGCGACAGCTCCGGCGGCGGCCGTGCGTCCGGTGATGGAGGGTCAGAGCGAGGTGGCCGGGAGCGGTCGGGGAGGTGACGTGCAGGGCGTGGTGAACTGACCGGTCGGTGGCCGACTCTGTCGACAAATATGTTGATCGAGATGGTTGTTGTGCCCGCACGCACAATGCCGACCGGATAACAGAAAGTGGCCCGGAGTTTCCGGCCATCCGTCAGCTTGTGTGGAATCTGGGAGGGTTGATAACGATCCAGATACGGAATCGTCCTGATTTCGCATGGGGGTTTCGGGGCCTCTGGGGGTCAATAGGATTCGTCTGGTTCATACCCGCAGCAGTGCCACAGGGGGCACGCGCGGCACGGCAAGTCGGCGGGCCGTCCATCGGACCGGCCCGGCCCGGAGGGATCCCAGATGTTCCAGAGGCAGGGGCGGAGTCTGTCCCGGATAACCACTGTCATGCTCACGACCAGCGTGGCGCTGGGCGGAGGCCTGTTCGCGGCCGGTGCGGCGGTCGCAGCGGACACCCCGGGTTCGGGCGTCACCGCGGTGGTGCAGAACACCATGCTCGGCGAGAAGGTCGACGTCGAGGGCAAGGGGACCGTCGACGCGGGTCTGTTCACCCTCAAGACGGCCGCGGGCGAGAAGCTGCAGACCTACTGCATCGACTTCGACAACCCGGTCTACCTGAACAGCCGCGCCAAGTACCACGAGGCCGACTGGGCGTCGAGCTCCCTCAACAGCAACGCCAACGCCTCCAAGATCCGCTGGATCCTGGACAACTCGTACCCGCAGGCGAACCTGGCCTCGCTGGCCGCGGCCATCCACGTCAACAGCCTGAGCGACGAGGACGCCGCCGCCGGCACCCAGGCGGCGATCTGGAAGTTCTCGGACGACAAGACCGCGATCCCGCGCACCGAGAACGCCAAGAAGCTGCGCAACTACCTGACCAGTGACGCCAACAAGGGCGTGGCGGCCGAGCCGAAGCCCTCGCTGACGCTCACCCCGGACTCCGTCTCCGGCAAGTCGGGCGGCAAGCTCGGCCCGTTCGTGCTGAACTCCAGCGCCGGCGCCGTCAAGCTGGCCGTCTCCGGCGACGCCGCCGACAAGATCAAGGTGCTGGACAAGGACGGCAAGCCGGTCGCCGGCAACCTGGCCGGTCCGATCGCCAAGGACACCCAGCTGTTCCTGGACGTGCCGGCCGGCACCCCGGACGGCAAGGCGGGCCTCGACGCCAGCGCCGAGGCCACCGTGCTCAGCGGCCGGGTCTTCATGAGCGACCTGGACGACGACGGCAACCACAGCCAGACCATGATCCTGGCCGGCTCCACCAAGGTGAACGTCGCGGCCTCCGCCAAGGTCGCCTGGAAGCAGGGCAAGGGCGCGCTGGTGGACAGCTCCGCCAAGGTCGAGTGCGCCAACAACGGCGTGCGCGTCTCCGTCACCAACAGCGGTGACGAGGCCGCGACCGTCACGGTCGACAAGCAGCAGGTGACCGTCCAGCCGGGCAAGACCGAGAGCGTGCTCGTCAAGGTCGCCGAGAAGGCCAAGTACGACATCAAGGTGGCCGGCCCGAACGGCTACGCCAAGGAGTTCACGGGCGTCCTGGACTGCAAGACCGGTGTGACCCCGACCGGCACCCCGACCACCCCGGCCGGCACCGCCACCCCGTCGGCGACCTCGACCACCCCGGCCGCCGGCCAGCCGACCCCGGCGACCACCAGCTCCGCCCCGGGCACCGGTGGCCTGGCCCAGACCGGTGCCAATGACTCGACCCCGATCCTCGCCGCCGTCGCCGGTGGTCTGGTCGTGGCCGGTGGCGCCGCCGTCTTCGTCCTGCGCCGCCGCGGCCGCCACGGTCGCACCGCCGCCTGAGGCTCCCGAAGCGCCTCAGCGCCTGAAGCGCACCGTCGCCTGAGGCGCCTGAGGCGCCTGAGGCGCCCGGGCGGGCCGGGGGAGTCCACCTCCTGAGGCCTGAAGAGCGGAATCGGCCCGGTTCCCCGCAGTTGCTGCGGGGAACCGGGCCTTCGCCGTTCCCGATGCGTCCCGGATCCGTTCGGGATACCCCGGCGGGGTCCACCTGGGCGGTTCGGGGGTTCGGGCCGGGTGCGGCACAATGGAAGGCTGCAAGCCGAATACTCCCGACGACGCCGGAGCGATCTCACGTGGCGGAATACATCTACACGATGCGCAAGGTGCGCAAGGCTCACGGAGACAAGGTCATCCTTGACGACGTGACGCTCAGCTTCCTCCCCGGAGCGAAGATCGGCGTCGTGGGCCCCAACGGTGCCGGTAAGTCCACCGTGCTGAAGATGATGGCCGGCCTGGAGCAGCCCTCCAACGGCGACGCCTTCCTCTCGCCCGGCTACACCGTCGGCATGCTCCTCCAGGAGCCGCCGCTGGACGAGTCCAAGACGGTCCTGGAGAACGTCCAGGACGGCGTCAAGGAGATCAAGGGGAAGCTCGACCGCTTCAACGAGATCGCCGAGCTGATGGCGACCGACTACTCGGACGAGCTGCTCGACGAGATGGGCAAGCTCCAGGAGGAGCTGGACCACGCCGAGGCCTGGGACCTGGACGCCCAGCTGGAGCAGGCCATGGACGCCCTGGGCTGCCCGCCCGGCGACTGGGCCGTCACCAAGCTGTCCGGTGGCGAGAAGCGCCGCGTGGCGCTCTGCAAGCTGCTGCTGGAGGCCCCCGACCTGCTGCTCCTCGACGAGCCCACCAACCACCTGGACGCCGAGTCGGTGAACTGGCTGGAGCAGCACCTGGCCAAGTACAAGGGCACCGTCGTGGCCGTCACCCACGACCGGTACTTCCTGGACAACGTGGCCGGCTGGATCCTGGAGCTCGACCGCGGCCGCGCGATCGGCTACGAGGGCAACTACTCCACCTACCTGGAGAGCAAGCAGTCCCGTCTCAAGGTCGAGGGGCAGAAGGACGCCAAGCGCGCCAAGCGCCTCAAGGAAGAGCTGGAGTGGGTCCGCTCCAACGCCAAGGGCCGCCAGGCGAAGTCCAAGGCCCGTCTGGCCCGCTACGAGGAGATGGCGGCCGAGGCCGACAAGATGCGGAAGCTGGACTTCGAGGAGATCCAGATCCCGCCGGGCCCGCGCCTGGGCAGCGTCGTCATCGAGGTCGAGAACCTCAACAAGGCCTTCGGCGAGAAGGTCCTGATCGACGACCTCAGCTTCACCCTGCCGCGCAACGGCATCGTCGGCATCATCGGCCCGAACGGCGCCGGCAAGACCACCCTGTTCAAGATGCTCCAGGACCTGGAGACCCCGGACAGCGGCAAGGTCAAGGTCGGCGAGACCGTCAAGATCAGCTACGTCGACCAGACCCGCTCCAACATCGACCCGAAGAAGACCCTCTGGGAGGTCGTTTCCGACGGTCTGGACTGGATCAACGTCGGCCAGGTCGAGATGCCGTCCCGCGCCTACGTGTCGGCCTTCGGCTTCAAGGGCCCGGACCAGCAGAAGCCGGCCGGCGTGCTCTCCGGCGGTGAGCGCAACCGCCTGAACCTGGCGCTCACCCTCAAGCAGGGCGGCAACCTGCTGCTCCTCGACGAGCCCACCAACGACCTGGACGTCGAGACGCTCTCCTCGCTGGAGAACGCCCTGCTGGAGTTCCCCGGCTGCGCCGTGGTCATCTCCCACGACCGCTGGTTCCTCGACCGAGTGGCGACCCACATCCTCGCCTACGAGGGCGAGAGCAAGTGGTTCTGGTTCGAGGGCAACTTCGAGTCGTACGAGAAGAACAAGATCGAGCGACTGGGCGCCGACGCCGCCCGTCCGCACCGGGCCACCTACAAGAAGCTGACCCGAGGCTGACACCCAGCTGTCACAACGGCCCGGCAGACTGCCCTCCGGGGCGGCCTGCCGGGCCGCGGCCCGTCACCGACGTCCGACGTCCGAACTCCGACGTCCGGCGTCGGGCCACCGGACACCGAGGAGAACACCCGTGGCTCGCCACATCTACCCCTGCCCGCTGCGCTGGTCCGACATGGACGCCTTCGGGCACGTCAACAACGTGGTCTTCCTGCGCTACCTGGAGGAGGCCCGGATCGACTTCATGTTCACCCAGGCCGCCGAGGCCGGCGCCGGGGAGTTCGCGGGCGGCTCGGTGGTGGCGCGCCACGAGATCGACTACAAGCGCCCGCTGGTGCACCGGCCGACGCCGGTCACCATCGAGACCTGGGTGACGAAGATCGGCGGAGCCTCGCTGACCGTCTCGTACGAGATCAAGGACGTCGCCGAGGACGGCACCGAGACCGTGTACGTCCGGGCGTCCAGCGTGGTCGTCCCCTACGACCTGGCCGAGGGTCGGCCGCGCCGGATCTCGCCGGTGGAGCGGGAGTTCCTGTCCCGTTTCATGGACGAGGAGCCCGCCGTCGCGGCAGTCTGAAAGCCCACCCCACCGATCGATTCGAGCTGAGCCGCGTGACCATCACCGCCCGCCTCGCCCTGGCCGACGCCGGGGAGGCCGCCGACCTCTCCGCCTTCCTGCTGCGCCTGTTGCGCTTCGACAAGGCGGCGGCCGTGCGCCTGCAGGCGGTCGGCCCCGCGCCGGAGGACGGCGTGCTGGCGGTCTTCGGCCGGCTGCCGCTGGGCGGTTCGGGCGTGCTGGTGATCCGCACCGCGCGGCTGGGCGGCCTCGACGAGCCGGTGGACCTGACCGCCTCGGCGGGCCAGCTGCTGGACGGTGTGGACGCGGAGGCGGGCACCGTCGCGCTGCCCGCGCCGGTGACCGGCCCCGCCTGGGCCGGGCTGCTGCCGCCGCGCACCGGCTGGCGGCCGGTCGGGGCGCCGCCGGTGGCCGAGGTGCACCCCGAACTCATGGCCGGGGTGCGGGAGTTCCGCGAGCGCAGCGAGGCCGTCCCGGCGCACCACCGCACCCGGTCGGTGCTGGACGCGCTGGCCGACGAGATCTGGTCGCGCCCGGTGTCCGCGCTGCCGGAGCTGCCGCTGCGGGCGGTGCACGCCGCGTACGTGATCGGTTTCCTGAAGCCCGGCGCCCCGCTCACCGTGCACCGGGCGGGCGGCTGGCTGCGGCTGAGCGCCCCGGCGGGTTCGGTGGTGGTGCGCACGGCGGCCGCGCCGGGCGCGGGGCTGGGGCTCAGCCCGATCCGGTAGCGGCCGGATCCGGTAGCCGCCCGATCCGGTAGCCGGGCTCAGCCCGGGGTGTTGATCATCGAGGCGGCGGCGTAGGTCAGGTAGTCGATCAGCTGCTGTTCGTGCTCGGCGGGCAGTTCCAGGCCCGCCACCGCCGCCCGCATGTGGGTGAGCCAGGCGTCGTGCGCGGCCTTGTCGACCTTGAACGGCGCGTGCCGCATCCGCAGCCGCGGGTGGCCGCGCCGGTCGCTGTAGGTGCGCGGGCCGCCCCAGTACTGCATCAGGAACAGCGCCATCCGCTCCTCGGCGGGGCCCAGGTCGTCCTCGGGGTACATCGGCCGCAGCAGCTCGTCCTCGGCGACGCCCTGGTAGAACAGCCGGGCCAGCCGCCGGAAGGTCGGCTCACCGCCGACCTGCTCGAAGAAGGTCTCCTCGCTCAACGTGCCCCGTCGGATCTCGTTCACCCGACCATGGTCGCAGACGCCGGTGGGGCCGTACACCAGGACAAAAGGCGTACGACCCCACCGGGGACGGTCAGCGGGAGGTCAGTGCTCCCACGTGATCAGTCCTCCCACTTGAACAGCTTCCAGGAGATGCCGGTCAGCACGGCCGCGAAGAGCAGCAGGCCGCCCATGGTCGGCAGGGCGTCCATGACGCCGCCGCCGCGGGTCAGCACCGACTGTGCGGAGTTGACCAGGTAGTGCAGCGGCATGACTTCGGAGATGGTCTTCAGCCAGCCCGGGGCGCCGTCCAGCGGGAAGAACGAGCCGGACAGGAAGGACATCGGCAGCACGATGATCTGCGAGATGCCGTTGGCCGCCTCCTCGGTCTTGGCGACCGAGCCGGCCAGCAGGCCGATCGACATGAAGGCGAGCGTCGCGCAGCACACCAGCGGGATGATCAGCCACCAGTTGCCGGTCAGCTTGAGCCCGAAGAAGCTCGTGGCGACGACCAGGAAGACGGTGGTCTGCAGGAGCGCGGTCACCAGCGAGACCAGGACCCGGGAGCTGACGACCGTACCCGCGTTGATCGGGGCCAGCCGCAGCCGGCGCAGCACCTTGGTCTTGCGCCAGTTGACCAGCGTCAGGGCGGCGCCGAACACCGCGCCGGTGGCGACGGCCCAGCCGAGCAGGCCGGGGGTGAGGAACTGGATCGGCTTGAGCGACTTGTCCTCGACCTGCTGGGCGTCCAGGACGTAGGCCGGCTTCTGGCCGGTGGCCTCCTGGTTGGCGCTCTGCACCACCGAGTTGAAGATGCCCTGGACGGCGCCGGCGCGGACGGTGTCGGCAGCGGTGAAGCGCAGCTCGACCTTGCCGTCCGGGCCCTGCTTGATCATCGCGTCGAAGTCGCCCTTGCGGACCTTCTCCAGCGTGGCCGACTCGTCGTCGGTCCTGGTGATCGTGAGGACCTGGTCCAGCCCGGCCCGTTCGCCGCCCTGCATCGAGTCGAACAGCTTCACCGCGCCGACCTGCGCCACCTTGGCGTGCGGGCTGCCGGAGCCCTTGGTCACGGCGCCGAAGAAGACCAGGAAGACCAGGGGGAAGAGCAGGATGAAGAAGGTCGCGGTGCGGTCGCGCTTCATGCCGAGCAGCATGGCGCGGGACAGGCTCCAGAACGCGCTGACCCGCTCCCGTTCGCCGGCGGCGCCGGCCGAACCGCCCCGCTGGGCGGGGACCTTCGGCTCGGTGGACGTGCTGGCGGTCATGCGCGGAACTCCCGTCCGGTCAGCTGGAGGAAGACGTCCTCCAGGGTGGCGCCGCGCACTTCGAGGCCGCGCAGGGCGTTCTGCTCGGCCAGGACGCTGAGCACCGGGGCCGGAAGGCGGGTGGAGACGGAGAGCGAGACGGTGTCGTCCTCCAGGGTGGCGATGTCGGCGCCGGCCGCGGTCAGCAGCTCGCGGGCCCGGTCGAGGGGCAGCTGGCCGGAGGCCACGCTGATCCGCACGGTGTCGTCGATCTCGCGGATCAGCGCCGCCGGGGCGCCGGTGTGCAGGATCTTGCCGTGGTCCATGATCGAGACGCGGTCGCAGAGCACCTCGGCCTCGTCCAGGTAGTGCGTGGTGAGCACGACCGTGCGGCCCTCGGCGTTGATGTCCCGCAGGAGGTCCCAGAGGTTGCGCCGGGCCTGCGGGTCGAGGCCGGTGGTGGGCTCGTCCAGGAAGACGAGCTCCGGGTCGTGGGCCAGTGCGCAGGCGATCGACAGGCGCTGGGCCTGGCCGCCGGACATCTGGTCGGTCATGGCTTCGGACTTGTCCGCGAGGCCGACCCGCTCCAGCATCGCATCGGCCCGCTTGGCACCGACCCCGTAGAACGACGCGAAGGTGCGAATGGTCTCCCGGGCCGTCAGTTTCCGGAAGAAAGCGGAGGCCTGGAACTGCACGCCGATTCGCGGCAGCAGTTTCGGATTGCGCGGCCAGGGAGCCATCCCCAGCAGCTCGACCCGGCCCTCGTCCGGTTCCCGGACGCCTTCCAGGATCTCCATCGTGGTGGTCTTCCCGGCGCCGTTGGGGCCCAGGATCCCGTAGAACTCGCCGGCCTCGACGGTGAAGGACACCCCGTCGACGGCCTGCACATCCCCGTACCGCTGACGGATGCCGTCGGCGGATATAGCTGCAGTCATGTGCCCTGACAATAGGGCTAGCGGAGCGTCTTGTGCACGTCCCGGAGCGGGATTTGCGGATCCTTTGAGGAAGCCGGAGGAAAAGGGCCGGGCCGGGCGAAATGTCGAATTCCGCTCGGCCCGGCCGCAGTTGCCGCTGACGCTGGCTCAGGAGTGCGTCAGGCGCGGTGCACCGTGATGGTCGTCCAGGCGCCGATGTGGATCCGGTCGCCGTCGTTCAGCGGCACCGCGGTGTGCGGGGCGACCGGCTCCGCGCCGCCGTTCACGGTGGTGCCGTTGGTCGAGTCCTGGTCCACCAGCACCCAGCTGCCGTCCGCCTGTTCGGCGAGCAGCGCGTGCTGGTGCGAGGCGCCCGGGTCCTCCGGCGGGACGGACAGGTCGATCTCCGGGACGGTGCCGCGGTGCTGGCTGCGCCGCCCGATCCGCAGCTGGCCGCGGCCGGTCAGCGGGATCCGGCGCTCGGGGCAGTACGGCGGGAAGAACAGGCCGGCAGCCTCGGGGCCGCTGCGGGCCATCATGTCGGTGAAGTAGTCCCGGTCGGCCGCGACGACGGCGATCCAGGTGGTCCGCACCGGCTCGGCCGGGGCGGCCTCCTGGTGCGGAGGCTGCGGCTGCTGCGGCTGCTGCGGCGGGGCGAGGTGGAAAGAGGTGCCGAAGTCGCCGCCGCGGGTGTTCGGCCCGGGGCCGGCCGGCTGGGCGTACACCGGGCCGGAGTCCTCGCGCAGCTGGGCCTCGGGGAAGGCGCCCTCCGGCGGAGGGTAGCCGTAGGTGTGCTGCTGGGCCGGTGCCTGCTGGGCGGGGGCCTGCGGCTGCTGCGGCACGGGCGGGGCGACGGCCTGCGGGGCCGCCGGGGGCTGCTCGGCCGCCTGCCGGCCGTACGGGTCCTGGCCGTACGGGTCCTGGCCGTGTGGGTCCCGGCCGTACGGGTCCTGCGGGTGCTGGGGCTGCTGCGGGGCGCCGCCGTAGGCCGCCGGGATGTTCAGCGGCGCGGGCTGGGCGGGGCCGGGGACGGGCGCGGCGGCGGCCGGGGTCTGGCGGCGCGAGGGCGTGGAGAGCTCGTAGTCGTAGCCGCACTCCTCGCAGAACCGGCCGGTCTGCGGGCTGCGGCAGATCGGGCAGACGGTCAGGCCCTCGGTGAGGCCCTGTGCCGGCGGCGGGTAGGACCCGGGCGGGGGGTAGGACCCGGGCGGGGGCACGGCACCCGGCGGGGGCACCGCCCCCGGGGGCATCGGCGGCGGGGGCGGCGGCGCGCCGAAGGACGCACCGCCGTGCTGCGGGTGCCCGGCGGGCGTGCCGGGTGCCGGGTGCTCGGCTCCGGGCGCGCCCGGGTAGCCCCCGTGGGCGCCGGGGGCCGGGGCCGGCGGGGTCATCGGGAAGCCGCAGAAGTCGCACCAGTCCTCGGCCTGCGACTCGTGGCCCCTCGGGCAGATCGGCATCAGGTCCCCCTCGTTTCGGGCCGGCTCCGTGCGGCGTCGGGCCGGGGCGCCGGCCCGGTCACGTCTTCAGCGGTCACTTCTTCACACGTACCGTCTTGGTCGACCGGGTCTCAAGGGTCATCGAGTCGGCCTCGCTCACGTTCTTACGGAACCGAACCGTACCCTCCTTCGGGTCCACCACGTCCACCACCTTCTGCAGCAGCTTGTAGGTGCCGTCGTTCCCGGTCGCGTGGGCGATCCGGACGGCGGCGCCCAGCTTGGCGGTGGCGGTGTCGACGTCCCCGGCGCGGTGGGCCTCCAGTCCCTCCTGGATGGAGGAGGCCAGTTCGGCCTGCCCGGTGTAGTGGGCGACCTGTGGGCTGATCCGGGTGGAGGAGGCCAGGTCGTCGGTCCACACCGCCTTGACCAGGCCCTGGCTGAGCACCTCGGGGGTGCCGCTGCCGACCTGCGGGGGCAGCACCAGGCTGATCCGGGCGGCGAGCATCTCGTTGCCGATGGAGGCTGCCGGGACCTCGACGCAGACGTGGTAGTCGCGGCTCTCGTCGCCCCAGGAGCCGGTGGGGTAGTCCCCGGCCCGGGGCCCGGCCTCGGTGCGGCGGGCGGTGAGGTCCTCGACCGCGGGGGCGACCTGCTTGACGAACTTCACGGTGGCGTTGGCCGGGGTCCAGATCCGCAGGGCGACGTCGGCGACCTGCTTGCCCATGGCGCCGGCCATCATCGAGCGGAAGTCCTCGGCCAGGCCGGAGGGTTCGGCGACGATGTCGACGGTGCCGAGCAGCGCCGAGGAGATCTTGCGCAGTTCGTCGATCCGCCAGTCGGTGCCGACGCCCCGGCAGTCGGCGGTGAAGTGGCCGGTGACCCGCTCGATGGTGCGGGCCAGGTCCTCCGCCGACTCGTGCTCGTTGTTGCCGTCGGTGAGCAGGATCGCGTGCCGGATGGCGATGTCGTGGCGGGTGAGGAAGAGCTTGTCGGCCTTGGCCAGCCAGGTGCCCATCGCGGTGCCGCCGGCCGCGGTGAGGCGGCGCAGCGACTCCTTGGCCTGCTCGCGGGTGGCGGCGGAGGCGGTGGCCAGGGTGCCGTCGCCGGGGTAGATGTCGCGGGCCTCGTGGGTGCCGGCGACGACGGCGAAGGCGGTGCCGTCGCGCAGGGCGTCGATGGCGGCGGAGGTGGCCTCCCGGGCGCCGTTGATCTTGGTCTTGGGGTAGTCCATCGAGCCCGAGCAGTCCACCAGGATCACCACGGCCGCCTCGGCCCCGGCCCCGGCGGGCCCGGCGTCGGTGATCCCGAGCGGGCGCCCGCCGGAGGTGCCGCCGCCGGTCGCGGTGACGGTGACGATGGCGTTGACCTCGCGGGCGCCGTCGGCCAGGTACTCGTTCTGGAAGATCTCCACGTCGAACCTGGGCAGGTTCGGCTTCGCCAGTGTTGCCATGGGGCGGTCGGCTCCCGTCGGGTGAGGGGGTGGATGCGATCAGGACGGTGGGGCGGTGCGCCGGGCCGGCCGGCGGACCGTGGTCCGCGAGCTCCGGTGGCGGGCCGGTCAGGCCGTCGGCGGGTGCGGCGGCTGGGGCGGCTGCGGCGGGACGGGCGGGGCGGCGGGAGGCGCCGGCGGGACGGCCGGGACCGGTGGGGCCTGGGGCGGCAGGGCGGCGGGCAGCGGGGCGGCGGGGGAGCCGATCACCGGGATGTCCGGCAGGGTCGGCTCGTAGTCCTCGTCCTCCTCGACGGCCGGTCGTGCCGCCGGCGCCGCCGGGGTCAGCACCGGCAGGTCCAGTGCGGTCGGGGTCTGTTCGGCCTCCTCGACGGGGACGACCGGCGGGTCGATCGGCAGCACGGCGACCGTGATGTTGTCGTGGCCGCCGGCCGCGACCGCGAACTTCACCAGGGTCTGCGCCGTGGCGAGCGGCTCGGTGCGGGCGTCCGGCCGGACGTAGTACGCCAGGTCGGTGGCCGCCTCGGCGTAGTTCCACAGGCCGTCGGTGCAGATCAGCACCACGCCGGGGACGTGCGGGGTGAAGTCGAGGGTGTGCGGCACGACCTCCTCGGCGTCGGCGCCGAGCCAGCCGGTGATCGCGTGGGCGCGCGGGTCGGCGTAGGCCTCCGCCTCGCTCATCAGCCCGGCCTCGACCATCCGGGCCGCCCAGGAGTCGTCCTGGGTGAGCCGGAAGGGCTCGGCGGCGGCGCGGTCGTCCGGGATCCAGTACGCCCGGGTGTCGCCGACCCAGCCGATGGTGACCCGGCCGCCGGCCGCTATCGCGCTGACGTAGGTGCAGGCGGGCGCGTTGAGGTCGGGCCGGGCGGGGCCGGCGCCGTCGGTGGCCAGGTCGGCCACGGCCCCGGCGGCGTCGGCGATGGCCGCGCGCATCGCCTCGTTCGGGTCGCGGCCGGCCTCCAGGGAGGTCAGCAGGGACTCGGAGGCGGCGTCCACGGCGGTCGCCGAGGCCTCGTCCGGGCGGTCGGAGGAGGAGACGCCGTCGCACACCACGGCGACCACGACCGGCTCGCCGCCGGGCAGCGAGGTCGCGGCGACGGTGAAGCTGTCCTCGTTGCGGTGGTGGCGCACGCCGCGGTCGCTGACCCCGGCGACGCCGCCGAGCGCCTTCTCCATGTGGTCGCGCGGGCGCGGCTGGGCGCCGCCGCAGCCCTCGCAGTAGCCGTCCGGGGTGACCTGCGGCTGCCCGCAGTGCACGCAGACCGGCCCGCGCTGCTGCGGTACGGCCTCACCCCGGGCGGCGGCCCAGCCCGCGGGCATCGCGCCCGGGGCCGGCCGGCCGTCCCGGCCTGCCCCGCAGGAGCCGCAGTAGGCGTCCTCCGGATCCATCGGCTCGGAACAGCTCGGGCACTCG
The DNA here is from genome assembly GCF_003635085.1 of Streptomyces sp. 1114.5. NCBI lineage: Bacteria > Bacillati > Actinomycetota > Actinomycetes > Kitasatosporales > Streptomycetaceae > Streptomyces > Streptomyces sp. 1114.5. The sequence goes on from NZ_RBXE01000002.1 coordinate 189,230, forward strand.
GTCTGCTGCGGCATCGGCTACACCCACGTCCTGGGACGGGCACGGTTGGCCCGTTCCACCATCTCGATCCTGGTCTCCGCCCGGTCGGCCAACCGGGCGAGTACCCGGTAGGACTGTTCCAGGGCGAAGCGCAGTTCCCGCTCCTGCGCGGGACGTCCCAGCACCACCAGTCCGGCGGCCTGCGGGGCGCCGGCCGAACCGGCGCCGATCCAGCCGAGGGCCGCGCTGAGCACCTCGACGGACAGCTCCTCGCGGCGGCGGTCGTCCAGCCGCAGCGCGGTCAGCTGCTCGGAGCCGGCGCCGAGGTCGGCGGCCAGCTCGTCGGTGGCGGGCCGCTCGCGCAGCCGGGCGCGGACGGCGGCGATCCGGGCGGCGGTGTACTGGCTGGAGGTGGCCGGGACGGACTCCAGGACGCGGACCGCGCCGGGGCGGTCGTCCTCGGCCAGCCGGACCCGGGCCAGCCCGAAGGCGGCGCTCAGGTAGGCGTGGTCGGTGCTCCACACCAGCCGGTAGAACTCGGCCGCGTCGCCGCCGTCGCCGAGGAGTTCGGCGCAGATGGCGAGGGCCAGCTTGGGGGCGGCCTCGCCGGGGAAGGCGTCGTAGACGGCGTCGAAGGCCTCGGCCGCCGCCCGGAGGTCTGCTACTCGCCCGCTCGCCGGATCGGCTGCTCGGGGCGGCTCCGCAAGCCCCTCGGCAGCCCCGACGAGGGCGGTGAGGCCGCGGTACCAGACCACCCGCCAGTCGTCCGGGTGGTCCTGTTCCAGCTCGGCGAGGCGGCCCACGGCGTCGCGGTGGCGGCCGAGTTCGAGCAGGGCGCGCAGTTCGCGCAGCCGGCTCTCCATCGAGACGGCGGGTGCGCCGGCCAGGGCGGCGAGCGCGTCGGCGGGGTCGGGGGAGAGCAGGGTGGCGAGGAAGCCGGCGTTGGGGTCGCCCGGGTCGACCCGGGGGATGGGCAGGGCGAGGGCGGCGGCGGCCGGGTCCAGGGCGGTCACCCGGAGCTGTCCGGGCGTGCTGGCCGGCAGGACCAACTCGGTGTCCACGACGCGCAGTTCGGGCCCGAAGAGGGTGGAGAGGGCCGGGTAGGGCCGGTCGTTCCGGAGGGCCAGGATCTCCCGCAGTACGGCGGTGAGCTGGTCGGCCATCTCCTCGGCGGAGGCGAAGCGGCGGGCCGGGTCCGGGTCGGTGGCGCGGACCAGCAGCCGGTAGTACGACTCGTACCGGGCGAAGACCTCGACGTCCTCCGGGCCGGGCAGGGTGTCCCGGTAGGTGCTGCTGTAGCCCTGGAAGTCGAAGGTGAGCACCGCGAGGGTGCGGGCCACGGTGTAGAGGTCGGAGGCGGGGGAGGGGCCGTCGGTGGCGATCTCGGGCGCCTGGTAGCCGATGGTGCCGTAGATCGGGCCGTCGTCGTCGAGGCGGCGGACGGCGCCCATGTCGATGATCTTGAGGGTGTCGCCGCTCTGGATGGCGTTGTCGATCTTGAAGTCGCAGTACACCAGGCCCCGGTCGTGCAGGTAGCCCAGGGCCGGCAGCGCCTCCAGCGCGTAGGCGATGGCCTGCTCGACCGGCAGCGGCTCGCGCCGGCCGTCCGGGGTGCGGCGGTCGTTGGCGATGTCCTTGAGCGACTTGCCGCCGACGTACTCCATCACGATGTAGCCGTCGGTGGCGCCGGTGCGCAGGTCCGGGTGCTCGGCGAAGTTGATGATCCGGACGATGTTCGGGTGGTCGACCTCGGCCAGGAAGCGCCGTTCGGCGACGGCCGCGGCCAGCGCGTCCTCGTCCCCGGTGTCCAGCAGGCCCTTGAGCACCACCCACTTGTCGTCCAGCCGCCGGTCCACCGCCAGGTAGATCCAGCCGAGCCCGCCGTGCGCCAGGCAGCCCACCACCTCGTACTGCCCGCCGACCAGGTCGCCGCGGCGCAGCTTGGGCGTGAACGAGTACGGCGTGCCGCACTTGGTGCAGAAGCCGTCCGGGCGGCCCGGGCGGCCGTTCTTCTCCCGGCCCACCGGGGCCTCGCACTTGGAGCAGAACCGCTTGCGCTCGGGCACCTCCGGGTTGGCCAGCACCGCCCGGGCCGGGTCGGCGCTCGCCACGGTCGGCACGGTGACCAGGCCGGCGCCCAGCCGGTTGCGGGTGCCCGCGCTGCTGCTGCCCCGGGTGGAGCGCACCGAGACCGAGCGGCTGCTGCCGGTGCGGGTCGAGCGGTGCGAGCGGGAGCGGCCGGACATCGACCGGGCCGAGCCGGTGCGGGAGGAGCGGGCGGAGGCGCTGCGCGCCGAGTCCGGGGCGACCCGGGCGGAGGGGACGTAGGGCTGGGTGACGCCGGTGTCGGGGCCGGGCGGGGTCAGGCCGCAGTCGTCGCAGTAGCCGTCGGCGTCGATGGTGCCGGAGCAGTCCCGGGGACAGGGCGAGCCGGGGCCCGCCGCGGCTGCCGGTGCGGGCGCCTGGGGCGTGGCGGTGGTCCCGCCCGCCGGGGCCAGCCCGCACTCGTCGCAGTAGCCGTCCGCGTCGATCCTGCCGTCGCCGGAGCAGTCCGGCCGTACGCACGTCTCGCCCATCAACCTCAGCCCCCCTGAACCTGTCCGTCGACCGGCGTCTGGCCGGTCGCCCCCTGAGCCTGCCCGGCCTCGGCCCGGGCCTGGTCCTCCGCCTCGGCCCGGCCCGCTGCCTCGGCCTGGCGCTCCGCCTCTGCCTGGGCCGGGCGCAGCGACTGCTGGAACCGGGCCACCGCGGCGGCCGCCGCCCGCAGGTCGCACGGCGCGCTCCAGAGCAGCCAGCGCGCCTTCTCGTACCGCTCGATCACTTCCGGGTCCTCGGAGACCCGCAGCCGGGCCGCCATCGCCTTGTAGGCGTCCAGCCGGCCGCGCAGCTCGGCCCGGACGGCCAGCGGCTGGGTCACCTCGGTGAGCGCCTGCCGGGCCCGGGCCAGCTCCTTGGCGGCGGCGTCCTCCAGGGTGTCCAGCAGCGGCGCCAGCCGGCCCCACTGCCCGCTCTGGCGCAGGTCCAGCGCCGCGACGATCCGTTCGCGCAGCGCCGACGCCGGGCCGGGCACCGCCGGGACGTCGCTGGCCGCTATCTTCGCCAGCACCTCGCCGCGCGCCCGGCGGGCCTCGGCCAGCGTCGCGTCGGCCCGCTGGAGGAGGTCGCCGACGCCCTGCAGCCGCTCCTCGGCCTCGTCGCGCAGCCGCAGCAGGTCCTCCAGCTCCAGCCGGACGCCGTCCAGCGCCCGCCCGGCCCGGTCGAACCGCTCGGTGTCCACCACCCCGGCGGGCCCGGCGAAGGCCGAGCCCTCCGGCACCGTGCCGCGCTGGGCGGGCACCCGGGCCGGGCGCCACAGCGCCAGCGGGTCCGCGCGCACCTCGGTGCGCAGCTCGGTGAGGTCCTTCTCCAGCCCGGCCAGGTCGTCGCCGAGCGGGTGGGCGCCGATGCGCACGCCGAGCGAGGCGGCCAGGGTGCGCACCCGGTGCAGTTCGGCCAGCAGCAGGTCGATCCGGGCCGGCAGCGCCGACCAGACCGCGTCGGCGGCGCTGACCACCTCCAGCACGGTGGCGTACCAGGAGTTCATCCGGGCCATCAGCGCGTCCAGGCTGATCCGCTCGACCAGCTTGGCGGGCGCGCCCAGCAGTTGCGGCCCGTCCGGCACCGCGCCGCCCGGGACGGTCACCGCGTCGCCCGTCAACAGCTCGCTCAGCTCGGCGAGTTCGGGCGCACCCGGCTTGGCCTTGCGGGCCCGTACGGCGCGCGCCGAGGCCAGCGCCTCGGAGTAGCGGTCGAACAGTGCCCAGAGCAGCGGCAGGCCCTTCCCGGCGACGGACCACCGCTCCAGGGTGCGCCCGGCCAGCTCGGCGCCGTCCAGCAGCCGCAGGCCCGGGTGGTCCTGCAGCGTGAGCAGCGCCGACTCGACCGCGTCCCGCTCCGCGCCGAGGCGCGCGAGCGCGCGGTCCACCTCCTCCCGGCTCAGTACCGGGCCAGCCGATGCCGCCACCGCGGTGTCCTTCCTTCCTCGCGTGCGATCCCGACGTGCGTGACGCGTGACCCCACGACAACCCCCGTGTCCACCACCGGTCTCCCCGTGGTGATCGTCCCGAACCCTAGCCGGTGACCGTTCGGGCGGAGCGGGCGCGGGGCGTCAAGACCGTGTCAACGCCCCGGGCCCGCCAGCTGTGGATCCGGCCCGGTGGACGGCTCAGTGCGTGCTTCAGTGTGTGCTTCAGTGCGTGCCCGGCCAGTAGTGGTCGGCCTCGCCGCCCATGTACGGCTTCAACCAGTGGTCGTACGAACGGGCCCAGTCGCCGCGGGCGTAGTAGTCGGCCAGCACCTGGTTGACCCGGGCGGTCAGGTCGGGGCTCTCCTTCAGCATGGCGACGCCCATCACCTCCGGCTGCGCCTCGCCGTCCACCATCCGCACGGTCTGGTCCTGGGCGGCCTGACCGGCCGCCAGGCCGGTGTCGGTCATGGTGGCGTCGACCTTGCCGAGCTGCATCAGGACCAGGCAGTCCAGCTGGTTCTCCACCGTGACGACCTTCGCCGCGGTCTTCTTGCCGGTGACCACGGCCTGGGCGGTGGAGCCGTCGGCGGCGCACACCGTCCGGTCCTTGATCGCGTCGTCGACGGACTTCGCCGGGGAGGCCTTCGGGACCAGGACGCGCTGGGTGGTGTTGAAGTACGGCTTGGAGAAGGCGACGTCCTCCATCCGCTTGCAGTTGATCGTCATGGTGCGGACGATCAGGTCGACCCGGCCCTTCTTGACGGCGTCGATCCGGTCGGCGGTCGCCACCGGCTTGAGCACCACCTTGTCCGGGTCGCCCATGACGGCGGCGCCGATCGCCCGGGCGAGGTCGATGTCGAAGCCTTCGATCTGGCCGGTGTTCGGGTTGCGGGCGCCCCACCGGTAGCTGTTCTGGTCGACGCCGATCACCAGGCTGCGCCTGGCCTTGATGGCCTTCACGGCCGGGCCGTCCTCGGTGCTCGGCGGCACGCTCTTGTAGACGTCGCAGGTGTCGGTCGGGCCCTGCTCCTGTTGTTCCTGCTGGGTTTGCTGTTCCTGCTGGGCCTGCTGCGCCGCCCGGGGGGCTGCGCCGACCGGCCCGCCCGCGGTGAGCACGACGGCGCCGGCCGCGAGCAGGGCCAGGGCCCGGGTGGCTGTTCCGATGACGGTCCTCTTGCGCATCTGTCCGTTTCCCCCTTGCCCGTTACCGGTACTCGGCCAGTCGCCGCCCCAGGCCCCGCAGCGCGGCGGCCGCCGCCACCAGGCCGAGCAGCGCGGCCGCGACGGCGGTGGTGCGCAGGTCCCCGCCGGTGCCCACGGCGGCCTGCGTGAAGTGGTCCTGCTCGATGTCGGCGGCCCGCGCGAGTGCCCTGTCGGTGGCGTTGAAGGCGGCGTCGGCGGTGGCCGCGTCGGGCTTGGCCGTCACGGTCGCGTCCAGGGCGCCCTGGTAGTCGGCGTTGCCGGTCTCCTGCGCCCGGGCCGCGTCGTGCCGGGTGCGCCACTCGTCGAACTGCTTGGCCGCCTCCTGGACGCTCGCCTGCGCGGCCGAGGGGGCGAGCCGGACGGCCTGCGGGAGGGAACCGTCGCTGCGCTCCGGCGGGAGGTCCGCGGACCCGGCGAGGTGCGCGGTGGCCTTGGCCCACTGGTCGACGTACTTGGTGGTCGAGCCGCGGGCGACGAAGTGCAGGTTCTCCGCCAGCCGGGCGGTCAGCACGTCGACCCGGGCGGAGTTGAGCGCCCGCAGCGGGCCGGCCCCCTCGCGCTCGCTCTGCTGGAGCGCCGAACTGATGGTCAGCCCGGTGACGGTGAGCCAGAGCGCGCCCGCCAGCACCGCGGCGGTGGCGCCCAGCAGCCCGACGTTGAACACCCGGTTGGTGCGGCGGAACAGCGTCAGCTGCACCCAGGCCAGCGCCGCCAGGGTGAGCGCCGCCAGGCCGTACGCCGCCCAGGGCACCGACTCGGCCGCGGCGTAGTCGTCAGCCAGCTCCTGGTTCTCGACGGCGGCCAGTTCGGCGGCGGTCGGCAGCAGGACGGTCTGCATCTGCTCGGAGGCGTACCGCAGGTAGGCGCCGCCGAGCGGGATGCCCTGCCGGTTGTCGGCCCGGGCGGTTTCCACCAGTCCGGCGTACGCCGGGAGTTGCTGGTTCAGCCGGGCGAGTGAGTCCTGCGCGGGGGAGGTCGAGGTGGTCCGGGCGGCGGCCTGGGCGACGAGCTTGGCGGCCGTGGCCAGGTCCTGCTCGTAGCGGTCCCGGACCTCCTTCGGCTCGGCCCCCGCCAGCAGGAAGCCGGTCGCCGCGGTGGTGGCGGCATCGGCCAGGTTGCGGTGGATCTCGGCGGCGTCCCGGCTGAGCGGCTGGCTGTACGAGACCACCCGGTCGGCGGCCTGCGCCCTGGTCTCCAACTGCCAGGCGGTGAGCCCGCCGAAGGCCACCGTCAGCACCGTGAGCACCACCCCGGCCAGCCGCAGCCGGCCGGGCGCCGTACGGGTGGCCTGCGCCAGCCGGGCCCGTACACCCGTGGCCAGGACGGCCCGGGGGCGCGGGGCGGGCGCCCCGCCGGGGCCGGGCGCCGCGAGGGCGCCGGGCTGCGCGGCGGCGTGCGGGCCCGCGAACGGTGCCGGCGCGGTGGCGGCCGGCCTGGCCGCGGTGCCCGGTGCCCCGGCCGTCCGCGGTGGTACCGGCGGGCCGTTCGGCCGTGCCGGGATCGGGGCGCCCGGTGCGCCGTTGCCTGCTGGTGTCGCCACCCGCCTCATCCTCCCCTGGAGCCGAACCCGTTCCCCGGGGCCCGGCCGATGGCAGCAGTATGGCCGCGACTCCCCCCGGCCACACCCGACTTGCGCCGATCTTGAGCTTGTCGTGCACGGTTTCCGCACGTTCCCCCCGGGGCGTTTCCGACCCCGTACGGAGAGGTGGCGAACCGTCCGACGCGGCCCGCACCCTACGCGGTTCCTTCACACGGGGGGAATGCGGGGGTCCGTTTGTGGGCGCGCGCTCCCGGGTGCGGCAGCCCCCCGCTCCGTACGATGGCCCCATGCGCCTGCTTGGAACGATCACGCCCGACCGCCCGCTGCTCGTCGTCGCCGTCCGCGAGGAGGCCGCCCACCTCGGCGACGGGCTGCCCGTGCTGCTCACCGGGATGGGGAAGGTCAACGCCGCCGCCGCGCTCGCCGCCGTCCTCGCCCAGGGCGAGAAGCCCTCCGAGGTGATCAACCTCGGTACGGCCGGCGCGCTGCGTCCCGGCTGGGAGGGCACCCACCACGTCGTCCAGGTGATCCAGCACGACCTCGACACCGCCGCCCTGCACGCGCTCACCGGCCGCCAGTACGGCGCCCCGCTGGTGATCGGCAAGGGCGACGGGCCGGTGCTGGCCACCGGGGACCTGTTCGTCTCCGACGCGGCGGCCCGCGACCGGCTCGCCGAGCACGCCGACCTGGTCGACATGGAGGGCTACGCCGTCGCCACCGTCGCCCACCGGGCCGGGGTGCCGGTGCGCCTCGTCAAGCACGTCAGCGACGAGGCCGGCGAGGGCGCGGGCCACACCTGGCGGGAGTCGGTCGACGACTGCGCCCGGCACCTCGCCGACTGGGTTGCCACGCAGGGCTGGTGACCGTGCGTCAAAGTCGGTTCTCCGCGGCGGAGAAGGTGGCTAGGGTGGCTCGGTGACCCAGAATCCCGAGCCGAGCAAGCTCTCCGACACCCGCCCGCCGAGCCTGAACGCGGACGAACCGACCACCCTGCTGGCCTTCCTCGACTACCTGCGCGAAGGGGTCATCGGCAAGGTCGACGGGCTCTCCGACGAGGACGCCCGGCGCCCCGGCGTCGCCTCCGGCACCAGCCTGCTGTGGCTGCTCCGGCACCTGACCGCGGTCGAGCACAACTGGTTCGCCTGGGCCTACCAGGGCGAGGCCGAGGGGCCGTACGACGTGGACCGCGACCCGCTGGACGGCGTGACCGTGGCGGAGCAGGTCGCCGCCTACCGGGAGGCGGTCAAGCGGTCCAACGCGGTGGCGGCCGCCGCCCCGGACCTCGACCGGCCGGGCGTGCGGTCGCTGCGGCCGGACGTCATCGAGGGGCCGTCGCTGCGGTGGGTGCTGGTCCACATGATCGAGGAGACCGGGCGGCACGCCGGGCACGCGGACATCATCCGCGAGCAGCTGGACGGGGCGGTCGGGCGCTGAGGGCGGGCTGCTCCGGAAGGGGGGTGGGAAGGCGGTCGCCTTCCCACCCCCCGCCCGTCGACGGCTCCGGCGGTCCTACCGGTCGCGGAAGGCCGAGAGGTCCAGCGCCGCCAGCCGCTCCGGGTCGGTGAGCACGTCGATCGCGACGATCGCGCCGGCCACGACGGTGAACGCCATGATCGACAGCGCCCGGCCGTTGTCGCCGATCACCACCGCGCCCGCGGTGCCGTTGACCAGCGCCGGGCGGGCGAACGGCGACAGCGTGCCCCACAGCACCGCCTGGCCGGCCACCGTGGCGGCGCCCGAGAGCACCACCGTGTGCCGGGCCATCACCGCCCCGCCGTCCGAGCGCAGCACCACGTCCGGGTCGAGCACGGCGACCAGCGCGTCCAGGTCCCCGTTGCGGGCGGCGGCGAAGAAGGCGTCCACCGCCAGCCGCTGCCGGCCCAGGTCCGGATCCGGCGCGGGCGCCTGCCCCTGCACCTTGCGGCGGGCCCGGCTGGCCAGCTGGCGGGTGGCGGCCGCGGTCTTCTCGATCAGCGGCGCGATCTCGTCGAAGGGCACGGCGAACAGGTCGTGCAGCACGAAGGCCACCCGCTCGGCGGGCGACAGCGACTCCATCACCACCATCAGCGCCAGCCCGACCGAGTCCGCCAGCATCACCTCCTGCTCCGGGTCCACCACGCCCTCCCGGCGCAGCAGCGGGTCCGGGATGCGCGGGCCCGGCTCGCCGCCCGGCCCGGCCGGCTCCAGCGGCTCCTCCCGGCGGGCGGCGCGGGCGCGCAGCAGGTTCAGGCAGACCCGGGAGACCACCGTGGTCAGCCAGCCGCCGAGGTTCTCCACCGCGGCGGTGTCGGAGCGGTCGTAGCGGAGCCAGGACTCCTGGAGGGCGTCCTCCGCCTCGCTGATCGAGCCGAGCATCCGGTACGCGACCGCGCGCAGGTGCGGGCGCTGCTCCTCGAAGAACGCGGCCCGGGCAGCGCTCTCCTCCTTCGTCCCGACTTCTTTCCCGTCTTTCTTTCCGTCTGTCTCGTCCACCTGTCACATTCCTTCGTCGCCGGGGGTCAGAGCAGCAGGAGCCACCCAACAACGGCTGCGGCGGGGAGATCAACTCCCCGCCCGGGACGAACCGGAGACGATCGTGACGAACAACCCCGTGCTTGTGACCGGCGGCACCGGCACCCTCGGCCGGCAGGTCGTACCGCTGCTGCGCGCGGCCGGGCGGCCGGTGCGCGTGCTCAGCCGGCAGGAGCGCACCGCCGCCGACGGCGTGACGTACGTACGCGGCGACCTGCTCGGCGATCCGGCCGAGGCGGCCGCCCGGCTGGACGAGGCGCTGGCCGGCGTGGACACCGTGCTGCACCTGGCGGGCGGCCCCAAGGGCGACGACGCCGCCACCCGCCTGCTGGTCGCCGCCGCGCAGCGGGCCGGGGTGCGGCACCTGGTGTACATCTCGGTGATCGGCGCCGACCGGATCCCGCTCGGCTACTTCCGGGCCAAGCACGCCGCCGAGGAGGCGGTGGCCGGCTCGGGTCTGCCGTACACGATCCTGCGCGCCGCACAGTTCCACGACCTGGCGTTCACGGTGGTGGAGAAGATGGCGAAGCTGCCGGTCGTGCCGGCGCCCGGCGGGGTCCGCTGGCAGCCCGTGGACGTGCGCGAAGTCGCCGCCCGGCTGGTGGAGTTGACGCTGCACGAGCCGGCCGGGATGGTGCCCGACCTGGCCGGGCCCGCGGTGTACGAGATGGGCGAGCTGACCAGGCGGTACCTGGAGGCGCGCGGGCGCAGCCGCCGGCAGCTGCCGGTACGGGTGCCCGGCAAGGTCGGGCGCGCCTACCGGGCGGGGGAGAACCTGACCCTCGCGGGCGCGGAGCTCGGGCGGCGGACCTGGGAGGAGTTCCTGGCGGAGCGGCTCGCGGCCTGAGCCGGCTGTGGCCTGAGCCGGCTGTGGCCTGAGCCGGCTGTCGGGGGCGTGTCCGTGGGGCGTCGTAGGGTGGCCGCCATGTCCCTCCTCGACGCGCTCCGCGCCAACCCCGACGCCCTCGACCACCTGATCTGGCACGGGGACTTCGACCCCACCCGCAGCTACGATCACGTGGAGGAGGTCGTGCTCGCCTCCGGAGCGGCGCTGGAGCGGTTCGCCAAGGACAACGCGGGCGGCACCTACTTCCTGTGCGGCGAGGGCGGCGAGGAGCGGCCCGTGCTGTTCGCCGACTCCGAGGGCGGCGCGGCCCTGCTGGCCGTCGGCGTGCCGGAGCTGGTCCGGCTGCTGCTGGCCGTGCCGTGGTGGCGGGACTGCCACCGGCTGACGGAGGAGGAGAGCGCGAATGCGGCCGCGGAGTACCTGGAGATGGCCGAGGAGTCCCTGGAGCGCGACCTCGACCTGCCCGCCGAGCGGGACGCCGTCGCCGCCGCCCTCGGCCTCGAAGTGCCTTCCGAGGCCGAGGCGTTGGCGCGGCTGCGCGAGGTGGCGTTCGGCCTCGGGCCGTCCTTCGTGCTGCTCAACGCGGAGGAGGGCGGCGCGTACGAGCCGCTGTTCCGGGCGTAGCCGTCAGGCCTTTGCCGCTCGGACGACGTCCTCCGTCGTGACCACCTTGGCGAAGCGCATCGCGTGCAGGGTGGTGGCGGTGGCGCGGGCGAGGTCGGCGGCGGGGACGGTGGTGCCGTCGGGGCCGGTCATGTCGAAGGAGTGCATGGCGTCGGTCGGGAAGATCGCGTCGTAGCCGAGGTTGCCGGCCATCCGGGCGGTGGTCTCGTTGCACACGTTGGTGATGATCCCGGTGATCACCAGCTGGCGGGCGCCGCGCTCCTGCAGCCAGGCGTGCAGGTCGGGGGTGCCGTAGAAGGCGCTGTTGACGGTCTTGGTGACGTGCAGGTCCGGGGTGAGCCCGGCGACGAAGTCCTTCAGCTCGTACCCCGGGGTGCCCTCGGCCAGCGGCCCGGCCTTGGAGGCGTGCTGCACGGTGACGATCGGCCGGCCGGTGGCCTGCCAGGCGGCGATCAGCTCGGCCATCCGCTGCTCGGCCTGCGGGTTGTCGCGCGGGCCCCAGAAGTCGCGGTCCTCGAAGCCCTTCTGGACGTCGATGAGGAGCAGGACGGCGTCGGAGTCGAGGGTGAGCGGGGCGTCGAAGGCGTCGGTGTTCGTCATGCGTCCATGGTGGGCGCGGGGGCGGTGCGGCCGTGATGGGCAGAGAAGCCACCCATCGAGAGATTCCTGCCATAGATTCTCTGCCATGCGAACCGTGGGCTGCCTGATCTTCGACGGTGTCCGGGCCTTCGACTACGCGGTGATCGGCGAGGTGTGGGCCAACCGCACCTCCCGGCCCGGCCTGCCCGCCTTCGACCTGCGGGTCTGCGGGCCGGACGGCGCCCGGGTCCGGCTGGGCGGCGGGCTGGAGCGCGTCCCCGACCACGGGACGGAGGCGCTGGCCGACTGCGACCTGGTCGTGGTCCCCGGCGTCGAGGACCCGGGCGCCGCCCGCGACCCGGCCGTCCACGCCGCCCTGCGGGCCGTCCGCTCCCGGGGCGTGCCCATCGCCTCCCTCTGCGCGGGCGCCTTCGTCCTCGCCGAGGCCGGCCTGCTCGACGGCCGCGAGGCCACCACCCACTGGGCGCTCGCCCCCGAACTCGCCCGCCGCTTCCCGGCGGTGACCGTCCGCCCCGAGGTGCTGTTCACCGGCGGGGACGGCCTGTGGACCTCGGCCGGCGTCGCGGCCGGCATCGACCTCTGCCTCCACCTCGTCCGCACCGCCCACGGTCAGCGGGCCGCCGCCACCATCGCCCGCGCCATGGTCACCGCCCCCTTCCGGGCCGGCGGCCAGGCCCAGTTCATCCCCACCCCGGTCCCGGCCCCCACCGCCGACGACCCCCTGTCCCGGGTCCGCGCCGAGGTGCTGGCCTCCCTGGACGCTCCCTGGACCGTCCCGCGGATGGCTGCCGCCGCCCTGATGTCCGAACGCAGCTTCGCCCGCCACTTCACCGCCGCCACCGGCACCACCCCCGTCCGCTGGCTCCTCGACCAGCGGATCCTCACCGCCCAACGCCTCCTGGAGGAAACCGACCTCCCCGTCGACACCGTCGCCACCCACTGCGGCTTCACCTCCGCCGTCTCCCTCCGCCCGGTCTTCACCACCAGGGTCGGCGTCGCCCCCCGCGAGTACCGCCGCGCCTTCCGCGGCCGGGAGGCGGAGGGTTAGGGGGTGCTCGGTGCCGACGGCGAGGCCGAGTCGGAGGGCGGGATCAGGCAGGGGGTGCGGACCGCGAGGGACATCCGGTTGTGTCCCTCCGTGCTGTCGACGTCCACGACGTACCGGCTGTCGGGGTGCCGGGCCGAGAAGGCGACGATGGGCTGGGCGGACGGGGTGCCGACGGGGTTCTCCCGGTACTCGGTGATCGTGAGCCCTTCGCCGGTGAGCAGGTCCCGGACCTTGTGGAGCACGTCGTTCTGCTGGTCATCCGGGACGTCGGCGTGGACACCGTAGTTGAGCGTGTAGCGGCCGTCGGACGCCTTCTCGCCGTTCCTGCCGATGCACTGACTGAACCAGAAGTTCTCCGGTTCCTCATTGATGCGGGCCCCGGCCGTCTGCGCCACGTGAGCGATGATCCGGCGCGCCCAGTCCAGCGATTCCTGCTCGGACTTGACGGGCAGCGGGTCGTCCTTGCCGTCGTATTTTCCGGCGCCGGGGCTGGACATACAGGCTCCAAGGGTGATGGTCAGCAGTGCCGTGACAGTGAGGCGGCCCAGCCGTGTGACGGCAGCCCGAGTGCGAAGGGACGAGGTAGTCATGGGTTCCATTCGGGGGTCCATCAGTGGGGGATCGAGCCCCAGAAGGGGTCTTCCTTAGAGCCGGTGGAAGGCGGCACTTTGGCGATGATCTTTCCGATGTTCTTCAGGCTTTCGGAGTTGTCGGTCCAATATCCGGCGTGACCGGAGGTGTCGACCTGGATGTTGTTCCCCCCGAAACCGGCCATGTGCGGCGCGTAGCCCAGCACCGTGCCGCTGACGACACGAATGGGATCGGACGTGGCTGCCCCGATCCAGACGTGGTCGGGGTCGATGTTGAGTTGGTCGGCGGTGGCGACTCCCATGCCCGGACTGCCGAGGGCGAGGATGTCGTCGGCGTGCAGACCGCCCCCTGCCTGGGCGGCCTCGCCGACGGCGAAGGTCCCGTAGCTGTGTGCCATCCAGGTGAGGTGGGTCTTCGGTTCGCCGTGGGCCACGCGGAGTCCGTTGGAGAACCTCCGCATGTCCTCCGCGCCATCGATGCCACGCATGGGGTTTCCGGCTTCCGGAAGGCTCTCCGGAGTGTCATAGCCGAGGTAGGAGATCACGGAGACGGTCTCGCCGCCCCCGGCCTGGCGCTCGGCGATGGCCTGGAATTGGCGGATGCGGTTGATCTGGTCCGGGACGCCAGGGAGTTCGGTGCCGGTGCCCGGAACCCACACGGCGGTGTGGGAGGCCTTGTCGGGATTGCCCGTGGCGACGATCGCGCGGCCGTCACCTCCGTACGCCTCCGGATCGATGGCGAGCAGGAACATCTGCTTCGTCTCGTTCCGCTCGTCGGCGCTCTCCTCCAGCTTCGTCCTGATGTCCTTCAGCGTCTGCTTGCGCTTGGCGTACGCCTCCTGGTCGAGCCCGAACACGGAGGCCGAGCCCGCCTCCAGGGCGTCGATCTTCTGGTCCAGGACGAGCCGGTTGGCCTTGTCCCGCGCTTCGGCGGGGATGCCGTCGAGGTTGCCCACCTGGGCCGCGTTCAGGGTGACGTAGGTTTCCTGCTGTTCTGGGGTGAGGCCCTTCCACCACTCCGCGTTCTTGGCGGGGTCCTTGCCGTCCGGGATGTACGGGTCGACGAGGTCGAGCTCCCGCATGATCCCGGCGACGTTGTTCTTCGCAGTGAGCAGGGAGCCCGCTTCCCGGGAGGGGTCCAGGGTGTTGGCGCTGAGCGAGACGAGGGCGCTGTGGCCTTGGTCGCTCGCCGTCTGGGCAGCCTTCAGGGCGGCGTCGATGCGGTCCTGGAAACCCTTCGTCTCCGAGCCGAGTTGCTGACGCGCTTTCTGCGCCTCCGGGTCGTTGGCCTCACCCTTGCCCGGCGGCGGCATGGTGATGACGCCCTCGGGGGAGACGGTCAGACCGGCGTCGACGGCTCGGTTCACCGCATTGGTGAGGTTGGTCTGTGCCTGGTACATCCGTTCGGCGACGGTGTTGAGCACCAGGGCCGCGGCCTCCGACTCCATCCTGATGATCTCCAGCTGGACTTCCGTCTTCACCATGTACGGACGCGCGGCCGCGGCGTCGGCGCCCTCCCAAGCGGGTCGGCTCGGGCCGTTGTTGACCTGCAGCGGACCGTTGACCTGGTTGCGGTGGCGCTGTCCGGTGGTGTCCATGGCGTGCGCGAGGGCCTTCCAGGCCTTGGCGGCGTCGCGCAGTCCGTGCGGGTCGAACTTCACCAGGAGTTCGTAGACGCCGGTCACTTCGCCCCCTGCTGCGGCACGGCCCACCCGCCGGCGACCGCCTGGTCGTGGTGCTCGTGGGCGGACGCGTTGGCGTCGAGATTGGTCGCGGTGTCCAGGAGGCGCTGCCGCAGGTCGCCGAGCGGCTTGGCCCAGCCTGTGCCCAACTGTCCGAGGCCGCCGGAGATCGACCAGCCGGTGAGCTGGGTCGAGACGGTGGTGCTGGTGGTGAGGGCGGCCTGGACGGGCTTGTCCAGTTCCTCGCTCAGCGCCTTGGCGATGCCTGCGGAGGCCCGCAGGTCGGCTGGTTGGATCGCTATCTTGCCGGACGTGTCCTTGTCGCCCACCGGGTTCCCCTCCCCTAGGCGGATGCGTGTGCCGCCTTCGCCCGCAGAACGCTAGGCGGGGACTGGGCTCTCCGCATCCGTACAGATACTCAGATGATATGAGCACAGCAGGGCGGGGAGTTCCTGGCGAGGCTGTGGGCGGGGGTGTGGGGAGGGGTGGCGGCCCTCAGCGCCGCCACCCCTTCTGGCTTCTCGGCAGGGGGTGGTGGTTCGTTGAGCCAAACCGCTTCGGTTCGAGCGGATCCCGGACCGCGAAATCGCTGCTGACGGCCCGCCGGCTCGCGCGCGAGGAGGGCATCCTGGCCGGCTCGTCGTCCGGGTCGGCGGTGGCGGCGGCGCTGCGCGCGGCGCGCGAGCTGGGGCCGGATGACCTGGTCGTGGTGCTGCTGCCGGACTCGGGCCGGTTGGGGGGGCGATGTGACGGGGTGACCCGGGATGGGGGACAGGTATAAAACTGGCAGCACGTCCGCGACGGTGCTTGCATGGAGATTGAGACATGCCCTCGTGTGAGCACCGAGGAAGGTTCATCTACCCGCTCAGCTGCCCCGGCTTTCGTCGCCCGTCTGCAGCGCACAGCAGCATGCCGGACAGGATCAGGTCCGCACGACGCAATTCATCAACCAGAGGCGACAGCCATGCCCGCGACCGCCACAAAGATCGACTCCACGTGCCATTCACCACTGTTGTTCATCGGGGAAGTGCTCTTGCGCCCGTCGGCCCCGAAAGCCCTGGAACAGTTCCCAGACGCGGAATACGAACTCGGCGTGGACATTATCGGCCCGCCCGGGTACAGGGTCGTACTGGATAACCTCATGCTGTTCCTCACCATCACGGATCCCCCCTTGAACGCGGACGGGACCGGGGTGTTCTTCGTCCAGCATGCGGATACCGGCTGGTATTGGGGCCTCCCCGTAAGTGACACCACACCCCCAGGTTTGGACGGCTGGGTAGAAGACCTGCACCAGCCGCATCAGCCCACGAGGCGACTGCGAGGCCGCAAGGAGCATGATGCGATCTGGTCCGGCCCCGGTAACGGCTCGACCTACTGGATCGGCGTGAACGGCTTGAAAGACACGCAAACCTTGTCCTTCACCGCCTACCCGATGGCAGAGAAGGCTGTCGCTACCACGAGCGGATGCACTATCCAGCTGACGGGCCTCAGCATCAACGAAGAACTGACCGGGACTTGGGGCGGTTAGTACTCCAGCTGTAGATCTTGATCGTCATGGTTGTTGGGCTGCCTGCCGCTGGTAGTGGCTGGTGCGGGCGCGTGCTTGGTGCCGACACCGCCATTCCGGCCAGCGGAGTTAGTTGGCGAGGTCGCGAAGGGGCGGCGGGAGTTCCTGGCGAGGCTGTGGGCGGGGGTGTGGGGAGGGGTGGCGGCCCTCAGCGCCGCCACCCCTTCTGGCTTCTCGGCAGGGGGGTGGTGGTTCGTTGAGCCAAACCGCTCGGTGGGGTGAAGTCGGGTGGGGATCTTCGTGGGGTTTGGCGGAGGTGGTGTGGGAGTCGTTCCTCGGGCGTGCGGTTCGTCAGAGGGTGGCGAGGTGGTCGGCCAGGGCGTCGAGGCCGAGGGAGCCCTGGGCGAGTGCGTTCATGTGCCAGGACTTGAGGTCGAAGGCGGCGCCCTGGCGGCGGCGGGCGGCTTCGCGGCCCTGCAGCCAGGCGCGTTCGCCGAGTTTGTAGCCGATGGCCTGGCCGGGCCAGCCGAGGTAGCGGACGATCTCGCTGTCGCGCAGTTCGGCGGGGCTGCCGTTGTAGGTGGCCATGAACTCGGTGGCGAGTGCGGGGGTCCAGCGTTCGCCGGGGTGGAAGCCGGCGTCGGCGGGGATGGCGAGTTCCAGGTGCATGCCGATGTCGATGATCACGCGGATGGTGCGCAGCATCTGCTCGTCGAGGAAGCCGAGCCGGTGGGCCGGGGTGTCGAGGAAGCCCAGTTCGTCCATGAGGCGTTCCGCGTACAGGGCCCAGCCCTCGACGTTGGCGCTGACCATGCCGAGGGTGGTCTGGTAGCGGCTGAGCCGGTCGGCGAGGGCGACCCACTGGGCGAGCTGCAGGTGGTGGCCGGGGACGCCCTCGTGGTACCAGATGCTGACGAGCTGCCAGGTCGGGAAGGTGTCCCGCCCGAGGGTGGGGAAGTAGGTGCGGCCGGGGCGGCTGAAGTCGAGGCTGGGACCGGAGTAGTACGGCGAGGCGGAGCTGCCCGCCGGGGCGAGCTTGGATTCCACTCGGCGCAGCGGTCCGGAGATGTCGAAGTGGGTGCCGTCGAGGGCGGTGATCGCCCGGTCCATGACCGACTGCAGCCAGTCGAGGATCGCCTCCTCGCCCTCGACCGCGGGGCCGTGCTGCTCCAGGTGCCGCATCGCGGCGAGGGAGCCCGCGCCGGGCAGGA
The DNA here is from genome assembly GCF_003635085.1 of Streptomyces sp. 1114.5. Taxonomy (NCBI): domain Bacteria; kingdom Bacillati; phylum Actinomycetota; class Actinomycetes; order Kitasatosporales; family Streptomycetaceae; genus Streptomyces; species Streptomyces sp. 1114.5. The sequence goes on from NZ_RBXE01000002.1 coordinate 206,578, forward strand.
CGCGTTCGGCTTCGGCGCGCATCTCGGCCGCGGTGCGGTGGAACTCCTCCCAGGCCCACGCGTAGGCCTCGTCCAGGTCGACGTCGGCGCCGGTGTGGTGGCGTACGGCGAGCCGGTAGCGTTCCCGGCCGACGGCGTCCGGGGTGTCGGCGGTGGCGGGCGCGTAGGTGTCGCGCAGCCAGTCGCGGAACTCGGCGACGGCGACGGTGGCGCGGAGGGCGGCGGCGTCCAGTTCGCCGCGCAGCCGCTCGGGGCCGGGGGTGACGAAGTCGGCGAACCAGCTTGCGGCGCCGGCGTTTTCACCGGTGCCGGTGGTGCCGGTGGTGCCGGGCTTTTCGCCGGTCCAGGCGGTGAGCTGGTCGATGACGGCGGCGGCCTGGCGGGGTGCGACGAGCAGGCGCCGGGACATCCCCTCGGTGAGGGTGGCGCGGTACCCGTCGAGTGCGGCGGGCAGGTTGCGCATCCGGCCGGCGACCGCGGCCCAGTCGTCGTCGGTGGCGGTCGGCATGTAGCTGAAGATGTCCCGCACCTGGTGGACGTGGGCGGCGATGTTGCGCAGCTGCCGGAAGTTCTCACCGGAGTCGTGCATCGCCAGCTCGGCGGTCAGGCGCTCGCGGAGCAGCCGGGCGCAGGCCCGGTCGGCGGGGTCGTCCACGAGGGCGGTGGTGGGGGCGGCGTCGAGCGTGGTGAGGGTCCGGCGGGCGAGGTCGGCGCGCGCGTCGAATCCTGCCGGGGAGAGGTCCGGTTGCCGGTCGTCGCCCGGGTGCAGGCCCAACCAGGCGGCGTGCAGCGGGTCTTGGGCGGCGACCTGGTCGAGGTAGCGGTCGGCGATGGTGCGAGCGGTGATCGTTTCATCTGCCATGGCGCCATGATGGCGCACCCGCCGGGCGTCCCGACGGCGAGTTCGCCGCCGGGACGCCCCGTTCGCGGGTGCCGCCCGGGTGCCGTCAGTCCGCGGGGGCGTCCCGTAGCAGCTTCTTGTCCGGCTTGCCCACCGGCGTCAGGGGGATCTCCGGGACGATGCGCAGCACCTCCGGGGCGTACATCCGGCCCTTGTGCGCGGTGACGAAGGCGCGCAGCTCCTCCAGTTCGGGCCGCTGCCCCGGGGCGGGGACGACGGCGACGTGGACGTGTTCGGCCTGCTCGGCGTCGCGCACCCCGTAGACCGCGCACCGGGCGACCGCGGGGTGGGTGAGGAGCAGGTCCTCGACCTCGCTCGGGTAGACGTGGCCCCCGACGACGATGATCTTGTCCTTGAGGCGGTCGGTCAGGTAGAGGTAGCCGTCGGCGTCGAGGTAGCCGATGTCGCCGGTGTTCAGCCAACCGTCGTGCAGCACCTCGGCGGTGAGGTCGGGCCGCTTCCAGTAGCCGGCCATCACGGTGGCCGAGCGGACGTGGATCTCGCCCTGTTCGCCGGTCGGCAGGTCGGTGCCGTCGGTGGAGCGGATCACCACCTCCACGCCCGGGAGGGGCCTGCCGACGGAGAGTTGGCCGCCGTGGCCGATCCGGTCGTGCTCGTGCGGCAACAGCATGGCGATGTTCTGCGCCTCGGACTGCCCGTAGCCGCTCACCAGCACCGGCCCGAACACCTTGATCGCCTCCCGCACCCGGCTCGGCGAGGCCGCGCAGCCCCCGTACGCGACCCGGCGCACGCTGGACAGGTCGGTACGGCCGAGCGCCGGGTGGTCGAGCAGTCGGTAGAGCAGTGGCGGCAGTACCCACAGGTCGGTGATGCGCTCGCGCTCGACCGCGGCCAGCACCTCGCCGGGGTCGAAGGAGCGCTGGAGGACCACCGAGCCGCCGCTGTACAGCACCAGGTCGGCGAGGACCCCGGCGAGGTGGGCCAGCGGGGTCGCGGCGAGCAGGCGGGGCGGGACGCCGTCGGGCCCGCCGCCGTACGGGACGTCGAAGGCGCCCCGGTAGGCGCCGTGCAGGCCGCGGACGCCCTTCGGGATGCCGGTGGTGCCGCCCGTGTGGCGGATGGTCAGGTCGTCATCGGGGCGGATCCGGACGGCCGGCGGCTCGGCGGGCCGGTCGGCGGAGGCGGCGATCACGTCCTCGCCGATGGGCTCGGCACCGACGGTCTCCGGGCCTGGGCCCAGGGTGAGGACGGTCGGCCCGTCGAGCAACGGGACCAACTCGGCTGCCCCGGCGAACCGTTCGGCGTCCACGAGCAGGATGGTGGTGTCGACGCTGGCGGCGATCTCGGCGAGGATCGGCGCGCTCATGCCGTCGTACAGGTTCACGATCCGGGCACCGGCGAGCCAGGCGGCGTACCGGGCGCTCAGCGCCTCGGCGGTGTTGCCCGTCAGCAGGGTCACGGTGGTGCCCCGGGTCGCGCCCCGGGCGATCAACTCGTGGGCGAGGCGGTACGTGGCGGCGGCGAACTCCCCGGCGGTGATCACGACGCCGTCGGCGGTGGTGATGGCCCGCCGGTCGGGGTCGGCGAAGAGGGAGCGGAGGATCAGGGCGGGGGCGCTGACGAACTCCGCGTCGGTCATGGCCACTTCTTCTTGGTGGGTGGTAACCATGGTCGCAGACTAGCCCGATCCTTCGTGTCCCATCAGGGAGTTGGGCGCCCGGCAGGGAGGAATGCCTCCCAGGGTGTGGCGCAGGAAGTCGGTGGGGTCGACTTCCTGTGTCTACGGGTGGGGGGCCTGGGGGGCTTGGGCTTGCCGGGTGGCGTGGGTGGCGTGGGTGCGGCAGCGGTGGAGGGCGTGTTTGAGGCGGGTGTCGGGGTTGGGGGTGGTGGTGAGGAGTTCGCCGGCCTGGATGAGGGTGGTCCAGTAGAGGGTGGGGTCGCCGGTGCGGGGCATGGGGCGGGCGGCGGTGAGGGAGAGGTAGGCGGTGATGAGGTTGCCGGTGGTGAACCAGCGGTGGAGGCCGTGCTGGTGGCCGGGGCGGATGCCGCCCATGGCGTCGACGGCGGTGAGGAAGAGGTCGATGACGGCGAGTTCGGTGGGGGTGAGGGGTTTAGGGATGTCGAAGACGCCGAGGGCTTCGAGGAGTTCGCCGGTGTCGGCCTCGGAGCCTGGGCGGGGGTTGGCGAGGAGGGCGTCGTAGCAGTCGTCGAGGCGGCGGGCGGTCTCGGCGGCGGGGATGCCGAGGGCGGTGCAGACGGCGCGGGCGCAGCGCAGGGGTGCGCGGGTGCGGCGGGCGAGGAGCGCGTAGGCGTCGGCGGGAGTGCGACCGCGGGAGAGCGCGTGGCGGGCGAGGGTGGCGAGGTGCATCAGGAGTCGGGCTTTCAGGCGGCGTGGGCAGTGGCGGTGGGGTGGCTGGGGGCGACGAGGGCCCAGACGAACTTGCCGATGCCACCGGCGCGCGGGCAGCAGCCCCAGCGTTCGGCGAGCTCGCTGACGAGGAACAGGCCGCGCCCGTGTTCGTCGTCGGGCTGGGCGGTGTGGAGGGTGGGGCGGCCGCTGCCGGCATCGTGGACCTCCAGCCGCAGGCGGGAGTTGGCCATCGCGAAGCGGACCTCGATGAGGCAGTCGTCGGGGGCGTCGCTGTGCTGGACGGCGTTGGCGAACAGCTCGCCGAGGAGGAGTTCGGCGACGTCGGAGTAGCGGTCGCCGGCGGGGAGGGCGGCGAGGTAGGCCCGGAGCAGGTACCGCGCGAGGGGCGTGGATTCGGTACGGGATTCCAGGCGGGCGGCGAACGTGCGGGGGCGGTGGGTAGCGAGCATGGCGAAGTACCTCGGGGGGCGGTTGGGGGAGCGCGCAGGGCGCGCGCAATCACGCTATGCATGCAGATGATTGCGTTCTGGTGTCAATCATCGAGGCTGCGGAGGTACGGTGACGCCCAAATCGGTGTGCGGGACGCGTGATGCACAAACGGGGGGCAGCGATGACACAGCGGAAGATCAAGAGGCTGACGGCCAGCTCCGCGGTCATGTTCGGCGCGGAGCTCAAGTACGCGCGCGAGCGGGCGGGATACCGGCAGGAGGACATCGCCAAGATCCTCCACTGCGACCGGACGGTCATCTCGCGGATCGAGAGCGGCAAGCGGAAGCCGTCGGTCGAGGAAGTCGAGGCGATCGAACGGCTGTTGGACACCGGCGACCTGCTGATGCGGTTGTACCTGCGGATCGATTGGGATGCGCAGGTCGAGCACCCGGACTGGTTCGAGGAGTACGTGGACCTGGAGGCCATCTCCATTGGGGTGAGGATGTACGAGGACAGCGTGATGTGCGGCCTGCTGCAGTGCGAGCAGTACGCGCGTGCGCTCTTCTCCACTGGCATTGCAGCCGGAAAGCCGGAGGAGATCGAGGAGTTGACCAGGGCCCGACTCAGTCGGCAGAGCCGTTTTCTCGCCCCCGGTGGGCCCTTGTTGTTCGTCATCCTGGGGGAGAGGGTCATTCGCACTGTTGTGGGTGGGCCCAGCGTAATGAGGCGCCAGATGGAACACCTGCTGCGGGTGGCAGAGCTTCCGAACGTCGTCATTCACGTGGCGCCGTCTGAGCGTCGGAGGTTTATTGTCAAGACGGCTATGGTGTTGCTGGAGCTGCCAGACGGACAGAATCTGGTCTACTCGGAGAGCCTTGATCGAGGGCACCTGAGTGTGGATATCGCTAGTGTGGCCAAGCACCGGCGCCGGTACGAGCAACTCCTGGGTGATTGCCTGTCCGAGGTCGACTCGCTTCGGCTGATCGCCGAGGCGCTGGAGGGTTTCAGGGATGATGAGCAACGAGCTCGCCGCGGCCGACTGGCGGAAGAGCAGCCACAGCCACGACGACGGCGGCAACTGCATCGAGGTAGCCCCCGGATTCCCCGGCCTCGTCCCCGTACGTGACTCCAAGGACCCCCACGGCCCGGTGCTCGTCTTCCCCGCCTCCTCCTGGGACGCCTTCATCGACGCCGTCCGGACCGGCCGGCTCCCGATCGAGGGCTGAGCACCCCCAGGGGGTCGTCCGGGGGTGGTCATCAGCACCTCTCCAGATGGTCTATAGTTAACCCATCACCCAGATGCGCGGGTGGCGGAATAGGCAGACGCGCTGGATTCAGGTTCCAGTGCCCGAAAGGGCGTGGGGGTTCAACTCCCCCCTCGCGCACAGCGAACGGCCGGTCGATCTTCGGATCGACCGGCCGTTTTGTTTCGCGCGACACCTTCCACATGCGAGGGGGCGGGATGGACGCCGTACTGGGTGGGCTGTAGGGGGCGTACTACCGTCGGCGGTCGCCTCGACTATCTCGTCACATCGGCGCCTACCCGCGCATTCTTTGGAATCTCAGGTCGCACGTATGGCCGAGGCGGCCTCTTTGACGGCAGCCGCGACGGCAACGCAGGACGGACGAGGCGCCAGTTGCGGGCCGTCAGGTCTCTTCATCCAAGAGCCGCGCGGCCGCCTTGGGGTCCATGAGGTCGGACCAGACTTGTTCGGCAGGCAGCAGCTCGCGCTCGGGCAGCGCGGACTCGGGGAACCCTGCCAAGTCGACGGCGTGCTCGTGGCCATCTCGCAGCGAGCCAGGCACCAGGTCGGTGATCACCCCGCTCAGTCGCAGGGCGAAACGGGTCGCCGCCTCCAGCTGGTAGCGGTCGCGGTCGTCGGGGCCGGCCAGCAGATGATCGCTGTGCGTGTCGGTGGCGGCAGGCCGGTCGTGTGTGGCGTTATAGCGCTGCCGGGCCGGTCAGCATGGCGACGCTGGAGGTGAGCGAACCATCCAGGACCTTCATCGACTCGACCATGCCCCGGCGGACCTCCTCCCGCCGCTGCTCCAGATAGATCAAGGCGCCGTCCTGCGGCCGACGCTTCGCTCCACTCGGGCCGGGCCGTCGAGTGTTCCCTCTCCTCCCTCGATCGGGGGAGGTCGGTGCCGGGAGCCCCGACGATACTGGCGACCATGATCAAGGTGATTCGGCCGCTGTTGCGCGGCTCCACGTACACAGGTGTGCTGTTCGCGCTGGTCGGGGCGGTGGCGGGGCTGCCGTTGGCGCTCGTCGCGCTCGTGCCCGCTGCGGGGATGTCGGCGAAGCCGTATGCGCTCTCCGCCGCCCTGTCGTTGGCGCTCTGGGTGGTGCTGATCGCCCTTGTCGGGCTGGCCGGGGCCACTCGCCGGGTGCTGGTGCGGGCGGCGCGGCGGTTGTTGCGGGTGGCGGTGGCGGACCCGGCGGCGGGGGCCTCGGGGGAGCGGTGGCGGACTCCGCTCTTCTTCGTCCTGCACGTGCTGCTGGGCTGGGTGCTGCTGTTCGGCGGGAGCACGCTGCTGGTCATGGGGGTGGCGCTGCCCGGCGGATACGCCGACGGCGAGGCGCGGGTGAGTCTGTTCGGCTGGTCCACGGACCTGACGGGCGGCTGGAGTTGGGCCACCGCAATCCTCTGCCTCCTGCTGGCGGCCGTACTGTTCGCGGCCGTCTCCGCCGCGCTGCGGTGGCTGGCGCCGCGCCTGCTCGGGCCCTCCTCCGCCGAGCGGCTGGCGATGGCGGCCGAGCGGGAGCGGGCACTGGCCGAACGCAACCGGCTGGCGCACGAGTTGCACGACTCGATCGGGCACACCCTGACCGCCGCCACCATCCAGGCTGCCGTGGCGGGAGAGGTGCTGTCCGCCGATCCGGTGGCTGCCCGGGCCGCCATGCGCAGCATCGAGGAGTCGACCCGGGCCGCTCTGGAGGACCTGGACTACGTGCTGGGCGTGCTGCGCGCGGAGCAGGCGGGCACCGCGCCGACCCGTACCCTCGCCGACCTGCCCGAACTCCTCGACCGGCTGCGGCACGCGGGCGCGGTCGTGGTGCCCGAGACCGTCGGTGACCCCGCCCGGGTGCACGGCACGCTGTCCCGCGCCGCGTACCGGATCGTGCAGGAGGGCCTGACGAACGCGCTGCGGCACGGCGCGGGCGGGCCGATCCGGCTGCGGGTGGCGGTCGCGGGGGAGTGGTTGGAACTGAGCGTGCGGAACGGGATCAAGAGCGGGCCGAGCGGCTTCCCCACCTCCGGCCACGGCCTGCCCGGGCTCGCCGAGCGGGTCCGCCTGCTGCACGGCGAGTTCGAGGCCGGTCGGCACGGTACGGACGAATGGCGGCTGGCCGTCCGGCTGCCGATACGGTTGGCGGCGTGAGCAGCGCAGAAGCCCTCGTCACCGTCCTGATCGCCGACGACGACCCGGTGACCCGCAGCGGGCTGAGCACCCTGCTGAACGCCCAACCGGGCATCGAGGTGGTCGGGCAGGCCGCCGACGGCGTCGCCGTGGTGGAGCAGGTGCGGCTGCTGCGGCCGGACGTGGTGCTGATGGACGTCCGCATGCCACGCCGCAACGGCATCGACGCGACCCGCGAACTGCTCGCCGACGCGACGGCGGAGCCGCCGAAGGTCGTGGTGATCACCACCTTCGAGAACGACGACTACGTCACCGCCGCGCTCGGTGCCGGCGCCAGCGGTTTCGTGCTCAAGCGCCTGCCGGTCCCGCAGATCGCCGAGGCGGTGCGGGTAGCGGCGGCCGGGGAGGCGATCCTCTTCCCGGCCGCGCTGCGCCGGATGGTGGCGGCCCGCCCGCTGAACTCCGCCGAGGCGCTGCCCCGGGCGGCGCTGACCGGGCGGGAGGAGAGCGTGCTGCGGCTGATGGCGACCGGGCTGTCCAACCCGGAGATCGCACAGTCGCTGGCGGTGAGCCTGGAGACGGTGAAGACGCACGTCGGGAACGTGCTGACCAAGCTGGACGCGCAGAACCGGACGCACGCGGTGGTGATCGCGTACGAGTCCGGGCTGGTCGTGCCGGGCCTGCAGGGCGCCTGACCGTCCCCCGGCTTCGGCCGCGTGGGTCAGGTCCGCGGGTCGATCGGGGTGAGCACGCCGAGCCGGTCCTCGACGGCCTGGGCGGCGGCCAGGCACAGGTCCTCGCGGAACGCCCGGCCGATGAGCTGCACGCCGGTGGGCAGCCCGTCCTCGGCGAGCCCGGTGGGGACGGCGACGGCCGGGACGCCGACGAAGCTGGTCACCGAGCAGAGCCGCATGCCCGACGCGACGCGGTCGCGGCCCGCCTGGTCCCGCGACTCCAGGCCGGGTTCGACCGGTGGCTCGGTGAAGACCGGGCCCAGCAGCAGCGGGTACGCGTGCAGGAACTCCGTCCAGGAGCGGCGGATGTTCATCCAGGTGCCCAGGAGCCGGAGCAGCCCGGCGGCGTCGGCGGGCGGGGCGGTGCGCATCGTGAAGCCGATGAAGCGGTCGCCGCCCGGGCCCAGCAGCTGCCGTACGGCGGGCCAGTTCGGGGCGAACTCGGTGTTGGTGAGGCGGTGGTAGGTGTCGAGGGCTTCGTCCAGCCGTGGGACGTCGGGGACCTCCCGCACGTCGTAGCCGGCGTCGCGCAGCGCGTCAGCGGCGCGGGCGACGGCCCGGCGGACGGTGGGGTGGACGCCGTGGCCGCCCGGGTCGGTGACGACGGCGACCTTCGGCGGGCCGTTGAGCGGTTCGCCGTACAGCGGGGCGGGGACGGAGCGCGGGTCGCGGGGGTCGGGACCGGCCAGCGTCTCGTAGGCGAGCCGGAGGTCGGCGACGGTGCGGGCCAACGGGCCGTCGGTGACCAGGACTTGGGAGGCCGGGCCGGGGTCGTCCGGGCCGAGGAGGCGCTGGTCGGCGGGGAAGCGGCCGGTGGTGGGCTTGAGGGCGGCGACGCCGCAGAAGGCCGCCGGGATCCGGAGCGAGCCGCCGGAGTCGTTGCCGAGCCCGAGCGGGGCCAGGCCGGCGGCGACCGCGACGCCGTCCCCGCCGCTGGTGCCGCCGGGGGTGCGGCCCGCGTCCCACGGGTTGCGGGTGTCGCCGTACAGCTCGCTGCGGGTGTGCATCCCGGCCAGGATCAGGGTCGGCATGTTGCTGTGGCCGACCGGGATCGCCCCGGCGGCGCGCAGCCGGGCCACCGGGATGGCGTCGGCGCGGGCGGTGTGGTCGCGGAAGTGCGGGGTGCCGAAGGTGGTGGGCACGCCCTCGACGGGGGTGCACTCCTTGACGGTGAAGGGCACGCCCGCGAGCGGGCCCAGTTCCTTGCCGGCGGCCCGGCGGCGGTCGGTGTCCCTGGCGTCGGCGCGGGCGCGGTCGGCGAGGAGCTGGGTGACGGCGTTGAGGTGGGGGTTGACCTCGGCGATGCGGGCGAGGTGGCTGTCGACCACGTCGAGGGCGGAGACCTCGCCGCTGCGGACGGCGGTGGCGAGTTCGGTGGCGGGTTTGCTCCACAGGGGCACGGGGGCGGGTCTCCTCGGGTCGTCGTGGTTCCGTTCCGATGCGGGTGCATCGGAACTGGGGACAGAACCATAACCGGGGAACCGATACGCTTGCATCGAATAAGGCGGGCATCGCGCCACAGCGGGCAGCGCGCCACAGCGGACGAGGAGGTCGGGCATGCCGAAGCAGGTGGACCACGACGGCCGGCGCCGGCAGATCGCCGAAGCCGTCTGCCTGCTCGTGGACGAACACGGGCTGGCGGCCGTCACCCTGCGGGACGTCGCCACCCGCGCCGAGGTCTCCATGGGCGCCGTCCAGCGCTGCTTCCGCACCAAGGAGGAGATGCTGCTGTTCGCCCTCGCGCACATCGGCGAACGCGTCACCGCGCGGGTGCGCAGCCGGCTGTCCGCCGGGCCCGCGCAGTCCGCCGCCACCCGACTCGGGCTGGTGGCCGGGGAAGTGGCGCTGCTGCGCGAGGAACACCGGGCCGAGGCCAGGATCTGGCTCGCCTTCGTCGCCGGGGCCGCCGTCACCCCGATCCTGGCGCAGACGTTGCGCAGCAGCTACGCGGAGCTGGAGGAGCTGATGGCGCGGCTGGTCGGGGAGGCGGCCGGTGAAGCGCTGGACCCGGCTGCGGAGGCGCGGACGCTGCTCGCCCTCGCCGACGGGCTCACCGCGCACGTGCTGATCGGGCACCGGACGGCGGAGGAGGCGGAGGAGGTCCTGCACACGTACCTGGCCGGGCTCTGGGCGCGCTGCTGAACCCCGGCAGGCTCCCGTTCGCGGAGCCGTCGCCGTCCGGTCCGTGGATGGTCGACCGCAGCGGCAGCCGGATCGGGCAGGATCGGGGCCGACGCCGCTGGACACACCTGAATCGGGAGAGCCTGCCGTGACCGTCGTCGAGATCCCCGGGTCCAAGTCCGTCACCGCCCGGGCGCTGTTCCTGGCCGCCGCCGCCGACGGCGTGACCACCCTGCACCGCCCCCTCGCCTCCGACGACACCGAGGGGTTCGTACAGGGGCTGGACACGCTCGGGTACCGGGTCGACCGCGCGGCGGACCGCTGGCACGTCACCGGCCGTCCCACCGGTCCCGCCGTCAAGACCGCCGACGTCTACTGCCGGGACGGCGCCACCACCGCCCGCTTCCTGCCCACTCTCGCCGCCGCCGGCCACGGCAGCTACCGCTTCGACGCCTCGGCCCAGATGCGCCGCCGCCCGGTCGCCCCGCTGACCCGGGCGCTGCGCGAACTCGGCGTGGACCTGCGGCACGAGGAGGCCGAGGGGCACCACCCGCTGACGGTCCGCGCCGACGGCGTCCGGGGCGGCGAACTCACCCTGGACGCGGGGGAGTCCTCGCAGTACCTGACCGCGCTGCTGCTGCTCGGCCCGCTCACCCGGGACGGGCTGCGGATCACCGTCACCCGGCTCGTCTCGGCCCCCTACGTCGGCATCACCCTCGCGATGATGCGGGACTTCGGGGTGGAGGTGAAGCGGGAACGGACGCCGGCCGGCGAGGTGTTCGATGTCCCGCCCGGCGGCTACCGGGCCGCCGACCACGCGATCGAGCCGGACGCCTCCACCGCGAGCTACTTCTTCGCCGCGGCCGCCGTCACCGGCCGGGAGGTCACCGTCCCCGGCCTCGGGCGGGACGCCCTCCAGGGTGACCTGCGCTTCGTCGACGTGCTGCGCCGGATGGGCGCCCGCGTGGACGTCGGCAGTGACCGTACGACGGTCGCCGGCTCCGGCTCGCTGTCCGGGCTCACCGTCAACATGCGGGACATCTCCGACACCATGCCCACCCTCGCGGCGATCGCGCCCTTCGCGACCGGGCCGGTACGGATCGAGGACGTCCACAACACCCGGGTCAAGGAGTGCGACCGGCTGGAGGCCTGCGCCGCCAACCTGCGCGCGCTGGGCATCCAGGTGGCGACCGGGGACGACTGGATCGAGATCCGGCCCGGTACGCCGCGCCCGGCCGAGATCGCCACGCACTCCGACCACCGGATCGTGATGTCCTTCGCCGTCACCTCGCTGCGCACCTCCGGGATCACCTTCGACGACCCGGGGTGCGTGCGGAAGACGTTCCCGGGGTTCCACGAGGCGTTCGCGCGGCTGCGCGCGGAGTGGGAGCTCTGACGGCGGGGCACAGGCCGGGATTCCCTGTTGCCAGGGGCCTGCTCCGGCGGCGAGGATCCTGTGCGTGTCCGAGACGACGACGGAGCCGACGGCGGGGCTGACGGCAGGGCTGACGACAGGGCTGACGACAGGGCCGGCGAAGGCGCTGAGGCCCTACCCCAAGATCCCCGCGCGCGGCCGCTCCGGGGGGCCCGGCAGCCGGGAGTGGATAGCGGCGGAGAAGGTGCACGGCGCGCACTTCGCGGTGGTCTGCGAGGGCGGCGCGTCGGTGCGGGCCGCCAAGCGGCGTGAACTGCTGGACGACGAAGGGCTGGACGGCTTCTTCGGGGTGAGCCGGATCTGGCCGCAACTCGCCGTCGCCGCCGCCCGGTTCGCGGACGTGCTGCGGGGGACGTGGGGCCCCTCGGCGGTGGTGACGGTCTACGGTGAGCTGGCCGGCGGACGCTACCCGCACCCCGGGGTGCCCGCCCTCGCCGGGGTCGATCCGGTGCAGACCGGCGTCTGGTACGCCCCGGGGCTGCACTGGCTGCCCTTCGACGCCACCGTGGAGACGGCCGACGGCCGGTGGTGGATCGCCGACCGTGCGCTGCGCGAGGCGGCGGGCGCCGCTGGGCTCGCCTGCGTCCCGCTGCTGGGCCGGGGTGCGCTGAACACGCTGCACGACCTGCCGGTGCGGTACCCGAGCCGGGTGCCGGCCCTGTTCGGCCTGCCCGAACTCGCGGACAACCTCGCGGAGGGCTATGTCCTCAAGCCCGCCGGGGAGTGGCGGGAGGCGGGCGTGGCAGAGGTGGTGGCGCGCCCGCTGGTGAAGGTCAAGCAGCAGGCCTTCGCCGAGGACGAGCGCTACGACGGCGCCCGCCCGTACCTCCCTCCGCCCGAGGGGGCGGCCGGAGTTCCGGCCTGGCTGCTGGTCCAGGCCTCGGCGCTGCTCACCCCCGCGCGGGCGGCGGCCGCGGTCAGCAAGCTGGGGCCGGGTACGGGCGCGGAGGCCGTGGTGGGCGAGATCGCCCAGGACGTGGCGGACGAACTCGGGGACGCCCTGGGCGGGTTGGAGGAATCCGTCCGCGCGGCCCTGCGGCGGGCGCTGGAACCCGGGGCGCGGGCACTCGCGTCCTTCGACGCGGAGGACCGGCGCAATCCCCGACGGTGAGGGAGCGGAATGGCTCAGGCAAGGAAGCGGCTGTCGCGCGCGGAAGCGCTCCGGCGCCGGGCGGGTGCCCAATTCGTTGGTCGGCGCGCCCAGTTGGCCCTCTTCGCGGAGAACTTACGCCGGAACCCCGACTCGGAGGCCACCGACGACCCGGCCGACTTCCTGTTCCACGTCCGCGGCGTCGGCGGCGTCGGCAAGTCGACGCTGATCGCCGAATGGCGCGAAGCAGCCCGGCGGGCCGGGGCGTTGACGGCGGTGGTGGACGAGAACGACGTCCACGGAGTCGAGTCCGCGCTGAGCGCCATCGCCCGCCAACTCGCCGACCAAGCCGGCCCGTTGAAGGAGTTCGACCGGGCCCTCGACCAGCACCGGCGATCCCTGCAGGCCGCCGCCGACCGGGCACCGGCCCCGCCAACCGGCGGCGAGACGGCCTCGCTACCGGCCCGGATGGTCACCCAGGCGGCGTTCGGCGCCGCCTCGATGCTGCCCGGTGCGGGCGTGGTGGCCGCGGTGGCCAACCCCGAGAACGTCGCCCTCGGCGCGGACCGCCTCATCGCCGGCCTGCGGCAGCGCCGGCGGGGCAACGACAGCGAGGAGGAGGCGCTCAGCCGTGCGTTCGTCGCCGAACTGGAGAAGCTGTGCGGCGCCCGCGACAACCAGTGGGTGGTCATCTTTCTGGACACCTGGGAACTGACCGGCCGCCACCTGGACGCCTGGCTGCGCGAATTCATCGATGGCGCCTACGGCGAGGTCCCGCTCGACGTCGTAATCGTCCTGGCCGGCCGGGACGAACTCAGCGAACGCGACTGGGGCACCCTGCGCTCGGAAGTCGTGGACGTCCCCCTCGACGTCTTCACCGAACAGGAGACCCGCGAACTCCTCGCCGTCCGGGGCGTCACCGACCCCGAGGTGGTCGAGGCCGTCCTGGGCCTGTCGATGCGGCTGCCCCTGCTGGTCGCCCTGCTCGCACAGACCGGCCTCCAGGCCGTGGACGACGTCGCCGACGCCGATGCCGACCTCACCGACCACGCGGTCGAACGCTTCCTGCAGTGGATCCCCGAACCGGACCGCCGCGAGACGGTGCTCGCCGCGGCGCTGCCCCTCCAGCTCAACCACGACCTGTTCGCCTGCGCCGTCCCGGGCGCGGCCGCCGACGCCTGGGACTGGCTGCTGGACCAGCCCTTCGTCTCCGGCCGGGGCTCCTACCGGCAGTACCACGCCGTGGTCCGGGCGAGCATGCTGCGCCGTCAGCGGATGCACTCGCCCACGGCCTGGTCGGCGGCGCACACCCGGCTGGCGGAGCACTTCACGGCGGCCCGGGAGGCCCTGGAGCGGCGGCTGCCGGAACGGAAGCGGCGCACGGACGAGCAGTGGCGCCGTGCGACGCTGAACGAGACCTACCACCTGCTCTGCGCCGACCCGGCCGCCAACCTGGCGCAGGCCCTGGAGCACGTCGCGCGGATCACCGGAGTGGCCCGCGCGGACCTGCCCGCGTGGCTCGACATGCTGCGGCAGGCGGCACAGGACGGCGACCACCCGGAGCTGACCCGGTGGGCGGGGAAGCTGCGCACGGCAGCCGCCGAGGAGCAGCCGGAGACGGCGGTCCTCACCGTCCTGTGCGCTCCGGGCCTGCCGCCGCACGTACGGGCCTGGGCGCTCGCCGAGCGCGGGGACTACCACTCCATGTCGGACCGTACTCCGGAGGCCATCGCCGACCTCGACCGCGCCATCGCGCTCATGCCCGGGCTCCCCGATGCACGCGCGTACCGCAGCCGCGCCCACGTCGAGCGCGGCGACGAGCAGGCGGCCATGGCCGACCTCGACGCCGCCCTCGCACTCGACCCCGAGTACGCGTGGGCGTTGTGTTTCCGCGGCGTGATCCACCTGGATGCGGGGCGGCCCGACGAAGCGATGGCGGACGTCACGGCGGGCCTCGCGCTGGACCCCGACCTGAACTGGGCGCTCATCGTTCGTGGTGAGGCCCATCGCGAGGCCGGTCGGCTGGAGGAGGCGGTGGCCGACTTCACGACCGCCCTGGAGACGATCCCGGAGGCCGGATGGGCGCTGAGCCGCCGCGGAGAGGCCCATCGGCAGGCCGGTCGGCTGGACGCCGCGATAGTCGATCTCACCGCGGCCATCGAGCTGGACGGTGAGGACGAGTCGGCTCTCGGATCCCGAGGGCTGGCCCACCACGCGGCCGGTCGGTTGGAGGAGGCGGTGGCGGACTTCACGGCGGTCATCGAGCTGGGCGCCACGGACGGATGGGCGCTGGCACAGCGCGGCAACAGCCATCGGGTGGCGGGTCGGCGGGAGGAGGCGATGGCCGACCTCACGGCGGCCCTGGAAGCGAACCCGGCGGACGACGTCGCGTTGGCCCGCCGTGGTGAACTCCACCGTCTGGCAGGCCGGTTCGAGGAGGCGTTGGCCGACGTCACGGCGGCGCTCGAACTGGACCCCGGGTACGTGTGGGCACTCGGTGAGCGTGGTCAGCTGCACCAGGAGGCCGGTCGGCCGGAGGAGGCGCTGGCCGACTTCACGGCGGCCCTGGAGCTGAGCCCCGACTATGCGTGGGCACTCGTTCAGCGTGGTGAACTCCACTGTCTGGCAGGCCGGCTGGAGGAGGCGGCGGCCGATCTGACGGCGGCCCTGGAGCTGGACCCCGCCTATGTGACGGCGCTGGCCCAGCGAGGGCTGGTCCATCGCCTCGCGGGCCGACCGGAGGAGGCGTTGGCCGATCTGTCGGCGGCGCTGCAGCTGGACCCCGCGAACGAGTGGGCGCTGGCCGAGCGTGGTGAACTCCACCGTCTGGAGGGTCGGCCGGAGGAGGCGGTGGCCGACCTGTCGGCGGCGCTCGCACTGGACCCCGCGTACGGGTGGGCACTGGCCCGGCGCGGCGGAGCCCATCGTCTGGCCGGTCGGCTGGAGGAGGCGTTGGCCGATCTGTCGGCGGCGCTGCAGCTGGACCCTGCGAGCGCGTGGACACTCGGTGAGCGCAGCCTGGCGCACCAGCAGGTGGGTCGGTTGGAGGAGGCGGTGGCCGATCTGTCGGCGGCTCTGGCGGTGGATCCCGGGTACGGGTGGGCACTGGTCCGGCGCGGGGAGTTCCATCGCAGCGCCGGCCGGTTGGAGGAGGCGTTGGCCGATCTGTCGGCGGCGCTGGAACTGGACCCCGGGTACGTGTCGGCACTCCTCCAGCGCGGGGACGTCCATCGCAGGGCCGGCCGGTTCGAGGAGGCGACGGCCGATCTGACGGCGGTGCTGGAGCTGGAGCCCGAGCACGTGTGGGCGCTCGTCCTGCGGGCGTGCACTCACCAACTGGCCGGCCGTGAGGCCGAGGCGGTGGCGGACGCTTCGGCAGCTCTCTCCCGGAACTCCGACGATCCGGAGGTCGGATCCTTCCTGGTCATGATCTTCCTGCAGGCCGGTCGTTTTCAGGAGGCCCGGGAGGCCCTTCGCCGGGCGGCGCAGCCGGACCCGGACGACTCGGACGTCCTGCTGGACACGGCGATGCTGGCGCTGCTGGAGGGCGGGCGGGAGGCGTCCCTCGCGGCCTGGAACGACTATGCGGCGGCGGCAGGGGCCGGGAAGGAACTCGAAGTGGCGGCGGCCGCGCTGCTGCACGGTCTGGTCGTCGGCAGCGCTCCGCCGGATGCGTTGGCCCGCGCGTTCCTTTCCGTGCCCCAGGGCCGTCTCGTGCTGGTCGACGTCCGCGCCTACGTGGAGGCGCTGACCCGGGTGGAGGCGCCGGTCGGGCCGCGGGCCGACGCTGCGCTGCGGGTGCTGAGGGCGCCTGACGCACCTTGATCGTCGGCGCCTTCGGGAGGCCTCTTCGGGATGTTCCAGGGCGCGGAGAACTTCTCGGAGAAAATTCCCGACCGATGTCGAGGTCCCGTTCGGCGGCTCCGACCGGGAGGTGACCGCGCGCCGGAGGGGCGCGTGAACCGGAAGGACACCCGAGATGAAGTACGTCGCGATGATCTACGGCAACCAGGCCAAGTGGGCCTCCTTCCCCGCCGAGGCGTGGCCGGAGGCGATCGCCAAGGTCGAGGCGTTCACCGCCAAGTACCGCGGCACCGGCGAGCTCGTCGGCGCGTACGGGCTGGCGGACGCGGCCGCCGCGCAGCTGGTGCGGCGGGTGGCCGGTGTGCCGGTGGTGACCGACGGGCCGTACCTGGAGACCAAGGAGTACCTGGCCAGCTTCTACCTGCTGGACTGCGAGGGCCTGGAGCGGGCCCAGCAGATCGCCGCCGACATGCCGTTCGCGGACCTGGAGCCGGTGGAGCTGTGGCCGATCCTGCACGAGTCGCCGGTGAACGACCTCCCGGCGGGCGAGTGAGCCTGACGGGCGGCGCTGCCCCCGAGGACCTGCTGCGCGAACTGGCGCCGCAGGTCCTCGGGGTGCTGGTGCGGCGGCACGGCGCGGCGGCGTTCGACGCGTGCGAGGACGCGGTGCAGGAGGCGCTGTTGGCCGCCGCGTTGCAGTGGCCGGAGGAGGGCGTGCCGACCAGCCCGCGCGGGTGGCTGGTGACCGTCGCGGACCGCCGGTGGGTGGACCAGGTGCGCAGCGAGTCGGCGCGGCGCCGGCGGGAGGAGTCGTCGGTGCTGGCGACGCCGCAGTCGGCGCTGGTCGCTCCGGCCGCCGACGTGCCGGATCCGGCGGCGGACGACTCGCTCGCGCTCCTGTTCCTCTGCTGCCACCCGGCGCTTTCCGTGCCGAGCCGGATCGCGCTGACCCTGCGGGCGGTCGGCGGCCTGACCACCGCGCAGATCGCGGCTGCGTTCCTGGTGCCCGAGGTGACCATGGCGCAGCGGATCAGCCGGGCCAAGCAGACGCTGAAGGCGGCGGGCGGCGGGTTCGGGCTGCCCGAAGGGGAGAGCGCCGTCGCCCGGCTGGGTGAGGTCAGGCACGTGCTCTACCTGGTCTTCAACGAGGGCTACACGGCCAGTGGCGGCGAGGAGTTGACGGTGCCGCGGCTGGCCGTCGAGGGGGTCCGGCTGGCCCGGCTGCTGCTGCGCCTGACTCCGGGTGACGCCGAGACGGCGGGACTGCTCGCGCTGATGCTCCTCACCGAGGCCCGCCGGGCGGCCCGCACCGGACCGTACGGGGAGGTGGTGCCGCTGGAGGAGCAGGACCGCGGCCGGTGGGATCGCGAACTCCTCGCTGAGGGGCTTGAGTTGATCGAGGCGGCGCTGTCGCGTGGGCAGGCCGGGCCGTACCAGGTGCAGGCGGCGATCGCCGCCGTGCACAGTGAGGCGGCGACGGCCGATGCCACCGACTGGCCGCAGATCCTGGTGCTGTACGACCTGTTGCTGCGATTCGACGCCAACCCGGTGGTCGCCCTCAACCGGGCCGTCGCCGTGGCGATGGTCCACGGGCCGGCGGCCGGGCTCGGCCTGCTCGACGAACTCGCCGCCGACCGGCGCCTGGCCCGGCACCACCGCCTGCTCGCCGTCCGCGCCCACCTCCTCGACCGGCTCGGCACCGACCCGGCGGCGGCCGCGCGTGCCTACCGGGAGGCCGCGGCCCGTACCTCCAGCGGACCGGAGCGACGCCACCTGACCGCCAGGGCGCTGCGGGTCGGAGCGGCGGGCCCGGGGGCGTGAGCCGTACGGGGACGGGGGCGTGCGCCGCCGGGCCGCACGCTGGTTCGCTGCTGCGCAGGGGGTTCTCGGCGTGCGCAGGGGGTTCTCGGCGACCCGCTCTTATTGTACTGTCCGTCTAATAAGCGGGTGAGCGGGAACCCGCAGGAGCAGGCACCCGGAGGCAGCCATGGCTCTCACCGACCCGGCGGCGCGCAGGCAGGACCACCGCCACACCACGGCCGACGACGACGTCTCCCGGCGGCTGCTGGAGTCGGCCGCCGCGCTGTCCTACGACCCCTCGACCGAGATCGACTGGGACAGCCCCCTCCCGGAGGGCCACTACGGCCTCAACCCCGAGTGGAGCACCCTCTACGGCACCCGGCTGTGGGACGAGATGACCGAGCACCAGCGGGTCACCCTGACCCGGCACGAGGTCTGCTCGATCATGAACACCGGCATCTGGTTCGAGATGATCCTCCAGCAGATGGTGCTGCGCGACCAGTACCTCAAGAACCCGGTCAGCGCCGAGTTCCGGTTCGCGCTCACCGAGATCGCCGACGAGTGCCGCCACTCGATCATGTTCGCCCGCGCCTTCGAGAAGATGGGCGTCCCCGCCTACCGGCCGAACAAGCTCATCGCCCAGGCCGGGCGCGCCTACAAGTCGCTCGCCAAGGGCGAACTCGCCTACGGCGGCATCCTGGTGGCCGAGGAAGTGCTCGACGTCATGCAGCGCGACTGGATGCGCGGCGAGAACGTGCTGGACATCGTCCGCGGCACCTCCCGGATCCACGTGGTCGAGGAGTCCCGGCACATGAAGTTCGCCCGGCAGGAGATCCGCGAACGGCTGCGGTACGCGAGCCCGGCCCGCCGGCGCGCCTCGGCCACCGGCATCGCCATCGGGGCGTACGTCATCGTCACCAGCATGGTCCACCCGGGCGTGTACAAGGCCGCCGGGCTGGACGTCGGACGGGCGCTCGCCGAGGTGAAGGGCAACGAGCACCGCAAGGCGATGATGCGCAACAGCTCCCGGCACCTGATGGCCTTCCTCGCCGAGACGGGGCTGCTCACCAGCCGCTCGGCGGCCGTCTACCGCCGCGTGCACATGCTCTGACGGTCAATCAGCTACAGCGAGGATCCGACTCCGGCCATGGCCTACGCGATCACCCAGACCTGCTGCAACGACGCCTCGTGCGTGTCCGTCTGCCCGGTCAACTGCATCCACCCGACCCCGGACGAACCGGAGTTCGGCACCACCGACATGCTGTACATCGACCCGCAGGCGTGCATCGACTGCGGCGCCTGCGCGGACGCCTGCCCGGTGGACGCGGTGTTCCCCGTCGACCGGCTGCGCGGGCCGGACACCGTGTTCGGCGAGCTCAACCGGACCTGGTTCCGCGACCACCCCAACGACCACGCCTGGGGCCGGCCCAGCTTCCCGCGCAGCCTGCCGGGCGAACTCGGCACGCTGCGGATCGCCGTCGTCGGCACCGGGCCGTCCGCCGGGTACACCGCGCAGGAACTGCTGCGCAGCACCAGCGCCGAGATCACCATGATCGACCGGCTGCCGGTCACCGGCGGACTGCTGCGGCACGGCGTCGCGCCCGACCACCAGGCCACCAAGCGGATCGCCGAGAGCTTCGCGAGCGTCTTCCGCGACCCGCGCCTGCGGATGCACCTGAACGTGGAGATCGGCACCGACGTCACGCACCGGGAGCTGGCCGCCCACCACCACGCCGTGGTGTACGCGGTCGGCGCGGCCGCCGACCGCCGGCTCGGCATCCCCGGCGAGGACCTGCCCGGCAGCCTGCCCGCCACGGCCTTCGTCGGCTGGTACAACGCCGACCCGACGGTGCCGGCCGACACGGTCGAGCTCCCGGCGGAGCGGGTGCTGGTCATCGGCAACGGCAACGTCGCGGTGGACATCGCCCGCATCCTGCTCACCGACCCCGACCGGCTCGCCGCCACCGACATCGCCGACCACGCCCTGGCCGCGCTGCGCCGCAGCCGGGTGCGGGAGGTCGTGCTGCTCGCCCGGCGCGGGCCCGAGCAGGCGGCGTGGACGACGGCGGAGTTCCTGGCGCTGCGGCAGCTGCCGGGGGTCGAGGTGGTGGTCGAGGACCACCCGGAGGTGCGGGCGGCGATCGAGGCGGCTGCACCGGACTCGCGGGCCGCGTTGCTCGCCGGCCTGCCGCTGGTGCCGTACGACGGGGGCGCGGAGCCGGCGGCGGAGCGGCGGCTCGTGCTGCGGTTTCTGTCGTTGCCGGTCGGGATCTCCGGGGACGGGCGCGTCGAGTCGCTGACCGTGGAGCGGACCACGCTGACGGCGGACGGGCGGGCCGAGGCCACCGGGGAGACCGACGTCCTGCGGGCCGGCCTGGTGGTGCGCTCCATCGGACACCGGGGTGTGCCGCTGCCCGGACTGCCGTTCGACCAGCGGGCGGGGACGGTCGCGCACCGGGGCGGGCGGGTCGTCGACCCGGCGACCGGGCAGCCGTTGCCGGGCGCGTACGTGGTGGGGTGGGCCAAGCGCGGGCCGTCCGGCGGGATCGGCGCCAACCGGGCCTGCGCGCGCGAGACGGTGGACGCGCTGCTGGACGACGCGGAGGCCCGTGTGCTGCCCGTACCGGAGGCGGGGCACCGGGAGTTCGAGCGGCTGGTACGGAGCCGGCGGCCGGACGCGGTCGGGCTGAAGGAGCTGCGGGCGGTGGACCGGGCGGAGCGCCGGCGGGGCGAGGCCGAGGGGCGGCCCCGGGTGAAGCTCGCCACGGTGCCGGAGCTGCTGGCGGCGGGGCGGCGACGGTAGCCGGCGTGCAGGGGATGCCGGCGTGCACGGGAAGCCGACGTGCACAGGAAGTCGGACGGGCCGACTTCCTGTGCACGCCCGGACCGATCTCCGCGTGCGGGTTGATCTGCGGGCCGCCGGGTTGACGCGGCCGTGTCCCGGCGCGGAGGGGGCGCGTTGGGCGGGTGTGAGCGGATTTGGGGTGATGCCGGTCCCACGGCAGTGGCCGGTCGAAGAAACGATTCTGCATGGCGTGGAGCCACCGGGGGAGCCCGATGCGGGGCCGCCCATCTACGCCGAGCTGGCCCGGCGGTGGCAGGCGGAGGGGCGGACGGTCCCCGGGCTGCCCGACCCGGTGTGGGAGACGCTGGCCGCGCCGGGCGGTCCGTGAGCTCAGTGTCCGGTACAGCACCACGTCCTCGCCCGTCAGTCGGGCCGTGCGCAGCCGCCCCGGCGGCAGGTCCCGGGTGCGGCCGACGCAGAACCAGCCGCTCGGGTACGGCAGCGGGGCGGAGTGCTCGTCCACGGCGGAGGACGTCGGAGGTCACCTCGGTGGCTTGACGGCGGTGTGAACGTACCAGGCGACGTACTCGCGCACGCCGTACATCTCCACCGTGGAGCGGAGATTGAGCCACTTCGCCGGGTCGCCGACACGGCGCAGCAGCTCCCACGGCAGACGGAAGTAGGTGTGCACGGCCTCGGTGGTGGGCGTGTAGTACGCCGTCGCGTCCAGCGCCTCCTCGACCTCGAAGCCGGCCCCGGTGAGCAGCTGCGGCAGGTTGCGGGCGTGGTACAGCTTGGCGCCGGTCATCACCATCGCGTCCAGGTACGGTTCGAGCAACCCCCGGGCGTGTGACGGAAGTTCGTCCAGGGAATCGGTGCTCATCGGGCCGAGCAGCACCAGCCGTCCGCCGGGGCGCAGCACCCGGTGCAGCTCGGCGAGTGCGCGGGGCGGGTCGTAGGAGTGGACGAGCGTCTCCATCGAGTAGGCGCCGTCGAACTCGCCGTCGGAGAAGGGGAGCCGGTGGTAGTCGCCCCAGGAGAAGGCGGTCCGGTCGGCGAGTCGGGCCCGCTCGCTCAGCCGGCGGGCCTCGGCGAGGTGGAAGTCCAGCACGTCGACCCCGGTGACCAGTAGCCCGAACCGCGCCGCCATCGCCCGGGCCACCACGCCCGCCCCGCAGCCGGCGTCCAGCACCCGTGACCCGGGCGGCAGCGCCAGCTTGCGGCCGAGCACGTCCTCCAGCTGCCGCTGCGCCCGCCACAGCCGCCACTTCGACTGGCCCGGCTCCGTCCAGCCCCAGTGCCGGGCGTTGCGCGCGACCCGGGTGTAGAACCACCGGCTCCCGGCCCGCCCGTACACCCGGCGCAGCCCGGTGAGATCGAGTTCCTGAGCGCCCATGCGGACACGCTAGCGGCGGGTGGGCGGCTGCTCCCGGCGGCGCCACGGGGAATGCCCCGCCGGGAGGGTTCGTAGGGCTGTAGGACTGGCAGGTCTGCGGGGCTCACCCCCGCCAGGCGCGCTTCAGCTCCTCCCAGCGCTGTGCCTGCTCGGGCGTCAGCGTGCCGCGCAGCTCGGCGAGCTTCAGCAGCTGCGCCTCCGCGTCGGCGCCCAGCGGCTGCGCCTCGGCGCGGTAGTGGTCGGTGAGCAGGGCGTCGAGCTCGGGCCGGGTGAGGGCGGGGTCGAGGCGCTGGGCGAGTTTGGCCATGTTGCGGTAGGAGCCCTGGAGAAGGAAGGGGGGCTCGGTGCGGGTGCGGTCGTCCTGGGCGGCGGAGTCGAGGTAGGCGCGGTTGACGGCCAGGACGGTGGAGCGCAGGTGCAGCAGGCCGGCCAGGACGGCGGTCATCCGCTCGGTCTCGGCGGCCGGCCAGGCGCCCGTGAGCTGCCCGCCCGGGGTGCCGGCCGCGCGGGCGAGCAGGGTGTCCAGGTCGGCGCGTTCGGCGGTGGCGAGCGGGGCCAGGTGGGCGTTGGAGGGCAGCGCGTTCTCGACGAAGCTGAGCGCGAAGAGGTCCTGGCGCCCGGCGACGGCGTCGCCGAGGTTCCAGACGTCGGCGCGGTTGGCGAGCATGTCGGGCAGCCGGAACAGCCGCCCGGACTCGGTGTACGGGTTGGCAGCCATCACCACGGCGAAGCGCCTGCCGCGCAGGTCCCATTCGCGGGCCTCCCCGTCCTGCACGCCGTCGATGCGGCGCTGGGCGTCGCACAGCGGGATGAAGCGCTGCAGGAACTCGGGCGAGGTGTGCTGGACGTCGTCCAGGTAGAGCAGCACGTTGTCGCCCGCGTGCAGGGCGAAGTTGAGCTTCTCGACCTCGCGCCGGGAGGTGGCGTCGGGGGCCTCGGCCGGGTCCAGCGAGGTGACCCGGTGGCCGAGGGCCGGGCCGCTGACGGTGACCAGCAGCAGGCCCAGCCGTTCGGCGAGGTACTCGACCAGGGTGGTCTTGCCGTAGCCGGGCGGGGAGACCAGCAGCAGCAGGCCGCTGCGGTCGACCGGCCCGCCGGAGTCCGCCGTGCCGAGCTGCTTGGCGAGGTTGTCACCGATCAGCGGCAGGTACACCTGGTCGATCAGCCGGTTGCGGACGAAGCCGTTGAGCGGGGCGGGCCGGTACTGGTCGAGCCGCAGCCGGGCGTGTTCGGCGGCCAGCAGGTCGCCGCGCAGTCGCTGGTAGGCGCGGTGGCCGGGTGCCTCGACGGCCTCGAACTCACGGACCCGGGCGAGTAGTTCGTCCAACCGGAGGTCGAGCCTGCCGCCGGTCAGCCGCGGGTGGTCGCCGAGCAGCCCGGTGACCCGGGTACCGACGGCGCCCTCGACCGGCCGGCGCGGCAGCGAGGGGCAGAGCAGTGCGGCGGCGGCCTCGGCGAGGTCTCCCGGCTCGGCGTCGGCGGCGCCCGCCGCCAGCCAGGCCGCGGCGAGTTGGCGCCGTACGGGCAACAGGGCGGGCTCGTCGGGCAGCGCGGCCAGCGCCTCGGTGAGGCCGGCCGACTCGGGGGCGGCGCGGAACTTGTCGAGCAGTGCGGCGGCGCCCGCCGAGTAGGCGAACGCGGGTGCGGAGGCGGCGAGTTCGGCCACCAGGTACGGCCCTGCTGCCGGGGATCCCACGGTCTCCGATCCGGCCGCGTCCGGCACGAACTCGGCGACCGCGGCCGACAGTTCGGCGGCCAGGGCGTCCAGCGCCGCCTGCGCCTGCGGTGCCGGGGCGCCGCCGAAGGCCTCCCGGGCGAGCCCGAGCGAGCGGGCCCGGGTGTGCCAGAGCAGCCGCTGCCGCGCGTCGGCGCCGTGCGCCCAGTACAGCTGCGCGGCCGCCCGGGCCTGCGCCGGGTGGCGCAACAGCCCGGCCTCGGCGTCGAGTCGGAGCAAGGCGTGGAGCAGCAGCGCCGCGTCGTGGTCGTGCACACCGCGCTGGTAGCCCTCGTCCGGGCGCTGTTCGGCGGCCCGCCGGACGTGCTCCAGCAGCTCCGCCGGGTCCGCGTCGGCGGCGAGCGTGCCCGGTGCGGCTGCCAGCAGCAGGCTCGCGGCGAGGTATTCGGCGCGGTAGAGCCCCGGGGTCTCCGAGGGCAGCGGGCGGTCCCAGTAGCGTTCGGTGGCGGCGAAGGCCGGGTCGGTGACGGGGGAGCGGTAGGCGGTGCCGGTCAGGGTGAAGGCGGGGCGTCCGCGCCAGGGGACGAGGGCGAGTTCGGGCCGCTGGGTGGTCACACCGAACAGGTGCCGGCCCAGCCGCAGGGTGCCCGGGCCGTCCCCGGCGAGCTCGGCGCGGTCGCGCAGGGCGCGGTGGGCCCGGCCGCGGGCGGCGCGCAGCCGGCCGGTCAGCTCCTCGGCCCGGACCCGGTCGCCGAGCGCGGTCAACTGGGCGGCCAGGTCGCGGAGTTTGACGGCCGTCGGGTCGGCGGCGAGGGCGGCGTCGATCTCGGCCGTGGTGGACAGTGCGGTCAGCCGCCGGTGCAGGGTGTCCAGGATGCGCTCGGCGGAGGCGGCCAGCCGGTCGGCGCGGCGGGCCCGTTCCTCCAGCAGGTGCTGGCGGCGGGCGGTGAGCGCGTCGTGGAGCTCGGTGCGCCGCTGGGCGAGCTGACCGCCGAGGGCCGGGTCGGCGTCGGCGAAGCGGGTCTCCAACTGTTCGATCCGCAGCAGGAGTCGGCCGAGCTGGTCGTCGCAGGCCTCGGGGGTGTCGGCGGCGGCGAGCGCGGCGGTGGCGGCCTGGCCGAGCAGGGCCGTCTCGGCGGCGAACTCGGCGGCGGCCTCGCGGGTGCGCAGTTCCCGGCGGCGCACGGTGAGCGCGGCCCGGGCCCGGTTGAGCAGCCCGAGCACGTCGGCGAGCCGGTCCAGGATCGCGGTCCGGGTGGTGGCGTCGGCCAGGTCGAGGGTGCCGACCAGCTCCGAGACGGTCTGCAACGCCTCGCCCTGGGCGGTGAGTTCGCCGCTCAGCGGCTCGGCCTCGGCGGCGGTGGCGATGACGGCGCAGGCCTCGGCCAGTTCGGCGGCCCGGCGCCGGTGCGGGGCGAAGGCCGTGGGCTCGGCGAGTTGGCCGACGGCCCGGCCGGCGGCCTCCGTCAGGCCCTCGGCGAGGTGCGCGGCGAGCGCGTCGATCCGCTGCGGGTCGGCGCGCGGCAGGTCGCGCAGTGCCTCGACCCGGCCCTGGGCGCGGCGCAGCCCGGCGAGCCGGTCGACCCACTCGGCGGCGTCGGCCAGGGTCTCGCCGCGGGCGGTGCGCAGCAGGCCCTCGACGTGCTCGGCGGCCTCCTCGGTCTGCCGGGCGGCGTGCGCGGTGAGCTGGGCGACGGCCTCGTACTCGGCGATGACCCGGCGGGCGGTGTCGCGGATCTCGGCGAGCGGTGCGGCGAGGTCGCCGAGGCCGTCCTGGCCGAGCCAGTGGTGCCGGTCGGCGGTGCGGGTGCAGGCGGCGAGCACGGCCCGGTGGCCGGCCGGGGTGTCGGCGCCGGCCGCGGCGAGCCGGGCGAGGGCGAGGCAGTCGGCCAGGGCGCGGACCAGATCGGCGTTGCCGATCCGGGCCAAGGGCCCGGTGCCGGGCGGCTGTCGGGCGGCGAAGCGCTCGCTGGTGAACGGGGTCCGCCAGAGCTGGACGGGGTGCAGCCGGGCGGGCCCGTCCTCGGCCGGGCGCAGCGCGATCAGGGTGCCGTCGGCGAGCAGCGCGTAGCCCTGGCAGGGCAGCGGGGCGGCGGCCTCCTGGCGGACGCTGTTGTACGGCTGGAGCAGGGCGCGGCCGTCGGCGGGGGAGCGGAACTCGTACAGCACGTCCTCGCCGTTGGGCGAGAGCACGGTGCGCTCGTACACCAGGCCGTCCACCGGCTGGTCGAAGGTGCGCACGGTGCCGTCCACCAGGTGGCAGCCGCCGGGGAAGGCCACGCCCTGGTCGGCGGGCAGCCGCAGGCAGGCCTGGCCGAGCGCGTCGATCCGGGTGACGGTGCCGGTGGGCAGGTGCACCACCAGGTGCCGGACGGTCTCCTCCTGGTACGGGCGCACCCGCACCAGCAGCAGGGTGCCCAGCCGGGCGTGGGCGATCTGCGCGTCGGCGAGGGTCTGCAGGGCCTCGGCCAGCGGCTCGTGGTGCAGCTCCCGGCCGTCCGGGGTGGCGAGGGTCAGCCGGCCGCCGTCGACGCCCAGGTGCAGCTCGCCGGCCAGGTCGGCGCGGGGCGGGCGGCCGGGGCCGGCGGGGAGCTGGTCGTCGCGGGTCAGTGCCGTCCAGGGGAGCTGCTGCCCGTCGGCGGGGGTGTGGTCGCGCTCGCCGCGCCCGTCCAGGTAGGCGGGCCGGGCGTCGTCGGCGCCGTCGTCCAGGCGCCAGCGCAGCACCCGGACGTCGGTGGCGGCGGGGCCGGTGCGGAAGACGGCGAGCAGCCGGCCCGCCACCGGGCGCAGCCGCTCCAGGCGGGCGTCGCGGAAGTAGCGGCGCAGGTCGGCGAGGTCCTGGCGCAGCCGGGGGTCGTCCAGCAGGGTGCCCTCGGCGGGGGCGGGGGAGAGGTCGGGGCGGTGCAGGCCGAGTCCGTCGGTGGTGTCCTCGGCGGTGGTGTCCCCGGCGGTGGTGTCGGGCCGGGTGCCGAGCAGCAGCAGCCCGCCGACGGCGGTGAGGTCCTGCGGGAGGCAGGCCCGGGCGGTGGTCAGCCGCCCGGTGCCGGTGAGCCGCAGCTCCCCGCCGCCGAACTCCTCGACCCGGCGGGCGTTCAACGCCCGTGCGCGGTCGGCGAGTTCGGCGGCGGCCCGGGCGAGCCGGTCGCGCAGGACCTCGTAGGTGCCGGCGTCGAGCCGGGCGTCGTCGAGGGCGTCCACGGTCAGTTCCTCAGCTGTTCGGCGGGTTGGCTACTTGCTGCCGTTCGCGGTGGCCTGCGCCCCGATCGGGGTCTCGGCGATGCCGAGCTTGCGCGCCGAGTCCAGCAGTCGGCTCAGCTGCCCGGCCTGCTCGCCGTTCCCCGAGCCGATCAGTTTCATCAGCAGCGCGGACACCGTCAGGTTCTGCACGTCCGCCGTGGAGACGGAGGACAGCACCCGGGTCAGGTCCTCGGTGAAGTCGGCCCGGCCGTCCAGCCACGGGCCGGCCAGCGCCTGCGCGGTCTGCGAGTGTCCGACGAAGGCGTCCACGCTCTTGCCGGCCGTCACCGACTGCACCAGCCGGTCGAAGAACACCGAGTCCCCGCCGACGATGTCGATCTTCGCCTTCTCCAGGCCGGCCGCGACCAGGGCCGCCTGCGCCTCGGCGATCTGCCGCTGCGCGTCCAGCCCGGCCAGCCGGACGTCCTTCTCGGCAGCCAGCCGCAGCCGGTACTCCTCGTGCCCGCGCGAGGCCTCGTCCAGCTTGGCCATCGCCGCGGCCTTCTCGGTCAGGCCCTCGGCCTCGGCCTTCAGCCTGGCACCGACCTCCAGCGCGCCGGCCTTGGCCTTCTCGGCCTGCACGGCGGCCTCGGCGCGGCCCACCTTCTCCACCGCCGCGGCCTCCTGCTCCCGTACCTGCACGCGGGCCAGGCCCTCGGCGGCGGCCTCCGCCCGGATGCCCTCGGCCAGCCGGACCTTGGCGGACGCGTCCAGCTCGGCGGCCCGCTGCCGGGCCTCGGCCAGCACCAGCGCCTCGCGGGCCTTGTGGGCGGCGGCCTGCTCGGCGGCCTCGGCGGCCTTGATGTCCTTGACGAGCTTCTCCTGCGCCTCCGCCTCGGCCTGGATGACCACGGCCTTGCGGACCCGCTCGGCCTCCTCGGTGGTGCGCAGCGTCTTGACGGCCTCCTCCTGCTCGGCGACGGTGCGGTCCACCGCGACCCGCTCGCGGACCACGTCCGCGACCTCCCGCTTGGCGGACTCGACCTCCTTCGTCTTGGCGATCGTGGCGAGCTCGGTCTCCCGCTCGCGGCCGACGACCTCCAGCAGGCGGTCCCGCTCGATCCGCTCGTTCTCCACCGCGATCACCCGCTCGCGGTTCTTCTGCGCCACCGCGACCTCGCGGGCCTGGTTCTCCCGCTGCACGCCGAGCACTTCCTCGGTGCGCAGGAAGGCGGTCTGCGCGTTGAGCCGCTCCTCCTCCTGCACCCGGGCGATCACCGCGTCCTCCTTGGCCCGCAGGGTCTCGATCTCGCGGCGCTGGCGGATCTCGGCGTCGGCCTGGCGCCGTTCGAGCTCCAGGACGGTCTCCCGGGCGTCCACGTTCTGCCGGGTGATCTCCTTCTCCTCGGTGCGCTGGTACTCGTTGGTGCGCACGTGCTCGATCGCGGTCAGCTCGGTGATCTTGCGGATGCCCTGGGCGTCCAGGATGTTGTCGGCGTCCAGCTGGCTCATCGGCGTCTGTTCCAGGTGGTCGATGGCCGCGTCCTCCAAGGTGTAGCCGTTGAGGTCGGTGCCGATGACCGCGATGATCTGGTCCCGGAACTCGTGCCGGTGGGTGTACAGATCGGTGAAGTCCAGCTGCTTGCCGACGGTCTTGAGCGCCTCGGCGAACTTCGCGGCGAAGAAGTCCTGGATCGCCTGCGGGTCGCTGGCCCGGGCGGTGCCGATCGACTGCGCCACCTTGACGACGTCCTCGACGGTCTTGTTCACCCGGACGAAGAAGGAGATCCGGATGTCGGCACGGATGTTGTCCCGGCAGATCAGGCCGTCCCGGCCGGCCCGGTGGATCTCCACCGTCTTCGCGGTGATGTCCATCAGCTCGGCCTTGTGCAGGATCGGCAGGACGATCGCACCGGTGAAGGTGACGTCCACCTTCTTCGTCCGGGAGACGATCAGGGCCTTGCCCTGCTCGACCTTCTGGAACAGGCGGCCCACGAACAGCAGCACGGCGAGCACGATGAGCAGCACGACGGCGACGAGAACGCCGAAACCCACGGCGATGGTGTCCATCACGGAGTCCTTTGACGAGATGGCGAGTTGGTGCGAAGAGGTGTGAAGTGGCGCGAGAATGCCGGAATCTGACGAGACGTCAGTGGATGATGCCCGGCGGCGA
Source organism: Streptomyces sp. 1114.5 (assembly GCF_003635085.1). Taxonomy (NCBI): domain Bacteria; kingdom Bacillati; phylum Actinomycetota; class Actinomycetes; order Kitasatosporales; family Streptomycetaceae; genus Streptomyces; species Streptomyces sp. 1114.5. The sequence goes on from NZ_RBXE01000002.1 coordinate 235,796, forward strand.
CGGGTCGAAGGGTGCCACCAGGAAGTGCTCGCCCTCGGCGTCGTAGTCGAAGATCAGGGCGGTCCGTCCGGCGGTGAGCCCCGGCTCGGGGGTGGGGGTACGGACCTGGACGGTCGCGGTGGAGCCGTCCCCGGCGGTGACCTCGGCCTGGCCGAAGTCGGCGGTCACCCGGCCGGTGCGGATCACGCAGACCCGGCCGACGAAGTCCCCCCGGGTGACCGGCCGGTCCTCCGGGAACAGCCGCCGCAGCGGCCTGACCAGCACCCGGGTGCCCGCCCAGGAGGCGACCAGCGCGACGGCGAGCACACCGCCGCGCGCCGGCGCCCCCGAGGTGAGCGCGGTGCCGGCCAGGCTGACGAACCAGGCGAGCGCGACCAGCAGCGACACCGCCACCGTCACGGGCACCCCGCCCAGTCCCAGCGCGCCCAGCACGCCCCCGTGGTGGCCGGGGCCCGGGTGGGAGCCGTTTCCCCCGTTGGTCCCGTGGGCCCCGTTCCCCCCGACACCGTGCCCCCCGACACCGTGCCCGACGTGACCCGCGTGACCCGCCGGCCCGACGTGCCCGGCGCCCCCGTGGTGTCCGACGCCGTGTCCCCCGTGCAGGGCGTCGAACCCCAGTCCGCCGAGCAGCATCAGCAGCCAGTACCCGACGACCACCACCAGTGCGAAGCTGAACAGCGCTGTCGGAAAGGCCAGCGCGGCCGCGAAGAATCCCCCCGATCCGGCCACGCTCCCCCGCCTTTCCCCCGGCGCCGTGCTTCGGCACCGGGGAGATCATGACAGTGAGGGCGGCCCCCGCACATTGCCAGGATCCGGCAATCTTTACGGCCTTTTGACACCCTGGTACGCGCGGCCCGCGTGACATTGCGACGGCCCGGCAACAGGGCGGTCGCCGGGCCGTCGCAGAGCGGCCCTCCGGGTTTGCCGTGCCGGGCCGGCAGAGGTGCCGGGGCTGTCGGGGCGCTGGGCCGTCGGGGCGATGGGCCGTCGGGGCACCGAGATCAGAGCGGCTGGTCCGGCCAGTTCAGCAGCCGGGCCCCCATCGCCGCCGTCTCCAGCGTGAACCGCTGCAGCGCATCCGAAGGGTCGTACCCCGTGAGCGCCTTGATCCGCTCCAGCCGGTAGCCGAGCGTGCGCACGCTCAGCCCCAGCCGGCGCGCCGCCTCCGCGTTCACGTATGCGGCCTCCGCCTGCACCGCGATGGTGTCCAGCAGCGGACGGGCGCCGCCGCGCGCCTCGGTCAGCGGACCGAGCACGCTGCGCACCAGGTCCGCCATGGCCGCCCGGTCGCGCATCAGCACCGGGAAGACCAGCAGTTCCTCGGCCTTCAGATGGGTGGCCGACAGGTCCAGGCGCTGCGCGTAGTCCAGCGCGTCCAGCGCCTCCTCGTAGCTGCGCGGCACCCCGCTCGGCCCCGAGTGCCGGCGCCCGGTGGCGACCCGCAGCACCGGGCGGTAGCCGGGGCCGGGGCGCAGCGTCAGGTCCGCGAAGGCGTCCAGCACGGCGCGCTCGGAGTCCGGGGCGATGCAGACCAGCCGGCCGTCCTTGCTGGCCAGCAGGACGTCCCGCTCGCCGAACCGTCCGGCCAGCTCCCGCTCCACCCGGTGCACCAGCGGATGGACGTCGGCGAACGGCTCGTCGCCCACCGCGACCGCCACCGTGTACGCGCCCGCCAGCCGCAGCCCGAAGTGCTCCGCGCGCTCGGCGAGCAAGCCGAGTTCGCTGCGGCCGAACAGCAGGTCGTCGATGAACTCCCGCCTGGCTGCCTCCTCCTGACGGACCGCCAGGCGCTGCGCGCGCTCATGGCCCTCGCCGAGCGCGGCCAGCGCGGCGTCGGTGGCGGCCAGGACGGCGTCCACCATCCGGCGCAGCTCGTTGACGCTGCTCGCGGAGGCCGCCCCGGGCAGCGTCTGCCAGGCCCGCCGGGCCGCCGCCAGACAGTGCGACACCACCTCGCGCAGCCCGTACCCGGCCTCGGCGCAGTGCTCGCCGAGCTTGCGCAGGCCCTCCAGCTCGTCCCGGCGCAGCAGCCGGCCGGTGCGCGAGACGTCGGCGAGCAGGACGAGGTACGCCTCGGCCAGTTCGGCGGGTATGTCGTGGTCGAATTCCTCGGTCATCGCGTCCTGCCATCCCCCGTGCGACCTGGTATTTCGGCGCAGCACACTAGCAGGATCGATACCTCCGCCGGACAGGCTCCGGCCCCGGACGGGGGCCCTGCCGCTCGCTGCTGCGCCGCCCTACCGCTCGCGGAAGTGCAGCACGAAGCGCGCGCTGCTGCCGTCGATCCGCCGCCGCACGTACAGGGCCGGGGTGCCGTCCGGGGTGCAGCTGACGCCCTCGCGGACCAGCAGCGCGGTGCCCGGTGGGACGTCCAGCAGTTCGGCGTCCGCGAGGTCCGCGCCGACCGCCCCGAAGGCCCGCCAGTCGTACTCCAGCTCCACCCCGGCCGTTCGCGCCAGGTCCAGCACCAGGTTCCCCGGGCGGCCCGGCCGGACCAGCTCCGCGGGCAGCGGGCCGAACGGCACCCAGTAGCTGGAGGCCGCCCGGGCCCGCCCGCCCAGCCGGATCACCGAATCCACCCGGGACAGCTCCTGTGGCGTACGGCCCAACTGGCGGGCCGCCTCCGCGTCCTCCGCCGTGCCGGTCACGGGCGGGGCGGCCACCACGAACTCGCCGTCCGCCGCGCTGTCCTCCCGACCGGCCTCGGGCAGGGCGGCGTGCACGCTGCCCAGGTCGAAGCGCTGGCTGCGCGGATCCACCGCGATCGACACCCGGACCGCGGGCGGGCGGACGAAAGTGCCCACGCCCCGTCGGATCTCCACCACGGCCGCCCGCTCCAGCTCCGCCACCGCCTGCCGCACGGTCAGCCGGTTCACCCCGAACTCGGCGCTCAGCTCCGGCTCGCTGGGCAGCCGGGCGCCGGCCGGGTACGCACCGGCGTCGATGCGTTCCTGGAGCCGACGGGCCAGCCGGCGGTACAGCGGGGTGCTCGGGGTGCTCGCGGGGTTCGGAGTGTCCGCGGGGTTGGTCGCCACGGGCTCGATCCTACGAAGCCGACCGCCCGGGCTCGGCCGGTCCGCCGTCCCGTGCGGGTCGCCGTCGCGTTCGGGTGGCAGCCCCGTTCGGGTCGCCGCGGCGCAGCGACGGGAGTGGGATGGAGGGAGCGCAGGGCGCCCGCCGCTTGCCCGGGGGCCCCGGGACGCGTTAGACATCTAGACGTCTAGATGTCCCTCGTCCCGCCCGTCCGGTCCGTCCCGCCCCGCCGGCCCGCTCCGCTCGTCCCGCGCGGCTCCACCGAAAGGCCCCCGCATGTCCCTGGTCAACTTCCGCGACGCCGCCACCCTCGGCGACCCCGAGGGCCGACGGGTCCGCCCCGGCGTGCTGTACCGCTCCGCCCAGCCCTTCCCGGCCGCCGACGAGGCCACCGTCGCCCAGCTGCGGGCCTGCGACATCCGCACCATCGTGGACCTGCGCGACCCGCGCGAGACCCACCCCGCCGACTGGGCCGCCGCCGAGGCCGCCGGGATAGCCGTCGTCGCCGCCCCGGTGAACCCCGCCACCGACGCCCTCACCGCGCGGATGGGCACCATGACCACCGCCGCCGACCTCGGCGACTTCTACGTCCTGCTCGCCGAGTCCGCCCCCGAGGCGGTGGCGGCCGCGGTCGAGGCCACCGTCCGCCCCGGCGCCGTCCTGCTGCACTGCGCCGCCGGCAAGGACCGCACCGGCCTGCTGACCGCCCTCCTCCTGGACCTCCTGGACGTCCCCGCCGAGCGCATCGTCGCCGACTACGCCCGCACCACCGACGCCCTCCCGCAGATCTTCGCCGGCCTCGCCGAGCGCCACCGCACCGCCCTCAACGACGCCGACCACAGCCGCGTCACCGACTCCCAGGGCCGCCACCTCACCATCCCGGCCCCCCTCCTGGAAGCCCCGGCCGAGGCGATGTCCGTCTTCCTCGACCGCGTCCGCACCCACCACGGCGGCGCCGCCTCCTTCCTCCCCGCCTGCGGCGTCCCGGCGACGACCCTCGGCGCCTTCCGCGCCAAGGCGGGCGCAGCCACCGCCTGACCGCCGCCGGATTCCCGAGCTCACACGTCCCGCCGCCGCACCAGGACCACCGTCACGGTGACGGCGGCGGCCGCCCACACCCCCATCGTGATCCAGGAGTCCAGCACGCTCGGCGCGTACTTGCCCATCGTGGTGGCGGAGCCGGGCCGGATGGTGAGCCGCGAGACGGTGGAGAGCGGCAGGTGGGTGCCGATCTCCTTCAGCCACCGGTAGCGGTCACCGCCGAACATCAGCGGCAGGATGAACATCACCAGCACGAGCGCCACGATCGAGGCGGTGGCGTGCCGCAGCAGCGCGCCCAGGGCCATGCCGATCAGCGCGCAGACCGGCACGATCGCCGCGTAGCCGAGGACGGCCCGCAGGCAGCCCTGGTCGGTGATGGAGACCCCGACGTGCCGGGAGGCCAGCATCGCGTTGACGGCGAAGAACGAGCCCGCCGACACCCCCGCCCCGGCGAGCGCGGTGATCCCGCCGATCAGCAGCACCTTGGCCGCGATCACGCCCCGCCGGTCCGGTACGGCGGCGAAGGTGGTGCGGATCATGCCGGTGGTGTACTCGCCGAACACGGTGATCGCACCGAGGCTGCCGGCGGCGATCGCCATCAGGTCGCCGGCGATGTTGCCGAGGCCGTGGAACAGCGGGTCGTACGGGGCGCGCTGCTCGCCGAACAGGGGCGCCTGCGGGTGGTCGATGTACGGCAGGTCGGTGTGGACGGCGTTCAGGTTGACGACGATCGCCACCAGCGAGGCGAGCGCCAGCACCCAGTACGTGGACCGCAGCGAGCGCAGCTTGATCCACTCGGCGGCGAGCAGGTCGGCGAATCGGGCGCGCGGCTCGGGGCGGGCGATGACGGTACGGCGGTCGGTCAGGGTGCTCATCGGGCTTCTCCGGCCGGGTACTCGACGCTGTCGGCGGTCAGGGACATAAAGGCGGACTCCAGGGAGGACGTCCGGGCGGTGAGTTCGTGCAGCACCACGCCGTTGCACAGGGCGAGTTCGCCGATCCGCTCGGCGGACAGCCCGGTGACGTCCAGCAACCGAGGTGCTGTGCACCGGACTTCGCCCCCAGCGGCCCGCAACACCGCGGCGAACGCGTCGAGTTCGGGGGTCCGCACGGTCACCATGGAGACGGCGTTGCGGGCGGCGAACTCGGCGAGGCTCTCGTCGGCGATCAGCCGGCCGCGGCCGATCACCACCAGCCGGTCCGCGGTGTGCTCCATCTCGGCCATCATGTGGCTGGAGACGAAGACCGTCCGCCCCTCGTCCGCGAGCCGCCGGAACAGCCCGCGCACCCAGAGCACGCCCTCCGGGTCCAGCCCGTTCAGCGGCTCGTCGAAGAGCAGCACGGGCGGATCGCCGAGCAGGGCGCCGGCGATGCCGAGGCGCTGCTTCATGCCCAGCGAGTAGCCGCCGATCCGCCGCCCGGCGGCCTTGCCGAGCCCGACCTCGGCCAGCACCTCGTCGACCCGCCCGAGCGGGATCCGGTTGCTGCGGGCGAGCGCCGACAGGTGCGCCTTGGCGCTGCGCCCGCCGTGGACGTCGCCCGCGTCCAGCAGGGCGCCGACGTGCCGCAGCCCGCGCGGCCGGCCGGCGAAGGGCACGCCGTCGACGGTGACGCTCCCCTCGGTGGGGGTGTGGAGGCCCAGGATCATCCTCAGCGTGGTGGACTTGCCCGCGCCGTTGGGGCCGAGGAAGCCGGTGACGGTGCCCGGCCGGACGGTGAAGGTCAACTGGTCGACGGCCGTGGTGGCGCCGTACCGCTTGGTCAGTCGCTCGATCTCGATCACGGGGGCAACGGTGCCGGTCAGGGCCGTACTCGGGCATCGGGCAGCGGGACACAACCGGGGGCGGCCGCCCCCGCCCCCGGGATTAGTCCCGCGGGCCGATGTGCCGCCGTAAGGCCCGCCACTACCATCGCGTCATGATCATCGAACCCCGCCCGCCCCTGCTCAGGCGCCTGCCCGCCGGCGTGTGGGTGGGGGCGTTCTGGACGCTCGTCGTCGTGTTCCGGCTGTTCACCCGGCGCGACGAGCTGCGCCACCTCTTCGAGTACGAGGGCAACATCGAGGACATGCCGCTGCTGGTCACCGCGGTGGTCACCACTCTGGTCGCGGCGCTGCTGGTGCGCCTGCCGCAGGCCGCGATCGCGGCGGCGCTGGCCGGCTGCCTCTTCACCCTGGGGATGCGCAACGTCCCGGAGACCCCGGTCGTGCAGTTCCTGATCGCCGACGCCGTGGTCGGGTACACCGCGGCCACCCGCTCCCGCACGGTGTCGCTGTTCGCGGCGGCGATGCCCGTCGCCATGCTCGCCGGAATGCTGGCCTGGGGCGCCTGGAACGGGTACCCCGTCAAGCCGATGGCCTACGGCGGGCTCGCCGGGACCGTCCTGATCGCCTGGCTGGTCGGCCACACCGTCCACCAGGGCCGCGCGCACGCCGAGGCCCTGCGCGGGCGGGCCACCGAACAGGCGGTGACCGCCGAACGGTTGCGGATCGCCCGAGAGTTGCACGACATGGTCGCCCACAGCATCGGCATCATCGCGATCCAGGCCGGCATGGGCAGCCGCGTCATGGACACCCAGCCCGCCGAGACCCGCAACGCGTTGAACGCCATCGAGGCCACCAGCCGGGAGACCCTGGCCGGGCTGCGCCGGATGCTCGGCGCGCTGCGGGCCGGCGAGAACGAGTCCGCTCCGCTCGAAGTAGCCCCCGGGATGGCCGAGTTGGACCGGCTGGTGGAGCGGAACGCGGGCGCCGGCGTCCGGGTCGCGGTGACCCGCGGCGGCGAGCCGCGCACCCTGCCCGCCGACGTCGACCTGGCCGCCTTCCGGATCGTCCAGGAGTCGGTCACCAACGTGCTCAAGCACGCCGGCACCCGCGACTGCCACGTCACCGTCGACTACCGGCCGCACGAATTGGCCGTCACCGTGGTCGACTCGGGCGCGGGCCGGCCGACCGCTTCCCCCGGCACCGGCTACGGCATCGCCGGCCTGCGCGAGCGGGTCGCCCTGCTGCACGGCGAGTTCACCGCCGGCCCGCGCCCCGGGGGCGGCTTCCGCGTCGCCGCCCGACTGCCGATCCCCGTGGAGGTGGGACCGTGATCCGTGTCGTTCTGGTGGACGACCAGCCGCTCATCCGCACCGGCCTGCGGGTGCTCATGGCCGACGCCCCCGACCTGGAGGTGGTAGGCGAGGCCGGCGACGGCACCGAGGCCGTCGACCTGATCACCCGGCTGCGCCCCGACGTCGCCGTGATGGACATCCGGATGCGCCCCCAGCCCGGCAGCCGGGGGGTGCCCCCGGTCAGCGACGGCATCGAGGCCACCCGCCGGATCACCGCCGATCCGGACCTGCCCACCCAGGTCCTCGTCCTCACCACCTTCGACGACGACGACTACGTCTACGGTGCGCTGCGGGCCGGCGCGAGCGGCTTCCTGGTCAAGGACCTCGCCCTGGAGACCATCCTGGACGGCGTGCGGGTGGTCGCCGCCGGCGACGCCCTGCTGGCCCCCGGCATCACCCGCCGGCTGATCGGCGAGTTCGCCGCCCGCCCCCAGCGGCCCGCCCAGCCCCGGCGGGCCCTCGCCGGCGGCGTCACCGAACGCGAGCGCGAGGTGCTGACCCTGGTCGGCCGTGGCCTGTCCAACGCCGAGATCGCCGCGGAGCTCACGATCAGTGTGGCCACCGCCAAGGCCCACGTGGCCCGGCTGTTCACCAAGCTCGACGCCCGCGACCGGGTCCACCTGGTCATCCAGGCCTACGAGTTCGGCCTGGTCGCGTCGTAGGGCGGGGCCGACACGACGGCGCCGGGGCGGGCCCCCACGGCCCACCCCGGCGCCTACCCCTGGGTGTGTCTACGCCCTGATCGTCAGGGGACGATCGCGTGCGAGATCTGGCAGGCGCTCACCGCGTTCGACCAGGTGCCCTGCATGGCGAAGGAGCCGGTCGCGAAGGCCACGTTCTGCGAGCCGCCGGTGCCACCGACACCCTTCCAGGCGCACTTGTCGGCGTTCTCGGCGCCGGACGAGTCGGTCCAGCCGCCGGCCGGGTTCTGGTCGGTGATGGTCTCCGAGTACTCGTGGCCGTACACCATGGTCACGCCGTCCAGCAGGCCCGCACTGCCGCTGTTGACGTAGTTCTGGCCGCAGGAGGTGCCCATGTCGGTCACGTACGGGTCGTTGGTGAACGCCAGGTCGCCGTACGGGGAGGAGGCCGCGCCACCGCTCAGCGTGGTGTCGCCGTTCCAGTCGTGCCAGGCGCAGAAGTTGCCGGTCGAGGTGTTGAAGCCGTCCGGGTGGGTGCCGGTCGGGGACAGCACGACGTACTGCGCGTTGCGGTTGGACGCGGCCGTGGTGTTGCCGAAGTGCCCGGCGCCCTTGATCGCCTCGTTGGCGATCTGGTTGCCGGTGGCGTTGCTCGGGGCGGAGGCCGAGGTGTCCACCCAGACGCCGGCCAGCGCGCCGCCGGTCGGGTAGCCGACGTGCGCGGCGGTCGACGGGCAGCTGGTGGCGCCCTTGGTGATGCCCTCGCAGTACTGCGTCATGACGCCGGACCAGGTCTCGTTGTTGGTGCCGAGGCCCTTGAACAGCTGCTGCGCGCGGACGGCCTCGCCCGACGGGTCACCGGAGAGGGTGGTGTACCCGTTGGCGTCGGTGCCCTGGGTGCCCCACTGGGAGCCCCAGAAGATCAGGTAGACCTTCGGCGCGCCGGTGGTGACACCGATGCCGTCGACACCGCCGCCGTACTTGAGGTTCGTGGTGCGCTGGGCGGCGGCGGAGTTGGCATTGGCGTGCTCGGCGCTCTCCCTGGTGGGGACGGTGCCGTGCCGGTAGGGGTGGGACTGCCCGGCGAACTCGCTGCCCGGCTGGTCGGCCTGGGCGGCCGGGGCGGCGGCGAATCCGGCGGTGGCGAGCGCCAGCGCGCCGAGCCCGGTCAGGGCCCGGGTGCGCATCCGGCGGGAGGTGGGGGACATGCCCATCGTGAGGGTTCCTCTCTGATGCCGACCGCACGTCGGTAGGGCGCGGCGGCGGCACTGTGGGGACGAAGGGGAGTGCGACGACGGCAGGCCGGAGCAGCGGACCGGCCGTCACGGCCGGTCAGCGACGTTGGGGATGGGGAGCCGGTTTCACCGTCGACGGCCGGAAGCAAAGCAGAGCCGCCGAAACCGGGTCAACGACGTCGAGAGTAAGACCAACCCCAAGGAAGGCCCCCATGGACGTAATGAACGTCAAAAGCTCCCAGTTGGGGCCTGGTTGATGCGCGTAGCAAAGCCGATTATCAACAGTTTCCAGGACCTTCTACACCGTATTCCGCGCCGGGAACGCACCGTCACGGCACCGTGACCTCGCCGATCCGCACGATCCGCCCGTGCGAGTCCAGCACCACGTCGTAGGCGTTGCCGTGGCAGCCCCACGGGTCCGCCGGGTCGCGTTCGGCCAGGCAGTCGTTGAGGTGGGTGATCAGGTCCTCCAGCGGGACGGACCTGGCCGGGTCGTCGTGCGGGCGGTCGACCAGGGTGGCGGTCACGCCGGCCGCCGCGAAGCCGTAGTGGACGGGGGTGCCGGTGGGGGCGTAGCGGGCCGGGTCGCAGGTGTAGCGGGCGGGTTGGGCGGTGAGCTCGGCGGGGCCGGCGGCGACGACGACCAGGACCTCGTGGCCGGGGCTCTGCGCGGGAGCCGTGCAGTCGGCGGCGGCCCGGGCGGGCCCGGCGGCGGTCGAGGCGGCGGAGTCGGCGGACGACTCGGCGGAGGGTTCGGCGGCGGGGGAGTAGCCCTCCTCGTCCTCCTCCGCGAGGAAGTCCTCGTCGTCGAGGAAGTCGTCCGCGCCCTCGTCGGCGACCGCCGCGGCCGAGGCGGCGGCCACCGCCGGCCCGGAGTCGGCGGGCGTACAGCCGGACAGCACGGCTGCGGTGCCGCAGGCCAGCAGGGCGGCGGCGAGGAGGTTGCGGGGCACGGCCATGGCACAAGTCTCCCCGGGCGGCGGAGGAAGTCGGTACTCGGGTCACACGACCGGCGCCCGGACCGCGGTTCCCACCCGGCGCCAGCGCGAAACCTCCTCCCCGTCCCGCTCTGGACAAGCCCTCCCCCGCCGGACGTGCGGATCCGGCGGGGGAGGGAGCTGTTGAGCCGCCGTCAGGCCGCCACCGTCCGCGGTTCCTCGTACGCCTGGCGCAGCCGCTCCTGCGCCTCCGCGCCCACCTCCAGGTGGTCGAGCCCGAGCAGGGCCGCCCCCAGGACGGGCGGTGCGACGACGACCCGCGGTTCGGCCAGCGGCGCGGCCTTCGCGAGGCGGGCCGTCAGGTTGTCGAGCAGCAGCGGCTGCCGGGAGGCGAGCACGCCGCCGCCCAGGACCACCGGGGCCGGGGAGTCCAGCAGCCCCAGGCGTCCCAGGGCGACGACGGCCAGCCGGACGATCTCGTCGGCCTGGCGGTCGATCAGCTCCAGCGCGACCCGGTCCCCGTCGCCGGCGACCGCGAACAGCACCCGGACGAGCTCGTGCAGCCGCGCGCTCGGCAGCTGCCCGAGGTGGACGGCCTCGGCGACGGCGCCGGCGGTGGGCAGGCCGAAGTGCTCGGCGATGGCCGGGGCGAGGGCGGTGGGCCCGCCGCGGCCGTCCTCCGCGCGGACGGCGTGCCACATGCTGGTGATGGCCAGGCCGGAGCCGCCGCCCCAGTCGCCGGTGAGTTCGCCGAGGGCGGGGAAGCGGGCGGTGCGGCCGTCCGGGAGGAGACCGACGCAGTTGATCCCGGCGCCGCAGACGACGGCGACCCCGCGCGGGCTGTCGGTGCCGGCTCTGAGCAGGCCGAAGGTGTCGTTGGCGACGGTGTTGCTGACGCCCCAGGGGTGGGATTCGAGGGCGTCGCGCAGCGCCTGTTCCTCCACCGGCAGGTCGGCGTTGGCGAGGCAGGCGCTGACGTGGCTGGTGAGCACGCCGTCCCAGCCGGGGTGGCCGGCCTGGGCGGCGGCCTGTTCGACCAGCGGGGCGAGGCCGGCGACGGCTGCGGCGCCGCCGATCTTCTGGGGTTCGAAGCCGCCGCCGCGGGCGGTGCCGAGGATGCTGCCGTCGGCGCCGATCAGGGCGACGTCGGTCTTGGAGTTGCCCGCGTCGATGGCGAGTACGCCGGGCAGGAGTGGTTCGGGCTGGTGGGTCATCGGTTCCCCGCGGCTCGTACGTGGCCCGGCCGTCAGTCGCGGCCGGGTGCCCGGCCGGTCAGTCGGCGGCCGGTGCGGCCCGGCCGGTCAGTCGGCGGCCGGGGGTGGACGGTCTCCTCGCGACGTGCCGGCCCGCGTCCCGCTCGGAAGCGCGGGCCGGGCACGTCGTGGGCCGGGTCAGGCCCAGGCGAGGTGCTCGCGGTTGTGGGCGAGCAGTCGGTCCGTGAGCCGGTCGGCGAGTTCGATCTGGCCGACCAGCGGGTGGGCGAGCAGGGCGTCGAAGACCCGGTCGCGGCCGCCGTGCAGGGCGGCGTCGAGGGCCAGGTGCTCGTACGCGGTGACGGCGGCGACGAGCCCGGCGTACAGCGGTTCCAGCGGGCGCTGCGGCAGCGGGCGCACGCCCGCCGCGTCGACCTCGGCCGGCACCTCGATGACGGCGTCGTCGGGCAGGAAGGGCAGCACGCCGTCGTTGCGGGTGTTGACCACCTGGACGGAGGTGCCGCCGCCGGTCCCGAGCAGTGCCGCGATCAGCTGGACGGCGGCCTCGGAGTAGAAGGCGCCGCCGCGCTTGCCGAGCAGTTCGGGCTTGGTGTCGAGGGTCGGGTCGGCGTACAGCTCCAGCAGCTGCCGTTCGATCTCGGCGACCTGGGCGGCCCGCGAGCCCTGTTCCCTGAGCTCGGCGACCACCGCGTCGTGCTGGTAGAAGTACCGCAGGTAGTAGGACGGTACGACGCCGAGCCGTTCGATGACGGCCTGCGGCAGGTGCAGGTCCTCGGCGATCTCCTTGCCGAAGCCGCCGAGCAGGTCCGGCAGCACCTCCCGCCCGCTCGCGGAACCCGGGGCGTCCAGCAGCGTCACCCCGCGCTCCCAGGTCAGGTGGTTCAGCCCGACGTGGTCGAGCCGGACCAGCTCCGGGTCCACCCCGAGGTGCGCGGCGAACTTGCGCTGGAAGCCGATGGCGACGTTGCACAGGCCGACGGCCTTGTGGCCGGCGGTCTGCAGCGCCCGGGTGACGATGCCCACCGGGTTGGTGAAGTCCACGATCCAGGCGTCCGGGTTGGTCCGGCGGACCTGCTCGGCGATGTCGAGGACCACCGGGACGGTGCGCAGCGCCTTGGCGAGCCCGCCGGCGCCGGTGGTCTCCTGCCCGACGCAGCCGCACTCCAGCGGCCAGGTCTCGTCCTGGTTGCGCGCCGCCTGCCCGCCGACGCGCAGTTGCAGCAGGACGGCGTCGGCGTCGGCGACCCCGGCGGCCAGGTCGGTCGTCACCGTGACCACCGCGCCGTGCCCCTGCCGGGCGAAGATCCGCCGGGCGAGCCCGCCGATCAACTCCAGCCGCTCGGCGGCCGGGTCGATCAGCACCAGTTCGCCGATCGGCAGGGTGTCACGCAGCCGGGCGAAGCCGTCGATCAGTTCCGGGGTGTACGTCGAACCACCGCCGACGATGGCCAACTTCAGTGCGGACATCAGCCCTTGACCCCTGTCAGTGTCACGCCTTCGATGAAGGCCTTCTGAGCGAAGAAGAAGAGGACGATCACCGGCGCCATCACCAGCAGGGTGGCGGCCATGGTGAGGTTCCAGTTGGTGTGGTGCGCGGCCTTGAACGACTCCAGGCCGTAACTGAGCGTCCAGGCCCCGCGGTTGTTGCTGGCGTAGATCTGCGGGCCGAAGTAGTCGTTCCAGCAGTAGAAGAACTGGAACAGCGCGACCGCGGCGATGGCCGGCTTGGCCATCGGCAGGACGACCCGCAGCAGGGTGCGCAGGTCGCCGCAGCCGTCGATGCGGGCGGCCTCGATGTACTCCTTGGGGATGGTCAGCAGGAACTGGCGCAGCAGGAAGATGGAGAACGCGTCGCCGAAGGCCATCGGGATGATCAGCGGCCAGAGCGAGCCGCTCATGCCCATCTGCTTGGCCCAGAACAGGTACATCGGGATGACGGTGACCTGCGGCGGCAGCATCATCATCGCGATGACGGCCATCAGGGCCAGGTTGCGGCCGCGGAAGCGGAACTTGGCGAGCGCGTAGGCGACCGGCAGGCTGGAGACGATGGTCAGCAGGGTGCCGAGCCCGGCGTAGAGCAGGGTGTTGCGCCACCAGGTGAGGAAGCCGGGGGTGTCCCAGACCTTGCTGTAGTTGCCCCACTGCCAGCTGGCGGGCCAGTAGTCGGTGGTGAGCGCCTGCTGGTCGGTCATCACCGAGGTGAGGAAGACGAAGACGAAGGGCAGCAGGAAGAACAGCGCGGCGGCGACGGCCAGCGCGTGCACGGCCACCCAGTTGAGCAGGGCGCGGCGCCGGGCGGCCCGGGCGGCGGGGCCGCCGGGGCGGGAGCGGCCGGTGCGGGAGCGGGAGGGGCCGGTCGGGGCCGGCGCCGTGGTGAGCGTGTTGCCGAGAGTCATGATCAGGTCCTCACTGGCCCGCTAGTCGTCGCTCGCCAGGAAGCCGGAGCGGCGGCGGAGCAGGATCGAGGTGACGGCCATCGAGATGGCGAACAACACCAGGGCGACGACGCAGGCCGCGCCGTAGTTGAAGCGCTGGAAGCCGAGGTTGTAGACCATCTGCGGCAGCGTCCAGGTGGAGCCGTTGGGGTAGCCGGGCTCGAACTGCTGGCCGGAGTTGCCCGCGATGCCGCTGGCGACCTTCCCGGCGACGATGGCCTGGGTGTAGTACTGCATGGTCTGGATGACGCCGGTGACCACCGCGAACATGATGATCGGCGAGATGTTCGGCAGCGTGACGTACCGGAACCGCTGGAAGGGCCCGGCGCCGTCCAGTTCGGCGGCCTCGTACTGCTCCTTGGGGACGTCCAGCAGCGAGGCCATGAAGATGACCATCAGGTCGCCGACGCCCCACATGGCGAGCAGGGTGAGCGCGGGCTTGGACCAGTCCGGGGAGGCGAACCAGCCGGGCTGCGGCAGGCCGAGCTCGCCGAGCAGGTGGTTGACCGGGCCGGTGCCGGGGTTGAACAGGAAGGCGAAGGCGACGGTCGCGGCCACCGGCGGGGCCAGGTACGGCAGGTAGAAGAGCGTGCGGAAGAAGCCCGCGCCGGTCTTGACCTTGGTGATGAGCATCCCGACGCCGAGGCCGAACAGGACCCGCAGGCTCACCATGACGACGACCAGCCACAGGGTGTTGCGCAGGCCCTGCCAGAAGGTCGGCAGCTGGTTGACGACGTAGTCCCAGTTCTTCAGGCCGTTGAAGGTCGGCGAGCCGAAGCCGTTGTACTGGGTGAAGGAGAAGTAGGCGGTGGAGACCAGCGGGTAGACGAAGAAGAGGCTGAAGCCGATCAGCCAGGGGGAGAGGAAGGCGAGGGTGCGGACCGCCTCCCGGCGGCGCTTGCGGCGCAGCAGATGCTGCGCGGCGGGCGCCGCCGGGCCGGTCGGGCCGGCATCCCGGGAGGTGCTTCCCTTGCGGGTGCCGAACGCGAGTGACATGGGAGCTCCGTGGGCCGTTCGCGGCGCTTACTTGGCCTGGGCGATGTCGGTGTCGATCTGCTTGGCCGTGGCGGTCAGCCCGGCCTGCAGGTCGGTCTGCTTGCCGGACTCGTAGTCGTAGCCCAGGTTCTGCAGGGAGACGATGTAGCCGCCGCCGTTGACGGCCGGCGGGGTGGTGCCGGAGTTCGGGTTCTTGGCGACGTCCAGGAACGTCCTGAAGTTGTCGTCGGCGACGAGCTTCGGCGAGTCGAGCGCCTCGAAGGTGCTGGGTACGTTGTGGATCGCGTTGGCGAAGCTGACGACCGCGTCGGTGTCGGTGGTCAGGTACTTGACGAACTCCCAGGCGGCGGCCTGCTTCCGGCTGGTGCTGGCGATGCCGACGATGGTGCCGGTCTGGTAGCCGCGGCCGTAGGTGTCCGCCTGGTCGTCCGGGACGGGGAAGGCGGCGGTGGCCCACTCGAAGCCGGGCTTGTTCTCGGCGAGCGAGGCGGTGCGCCACTCGCCGTCGATGGCCATCGCGACCTGGCCGGTGTGGAAGGGGTTCTTGGCGCTGAACTCCTCGCCGAAGGTCGAGCGGAACCTGTCCAGCTTGGCGTAGCCGCCGAGCTGGTCGACCAGGCCCTTCTGCCACTTGAGCATCGCGGCGACCTTCGGGTCGGTGGCGATGGTCGACTTGCCGTCGGCACCGAAGTAGGAGGCGCCGTACTGGCCGAGGTAGTGCTCGGTGGTGGACTCGTAGCCGTGGTAGAGCGGCATGAAGCCGAGCTGCTTGTACGAGTCTCCGTCGGCCTGGGTCAGCTTGACGGCGTCCTCGGCGAACTCGCTGAAGGTCTTGGGCGGGTGGGCGATGCCGGCGTCGGCGAAGGCCTTCTTGTTGTAGTACAGGCCGTACGCGTCGCCGAGCAGCGGCAGCGAGCACTGGTTGCCCTGGAACTGCGTGTAGTTGAGCATCGCGGCCGGGAAGGTCTTGGCCGGGTCGATGCCGCTCTTCTGCAGCATCGGCTTGAGGTCGGTGAAGGCCTTGGTGGAACAGAACATGCCGACGTTGTTGGTGGTGAAGGAGGACACCACGTCGGGCGCGTCGTCGCCGCCGGCCCGCAGCGCCTGGTTGACCTTGTCGTCCGGGACGTTGCCGACGGCCTTGACGTGGATGTTGGGGTGGGACTTCTCGAAGGCGGCGATGTTGTCGTTGATCGCCTTGGTCTCGTTGTCCTGGCTCCAGCCGTGCCAGAAGGTGATGGTGACGTCCTTGCCGCTCGCCGAGTCGTCGGTGCCGCCCGAGTCGCTGGACCCGGTGCAGGCGGTGGCGAGCAGGGCCAGGACGGCGCTGCCGGCGACGGCGACGATCGTGCGGCGGCCTCTGCGGGAGGTGGTGGCGTGCACTTCGAGGTCCTCCTGGGGGGTGCGCGGGCAGGCGTCATTGCCTCGGGGCCCGCGTTCGGGGGTCGGGAGAGGGCGGGGGCAGGGGTGGGTGCAGGTGGGTGCAGGTGCGGGGAGCGTCAGTGGGCGGGTCAGTGGGTGGAGAAGACCGCCTCGCGGGCGTCGGACAGGGCCCGCTGCAGGGCGCCGAGCAGGACCGGTGAGCCGGGCAGGGCGCTGCTGCGGACCTCCGGTCTGGCGATGGAGATCCGGGCCAGCTCCTCCTCGACCAGCGCGCGCAGCCGTTCCCCGCCCGCGCTCGGCACCGCCCCGGAGAGGACCACCAGCTCGGGGTCGACGACGGAGACGATCACGGCCAGGCCGACGGCGAGCCGCCCGGCCAGCTCGGCGAGGAAGCCGTCGCCGGCGCCCGGGGTCGCCAGGGCCTTGGCGATCGACTCCTGCGCGGTGGGCGCGCCGAGCCCGTGCTCGCGGGCCAGCGCCCGGACGGCGGGTGCGCCGACGAGGGCCTGGAACCCGCCGAACTTGCGCCGCCGGGCGTCCCATTCGACGGGGGAGTCCGGCACCGGCATGTAGCCGACCTCCCCGGCGCCGCCGGTGAACCCGCGGTGCAGCCGTCCGGCGATCACGATCGCGGCGCCGACCCCCGCCTCGGCCCAGAGCAGGACGAAGTCCTCGAAGCCGGCCGCCGCACCGGAGGCCTGCTCGGCGACGGCGGCCAGGTTGACGTCGTTCTCGATCGACACCGGCGCACCGATCGCCTCGGTCAGCTCCTCGACCAGCCGCGGGGAGTGCCAGCCGGGCAGGTGGGAGGCGTAGCGCAGCTTGCCGGTGACCGGGTCGGGAGCGCCGCCGACGCCGATCGCGACGGTGCGCAGGCTGCCCTCGGCGAGCCCGGCGGCCCGTACCGCCTCGGCCACTGCGGCCGCCACTCTCGGTACGGTCTCGGCGGCCGGGACACCCTTGCTGGTCACGGTGTGCTCGGCCAGCGTGGCGCCGGTGATGTCGGCGACCGCGACCCGGATCCCGCTGTTGGTGACGTCCAGCCCGGCGACGTACCCGGCGGCCGGATTCACCTGGTACAGCTGCGCGTTGGGCCCCGGCCCGCCCGCCGTGGTGCCGACCGGCAGCACCAGCCCGGCCGCCTCCAGCCGGGCCAGCAGCTGGGAGGCGGTGGGCTTGGACAGCCCGGTCAGCGTGCCGATCTGGGTGCGGGACAGCGGCCCGTTCTCCAGCAGCAGTTCCAGGGCGGCGCGGTCGTTGATGGCCCGCAGGAGGCTCGGCGTACCGGCGAGGGGGGCCTTGGCGGTGCTCTTGGTCATGCCCGGCATCCTCCCCTCCCGACCGATCGACGTGAACTGTTAGGAAACTTTCCAGTTGCTTGGCACAGGACCGTACGGGCCGCGTCAGCGGAGTGTCAATGGTCGGCGCAGCCGAGGATGCCGAAGCGTTACGGGCAGCAAGAGGCCACCCACCCACCCACCCACCCACCCACCCACCCACCCACCCACCCACCCACCCACCCACCCACCCACCCACCCACCCACCCACCCACCCACCCACCCACCCACCCACCCACCCACCCACCCACCCACCCATTCCGCGACGAACCTCCAACACGGCGGGCTCATTGAGGTTGAGCAGCGGAAAAACGAACACTTGAAAAACGGCTGGGCTCGCGTCCAAGGGGCGCGAGCCCAGCCAATATCGGATACCCCACCCACCTGCCCCGCCGGAAATGCGCAATCGGCGGCCCCGGCCAGAGTGGCCGGGGCCGCCGGCGCCAGAGCTGGGGAGCGCTCCCCTCTGGCCTAACCCACAATCGCCGCGATGGGCGGGTGGCCCGGCCGACAACGGCCGGGCCACCCGAACCAGGGAAAGCAAGCGATCAATGCGAACCGGGCGGCCGAAAGTCAGGCGGCTTCGGATTGGTTCATCGCGGCAGCTCTCGGTTGCGCGAGCCAGACCAGTCGCGAAGTGATTCCCGGGCGCCCGGCGAAATGGCGCAAGACTCGATCAGGGGACGCCAGGGTCATGCGCGCCCGTCCGTCGACGCTGATCACGTGCGTCGGCCCGGGATCATCGACGAGCCCCCAGGCCACGACCCACCCATCGGCGTCCGCGAAGCCCTCGCCGCACACCTGGACGACGGCGAACATCCGAGGCGCGGTGTCCAGTACGAGCCCGCACAGCTCCTGGTCGAAGGTCGGGTCGGCCGACAGTCGAGGCGTGACCGGGCGGGGGTTTTGCGAGTGCTCAGCAGTCATGGATGTCCTTAGGAATGTAGCGCCGTGATGTCGGCGGCCAGTTGAGAACAACTGGCCGCCGACACCACGACTCATCGCCCGCCGCCCACACTCGGTTGAGCGGGTTGGGTGGGCAGGGGTGCCGCGGATGGGGTTCTCGCTCCTGCCTTGTGGTGATGGGGGCTCGGGGGGTCAGAAGGGGCGCGAGTGGGCGAGATCTGCTGGCTGACCCTCCGTAGTCCTGCACTCACAGCATGTCCCCTGACTATGTTTCAGTGCAACCCATACGACGGGTGAAATGAAAACATTCACTTCGAATGTGATTTCGGGTGCGTTGCACCCACTTGTGTGGTGGCGTGCAGGCTCGTCGGACGGGCACACTGACCCACTGATACGCAGAAGGGCATCCGTCATGGCTACAAGTGAGCGAGTACCGACCGTGCGTCAGCGTCGCATCGCCGCAGACCTTCGACGTCTGCGCGAGAGGAAGGGGCTGTCAGCCGAGCAGGTTGTCAGCAAGGTCCCCGGTCTCAACCTGCCGAAGCTCAGCCGCTATGAGAACGCTCGTTCAGGAGTCAAACCGGAGATCGTCGAGGCGCTGCTCGACCTCTACGAGTGCGATGAGGGACTGCGCGAAGTCCTGTTGGAGATCGCCCGTCAGAAGGACCAGCGCGGTTGGTGGAAGGGCTACAGCGACACCATCAATCCGCTCTACACCGATCTGATCTCGATGGAAGCGCAGGCCGTTGAGATCAAGGCATTCGAGCTGACCTTCGTCCCGGGTCTTCTCCAGACGCCCGATTACGCGACCGCGATCATCTCCAGACTCTCCGCTGTGTCCACGGGCGTGGACGCCATGGTCGATGTCCGGATCGCGCGACAGCGGGTGCTCACCAGGATGGAGAACCCAGTGAAGCTGTGCGCCGTCATCCACGAGTCGGCCCTGGCCATAAACGTCGGCGACGACGTGATGCGAGAACAGCTCAGCCGGCTCGTGAAGATGAGCCGCCTGCCGAACGTCCACATCCAGGTCATGCCGGCGACCGCCCGGCCGAACCGAGGATTCAACGGCGCGTTCACGCTCCTTGAGTTTCCACAACGCGCCCTCGACATCGTGCTGACGCCAGGCATGGTCCGCAGCAGCTGGGTCGAGGACCCAGCGGAGGTGGACATCTACCGAGGCAGCTTCCACGAGATCATGGCCGCGGCCCTGAACGTGGACGACTCCCTTGAATTCATCACCCAGAAGAGGGACGAACTTCCATGACCATCGCGAATGCATCCACCCTGAACGTGACCTGGAGGAAGTCCAGCCGAAGCAACGAACAGGACAACTGCGTCGAGTTCGCCTTCCCGGCCGGCCAGGGGTCGTTCGTTCGGGACTCGAAGGACCCCGAGGGGCCTGCCCTGGCCCTGACCGCCGAGGCACACGCCACCTTCATCGCAGCGGCGGCTTACGGCGAGTTCGACTTCGGGCTCGTCTGACAGCACGCCCAAAATGGCTGCGGTCCGGCGCAGATGAAGTGCGCCGGACCGCGCTTGCTGTTCTACCCCGCCCTCTCGCTGATCTACCAGAGGGACGTCCAGTGGCTGGCTTCATACGCCCCGAGCAGGCTGGGAGCGTATCCTCTACGACTTCGTCAGGTTTGTTCGGGTCGTCCACCGGTGCCGGCTTTCGACAAGCGGCCGACCCTAGGACAACGGGTCCAAGAAGAGCAGGTGACACGCCCAACCGCCGCTGGGACTGCAGCAGTCGGTGCGGGCCCAGCCCACCCGACAGGGCGGAGTCCGACACCGCGGACAGCATCACCTTAGGCCGTGTCACCGTCACCCTGCCTCGCCTGGACGAGCCGGGCCTGTACCTGCCCAGCGTCACTTCCCGGGACTCCACCCGGGGTATCCTCCAGGACTTCCAGCTCGGCTGCCCCGACCGTACGGCCTGGTGCCATCTGGTCCTACAAGGACGCAAGCTCGGCGGCTCGCTGGGCGAGTTCGGGGGCACCGGGGATTCCTCGCCTGCTGTAGACAGCCATGGTCGAGTGCACCGTCCTCAGCTCCTTCCTGTTGCGGTCGGACGCCACGCCGTCCATGAGGTCCAGGCACTGGTTCCACAGGATCACGGCCTCCTCGTGACGGTGCTGGGCGGCCACGGACTTGGCGAGGTTCGCAAGGGTCAGGCCGCGAACCCGCTGGTACGTCGACACTACGCGGCCCTCCAGCGCCGCACGGTAGTGCCGTTCGGCGGCCCGGTGCTCCTTCATCTCGGTCAGGGTCTTGCCGGTGTGCGATGCCACGGTGGCCGCGACCGGGCCGGAGGCGGCGGCGTAGGAGGGAACGCCGTCGTCGCCGGCGAGCATGGCGTCCTCGGCGGCCAGGAGCGCCCCGGCGGCGTTCTTGCTCTGGCCGCTCGCTCCGTAGGCCCGGGCGGCTGTCACCAGCAGCAGCGCTTCTGTCTTCTGGTCGACCTTCCCTTGGGCGCGTGACAGCGCAGCCTCGGCCAGTTCGGCGCAGTGCGTGGTCTGGTTCAGGTCGAGAGCCTGGTGGGTGAGGGCGCGCATCATCCAGGCCCCGTGACCTGCGGGGTCGGACTCGCAGGCGAGTTGGTAGCCGAGCAGGTAGAACCTCTGAGCGGCGCCCTCGCGGCCGAGGTCGTGGCACTTCCATCCGACCAGGGTCGCCAGCTCGGCCGCCGCCCCGTATGCGCTCCTCCGGACCTCCTCGGACGGGAACGTGGCCTGGAGCATCGGCACGACGGCGTCCGCCAGGTAGGACGACACGGTGGACAGGCCGTGGCCGCCGCCCAGCCTCTCGTCGGCCGTCCTGAACATCTCAGTGAGCTGCCGGACGGTGTGCACCTCCTCGGCTCCGGCCCTGCGGCCGCCCTGTGCGGTCCGCAGGGCGGCGGCGACGGTCTGGTGGTCGTAGGTGAGCGGGAGCCCGACTGTCGCGGTGGAAAAGGCGAGAGCGAGGAAGTCGCGACGGTGGAGCATGACAAGTCTCCCGAGGTCGGCAGCGGTTGCCAGAGGATCAGGGGCCATGGCCTCCCCGATGGCCGGGAAGCCTAGACCGATCTCGGCGGTCGTCACCTTCCGCTTCGCCATTCTCGTCAAAGCCTCGGCAAGGTAGGTCGCCGTTCTGCCTGTCGGAGTACCACCCCTCACCCAGGAGAGCACGGCCGACCGTGAGGTGTGCAGCGTCTCCCCGGCCTCCGCCGCGACGTTGCGGACCACCTTGGCCAGGGCTTCGTACGTACACCCGGCTTCCTCGATGACGGCCGCCAGCTGCCGGTTCGGTCCCTTACGTCCAGTCAACTCACGCTCCCAGCGCCGATCTTGAACAGGTTGAACGGGATGAGCGGGCCATCGCCGTACCGCCTGAGCGTGGCAGACGGTTCACTGACTGCACATACCCGCACTTCAGAGGAGGTCCCTCATGGCCGGCGTGTTCTTCGACCCGCGCCTGCGCGAGCTGACCGGCGCCGGCGTGCTGGTCACCGGTGGCGGTGGCCTGGTGGGCAGCCGCATCGTCGCCCAGCTTGCCGCGTTGGGGGCCAAGCCGATCGTCCTGGACCGGTTCGACGCCTACCCGAATCCCGTTCGCGACCTGTTCCAGGTGGACCAGCACAGCGTCCAGGTCGTTCTCGGCGACGTGCGCGAGCGGGCCACCGTGACGTGGCTCGCGGGCCGCGCGGACTACGTGATCCACGCCGCCGCGTACGCCGACGTCGCTGCCTGCACGCGCCGGCCCGACACCGCGTTCGCCGCCAATCTGCACGGCACTCAGACCATCCTGGACGCGGTGACGGCCTCGTCGGTGAAGCGGCTGGTGTTCGTGTCCTCCGCCTCCGTGTACGGCGACGGCATCCCCATGCAGGACGGTGCAGCTCGGTTCGCCGAGGACCAACCGCTGACCCCAATCTCGGTTTACGCCAACACTAAGTTGTGGGGCGAGCACCAGGTGCGCCTGATGCTCGGCGGCAGCGGCACGGAGTACTCGATCGTCCGGTACTTCTCGGTCTACGGTGACCCGCAGATTCCCAAGCCCCACTCGCACTCCTGGATGGTGCCGTGGCTGGCCCTGTCCGCCCACACGGGTCGGCCGATGCGGCTCAACGGCGGCGGCCACCAGGTGCGCGACATGGTCCACGTCGAGGACATCGCGCACGCCACCCTCCTCGCCCTCGTCACCGACCAGGCCGCCGGACAGACCATCAACATCGGCACCGGGATCCCCACCTCGGTCCGGCGGATCGCCGAGCTGATCGCCACCCACTACCCCTGCGCTGCGTTCGTCGACACGCCGATGCCCGAGGGTGACCCGCGCGGCGGCTGTGCCGACACCCGCCGGGCCACCGACCTGCTCGGCTGGCGTCCCACGATCGCCCTCGCCGAGGGCATCGATCGCTACGTGAACTGGCTCAGGACCACGCCAAACGCCATCCCTGACTGGTTCACCGCCCCGACCGCCGCCGCTCTGGCCGCCTGAACGAAGGGACCACTTCCATGCGCGTCGTGCTGCTCGGCGGAGCCGGATACATCGGCTCCGTCGCCTCCCACCACCTTGTCTCCCTCGGCCACCACGTCACCGTCGTGGATGGCCTGATCTACAACCGCGGGGACGACCCCGGCCTGCTCCTGCCCAACGCCGCCACGTTCGTCCACGGCGACCTGCGCGACTCCGACCTGCTGGCCAGGGCCTGCGACAGCGCGGACGTCATCGTGCACCTGGGTGGGATTGTCGGTGAACCGGCCTGCCGGCTGGATGAGGAACTGGCCGTCGAACTCAACTACGCTGCCCCGATGCTCGCCGCCGAGGTCGCTGCTGGCGCCGGTGTCGGCCAGTACGTGTTCTTCTCCTCCTGCAGTGTCTACGGCGAGCGCGGGGGCACCGTGGACGAGGACACCGAGCCCAACCCGCTGGGGATCTACGCCCGGACCAAGGTTCTCGCCGAACGGCGCCTTCCTGAAGTCCTCGACGGTGTCGCCAGGTTGACGAGCCTTCGGCTGGCGACCGTCCACGGCTCCTCGCCCCGCCAGCGTCTGGACTCCGTGGTCAACTCCATGGCGTCGCGCGCCGTCGCCACCGGGCGCATCCCGCTCAACGGTGGCGCCCAGCGCCGCCCGCTCGTCCACGTCCGCGACGTCGCCCAGGTGCTCGCCGCGGTCCTGGAGGGCGACCTGATCGGGGCGTGGAACGTTGGCAGCGACGAGGAGAACCACACCATCGCCGACATCGCCGAGACCGTGGCCGCCATCGTGCCCGGATCGAAGATCCAGCGCGGTCCGGAGCGGGACGAGACCGATGCCCGCGACTACCAGGTCAGCTTCGCCCGCCTGGCGCGCCACATCCCCGGGGCTTGCTCCACCCCCCTCAAGGACGGCGTGCGGGAGATCGCCGACCTCCTCGCCAGCCGCAAGATCACCGACCCGAACGAGCCCCAGTACGACAACCATCGGGGCCTGGCGGACGCCTTCACCGCGGGCGAGGTGCGGACCCTTCGCACACCCGCGTGCCAGCGGTACCGGTCCGAGTACACCGCCGCGTGGGGGCAGTCATGACGACGGCTGCAACATTCCTGCCGTGGAACCGTCCCTTGCTCGGGCAGGAGGAGGAAGCCGAGGTGCTGGACACCCTGCGCTCGGGCTGGCTCACAGCCGGCCCGAAGGCGACCCGGTTCGAGGCGGCGGTGAAGGACGCCCTCGGGGTGGAGGAGGCGTTCGCCGTCTCCTCGTGCACCGCCGCCCTCCACCTCGCCCTGCTGGCGGCCGGGATCAAGGCGGGCGACGAGGTGATCACGCCGAGCCTGACCTTCTGCGCGGCCCCGAACGCCATCGTCCAGTGCGGCGGCACCCCGGTGTTCACGGAGATCGATCCCGTCACCTACAACCTCGACCCGGAAGCGGCCGAGAAGGCGATCACCTCCGGGACAAAGGCCATCGTGGTCATGCACTACAGCGGCCAGCCCTGCGACCTCCTGGCCTTCCGCAAGCTCGCCGACGACCACGGTCTGCTGCTGATCGAGGACGCCGCCCACGCCCTGTACGCCTGGCGCGACGGCGTGCGGGCGGGCAGCGTCGGCGACCTGGCGGTGTTCTCCTTCTACGCCAACAAGGTCATCACCTGCGGCGAGGGCGGGATGATCGTCGGCCGCAGCGACATCGTCCAAGCCGCCCGCCTGCTCGGTCGGCATGGCATCGACTCCTCCGTGTGGCAGCGGCACGGTAAGCGCCGCACCGCCGACTACGAGGTCACCGTGCCGGGCCTGAAGTACACGATGCCGGATATCACCGCCGCGGTCGGCCTCCAGCAGT
Source organism: Streptomyces sp. 1114.5 (assembly GCF_003635085.1). Lineage (NCBI taxonomy): Bacteria > Bacillati > Actinomycetota > Actinomycetes > Kitasatosporales > Streptomycetaceae > Streptomyces > Streptomyces sp. 1114.5. Next base: position 260,383 of record NZ_RBXE01000002.1, read on the forward strand.
TTCGGAAGCTCGCCGACTTCACCGCGCGCCGGGCCCAGATCGCCGCCTCCTACGACCGGTCCTTGGCAGGCCTTCCAGGGCTGCGGCTGCCGACCGTTCTGGACGGCGTCCGGCACGGCTGGTTCCTCTACCCCGTCCTGATCGACCCGGCCGGCGGCCGGACCCGGGACACGGTGGCCGGCACCCTCCTGGACGAGCACGGGATCGGCACCAGCGTGCACTTCCAGCCGGTCCACCGCCTCGCCGCCCACCGCTCCCCGGACTGCCACCTGTCCGTGACCGAGCAGATTGCCGCCCGGCAGCTGTCCCTGCCCTGCTACCCGGCCATGACCAGCACGGACGTGCAGCGCGTCATCGACGCCATCCACGCCGTTTGGACCTGACTGCGCCGGGCCGGACGTCAGAACACCGGCGGCCGGCCCAGCTTCGCCATCCGCCATACCGTGCTCCACCGCATCGGACGACGCGGAGGACATGCGGTGCGGACTCCCTCGAAGAAGCCGGACCACCACGCCCTGAGACCGGACAGCGGCGGTCGGCGGACCAGCGCGTACAGCGCCCAGGAGGTGAGGTAGACAGGCACGAGGGCCGCAGGAAGGTGGCGCTTGGCCAGCCAGACCCGGTTCCGCGCCGTCATCCGGTAGTAGGCGGCGTGCCGGGCCGGGTCGGTGCGGGGATGCTGCAGCACCATGTCGGCGCGGTAGTCGATGTGCCAGCCCGCGTCCAGCGCGCGCCAGGCGAAGTCGGTCTCCTCGTGCGCGTAGAAGAACGGGGCGGGGAAGTCGCCGACCTGGTCGATCACGCTCATGCGGATGGCGTGACCGCCGCCCAGGAACGTGGTGACCGGTCCGGACTGCATCGGATCGCTGGCGCCGAGGCGGGGCACGTGGCGGCGCTGGGTGAACCCGGTCTCGTCCGCGATCCGGAAGGACACGATCCCCAGCCGCGGGCCCTGCTCGAAGGCTTCACGGATCAGCCGGAAGGTGTCGGTGCGAGGCAGCAGGCCGTCGTCGTCCAGGACGACCAGCACGTCCGTGCCGCCCAGCTCGCGCAGCCGCTCGACGCCGGCGTTGCGGCCCCCGGGGATGCCGAGGTTCTCCGGCAGCTCCACGGCGTCCACCCAGTCCGGCAGCTCGGGCAGCTTCACGCCCTGCCCGAGCACGACGGTCCGAACGCCGCTGTCGCCGCCCTCCTGGGCCCGTACCGAGTCCAGCAGCGCCATCAGCTCCGCAGGCCGGTTCCCCATCGTCAGCACCACCACGCCCAGCGTGACGCCCATCGCACCCGACCTCATCAGGAATCGTTCATGATCTCGCCGACACCGCAGCCCGGGAAGACGCCGCTGCGCGCGCTGGCCAAAGCAGGCCGGCTCCCGGACCACCAGTACATGGACCGGACCACGCTGGCCTGGATCGCCGGTAACCGTCCCACCGGTCCGGGTGTCCGGGCCACCATGCCACACCGTCCGCTCCTGCTGGTACCCGAAGGCTCCTGGTTCGCCCGTAGGGAGGCGGTCGACTCCATCCACGGCGTCCGGCACGGTGCCCGGGTCGCGCTCCTGGTGCAGTTCCTCGCCCACGATCACGGCATCGACCCCGGCCGCACACAGGCCCTTGCCGTCTCGGCGGCCTGCCACGACTGCCGACGCCACCACGACCGCGACGACCCGGGCCACGGACAGCGCGCCGCCCGCTGGCTCGCCGAGCACACCGCCACCGTGGCCTCCGCCCTCGGCACCCGTCCCACGCCCGAGGCGATCACGGCCGTCGCCCTTCACGACGTCGCCCACCACGCTTTCACGGACGACCGGGCGAGCGCCTACCGGCAGCACCAGGACGCGGTGGACCTCCTCAAAGGCGCCGACGCCCTCGACCGCTACCGGCTGCCCCTCGCCCGCTGGTGGCCCGACCCCAAGCAGTTTCGCCTGCCCGTCCCCGCCTGGCTCCACCTGCTCGCCCACGACCTGGTGGTCCACAGCGAACAGGCGCGCCTCGACGGAGCCACCGACGCCTTGGCGCTGGAGCACGCGCTCCGCGTCACGCTGTCCGAGTAGGAGGAACCCCTTGCACGCCGAATGGGACTACGCCCACACCGACTACGGCGCCCTGCCCGCCCGCCCGGCACCGGCGGGGCTCGCCGACACCGACGCCGAGTGGTACCAGCGCCTCGAACAGGCCCCCAGCGGAAGGCTGTTGCGCGACAATGCGATGCTCCGCTCGCTCTCCGCCGGCACCCCGATTCACCTCCTGCACCTGACCCGCGACCTGGCAGCCGTGCGAGCCAGCGGCCACCTGCTCGCCTCCACTGGCTGCCTGGTCGGCGCCGTCTACGGCTCCCCGCTCACCCCGGCACCCGGCGGCGCGCTGCGGCCCCACAATCTGGGCTCGTACCTGCTGGAGAGCCGAGGCAGGCTCGTGAGTCGGAGCAACAGCACACCACTGGTCATCGAGGTCACCCCCACCGGCCCGGCGCCGTTGAAAGGGCTCGACTACCTGCGTCTGGGCGGCATCCACCTGCGGGCCTACCAGCAGTGTCGCCACGTCCTCACCGCTGCCGAGGACACCCGGGTGCTGCGGTCCGTCGTGGACCGGGTTCGCGTCACGGCGCCGTTCCTCGACACCCTCCTGCGCAACGCGGGCGGCAACACGACACCAGACGTACCGTTCATCGATGCGCTCGCCGCCGCGATCCCGGTCTTCCCCTACCTCGGATACCTGTACTTCGAGACCGTCGCCGAGTACCTGATGCTCAACTCCACCAGCCGGGCCACCCGCGAGTACATCGACCGCGGGGAGCTGAACAACCGGCTCTACAAGGACCTCGCCCTCTCCGCAGTGGACGGCATGGGCACGCTCTTCGACCTCGGGCGGTTCCACCCGGACCACGCCCGGCTCCTCGACCTCGTCGCTCGCATCGAGCCCGGCCTGGTCGCCTCGGTCCCCGGCTACGTCCGCCGGCGCCTGTCCTACCTCTTCGCAGCCACGTCCCTCCCCCCTTGCCAGGACATTCGGGATTTCACGTTCCACGAGGCGGCCGACCTGGGCACGCTGGCCGAGACGGCGCCGCACCTCCTCGGCCAGCTGATCTTCCGGGAGATCCGGCTTCTCGACCGCTACCCACAGCTCTACCACTGCTTCGAGCAGGCCAAGGCCCTGGAAGCGTGGGCCTACTGGAACAAGGAGGGCATCTCGACGCCGTTCAACGGTGTCAGCCCCAAGGGGGAGATCGGAATCAACCCGGCCTACCCCAATGCCCGCTTCACGGTCTGGACGGCCGAGTCCTGTGCCCGGGGGCTTCTCCACCCGGTCGAGCAGGTCGCCGCCGTCCCGGTCCCTCGGCTCGTGCCTTGGCTGGTTGCTTCGCTACGCGACAGAACGGAGGAGGAACGGTGGATCAGCCGGTCCCTGGTTCCACTGCAAGCGGCCCCAGCTTGATCGTTCTACGCGGCAACTCGGCTTCCGGGAAGACCAGCACGGCCTGGCGCGTTCGATCCCTGTTCGGCGACGGGCTGGCGATCATCTCGCAGGACAGCGTCCGGATCAACGTCCTCGGGGAGCCCGACATCCGAGGCGGAGTAAATATCGAAATGATCGACGCCATGGCGAGGATCGCCCTCGGCCGGGGATACCACGTGCTCCTGGAAGGCGTCCTCGCGGCCGACCGGTACGGCGACATGCTCCACGGGCTGCACCGCGATCACCCGGGCCGCAGCAGCTTCTTCTACCTCGACATCCCGTGGGAGGAGACCCTGGCCAGGCACTCGACCCGGAAGAAGGCGCAGGAGTTCGGACCGGAGGAGATGCGCGAGTGGTACATACCGCACGACGTACTTGTCGATGTCGGTGAAGTCGTCATCGGTCCGGAGAACACCTTGGACGTCACGGCGCGGTTGCTCCTCGACACGGTGCTCACCTCCACGTAGCCGTCGCCGCCTGCGAGTTCTCCGGCTTCTGCCGGGGAGCCCAGGCCGGTCATCGTTACTTTCGACAACCGGCCGACCTGGGACAGCTGCTCCAAGAAGAGCAAGCAGCCCGTCCAACCTCGCCCGGCCCGCACCGCGCGGGTGCGGGCCCGGCCCGACAGAGCGGAGCCCAACCCCGTGGACAGCAAAACCTTCGGCCGTGTCACCGTCACCCTGCCCCGCCTGGACGAGCCCGGCCTGTACCTGTCCAACGTCACTTCCCTGGACTCCGCCCGGGGCATCGTCCAGGACTTCCAGTACGGCGACACCGAGCTGCGGGACCTGGACCTGACCGACACCAGCCTCATCACCGGCCGCGTCAGCGGGCTGCGGGCCGAACGCGTCCAGTTCGACAAGGTCCGCCTGGACTCCGTCGAGTTCGACACCTGTGACCTCGCCACCGCCCGCATCAGTGACAGCAAACTGTCCCGCGCCGTCTTCCGCAACTGCAAGATCATGGGAGCCAACCTCACCGGCCTGACCCTGGACAACGTGCTCTTCGAGAACTGCAAGCTCGACTACGCCGGCTTCGAGCAGGTCCGGGCCACCGGGCCGGTTGCTTTCTCCAAGTGCGTGCTGACCGAGGCTTCGTTCACCGGCTGCGACCTCGGCGGCACGGTCCTCGACGCCTGCGCGCTGCGGCTGGCCGAGTTCGGCCGAGGCAAGTACCAGGGCCTGGACCTGCGCGGCAACGACCTGACCTCGCTGCGGGGCGTCGCCAACCTCGCCAGGGTGATCATCGACCGGGCCCAGCAGGCCGAGCTTGCCGAGGCCCTGATCGCGGAACTGGACGTGACCTTCGGCGACACGCTCGACGAGCGCCGGTGACCCGAACCGGGAGGAGCCCGGCTTGAACCTCGCCATCGCCCACACCGACCCCGCCGCCCTCATCGAGCGGTGCGAGGTGAAGCTCCCGGACGGCCCGGCGCCGCCACTGGCCTCGCGGAGTGCTGCCGACGCTCGTTTGATCGGCATCGAACGACGGAGGGTCACGTGCTTGACCACCTCATCACTCACGACGACAGCCTGCGGATGGTCCCCACCGACCGGAACGAGCTGACCACCGCGGTCGGCCAACTCCACGAGGAACTGCGGGCCTTGCCCGAGGGGAGCGACCCCGCGCGCGCTCGGGTCCTGACCAGGTGGATCGGCATCGGCCAGATGTGCCTGGGCAACCACGAGGAGGCCCGTGCAACACTCCGGCAGTCGCTCGACCTCGCCGCAGCGATCGGCAACACCCGGGCCGTCGTCGCCACCGGGCTCAACCTCGGCGACGCGCACCGCTACGCCGGTGACGTGCGGACTGCGGCCGCGCTCTACCGCAGTGCCCTGAACACCGCGCGAAACCAGCACCCGGAACTGGTCGACTTCGCGCTTCAGCACACCGGAAAGCACCTCATGGAGCGCGGCGACCTCGAGGACGCCCAGGCCCATCTCCAAGAGGCGCTGCGGCTGTGGATCGCCAAGGAGGAGGCCGGGCTGGTCGAGTCCACGCAGGCCGCACTCGCCCGGGTTGGAGCTGCTGATCGGGCCGGTCCCCGGTAGGGCCGCCTCCGCTACGGCGTCGGCTCCGGCCTCGGCAGCGGGATCGGCTCCGTCGCCTTGAAGCGGGCCGAGTTCGGGTCGGCGAGGGCGGAGGGCGCCGCCTGCTCGGTCGCGGGAGCCGCCGCCGGCGCGGCCGCCGACCCGGCTGCCGCCGCCGAGGCCGCTGCTGCGGCCGCCGCAGCCGCCGCCGTCGGGGTCTCCTCCTTGACCTTGATCCCGGCCTGGTCGAAGGCCACCTTTACCCGCTGCCGCAGCGCCCGGGAGACGGCCGGCGCCTTGCCGGGGGCGGTGCGGGCCTCGACGCGCACCGTCACCGAGTCCGCCGCGACCGACTCCACGCCCAGGATCGACACCGGCGCCCAGACCAGCTCGTCGTACGGCGCCTCCTTGGCCAGCTGCTCCGCGCTCTGCAGGATCAGCTCCTCGGCCCGCAGCAGGTCCTCCTTGGACCCGATCTGGATGTCCACCGAGGCCGTCGACCAGCCCTGGCTCATGTTGGCGATCCGCTTGACCTCACCGTTGCGGATGTACCAGATCTCGCCGTTCGCCCCGCGCAGCTTGGTCACTCGCAGGCCGACCTCCAGGACCGTGCCGTTGGCCACCCCGGTGTCGATCTCGTCGCCGACGCCGTACTGGTCCTCCATGATCATGAAGACCCCGGAGAGGAAGTCCGTGACCAGGTTGCGTGCGCCGAAACCGATCGCCACACCGGCCACACCGGCACTCGCCAGCAGCGGCGCCAGGTTCACCCCCATCGCGGAGAGCACCATCAGCGCCGCCGTGCCGAGGATCGTGAAGGAGGCCACGCTGCGCAGCACCGAGCCGATCGCCTCCGAGCGCTGCTGACGCCGCTCCGGGTTCACCACCCCGGTGTTGGCCAGCAGCCCGCCCAGCCGGCTCTCCTCCTGGTGGTCCGGGGTGCGCGCCATCCGCCCTATCAGCTGGGTGATCAGCTTGCGCACCATGGCCCGCAGCACGAGCGCCAGCACCACGATGAGGACGATCCGCAGGCCGGAGGCCAGCCAGCCCTGCCAGTGCGTGTCGAACCAGCTGGCGGCCTGCTTGGTGGTGTCCGAGACCTCCTGCGCGCTGGTCGGGATGCGCAGGTCCGGCAGCTGCGGCGCGGAGGGGCTGGGGCTCGGCGTCGTCGGGACGGAGGGCGTCGAGGACGCATCGGACAGACCGGTGGCGCCGGAGCGGAACACGGGCGGACCTTCCTTGCAGGGAGCGTGTCGGGCCCGCGCCGCCGCAAGCGGCCCACGGACCGTGCGCCTTAGCCTATCCGGCGCCGAACACCCGACCGGACACGCCGGGGTGACGGCCGTGACCGAGCGAGAAGCCTCCACAGGGCGTACACACAGCCCCGGACGCCCCGTCAACGCACCGGTGCGCTCCCCCGGAGTCCCGGCCCGGACCCGCCCCACCAGGGCCCGAACACTGCTCCGACCGGCCGATCGGTCCCCCGGGAGGGCCACCGCGCCGCCCCGCCCCCCGCCCGCCGGGGCGCCCGGGTGCAACCCGACCGTCCCCCGGGCATACCGGCTATGACGGAGAGCACACCCGGAGTTCACGGCAGGTCCGTTACACAGGAGTGGTGGCGCCGTACAACGGCGTAAGGCGACACTGGGGGAGATCGCGCACTCGTTGTGCGATCCAACCGCTCGTCCCGGCGCGAGCCACGCGCCGCAGGCGTCCAAGGAGGCATCCGTGCCGCATGTCCTGGTCCTCAACGCGTCCTACGAGCCACTCGGCGTCGTATCGATGCGCCGCGCACTCATCCTGGTCCTCAATCACAAGGCGGTCAGCCTGGAGGACTCGGAAGTCACTCTGCACAGCGCCACCAGCGCCCTTCCGGCGCCGTCCGTCGTCCGTCTGACCCGCTTCGTCCGGGTCCCGTTCTGCGGGCCCGTCCCGCTCACCCGCCGGGCGCTGTTCGCCCGCGACCACGGCCGCTGCGTCTACTGCGGGGCCGCCGCCACCAGCGTCGACCACGTCATCCCGCGCAGCCGGGGCGGCCAGCACCGGTGGGACAACGTGGTGGCAGCCTGCCGCCGCTGCAACCACACCAAGGCCGACCGCCACCTCACCGAACTCGGGTGGCGGATGAAGCGCCCACCCGCCCCGCCCAGCGGCCTCGCCTGGCGGATCATCGGCACCGGCATCAAGGACCCGCGCTGGCGCCCCTACCTGGAGCCGTACGGCGGTGCCGACCAGCTGCGGGCGCCGCAGTGGGGCGAGTACGAGCACCACGACCATACCGAGGCCAACCACTCGGTCCCGATCGGCCGGGCGCACGGCGCCCACTCCACCCCCGTCCGCCGCGGCGAGCAGCCCGAACCGCTCTCCGCCTGACCCGAGCGACACAAGGGCCCGCCCGTCTCACACCGTCGGTACGCGCCTCATGGGCCGCCGCGCCCCCCGCACCGGGGGCCGGCGGCCCGCCGCCGTTTTTCGGGGCCCGGCTCGCCGCCGGATGTCCCGCCGGGTGGAGTGTCCGGCCGGGTGCCCGTGCCGCTACTGCTTCGGCGCCGTCGCCGGGGGAGCCGTGGGCGCCGCCGTGGCGCCCGGAGCGCCGCCCGGCTGGGCGGGCGGCTGCCCGGCCGGGGGCTGGGGCTGGGCCGGCGGGGTCACCGCGTAGAGCTCGACGCCCCACAGCGAGTAGCCGTACTTGGTCGCCCGCGCCACGCCCTGGACCCGGACGAACCGGACGCCGGGCGCGTCGAACCGCACCGCCTCGTCGCCGCCCTTGCCGTTGTCCACCGTCGCCGCGTCGGTCCAGGAGTTCCCGTCCGCCGAGACCTGGATCCGGTACGAGGCGGCGTACGCGGCCTGCCAGTGCAGCACCGCCGCGCCCAGCCGGGTCGCCTGCGGCAGCTCCAGCCGGACCCAGGCGTCGTCCTTGGCCGGCGAGGACCAGCGGGTCTTCGGGTCGCCGTCGGTGACCGCCGAGGCCGGGAAGTTCGCCGTCTCGTCGCCCGAAGAGGTGGCCTTGGCGCCGAGCGCCAGGTCGGCCCCGCCGGTCGGCGGCACCACGTGCACCTGGAGCACCTGCTTGACGGTGGTGGTCCCGGCCACGAACTGCACCGGCACCTGGTACGTCCCGGACGGTGTCCCGGGGGCGGCGCTGACCAGCAGCGGCACGCCGACCCGGCCGCCGCGCGGCACGGTCACCGGGCCGGCGGGCGCCACGGTCAGGCCCTTGGCGGTGGCCGGCACGTCGGCGCGCAGCTCGCCGGTGGTGCCCTCGGGGCGGCCGGCCTCCACGGTGGCCCGGGTCTGGACGGGCGCGGCCGCGCCGGTGACCACGTCCAGGGCCGGGTCGGAGAGGCTGAGCCGGGCCGCCGGGGCGTCCGCGTACCAGGGGATGACCTGGTTGACCACGGGCGGGTCGCCGCCGGGCTTCCAGGTCAGCCGGAACGCGTCGGCCACCTGCCCGCCGGCGGGCAGCTCGTTGTAGCCGGGCTGGATGGTGCCGATGTCCGCCCAGGTGCCGTCGGCCCGCCGCACCGCGAGGGTGGCGGTGGCGCGCACGCCGGGATCGGTCAGCACGGTGAGCCGGTCCAGTGGACGGGCGGCGCCGAGTTCGACGGTGAGCGGTGCGTCCTGCGCGGTCGGCGCCTTGGCGGCCCGGTACGCGGTGTCGGGGTTGCCGTCCAGGACGGCCGCGGCGGAGGAGCCGGGCAGCGCGTCGGGCCCGCCGCTGACGCTCGCCGGGGCCTCGTCCGGGGCGGTGACGGTGAACTCGCGCACCGCGACGGCGGTCTTCTGCGCGGCGGTGGCGCGCAGCCGTACGGCCCGGACCACGGTGCCGGGCGGGAGCTGGGCGCTGATCGTCTTCTGGTTCCTGACGACGGCGAGCTGCTTCCAGCCGCCCTCGCCGGTGGAGTACTCCAGCACGCCGTCGCGGATGTAGTCGTCCACGGCGGTCTGGGCGTCCGGGCCGTCGCCCCAGCCGCCCATCAGCACGGTGACGTTGCCGACCGGGCGGCCCGCGCCGAGGTCCAGGCCGACCGCGTCGCCGGGCTGCGGGGGCGCGGAGCTCCAGTAGAACGTGTCGGCCAGGCCGTCAGCCATCAGGGCGGGCAGGTGGTCGTGCGCGGTGCCCATGGTGGTGGTCGGGGCGACCCCGCCGCCGCCCACGCCGGCCCAGTTGTCGGCGGCGCGGACAGCGCGTTCCAGGAACGGGCCGAGCACGCCGGGGCCGATGCTGGCCGGTGCCCGGTCGAGCTGTTCGCGCAACCGGTTGAGCTCGACCCGGGCCTTCCAGGCCGCGGTGCCGTCGCCGCCGTGCTGGGCCAGCAGCATGTCCAGGGCGGCCTGCCCGGCGAGCCCGTAGTCGCGCAGCGGGCCCAGCCAGGGCGCGGCCTCGCCGGCGAGCTGGGCGGTGGCGGGGGTGCCGGCCAGGGTCTGCTGGGCGGTGGCCATCGAGGCGAAGGCCTGCCGCAGCGGGGTGGCGGCCTCGATCAGCCGGCCCAGGTCGGGGGCCACGCCGGAGGTGGGTTCGGCGGCGGCCCAGAAGCGGTCGAGCAGCGGTGTCAGGTAGCCGGACTCCTGCTTGGACAGCGGCGAGGAGGTGCTGTTGCCGGCCAGCGCGGTGACGGCGGGCAGGGTGCTGCCGGCGGGCGTGGCGGCGGCGCCGGTGGGCCCGGCCAGCGAGCGGACGGCGGCCTGCCAGGACTCGTCCGGCTTGTACGCGGTCGGGTTCCAGGCGAAGTCGCCGGCCGTGGCGATGGCTATCCGGGAGGCGACCGGCTGCTGCATCGCACCGGTCAGCATGACGGCCGAGCGGGTGGCGACGCCCGGTTCGCGCCCGGTGTAGGCGCCGAGGAAGAGCCGGTCCGGGCTGGCGTCGTTGACCGGGTAGTTGTCCATGGTGACCAGCGGGTGCCCGTACAGGCCGGCGGTGTCGGCGGTCTGCGCGGCGGTGATCTTCTCCGGGATCACCCCGACCCCGCTCCAGGCCACCTGCACGCCGTCCGGCAGCGCGGCGGCCAGCGCCTTGCGGTACGGCGTGGCGCCCTGCTGGTGGTACTCGGTGGGGACGACGGACAGCGGGGCCAGGCCCGGGTTCTTCGCGATCAGCCGGTCCTGCACCTTCTTGACCAGCTCGGCCTGCGCCTTGGCGGCCGCGGCGGGGCCGGTGCCGTACTCGTCGCGGTCGTCGTCGCAGTGCCACTCGTCGTAGCTGACGTCCAGGAACTGCAACTGGAAGGCGGTGAAGCCGAGTTGGCGCAGCCCGTCCAGCTTGGCGACCAGCGCGTCCACGTCCTTGGCGGAGCTGAAGCAGAGCGACTGCCCCGGGTCGATCGCGTAGCCGAGCGTGACGTGGTTGCGCCGGGCCCGGTCGCCCAGTTCGCGCAGCTCGCCGGCCTGGGCGGCCGGGTAGGGGGTGCGCCAGCCGGAGAGCCGGAACGGGTCGTCACCGGGGGCGTACAAGTAGAAGTTCTGCTTGGAGCGGCCGAGGAAGTCGACCTGCTCCAGCCGCTGCTGGGCGGTCCAGGGGGTGCCGTAGAACGCCTCCGCGGTGCCGCGCACCGGCGCGCCGGTCGGCCAGTCCCGCAGCGTGATCCCGGGCAGACCGAGCCCGGCCGCCCCCGGCGCCTGCCCCTGCCCGGCGGGGACGGCGGCAAGCAGCTGGCGCAGGCTCTGCGCGGCGTAGAAGGTGCCGGTGGCGTCCACGCCGGACAGCACCACGGCGCCGTACGTCCCACCGCCCTGGGCGGGCAGCTGACCGGCCGACAGCACGTAGCCGCCGACCGGCATGCCCGCCGTGGACGGCCCGGTGCCGTCCTTGGTGCCGGCCGCGGCGGCCAGCTGCCGCAACACCCGGTCCACCTCGCCGTCGGCACCCTCGGCGGGCCCGCCGACGTACACCACCAGCGAGCCGGCGGCCGGCGTCCCGCCGTCCGGCTTCGGCGTCACCTCGGTCGTCCCGGCGACCTTCAGCACCTCGCGGACGGCCAGCACCGCCCCGGGGTCCGCCTTGGGCGCCGCCACCAGCGTCACGGCCGCCGGCACGGTGACGGCCCGGCCGGCCACCGTCTGCTCCTGCGGGCGCGGGAACACCTGAGGATCGGTCACGCTGCCCAGCGGCGTCTGCGGCGCGGTGCTCACCACGTCCGACCCCGGCTCCGCCGCGTACGCCGTCGGCAGCGGCCCGGCCAGCAACCCGCCGACCACCGCCGCGGCCGCGACCCCGGCCGCGATCTGCATCGCCCGCAGCCCCGGCCGCCCCGCCGCCCGCTCGGCCCGCTCCGCCCGCACCGACGCCAGCAGCGGCTCCGTGCCCTTGAGGTCCGCGATCAACCGGTCCGCCGCCCGCGGCGCCAACTGACGGCACGTCCGCGCCGTGGCCCGCCGCGCGGCCAGCGCCGCCGGGTGCTGCAGCACCTCCCGCAACGCCGCACTCTGCTCCAACTGCGACCGCAGCCGCCGCCCGGCCACAACGGACACTCGGGCTTGCACAGGAGCCTCCTCGCCAGGCCAGAACCACATCGCCGCCACCCCACCAGCTCCCCGACCCGGTGTCAACGCCGCCGACGGCTATGCCTCCCTTGCCCCGATTCCTCCCCTTACCGCCCTCACCCCACAACCCAGCGGGCCCGCACCACCATTCGGCGATGCGGGCCCTGGCGTCCCCTCAGGACATCGAGGTCAGGAATGCGGTGGTTCGAGTGGAGGTGAGAGACCTTTACCGCTGATCCTGTCGCAGCAGGGCGGTGGAGCTGAGGCGGCCGCATCCGGGTGACGCCGGGGAGGGTGGGAGCAGCCCTGACAAAGCCGGGACGGGCCGGTACTGCCAGAGGGTCCGGGTTCGGCGAGCGGGGCGGAGAAGGGTTCTCCCTTGTCTTGCCGCTGACGCCCTGATCCACCGCCCGCCGTCGTGTCGCGCAGCGTCGTCGGGTGGTTACCCGGGTAGGACTTGGGAGTCCTGACCGGGCGTAGCCGAGACATCGCAGGAGCCGCGAGTGGCCGCTTACCACGACAGTGACGGAGCCGAGCAGGTGCCGGCCCAGGATGCCCCGCCGCCGCCCGCCGAACTGCTGGCGCTGGCGCAGGCGTACGGGGTGGACACCCGGTACCCGGGGCCGGGCGGGCAGACGGTGGGGGCGCGGACGCTGGTGGCCGTGCTGGCCGCGCTGGGGGTGGCGGCCGGCACGCCGGAGGAGGTGCGGGAGGCGCTGGAGCGTCACCGCGCCTCTGTGCAGGGGAGGTTGCTGCCGCCCTGCGTGGTGGTGCGGCAGGGGCGGCGCACCGCGCTGGACGTCCCGGCGGACGCCCGGCTGCACGTGGAGCTGGAAGGCGGAGGGAGTTGGGAGCTGCCGTGCGGGCACTCGCACTGGCTGCCCGCCGACCTGCCGCTCGGCCGGCACGTCCTCAAGGCGGAGTCCAACGGCGCGAAGGCGGAAGCGGCGCTGATCGTCGCCCCGCAACGGCTGCCCCAACTCACCGGCCGCAGCTGGGGGTTCCTCGCCCAGCTGTACTCCGTTCTGTCCGACCGCTCCTGGGGCATGGGCGACCTCGGCGACCTCGCCGAGCTGGCCCAGTGGGCGGGCGCCGGCCTCGGCGCGGGCTTCGTGCAGATCAACCCGCTGCACCAGGGACTGCCGGGCGCCCCCTCCGACCCGTCCCCCTACCGCCCTTCCTCCCGCCGCTACGCCGACCCGGTGCACCTGCGGGTCGAGGCCGTCCCCGAGTACGCGTACCTGGACGGCAAGCGGCGCGGCCAGGCCGAGGAGCTGACCCGCCGCGCGGCCCGGCTGCGCGAGGAGGTCCTCGGCCACGACGGCCTGATCGACCGCGACGCCGTCTGGGCGCTCAAGCGCGAGGCCCTGGAGCTGCTGCACGAGGTGCCGCGCGGGCCCGGCCGGCAGGCCGCGTACGAGGCGTTCCAGCGCCGCGAGGGCGAGTGGCTGCGCCGGCACGCGCTCTGGAACGCCCTGGCGGAGGTGCACGGCGCCGACTGGCACCACTGGCCGAAGGGTCTGCGTCACCCGGACGGCCCACACGCCGAACAGGCGGAGAAGGAGCACGCGGAACGCGTCGAATTCCACCGCTGGCTCGCCTGGCAGGTCGACCAGCAGCTCGCCGCCGCCCAGCGGGCCGCCCGCGAGGCCGGCATGCCGGTCGGCCTGATCCACGACCTCGCCGTCGGCGCCCACCCGGACGGCGCCGACGCCTGGGCCCTGCAGGACGTGCTGGCCGGTGGCATCTCGGTCGGCGCTCCGCCGGACGCCTTCAACGCCCACGGCCAGGACTGGGGCCTGCCGCCCTGGCGCCCGGACGCCCTCGCCGAGGCCGGTTACGCCCCGTACGCGGAACTGCTGCGGGCGACGACGCGGCACGCCGGGGCCCTGCGCATCGACCACGTGATGGGCCTCTTCCGTCTCTGGTGGGTACCGGCGGGCCACCCGCCCACCGAGGGCGCCTACGTCCGTTACGACGCGGAGGCGATGCTCGGCGTCCTGGCCCTGGAGGCGCACCGCGCCGGGACGGCGGTGATCGGCGAGGACCTCGGCACGGTCGAGCCGGGCGTCCGGGAGGAGCTGGCGGCGCGCGGCGTGCTCGGTACGTCCGTGCTCTGGTTCGAGCGGGACTGGCAGGCCGACGGCGGCATCCTGGCCCCGGACGCCTGGCGCCCCGGCTGCCTGGCCACCCTCACCACCCACGATCTGCCGAGCACCGCGGCCCGGCTCTCCGGCGAGCACGTCGAGCTCCGCCACCGGCTCGGCCTGCTGGCCCGCCCACTGGGCGACGAGCAGGAGGAGGCGGCCGAGGAGCTGGCCGACTGGCGGTCCGAGCTGACCCGGCTGGGGCTGCTGCTGCCGGGCGAGCCGCTGTCGATGCCCGCGCTGTACGGCTTCCTGCGGGCGACCCCGGCGCAGCTGGTCGGCGTCTGGCTGCCGGACCTGGTCGGCGACCCGCGCCCGCAGAACCTGCCCGGCACCTGGGACCAGTACCCGAACTGGCGCCTCCCGGTCGCCGACGGCTCCGGCACCCCGATCACCCTCGACCGCCTCACCACCACCCCCACCGCCCCCCTCCTCGCCACCCTCCTCACCCCGCCCACCCGGCCGCACTGACCCCTACCCCGGGGGCCGCCCACCCCGGCGGCCCCGGGGCACCCCGCAGCGCCCACCCCCACCAGGCCGACCCCGACGCGCGCCCTCCCATAAGCCCCGGGTAAGTTGGAAACGTGGACAAGAGGAACGCTTTGCGAGCCGGCGCGGTCTCCGCAACGGTCACGCTGATGATGCTGCTGTCGTCGCCCGCCATGGCCTTCACCAGGGACGACGGCGATGACCCCGGTACGTCCGGCCTGAGTGTCGGCCAGACCCTCGGCCTGTACGTGTTTCTCCCGCTCGTCGCCTTCGCGGTGATCGCCGGTCTGGCCGGCCTGCCGTACGGCAAGGGCAAGAAGAAGTAGGCCCGGCCCCGCACGCGCCAGGCTGCCCCCCGCACGCCGGCACGCGCCGGCAGTCGCACGCCGCTCGCCGTCCGCCAGGACCCCGTACAACCCCCGAAGGGGCGCCGGACGACCCGTCCGACGCCCCTTCCGGTTTGTCACCGACCGTCAGCGCGCCCCCGCCGCACGGTCGACCGCCTGCGCCTTGAGCGCACGCTCGATCCCGGCCCGGGCCTCGATGACCTGCCGCCGCAGTGCCGGCGCCGGCTCGGCCGAGGCCAGCCACGCGTCGGTGGCCTCCAGGGTCGCGGCCGTCACCTGCAGCGCCGGGTACAGCCCGACGATGATCTGCTGCGAGATCTCGTGGCTGCGGGTCTCCCAGACGCCCTTGACCGCCGCGAAGTACTTCGCCGCGTACGGGGCGAGCAGTTCGCGCTGGTCGGACTGCTGGAAGCCGGCGATCACGGCCTCCTGGACGTAGTTGGTCAGCTTGTCCGACTCCACCACCGACGCCCAGGCCTCGGCCTTGGCCTCGGCGGTCGGCCGGGCGGCGCGGCAGGTGGCCGCGTGCTCCTGGCCGGCCGCGGTGTTGTCCCGCTCCAGCTCGGCGGCGATGAGCGCCTCGTCGGCCCGCCCGGTGGCGACCAGCCGCTCCAGCAGGGTCCAGCGCAGCTCGGTGTCCACCGCGAGGCCCTTGATCTCGACGGAGCCGTCCAGCAGCCCGGCGAGCAGTGCGAGCTGACCGTCGGTCCGGGCGACCGCGGCGAGGGCGCGGGCCCAGGCCAGCTGGTGGTCGCTGCCGGGCTCGGCGGCACGCAGGTGCTCCTCGGCGGCGGCGGCCCAGCGGGCGAGGCCTTCCTCCCGCCAGTCCGGGTCGGTGTACGCGTCGAGGGCGAGCTTGACCTGGCGGTGCACGGACTGCACCACGCCGATGTCGGACTCGCGGCCGATGCCGGAAAGCGCGAGCGACAGGTAGTCGCGGGCGGCGAGTTCGCCGTCGCGGGTCATGTCCCAGGCGGAGGCCCAGCACAGCGCGCGGGGGAGCGATTCGGTGAAGCCGCCGAGGTGTTCGGTGACGACGGCCAGCGAGTCCTCGTCGAGCCGGATCTTGGCGTACGACAGGTCGTCGTCGTTGAGCAGCACGACGGCCGGGCGGTGACGCCCGACCAGCTGCGGCACCTCGGTGCGCGGCCCGTCGACGTCCAGCTCGACCCGCTCCGTCCGCACCAGCGAGTCGCCGTTGAGCTCGTACAGGCCGATGGCGATGCGGTGCGGCCGCAGGACGGCCTCGCCCTTGGCGCCGGCGGGCAGCGCGGGGGCCTCCTGCAGGACCGCGAACGACTCGATCTCGCCGTCCGTGTTCAGCACCAGCGACGGCCGCAGCACGTTGATGCCGGCGGTCTCCAGCCAGGCCTTGGACCAGGCCTTGAGGTCGCGGCCGCTGGCCTCCTCCAGGGCGCCGAGCAGGTCGCTGAGCCGCGTGTTGCCCCAGGCGTGGCGCTTGAAGTAGGCCTGCACGCCCTGGAAGAAGGCGTCCTGCCCGACGTAGGCGACCAGCTGCTTGAGCACCGAGGCGCCCTTGGCGTAGGTGATGCCGTCGAAGTTGACCTGGACGTCCTCCAGGTCGTTGATGTCGGCCATGATCGGGTGGGTGGAGGGCAGCTGGTCCTGCCGGTAGGCCCAGGTCTTCATCTGGTTGGCGAAGGTGGTCCAGGAGTGCGGCCACCTGGAGCCGGGGGCCTCGGCCTGGCAGACGGCCTCGGCGAAGGTCGCGAAGGACTCGTTCAGCCAGAGGTCGTTCCACCACTCCATGGTGACGAGGTCGCCGAACCACATGTGGGCGAGCTCGTGCAGGATGGTGGCGGCGCGGGACTCGTACGCGGCGTCGGTGACCTTGGAGCGGAACACGTACTGGTCGCGCAGGGTGACGGCGCCCGCGTTCTCCATCGCGCCGGCGTTGAACTCCGGGACGAACAGCTGGTCGTACTTCGCGAACGGGTACGGGAAGTCGAACTTCTCCTGGAAGTAGTCGAAGCCCTGCTTGGTGACCTCGAAGATGGCCTCCGGGTCCAGGAACTCGCGCAGCGAGGGCCGGCAGTAGACGCCGAGCGGCACCTTCTGCTCGCCGTTCTCGTAGCTGTCGAAGACGCCGACGTACGGGCCGGCGATCAGCGCGGTGATGTAGCTGGAGATCCGGCCGGTGGGCTCGAACTTCCAGACCTGGGTGGCACCGTCGCCGACCGGCTCGGGCGTCGGGGTCGGCGAGTTGGAGACCACGACCCAGCCGGTGGGGGCGGTCACGGTGAACGTGAACGCGGCCTTCAGGTCGGGCTGTTCGAAGCTGGCGAAGACACGGCGGGCGTCCGGCACCTCGAACTGGGTGTACAGGTAGGTCTCGCCGTCGACGGGGTCGACGAACCGGTGCAGGCCCTCACCGGTGTTGGTGTACGCGCAGTCGGCGACGACCCGCAGCTCGTTCTCGGCGGCCAGGTTCGGCAGCGGGATGCGGCTGTCGGCGAAGCTCGCCGGGTCGAGCGGCGCGCCGTTGAGGGTGATCTCCTCGACGCTCGGGGCGACGAGGTCGATGAAGGTCTCCGCACCGGGCGTGGTGGCGGTGAACCGGACCACGGTGGTGGACCGGAAGGTGCCGCCTTCACGGGCCGAACCGAGGTCGAGCTCGATGTCGTACGCGTCCACGTGGAGGAGGTCCGCCCGGGTGCGGGCCTCCTCGCGGGTCAGGTTTGTGCCGGGCACTCGCTGCACTCCTTTGTCAGGCTGATGGTGCGAATCCTCGCATGTCCCAACGCACGGGCCCGCCGAATAATCGCAGGCGGGGCGGGCCCGGGCCGTTCGCCCGTGCCCGCCCCGCCCGCGCCGGTCGCGACCTGGGGTGATGTCCCCCGGAGTCGCCTCCCCGGCGTCCGGTGTCACCTCCCCGTGTCACTTCCCCGGGGTCACTTTCCTGGCGTCACTTTCCTGGCGTCACTTCTTCCACTTGGTCAGCGGACCGTCCGAGGAGCTGTAGCGACGGAAGGCGTACACCGCGGCGCCGTCGTCCGAGATCAGGTACTCGGAGGTGCTGCTGCCGATGTCGAGGCCGTTCGGCATCGCGAGGGTGCCGATGTCGGTCATCGAGCCGTCGGTCGGCGAGAGCGTCACGAGGCGGGCCGGCTTGTCGTAGCCCTGCTCGACGACGGCGCGGATCTTGCCGTCCTTGTCGGTGCCGGACACCAGGCGCATGTCGTTGCTGGACGAGGACGTGGTGGCCGACCAGAGGCGCTTGCCGGTGTTCAGGTCGTAGGCGTTGATGCCCGGCTTGGTGCCGCTGACCTGGACGTACAGGGTGGAGCCGCTGACGACGTTCCGGGTGATGGCCTCGTCCTGGCCGGACAGCCGCAGGCTGTCCGAGCCGGGCTCCTTGACGGACATCTGGGTGCCCGGCTTGTTGTCCTTGTCGAACGGCAGGACGTAGTCGCCCTGCGGGCCGTTGGTCATCAGCAGCACGAGCGGCTTGTCCTGGACGACCTGGTCGACCTGCTCGATGCTGCCGGTCAGGGTGATCGGCGTGCTGGCGGCCTTGCCGGTGTCGGCGTTGACGATGACGAGCTGCGACTTCGGGCCGCTGCCGCCGTAGCAGCGGTCGCTGACCGCGATCTGGGCGCCGGCGGTGCGGCCGCGCACGGTGCAGTCCTTGTCACGCGGCTGGTACTGCCAGGCGGGCTGGCCGTTGGCGATGTTGAGGGCGCCGACCGCGTTGCCGCCGATGGCGACCACGTTCTCGGTGACGCTCAGCGTCGGGGAGGACATCCGGTCGGCCGAGACCTTGACGCTCCAGAGCAGCTTGCCCTGGGCGAGGTCGACGGCGCCGACGGTGGAGCAGTCGCTGTCACCGGTGTTGAAGGAGACGGCGGCGATGTTCTTGGAGTTGGCCGCGTACGAGGCGGTGCACATCTCCTTGCTGCCGGCCGGGACGGGGATGGTCCAGGCCTCCTTGCCATCCGTCAGGTTGTAGGCCTTGATGCCGCTGCTGTCGACGCGGATGGCGTACTTGTCGGTGCCCCAGACGCCGAGCATCTGGTTCGCGCCGTCCGTGTTGGCGCCCTTGGGGGCGTTCCAGGCGACGTTGAAGCCGGCGCCCTTGCCACCGGGGCCGGGCGCGGGGCTGTTGTTGCTGTCCGGGCCGGCGCTGGTGGTGTCGTTGGCGTTCGGCGTGGGGCTCGGGCTGGGCTCCTTGAGCAGCACGACCAGGGCGATCACGATCGCGATCGCCAGCACGCCGCCGATGATCCCGCCCCACAGCATCACGGGGTTGCGCTGCTTGGGCGGCACGGGAGCACCGGGGTAGCTGTACCCGGGCTGCTGCTGCGGGTAGTTGTAGCCGCCGGTGTTGTAGCCCTGCCCGGGGTCCGGGGCGCCGTACGGGGCACCGGGCACCGGGTCGTACGGGCCGACCGGCGCACCGGCCGGGGGCGGCGGGGCCTGGGTGGGGAAGCCGGTCGCGGTCGGCGCGTACGCCGCGTACTCGGCGCCGCCGACCGGCGGTTGGGCGGGCGGCTGCGCGGGCGGTGCCGGCGGCTGGGCGGGCGGCGGCCCGGCCTGCCCCGGGATGGCCGAGCCGTCCAGCTGCGTCATCTGGTCCGCGACGGCGGCAGGATCCACGCCGCCGCCTGGCGGGCGTCCGAACGAGACGCCCCGGTTGTCCTGCGGACCGCTGCCAGGCGTTTCGCCTGCCCCCGGCGTAGGGTGATCCCCTGCCATCTGATTCCCCGTCATGTCTGGATGCGTCCCCCTGCCGGTACCGTCCTCGGTTCCGGTGGGACGCCTGAGAAGTGGGCACCATGGTAGTGGTGCGTGGTTTTCGGCCGCTGCCAGGACCGCCCAACCCCGACGTCACAGGTCCAGGCCGCGCAACACCTTCACCCCCCGATCACCCACCCCTCACCCCCGACACCCCGACGTGACCCGCCCCCGCCCCCGGGCATCCGGCCCCCGCCCCCCGCCCCCTGCCCCTGCCCGCCGCCAGGCGCCCCCCATCCCCGGCCATCCCGCGCCCGCCCCCGCCCCCGGGCCGTACCCTTCAGGAGTTGAAGGGGAAGCCCGGCGGAGGGTTCCCCGCCCTGGGAGGGTGGATCATGTCGACGGACACACCGGGCTCGCAGTCGTCCCTGCACCGGGCGAACCTGGAGCGGGTCCTGCGCGCGGTGCGGATGGCCGGTTCGCTGACCCAGGCCGAGATCGCCCGGGGCACCGGCCTCTCCGCGGCCACCGTGTCCAACATCGTGCGGGAGTTGAAGGAGAGCGGCACCGTCGTGGTCGCCGACACCTCCTC
This sequence comes from Streptomyces sp. 1114.5, assembly GCF_003635085.1. Lineage (NCBI taxonomy): Bacteria > Bacillati > Actinomycetota > Actinomycetes > Kitasatosporales > Streptomycetaceae > Streptomyces > Streptomyces sp. 1114.5. The sequence goes on from NZ_RBXE01000002.1 coordinate 280,624, forward strand.
CGGCGGCCGCCGCGCCCGCAGCGTCTCGCTCAGCGGGGACGCCGGCATCGTGGTCGGCATCGACTTCGGCCACACCCACCTGCGGGTCGCGGTCGGCAACCTGGCGCACCGGGTGCTGGCCGAGGAGAGCGCCCCGATCGACGTGGACGTCTCCGCGCAGCAGGGCTTCGACCGCGCCGAGGCGATGGTGGAGCGCCTGCTGGCGCAGGCCGGTTTCCGCCCGGACAAGGTGATCGGCGTCGGCCTGGGCGTGCCCGGCCCGATCGACGTGGAGACCGGCGCGCTGGGCTCGACCGCGATCCTGCCCGGCTGGACGGGCATCGCCCCGGGCAAGGAGCTGGGCGAGCGGCTGGGCATGCCGGTGCACGTGGACAACGACGCCAACCTCGGTGCGCTGGGCGAGCTGGTCTGGGGGGCTGGCCGCGGACTGAGCGACCTCGCGTACATCAAGGTGGCCAGCGGTGTCGGCGCCGGCCTGGTGGTCAACGGCCAGATCTACCGCGGCCCGGGCGGTACGGCGGGTGAGATCGGGCACATCACGCTGGACGAGGCCGGGCCGGTCTGCCGCTGCGGCAACCGCGGCTGCCTGGAGACCTTCGTCGGTTCGCGCTACCTGCTCTCCCTGCTCAGCTCCACCCTGGGCCCGGACCTCTCGTTGCCGCGGGTGGTCGAGCTGGCCCAGCAGGGCGACCTCGGCTGCCGCCGGGTGATCGCCGACGCCGGCCGGCAGATCGGCACCGGTGTCGCGACCCTGTGCAACCTGCTCAACCCGCGCCGGGTGATCCTGGGCGGCGACCTCGCCGAGGCCGGTGAGCTGGTGCTCGCCCCGATCCGGGACTCGGTGGCCCGCTACGCGATCCCCAGCGCCGCCCGCCAGCTCTCGGTGGTCCCCGGCACCCTCGGCGGCCGGGCCGAGGTACTGGGCGCACTGGCGCTGGTGATGAGCGAGATGGGCGAGTCCGGAGCCCTCGGCCGGTCCTAGCACCTGCCGAACCACGAACGGCGCCCGCCGAACCACGCCCGGCTCCCGCTAGGACCGCACCCGCCGCCGTCCAAGCCGCACCCGCCGACGTCCCCCGTCATAAAGGTGGCCGAACACCCGAGCGTCAACCCACGGTGACGCGCATCCCCCGGCCGACCTCCGGGAATGGCAGTGGCCGAACGGTGGCACCGGGCGCGCCGCTCGGTGCCCGGCAGGCGGACATTAGACTCGACCGGTCGGTACCGGCCGCGACCACCGGCCTGCCGCCGGACCGGGCAGCGACGCCCGTCGGACCGTCCGTGGTCCGCGAACACTGAACGAGGAGGAACGGGTGGCCCTGCTGACCCGCATTCGGGGACCGCGCGATCTCGACCGGCTCACGCCCGGACAGCTGGCCGCACTGGCCCAGGAGATCCGGACCTTCCTGGTGACCGAGGTCTCCAAGACGGGCGGCCACCTCGGCCCCAACCTCGGCGTGGTGGAGCTCACCATCGCGCTGCACCGGGTCTTCGACTCGCCGCGCGACCGCATCCTCTTCGACACCGGCCACCAGAGCTACGTCCACAAGCTGCTCACCGGCCGCCAGGACTTCTCCCGCCTGAAGATGAGCGGCGGCCTGTCCGGCTACCCGTCGCGGGCCGAGTCCGAGCACGACGTGATCGAGAACTCGCACGCCTCCACGGTGCTCTCGTACGCGGACGGCCTGGCCAAGGCCAACAAGATCCAGGGCAAGGCGGACCCGGTCGTCGCCGTGATCGGCGACGGCGCGCTGACCGGCGGCATGGCCTGGGAGGCGCTCAACAACATCGCCGACGCCAAGGACCTGCCGGTCGTCATCGTCGTCAACGACAACGAGCGCTCCTACTCGCCGACCATCGGCGGTCTGGCCAACCACCTCGCCACCCTGCGCACCACCCAGGGCTACGAGCGCTTCCTGTCCTGGGGCAAGGACGCGCTGCAGCGCACCCCCGTGGTCGGCCAGCAGCTGTTCGAGACGCTGCACGGCGCCAAGAAGGGCCTCAAGGACTTCATCGCCCCGCAGGGCATGTTCGAGGACCTCGGCCTCAAGTACATCGGCCCGATCGACGGCCACGACCTGACCGCCCTGGAGTCCGCGCTGACGAAGGCGCGCGGCTTCGGCGGCCCGGTGATCGTGCACTGCCTCACCGAGAAGGGCCGCGGCTACCACGCCGCCGAGAACAACGACGAGGACCGCTTCCACGCGGTCGGCGTGATCCACCCGGACACCGGCCTGCCGGTCAAGAGCTCGGGCAAGGACTGGACCTCGGTCTTCGGCGAGGAGATGGTCGCGCTCGGCCACGAGCGCGAGGACATCGTCGGCATCACCGCCGCGATGCTGCACCCGGTCGGCCTGGCCCCGTTCGCCGAGGCCTTCCCGGACCGCATCTTCGACGTCGGCATCGCCGAGCAGCACGCCGTCACCAGTGCCGCCGGCCTGGCCACCAACGGCCTGCACCCGGTGTTCGCGGTCTACGCGACCTTCCTGAACCGCGCCTTCGACCAGGTCCTGATGGACGTCGCCCTGCACAAGCTGGGCGTCACCTTCGTGCTGGACCGCGCCGGTGTCACCGGGACGGACGGCGCCTCGCACAACGGCATGTGGGACATGTCGATCCTCCAGGTGATCCCGAGCCTGCGGCTGGCCGCCCCGCGCGACGCCGACCAGGTACGGGCGCAGCTGCGGGAGGCCGTCCAGGTCAAGGACGCCCCGACGGTGGTCCGCTACTCCAAGGGCACGGTCGGCCCGGCCGTTCCCGCGGTCGGCCGGGTCGGCGGCATGGACGTGCTGCGCGCCGCCGAGGAGCCCTCCGGCGTCCACCGCGCCGATGTGCTGATCGTCTCGGTCGGTGCGATGGCCCCCACCAGCCTGGAGGTCGCCGACCTGCTGGCCGCCCAGGGCATCACCGCCACCGTGGTGGACCCGCGCTGGGTCAAGCCGGTGGACGCGGCCCTGCCGGGCCTGGCCGCCGAGCACCGGGTGGTCGTCACGATCGAGGACAACGGCCGGGTGGGCGGCGTCGGCGCGGCCGTCGCCCAGGCGCTGCGGGACGCGGACGTGGACCTGCCGGTCCGCGACTTCGGAATCCCGCAGGAGTTCCTGGACCACGCGAGCCGGAACGAGATCCTGGCGGAAATCGGTCTGAACGCCCCGGACATCGCCCGCAAGGTGACGGCCCTGGTCGCCCGCCTGGACACGGCGCGGGTCGAGGCCTGACGAGGGGCCTCGGCGACGCGGTTCGCCCGTGCTCCGATCGGCCGACGACTGTTCGTCGTAATGTCGTAACAGTTCGTCACGGAACAAGCTGACAATCGCACTGAAAGGCGGGACCGGCGCGGATCGCGCCGATCCCGCCCGGTAGGTTGTCAACCGTGCCGACCCCCACCCGCCTCCGCCTCGCCGGACTGGCCGACCGCCTGCCCGAGCGCGTCCGTACCCACGTCCGTACCGGGTACTGGACCAGGCTGGTGCCGGTGCTCACGCTGGTCGCGCTGCTCACCCACATCCCCTCCTTCGCCCGGCCCGTCTGGAGCCCGGACGAGGGCTTCCTGGCCACCCAGGCCCGGATGCTGGCGGACGGCGGGGTGCTCTACGACACCGTGGTGGACCGCAAGCCCCCGTTGCTTCCCTGGCTCTACCAGGCCTGCTTCGCGGTCTTCGGCTCCGCCTCGCTCTGGCCGCTGCGCACCCTGGCCGTGGTGGCCCACCTGGTCACCGCGATCCTGCTGGCCTCGATCGCCCGCGGCCGCTGGGGCAACCGGGCCGGCGCCGGCGCGGGACTGCTCTACCTGCTGGTCTCCATCGGGCTCTCCCCGGAGGACACCCAGGCGGCGACCTTCGAGGTCTTCATGCTGCCCGCCATGGTGGCCGCCTTCCGGTACGCCGAGCGGCGCCGCTGGCTGGCGGCGGGCATCGCGGTGGCGCTCTGCTCGCTGACCAAGCAGACCGGCGGCGCGGTGCTGCTGCCGGTGCTCTGGATGCTGTTCCAGGACGCCCGCCGGCGCGGGGTGCGCTGGCCGCCCGCGCTGTTCAAGATCGGCTTCGGCTTCACCCTGCCGATAGCGCTGGTCGCGGTGATCCTCACCAAGCCCAAGGGCTTCCTCTTCTGGGTGGTCACCGGCAGCGGCGACTACGCCACCTTCGGCGGCGCCTGGCTGCAGATGATCGGCCGAGCCCTGGGCAACTCGGCCATCCTGGCCGCGGCCGGCCTGGGCTTCCTCTACCCGGTCGGACGCCGGCTCTGGCTCAAGCACCGCCACCGCCCGCTGCCGGTGGCCGGCGAGGAGCACGGCTCGACCACCGACCTGTGGGTGTGGCTGCTCTCCTCGGTCGTCGCGGTCAGCGTCGGCTTCCACTTCTTCGGCCACTACTACCTGCAGCTGATCCCGCCGCTGGTGCTGCTGGGCACCGGGGCGGTCGCCACCTCGGCGATCCGCTGGAAGCCCGTCCTGGTGTACACCACGGTGGCCGCCACGGTGTTCTGGGGCCTGGCGCTGGCCTGGCCGGGGGAGCGGCTCAACCGCACCACCGAGGTCGCCACCGCCGTCGCCGCGCAGACCACCCCCAAGGACACCGTGCTGGTCTGGGGCATGCACCCCGAGCTGTACTGGCTGGCCGGCCGCAAGCCCGCCACCCGCTACCTGACCGCCGGCTTCCTCACCAACTACAGCGGCGGCAAGGACGGCAGCCAGAACGTGGGCGAGCAGTTCAGCGTCTCCAACGCCTGGCAGACCTTCGACAAGGAGCTGGCCAACGGTCTGCCCGAGGTCGTCGTCGACGACTCCGGCATCGCCCCGTACCAGCCGGTCATGGTCCCCCGGATCGAGAACCTGCTGGACACCCACTACGAGATGGTCGGCGTCTTCGCCGACACCGTGGTCTACCGCCTCAAGCACTGAACGTCCCTACGCGCGCCCCTCCTGAAGAGGCGCCCGTACACACGAAGGAGCCCCGGTGACCACCAGGTCACCGGGGCTCCCGCGTTTCACGGAGCTACGCCCTACGCGGGCACCGAGGCCACGCCGGGGGCCAGGAACGGCTTGCCGTTCACCCGCTCCGAGACGCCCTCACGGTCCAGGTACGGGGTGATCCCGCCCAGGTGGAAGGGCCAGCCGGCACCGGTGATCATGCAGAGGTCGATGTCCTGCGCCTCGGCGACGACACCCTCCTCCAGCATCAGGCCGATCTCCTGCGCGACGGCGTCCAGGGCACGGGCGCGGACCTGCTCCTCGGTGAGCACCGAGTCGCCGAAGGTCAGCAGCGCCAGCACCTCGGGGTCGAGGACCTGCTGCCCGTCCACCCAGGTGTAGAAGCCGCGCTTGCCGGCCTTGACCACCTTGGCGAGGTTCTCGGAGACGGTGAACCGCTCCGGGAAGGCGCCGTGCAGGGTCTCCGACACGTGCAGCGCGATGGCCGGACCGACCAGCTCCAGCAGCACGATCGGGGACATCGGCAGGCCGAGCGGCTCGACGGCCTTCTCGACGTCGGCGATCGGGGTGCCCTCGTCGATGATGCCCTGGATCTCGCCCATGAAGCGGGTCAGGATCCGGTTCACCACGAACGCCGGGGCGTCCTTGCAGAGCACCGAGGTCTTCTTCAGCTTCTTCGACACGGCGAAGGCGGTGGCCAGCGACGCGTCGTCGGTCTTGTCGCCGCGGACGATCTCCAGCAGCGGCAGGATCGCGACCGGGTTGAAGAAGTGGAAGCCGACGACCCGCTCGGGGTGCTTCAGCTTGGAGGCCATCTCGGTGACCGACAGCGAGGAGGTGTTGGTCGCCAGCACACAGGTCGGCGAGACCACGTTCTCCAGGTCCGCGAAGACGGTCTGCTTGACGCCCATCTCCTCGAACACGGCCTCGATGACGAAGTCCGCGTCGCCGAAGGCGACGGCCTTGTCGAGCGAGCCGGAGACCAGGCCCTTGAGGCGGTTGGCCTTGTCGTTGCCGATGCGGCCCTTGGAGAGCAGCTTGTCGATCTCGGCGTGGACGTAGCCGACGCCCTTGTCGATGCGCTCCTGGTCGATGTCGGTGAGGACCACCGGCACCTCCAGACGGCGGGCGAACAGCAGCGCCAGCTGCGAGGCCATCAGACCGGCACCGACGACGCCGACCTTGGAGACCGGGCGGGCCAGCGACTTGTCCGGCGCACCGACCGGGCGCTTGGCCCGGCGCTGCACCAGGTTGAAGGCGTAGATGCCGCTGCGCAGCTCGCCGCTCATGATGAGGTCGGCCAGGGCCGCGTCCTCGGCGTCGAAGCCGGCCTGCAGGCTGCCCTTCTCGGCGAGGTCGGCGTCCTTGACCAGGGCGATGATGTCCAGCGCCTTGTACGCGGCCGGAGCGGCCCCGTGCACCTTGGCGTCGGCGACCAGACGGCCCCAGGCGACGGCGTCGTCCCAGGCCTTGCCGCGGTCGATCGCCTCGCGCTCGACGACGACGTCGCCCTTGAGGACCTTGGCGGCCCACAGCAGCGACTGCTCCAGGAAGTCGGCCGGCTCGAAGATCGCGTCCGCGATGCCGAGCTCGAACACCTCCTTGCCCTTGAGCTGCTTGTTCTGGTTCATCGAGTTCTCGATGATGACCTTGATCGCCTTCGAGGGGCCGATCAGGTTCGGCAGGATGGTGCAGCCGCCCCAGCCGGGGACGAGGCCCAGGAAGACCTCCGGCAGCGAGAAGGCCGGGACGCCCGCGCTGACTGTGCGGTAGGTGGCGTGCAGGCCGACCTCGACGCCGCCGCCCATCGCCGCGCCGTTGTAGAAGGCGAAGGTGGGGACGGGCAGCGCGGCGATCCGCTTGAAGACCTCGTGGCCGCCCTTGCCGATGGCCAGCGCGTCCTCGTGCTGCTTCAGCAGCTCGACGCCCTTGAGGTCGGCGCCGACCGCGAAGATGAACGGCTTGCCGGTGATCGCGGCGCCGACGATCTTGCCCTCGGCGGCCTCGGCCTCGACCTGGTCCAGCGCCTCGGACAGCTTGAGCAGCGAGCCCGGGCCGAAGGTGGTCGGCTTGGTGTGGTCGAAGCCGTTGTCCAGGGTGATCAGGGCCAGCTTGCCGGCCTGCAGCGGCAGGTCCAGGTGGCGCACGTGCGCGGTCGTGACGACCTCGCCCGGGAACAGCTCGGCGCCGTGCTGCAGGAGCTCAGTGGTGTTGGTCATGCTCACTTACCACCCTCGAAGTGCGGGTTCTCCCAGACGATGGTGCCGCCCATGCCGAAGCCGATGCACATCGTGGTGAGGCCGTAGCGGACGTCCGGGCGCTGCTCGAAGCGGCGGGCCAGCTGGTTCATCAGGCGCACGCCGGAGGAGGCCAGCGGGTGGCCGAAGGCGATCGCGCCGCCGTACGGGTTGACCCGCTCGTCGTCGTCCGCGATGCCGTAGTGGTCGAGGAAGGCCAGCACCTGGACGGCGAAGGCCTCGTTGACCTCGAAGGCACCGATGTCGTCGATGGTCAGGCCGGCCTTGGCCAGCGCCTTCTCGGTGGCCGGGACCGGGCCGATGCCCATGACCTCGGGCTCGACGCCGGCGAAGGCGTAGGAGACCAGGCGCATCTTGACCGGGAGGCCGAGCTCCTCGGCGACGTCCTCGGCGGCCAGCAGCGAGGCGGTGGCACCGTCGTTCAGACCGGCCGAGTTGCCCGCGGTGATGTTGCCGTGCGGACGGAACGGGGTCTTCAGACCCGCCAGGCTCTCCATCGTGGTGCCCGGGCGCAGCGGCTCGTCCACGGTGGCCAGGCCCCAGCCGGTCTCGCCGACCTCGGGGTTGGTGTTGCGGATCGAGATCGGCACCAGGTCGGGCTGGATGTCGCCGTTGGCGTACGCCTTGGCGGCCTTCTCCTGGGAGCGCACGGCGTAGGCGTCGCAGCGCTCCTTGGTGATGTGCGGGAACCGGTCGTGCAGGTTCTCCGCGGTCATGCCCATGAACAGGGCGGACTCGTCGACCAGCTTCTCGGAGACGAAGCGCGGGTTCGGGTCGACGCCCTCGCCCATGGGGTGACGGCCCATGTGCTCGACGCCACCGGCCACGACGATGTCGTAGGCGCCGAAGGCGATGCCGCCGGCGGTGGTGGTCACGGCGGTCAGCGCGCCGGCGCACATGCGGTCGATCGCGTAGCCGGGCACGGACTTCGGCAGGCCGGCCAGCAGAGCGGCGGTGCGCCCGATGGTCAGACCCTGGTCGCCGATCTGCGTGGTGGCCGCGACGGCGACCTCGTCGATGCGCTCGACGGGCAGGTTCGGGTTACGGCGCACGAGCTCCCGGATGCACTTGACGACGAGGTCGTCGGCGCGCGTCTCGTGGTAGATGCCCTTCGGGCCGGCCTTGCCGAACGGGGTGCGGACGCCATCGACGAAGACGACGTCCCTCGCGGTACGAGGCACGGGGGCTCTCCTCCCAGGGACCAACATTTCGAGGTGGGCAGGCTGCCGCCGTCGAAGACCCGAGCGGCGCCGCTTCACCGTCATGCTACCGGTCGGTAACCAACCTGCCCAGGCCCCTCGGAGGGTTCCCCCCGTGTGTCCCGCGCCACGTCCGACCAGGAACGCTCCTCCGGGACGACGAAGGGGATGCCGTCCGCACGGACGGCATCCCCTTCGGAGGCCCTGCCGGGTTCGGTCCCGGTCAGCCTGGCATCAGTCCTGGTTCGCGGCCGCGGTCGCGGCCGCAGCGAACGCGGCGGCCAGCACCGGCGCCACCAGGTCCACCTGCCACTGCCGGGCGCCGAGCCGGCGCAGCGCGGCGGCCACGCCTTCGGCGCTCCGGTCCGCCGGCGGCTCCCAGGACACCCGCCGGACCAGGTCCGGGGTGATCAGGTTCTCGGCCGGCAGGTGGTGCCGCTCCGCCAGCTCGCTGACCGCGCTGCGCGCACCGGAGAGCCGGGCGGCGGCCACCGGGTCCTTCTCGGCCCAGGCCCGGGGCGGGGGCGGCCCGTCGTGCGGCGCGGCGGCCGGCGGCAGCTGGTTCTCCGGGATCTCCCGGCCGCGCTGCACGGCCGCCAGCCACTGCTCCAACTGGCGCCGGTGCACCCGCGGGCCGAAGCCCTGGACGGCCTGCAGGGCGGCGGTGTTCAGCGGCATGGCCAGGGCGGCGTTGACGATCGCGGCGTCCGAGAGCACCCGGCCGGGGGAGACGTCGCGCTCCTGCGCCATCCGGTCCCGGGCCAGCCACAGCTCGCGCACCACGGCCAGCTGACGGCGCCGACGGACCTTGTGCAGCTGCGAGGTACGCCGCCACGGGTCGGTGCGCGGGGCCGGCCGGGGCGCGGCCGCGATCGCGGCGAACTCCTCCAGGGCCCAGTCGAGCTTGCCCTGGGCGTCCAGCTCCTGTTCGAGTGCGTCGCGCAGCTCGACCAGCACCTCGACGTCCAGAGCGGCGTAGCGCAGCCAGGGCTCGGGCAGCGGGCGGGTGGACCAGTCGACCGCCGAGTGCTCCTTCGCCAGACTCAGCCCGAGCACGTTCTCGGTCATCGGCCCGAGGCCGACCCGGGCGAAGCCGGCGATCCGCCCGGCCAGCTCGGTGTCGAACAGCCGTCGGGGTCTCATGCCGACCTCGGCCAGGCAGGGCAGGTCCTGGGTGGCTGCGTGCACCACCCATTCGGCGTCCTGGAGGGCGGCGCCGAGAGCGCTCAGGTCGGGGCAGGCGATCGGGTCGATCAGAGCGGAGCCGGAGCCGGCGCGGCGCAGCTGGATCAGGTAGGCGCGCTGCCCGTAGCGGTAGCCGGAGGCCCGCTCGGCGTCGACGGCGACCGGTCCGGTGCCCGCGGCGAAGGCGGCGATCGTCGCGGCCAGCGCCTGCTCGTCCGCCACGACGGGCGGGATCCCCTCCTTCGGCTCAAGGAGCGGGACCGGGGCTGCTTCTTCTGGGATGGCTGCTACGGCGTCGGTCACCCACCAAGGGTACGACGGTCCTCGCGGCCGGGAGTGTTGTCGGACTGGTCAGACAGTCAATCGCCCGCTCGCCTCCGGGGCGCTCTGACCCGGCGCCGACGGTCGTCGCTCCCTCGCTCCGCTCCCTCCCTCCTTCCTTTCGGCACCGGCGCGCCCCTTCGGCTCGGGGCGGGATCGCCCGCTTGCTGCCGGGGCCCGGACGGCGGGCGGCGGCCGAGGAGGAAACGTTCCTCCTCGGCCGCCGCGGCGGTCCGGAGCGCTCGGCTCAGTGGATGATTCCGGTGCGCAGTGCGACGGCGACCATCCCGGCACGGTCGCCGGTGCCCAGCTTGCGGGCGATCCGGGCGAGGTGGCTCTTCACGGTGAGCGCCGACAGTCCCATCGCCACGCCGATCGCCTTGTTCGACTGCCCTTCGGCGACCAGCCGCAGCACCTCGACCTCGCGGCCGGACAGCTCGCGGTAGGCGGTCGGCTGCGGGCCCTGCGCACCGGGGGCACCGGGGGCGCCCGGTGCGCCGGCGGCGCCCGGCATGCCCGGCATCCCGGGGCGGCGCATCCGCCCGGCCAGTCCGCCGGCGCCGATCGGCAGGCCCGGGCGGCCCGGCATCGCCACGTTCGTGCGGGTGCCGGTGACCACGTAGCCCTTGACGCCGCCGGCCAGCGCGCTGCGGACCGCGCCGATGTCGTCGGCGGCGGACAGGGCCAGGCCGTTGGGCCAGCCCGCGGCGCGGGTCTCGGCGAGGATGGTGAGCCCGGAGCCGTCCGGCAGGTGCACGTCGGCGACGCAGATGTCGCGCGGGGTGGAGACCCGGGGACGGGCCTCGGCGATCGAGGACACCTCGATCACGTCCCGGACGCCGAGCGCCCACAGGTGACGGGTGACGGTGTTTCGGACGCGGGGATCGGCGATGACCACCATGGCGGTGGGCTTGGTCGGGCGGTAGGCGACCACGTTTGCGGGGTGCTCAAGAAGGACCGACACCAGGCCTCCTGCGGGGAGTGGCGGACGGAACCCCGATGGGGGCGGTCGGAGTGTTCCGCGTTCGGAAAGGGTCACAGTCTGCTTCGGCAGCAACCGTGCCCGGCTTTAGCGAAAGATCACGATCTAGTGAGTAACAATACGGACAAATCGCGCAAATGATTGATGCGACATGCCTGGTATTCGCACAAAATCGATCAGATCCGACACCAATCGGTCGGTATCGACCGGTTAATTGACGCGGAGCTGGTCCGAAGTCACACTCCGTCAGCCCTGGGGGTGGCGTCCGGCCGTCCGGTGCCGTCGGGCCCGGACGCCACTCGTCAGTGCGACCGGGGGCGTCGCCGTGCGGGCATCGGGACCACTCCACCGAGTGACGGCACCTCGGCGGGCCCCTGCGGGGCCGGAGTGGCCGGCGGCAGGCCGGCGCCGATGCAGAGCAGGTCCGCCCAGGCTGCCAGGTGCCGCTCGAAGCGGCCGTCGGCCGGCGTCCAGGAGGCCCGGATCTCGATCTCGTTCGAGGTCGGGCGGTCCGCCAGGCCGCCGAAGTACTGGGAGGCGCACCGGGTCACCGTGCCGGAGGGCTCCGCGTACCCGGCGCCGTGCGTCTGCAGCGCGTCCAGCAGCCAGGCCCAGCCGACCTCGCAGAGCATCGGGTCGCCGGCCATCTCCGGCTCCAGCTCGGCCCGGGTCATCGTGACCACCCGGAACTCCCCGTTCCAGGCCTCCTGGCCGGCCGGGTCGTACAGCAGCACCAGCCGGCCGTCCGCCAGCTCCTCGCCGTCCACCTCCACCGCGGCGGTCACCGCGAACGCGTACGGAGCGAGCCGGCGCGGCGCCGGTGCGGGGGAGAGCTGCACCTCGGGCCGCAGCCGGGCCCCGTCCAGGGCCGCCACGGCGGCCCGGAACTCGTTCGGCGCCCCCTCGTGACCCGTTCCGCCACCTGCTCCGCCACCCTGCGCGGGGTGCCCTCCGACCGCTGCCATGACCCGAAGACTAGGTCGAAAACCCGGGTTATCGCCGCAACTTCTCTCCCAGCGGCGTGCCGGAACGGCAAACCCGGGCAGATCTTGGAGGAACCCACGAGACCGGCCGGAAAAGCGGCCCGGGGGCACATGCGAAGATTTGAGGCGTGAGCGAGACAACGGCAGACACGACGGCGGCCACCCACGACGGCCCGACCACCCCCGCGCGCCGCGGCGCCGCGTACGACTCCGCGTTCCTGCGCGCCTGCCGGCAGGAGCCGGTACCGCACACCCCCGTGTGGTTCATGCGCCAGGCGGGCCGCTCGCTGCCCGAGTACCTGAAGATCCGCGAGGGCATCCCCATGCTGGATTCCTGCATGCGGCCCGAGCTGGTCAAGGAGATCACGCTCCAGCCGGTGCGCCGGCACAAGGTGGACGCCGCGATCTTCTTCAGCGACATCGTCGTCCCGCTCAAGGCGGTCGGCATCGACGTCGACATCAAGGCCGGCATCGGCCCGGTCATCGCCGACCCGATCCGCACCTTCGAGGACCTCAAGCGGCTGCGTCCGCTGGAGCCGGACGACGTCCCCTACATCACCGAGGCCGTCGGCCTGCTGGTGGACGAGCTCGGCGAGACCCCGCTGATCGGCTTCGCCGGCGCGCCCTACACGCTGGCCAGCTACCTGGTCGAGGGCGGTCCGTCCAAGAACCACGAGAACACCAAGGCCATGATGTACGGGCAGCCCGAGCTGTGGGCCGCCCTGGTGGACCGGCTCGCGGACATCACCTCGGCCTTCCTCAAGGTCCAGATCGAGGCCGGCGCCTCGGCGGTCCAGCTGTTCGACTCCTGGGTCGGTTCGCTCGCGCCGGCGGACTACCGCCGCTCCGTGATGCCGGCCAGCACCAAGGTCTTCGACGCCGTCGCCGGCTACGGCGTGCCGCGGATCCACTTCGGCGTCGGCACCGGCGAACTGCTCGGCCTGATGGGCCAGGCCGGCGCGGACATCGTCGGCGTCGACTGGCGGGTGCCGCTGGACGTGGCCGCCGAGCGGGTCGGCCCGGGCAAGGGCCTGCAGGGCAACCTCGACCCCGCGGTGCTGTTCGCCCCCACCGAGGTCGTCGAGGCCAAGGCCCTCGAGGTGCTGGACGCCGCCCGGGTGCTCGGCGGCAGCGGGCACATCTTCAACCTCGGCCACGGCGTGATGCCGTCCATGGACCCGGACGCGCTCAGCCGCCTCGTCGCCTTCGTCCACGAGGCCAGCGCGCGCTGACGCCCCCCGCGGCGGCGGGCCCTCCGGTCAACGGCGGGCCCGCCACCGTCGCGGTCAGTCCTCGGCGTCGCCGGCCTGCTCGGGCTCGGCCCGGACCGCGGCCGGGCGGCGACGCCTCCGGTAGCGGTACGCCAGGGCCGCCGGCACGCCCAGCAGCAGGAGGAAGGGCGCCGCCGCGGCGAGGGCCACGGCCAGCGCGCGGACGATCGTCACCAGGACGTGCCAGCCGCCGCCGAGCGCCGAGCCGACCGAGTCGCCGAAGCCCTGGTTCCTTTCCCCGGGCGCCGGGGTCGCCGACGGCGTCGCGGCCTCGTGCTGGACCTCCAGGGTGACGGTGGAGTAGGAGGTCCTGGCGGACAGCTCCTTCTGCTGTTTCTGCAGCGACTCCAGGTCGGCCTCGCGGCGGCTCAACTCCGCCTCCAGCGAGGTGATCTCGCTCAACGACGCGGCCTGCGCCATCAGCGCCCGCACCCGGTCCACGCTCGCCTGCTGGGTCTGCACCCGGCTCGCCACGTCAGCGACCTGCTGGGTCAGGTCGTCCGCCTGGCTCTTGCGGGACAGCACCTCGCCCAGGGCGGCGAGCCGGTCCAGGGTCTGCTGGTACCCGGCGGACGGGACTTTGAGCGTCAGCTGCCCGGACTCGCTCCCGGGGCCGCCGTAGACCGACTCGGCACCGACGTAGCCACCCGATGCCGTCGCCAACTCCCGGGCCTTGGCGAACACTTGGGGGACGTCCCGGGAGCGCAGGGTGAGCTGTGCGGTGTACGCGATCAGCCGGCTGTCGGCGACCGGGGTGACCCCGGCCGCCGCCGGGCCGCCGGAGGGCTGGGCCGCCGCGCCGCCCGGTTCGGCCGGGGCCGCCACCGCGTCGTTCTTGGCCGCGCCCGCGCTACTGCCCCCGCCGCCGGCCGCGCTGCAGCCCCCCACCAGCAGCACGGCCGCGGCCACCACCGCCCCCAGTGCGCCGGCTCTCGTTCGTCCACCCCTCATCGGGCCCCTCCCCAAGTCCGTTGACAGTTCTCCCCATTGGACGAGAGGGCCGGCCGAACGGACCCATCCCGGAGATTCCGGGTCGATCACGAGTCGGCGGCGGGCCGGACACGCGTGCCCTACCCGGCGGTGACCTCGATCCCGGCCCGGCGCAGCAGCGCGGCCGTCACGCCGTCGCCCGGGCGCAGCTCACCCGTGAACGTTCCGTCGTACACCTGCCCGCAGCCGCAGGACGGGCTGCGGGCCATCAGCACCGCCCGGCGCGCGCCCGCGGTCTCGGCGGCGGCGAGGGCCGCCCGGGCGCCGGCCAGGAACTCCGCGGTGCAGTCCGCCCCGGTCGCGTCCACCACCCGCGCCCGGCCGTCCAGCACGTCCGCGCCGTCCCCGCCCACGATCTCGGCCGGCGGCCGCGGCGTCGGCAACCCGCCCGCCCCCTCCGGGCACACCACCACGGCCCGCCCCTCCTCGACCAGCCGCACGGCGTCGTCGGAGGTCTTCGCCCGCCCGTCGTACCGACAGGGAATCCCGGCCAGACACGCACTCACCATGATCGGTTCCATGGCACACAGGCTAAGCAGAGGCTCATGGTGCCCCGAAACTCGCTACCTTGGGACTCATGAGCGAGCTGCCGGACTGGATGTACTCGCCCAGAGACGAAGGCTGGTTTGCCGACGACCTCGACCATCTGCCGCAGGCACCGCGTCGTCACGGACCTCGTCTACGCGCTGCGCCGCCAGGCGCCGAAGGGGCACCGGGTCGGCAGGGAGATGTCGATCAAGCTCGACAAGCGGAACCGCCCCGAGCCGGACGTGCTCGTCGTCAGGGCCGAGTTCGAGCCGGATCGCACCCAGTTCACCCCCGAAGAGGTGGCCCTCGTCGTCGAGGTGGTCTCCCCTGAGTCCGCGCACCGCGACCGCACGGTCAAGTTTCGCAAGTACGCCGAGGCAGGTATTTCGCACTACTGGATCGTCGAGGAGGAGGGCGGTCTTCCGGTCGTGCACGTCTTCGAGCTGGAGCCGGCGACTTCCTCCTACGTCTCCGCCGGGATTTTCCGGGGACAGCTCGTACGCCCGGTGCCTTTCCCGATCGAGATCGACCTGGTCGGGCTGGGGCCCGACAGCGGGCGTGCAGCGGATTGAGGCCTTCGGATAAAGACCTGCGAGACTGCGAGGCATGTCGGATGCACAGGTCGTCGTCGTCGGTGGTGGGATCGCGGGGCTGGCTGCGGCCGCCTTCCTGAGTGGGGCGGCCGGGGGGGCGGCGCGGGCCCGGGTGACGTTGCTGGAGGCGTCCGGGCGGGTCGGCGGGAAGCTGTGGGGCGGCGAGGTCGGCGGGGTCCGGGTGGACCTCGGGGCCGAGTCGGTGCTGGCCCGGCGGCCGGAGGCGGTGGAGCTGGCGCGGGCGGTCGGGCTGGGCGGGGAGCTGGAGCCGCCGACCACCGCGAAGGCCGCGATCTGGACCCGCGGGGCGCTGCGGCCGCTGCCGGGCGGGCAGGTGATGGGCGTGCCGGGGGACCTGGCGGCGCTGGAGGCCTCCGGGGTGCTCACCGCCGAGGGGCTGGAGCGGGCCCGGCACGAGGAGCCCACCGAGGTGGGGGAGGACGTCGCGATCGGCCGTTACGTCGCCGACCGGCTGGGCCGGGAGGTGGTGGACCGGCTGGTCGAGCCGCTGCTGGGCGGCGTCTACGCCGGGCGCGCCGACGAGATCTCGCTGCGGGCCGCCGTTCCGCAGCTGCTGGCGGTCGCCCGGGGCGGCGGTTCGCTGGTCGAGGGCGTGCACGAGCTGGCCTCGCGCCCGCAGGTGGTCGGCACCCCGGTGTTCAACGGCCTGCGGGGCGGCCTCGGCACCCTGCCGGAGGCGGTCGCGGCGGCCTGCGTCAAGGCGGGCGTGGACCTGCGCACGGACGCTCCGGTGGACGAGCTGCGCCGAACCCCCGGCGGCTGGCGGGTGGTGACCGGCGGCGAGGTGCTGCACGCGGACGCCGTGGTGCTGGCCGTGCCGGCCCCGGCCGCGGCCCGGCTGCTGCGCGAGGACGCCCCGGCGGCCGCCACCGAGCTGGACGCCGTCGAGTACGCGGGCATGGCGCTGGTGACGCTCGCGTTCCGACGCTCCGACCTGGCCGAACTCCCCACCGGCAGCGGGTTCCTGGTGCCGCCGGTGGACGGGAGGCGGATCAAGGCGTCGACCTTCTCCTCCAACAAGTGGGGCTGGCTGGAGCGCTCCGCGCCGGACGCGTTCCTGCTGCGCACCTCGCTGGGCCGGCACCGCGAGGACGAGGCGCTGGGCCTGCCGGACGAGGAGCTGGTGGCCCGCTCGCTGGCGGACCTGGAGGAGGCGATCGGGCTGACCGCCCGGCCGTACGACACCTTCGTGTCGCGGTTCGCGGCCGGCCTCCCGCAGTACCCGGTGGGCCACCCGGGCCGGGTGGCCCGGGTGCGGGCGGCGGCCGAGCGGGTGGGCGCGCTGGCGCTGTGCGGCGCCGCGTACGACGGGGTGGGCATCCCGGCGTGCATCGCTTCGGCGGCCGCAGCGGTGGCCGCCGTCGACAGACTGTTGACCCCGGCGACCGGGGACGGTTCCACGGAGAGGACAATGGGCGCATGACTGAGACCGTTGAGCGGCAGCCGGAGCAGCAGCCCGAGAAGAAGAAGGCACGCGACCTGAACCAGGTCATCCGCTACACCATGTGGTCGGTGTTCAAGCTCAAGGGCGCCCTGCCCGAGGACCGTGCCGGCCTGGCCGCCGAGGTGGACGCGCTGTTCGAGCAGCTGGCCGAGAAGGACGTGACCGTTCGCGGCACGTACGACGTCTCCGGTCTGCGCGCGGACGCCGACATCCTGGTCTGGTGGCACGCCGGTGACTCGGACGACCTGCAGGAGGCGTACAACCGCTTCCGCCGCACCGGCCTGGGCCGCCAGCTGGAGCCGGTCTGGTCGAACATGGCGCTGCACCGCCCGGCCGAGTTCAACAAGTCGCACATCCCGGCCTTCCTCGCCGACGAGCGCGCGCGCGACTACGTCTGCGTCTACCCGTTCGTGCGCTCCTACGAGTGGTACCTGCTGCCGGACGAGGAGCGGCGCGCGATGCTCGCCGAGCACGGCATGATGGCGCGCGGCTACCCGGACGTGCGGGCCAACACGGTGGCCTCGTTCGCGCTCGGCGACTACGAGTGGCTGCTCGCCTTCGAGGCGGACGAGCTGCACCGGATCGTCGACCTGATGCGCGACCTGCGCCCGTCCCGGGCCCGGCTGCACGTCCGCGAGGAGGTGCCGTTCTTCACCGGCCGCCGCAAGCCGGTCGGCGAGCTGCTGAACGGCCTGGTCTGAACGGCCTGGTCCGAACGACCGCGCGAGCTTCGGAGGCCGGTTCCCCGGGTACGGGGGGCCGGCCTCCGGCGTTGCTGCGACCGCTCCTCCCGGCTCGGCCGCGGTGCGGTCAGCCGCGGTGCGGGCGCAGGGCGGCGCGCAGGCGGGCGTCGGGGAGGACGGCGGGGCCGTTCATGGCGACGGCGGTGAGCAGTTCGCGCTCCTCGTCGTCGGCGAGGCCGCGCTGGCGGGCCGGGCGCACCCCGCGCAGTACCTCCTGGCCGATCGGGGAGGCCCAGCGGGTGTAGGGGTAGACGTCGACCCGGGCCATCAGCAGGGTGCCGGAGGTGAGCACCAGCGGCAGCGAGAACCAGGCGAGCGGGGAGAGGGTGTCACCCCCGGTGAAGCCGCTGACGGCCAGTGAGGCGGCCAGCAGGAGCAGCGACAGCAGCAGCGCGTGCCGGACCTGCCGGACCACCACGACGGTGTTGCGCTGCACCAGGGCCGGGGTGGCCAGGCCGGCCAGGGCGAGCCGGGCGCCGATCTCCAGCACGGTGGGGTGCTCGGCCATCGCCCGGCGCAACTCGTCGGTGCGGCACTGGCCCTCGGGGCCGACGGTGGTGATGACCGCCCGTTCCAGGCGGCTGCGGCCCTTGGGGTCGACCACGGTGGTCCAGCCGGTGTGTGCCAGGTGCAGCCGGCCCCGGCCGGCCATCAGGACCAGGGCCAGCTCGACCACCCGGTCCGGGCCGCCGGCCAGGTAGGCCGTCTCGTACAGCCCGATGCCGACCGCCTCGGGCGGGCGCAGCCCGTCCTGGTCGGCCAGGGCGTCGGCGGTGGCGGTCATCCGGACCAGCCGGAGGCAGGAGAGCACCGCCACGACACAGGCCGGTATCAGGAAGAGCAACCACATGACCTTGTTGTATGCCTGGCCCGATGGCGCGGGGAACGCCTTCCCGGTCCGCGATACCGAACTGTGACGTCAGCCGTGGGGGTGAACCCTTCGCGGGGTGGGCGTCAGGAGCCGCAGCTCGACCCGCAGCTGGAGCCGCAGCTGGAGGACGAGGAGCTGCAGCTGGAAGAGGACGAACCGCAGCTGCTGGAGGACGAGCCGCAGCTGGAGGACGAGGAGCCGCAGCTGCTGGAGGACGAGCCGCAGCCGCTGCTCCCGCCGCAGCCGGAGGACCCGGAGTCGGAGGAGCCGCACCAGGAGGCGGGCGAGGAGGAGCAGGTCGAGGTCGCGCAGCTGGAGGTCGAGGACGAGCCGGAGGACGACGACGAGGACGAGGAGAGGAACGAGGAGGCGCCGGCGGCCTGCCGCACCGCCTCCTCCTCGGCCTCCGCGGCCAGCATCGTGGCCTCCAGCTCCGGGTTGTCCAGTCCGGCGGCGGCCAGCCCGCCGAGGGCGAGCGCGCCCAGCAGTGCGCCGCCGGCCAGCTGGGGCGACACGCCGGAGTGCGGCGTCCACGGCGAGCCGTCCATCAGGGCCAGCTGACGCCGGCCGGCCGGGGTGATCCGGCCCTTGACGGGCCGGGTGGCGAGCAGTGCGAAGACGCCGCCGACCAGCAGGAAGAGCGGGATCCCGAGGTTGGGCCGGTCGTGGCCGTAGGCGCCGTCGTCGAGCAGTACGGCGGCGACGGTGAAGGCCACGACCACGAGCAGTGCGAGCCAGAGCAGTCGGCGGGCATTCCGGGCCCGGTGCAGCCGCTCGGGGCGGCGCAGCAGGCCGCGGTCGGCGAGCCGGTCGCCGATCTCCTGGACGGCGGCGGAGCGCATCACCATGCGGCGCAGCGGGGCGAGTTCGCGGCTCCCGCCGGGGCCGACGGCCTCGTGGATCGCCTGCTCGACCGCGTCGTACGGCTTGCCGCCGGTGAGTGTGACCAGGCCGGAGCGGCTGATCACGGCCTTCTCGCCCAGGTGCATCCGGACCAGGGCGGTGTCGACCACCCGGCTCGGCCCGCCGGCCAGGAAGGCGGCGTCGAGCAGCGGCAGGCCGCGGCCGGGCAGGCCCTTGGCGTACCGGACGTGGCCGATCCGCTGGCGGCTCTGCGCGGCGTAGAGGGCGGCGGCCGCCAGCAGGACGGCCGGGATGAAGAAGAAGCTGTTGTGCCACATGGGCGGTTCCCCCGAGGTGATGACGATGGGTCGCCGGCCGGGCGGGGCCCGGCGGGCGGTGAGGCGGTACGGCCGTCGAGCCGTCGAGCCGTCGCTAGCCGCGCAGGGCCCGGCGCAGGCGGGCGAGCGGGCCGGGCGGCCGTACGGGTGCCGGGTGGAGCCACTGGTCCAGGGCCCGGCGGTGGTCGGCGGCCGGCGGGCCGCCGTCGGTGAGCGCCCACGCGGCGAAGGACCGGGCGTCGGCGCGGTAGCCGCCGGTCTGCGGGTGGGTGCGGGCGTAGTCGAGGAAGAGCGGCCCGTACTGCGCGCCGAGCAGGCGGGGCAGGTCCGGGGCCACCTTCGCGGTGGTGTCGCGCCGTTTGGCGGCGAGGCCGGTGGACTGGGCACGGACCCGGGCCGGGTCGAAGCCGGGCGGGACGGGCCCGCCGGCCACCAGGGCGGCCAGCAGCTCCTCCTGCCGCCGGGCCAGGCGGGCCCGGGCGGCTTCGGTCGCGGACGTGCTTTCCGGGTCCGTCATCACCGGGTGCTCCCCTCCAGCACCCGGCGGATGGCGTCCAGTTCACCGGCCAGCTCGCTGGGCGGCGGGAAGTTCGCGTCCCGCTCCAGCAGGACGCCGGGCGGTGCGACCCGTGCGCACAGCTCGGCCAGCACTTCCAGCACCGGTGCGGTGACGGGGTGGGCGTGCGTGTCGTGCCAGACGCCGTCGACCAGGGTGCCGCCGGCGACGTGCACGTAGGCGAGCGCTTCCAGTGGCAGGCGGTCGAGTTCGGCGGCCGGGTCGACGCCGAGGTTGACCCGGTTGGTGTGCAGGTTGGCGACGTCGATCAGCAGCCGGACGCCGGTCCGGTCGACCAGCTCGGCGAGGAACTGGCCCTCGGTGAACTCGTCGTCCGGCCAGGCGAGTTGGGCGGCGATGTTCTCCAGGGCGAGCGGCACCGGGAGCTGGTCCTGGGCGATCCGGACGTTCTCGGCGATCACCCGCAGCGAGTCGCGGGTGCGGGGGACGGGCAGCAGGTGCCCGGCCTCCAGGCCGCCGGCCCGGACGAAGGCCAGGTGCTCGGTGACCAGCGGGGAGCCGAGCGCCAGCGCGGTGTCGGCGAGCCGGCCGAGGCGGCCGGGGTCGGGCAGGTCGGCGCCGCCGAGGCCGAGGCCGACGCCGTGCGGGACGACGGTGACGCCGCGTCCGCGCAGTGCGGTCAGGGAGTCGGGCAGGTGGTCGGCGCAGATGTTCTCGGCGACCACCTCGACCCAGTCCAGGCCGGGTTGGCGTTCGACCACGGTGTCGATCTCGCTGCGCCAGCCGAGGCCGACGCCCAGGCGGGCGGGGCCGCCGGCGGCCCGGACGGACAGGTCCAGAGCAGGGGAAGTCATCGGTGCGCCCCCTTCGGAGGGCCAGGTGGGAAGGGCCGTCGGGCGGTGCGGGCGTCGTCGCCAGGACCGCGCGGCCGTGTTGCTGAGGATGTCCCCGGCTGGGGTGGCTGCCAAGCCCCGCCCGGTCTTCTCAGAGCATTATTTGAGCTTGCCGCGGTGGGGGTGAGGGACTTTGGTCCCGATCTGCGGGCATTCCCGCAGGTGAAGCACCCTGTCGGCGGGAAATTCGAAGGCGCCGACGGGCGGACACGGCTAGCGTGGGAATCCATGACTTCTTCTGATTCTTCTTTGACGATCCGTGACTTCCGCCCCGAGGACGCCGAGGCCGTCGTTGCGGCCCACCGGGCCGGGCGCGAACACCTGGTGACGACCGTCGAGGCCCAGCTCTGGCTGAACGGCCGGCCGAGCCCCGAGGAGCACTACCGTACCTTCGTGGCCGAACTGGACGGCCGGGTGGTCGGCTCGGTGCGCTGCGGGGTGCGCTGCGGGACGACGACCACCGGGCTCGGCCACGCCAACGGCAGCGTGCTGCCCGAGTTCCGCCGGCGCGGCGCGGCCACCGCGCTGCTGGCCGCGGCCGAACGCCACCTCGCCGAGCACGGGGTGACGGAGCTGCACTCCTGGCTGGACGACGAGCCCGCCGCGCTGGCCTTCGGCGCCGCCCGGGGCTACCGGATCGGGCGCGCCGCGCAGTTCGGCGGACGGGACCTCGCGCTGCCGCTGCCGCAGGCTCCCGTACGGCCGGCCGGCGTCGAGCTGCGCCCGGCCGCCGACTGGGCGGACGACCCGCGCCCGCTGTTCCTGGTCGAGGCGGACGCCATCCGGGACGAGCCCGGCGAGGTGGCGATGGACGCCCTGGACTACGAGGAGTGGCTGCGGTCCGACTGGGCCCGGCCGGACCTCGACAAGGCGCTGACCGTCGTCGCCGTGGTGGACGGCGTGCCGGCCGCGTTCAGCATGGCGACGACGGACGGGGTGGACGGCTACTGGTCCGCCTTCACCGCCTGCCGTCGGGAGTTCCGCGGACGCGGCCTGAGCAAGCTGGCCAAGCTGGAGTCGCTGCGCCTGGCGGCCGCGGCGGGCTACCGGCGCGCGTACACCTCGAACGACGAGACCAATGCGCCCATGCTGGCGATCAACGCCTGGCTGGGGTACGAGCGCTGCGCCGGGGAGCGCAAGGGCATCAAGCGTCTGGCGTAGCGAGGTAGCGGAGTAACCGAGTAGCGCCGGGTGCCGCCGTCCTGACGGCCGGGTGGGGATCGTCACGATCCGACGTGCCGTCAGGATGCCGGGGCGAAGTGTCCACGAGCTGTCCCGAGCAGTGAGATGATTGGTCTCGACCATGCGGAGCGAATCCGGACAGCCCGGGAGGGACCGGGGCACGAACTCCGGTCGGCCGTGCAGGTTTTGCCCCACTCTTGGCCCAACATGGGCATAATCGCGCCCATGACGATCAGCCGCGCGAACGTGAGCGCGATTGCCGAGGACCTGTACGTATGGCTCCCCCCGAAGCGGGGCTGGGGCCTGGCCAACTGCGGGCTGCTGGCCTCCGAGGCGACCGCGCTCTGGATCGACACCCCGTACGACCCCTCGATGGCCGAGGAGTTCCTCGCCGCGAGCCGCCGGCTGCTGCCGACCGGGGTCGAGATCGACCGGGTGGTCGTCACCCACGCCAACGGCGACCACCTGTGGGGCGCCGGGGTGCTGCCGGACGCCGAGGTGATCGCCACCCGGGAGGCGCTGGAGCACATCCACTGGGAGCCCACCCCGCAGCAGCAGCACGCGCTGGTCGCCAACAGCGACCCGGACTCCCCTCTCGGCGGTTACCTCAAGGAGCACTTCGGGCAGTTCGACTGGTCGGCCACCGAGCCGGTGCACCCGGACACCGTCTTCACCGGCGAGCTGGAACTGCGGGTCGGGCGCTACCCCGTGCAGATCACCAGCCTGCCCGCCGCCCACACCGGCGGTGACCTGATCGTCCACCTCCCGCACCAGCGCGCGGTGTTCACCGGCGACGTGATCTTCTCCTCGACGCCCGAACAGCCCGGTGACCACCCCTCGCACTGGGCCGGCCCGCTGGAGAACATCATCGGCGCCTGCGAGCAGGCCCTGGCCACCGGCGCCGAGATCTTCGTCCCCGGCCACGGCCCGGTGCTCGACCGCGACGGCGTCCGCGAGCACATCGGCTACCTCGCCTACGTCCGCGAGCGCGCCCACGCCCTGCACACCGCCGGGATACCCGCGCTGGACGCCGCCCGGCGGGTGATCGCGGAGCAGCGCCACCCCGAACTCGGCCTGCCCGAGCGGCTGGTGCTCACCGTCGCGGCCGAGTACCGGCACCTGGACGGCACGGCGGCGCCCGGCGCCCTGGACGCGATGGGGCAGGTCGCCCTGGTCGCCCGGGAGCTGGCCGGCGACGGCGCACGGATCCCGCGCCCGCGCACCGACCGGGGCTGACCCCGCCCGCCCGGGGCCGGTACTCGTACGGGACCGACCCCCGCCCGGGGGCCGACCCCGTACGGGGCTGACCCCCGACCGGGACCCGCCCGGCCGCCCGCGACCCCACCCGCAAGCACTCCCGAGGACTTCGATGACGCAGATCGCGCTGATCGTCCTGGCGCTGGTCGCCGCGGTGGCCACGGCCGTGCTCGCCCGCGCCCGGGCCGTGGCCCTCGCCCGGGCGACGGCCGCCGAGCGGGCCGCCGGCGAGGCCGAGCACCGCACCGTGGTGGCCGAGCACCGGCTGACCTCCCTGGAGGGGCTGCTGCGCGAATCCGCCGCCGAGGCCGAGGCCCGCCGCCTGGGCACCGAGGAGCGGGCGGAGGCGGCCGAGCAGCGCGCCCGCGCCGCCGAGGACACGGCCCGGCAGGCCGAGGACGCCGTCCGCACCGCCCAGGACGCCACCCGGGAGGCCACCCGGCAGGGCGCCGCCGCGACCGCCCGCGCCGAGGAGGCCGACCGCCGCCTCGCCGCCGCCGAGGAGCACGCCGCCGCGCTGCTCGCCGAGGTCGACCACCTCGCCCGCGAGCGGGTCGCCGCCACCGCCGTCCGGCTCACCCACGCCAACGCGCCGCTGGTCGGCCCGCTGGACCCGCAGGCCGTCGGCCCGGAGGCCGTCCGGGCGCTGCAGTCCGTCCTGGACGCCACCACCGCCGCCCTCGCCGACGAGCGCGAGCGGGTGGACGCCGCCGCCCGCGCCGCCATGCGCGGCGCCACCTCCCGGATCCAGACCCTGCTCTACCAGATCCAGAGCCTGGTCCAGCAGCTCCAGCACGACAACGACGATCCCCGGCTGCTGGAGGTCGACTTCCGCAACGAGGTCGCGCTGCGCCGGATCCAGACCGTCGCCGTGCTCTGCGAGGCCTGGCCGGGCCTGGCCCGCACCGACTCCCCGCTCGCCGAGGTGGTCGTCGGCGCGCTCTCCCGGGTGCCCGGCTACGCCCGGATCAAGGTCGCCAACCACCTGCGCGAGCACCGGCTCGCGGTGGTCGCCCGGGCCGCCGAGCCGATCGCCGTCACCATCGCCGAACTCCTCGCCAACGCCACCGCCTACTCGCACCCGGAGACGGACGTCCCGGTCACCGTCCAGCAGGGCGGACGCGGAGCACTGGTGATCATCGACGACAGCGGCATCGGCATGGAGGAGGACCAGCTGCGCCGCGCCCGCCGGCTGCTGGCCGGGCCACCGGACGTCCTGCTCACCGAACTCGGCAACCCGCCGAAGACCGGCTTCGCGGTGGTCGGCAAGCTCGCCCGCCAGTACGGCTTCTCCTGCCACATCGAGCCCTCGCCGTACGGCGGGATGCGGACCATCCTGCGCATCCCGGCCGCCCTGGTGACCGTCGTGGACGACGAGCAGCCGCTGTCGGTGCTCACCCCGCTGCCGCTGCGGGCCGGCTCCGGCCCCGCCCCTGCGCCCACCGTCGCCGCCGTCCCGCCGATGCGCGACGCCGACCAGCAGGACGGCCCGCGGCTCGCCGACCGGCACAACCAGCCCGGCCCGCACCCGGCACCGGCCATCCACGTCGTGCCCGCGCCGGGCACGGACGGTTCCGACGTCCCGGCGGCTCCGGTTGCCCCGGCTGTCCCGGAAGCCCCGGTTGCCGCGGCTGCCTCGGAAGCCCCGGATTCGCCGGCGGACGACGGCACCGGCCTGCCCACCCGCCGCCGGCGCCGCCCGCTCGCCGCCGGGCAGACGGAGTCTCCCGCCAACGCCGCCGCCAACGCCGCCACCGCCACCGTCACCGCCGCCCCCGACCGGACCCCCGAGCGGGCCGCCGCCCACTGGCAGGCGCTGCAGCAGGGCACCGACTCCGGCCGGGCCGCCGCGGCACGGGCCGCACGGGCCGCACGGGCCGTAAGCGAGGCCGCCGTACCCGAGAACGACACGAGCACCACCACCGCCGACCGCACCACCGGTCCGACGACCCTTCCGACCTCCTTAGAAGGAGCAGAGCAGTGAGCAGCACGCCCAGCCCCGCCACCACCGACGAGATCTCGTGGGTGCTGACCCCGCTGCTGGAGCTGCCGGGGGTGCTGCACGCGGTCATCGCCACCGGGGACGGCCTGGTCGAGGGCGCCTCGGACGGCCTGGGGCGCGCCTCCGCCGAGCGGGTCGCCGCGATGACCGCCACCGTGCACGCCGCCGCCCGCGCCTTCACCGCCGCGTTCACCGACGCGGAGCGGCCCGCGCTGGCCCAGACCGTGGTGGAGTCCGACCTCGGCTACGCCATCGTCGTCCCCGCCGGGGAGAACACCTCACTCGCCGTGTTCACCTCCCCGGACGCCCAACTCGGCAACGTGTCCTACCAGATGCAGCTGCAGGTCGCCGCCCTGGGCCGCGCGCTCGCGAGCCCGTCCCGGCAGCAGGACACCACCACCCGGTCATGACCGCCGTCCCCCGCAGGCGGATGGTGCCCGCCTACCTGGCCACCGGCGGCCGCACCCGCCCCGGCAGCGAGGGCTTCGAGCGGCTGACCGTCCTGTTCGCCGACCGCGCCGAACCGCCGACCGGGCTCGAACCCGAACACCGCCGGCTCTGGGAACTGCTGCGCCCCGGCGCGCTGACCGTGGTGGAGGCCGCCGCGCACCTGCGCCTGCCGGTCAGCGCCACCGTCTTCCTCGCGGCGGACCTGGTCGAGGCGGGCTGCCTGCACGCCCGCGCGCCGATCCCGCGCGCCCACCAGACCGACCGCTCCATCGTCGAGAGGCTCCTCGTTGGACTCCGTGCGCTCCGGTAGCCCGGCCGATCCGCCTGGCCGCGTGGGCTACCTGCCCGACCGGGACCAGACGCTGATGAAACTGGTGGTCGCCGGCCCGTTCGGGGTCGGCAAGACCACGCTCATCCGCACCCTCTCCGAGATCGCCACCCTGCACACCGAGGAGGCGATGACCGAGACCGGCCGGCCGGTGGACGACCTGGCCGGCCTGCCCGAGAAGGCCACCACGACCGTCGCCGTCGACTTCGGGCGGCTCACCCTGCCCGGCAACGTCGTGCTCTACATGTTCGGCACCCCCGGCCAGCGCCGCTTCTTCCCGCTCTGGCAGGACATCGCGCGCGGCGCGCTGGGCGCCCTGGTGCTCGCCGACACCCGTCGGCTGGCCGACTCCTTCGAGATCATGGACATGGTCGAGGAGCAGGGCCTGCCGTACGCCGTCGCCGTCAACCGCTTCCCGGACGCCCCGGACCACCCCGTCGAGGTACTGCGGACCCACCTGGATCTGCACGCCGCCACCCCGCTGCTGCTCTGCGACGCCCGCGAGCGGGAGAGCAGCCTGGACGCGCTGATCGCGCTGGCCGAGCACGTCCTGGACGCCCTGCCCGCCGCCACCGCCCCCCAGGCCGCCACCGCCGCCGAGGCCGCCACCGCCCCCCAGGAGCGCCCGTGACCGTCGAGACCCGCCCGACCCCGATCCACGGCCCGGTCTTCGCCGCCGACCCCCAGCTGGTCTACGAGCGGCTGCGCCGGCACGGCCCGATCGCCCCGGTGGAGATCGCACCCGGCGTCGAGGCACTGCTGGTCACCGACTACCAGGCCGCGCTGGACCTGCTGCGCGACAGCGACACCTTCTCCAAGGACTCCCGCGCCTGGCAGCAGAGCCTCCCGCCGGACTCCCCGCTGCTGCCGGTGCTCGGCTACCGCCCGACCGCGCTGTTCACCGACGGCGAGACGCACGCGCGCTACCGCGCCGTGATCACCGACGCCCTCGCGCTCTTCGAACCGCACCGGCTGCAGCGTCAGGTCACCGAGACCGCCCACCGGCTGATCGACGGCTTCGCGGCGGTCGGCCACGCCGACCTGATCTCCCAGTACGCCCGCCGGCTGACCGCCTTCGTGCTCACCACCTGGTTCGGCGTGCCCGAGGAGCACCGCGACCGGGTGGTCGCCGGGATCACCGGGACGATCGAGTCCACGCCGCAGGCCGTCGCCGCGTACGGGGACCTCGTCGCGGTGGTGAACGCGATGGTCGCCGAACGCCGCGAGCGCCCCCGGCACGACCTCGCCTCCTGGTTCGTCACCCACCCGGTCGGGCTGGACGACGACGAGGCGCTGCGGCAGATCACCCTGACCATGATCGCCGGGCACGAGCCGACCACCAACCTGATCGGCAACGCCCTGCTGCGCCTGCTCACCGACGCCCGCTATGCAGGATCGCTGTTCGGCGGCGCGATGACCGCCCACCAGGCGATCGACGAAGTGCTCTGGCACGAGCCCCCGTTGGCCAACCTCTCCGCCCACTACCCGCGCTACGACATCACCTTCCACGGCCGGGAGATCAAAGCCGGCACCCTCGTCCTGGTCTCCTACGCGGCCGCCAACTCCCAGGCCGCGCCGCCCACCGACGACCGCGAGCTGCGCAGCGGCGAGAGCGCCCACCTGGCCTGGGCGGCCGGCCCGCACGCCTGCCCCGCCCGCGACCCAGCCCTGCTGATCGCGATCACCGCCATCGAGCAGCTGGGCAGCCGCCTCAGCGACCTCGAACTGGCCACCCCCGCCGAGGACTTGCTCTGGCGCCCGGGCCCGTTCCACCGCGCCCTGGTGCACCTCCCGGTCCGCTTCGCCCCGGTCACCCCCTGAGGGGACGTCCGCCACCGCGGAAACGATCAGCAGAACTGAGCGGGCCCGGGCGCACCCACCCGGGCCCGCCCAATTTCCGGGTGCCCAGCCCACTTGCCCGCCGGAGCCAGAACGTGCCTCCTCGCCCTGCGCTTCCTCAGCGTAGGAAGTCGGCGGGGTCGACTTCCTGTGCTTTACGGGTGGGCGGCCTGGGCTTCTTGGGCGGCGTGGCTGCGGCAGCGGTGGAGGGCGTACTTGAGACGGGTGTCGGGGTTGGGGGTAGTGGTGAGGAGTTCGCCGGCCTGGATGAGGGTGGTCCAGTACAGGGTGGGGTTGCCGGTGCGGGGCATGGGGTGGGCGGCAGTGAGGGAGAGGTAGGCGGTGGTGAGGTTGCCGGTGGTGAACCAGCGGTGGAGGCCGTGCTGGTGGCCGGGGCGGATGCCGCCCATGGCGTCGACGGCGACCAGGAAGAGGTCGATGACGGCGAGTTCGGTGGGGGTGAGGGGTTTGGGGACGTCGATGACGCCGAGGGCTTCGAGGAGTTCGCCGGTGTCGGCCTCGCTGTTGGGGCGGGGGTTGGCGAGCAGGGCGTCGTAGCAGTCGTCGAGGCGGCGGGCGGTTTCGGCGGCGGGGATGCCGAGGGCGGTGCAGACGGCGCGGGCGCAGCGCAGGGGTGCGCGGGTGCGGCGGGCGAGGGCGGCGTAGGCCTGGGCGGCGGTGGCGGCGGTGTCGAGGAGGTGTTTGGCGGCGAGGGCGATGCGCATCGGGGTGGGTGCTTTCAGGCGGCGTGGGCGGTTGCGGGGTGGCTGGGCGGGACGAGGGCCCAGATGAACTTGCCGATGCCGCCGGCGCGGGGGCAGCAGCCCCAGCGTTCGGCGAGCTCGTTGACGAGGAACAGGCCGCGCCCGTGCTCGTCCTCCGGCTGGGCGGACCGGACGCAGGGCCGTCCGCTGCCGGCGTCGTGCACCTCGATGCGCAGGCGGGAGTTGGCCATGGCGAAGCGGACCTCGATGAGCCGGTCGTCGGGGGCGTCGCTGTGCTGGACGGCGTTGGCGAACAGCTCGCCGAGGAGGAGTTCGGCGATATCGGCGTAGCGGTCGCCGGCGGGGAGGGCGGCGAGGTAGGCCCGGAGCAAGTGCCGCGCGAGGGGCGTCGATTCCGGGCAGGAGTCGAGGCGCGCGGCGAACATGCGGGGACGGTGGGAAGTGAGCATGAGGTCCTCGAACGGGAGAGGAGGCGGCTGGAACGCCGTCGCGTCTGTCACGCTCGAATCGTGGAGGAATCTGACGAGACGTCATACCGCGTTTTCGGGACGTTAGGGACGTTTGGCTGCTAGACCTTGAAACGTCCCTAACGTGGAAGGCCTGTAGATGAACAGCCCACTCCGTGACGCAATGGCCCGTGCCAACATGACCTCGTCCAGGCTCGCTCGGGTGTGCGGGGTCGATCCCAAGACCGTCGACCGGTGGCTCGCGAACCCCTCGCGCGAGCCCCATGCGAGACACCGCTCAGCGGCCAGCCAGGCCCTCGGTGAGGAGGAAACCGTGCTCTGGCCATCTGCGCAGCAACTGGTGAAGTCGGGGCCGGATCGGGAGCTGGTGCAGATGTATCCGTACCGGTCGGCGGCGCCGGCTTCGCTGTGGCGTCAGCTGATAAGGGGGACAGCCCGGGAGCTGACGTTCGCCGGATACACCAACTACTTCCTGTGGTTGGAGCATGCGAACTTCGGCAGCCTACTGCGCCAGAAAGCGGCGTCGGGCGTACAGGTCCGCTTCATCCTCGGTGAGCCCGGACATCCGGTCACCCGTCAGCGTGAGTTGGAGGAGGGTGTGCCGCTGAGTCTTTCGACCCGGATCGAGGTAACCCTGTCCGAGCTGGCCAAGCTGCGGGACACGTCGATCGAGGCACGGTTCGAGACCGCACACGTCTCACTCAGCGTCTTTCGCTTCGACGACGACATGATCGTTACGCCACTACTGCCAGGTAGGATCGGCCATGACGCTCCGATGATGCATCTCAGGCGGGCCCAGGACGACGGTGTGTTCGATCGCTTCGCGGGCCATGTCGAGGATCTGTGGGCGAAGGGGCGGGACGTATGGGCGATCCCGGCAGCAGAGGTGGTGGATCATGCCCAGACGTGACTATGAGGACGACCCCGACGCTCCGGAGGCGAACTCGCTCGTCCCGGCCGCGTCCGTCGTCGTGGTCGACGATGCGGGCCGTGTTCTCCTCCAGAGGCGCACCGACAACGGGATGTGGGCCTTGCCCGGCGGCAAGATGGAAATCGGTGAGTCGCTTGCCGGTTGCGGTGTCCGCGAGACGCGCGAGGAGACCGGCATCGACATCGAGATCACCGGGATCGTCGGCACCTATACCGACCCCCACCACGTGTTCGCCTACGACGACGGCGAGGTCCGCCAGGAGTTCTCCATCTGCCTCCTCGGACGCCCGCTCGGTGGGAAGTTGCGGGTGTCCGACGAGTCCCACGAGGTGGCGTGGTTCTCCCCGGTCGAGACGGACGGCCTGCCGATGGTGTCGAACATCCGCAAGCGGCTGGCTGACTGGCGTTCCGGGAAGATCCCTGTGGTGCGCTAGCCACCTTTTGAGCGCGCGGATGGAAAGCCCGTCTCCGAGCCTGTGTCCGGACGCCGTGAGGGCGGGGCCGTGGTGGTGTCCACGGCCCCGCCCTCGAAAGATGCGGGGGTTACTCGGCGGGCTTCAGGGTCAGGGAGATGCTGTTGATGCAGTAGCGCTGGTCGGTCGGCGTGCCGTAGCCCTCGCCCTCGAAGACGTGCCCCAGATGCCCGCCGCAGCGCGCGCAGCGCACCTCGACCCGCCGCATGCCGAGGGAGGTGTCCTCGATGTACTGGACGCGGTCCTCCGCCAGCGGCGCGTAGTAGGACGGCCAGCCGCAGTGGCTGTCGAACTTGGTCTCGGAGCTGAACAGTTCGGCCCCGCAGGCCCGGCAGCTGTAGACGCCGACGGTCTTGGTGTCGGTGTACTCGCCGACGAAGGGGCGCTCGGTGCCCGCCTCGCGGAGCACGTGGTACTCCTCGGGGCTGAGCTCTGCGCGCCACTCGGCCTCGGTCTTCTCGATCTCGTAGCTCATCACGGCTCCTGAAAGCGAAGGTCAGACGTTGGAGGCAACGTTCGCGAGGTGCTTGAGAATTTCGGGGCCGAGGTTGGTGACGTCCCCCGCGCCCATGGTGAGCAGCAGGTCGCCGGGGCGGGCGAGGCCGGCCAGCAGGGCAGGGGCGGCGGCGAAGGAGTGCTCGGCGGTGACCTCGGCGCCGGCGCTGCGGGCGGCGTCGATGATGAGTTCGCTGGTGACGCCCGGGATCGGGTCCTCGCGGGCCGGGTAGATGTCCAGGACCACGGAGGCGTCGGCGAGGGCGAGGGCGGCGCCCATCTCCTCGGCGAGCTGCTGGGTGCGGCTGAACAGGTGCGGCTGGAAGACGACGAGGACGCGGCCCTCGGTGGCCTCGCGGATGGCCTCCAGGTCGGCGGTCATCTCGGTGGGGTGGTGGGCGTAGGAGTCGATCACCTGGACGCCGGCGGCCTCGCCCTTGAGCTGCAGGCGGCGGCGCACGCCGGTGTAGGCGCCGAGCGCCTTGGCGAGGTCGGCGGCCGGGACGCCCAGGGCGACGCCGGCGGCGAGCGCGGCGACGGCGTTGTGGGCGTAGTGCCGGCCGGGCACCGAGACGGTGAAGGTCAGCTCGGTGCCGTCCAGGACGACGGTGACCTCGCTGGTCATGCCGCGGGGGGCCACCGAGAGCACCCGGACGTCGGCGTCCTCGGCGGCGCCGACCGTCACCACGTTCAGGCCGTCGCGGCCCGCGACCCGGGAGGTCAGCTCGCGGGCGCCGTCGTGGTCGGCGGAGACCACCAGGGTGCCGCCGGGGACGACCCGGCCGACGAAGGTCTCGAAGGACTCGTAGATCTCGTCGATCGAGGCGTAGTTGGCGTGGTGGTCCAGCTCCACGTTGAGCACGATCGCGACCTCGGGCGCGTACTTGTGGAAGCTGCGGTCGCTCTCGTCGGCCTCGGCGACGAAGATCTCGCCGGTGCCGTGGTGGGCGTTGGAGCCGGGGGCGTCGAGGTCGCCGCCGATCGCGTAGGACGGGTCCAGGCCCAGCTCGCCGAGGGCGACGGCCAGCATGCTGGTGGTGGTGGTCTTGCCGTGCGTGCCGGCGACGGCCAGCGCCCGGCGCCCGCCCATCAGCGCGGCCAGCGCGTCGGAGCGGTGCACCACCGGGATGCCGCGCTCACGGGCCGTGGCCAGCTCCGGGTTGTCGGCGCGGATCGCGCTGGAGACGACCACGCTGCTGGTGCCGTCCGGGACGTGCTCGGCGGCGTGGCCGACGTGCACGGTCGCGCCGAGGGCGCGCAGCGCGAGGACGGTCTCGGACTCCTTGGAGTCGCTGCCGGAGACGCTGGCGCCGCGCACCGCGAGGATCTTCGCCAGGCCGGACATCCCGGCGCCGCCGATGCCGATGAAGTGCGGGGCGTGCAGGTCGTGCGCGGCGTCGTTCAAGGCGTGGCTCCGTACGGGCGGGGGCAGACAGGTCGGGCGGACGGTTCCGTGGCGCGTCGACGCCGGGGTCGTGCGTCGACGCGGGAATCGTCCTCGCGGGCGGACCGCAAGGACGATTCTGCACCACCGGCGCGCGGAGCCCGGGGTCTAGGAGTCGCTGGCGAACAGCCGCAGCACCGGCACCCCCACCTTGTGCCGGGCCTGGGAGGCCCAGTCGCGGTGGAAGAACTCCTCGACGAAGTGCGGTGAGGTGAGCACCACCACCTCGTCCGCCCGGTGCTGCTCCACCACCGCGCGCAGGCGTTCCAGCGGCTTCTCCTCGACCAGCTCGCCCACCGCCTCGGCCCCGGCCGCGCGCAGGTGGCGCAGGCTGTGTTCGAGCGACTCGGTGGCCACGGTGGGTCCGCTCTCGGACTCGTCGTGCTCGCGCACCACCTTGTCGAGGTGGCCGAGGGCGACGTCGTCCAGCGCCCGCAGCAGCTCGTCCTGCTTGCCGCGCGGTTGCATCAGGACGACGAAGGAGACCTTCTCCTCGCTGTGGAGCGTGGTGACGAGTTCCACGTCCGCGTCGGAGAGAGCCTTTTCGATCATCAGTACCGTCTTGAACACGTGAGTCCCTTCCAGTGGCCGGCCCCCGGGCCCCGGCATCGCATAACGGGATCACGATCGGGGGGTCACGGGGTCATTCCGAACCCAGGTGACGCAGGTAACGGGTGAAGAGGAATCCTTTCTGCTCGATCAATGAGACCAGTCGCATCCGCTGCACGTCCGGCATTTCCGCATCGTGGAGGATGCGCGGCGCGTCGCCTCCGGTGAGCAGCGGGGCCAGGGAAAGGCACAGCTCGTCCACCAGGTCGGCCGCCGCGAGCTGGCCCAGCAGGCGCGGGCCGCCCTCGGACAGCAACCGGGTCCAGCCCCGCTCGGCCAGCGCGGCCACGGCCACCCGCAGGTCCACCGTGCCGGTGCCGGCGAGCACCACGTCCGCCACCTCGGCGACGGCCCGGCGGCGCTCCTCGGACGCGTCCTCGGTGGTGATCACCACCGTCCTGACCAGCGGTTCCGTGAACAGCGGCGCGGTCAGGTCCAGCTGCAATGACCGGGTCACGACGGCGATCGCCGGAGCCGGTGCCTGGCCGGCCACCGTCCGGGCCGCGGCGAACTCCTTGCGGGCCCGGGCCGGCCGGTAGCCCTCCGCGCGGACGGTCTCCGCGCCCACCAGCACCACGTCCGCCAGCGCGCGCAGCACCCCGAAGATCCGCTTGTCGGCGTCGCTGGAGAGTCCTTCGGACAGACCGTCCAGCCTCGCCCCGCCGTCCAGGCCCGTCACCATGTTGGCGCGCAGCCAGGGACGGCCCCGATTCACCTGTTCGGGGTACGCGTACAGGGTGGCGAGTGAGTCGAGTGCGGCCGGATCGGCGACCGGCTCACCCAGCGGGCTGATCAACAGTTGCATGCCCTCAGTGTTCCACCGCGGGCCGCCGGGAGACGGCCGGAGGCGGTTCGGTAGGCGGTTCGGGAGGCCGCCGGGAGACGGTTCGGAGAGGGGCCGGGAGGCGGTTCGGCGCAGGCCGGGACCAGGCGTACCCTCTACTACCGTGCCCGCAGCCTCCCGCCCCGACACCGCGACCGAGTCCATAGCCGACGCGAGCGCGGCCGGCTCCCCGATCGCGCTCACCGACCGCCGCCCCGTCGTGCCCGCCGAGCGGCTGGTCGCCGAGATGGTCCCGCCGCCCCGGTTCGCCGGCGTGAGCTTCGGGTCGTACATCCCGGACCAGAGCCAGCCCAGCCAGTACGAGGCCGTCCAGGTCCTGGAGCAGTTCGCGGCCACCCTCGCCGGAGGAAACGGTTCGGCGCCCAAGCGCAGCTGGTTCCGCCGCTCCGCCCCCGCGCCCACCGGCCCGGCCGGGGTCTACCTCGACGGCGGCTACGGCGTCGGCAAGACCCACCTGCTCGCCTCGCTCTGGCACGCCGCCCCCGGCCCCAAGGCCTTCGGCACCTTCGTCGAGCTGACCAACCTGGTCGGCGCGCTCGGCTTCCAGCAGGCCGTGCAGACCCTCTCCGGGCACACGTTGCTCTGCATCGACGAGTTCGAGCTGGACGACCCGGGCGACACCGTACTGGTCTCCACCCTGCTCGGCCGCCTGGTCGAGGCCGGCGTCAAGCTCTGCGCCACCTCGAACACCCTCCCCGAGAAGCTCGGCGAGGGCCGCTTCGCCGCCGCCGACTTCCTGCGCGAGATCCAGGGCCTGTCCGCGCACTTCCGCCCGCTGCGGATCGACGGCCAGGACTACCGCCACCGCGGCCTGCCCGACGCCCCGCCGCCGTACGCCGACGAGGCCGTCGAAGCCGCCGCCGCCCGCACCCCCGGCGCCTCCCTGGACGACTTCGACGCCCTGCTCGCCCACCTCGCCGCCGTCCACCCCAGCCGCTACGGCGCCATGCTGGACGACGTCACCGCCGTCTGCCTGCGCGGCGTCCGCCAGGTCGAGGACCAGTCCACCGCCCTGCGCCTGGTCGTCCTCGCCGACCGGATGTACGACCGCGAGCTCCCCATCACCGCCTCCGGCCTGCCCTTCGACCAGGTCTTCCCCGAGGACATGCTCCGCGGCGGCTACCGCAAGAAGTACCTGCGCGCGATCTCCCGCCTGGTGGCCCTGGCCCGCGACAGCGCCAAGAGCTGAGCCCGTAACCTCCGCCCCGGTCAGGCGTTGCTCCCTTGCGGAGCATGAGGGGGACGTATGGCCGGTGGCGAGCCCGGAACGGGTTACTCGATCGAGATCGAACCCGAGGTACGCGAGTGGCTGCAGCAATGCGGATGGCGCTGGCCGAGGCCGTGTACACGCGCCGCGCCGCCCTCGGCTGGACGCCCGCCGAGCTTGCGGAGCGGGCCGGGCTGAGCGAGGAGACGGTCGAGAGCATCGAGGAGAGCGATGTCGATCCGACGCTGCCGCTGATCGAGCGGC
Source organism: Streptomyces sp. 1114.5 (assembly GCF_003635085.1). Taxonomy (NCBI): domain Bacteria; kingdom Bacillati; phylum Actinomycetota; class Actinomycetes; order Kitasatosporales; family Streptomycetaceae; genus Streptomyces; species Streptomyces sp. 1114.5. The sequence goes on from NZ_RBXE01000002.1 coordinate 316,050, forward strand.
TGGCTGCCGCCTTCGACTCGACGGTCCGTATCGACCCCGCCCGGGAGCCCGCCATGAGGTTCGAGGCACACGCGGCCTGAGGGAAGCGGCACCGGTTGTCAGTGGTGGGTCGTACGGTGGAGTCGTGCGTCCCATCACGAGTATTGAGCGGTCCGTGGCGCCCTTCGAGGTCGTCAGTCCCTTCCAGCCGAACGGCGACCAGCCGGCGGCGATCGCCGAGTTGGAGCGGCGGATCAGGGGAGGGGAGAAGGACGTCGTGCTGCTCGGTGCCACCGGCACCGGCAAGTCGGCCACCACGGCCTGGATGATCGAGAAGCTGCAGCGGCCCACCCTGGTGATGGCGCCGAACAAGACGCTGGCCGCGCAGTTGGCGAACGAGTTCCGCGAGCTGCTGCCGAACAACGCGGTCGAGTACTTCGTCTCGTACTACGACTACTACCAGCCGGAGGCGTACGTCCCGCAGACGGACACCTACATCGAGAAGGACTCCTCGATCAACGAGGAGGTCGAGCGGCTGCGCCACTCGGCGACCAACTCGCTGCTCACCCGCCGGGACGTGATCGTGGTCGCCTCGGTCTCCTGCATCTACGGCCTCGGCACCCCGCAGGAGTACGTGGACCGGATGGTGCAGCTCAAGGTCGGCGAGGAGATCGACCGGGACGTGCTGCTGCGCCGCTTCGTGGACATCCAGTACGCCCGCAACGACGTCGCCTTCACCCGCGGCACCTTCCGGGTCCGCGGCGACACCATCGAGATCTTCCCGGTCTACGAGGAGCTGGCCGTCCGGATCGAGATGTTCGGCGACGAGATCGAGGCCCTGTACACCCTGCACCCGCTCACCGGCGAGATCATCAGCCAGGACGACTCCGTCTACGTCTTCCCCGCCTCCCACTACGTGGCCGGCCCCGAGCGCATGGAGCGGGCGATCGGCGGCATCGAGCAGGAGCTGGAGTCCACGCTCGCCAGGCTGGAGAAGCAGGGCAAGCTGCTGGAGGCCCAGCGGCTGCGGATGCGCACCACCTACGACATCGAGATGCTGCGCCAGATCGGCACCTGCTCGGGCGTCGAGAACTACTCGATGCACTTCGACGGCCGCGAGCCCGGCTCCCCGCCGAACACCCTGCTGGACTACTTCCCGGAGGACTTCCTCCTGGTCATCGACGAGTCGCACGTCACCGTCCCGCAGATCGGCGCGATGTACGAGGGCGACGCCTCGCGCAAGCGCACGCTGGTCGAGCACGGGTTCCGGCTGCCGTCCGCGATGGACAACCGCCCGCTGAAGTGGGAGGAGTTCCTGGAGCGGATCGGTCAGACGGTGTACCTCTCGGCGACGCCGGGCCCGTACGAGCTGTCGCGCGGGGACGGCCAGGTCGAGCAGATCATCCGCCCGACCGGTCTGATCGACCCCGAGGTGATCGTCAAGCCGACCGAGGGCCAGATCGACGACCTGGTGCACGAGGTCCGCAAGCGGGTCGAGCGGGACGAGCGCGTGCTGGTCACGACGCTGACCAAGAAGATGGCCGAGGACCTGACCGACTACATGCTCGGCCTGGACATCCGGGTCCGGTACCTGCACAGCGACGTGGACACCCTGCGCCGGGTCGAGCTGCTGCGCGAGCTGCGGGCGGGCAGGTACGACGTGCTGGTCGGCATCAACCTGCTGCGCGAGGGTCTGGACCTGCCCGAGGTGTCCCTGGTGGCGATCCTGGACGCGGACAAGGAGGGCTTCCTGCGCTCCGGCACCTCGCTCATCCAGACGATCGGCCGCGCGGCCCGCAACGTCTCCGGCCAGGTGCACATGTACGCGGACCGGATCACCCCCTCGATGGAGAAGGCGATCGAGGAGACCAACCGCCGTCGGGCCGTGCAGCAGGCCTACAACAAGGAGCACGGGATCGACCCGCAGCCGCTGCGGAAGAAGATCGGCGACATCCTGGACACCCTCGCCCGCGAGGACGTGGACACCGACGAGCTGCTCTCCACCGGCTACCGCGGCCAGGGCAAGGGCAAGGCCCCGGTGCCCGCGCTGGGCGCGGGCCGCAAGCCCGCCAAGTCCCTGCCGGCGGCGGAGCTGGCGGAGCTGATCCAGGAGATGACCGACCGGATGCACACGGCCGCCGCCGACCTGCAGTTCGAGGTCGCGGCCCGGCTGCGCGACGAGGTCAAGGAGCTGAAGAAGGAGCTGCGGCAGATGCGCGAGGCCGGGGTGGCCTGATCGAGCCGCCGGATGACACCGGTCAAGGCCTGAGGTGTCTCAGCCTTGCCACAAAGCGGGTAACCCGGAGGAGTCGGAGGTGCCGCAGGGCCTAGGCTGGCCTGCGGCATCGTGCCCTCGGGACGGGGTGGCGGGCCGTACGCAGAGGGGGCCTCAGCCGGGGGACGGCGACGGGGTGTTCCACCGGGGAGCCGGGCGGCAGCGACCGCGCGGCCGGCAGAGAGGACAACGTCGTGTCGGTCAACCTTGCCAAGGGGCAGCGGGTCAGCCTCCAGAAGGGGCCGGGCAGCGCCCTGACGGTGGTCCGGATGGGCCTCGGCTGGCAGGCCGCCCCCAGGCGGGGCCTGTTCGGCAGCCGCACCAGGACGATCGACCTGGACGCCTCGGCGCTGCTGTACGCCGAGCGGACCCCGTCCGACGTGGTGTTCTTCCAGCACCTGGAGAGCAACGACGGCTCGGTCCGGCACACCGGGGACAACCTGGAGGGCGGCTCGGGGCACGAGGACGACGAGGCGATCCTGGTCGACCTGGTGCACGTGCCGGCGCACATCACCCAGGTGGTGTTCACGGTGAGCTCGTACACCGGGCAGACCTTCGCCGAGGTGCAGCGGGCGCACTGCCGGCTGGTGGACGAGACGACCGGGCTGGAGCTGGCCCGCTACGAGCTGGCGGGCGGCGGGCCGCACACCGGGCAGATCATGGCCAAGGTGGTCAGGGACGGCGACGGCGGCTGGGAGATGCAGGCGATCGGCGCTCCGGCCAAGGGCCGTACCTTCCAGGACCTGCTGCCGGCGATCGAGCCGTTCCTCTGACAGTCGAACCCTGACGGCCCTTTACCTTCTTTACCTTTCTTTGCCTTCCCTGTTACTCTCGATGGCAGCGGAGGGGAGTATTCCTCGACAGCCGACCCCGTCATCACGGGTGCCCGTCGCGGCACCCCGGGGCGCTGGCCCGATGGGCGGAAGAGACCTCCGGCAGTGACGACCTGTCTCGCCTAGCTGCCGGAGGAGCAGTAATGGACGTTTCCGTAACCATGTGGGCCACCACGATCGGTGTGCTGATCGCACTGATCGTGGCGGACTTCTTCATCGGTGGCCGCAAGCCGCACGAGGTCTCGATCAAGGAGGCCGGGATCTGGACGGCCGTCTGGGTCGCGCTCGCGGTGCTCTTCGGCGGGTTCCTCTGGTGGCACTCCGGCGGGCAGCCGGCGGGCGAGTTCTTCGCCGGCTACATCACCGAGAAGTCGCTCAGCGTCGACAACCTCTTCGTCTTCATCCTGATCATGGGCAAGTTCGCGGTGCCCAGGATCTACCAGCAGCGCGTGCTGATGTTCGGTGTGATCATCGCGCTGGTGCTCCGGGCGGGCTTCATCGCCGGCGGCGCGGCGCTGGTGGCGCAGTTCTCCTGGGTGTTCTTCCTCTTCGGCGCCTTCCTGATCTGGACCGCCTGGAAGCTGATCAAGGAGGCCCGGGAGGACGGGGAGGATGAGGAGTTCGAGGAGAACCGTCTGCTCAAGTCGATCACCCGGCGCTTCCCGGCCACCGAGGACTACCGCGGCACCAAGCTGCTCGTCCGCGAGCACGGCCGCCGGCTGATCACCCCGATGCTGATCGTCATGCTGGCTATCGGCACCACCGACGTCCTGTTCGCCCTGGACTCGATCCCGGCCATCTTCGGCCTCACCCAGGACCCGTACGTCGTCTTCACCGCCAACGCCTTCGCCCTGATGGGCCTGCGCCAGCTGTACTTCCTGATCGGCGGCCTGCTGAAGAAGCTGGTCCACCTGAGCTACGGCCTGTCGGTGATCCTCGGCTTTATCGGCGTGAAGCTGGTGCTGCACGCCGCCCACGAGGCCGGCGCGAGCTGGGCCCCGGAGATCGGCATCCCGGTCTCCCTCGGCTTCATCGTGGTGGTGCTGGCCGTCACCACCTTCACCAGCCTGCGGGCCTCCAAGAAGGCCGCGGAGGCCGACCGCGAGGCGGAGCCGCAGAAGCTCGACGCCTGAGCCGTGCAGCACGACGGGGCCCCCGTGACCGACCGGTCGCGGGGGCTCCGTCGTGCTGCGGGCGGGCGGGAGCTACCAGCCGCGTTCGCGCCATTCGTCGAGGTGGGGGCGTTCGGCGCCGAGGGTGGTGTCGTTGCCGTGGCCGGGGTAGACCCAGGCCTCGTCGGGGAGGGCGTCGAAGATCTTCTCGTTGACGTCCCGGAAGAGCGTCCGGAAGGCCTCCGGGTCGCCCCAGGTGTTGCCGACGCCGCCGGGGAAGAGGCAGTCGCCGGTGAATACGTGCGGGTGGCCCTGCGGGTCGTCGTAGACCAGCACGATGGCGCCCGGGGTGTGGCCGACCAGGTGCCGGACGGTGAGCTCGACGTCGCCGACCCGGAGCTTGTCGCCGTCCGCGAGCCGCAGCTCGGTGGGGACGTCGATGCCCTCGGCGTCGTGCTCGCCGGCGGCGGTGCGGGCGCCCGTCACCGCGACCACCTCGGCGAGCGCGCCCCAGTGGTCGTGGTGCCGGTGGGTGGTGACCACGGTTTCGAGGTCGTCGCCGACGGTCTCCAGCAGCACCGGGGCGTCCGCGGCGGCGTCGATCAGCAGCTGCTCGTCGGTGGCCCGGCAGCGCAGCAGGTAGGCGTTGTTGTCGTACGGGCCGACGGCCACCTTGGTGATGATCAGGTGGGCCAGCTCCCGCACGTCCGGCGGCCCGCCGACCTTGACCGCTCCGTGGTACGTCATCCGTGCGCTCCTCGTCCGGTGAAGGGGTTCAGGATCATCGTCCCGCCGTCAGCCCATGGGGGGAAGCTGGGGGAGGGCGGCGTCGGGCGTGCGGCGCAGGTCGGTGCCGTCGGAGCGTCCGGAGAGCCAGGCGGTGAGGGCGCGGACGGGGCCGGTGACGGTCAGCGCCGGGGCGCCCGAGCCGATGACGGCGCGGTCCTCGGTGTCCTCGGCGACCAGTTCGGCGGCGGGCAGGTCGGCGCCGGCCAGGTTCGCGGCGAGCTTGCGGAACTGGGCGACGGCGAAGTCCTGCGGCCACTGCGCGGGGGAGTGGCCGGCGTCCAGGTCGACGTGGTGGTACTCCAGCTCCAGCAGGCGCTTGTGCGGGATGTCGTGGGCCGGGAAGAGGTAGCCGGTGCGGTGCCGGATCTCGGCCGTCCAGCTCTCGTCCGCCAGCAGCGCGGCGGCCTCGGCGAAGCGCTGGTGGGACGCGTGCAGGTCGGCGAGGTGGACCTCCAGCGGGCGGGGCGCGTCGCGGTCGATCTCGGCGTCGCGGGCCTCGTTGCTGGCGTACTGCGGGATGTCGGTGCCGGTGCGGGCGCCGGTCAGCAGGTTGACCAGGGAGTCGGCGTTGCGGGCGAGGTGGGCCAGGACGTGGCCACGGGTCCAGCCGGGGAGGGCGGAGGGCTCGGCGACGGCCTCGGGCTTCAGCCCGGAGACGGTGTCCAGCAGGCGTCGGGTGCTCTCCTCGACCTGGCCCAGCCAGGAGGCGGCGGCGGTGGCGGCGGACTGCGGGTCGGTCATCGAATCTGCCTTCGGTGGGAGTCGGCGCGTTGCCCGCACGGGGCCCCGCTCGTTGACCTGACGACGCTATCGCCGAATCCGGGCGCTGAGCAGGGTGTTTTCGGTACGCGCACGGTACGGGCACGGACGGTCCCGGGGCGGGCCTCACTCGTTCGGGTGGTCCCCGCTGGACAGAGTCGATATTCGAACGTCTGAGCTATAGGCTGGCTGCCGCATCCTGGAAGAAGTACAGAATCTCCCCGCAAGCCCTCTCGCCCCGGAGAAAGGCGCCAGAAGCAGTGGCCGACCGCCTCATCGTCCGCGGTGCTCGCGAGCACAACCTCAAGAACGTCTCGCTCGACCTGCCCCGCGACTCCCTCATCGTCTTCACGGGCCTCTCCGGCTCCGGCAAGTCCTCGCTCGCCTTCGACACGATCTTCGCCGAGGGCCAGCGCCGCTACGTCGAGTCGCTGTCCTCCTACGCCCGCCAGTTCCTCGGGCAGATGGACAAGCCCGACGTGGACTTCATCGAGGGCCTCTCCCCGGCCGTCTCGATCGACCAGAAGTCCACCAACCGCAACCCCCGTTCGACCGTCGGCACCATCACCGAGGTCTACGACTACCTGCGCCTGCTGTTCGCCCGGATCGGCAAGCCGCACTGCCCGCACTGCGGCCGCCCGATCGCCAAGCAGTCGCCGCAGGCGATCGTGGACAAGGTGCTGGAGCTCGCCGAGGGCACCCGTTTCCAGGTGCTCAGCCCCGTGGTCCGGGAGCGCAAGGGCGAGTTCGTCGACCTCTTCGCCGACCTCCAGTCCAAGGGCTACTCCCGCGCCCGGGTGGACGGCGAGACGATCCAGCTCGCCGAGCCGCCGAAGCTCAAGAAGCAGGAGAAGCACACCGTCGAGGTGGTCATCGACCGCCTGACCGTCAAGGAGAGCGCCAAGCGGCGGCTCACCGACTCGGTGGAGACGGCCCTGCGGCTGTCCGGCGGCATGGTCGTGCTCGACTTCGTCGACCTCCCCGAGGACGACCCGGAGCGCGAGCGGATGTACTCCGAGCACCTCTACTGCCCGTACGACGACGTGTCGTTCGAGGAGCTGGAGCCGCGCTCGTTCTCCTTCAACTCGCCGTTCGGCGCCTGCCCGGACTGCTCGGGCCTGGGCAACCGGATGGAGGTCGACCCGGAGCTGGTCGTGCCGGACCAGGAGCGCTCGCTGGACGAGGGCGCGATCCACCCGTGGTCGGCCGGGCACGCCAAGGAGTACTTCCAGCGCCTGATCGACGCGCTCGCCGAGGAGCTCGGCTTCCGCACCGACATCCCCTGGGCCGGGCTGCCCGCCCGCGCCAAGAAGGCGCTGCTGTACGGGCACAAGCACCAGGTGCAGGTCCGCTACCGCAACCGCTTCGGCCGCGAGCGCTCGTACAGCACCGGCTTCGAGGGCGCCGTCCCGTTCATCCAGCGCCGGCACACCGAGGCGGAGAGCGACAGCAGCCGCGAGCGCTTCGAGGGCTACATGCGCGAGGTGCCCTGCCCGACGTGCCAGGGCACCCGGCTCAAGCCGGTGGTGCTCGCGGTCACCGTCCAGGACAAGTCGATCGCCGACGTCTCCTCGATGTCGATCAGCGACTGCGCCGAGTTCCTGGGTGCGATGAAGCTCAACGCCCGGGACAAGCAGATCGCCGAGCGGGTCCTCAAGGAGGTCAACGAGCGGCTGCGCTTCCTGGTCGACGTCGGCCTGGACTACCTCTCGCTGGACCGCGCGGCCGGCACCCTGTCCGGCGGCGAGGCCCAGCGCATCCGGCTGGCCACCCAGATCGGCTCCGGCCTGGTCGGCGTGCTGTACGTGCTGGACGAGCCGTCCATCGGCCTGCACCAGCGGGACAACCACCGGCTGATCGAGACGCTGGTGCGGCTGCGCGACATCGGCAACACCCTGATCGTGGTCGAGCACGACGAGGACACCATCAAGACCGCGGACTGGGTGGTCGACATCGGCCCGGGCGCCGGCGAGCACGGCGGCAAGGTGGTGCACTCCGGCTCGCTGAAGCAGCTGCTCGGCAACAAGGAGTCGCTGACCGGCCAGTACCTCTCCGGCAAGCGCTCCATCCCGATCCCGGCCGGCCGCCGCGAGCGGGACAAGAAGCGCCAGCTGACCGTCCACGGCGCCCGCGAGCACAACCTCAAGGACGTCACGGTCGGCTTCCCGCTCGGCACCTTCACCGCGATCACCGGCGTCTCCGGCTCCGGCAAGTCGACGCTGGTCAACGACATCCTCTACACCCACCTCGCCCGGGAGCTGAACGGCGCCCGAAGCGTGCCCGGCCGGCACACCCGGATCACCGGCACCGACCTGGTGGACAAGGTGGTGCACGTCGACCAGTCGCCGATCGGCCGCACCCCGCGCTCCAACCCGGCCACCTACACCGGGGTGTTCGACCACGTCCGCCGGCTCTTCGCCGAGACGCAGGAGGCCAAGGTCCGCGGCTACCTGCCCGGCCGGTTCTCCTTCAACGTCAAGGGCGGCCGCTGCGAGAACTGCTCGGGCGACGGCACCATCAAGATCGAGATGAACTTCCTGCCGGACGTCTACGTGCCGTGCGAGGTCTGCCACGGCGCCCGGTACAACCGGGAGACGCTGGAGGTGCACTACAAGGGCAAGTCCATCGCCGAGGTGCTGGACATGCCGATCGAGGAGGCGCTGGCCTTCTTCGAGGCCGTCCCGGCGATCGCCCGGCACCTCAGGACGCTCAACGACGTCGGCCTCGGCTACGTCCGGCTCGGCCAGTCCGCGCCGACGCTCTCCGGCGGCGAGGCGCAGCGCGTCAAGCTCGCCTCGGAGCTGCAGAAGCGCTCCACCGGGCGGACGGTCTACGTCCTGGACGAGCCGACCACCGGTCTGCACTTCGAGGACATCAGCAAGCTGATCAAGGTGCTCAGCGGGCTGGTCGACAAGGGGAACACGGTGATCGTCATCGAGCACAACCTCGATGTGATCAAGACCGCCGACTGGGTCGTCGACATGGGCCCCGAAGGCGGTTCCGGCGGCGGCACGGTGGTCGCCGAGGGCACCCCGGAGCAGATCGCCGCCGTCCCGGAGAGCCACACCGGCAAGTTCCTGCGGGACATCCTGCCGACCGACTTCGCGGACGCCCCGGCCGTCGCCCCGGCGAAGAAGGCGGCACCGCGCAAGCGCGCCGCCGCGGCGAAGAAGTAGAAGAAGCCGCCGAGCCGGCAGCCGCCCGCCCCGCCGCTCCCGCCGCTCCCGATCTCCGGGAGCCCCGGGAGCGGCGCGGCGCGTGCGGCATAGAATTCCGTGGTCCCTCGCAGCAGCAGACCCGTAGGAGCGCACCGATGTCCGAGGCCCCCGAGACCAGCCCCACCGCCTCCCGCCGCACCCTGCTCTGCGGCGCCGCGGCCGTCCTGGCGGCCGGCGGCACCGTGGCGGTCACCGGCTGCAGCTCCTCCGCCTCGTCCTCCGGCAGCAGCAGCGCCGCCAAGGGCCCGGTCGACCTCGGCCCGGCCTCGGCCGTGCCGGAGGGCGGCGGCAAGGTCTTCCGCGAGCAGAAGATCGTGGTGACCCAGCCGACCGCCGGGCAGTACAAGGCGTTCAGCGCCAAGTGCACGCACGCGGGCTGCATCGTCGACCAGGTGAAGAACCAGCAGATCCAGTGCCCGTGCCACGGCAGCAAGTTCGCGATCGCCGACGGCGCGGTGGCGGACGGCCCGGCCCCCTCGCCGCTGCCCGCCTACACCGTCACGGTCGAGGGCGGGAACCTCAAGGTGACCCCGAGCTGAAGCAGTTGATCGCCTTCCCGTTGATCTTGCCCCCGGGGCGTCGGCCCGAGTGGGTACGGTGGACCCATGGCTGACCCGAGCACCTACCGCCCGGCCCCGGGCGCGATCCCGATCTCCCCGGGCGTCTACAGGTTCCGCGACGCCCACGGCCGGGTCATCTACGTCGGCAAGGCCAAGAGCCTGCGGCCGCGCCTGTCGTCCTACTTCCAGGATCTGGCCGGCCTGCACCCGCGCACCGCGACCATGGTCACCACCGCCGCCTCCGTGGAGTGGACGGTGGTCGGCACCGAGGTCGAGGCGCTCCAGCTGGAGTACTCCTGGATCAAGGAGTTCGACCCCCGGTTCAACGTCAAGTACCGCGACGACAAGAGCTATCCGGAACTCGCCGTCACCCTGAACGAGGAGTACCCGCGGGTCCAGGTGATGCGCGGGGCGCACAAGAAGGGCGTGCGCTACTTCGGCCCCTACGGGCACGCCTGGGCGATCCGCGAGACGGTCGACCTGCTGCTGCGCGTCTTCCCCGTCCGCACCTGCTCCAACGGCGTCTTCAAGCGCGCCCGCCAGGTCGGCCGGCCCTGCCTGCTCGGCTACATCGGCAAGTGCGCCGCCCCCTGCGTCGGCAAGGTCTCGGCGCAGGAACACCGGGAGCTGGCCGAGGACTTCTGCGACTTCATGGCCGGGCGCACCGGCAACTACCTGCGCCGGCTGGAAGAGGAGATGCAGGAGGCCGCGGCCGAGCTGGAGTACGAGAAGGCGGCCCGGCTGCGGGACGACATCGGCGCCCTCAAGCGCGCGATGGAGAAGAACGCCATCGTCCTCGCCGACGCCACCGACGCCGACCTGCTGGCCGTCGCCGAGGACGAACTGGAGGCCGCCGTACAGATCTTCCACGTCCGCGGCGGCCGGGTCCGCGGCCAGCGCGGCTGGGTCACCGACAAGGTCGAGGACGTGGACACCGCCGGCCTGGTCGAGCACGCCCTCCAGCAGCTCTACGGCGGCGGCGAGTCCGTCCCGCGCGAGGTGCTCGTCCCCGCCCTGCCCGAGCCGGTCGAGCCGGTCCGGGAGTGGCTGGGCGGCCTGCGCGGCAGCCAGGTCGACCTGCGCATCCCGCAGCGCGGCGACAAGAAGGACCTGATGGCCACCGTGCAGCGCAACGCCCAGCAGGCGCTCGCACTGCACAAGACCAAGCGCGCCTCCGACCTCACCACCCGCAGCCGCGCCCTCCAGGAGATCGCCGACGCGCTGGAATTGGACTCCGTCCCGCTGCGCATCGAGTGCTACGACATCTCCCACCTCCAGGGCGAGGACGTGGTCGCCTCCATGGTCGTCTTCGAGGACGGCCTGGCCCGCAAGAGCGAGTACCGGCGCTTCCAGATCAAGGGCTTCGAGGGCCAGGACGACGTCCGCTCGATGCACGAGGTGATCGGCCGCCGCTTCCGCCGCTACCTCCGGGAACGCGAGCAGACCGGCGAGTGGGCCGTCCCCGAGGAGGACGAGCCCGGCCCGGCCGGCGCCGCCCGGGACGAGGACGGCCGCCCCAAGCGCTTCGCCTACCCGCCCCAACTGCTCGTGGTCGACGGCGGACAGCCGCAGGTCGCCGCCGCCAAGCGCGCCCTGGACGAACTCGGCATCGACGACGTCGCGCTGTGCGGCCTGGCCAAGCGCCTGGAGGAGGTCTGGCTGCCCGGCGAGGACGACCCGGTGGTGCTGCCCCGCTCCAGCGAGGGCCTCTACCTGCTCCAGCGGGTGCGCGACGAGGCGCACCGCTTCGCGATCGGCTACCAGCGCACCAAGCGTTCCAAGCGACTCACCGCCGGGGAACTGGACTCCGTCCCGGGGCTCGGCGAGACTCGCCGCCAGGCGCTGCTCAAGCACTTCGGCTCGCTGAAGAAGCTCCGGGCCGCCACCGTGGACGAGCTCTGCGCGGTACCCGGCATCGGACGCCGCACCGCGGAGACTGTTGCGGCGGCGTTGTCGTCCCGTACACCCGCCGCACCCGCGGTCAACACCGCGACCGGCGAGATCATCGAGGACGGGGCCGACGAGGCCACCGAGCCGGTGGCAGCAGCACCCCAGACCGCACCATCCCAGGAGACGCCATGACGGCCGACGCCGCCCGTCAGCCGGTGCGCCCCGGCCCCGCCCGCCTGCCCGGGCCGGGGAAGGGCGGCCGTGCCCTGCGCGTTCTCCCCAGCAGAAAGACCGAGAGCGGGGAACCGAAGTGACCGTGTCAGACGTGGCCGAGAACGCGCCGGAGCTGGTGATCATCTCCGGCATGTCCGGAGCCGGCCGCTCCACCGCCGCCAAGTGCCTGGAGGACCTCGGCTGGTTCGTGGTGGACAACCTGCCGCCGGCCCTCATCCCGACCATGGTCGACCTGGGCGCCCGCTCCCAGGGCAACGTCGCCCGGATCGGCGTGGTCGTGGACGTCCGCGGCCGCCAGTTCTTCGACGACCTGCTCACCTCGCTGGACGAGCTGGAGAAGCGCGGCGTCCGGCTGCGGGTGGTCTTCCTGGACTCCTCCGACGAGGCGCTGGTGCGCCGCTTCGAGAGCGTGCGCCGCCCGCACCCGCTGCAGGCCGACGGCCGGATCGTGGACGGCATCGCCCAGGAGCGCGACCTGCTGCGCGACCTGCGCGGCGAGGCCGACCTGGTGATCGACACCTCCAACCTCAACGTGCACCAGCTGCGCGCCAAGCTGGACGCCCAGTTCGCCGACCACGACGAACCCGAGCTGCGCGCCACCGTGATGTCCTTCGGCTTCAAGTACGGCCTGCCGGTCGACGCCGACCTCGTGGTGGACTGCCGCTTCCTGCCCAACCCGCACTGGGTGCCCGAGCTGCGGGCCCGCACCGGCACCGATGCGGACGTCGCCGGATACGTGTTCCAGCAGCCCGGAGCCAACGAGTTCCTGGACGGCTACGCAGAACTGCTCCGGATCGTTACCGAGGGCTACCGGCGGGAGGGGAAGCGCTACATGACGCTTGCCGTAGGCTGCACCGGTGGCAAGCACCGCAGCGTCGCCATGTCCGAGCGTCTGACCAAGCGTCTCATCGCCGACGGAGTCGAGACGGTGCTCGTCCACCGTGACATGGGACGGGAGTAACCGCCGCATTCCCTGCCGGGCCCGCCGGCGGAGCGAGCGGCGGGCCGGAGGAACGCGAGGTGAGTGTGGCGGGATACGTGCCCGGGCGGCAGCCGCAGAACAGGACCGGTGACCGGGCGGGCAGCCCGGCCCGGCCCCTGGCGCCGAGCCGTCCGCGCAGCGGTCCCGCCCGGTCGAACCCGGCCCCGCGGATCACCGCCCTCGGCGGCGGCCAGGGCCTGTCCGCCTCGCTGTCCGCGCTGCGCAGGCTCACCAGCGACGTCACCGCGGTGGTCACCGTCGCCGACGACGGCGGCTCCAGCGGACGGCTGCGCACCGAACTGGGCGTGCTGCCCCCGGGCGACCTGCGCAAGGCGCTGGCCGCGCTGTGCGGGGACGACGACTGGGGCCGCACCTGGTCCGAGGTGATCCAGCAGCGCTTCACCGGCAACGGCGAGCTCGGCGGCCACGCCGTCGGCAACCTGCTGATCGTCGCCCTCTGGGAGAAGCTGGGTGACCCGGTGGCGGCCCTGGAGTGGGTCGGCCGGCTGCTCAACGTCCAGGGCCGGGTGCTGCCGATGTCGGCGGTGCCGCTGGACATCGAGGCGACCGTCCGCGGCCACGACCCGGCACACCCCGCCGAGGTGTCGGCGGTCCGCGGCCAGGCCAACGTCGCGGTGACCCCGGGCACCGTGCAGTCGATCCGTCTGCTGCCGGACGAGCCGCCGGCCGTCCCGGAGGCGGTCGCCGCCGTCCGGGAGGCGGACTGGGTGGTGCTCGGCCCCGGCTCCTGGTTCACCAGCGTGCTGCCGCATCTGCTGGTGCCCGAACTGGCCAAGGCGCTCACCGAGACCCGCGCCCGCCGCCTGCTCACCCTGAACCTGGCCCCCCAGCCCGGCGAGACCGAGGGCTTCACCCCGCAGCGTCACCTGGAGGTCATCGCCGACCACGCCCCGGAGCTCGCGGTGGATGCGATCCTGGTGGACGAGCGCGCCGTCACCGGCGGCGCCTTCGGTCAGGCGGACCTCGACGGGCTGGAGAAGGCAGCCGAGCGGATGGGCGCCGCCCTGGTGCTCGGCTCGGTGGCCCGCACCGACGGCACGCCGCGACACGACCCCGAGCTGTTGGCAGCAGCGTACGACCGGATTTTCCGGACACATGGAAGGATCGGGCCATGGCGATGACTCCAGCGGTGAAGGACGAGATCAGCCGGCTCCCGGTCACCAGGGCCTGCTGTCGCAAGGCGGAGGTGTCGGCGATCCTGCGGTTCGCGGGCGGACTGCACATCGTGAGCGGCCGCATCGTGATCGAGGCCGAGCTGGACACCGGGGCGGCGGCACGGCGGCTGCGCAAGGACCTCCTGGAGATCTTCGGGCACTCCTCCGACCTCGTGGTCATGGCCCCCGGCGGGCTGCGCCGCGGCAGCCGCTTCGTGGTCCGGGTCGTCAAGGACGGCGAGCTGCTCGCCCGCCAGACCGGCCTGGTCGACGGGCGGGGCCGCCCGATCCGCGGCCTGCCCCCGGCGGTCGTCTCCGGCGCCACCTGCGACGCCGAGGCGGCCTGGCGCGGCGCCTTCCTGGCGCACGGCTCGCTCACCGAGCCGGGCCGCTCCTCCTCCCTGGAGATCACCTGCCCCGGCTCCGAGGCGGCGCTGGCCCTGGTCGGCGCGGCTCGTCGGCTCGGCATCCCGGCCAAGGCCCGCGAGGTGCGCGGGGTGGACCGGGTCGTCATCCGCGACGGTGACGCGATCGGCGCGCTGCTGACCCGCCTGGGCGCGCACGAGTCGGTGCTCGCCTGGGAGGAGCGCCGGATGCGGCGCGAGGTGCGGGCCACCGCCAACCGGCTCGCCAACTTCGACGACGCCAACCTGCGCCGCTCGGCCCGCGCCGCGGTGGCGGCCGGCGCCCGGGTGCAGCGCGCGCTGGAGATCCTCGGCGACGAGGTGCCCGAGCACCTGGCCGCGGCCGGCCAGCTGCGGATGCAGCACAAGCAGGCCTCGCTGGAGGAGCTGGGCGCGCTCGCCGACCCGCCGCTGACCAAGGACGCGGTGGCCGGCCGGATCCGCCGCCTGCTGGCGATGGCCGACAAGCGCGCCTCCGAGCTCGGCCTGCCGAGCACCGAGGCCAGCCTGACCGATGAGATGGCGATGAACTGACGCTCACGGTCCGTGATCGAGACACGGCCGGCACCCGGGTTTCCGGGCGCCGGCCGCCGTCGTTTCCGGACGGGGGTCCGAAGGCTCCGGAAAGACCGAATTGGTAGAGACCATTGGGCCCGGGGTCAACTGCCTGCCGAACCGGGGGAGGACGGCCTGAAACGGGGTTCCGGGCACGCCACGCCACGTCTCACGAGGTGGCGCGATGTGCCCCAAAAGGCCCCGGAGGGGTAGGGTCATAGGCGGTCGGGGACTTCCCAAATCTCACCCCCGTCGGGCTCCGGCCCGGCGTACCTAACGAGGAGATCGGTTCGTGACGATCCGGGTAGGCATCAACGGCTTCGGCCGCATCGGCCGCAACTTCTTCCGGGCGGTCAAGGCCCAGGGCGCGGACATCGAGATCGTCGGTGTCAACGACCTCACCGACACGAAGACCCTGGCTCACCTGCTCAAGTACGACACCACCCTGGGTACCTTCCCGGGCGAGGTCTCGCACACCGAGGACAGCATCACCGTCGACGGCCACACCTTCAAGGTGACCGCCGAGCGTGACCCGGCCAACCTCCCGTGGGCCGCCCTGGGCGCCGACATCGTCGTCGAGTCCACCGGCATCTTCACCAAGGCCGAGGCTGCGAAGAAGCACCTCGCCGCCGGTGCGAAGAAGGTCATCATCTCGGCGCCCGCCACCGACGAGGACGTCACCATCGTCCTGGGTGTCAACGACGACAAGTACGACGCCGCCAAGCACGACATCATCTCCAACGCCTCCTGCACCACCAACTGCGTGGCGCCGATGGCGAAGGTGCTGAACGAGGCGTTCGGCATCGTCAAGGGCCTGATGACCACCGTCCACGCGTTCACCAACGACCAGGTCACCCTGGACTTCCCGCACAAGGACCTGCGCCGTGCTCGTGCGGCGAGCCAGAACATCATCCCGACCTCGACCGGTGCCGCCAAGGCGACCGCCCTGGTCCTGCCGGAGCTGAAGGGCAAGCTGGACGGCACCTCGCTGCGCGTCCCGGTCCCGACCGGCTCCATCACGGACCTGGTCGTCACCCTGGAGCGCGAGGTCACCAAGGACGAGGTCAACGCGGCCTTCCAGAAGGCCGCCCAGGAGGGCCCCCTCAAGGGCATCCTGGCCTACACCGAGGACCCGATCGTCTCCTCGGACATCGTCAACGACCCGGCGTCCTGCATCTTCGACAGCCAGCTCACCATGGTCCAGGGCAACCAGGTCAAGGTGCTCGGCTGGTACGACAACGAGTGGGGCTACTCGAACCGCGTCGTGGACCTGGTCACCCTCGTCGGTGGGCAGCTCTGACGCAGTGGGAGCTGACGTGATGTAGGGGCGAGGGCCCGGACGGCGCACCATGCCGACCGGGCCCTCGTTCCGCGCTTCCAGTACTTTCCAGGCGGCCCCTGCGCCGTGCCGCCTCTGCGCATCAACCATCTCCCCAGGAGAACCGAATCCCCGTGAAGACCATCGAAGAGCTCATCGAAGCCGGTGTCGAGGGCAAGCGCGTGTTCGTGCGCGCCGACCTGAACGTGCCGCTGGAGGGCACCACGATCACCGACGACGGCCGGATCCGCGCCGTCGCCCCGACCATCGCCAAGCTGGCCGCGGCCGGCGCGAAGGTCGTCGTGGCCTCGCACCTCGGCCGCCCCAAGGGCGAGCCGGACCCGAAGTTCTCGCTCGCCCCGGCGGCCGTGCGGCTCGGCGAGATCCTCGGTAAGGACGTCGCCTTCGCCACCGACACCGTCGGCGACAGCGCCGGGGCCACCGTCGCCGCGCTGGCGGACGGCGAGGTCGCGCTGCTGGAGAACCTGCGCTTCAACACCGGCGAGACCAGCAAGGACGACGCCGAGCGCAAGGCCTTCGCCGAGCAGCTGGCCACCCTGGCCGACCTGTACGTCGGCGACGGCTTCGGTGCCGTGCACCGCAAGCACGCCTCGGTCTACGACCTGCCCGGCCTGCTGCCGCACGCCGCGGGCGACCTGATCGCCACCGAGGTCGGCGTCCTGAAGAAGCTCACCGAGGACGTGGCGCGTCCGTACGTGGTGGTGCTCGGCGGCGCCAAGGTCTCCGACAAGCTCGGTGTGATCGACAACCTGCTGAAGAAGGCCGACCGGATCCTGATCGGCGGCGGCATGGCGTACACCTTCCTCAAGGCCAAGGGCCACGAGGTCGGCATCTCCCTGCTGCAGGCCGACCAGATCCCGACCTGCCTGGAGTACCTGGCCGAGGCCGAGAAGCGCGGCGTCGAGTTCGTGCTGCCGGTCGACGTCCTGGTCTCCGCCGAGTTCCCGGACCTCAAGGGCAAGACCCCGGCGAACCCCGAGCTCGTCGCCTCCGACGCCATCCCGGCGGACCAGGAGGGCCTGGACATCGGCCCGAAGACCCGCGAGCTGTACGCGGCCAAGCTGGCCGACGCCGGCACGGTGTTCTGGAACGGCCCGATGGGCGTCTTCGAGCACCCGGACTACGCGAACGGCACCAAGGCCGTCGCGCAGGGCCTGCTGGACAGCGACGCGTTCACCGTCGTCGGCGGCGGGGACTCCGCCGCGGCCGTCCGCATCCTGGGCTTCGACGAGAACGCCTTTGGACACATCTCGACCGGCGGTGGCGCGAGCCTTGAGTACCTGGAGGGCAAGACCCTTCCCGGTCTCGCCGCCCTGGAAGGCTGAAAGCATGACTGAGCGTCTCCCGCTGATGGCGGGCAACTGGAAGATGAACCTCAACCACCTTGAGGCCATCCAGCACACCCAGAAGCTGGCCTTCGCGCTGGCCGACAAGGACTACGAGGCCGTCGAGGTCGCCGTCCTGGTGCCGTTCACCGACCTGCGGTCGGTGCAGACCCTGGTCGACGGCGACAAGCTGAAGATCAAGTACGGCTCGCAGGACATCTCGCAGCACGACTCCGGTGCCTACACCGGCGAGGTCTCCGGCCCGATGCTGGCCAAGCTGAAGTGCACCTACGCGGTGATCGGCCACTCGGAGCGCCGCCAGTACCACGGCGAGGACGAGGCGATCGTCAACGCCAAGGTGAAGGCCGCCTACCGGGCCGGGATCACCCCGATCCTGTGCATCGGCGAGCCGCTGGACATCCGCAAGGCCGGCACCCACGTCGAGTACACCCTGGCCCAGCTGGACGGCGCCCTGGCGGACGTCCCGGCCGGCCAGGCCGAGTCGATCGTGGTCGCCTACGAGCCGGTCTGGGCGATCGGCACCGGCGAGGTGGCCACCCCGGAGGACGCGCAGGAGGTCTGCGCCGCCATCCGCCGGCGGATCGCCGAGCTGTACGACGCCGAGCTGGCGGACAAGGTCCGCGTGCTGTACGGCGGTTCGGTCAAGTCGTCGAGCGCGGCCGGCCTGATGGCCAAGCCCGACATCGACGGCGGCCTGATCGGCGGTGCCTCGCTGGACGCCGACGAGTTCGTCAAGATCGTGCGCTACCGTGAGCAGGCAGTAGGCTAACGCCGCCGCAGCAACGTAGGCTTTGGGGCCGGACCGCCGTACGCGGGCCCGGCCCCTTCGCCGAAGATACGAGAGAGTTGGTCCCGTCGTGGTTCTCGGGTTCTCGATTGCCCTGATCATCTTCAGTCTGCTGATGATCCTGCTGGTGCTGCTGCACAAGGGGAAGGGCGGCGGCCTGTCGGACATGTTCGGCGGTGGCGCGATGTCCACCGGCGGCGGCTCCGCGGTGGCCGAGCGCAACCTGGACCGCATCACCATCGTGGTCGGCCTGGGCTGGTTCGCCTGCATCATCGTGCTCGGCCTGCTGCTCAAGTACAAGGGCTGACACAGGCCTGACGCCCCGTCGCCCGAGCGCCTATCCTGGGACGGTCGGGGGCGGAGGCGATGGTGGCGGATCCTTAACTCCTGCTTACACTAGGACGACTTTCGCCACCGACGCGCACCGCGGCGGGTCGGCGCACCAGTACGCAGGGAGTCAGACCGTGGCAAGTGGCAACGCCATCCGTGGCAGCAGGGTCGGGGCCGGCCCGATGGGCGAGGCGGAGCGCGGCGAGTCCGCCCCGCGCAACCGGATCTCCTTCTGGTGCGCCAACAAGCACGAGACCCGGCCCAGCTTCGCCGCCGAAGCGGCGATCCCGGACACCTGGGACTGCCCGCGCTGCGGCTTCCCGGCCGGTCAGGACCAGCACAACCCGCCCGCGCCCTCGCGCAACGAGCCCTACAAGACGCACCTCGCCTACGTCCGTGAGCGGCGCACCGACGCCGACGGCGAGGCGATCCTGGCCGAGGCGCTGGCCAAGCTGCGCGGCGAGATCTGACCGTACAGGCCGAAGGGGCGCCACCGTCATCGACGGTGGCGCCCCTTCGGCGTGCCCGTTACGCCGAGGCCGGCGGGTAGAGCTGCGGCGGGATCCGCTCGGCGGCGGCGCGGTCCAGCAGCCACAGGGTGCGGCTGCGGCCGTACGCGCCGGAGGCGGGGGCCTGGAGCTCGCCGGGGCCGGACAGGGCAAGCGCGACCGCGCCCGCCTTGTCCTCGCCGGCGGCCAGCAGCCAGACCTCGCGGGCCGCCCGGATCGCCGGGAGGGTGAGCGAGATCCGGGTCGGCGGGGGCTTGGGGGCCCCGCGCACGCCGACCACGGTCCGCTCGGTCTCCCGCACGCCCGGGTGCTCGGGGAAGAGCGAGGCCACGTGGGTGTCCGGGCCGACCCCGAGCAGCAGCACGTCGAAGGCCGGGACGCCGAGCCGGTCGCCCGGCCCGGCCGCCTTCGCCAGCTCCTCGGCGTAGCGGGCCGCGGCGGCCTCCACGTCCGAGCCGTCCACGCCGTCCGAGGCGGGCATCTCGTGCACCCGCGCCGGGTCGAGCGGGACGGCGTCCAGCAGCTCGCCGCGGGCCTGGACGGCGTTGCGGTCCGGGTCGGCGGCGGGCACGAAGCGCTCGTCGCCCCACCAGAGGTCCAGGCGCGTCCAGTCGACCGCGTCGCGCGCCGGGGAGGCGGCGATCGCGGCCAGCAGGGCGTTGCCGTTGCGGCCGCCGGTGAGCACCACCGAGGCGGTGCCGCGGGCGGCCTGGGCGTCCACGATCCGGGTGATCAGCCGGGCCGCGGCCGCCTGGGCCATCAGCTCCTTGTCCCGGTGGACGACCAGCTGCGGCGTCGCGTTGGTCATGCGCCTTCCTTGCTGGTGCGCTTGCCGGCGGCCTTCTTGGCGGGCTTCTTCTCCGCGGCGTCGGCGGCGGTGGCGTCGGCGGTGACCCCGGCGCTCACCTGCTCCGGGTCGGCCACGGCCGCCGCGGTGACCTCGGCGACCTCGTGGGCGATCCGCTCGGCCGCCGCCGTCTCGGCGTTGGCCGGCTCGTGCAGCCGCTCGACGGGCGTGCGCACGGCCGTCGCGTAGATGTCATCCGGGTCCAGGCGGCGCAGCTCCTCGGCGATCAGCTCCGAGGTCTCGCGCCGCTTGAGCGCCACCTGGCGGTCCGGCGAGCCGGGCATGGAGAGCGTGCCCATCAGGCCGTCCGGGCGGTCCAGGGTGACGTCCCCGTCCTTGGTGCGCAGGTGCACCGCGGTGATGCCGGGGCCGCCGGTGACGACCCGCTCGACCGGCACGTGCAGCCGGTTGGTCAGCCAGAGGCCGAGCAGCTCGACGCTGGGGTTGTAGGACTCGCCCTCGACCACCGCGGAGACGATGGCGGACGGCCGCTGGTCCAGCGCGGCGGCGAGCATCGAGCGCCAGCCGGTGATCCGGGTCCAGGCCAGGTCGGTGTCGCCCGGGGTGTAGCTCTGGGCCCGCTGGGCGAGCTGGCCGACCGGGGACTCGGCGGTGACGGCGTCGGTGATCCGGCGCTGGGCGAGCGAGCCCAGCGGGTCCTGCGCCGGGTGCAGCGGCGCGTTGTCCGGCCACCAGACGACGACCGGGGCGTCCGGCAGCAGCAGCGGCAGGACCACCGACTGGGCGTGCGCGACGAGTTCGCCGTGCATGCGCAGGATGACCGTTTCGCCGGAGCCGGCGTCCGAGCCGACCAGGATCTCCGCGTCCAGGCGGGTCTCGGCGCGGGCCCGCGGCGAGCGACCGGCGCGCTTGATCACCGCGAGGGTGCGCATCGGGTGCTCGCGGGAGGCGTCGTTGGCGGCCTTGAGGGCGTCGTAGGCGCTGCCCTCGTCGGTCACGATCACCAGGGTGAGCACCATGCCGGCGGCGGTGGAGCCACTGGCCCGGCGCGCCTCCATGAGCGCGGCGTTGATCTTGCTGGACGTGGTTTTGGTGAGGTCGATCTTCATGGCCGGCGCCAGCTCCTGCCGTCTCGTGCGAGCATCTCGTCCGCCTCGACCGGGCCCCAGGTCCCCGCCGCGTACTGGGCGGGCTTGCCGTGGGCGTCCCAGTACTTCTCGATCGGGTCGAGGATCTGCCAGGAGAGCTCGACCTCCTGGTGGCGCGGGAACAGGTTGGCGTCGCCGAGCAGCACGTCGAGGATGAGCCGCTCGTACGCCTCCGGGCTGGACTCGGTGAAGGACTCGCCGTAGGCGAAGTCCATCGTGACGTCCCGGACCTCGAAGGAGGTGCCCGGCACCTTGGAGCCGAACCGCACCGTCACGCCCTCGTCCGGCTGGACCCGGATGACCAGGGCGTTCTGCCCCAGCTCCTCGGTCGCGTAGGAGTCGAAGGGCAGGTACGGGGCGCGCTGGAAGACGACCGCGATCTCGGTGACCCGGCGGCCCAGGCGCTTGCCGGTGCGCAGGTAGAACGGGACCCCCGCCCAGCGGCGGTTGTTGATCTCCAGCTTGATGGCCGCGTAGGTGTCGGTCTTGGAGTCGGGGTTGATCCCCTCCTCGTCCAGGTAGCCGGCGACCTCCTCGCCGCCCTGCCAGCCGGCCGCGTACTGGCCGCGCACGGTGTGCTTGCCGAGGTCGGTCGGGAGCTTGACGGCGCTGAGCACCTTGAGCTTCTCGGCCACCAGCGCCTTCGGGTGGAAGGACGCCGGCTCCTCGATGGCGGTGAGCGCCATCAGCTGCAGCAGGTGGTTCTGGATGACGTCACGGGCGGAGCCGATGCCGTCGTAGTAGCCGGCCCGGCCGCCGATGCCGATGTCCTCGGCCATGGTGATCTGCACGTGGTCGACGTACGACCGGTTCCAGATCGGCTCGAACATCTGGTTGGCGAAGCGCAGCGCCAGGATGTTCTGGACCGTCTCCTTGCCCAGGTAGTGGTCGATCCGGAAGACCTCGTCCCGGGGGAAGACCTCGTGGACGACCTTGTTGAGCTCCTGCGCGCTCTCCAGGTCGTGGCCGAAGGGCTTCTCGATGACGGCGCGGCGCCAGGAGCCCTGCGGCGGGTCGGCCAGGCCGTGCTTCTTGAGCTGCTGGACGACCGTCGGGAAGAACTTCGGCGGGACGGACAGGTAGAAGGCGAAGTTGCCGCCGGTGCCCTGGGCCTTGTCCAGCTCCACGATGGTCTCGCGCAGCTTGTCGAAGGCCTCGTCGTCGTCGAAGGTGCCGTGGATGAAGCGCATGCCCTTGGCGAGCTGCTGCCACACCTCCTCCCGGAACGGGGTGCGGGCGTGGTCCCGGACGGCGTCGTGGACCTCCTTGGCGAAGTCCTCGTCGTCCCACTCGCGGCGGGCGAAGCCGACGAGGGAGAAGCCCGGCGGAAGCAGACCGCGGTTGGCCAGGTCGTAGATGGCCGGCATCAGCTTCTTGCGGGACAGGTCGCCGGTGACCCCGAAGATGACCAGACCGGACGGCCCCGCGATGCGCGGGAGCCGTCGGTCGGAGGGGTCACGAAGCGGGTTGACGGGGGTGGGCGGGAGGTCGTCCGCGTCCGAATCCGATGTCAACTCGGGGAAATCAGTGCTCACTTGATGGGCTCCGCTTTCGTGCGCTGGCTGTGAGCAGGGGTCACTTCTCGTCGGCGAAGGTGGCGAGCGAGGCGGTGACGGTGTCGAGCAGCTCGTTCCAGGACTGCTCGAACTTCTCGACGCCCTCGTCCTCCAGGACCTGGACGACGTCGTCGTAGTCCACGCCGGCGGCGGCGATCGCGTCCAGCACGGCCTTGGCGTCGGCGTAGTTGGGGACGATGGTGTTGCCGGTCACCACGCCGTGGTCGCCGGTGGCGTCCAGGGTCGCCTCGGGCATGGTGTTGACGGTGCCGGGGGCGACCAGCTCGGTGACGTACAGGGTGTCCGGCAGGGCCGGGTCCTTTACGCCGGTGGAGGCCCACAGCGGGCGCTGCGGCTTGGCGCCGGCGGCCTCCAGGGAGAGCCAACGGGCACTGCCGGCGGTCTTGCCGTCGACGCTGCCGAAGACCTCCTCGTACGCCTGGTAGGCGAGGCGGGCGTTGGCCAGGGCGGCCTTGGAGCGGAGGTTCTTGGCGTCGCCGCCGATCTTGTCCAGGCGCTTGTCGATCTCGGTGTCCACGCGGGAGACGAAGAAGGAGGCGACCGACTCGATCTGGGAGAGGTCCAGGCCCTTGGCCTTGGCGGTCTCCAGGCCGGTCAGGTAGGCGTCGATGACGGCCTTGTAGCGCTCCAGCGAGAAGATCAGCGTGACGTTGACGCTGATGCCCTTGCCGATGACCTCGCTGATCGCGGGCAGGCCGGCCTTGGTGGCGGGGATCTTGATGAAGACGTTCGGGCGGTCGACCAGCCACCACAGCTGCTTGGCCTCGGCCACGGTGGCGGCGGTCTCGTGCGCCAAGCGCGGGTCGACCTCGATGGAGACCCGGCCGTCGCGGCCGTTGGAGGCGTCGTAGACCGGGCGCAGCACGTCGGCCGCGTCGCGCACGTCGGAGGTGGTGATCATGCGGATCGCCTCGTCGGTGGTGACCTTGCGGACGGCGAGGTCGCGCAGCTGGCCGTCGTAGGAGTCGTCGCCGCTGCCGGCGATCGCCTTCTGGAAGATGGTCGGGTTGGTGGTGACGCCCACCACGTGCTTGTTCTGCACCAGTTCGGCCAGGTTGCCGGAGTTCAGCCGCTTGCGGCTGAGGTCGTCCAGCCAGATCGCAACGCCTTCGTCGCTGAGGCGCTTCAGTGCGTCAGTCATGGTGCTTCAGTCCCTTGCTCTTCTGCTTCGTGGGGTAGTCAGAGGGGCCGCGTACCCGCGTGCGGGCGAGTACGCGGCCCTGGGGTGCTAGCGGTTGACGGCTTCGAGGGAGCGCAGGGCGTTGTGGGCCTCTGCCACCACGCGCTCGGCGGTGATGCCGAACTCCTCGAAGAGCACCTTGTAGTCGGCGGAGGCACCGAAGTGCTCCAGCGAGACGATCCGGCCGTGGTCGCCGACCAGCTCGCGCCAGCCCTGGGCGATGCCGGCCTCGACCGAGACGCGGGCCTTGACCGACGGCGGCAGCACGCTGTCGCGGTAGGCCTGGTCCTGCTCCTGGAACCACTCGAAGGACGGCAGCGAGACCACGCGGGTCGCGATGCCCTCGGCCTCCAGCACCTCGCGGGCCTTGACGGCCAGCTGGACCTCGGAACCGGTGCCGAGCAGGATCACCTGCGGGTCGCCGGTGGAGGCCTCGGCCAGGACGTAGCCGCCCTTCGCGGTGCCCTCGGCGGAGCCGAAGACCTCGCGGTCGAAGGTCGGGACGCCCTGGCGGGTCAGGGCCAGGCCGACCGGGCCGGGGTGGCTGGTGTGGCGCTCGACGATGGTGCGCCAGGCGACGGCCGTCTCGTTGGCGTCGGCCGGGCGGACCATGGCCAGGCCCGGGATGGCGCGCAGCGAGGCCAGGTGCTCGACCGGCTGGTGGGTCGGGCCGTCCTCGCCGAGACCGATCGAGTCGTGCGTCCAGACGTAGGTGACCGGCAGCTTCATCAGCGCGGCCAGGCGGACGGCCGGGCGCATGTAGTCGGCGAAGACCAGGAAGGTGCCGCCGTACACGCGGGTCCTGCCGTGCAGGGCGATGCCGTTCATGGTCGAGCCCATGGCGTGCTCGCGGATGCCGAAGTGGATCGTGCGGCCGTACGGGGAGGCCGTCTTCAGCGGGTTGCCGTCGGGGAGGAAGGAGCTTTCCTCGTCGATGGTGGTGAGGTTGGACTCGGCGAGGTCGGCCGAGCCGCCCCACAGCTCCGGGATCACCGCGCCGATCGCCTTGAGGGTGTCGCCGGAGGCCTTGCGGGTGGCGACGTCCTTGCCGGCCGGGAAGGAGGGGATGGCCTTCTTCCAGCCCTCGGGCAGCTCGCCGGCCTCGATGCGGTCGAAGTCGGCGGCGCGCTGCGGGTTGGCGGCGCGCCAGGCGTCGAAGGACTGCTGCCACTGGTCGCGGGCGGCCTTGCCGCGCTTGATGACCAGGCGGGCGTGCTCGATGACCTGGTCGCTGACCTCGAAGGTCTTCTCCGGGTCGAAGCCCAGGACCTTCTTGGTGGCGGCGATCTCGGCGGCGCCGAGCGCGGAGCCGTGCGCCTTCGCGGTGTTCTGGGCGTCCGGGGCCGGCCAGGCGATGATCGTCCGCATCGCGATCATCGACGGGCGGGAGGTCTCGGCCTTGGCCGCGGCCAGCGCCTCGGCCAGGGCGGCCACGTCGATGTCGCCGTTGGACTTCGGGGTGACGCGCTGGACGTGCCAGCCGTACGCCTCGTAGCGCTTGAGGACGTCCTCGGAGAAGGCCGTCTCGGTGTCGCCCTCGATCGAGATGTGGTTGTCGTCGTAGAGGGCGACCAGGTTGCCCAGCTGCTGGTGCCCGGCCAGCGACGAGGCCTCGGCGGAGATGCCCTCCTCCAGGTCGCCGTCGGAGACGATGGCCCAGATGGTGTGGTCGAACGGGGACTCGCCGGCCGGGGCCTCCGGGTCGAACAGGCCGCGCTCGTAGCGGGCGGCCATCGCCATGCCCACCGCGTTGGCGATGCCCTGGCCGAGCGGGCCGGTGGTGGTCTCGACCCCGGCGGTGTGGCCGTGCTCAGGGTGACCGGGGGTGCGGCTGCCGGCGACGCGGAAGGCCTTGAGGTCGTCCAGCTCCAGGCCGTAACCCGAGAGGTACAGCTGGGTGTAGAGGGTCAGGCTGGTGTGCCCGGGGGAGAGGACGAAGCGGTCGCGGCCGACCCAGGACGGGTCGGTCGGGTCGTGGCGCAGGAAACGCTGGAAGATCAGGTACGCGGCGGGGGCCAGCGACATGGCCGTCCCCGGGTGTCCGTTGCCGACCTTCTGGACTGCGTCCATCGCAAGGACGCGCGCGGTGTCAACCGTGCGCTCGTCCAGATCGGTCCACTCGAATGCGTTCGTCGGCGCAGTGCTCACCCTGTCTCAGGGCTCCTTCCGTATTGAAGAGTGACCCCGTGAATGGGGACCGGGTCGGCCACGGCGCTGTGGGCCCGACGCTGGGTGGTGCCGGTCACGGAGGGTAGATCCCGCTTCTGCGTGCGAGCCTACCGTCCGGGCCGGGGCTCACCCTCCGTGCTGAGACAACCGGGATTTCCGCATGGTGATTCCCACTAGGCCGGTATGACTGCTTTTGTCCCAGACTCTCCTGGTTCGCGACCGCCCGCCGCCGGGGTGGTCAGGACGGGCTAGCGGGGCCCGCCGGAGACGGTTCGTGGCTTCACCCAGCCGGTTCACCCGGGGGTGTGCGGTTCCGCCCCGCCGGGGGACCCCGGAGCCGGAAGGGATATATGGAGCGTCTATGGTGTCGTGGTACGCGCAGAGCGGACGATTTCGGGACCCTTCGTTCCTGTGGACGCCTGCGAAGATTCATCTTCAGTTGGGGTGTTAGTGACCGCCGTCGAAACCCGTCCCGCCGGGGTCACCGGGGCGACTCCTGCGCACCGGCCGCTCGGGGCCCGTGTCGGCGCGTTCGTCGCACTGACCAAGCCGCGGATCATCGAGCTGCTGCTGATGAGCACCGTGCCGGTGATGTTCCTGGCCCAGCAGGGCGTTCCGAACATGCTGCTGGTACTGAAGGTCGTGGTCGGCGGCTACCTCTCGGCGGGCGGCGCCAACGCCCTCAACATGTACATCGACCGCGACATCGACGCAGTCATGTCGCGCACCGAGCGGCGGCCGATCGTCACCGGGATGGTGTCGCCGCGCGAGGCCCTGGTGTTCGGCATCGTGCTCGCCGTCGTGTCGACGGTGCTGCTGGGCGTCGGCGTCAACTGGCTCTCCGCCGGGCTGGCGCTGGGCGCGCTGCTGTTCTACGTGTTCGTCTACACGCTGGGGCTCAAGCGGCGCACCTCGCAGAACATCGTCTGGGGCGGCATCGCCGGCTGCATGCCGGTGCTGGTCGGCTGGTCTTCCGTCACCAACTCGGTGTCCTGGGCGGCCGTCGTGCTGTTCCTGGTGGTGTTCTTCTGGACTCCGCCGCACACCTGGGTGCTGTCGATGAAGGTGCGCGACGACTACCTGCGGGCCGGGGTGCCGATGCTGCCGGTCATCAAGGGCAACGTGGCGGTCGGCAAGCAGGTCGTCGCCTACTCCTGGGTGATGGTCGCCGTCTCGCTGGCGCTCTGGCCGCTCGGGCACATGAGCTGGCTGTACCCGGTCGCCGCGGTGCTGCTGGGCGGGGCCTGGCTGCGAGAGGCGCACGCGCTGTACGGGCGGGCCAAGGCCGGGGTCGTGGGCGCCAAGCTCAAGGAGATGCGGCTGTTCCACTGGTCGATCACCTACCTGTCGCTGCTGATGGTGGTGTGCGCGGTCGACCCGTTCGTGAAGTAGAGGCTTCGCGGAGTAGAGGCTTTCGAAACGGAAGAGCCCCGGTCCTTTTGGGCCGGGGCTCTTCCGTTTCACCGTGTTCGCCGTGTTCGCCGTGTTCATCGGGTCGGTAGCTCGGAGGGGCCGACGTGGCCGTCCAGCCAGTCCCGCAGGGGCTGGGAGGCGTGCAGGAAGGCGGTGATCCGGGTGTAGGCGGCGCGGGTGCCCAGCCACTTCGCGGGCTCCCACTCCTGCCAGGCCACCAGGCCCTTGTGGCGCAGCAGCTCGATCCTGGGGTGGTCCTTGGGGTAGCCGCGCGGGGCCGACTTCAGGGAGTCCCGGCCGAAGACCTGCGGGCCGTCCTTCTCCACCCGGGCGATCACCCGCTCCAACTCGGCGCCGGCGACGTCCTCGGCGACGGCGACGCGGTAACGCTCCAGCTGGTCGGGCGCGAGGACGTACATGCCGTTGCCGCAGGCCAGGCCGTCCGCGGAGAGCTGGATGTAGCCGCCGCCCTCCAGGTGGGCGCCGATGTGCGTCTTGTACGGGGACTTGTCGGCGCTGAAGCGGACGTCGCGGTTGGGGCGGAAGATCTTCCCCGGCCCGAACTCGGGCTCCAGGTCGGCGAGCAGCTGCTCCATGGGGGCGCGTACGGCTTCGTCGTACTGCTCCTTGTGGGCCTGCCAGAAGGTCTTGGAGTTGTCGGCTTCGAGGTGCTCGTAGAAGTCCAGCGCCTCGGTCGGCCAGCCTTTGAAGGTCACCCTTCCAGTATGTGGCCCGGTGCACAGGGTGCTCCCGTCGCCAGCGGCACTACCGGTGGGTAGCATGCGGGCATGAGCAGCGCAGAGACCGCCACCGCCGCCGCGTCGGACGCCCGCACCGAGCGTCGCGCCAAGCGCATCGCCAAGAACCTCACCAGCTTCGCCCGGCAGCACGGGGGCAGCGCCGAAGCGGTCGTCGAGTACGTCGGCGCCGTGGCCACCCGCATCGTCGTGGTCGGCGCGGACGGCGCCTGGGGCGACCAGGTCGCCCCCAGCTACGCCGTCGGCCGCCGGGCCGCGGAGCTGGCCGGGCTGACCCTGCACGACGACTTCGAGGGCGAGCTGGGCCTCAAGGTCAAGACCGGCCCGTACGAGTGGAAGCGGATGGCCGGGATCCAGCTCGGCGGCTGACCGCTTCGGCGCGTACGGCGAACGGCCCGGCTCCCGCGTGGGGAGCGGGGCCGTCGGCTTCAGATGGGCAGGTTCCAGCCCGGGCCGTCCTCGTGGCCGATCCAGACGCGTTGCCCCGATCCGGAGACGGTGATCCCGAAGCCGTCCTGGTGCGGTTCGCCGGCCTGCCGCCAGGCTTCGACGGCGTTCTCCACCTGATCCCAGAGCCGGAGCGGGCCGCGCTGGATGACGGTCCACCCGCCTTTGGGGTTGGGCGTGGTCCGGGCCTGTGAGCCGGTGGCCACGTCCGAGAGGATCTGCTGCCCGCCGGCTCCCATCCGTTCGGCCGAGGGCGCCGCGAGCTGCGCGACCCAACTGCCCGTCCACGTGCCGATGATTTCCGGGTCGATCCGGGTCGGGCGTTCGTCGCCGGGGAGCAGGGCGAGGCTCTGGCGGGGCGGTCGGTCGTGGGGGCGGGCGATCATGAAACTGGTCGGGTCGGCGAGGAACCGACCGGTGGCCTCGCCAGGGCCGGTCACGTCGAGCAGCACGAGGGCGTTCGCGTAGCTCCACCCGGAGAGGGTGACCAGGATTCGACCGCCGGGCTTGACCTGGTGGAGCCACGAGAGCGGGATGTACCGAACCGAACAGGTGGCGATGAGTCGGTCGTACTGGCCCCCCGCCGGGTCGCCGCGCAACCCGTCACCGATGATCAACTGGGGGGAGAATCCGGCCGTCTTGACCGCCGATGCCGCTGCCGCGCCGACGGTGGGGTCGTACTCGATGCTGGTGAGGTTGGCGTCCCCGAGGCGGTGCGCGCCGAGGGCGGTCGAGTACCCGGTTCCGGTGCCGATCTCCAGCACGCGGTGCCCGGCCTCCGTGTCGAGTTGCTGCCACATGCGCAGCACCACGGACGGGAGGGTGGATGAGGATGACGGGATGCCCGTCACCGCTTCCCCGTTCACGTCCTCAGGCCAGATGCGGCCGTCGAGTTGGGTGACCAGCGTCTGATCGGCGTAGATCCCCTCCAGCCACCCGGGATCGCCCTCGCGGACGGGCCGGTAGCTGGTCGGAACGCTGCCGGCGACCGGAGTGAAGTAGGTTCCGACGAAGAGCTCTCGCGGAACGGCCCTCGCGGCGCTGTCCCACTCGCGTTCGGTCAGCGTGCCGTCCTCGGTGAGTCTGTCGGCCAGAGCGGTACGGAGTTCAGCCGGTGTGCTCATGCGTCACGGCCTTTCTGTAGCTGGTCGGCGAGGGCGTGGGCGATCACCTCGGTGGTGTCGGCGTCGGTCGGGGCGCCCGGCCTTCCGTCGGGTTGGGTCGTGGTGGGTGTCAAACCGCTGGTGCTGGTGCCGTGACCGCCCAACTCGACCGTACGGCCGTGCTCGTCCACGACCACGGCGATCTGCGTCTCCGGGTCGATCACGGGCGTGAGGGCGGGGATGGGGCTGGACTCGGGGTACGGGGCCATGCGGGTGGTGCCCCACGGTGCGGTGGTCATCTGGACTGTTCCTCCTGATCGGTGGAGCGGGTGGGCTCAACAGCCCGGCCAGTCGGCCGACTTCGGGCGGTGGTGGTTGGACCGGGGGGGCTCATCGCCCCCAGTTCCACGGCCGTCGGCGGGCGCCGCGCAGGCAGGCCACCTGGTAGTCGGCTTGTTGACGGGTGCGGGCGTCGAGGTGGGCTCGGCGTACCGTGCTCATCACCTCGGTGAGCACGATGACGTCGCGCACCACCTGGTAGTCCGGCCAGGCTCCGATGTGGCCGTAGGGCACCCCCACGTGGGCATCGGCGTGGGCGGAGTAGGCCTCGGTGTAGCCCATGGTGTCGTTCAGGTGGCCGAGGAGAAGGTCTGATCGCCAGCGTGCGGCGATCAGATCCCACTCGCGGTGCCCGTGCAGCAGCGGCTGCCGTAGGAGCAGACGCGGGAGCGTGCCGTCGGAATGGCAGCGCGCCGCGCGGTGGGCGCCGAGGATGGTGGTGGACGGCGTCGGCCAGTCGATGGCGGCCCATTCGTCGCGAAGTTGGTAGGCGCGGTCGCGAAGGAACGGCTTGCAGGGATCGAGCACCGGAGCGTTGTCGAGGCCGTCCAGCAGACCGTTGAACGGGTCGTGGTTCTCCCTCGCCAGCCACCGGACTGTGCCGGGGTCGATCCGGTGAATTCGGGCGGTCACCCGCGCGCTGGTGGCGGGGTCGTGTCGCTCACGGCCGGGGAGACGCCAGAAGGTGACGGCGCGGCCGCCTCCGGTCAGGGCGTCCGGGTAGCGCGGGGTGACGACGGGTACCCGGTGGTGTTCCAGCAGCTGAGCGCTCCTGAGCAGCGCGCGTGCCTCGGCGACGTCCGTGTGGACGAGGCCGAGCGCGTTCGAGCGGGGGAGCTCCCAGGCGTGTGTCGGGTGCTCGCTGACCAGTTCGGCCTCGACGGCGTTGTCGGCGGTGGCGACGCAGACCTGGGTCAGGGCCGAGTAGGAGGCCGTGATCGCTTGCCGGCGTGCCGTGCTGGTGGCCTTGAGCAGTGTTCTGGTGCGCGGTCCGGTGCTCACGGGCAGGGTCCTCAGGTACGGAGTCGATGGGAGGGCGGACGGCACAGGGGTGCTGGGCGTCCCCGTGCGTCAGGTGAGTCGGAGGCTGGCGTGGACGGTCTTGCCGCAGGCCTCCGGGACGATGCCCCAGCTGCCCCGGGTCAGCTTGTCGACCAGCCCGAGGCCGCGGTGGCACTCGTCGGCCTCGTCCGCCTGGAGCAGCACCGGCATGGCGCGGGAGCCGTCACGGACCGAGATGCGGATCGTCCGGGGGGTGATGCACTGGAGCCTCACGGTCATGTGCGTGAGGCAGCCGGTCTTGCAGGCGTTGGTGACCAACTCGCTGATGATCACGGCGGCGTCGTCCGACAGGTCGTCGAGCCCCCACTCCCGCAGCTTTGCGCACACGAACCGCCGGGCGGCGCCCACGGATTCGGGCTGGTAGGGCAGACGGATGGTTGCCAGTTCGGCAGGCGGGTGGACGTTCGCGTCTGGTCCCTGTCGGAGTACGGCGTCGCCTCTCACATCGTTCGAGAGGAGGGTCATCGGCGCTTCTCCTTGGCAGCGGGGTTTCTGACACGAACAGGCAACTGCACTTCGAGGCCTGGGGGCTGGGCGCCAAGCCCGCCGCGCATGATTCATGCAGATCCCGCATCACCGGTTGTCCTTGTGTGGCTACGCTCGGCATATCGGGTGTGATCGGTGCCGGCAGGAGGATCCATGTCGTGGATGGCCAAGGGGCACTCTGTGGAACTCGCGCCCGGCGAAGTGATTCGCCGGGCGCGAGTGCTCAGCGGCCGGTCCCAGGCAGCTGTGGCTTCCGAGTTGGGTTACCACCAGTCGAAGATCAGTCGGCTTGAGAGCGGTAAGGGGACGCAGGACGTGGGTGTCCTACGGGCGGTTGCAGCTGTGCTCGGGATTCCCCCGGAGAACCTCGGGCTTGCCTCTCCCGCCAGGGCGGACAGCAGGACGGACGACATGCACCGGCGTAACTTCCTGGCTGCGAGCGTTGTCGCGCTCGCAACCCCGGCGGGACCGCCCCGTGCGGGGACGGAGCTCGTCCGCGAACTCCTCCCCGGGCCGGTA
Source organism: Streptomyces sp. 1114.5 (assembly GCF_003635085.1). Lineage (NCBI taxonomy): Bacteria > Bacillati > Actinomycetota > Actinomycetes > Kitasatosporales > Streptomycetaceae > Streptomyces > Streptomyces sp. 1114.5. The sequence goes on from NZ_RBXE01000002.1 coordinate 348,135, forward strand.
CTCTCCGATCGCCCACTGCAGACGCCGACGGCACTTGCGGCCCGGCTGTCTCAGGCCCGCAGGCACTTCTATTCCTGCCGGTACGCTGAACTTGAGGCGTCTCTGCCGCAACTGATCGCCGACCTCCGGCACGCCCAGAGTGCGGCGCAAGGTGATGATCAAACCCTCTCGGGCTTGCTTGCGACGGCCTATCAGACTGCTGTGAGTCTATTGCTCAAAATTGGCGATCAGGGCAACGCCTGGCTCGCGGTCGGCAGGGCCATGGCTGAGGCCGAGCGGAGCTGTGATCCGGTGGTGATGGCCTCCAGCGTTCGGGTCCAGGTCCACGTTCTCGCGCGAGACCGGCACACCGCACCCGCAATCAGCCTCATTCATCACACCGCAGACCAACTCGGCGGCGGCTATGACCGGAGATCGCCTCAGTACCTTGCCGCATTCGGGCTCATGCTCCTGCGTGGCGTGACCGCAGCAAGTGCAGGCGGCGAGCGGGCGACAGCAGCGGCACTTCTCGCCGAGGCCCGGAATGTCGCGCGCCACGTTGCCCTCGACAGCCCGGACTCCTGGGCGAACTTCAGCCCCACCAATGTCGCACTCCATGCAGTCAGCTCCGCCGTGGTCCTTGGCGATGCCGGCGCAGCGTTGGAAGCCGCCCAACCCCTGATGCGGCGCCGCATCCCCGTTCCTGAGCGGCGGGCCGCACTCTGGGTGGATGTCGCACGGGCCTACAGTCAACAAGACAAGCTGGTCGAGGGATACCAAGCACTCAGAATCGCGGAAAGGTGTGCGTCTGAGGACATCCGCCGACGTCCCAGCGTGCTGGAACTGGTCGGTGACATGGCCGCGCGGGACCGGCGCGGTACAGTCCCGGAACTCCGCCGTTTCTGCCACGAGTTGGGAGTTCGGATTTGACTGAGAACCACGATCCTTTCCTCTACGTCATCGTCTGTGCTTCGGGAATAGCCGACGGTGTGGGCGAACTGATCACGGCAGCCCATGCCGACGGCTGGACGGTTGGCGTGATCGCCACCCCCAGTGCTCTCGGCTTCATAGACCAGGAAGCCATCGAGGACCAGACCGGCTATCCGATCCGCTCCGCCTGGCGTACGCCGAGCATCCCGCAACCGTTGCCTCCCGCAGACGCCATCGCGGTAGCCCCCGCGACGTTCAACACCGTCAACAAGTGGGCCGCCGGTATCTCCGACACGCTTGCGCTCGGCATTCTCTGTGAGGCGTACGGGCTCGGCATCCCCGTTGCCGTCCAGCCCTACGTCAACTCTGCCCAGGCCGCTCACCCGGCCTATTCGGAGAGCCTGGCCCGACTGAGCCGCATGGGCGTCTTGATCGGCGACTACGTGCCTCACAAGCCCAAGTCCGGCGGAGGACGCGACAAGTACAGCTGGACCCACGTCCTTGACCTGCTCAGGCCTGCTCGCGGAAGCCGTCTGGAGTCGGCCACGTGACGAGGTGGCGGACCTTCGCGAACTGCTGGCCGCCGAGGCGCCGGCCCTTGCACGTCAGGGGCGTCGGCGGGCGCTGTCAGGAGTTGATCTCGACGGGCGTGGCGGGCGCCATCCTGTCAGAGCCGGGTACGGCGAAGGCCCCCATCCAGCGGATGGGGGCCTTCGCTGAGGGTCAGACGGCGGCAGTTTGTGGGGCCTGGGTCGGCAACTGTTCGGGGGTGTCCTCGGCCTTGCGGGTGCGGAGGGCGAGGGGGATGCGGAGGGCGGCGATCCAGGTCAGGCTGGCTCCCAGCATGTGGAGGCCGACCATGAGCTCGGGGGCATCCGTGAAGTACTGGATGAAGCCGAGGACGCCCTGGAGGAGCAGCACCGCGAGGAGTTCCTTGGTGCGGGACTTGGCGGGCTGGGGGGCCTTGATTGCGGCGAAGACGAAGATCATCGCAATGGTCAGGCCGACCGAAATGAACGCGAAGTCGGCGTGGAACTGCGCCAGGCGGTCGTAGTCCAGCGGGATGCGGGGGACGATCTTGTTGTCCCTCGGGGTGCCCGGGTGGTGGCCGGCGCCGGTGACCAGGGTGCCGGCTGCGACCAGCAGGCCGATGACCGTGACCAGGACGTAGGAGAGCTGGTGGATCGGGCGGGCCACCGCGAGCTTCGGCGCGGCGTCGCCCTCCTTCGCCCGCTCCCACATCAGCAGGGCGACCCAGACCAGGGCCATCGCGGCGATCATGTGCAGCGCCACGGTGTACGGGTTGAGGCCGGTCAGCACGGTGATGCCGCCGAGGACGGCGTTGCTCATCACCAGCCAGAACTGGGCCCAGCCGAGCTTGGTCAGGCTGCGCCGCCACGGCCGGTGGCAGCGGGCGGCCAGGATCGCCCAGCCGACGGCTGCGCTGAGCACGTAGGTGAGCATCCGGTTGGTGAACTCGACGATGCCGTAGTAGCCCATCTCGGGCGTCGGCGTCAGGCTTTCCGGGGTGCAGCGGGGCCAGGTGGAACAGCCGAGGCCGGAGGCGGTGAGCCGGACGGCGCCGCCGGTGACGACGATCACCACGCTCATCACCAGCGCGGCGAACGTGGCGCGCCGGACCATTGCGGCGGAGGGCTGCCAGCGCTCGGCGAGCAGGGAGAAGGGGGTACGCACGGGGTCAATCGTAGGTGGCCTTACAGGCGATCTTGGGGCGGGGCGCGGGCGGGGGTGGCCGGGACGTAAACGGATTGTTCGGACACGCCGGTCAATGGTCTTGACCAATTGCCCGTCTGGCCGAAAGAGTGCGGATTGGTCCATACCTGTTCTGGGGCCGCTTCCACTCCTCCCGTAAGCGGAGATCCTGCACATGCGCATATCCACTTCCGCCGCCGCGCTCGCGGTCGGCGGTTCGCTCGCCCTGGCCGGCCTCGTCGCGCCGGCTGCTCAGGCCGTCGGTGCCGATCAGGAGTGCCGCGGCCTCGGGGTCGCCAACCTCTACGGCGAGTTCATCGAGGGCGACGACACCCACACCCCCGACGCCGAGGGTGCGGTCGCGGTCGGCGGCAACGCCGACTTCACCGGTGGCTTCTCGGTCGGCCAGGAACTCACCCCCGCCGAGGTCGACGCGCTGCCCGGCAAGAACGCGCTGGTCGTGGCCGGCCGCATCACCGGCCACAACACCCAGGTGATGAAGGGCAACGGCGTCTACGGCTCCAAGGCCGACGGCGCGGTCGTCCAGGCGCACGCCGGCACCGTCAGCCAGGGTGCCTCGCCGATCGACTTCAAGGCGGAGTTCGCCAAGCTGCGCGCCGCCGCCACCTCGCTGGCCGCCGTGCCGCAGACGGTCGGTGCCACCGTCCAGGCCCAGGGCCCCAAGCTGACGTTCACCGGCGGGGACGCGAAGTACAACAGCTTCACCGTCGACGCGGCGACTCTGCAGGGCGCCAAGGAGGTGTACCTCAAGGTGCCGGCCGGCGCCGTGACCGTGGTCAACGTGACCGGTGGGTCGTACGACATGGCGGCAGCCGGGACCAGTGGGTTCTTCCTCTGGGATGCGGGCAAGTCGGCCTTCGTGCTGGACGACAAGGCGCAGAGCGCATCCGGCGGGGCGATCAGGGCCAGGCTGCTCTGGAACTTCCCGACCGCGACGAAGGTCGTGAAGAAGAGCGACGCCGCCTGGGCCGGCACCGTGCTCGCGCCGAACGCCGCCTTCGACCTGGGTAGCGGCGGCCCGGTCAACGGCTCGGTGATCGCGGCCTCGCTGACCGGCAAGGGCGGCGCGGAAACGCACCACTACCCGTTCACCGGCTGCCTGCCGGGCACCGTCGTCCCGACGCCGAACCCGACGCCGACCGGTACGCCGACCGTTCCGCCGGTGGTGACGCCGAGCGGTTCGCCGTCGGTGACGCCGAGCGGTTCGGCGAGCCCGTCGGTGACGCCGAGCGGAAAGCCCAGTGCGAGTGGTTCGGCGAGCCCGTCCGCCTCCGCCTCCGCCTCGACGACGGCGCCGGTGGCCTCCGGCTCGGCGAGCCCGTCCGCCACGGCGAACGGCGGCGGGAACCTGGCGCACACCGGCTCGGGCCCCGTGGTGCCGCTGGCGGTCGGCGGTGCGGTGGTGATCGCGGCTGGTGGCGGGATCGTGGTGGCTGCGCGGCGTAAGGCGGCCAAGAAGGCCTGACGGGAGGCCTGACGGGTCGGGAAGCGCTAATGATCGATGCGGCGCCCCGGGTGATTGAACCTGATCACCCGGGGCGCCGTTCTGTCTGAAAGGTGACGAAGTTCATTCAAGTCTGCCGAATCCGCATTCTGCGAGGTGGCGACTGTGATGGGCTGGTCATGCACATCGGAGAACGGACGGACAGACGAAATCCGGTCGTACGGCGGGGTGTGGCGGGATGCGGGAGTGCCGGTAGAGTCCCCCGGACAGTTCGTAGCGGGCCACCGCGATCCACTCAACACGCCTGCTGCGCAAGACCGTTCGGAGGGGAACAGCGTAATGGCGCGACAGCAGCGGCACATCGGGATCGGCGCGGCGGCACTTGCCGGTACAGCGGCGGCCGGTTTTCTACTTCCCTTGGCGCTGGCCACCGACGCCTCGGCGCACGTGCCGACGTGGTCGGTGACCTGCGACAAGGTCGTGGTCGATCTGATCAACTACAGCCCCAAGGCCGACGTGAAGAACACCGTCAGCCTGACCATCGACGGCGAGAAGGTCCTGGACGCCAAGACCTTCCCCGCGGAGTTCCACGGCACCTTCCCGGTGAAGGACCACGCCGCCCCGATCAAGGCGAACCTGGTGGTTTCCACCACGGAGAACCCGAACGAGAAGGGCTGGAACATCAACGAGACCAAGACCATCGAGCCGTGTCACACGCCGACTCCGACTCCGACCCCCACCAAGACCCCCACCCCCACGCCGACCCCGACCCCCACGCCGACGCCGACCGTGACGCCGACGAAGACCCCGACCCCCACGCCGACGCCGACCGGGACGCCCACCGTGAGCCCGTCGGTGCCCGCGCCGACCACCGCCGCCCCGGCGCCCACCCCCAGCGGCCCGGCGCTCGCCCAGACCGGTAGCAGCGACGCGACCCCGATGATCGCGGCGGCCGGCGGCGGCGTGCTGCTGATCGGCGGCGCGCTCGTGGTGCTCGCCCGCAAGCGCCGCGGCGGCAGCCAGGGCTGACGCCCCGTGCGCTGAACGAGCCGAACAGCGCGACGCCCCCCGGCCTCAAGTGGCCGGGGGGCGTTGTGCGTTCGTACGTCGCCGGTCACTCCCAGCGGAAGAAGCGGGCCGCTGCGGCCAGGCCGAGCACCGACCAGCCGGCCAGGATCCCGAGGTCCGACCAGGGCACCCCGGCGCCGCCCTGCAGCACCGAGCGCAGCCCGTCCGAGAGCGCCGAGATCGGCAGCAGCTCCAGCACCGACCGTACGGCGTCGGGGAACTTGCTCAGCGGCACGATCACCCCGCCGGCGAGCAGCAGCAGGATGAAGACCAGGTTGGCGGCGGCCAGCGTGGCCTCGGCCTTCAGGGTGCCGGCCATCAGCAGGCCGAGCCCGGAGAAGGCGGCGGTGCCGAGGACCAGCAGGGCGACGACGGCGAGTGGATTCCCGTGCGGGGACCAGCCCAGCGCCAGCGCGATCACCGACAGCAGCGCGACCTGCAGCGCCTCCGTCACCAGGACGCAGCCGGTCTTGGCGGTCAGCAGCGTCCAGCGCGGCAGCGGGCTGGCGCCGAGCCGCTTCAGCACGCCGTAGCGGCGCTCGAAGCCGGTGGCGATGGCCTGCCCGGTGAAGGCGGTGGACATCACGGCCAGCGCGAGCAGGCCGGGGGCCAGGAAGTCGACCCGCTTGCCGGGGCCCTCGACCGCGACGATGTCCACGGCGGAGAACAGCACCAGCAGCACGGTCGGGATGACCACGGTGAGCAGCAGCTGTTCGCCGTTGCGCAGCAGCATCCGGGTCTCGAAGGCGGTCTGGGCGAGCAGCATCCGGCCGACCGGTGCCGCCCCCGGCTTCGGGGAGTAGTCGGTCGAGGTCACGAGCGGAGCTCCCGTCCGGTCAGGTCGAGGAAGACGTCTTCGAGGCTGCGGCGCTGGACGGACAGCCGTTCGGGCAGGACGCCGGCGGCCGCGCACCAGCCGGTGACGGTGGCCAGCAGCTTCGGGTCCACCGGCGCCTCGACGCGGTAGCTCCCGGGGGTGGTCTCCACGGCGGTGGCGCCCTCGGGCAGCTCCTTGAGCAGCGGGCCCAGGTCGAGCCCGGGCGGGCCGTCGAAGCGCAGGGAGTCCTCGGCGCCGCCGCGGCAGAGCTCCTCGGTGGTGCCCTCGGTGATCACCTTGCCGCGGTCGACGATGGCGACGCGGTCGGCGAGCTGCTCGGCCTCGTCCATGTGGTGGGTGGTGACGACCACGGTGACGCCGTCCCGGCGCAGGTCGCGGACCAGGTCCCAGGTGGCGCGGCGGGCCTGGGGGTCGAGGCCGGCGGTGGGTTCGTCCAGGAAGACCAGTTCGGGGCGGCCGACCACGGCCATGGCGAGGGCGAGCCGCTGCTGCTGGCCGCCGGAGAGCCGCCGGTAGGTGGTGCGGCCGCAGGAGCCGAGGCCGAGGCGTTCGACCAGGGCGTCCACGTCCAGTGGGTGGGCGTGCAGCTTGGCGGTGTGCCGCAGCATCTCGACCGCGCGGGCGCCCGCGTACACGCCGCCGGACTGCAGCATGACGCCGATCCGGGGGCGCAGGGCGGCGCTCTGGGTGACTGGGTCGAGGCCGAGGACGCGGACGGTGCCGGCGTCGGGGCGGCGGTAGCCCTCGCAGGTCTCGATGGTGGTGGTCTTGCCGGCGCCGTTGGGGCCGAGGACGGCGGTGATCGTGCCGGCGGCGATGGTGAGGTCGAGACCGTCCACGGCCGTCTTGTCGCCGTAGCGCTTGACCAGCCCGGCGACCTGGACCGCGGGTACGGGGTTCATACCGGCGAGTCTAAGAGGCGCTGACGCGGGGGCCGGACGGCGCCCTCGGTGATCGTTTCCGCAGGCCAGGTAAGGCTTACCTGCGTGATCGATGACACCGGTGAGGCCTGGATCACGGCTTGTCCGGACGGAAGTAATTACGCAACACTGGTGTTGTGAAAAACATGCGCGAGCACGCCACGCAGCAGGAGGCCGAGTCGGCCCCCGGCTGTGACGTGCCCGTGACGGCGGCCGAGGTGCTGCTGGAGGGCCACCGCGCCACCCGGGACCGGGTCGCCCGCTCGATCCTGGACCACGGCCCCTCCTCCGCCGCCGACCTGGCGAGCCGGCTCGGCCTCACCGCCGCCGCCGTCCGCCGCCACCTCGACGGACTGGCCGCCGCCGGCCTGGTCGAGTCCCGCGAACAGCGGGTCTACGGCAGCCGCGGCCGCGGCCGTCCGGCCAAGGTGTTCGCCCTCACCGACGGCGGGCGGGACGCCTTCTACCAGGCCTACGACCAGCTCGCGGCCGACGCGCTGCGCTGGATCTCGGACTCGGTGGGCGGCGGCAAGGCGGGCGAGGAGGCGGTCGCCGCCTTCGCCCGGGCCCGCTTCGGCAAGCAGGGCGAGAAGTACCAGGAAGCGCTGCGCCGGGCCGACGAGGCCGAGCGCACCGAGGCACTCGCCGAGGCGCTGAGTGCGGACGGGTACGCTGCCACGGTGCGGCGTGTCCCGTCGGCCGCGGCCAAGGCCCCGGCGGGCGCCCAGCTCTGCCAGCACCACTGCCCGGTTGCGCACATCGCCGAGCAGTTCCCGCAGCTCTGCGAGGCGGAGACCGAGGTCTTCTCGCGGATCCTGGGCACCCATGTGCAACGGCTGGCCACCATCGCCCACGGCGACGGGGTCTGCACCACCTATGTGCCGGCACCCGGTGCCGCATCGTCGTCCGCCCGCCACACCGCGGGCCGGAACTCCGATGCAGTGCCGACTGCCGGTACGTCCACCGAAGATTCTGCGTCCGCGCGTTAGGAAGCTCGCATGACTGACACCGTTTCGCACCCGGAGCTTGAGGGCCTGGGCAACTACGAGTACGGCTGGGCCGACCCGGACGCTGCCGGCGCCGTTGCCAAGCGCGGGCTCAGCGAGGAGGTCGTGCGCGACATCTCCGCGAAGAAGAACGAGTCCGAGTGGATGCTGAACCTGCGGCTCAAGGGCCTCAAGCTGTTCGGCAAGAAGCCCATGCCGACCTGGGGCTCCGACCTCACCGGCATCGACTTCGACAACATCAAGTACTTCGTCCGCTCCACCGAGAAGCAGGCCGAGTCCTGGGAGGACCTGCCGGCGGACATCAAGGCCACCTACGACAAGCTGGGCATCCCGGAGGCGGAGAAGCAGCGCCTGGTCGCCGGCGTCGCCGCCCAGTACGAGTCGGAGGTCGTCTACCACCAGATCCGCGAGGACCTGGAGGAGCAGGGCGTCATCTTCCTGGACACGGACACCGCGCTGCGCGAGCACCCGGAGCTGTTCAAGGAGTACTTCGGCACCGTCATCCCGGCCGGCGACAACAAGTTCGCCGCGCTGAACACGGCCGTGTGGTCCGGCGGATCGTTCATCTACGTGCCGAAGGGCGTGCACGTCGACATCCCGCTGCAGGCCTACTTCCGGATCAACACCGAGAACATGGGCCAGTTCGAGCGGACGCTGATCATCGTCGACGAGGACGCCTACGTCCACTACGTCGAGGGCTGCACCGCGCCGATCTACTCCTCCGACTCGCTGCACTCCGCGGTCGTGGAGATCATCGTCAAGAAGGGCGGCCGCTGCCGCTACACGACCATCCAGAACTGGTCGAACAACGTCTACAACCTGGTCACCAAGCGCGCCGTGGCGTACGAGGGCGCGACCATGGAGTGGATCGACGGCAACATCGGCTCCAAGGTCACCATGAAGTACCCGGCCGTCTACCTGATGGGCGAGCACGCCAAGGGCGAGACCCTGTCGATCGCCTTCGCGGGCGAGGGCCAGCACCAGGACGCCGGCGCCAAGATGGTCCACATGGCGCCGAACACCTCCTCGCACATCGTCTCCAAGTCGGTGGCGCGCGGCGGCGGCCGGACCTCCTACCGCGGTCTGATCGAGATCGGCGAGGGCTCGCACGGCGCCAAGTCCAACGTGCTCTGCGACGCGCTGCTGGTCGACACGATCTCCCGCTCGGACACCTACCCGTACGTGGACGTCCGCGAGGACGACGTGTCCATGGGCCACGAGGCGACCGTCTCCAAGGTCAGCGAGGACCAGCTGTTCTACCTGATGAGCCGCGGCCTGACCGAGACCGAGGCCATGGCGATGATCGTGCGCGGCTTCGTCGAGCCGATCGCGCGCGAGCTGCCGATGGAGTACGCGCTGGAGCTCAACCGGCTGATCGAGCTGCAGATGGAGGGCGCGGTCGGCTGACGTCCGGCCGAGCACCCGCCATCCACTGATTCCGAGGAAGAGAGCACTACGAACAGCCATGGCTGAGCAGAACACCACCGGCTCCACCACCGCCGGCTCGATCGAGGTCGGCACCGCCGGCGCGGGCGCGCAGCTCGCCGGCCCCGGCACCGGCCGTGACACGGTCAAGCAGCCGATCGACGCGCGCGTCGCGGTCAAGCCGTCCTTCGACGTGAACGACTTCCCGGTGCCCACCGGCCGCGAGGAGGACTGGCGGTTCACGCCGCTGCACCGCCTCGGCGGGCTGCACGACGGCACGGCCGCCGCCGCCGAGCGGGGCGGGACCAAGGTCGAGTTCACGCTGCCGGACGGCGTCACCGCCGAGACCGTCGGCCGGGACGACGCCCGCCTGGGCAAGGCCGGCACGCCCGTCGACCGGGTCGCCGCGCAGGCGTTCAGCGCCTTCGACGAGGCGCTCGTGGTCACCGTCCCCAAGGACGCGGTGCTCACCGAGCCGGTCAAGATCGACGTGCACGGCGAGGGCGGCGTCCGCTTCGGCCACGTGGTGATCGACGTCAAGCCGTTCGCCGAGGCCGTCGTGGTGCTCAACCACACGGGCACCGGCATCCGGGCCGCCAACGTCGAGCTGCTGGTCGGCGACGGCGCGAAGCTCACCTTCGTCTCCGTCCAGGACTGGGAGCGCGACGCCGTCCACGTCGCCCAGCACAACGCGCTGGTCGGCCGGGACGCCACGTACAAGTCCGTGGTCGTGACCTTCGGCGGCGACCTGGTCCGCCTGCACCCGCGGGTCAACTACGCGGGCCCCGGCGGCGAGGCCGAGCTGTTCGGCCTGTACTTCGCCGACGCCGGCCAGCACCTGGAGCACCGTCTGGTCATCGACCACGACACGCCGCACTGCCGCTCCAACGTGGCGTACAAGGGCGCCCTCCAGGGCCAGGACGCGCACGCCGTCTGGGTCGGCGACGTGCTGATCCGCGCCGCCGCGCTCGGCACCGACACCTACGAGCTCAACCGCAACCTGGTGCTCACCGACGGCGCCCGGGTCGACTCGATCCCGAACCTGGAGATCGAGACCGGCGAGATCGTCGGCGCCGGCCACGCCTCGGCGACCGGCCGCTTCGACGACGAGCAGCTGTTCTACCTGCAGGCCCGCGGCATTCCGGCGGACGAGGCCCGCCGCCTGGTGGTGCGCGGCTTCTTCGCCGAGCTGCTGCAGCAGATCGGCGTCGCCGAGGTCCAGGACCAGCTCATGGAGAAGATCGACGCCGAGCTCGAAGCGGCGGTCTGAACGCGATGACCTTCCTCCGTGCCTGCGCGCTCAGCGACCTCCAGGAGGACGTCCCCAAGCGCGTGGACCTCAACGGCGTGCCGGTCTCCGTCGTCCGCACCGACGAGGGGGTGTTCGCGATCAACGACATCTGCTCGCACGCGAACGTCGCACTCTCCGAGGGCGAGGTCGAGGACTGCATGATCGAGTGCTGGCTGCACGGCTCCAGCTTCGACCTGCGCACCGGCAAGCCCTCCGGCCTGCCCGCCACCAAGCCGGTCGCTGTCTACCCCGTAAAGATCGAAGGGGACGATGTGCTCGTCTCCGTCAACCAGGAGTCCTGAGTACACATGGCAACCCTTGAAATCCGCGACCTGCACGTCTCCGTCGAGGCCGAGAACGGCCCGCGCGAGATCCTGAAGGGCGTCGACCTGACCGTGAAGCAGGGCGAGACCCACGCCATCATGGGTCCGAACGGCTCCGGCAAGTCCACCCTGGCCTACTCGCTGGCCGGCCACCCCAAGTACACCGTCACCGGCGGCTCGGTGCTGCTGGACGGCGAGGACGTCCTGGAGATGTCCGTCGACGAGCGTGCCAAGGCCGGCGTCTTCCTGGCCATGCAGTACCCGGTCGAGGTCCCCGGCGTCTCGGTCAGCAACTTCCTGCGCACCGCCGCCACCGCCGTCCGCGGCGAGGCCCCGAAGCTGCGGCTGTGGGTGAAGGAGGTCAAGGAGGCGATGGCCGCCCTCCAGATGGACCCGGCCTTCGCCGAGCGCAACGTCAACGAGGGCTTCTCCGGCGGCGAGAAGAAGCGCCACGAGATCCTGCAGCTGGAGCTCCTCAAGCCGAAGATCGCGATCCTCGACGAGACCGACTCCGGCCTGGACGTCGACGCGCTGCGGATCGTCTCCGAGGGCATCAACCGGGTCCGCTCGACCGGCGAGGTCGGCACCCTGCTGGTGACCCACTACACCCGCATCCTGCGGTACATCAAGCCCGACTACGTCCACGTCTTCGCGGGCGGCCGCATCGTCGAGTCCGGCGGTGCCGAGCTGGCCGACAAGCTGGAGGACGAGGGCTACGAGTCGTACGTGAAGGGGGGCGCTTCCGAGTGACCCGTACCCCGCTGTCGGGACTGCTCGACACCGATGCGATCCGCAAGGACTTCCCGGTCCTGCAGCGGCTGCTGCACGACGACAAGCCGCTGGTCTACCTGGACAACGCGGCCACCTCGCAGAAGCCCCGCCAGGTGCTCGAAGCGCTGAACGCCTACTACGAGCGGCACAACGCCAACGTCCACCGCGGCGTGCACGTGCTCGCCGAGGAGGCCACGGCGCTGTACGAGGGCGCCCGGGACAAGGTCGCGGCGTTCATCAACGCGCCGAGCCGCAACGAGGTGATCTTCACCAAGAACGCCTCGGAGTCGCTCAACCTCGTCGCCAACATGCTCGGTTGGGCCGACGAGCCGTACAAGGTGGACGCCGACTCCGAGATCGTCATCACGGAGATGGAGCACCACTCCAACATCGTCCCGTGGCAGCTGCTGTCGCAGCGCACCGGCGCGAAGCTGAAGTGGTTCGGGCTGACCGACGAGGGCCGGCTCGACCTGTCGAACATCGACGAGCTGATCACCGAGAAGACCAAGGTGGTCTCCTTCACCCTGGTCTCCAACCTGCTCGGCACCGTCAACCCGGTGGAGACGATCGTCCGCAAGGCGCAGTCGGTCGGCGCGCTGGTCGTCATCGACGCCTCGCAGGCCGCGCCGCACGCGGTGCTGGACGTGCAGGCGCTGGAGGCCGACTTCGTCGCCTTCACCGGCCACAAGATGCTCGGCCCGACCGGCATCGGCGTGCTCTGGGGCCGCCAGGAGCTGCTGGAGGACCTTCCGCCGTTCCTCGGCGGCGGCGAGATGATCGAGACCGTCACCATGGGCTCGTCCACCTACGCCCCGGCGCCGCACAAGTTCGAGGCCGGCACCCCGCCGATCGCCCAGGCGGTCGGGCTCGGCGCGGCCATCGACTACCTGACCGGCATCGGCATGGACCGGATCGCGGCGCACGAGCACGCGATCACCGAGTACGCGGTGGAGCGCCTGCTGGAGATCCCCGACCTGCGGATCATCGGCCCGCGCACGGCCGTCGACCGCGGTGCCGCGATCTCCTTCACGCTGGGTGACATCCACCCGCACGACGTGGGCCAGGTGCTGGACGAGCAGGGCATCGCCGTGCGCGTCGGCCACCACTGCGCACGGCCGGTCTGCCTGCGGTACGGAATTCCGGCGACCACGCGGGCGTCGTTCTACCTGTACTCGACGCCGGGCGAGGTCGACGCGCTGATCGACGGCCTGCACCACGTCCGGAACTTCTTCGGCTGACGGGACGGGGCAGGACGACCATGAAGCTCGACTCGATGTACCAGGACATCATCCTGGACCACTACCGCAACCCCCACGGCAAGGGGCTGCGGGACGGCGACGCCGAAGTGCACCACGTCAACCCGACGTGCGGCGACGAGATCACCCTGCGGGTGAAGCTCGACGGCACGACGGTCGCCGACGTCTCGTACGAGTCCCAGGGCTGTTCGATCAGCCAGGCGAGCGCCTCGGTGCTGAACGACCTGGTCGTCGGCAAGTCCGTCGGCGAGGCGCAGGCGGTCCAGGAGGCCTTCCTGGAGCTGATGCAGAGCAAGGGCCAGGGCGAGGGCGACGAGGAGGTGCTGGAGGACGCGGTCGCGTTCGCCGGCGTCTCCAAGTACCCGGCCCGGGTCAAGTGCGCCCTGCTCAGCTGGATGGCCTGGAAGGACGCCACCGCCCAGGCGCTCGCCCAGCACCCCGCCGTGAACGACTGAACCTGCAGAGGAGGACAAACCATGAGTGACGAGAACACCACCGTCGACGCCACCGCCTCCGCTGCGGCCGACGCGACGGCTACTGCTGCGGCTTCGGCTGCCGACGAGCAGCCGGCCGGCATCATCGTCGGCACCACGGCCGGCACCGTCTCGGTCGAGGACCTGACCGAGGCCCTGATGGACGTCGTCGACCCCGAACTGGGCATCGACGTCGTCAACCTGGGCCTGATCTACGGCATCCACATCGACGAGTCCGACGTGGCCACCATCGACATGACGCTCACCTCGGCGGCCTGCCCGCTGACCGACGTCATCGAGGACCAGGCCAAGACGGCCACCGACGGCCTGGTGAAGGACCTGCGGATCAACTGGGTCTGGATGCCGCCGTGGGGCCCGGACAAGATCACCGACGACGGCCGCGAGCAGCTTCGGGCGCTGGGGTTCAACGTCTGAGGCATTGGCCGGACGATCGTTTTTCCGCTGCCGCGTGCACCCTTGGGGGCGCGCGGCAGCGGCGTTTCCGGGGTGAATACCCGCGCGTGATCTGCTGTGTTGGGCGGGTTCTCCGCCGTTCCCCACCATCCACCCCCCACCCGCCTGCCGGCGGGTGCCCGCCCCGGGCCTCGCCGCTTGCCGGCCGGCCGGGCGGCACGCGGCGCTGATGGTGAAGGGCGACTTACCTGTGGGCGAGCACCTGGGCGCCGTGGCGTACGCCGTGGATCGAGGCGGCCGTCTCCGTGCGGGCGAACCAAAAGCCATCCGGTATCAGCAGCAGCGGCCGGTGTGGCACTCTGGCCCGGCACCCGGACCAGCGGGCCGGTGGCGGGCGATCCAGTCCGGCGTCGGCTGGTCCATCACCTGGTGGTCCGACAGACAGCCGGTACTGGCCAGCTTTCGCAGCGACGGTACACCGCCGGACCGGGGTGTCGGCGAGATCATGAGGGGTTCCTCGATTGGGATCGGGTGCGATGGGCGTCACGCTGGGCGTGGTGGTGCTGACGATGGGAAACCGGCCTGCGGAGCTGACGGCGCTGTTGGACTCGGTACGGGCCCAGGACGGCGGCGACAGCGGCGTTCGGACCGTGGTGCTCGGGCAGGGGGTGAAGCTCCCGGAGCTGCCGGAGTGGGTGGACGCCGTGGAACTGCCGGAGAACCTCGGCATCCCGGGTGGCCGGAACGCCGGCGTCGAGCGGCTGTGCGAACTCGGCGGGGTCGACGTCCTGGTGGTCCTGGACGATGACGGCCTGCTTCCTCGGACCGACACCTTCGGGCTGATCCGCGAAGCCTTCGGGCAGGACCCTCGACTCGGGGTGGTGAGCTTCCGGATCGCGGACGAGACCGGGTTCACCCAGCGCCGCCACGTGCCCCGCCTCGGCGCCTCGGACCCGCTGCTGTCCGGCGAGGTCACCACCTTCCTCGGCGGCGGCCACGCCATCCGCATGAGCGTGATCGAGCAGGTCGGCGACTTCCCCGCCCCGTTCTTCTACGCGCACGAGGAGACCGACTTCGCCTGGGGTGCGCTGGACGCGGGCTGGCGCATCGACTACCGGGCCGACCTGGTGCTCCAGCACCCCCGCACCGACCCGGCCCGGCATGCCGCCTACAACCGGATGACGGCCCGCAATCGGGTCTGGCTGGCCAAGCGCCACCTTCCCGCCGTCCTGGTGCCGATCTACCTCACCTCCTGGGCGCTCTACACGCTGGTCCGCCGGCCGCCGCTGTCCGGGCTCAAGGCGTGGTGGTCCGGCTTCTTCGAGGGCGTGCGAACCGGGTGCCCGCCGCGCCGGCCGATGCGCTGGGGCACGGTGTGGCGGATGACGAAGCTGGGCCGACCGCCGGTGTTCTGACTGACCGCCGGCCCAGCGCGGCGCGGTCAGGTCCAGGCGGCGTGGAGAGCGTCGATGACGCGCTGCACGTCCGCACTGGTCATGGCCGGGTAACCAACGGGCCGCTTGTCTCAGGCTGCGACGTGTGCGGGCCGACTGCCGGTCATGGCAGAGCGCAGGGCGGTCCGGACGCGGGCGGCGCCTGCGGTTGCCACGTCCGCCGCGTTGTTGATCGTGGGGGTTCGGGTGGGCAGGCCGGCGCATGGGCGGCAGATGCCCGGTCGGGGCACGGGGTCGTGGCACTTGGCGCACTCGGCGTAGCGGGCCCTTGGCCGTGCGGTGGGCCGTGCGGGCGGCATCTTGTGCTCCAGCCGGTAGCGGAGCACGGCCGCCGCCGAGTGCATCGGCGTGGGCAGGCCCGGCAACAGCGCGTTCGCAAGGTCGACGTGGGTCGCGCCGCGCTGCAGCCACTGCGCGACGAGGGGCGCGAGTTCGGCGGCTTCGGCCTCGCCCAGGCGCAGGCGCGGTTCAGGCCGGATCACCCGGAACAGGGTGGCCACGGCTTCGCGGACCTCTTCGGTCGCGGAATCCTCCTCCCGCCCGTCCGGTTCGACTTCATCGGCTGGACTGCCGGGGAGGGTGGGTTCTTGGCGCCGGTTCTTTACAACAGGCGTGTCAGCGCTGCGGGTAGCCGCTCCACCGGGCGCCGGACGGGTGGCATTCGGCGCGAACCACGGAGTGTCGTACACGTGGGTCTCGGTGCGGATGGTGCCGTCCGGCAGGCGGATCTTCTCGACGCGATAGAAGCCCGCGTCGGTCAGTTCCTTCAGGGCCTTGCGGATCGCGCCTCGGCCCTGCGGGCTGGAGTCGGCCATGTGCCGACCGTCCTCACGCCAGCCGTCGGGGCGGGAGAGGAGGTCCGCGAGCAGGCCTCGGGCGGTGTAGCTCAATCGCCGGTACTGGAGCAGGGCGTTGGGCAGTACGGTGAAGTTGCGCACGTGGGCGCTACGATGGACGCGCATCGGGAGTTCTGGCTCCTGCTGCCGGACCCCGGGGTGTTGGTAGCACCGCCGGGGTCGCCTATGTTCGGTTGGATTACGGAACGTACCACGGCACTTGACGCAAGGTGAGACGTTTACGACATTCGGTCCGCGACCAACGCGGGCCAACCCCGGTTGGGCTGCCCCGAGCCCGCCGCGTCCGTCACGGCCCGCTCGCGTCAGCAGGCCAAAAGATCAGGTGGCTTCGGCCCGATCCACTGCTGCTCCACTCGGCTGTGCGAGCCAGACCAGCCGCGCGGTGATCCCCGGTCGCCCGGCGAAATGGCGCAAGGCCCGATCGGGAGACGTGAGGGTCATTCCCGCCTTCCCGTCGATGCTGACCACGTGCGCTCGCCCGCTGTGGTCGGCGACCCCCCAGGCCGCGACCCACCCGTCGACGTCCGGCAGGCCCTCGCCCCAAATCTGGACGACGGCGAACAGGCGGGGTGCGGTGTCGAGTACGAGCCCGCACAGCTCCTGGTCGAAGGTCCGGCCCGTCGGCGGCCGAGGCGTGACCGGACGGGGGCTTTGCTGCGGCGCAGCAGCCATGGAAGTCTCCTACGTGAATGGGGATGGGACGCGGCGCTGCCATCGCCACCTGCAGCGGACAGCTCCCACGGGCCGGTGTCAGATCAGCGAGGCCAGGACGCCGCGTGGCCAGTGGCCGAGCCAGAACGCGGCGGTGGACGGTTGGGGCTGGTCCTCGGTGGAGCCGTCGTGGGGCAGCAGCTCGGTTGGGGCGATGTAGCCCTCGCCGGGGCCGATCCGCAGTCGGAAGACGCGCAGGGGCAGCCCGAGGGCGGCATAGGTCCGCAGGTCGTCGGTGTGCGGATAGCGGTCCTCGGGGTCGGCGTGGAGATCGTGGCAGACGGCGCGGATGTCGCGGCCGCCGAGCAGGAGGTAGCGGGTTCCGGGACCGAGGTTGAAGCACAGACGTCGGCGACCGGTGTGCTTGGCCTGGTAGCGGAGCCTGTCCCAGTTGTCGAGGTGCAGGCCGATGCGCCGGCCGTCCTGATCATTGGCAGTGGTGGTGAGGGCGTTGGCCGGGCTCCTGGCTTGGCCGAGGTGAACGGCGTCGGGGTCTCCGAGTTGGTCGGCGAGGGAGGCAAGGGTGGCCGGTGGCGGCCCATCGGGAAGCTTCACCAGTTCCACGAGCGTGCTGTCGGCGCTCCGCTCGGTCGGGCGGAGTTCTGCCGCCAGCACGGTGGTGATGGGATGCCAGGGGGCGGCAGGGAGGACAGCCCCGTCCTCGTAGTCGGCCTCGCCGCGAGCGGTGCGGACGCCGGTGCTGTCACACCTGGCGATGAGGGCAGCGGGATCGGTGTGGGCGATGGCGAGAGCCACGCGGATTCCTCCAAGTTTGGGTCTACCGGTCGTCGAGGTTGTCGGCGAAGGTCACGTCCAGCTCGGTGACGAGGGCTTCGGCGAGTTCGGCCTGCTGGGCGCGGTCGATGAGTACCTTGCCGAGGTTGGCGACGCCCCGCAGCGCGGTGAGGTCGTTGCCCCGCAGGTCGAGGCCCTGGTACTTGCCCCGGCCGAACTCGGTCTGCCGCAGGTTGCAGGTGTCGAGGACCGCGCCGCCGAGGTCGCAACCAGTGAACGACGCTTCGGTGAGCGCGCACTTGGAGAAGATGACCGCGCCGGTGGCGCGGATCTGCTCGAACGTCGCGTAGTCGAGCTTGCAGTTGTCGAAGAGGACGTTGTCCAGGGTCCCGCCGATGAGACCGGCGCCCATGATCTTGCAGTTACGGAAGACGACCCGGGAGAGCTTGCTGTCGGCAATGCGGGCGGCGGCGAGGTCACAGCTATCGAACTCGACGGATTCGAGGCGAACTTGATCGAGCTGCATGCGGTCGACCCGTAGGTTGGAGACGCGGCCGGTGATGAGGCGGGTCTCGGCGAGATGCAGATCCCGCAGGTCGGCGTCACCGTACTGGAAGTCCTGGACGATGCCCCGAGCGGAGTCGAGGGTGGTGACGTGGGACAGGTACAGGCCGGGCTCGTCCAGGTTGGGCAGGGTCACGGCGACCCGGCCGAAGCTGATGCTGTCCATGAGGGGCTCCGCTCTCTCGAGGGTCGGGCCGGGCCCGCACCGCTGGTGCGGGCCCGGGGAGGTTCGGGGGGTGGCGCTACTTGCCCTTGTTCTTGTTCGACCAGTTGTCCCAGGTGGGCCGGTTGTCGAACTTCGGCCCGTTGTTGTCCCAGGTGGGCCGGTTGTCGAACGGCCCGGCGGTGGGGTCGGTCACGGTGGCGACACCGGTCAGGTCGGCGACGACGGCGGTGTTGCTGGCGGCCAGCAGTTCGAGCAGGGTCATGCGGCTTTCTCCTCTTGGACGGTATCGGACAGGGCGGTGACCAGGGCCTGTCGGGACACGCGGCAGTAGTTCGTCTCCGTGGTGTCCAGGCGGCCGTTCTCGAAGTAGCGATTGCCGGCCTGGGCTCCTCGGCAGAAGTCGAAGATGTCGCAGGTGGCCTCGCACGCGTCCAGGCCGGTCAGGAACTCGCGCACATAGCGCAGGCGGTGGGCGCGGTCCAGCATCGAGCCGATGCTCCGCTCCAGGACGTTCCCGGCGCGGAAGTCCTCGTAGGCCGAGTCGGTGATCCCGGCGAGTTCGGGCGAAAGCAGGACGACGTCGCCGTTGGAGGCGATGGTCGGGATCGGGTCGATCAACACGTGGCCCCAGGCGGCCTGGTGTCCGGCGCGGACATCCCGCAGGTAGCCGCCGAGCCGGTCGATCTCGCGGATGGTCAGGTCGCGGTTGCGGCGTGACCAGGCGATGGTGCGGCGCCAGAACGCGCGGGCCTGCTCGGGGGTGGGAACTGCCCGGTCGGTGTTGACGCCTTCCCTTTCCTCCGTGTTCAGACCCACCGTGTGGCAGCCGAGGTCGGCCATGAAGTCCAGCAGGCCCTCGGGGTCGCCGATGCTCTCCGAGGTGACGACTGCGATCGCCGAGAACCGTACGCCGTACTCGCGCAGGCACCCAATGCCCTTCATGATCCGCTCGAAGGCCGGACGTCCGGCCCAGTCCACGCGCCGACGGTTGAGGGCGAAAGGGCCGTCGATGCTCACCCCGACGCGGAACCCGTACGCGGTGAGGAAGTCGCACCAGGCCCGTGTGATCAGTACGGCGTTGGTCTGCAACGAGTGCTCGACCAACCCGGCCTGCCGCAACGGCTCGAACGGGGCCAGCAACTCGGCGAGTCGCGTTCGGCCGACGGCCAGCGGCTCGCCGGCGTGCCAAACCACCTCGACCGGCTCCGGCGATGCGGTATCGGCGAACTCGGCGACGGAACGGGCCACCGCCTCGGCGATCGCGACCGACATCGGGGCCCGCCGCTTGCGGTCGGGCAGGTAGCAGTAAGCGCAGTCCAGGTTGCAGAAGGAGTCAGCCTGGACAACGACCGTCCTCGGACGACGGGCGATGCGGCGCTGATAGCGTGCCGGGGAGTGCATCATGCTGCTCCTCCAAGGGCGGAGACTGGGCCGGCGCAGGGCCGTTCACGGGGCAGGATCCTGCGCCGGGTCCGCTTGGGCAGGCGGCGTGCAATCAGTGAACGACAGTCATGAGCTCTACGGTGAGGCAAAGTTGCTCGCACGCTGGGCCCATTCCGACCGGAAAATTTGACCGTCCCATTACCCGGCTCCATGCACGGCACGTGACAACGCGACTACGTTGACCTCATGCTGGCAAATGTTCCGCTCCGCCTCCGGATGTCCGAACGTCGCATGACCAAGGCCGAGTTGGCACGCGAAGTGAACGCCGAGATCAGGACCCTCACGGGAAAGCTCGGTTCCGTGTCAGAGCGCACGGTGCACAACTGGCTGACCGGCGCGACCCGATGGCCGCCGGTGAAGATCCGCCTCGCACTCAGGGCAGTATTCGCATGTACGCCCGAAGACCTGGGCTTCGTCCCGACCGGACGGGCCCGCACCACACCGGAGGACGACGTGAGGCGACGCGACTTCATCGCGGCGGCCGGAGGCGCGGCCGTGACGGTGCTCACGAGCCCCCCTGCCGTGGCATCGAGTCGCCGGATCGGCGTCGGTGACGTGCGGAGGCTGCAGGCCCGCTTCGCCGAGGTCATCGCCAGCGACCACCGCCACGGCGGTCGGCTCAGCCTCGAGACCAGGGCGACCGCGCTCGCCGAGGACGCTCTCGACCTGCAGAAGAACGGCATCGCGACCCAGCGGGTCCGGGCCCAGCTGTACGCGTGCGCGGCATCGTTTATGTCCTCGGCGATGTGGGCTGCGATCGACGGCCGTCGCTTCGACGCAGCCCTCGAACACCACCAGATGGCTGCCATCCTCGCGGCGATGTCCGGCGACTCCGGCATCCAGTTCCGTATCTGGTCCCACGCGGGCAGCCTGTACCGGCACCTCGGGCAGGCAGGCGACGCGCTCGCCGCCAATGAGGTCGCCCGCAGCCTGCCGATCGCCAGACGCGACCCGCTGTTCGCCTCTCTGGGACACGCCCGCCACGCGGCGATCCACGGGCTGACCGGGGACTCCAACGCGGTCCGCCGGTCCATCGGGCACGCACAGGACGCCCTTGACCGAGCCGACCTCGATGCCTCCCGGCCAGTGTGGATCACCGCCTTCTACGACCAGTCCGAACTCGACTCCCTCGCCCTTGCCGCCCACCTCGCGGCCGGGAACTGGGAAGACGCGGAAGCCCACGCGCACCGCAGCATCGGACAGCGGCGTGACACCATGCAGAGGTCCCGAGCGATCACCACCGTCCGGCTTGCCCGCGCCCAGCTCGGGCAGGGCGATCTCGAGCCCGCGGTCGCCACTGCCATGTCCCTCCCGGCCGAGGACTTCGCACACCCCCGCGTCTCCCGGATGCTGGCCGCCTTCGGCAGCTCGCTGCACAAGCTGGCCGGCGGCAGCGGCCCGGACCGCACCTGGACGGCATACGCCCACGACAGCTGGAGGACCACCGCGTGACCGTCGAACTCCGCCACCACACCGCCCTTCCCCCCGATGTCCGGCAGGACCTGCTGGACGTGTACGCCGATGTGCGGGCCCCCCTGTTGCACCTGCCGAACTACCGCGTCGACGTGTTCGCGGAACGCCTCGACCGGCATGCCACCGAGCCCGGTTTCGAGCTCGTCCTCGGCTACGACGGCGAGGTACCGGTCGGCTACGCGTACGGCAACACGATTGAGTCGGGTGACCGGTACTGGAAGCGCATGACCGAGCCCCTTCCGGTCGGCTACACCGAGGCCCCGGCTCTGGCCATCAAGGAGATCGGCGTCCGGACCCGTTGGCGGGGCACGGGAGCCGCCCGCCGGATCCACGACGACCTGCTGCGCTGCCGCGTCGAGGGCCGTGTCACCCTTCTGGTCAACCCGCTCGCCGGGGACGGCAAGGTCCGGCGGCTCTACGAGACCTGGGGCTACCGGGCGTTCAACGCTCAACAGCCCTCTCCGGACTCGCCCCGGCTGACCGCGATGATCCGCCCGATCCACTGAGCCTGCGGCGGCGGCGCCTGGTCGTGCACGACGCCGGGTGAGCCGTTTCATCGACGCCGATACGGCCTCCCCTGGCCGTCCTGGATCCTCTCCCAGGCCCAGCGCGCGGTGCGCATGTACGAGGGCGATCAACAGCAGCAGGCCAGGGCGTTGCTCGCTATAGCCTACCAAGGCGCCGCGATGGTCCTGACGAAGATAGGCGAAGCCGACCGAACGCCGAGTACCGCACCTGCTCGAAATTGCCCGTGCCCGCAGTGCGCAGAACCGTATGGGCGAAGCGCTCGCCCTCATGCTGGACGCCGGCAACTACACCCTCCACGAGATCGTGGTCATCGACGACGGCTCCACCGATGACACCCCCGAGATCTGCCGCCGCCACCAGGACCATGTCCGCATCGTGCGCCGCCCCCAGCGGGGGTTCGCCCAGACCCTCACCGACGCCGTGCTCCTCGCCGAGGGCGACTGGATCGCCCCACTCGACGCCGATGACTGGTTCCACCCCGCCAAACTCCGCACCTGCGCCGAGGCCATCACCCCCGATCGCCTCCTGATCGACCACTGGGAGACCGTCGTCGGCGTCGACGGGCGCCCTCTGCTGCCCGAGCCCCACCCCGGCGGCAACACCAGTAGCCTCCTCGTCCACCGTGACGCCGCTCGCAGCCTCCTCCCCGTGACGAACGAGATCCACTTCCACGCGCTGCGCGACGCCGGCCACGGGCACACCCTCACCGAGCCGTTGGTGAACTACCGGCTCCACCCGGCGAGCATGACCGACCGGACCCTCAACGGTTCCTCCCAGCACTACCGCGCTGATGTCTGCGTGGACCTCGCCGACCGCCTCATCGCCCTGACGGCCGCCCCGCCCGCCTGGGCCACCGCCGCCGCACTGCGCCGCATCTCCCACCGCTACCGCGCCCGCGCCGCCGGGCACCGCGTGGAAGCCCACCTTCAGCAGGGCCAGCGCCTCCGCACCTTCCGCCCGCTCGTTGCGATGCTCCGCCACTCCCTCCGCGGCCGGGCACCGCTCTCGGCGTGGCTGCGCAGTCTCTGGAGCGTCGCCCGTGACCGCCCGCTCGCCCCACCGCCGCCGACCTCAACTGCCGCTCCGGCCCTGGCGGTTCTCCACGCCGCCACCGAAGTGCACGGTAACTAAATGAACGCGATTCCGGATACGCCGGTGCTAAAATCACCTGCTTCTCCCATGCCCGCTGGCCACGCCAGCCAACAGATCCAGGAGCGTAACGACGCCATGAGCCGTCTCAGCGAGTCCGTAGTCCGCGCCATGGAGATCCTCAAGGGATCGGACCTGGCCGCGGACTATACGGTCGCCCGGCTCTTGGAAGAGACCTATCGCCGGCGCTCGCTGGACCTGTCCGACCTCTCGCCGGCCGAGCAGGCCGCACTGGTCGAAGGCCGTGCGATCAACGTCATCCCCTCCGCCTCCGGGCTCGCGGAGAAGATCGCCGCTGCCCAGCGGGAGGGGCGCTCGCTCGTGGTCAAGTACGGGATCGACCCGACGTCCCCGGACGTGCACCTGGGCCACTCGGTGCCGATCATCATCGCGTCCCGGTTCCAGCGGATGGGGCACCACGTCGTTTTCATCATCGGCGACGTCACCGCCAAGATCGGTGACCCGTCCGGGCGCTCCTCGGAGCGACCGCCGCTGACCGACGCCGACATCGCTCACAACCTCAGCGGCTACCAGCAGCAGGTCACGCCGTTCATCGACTTCACACGTGCGGACCTGCGCTTCAACGGCGAGTGGCTGAACAAGGTCAGCCTGCCCGAGCTGGTGGGCATCCTGGCCCACGTCCCGGTCTCGATGACGCTCCAGCGCGACGACTTCCGCAACCGCCTCGCTGCGGGTGATGGCCTGTCAGTCGCCGAGTTCGTCTACTCCGTCGTGATGGCCCTCGACTCCGTGGCCATCACTGCGGACGTCGAACTCGGCGGTGTGGACCAGCTCCTGAATCTCCAGATGTGCCGCAAGGTCATGGAGATCCGCGACCAGACCCCCGAGATCATCATCACCACTCCGCTCATCGAGGGCACCGACGGCACCGGCGCCAAGATGAGCAAGTCCAAGGGCAACTACGTCGGACTCTCATCCTCCGCGGACGAGATCTTCGGCCGTGTGATGTCCATCCCGGACCACCTCATCGAGCCCTACCTCAAGCAGCTCACCGAGTGGACCGACGAGGAGATCACGACCGTCACCGGCCGGATGGCGGACGGCACCGCGCACCCCATGGCCGTCAAGCGCATCCTGGCCGGCGAGGTGACCGCAGCCCTGCACGGCCTGAAGGCCGCCGAGGCCGCCCGTGCCGAGTTCACCGCCCGTTTCTCCAAGCGGACCTTCGGCGAGGCGCAGAACCTCCCGGCCGTCTCGTTCCAGGAGCACGCCGAGACCCCGCTGGTCACCCTGCTTACTCAGGTCCTGGGCTTCGCCGCCAGCAACTCGGCCGCCCGCCGAGTTGCTGCTCAGAACGGCCTCCGCCTGATCGCCGAGGGCGTCGACGGCGATCAGCACACCACTCAGCTCGACGAGGTCAGCACCCAGCAGGCGCTGTCCGCGCTCGTAGGCGAAGCTGAACTCGCCGGAGAGGCGACCTTCTATCTCAAGGCGGGCCGGAAGATCGCCCGTATCGACGTCTGACCAGTGGTGTGGTGGTGGGGCCGGGCCCGGCCCCACCACCACACCACATGCTGACGAGTGGTGACTCGCCGTTGTGATCGTGGGTGGATGGTCCTCGCCCGGGATTCGGTCTGGATCGGGCTGGGCCGGGCGGCGGACTGGCTGGGCGGTTGATCATCTACACGCGGAGCAGATGATGGATATTCGTGAACTACAGGAATGCGCTCTGCGGATTCACGATCTATACGGTTCGTTGAACCAGCATGAGCGTGGCCGGACCTGGACGCGTGAGGAGTTCATGCTGGGGTTCGTCGGCGACGTGGGCGATCTGGCGAAGCTCGTTATGGCCCAAGAAGGTGCTCGGGAAATGTCGGGCGGGCGGGCGGCGTTGGAGCACGAACTCGCCGACTGTCTATGGTCAGTCCTGATCCTGGCGCACTGCTACCAGGTCGATCTTGAGTCGGTCTTCGACCGAGAAATGAACAAGCTCGGCCAGGCGATCAGCGCCAAGTTGCCGCCTGGAAATCCGGGAGTTGTGGGTCAGTAGGCTGCAATTCGCGAGCGTCTCGTAGTCCATGAGCTACGGCTGGCTCATCGGCGAGGAGGACCGCATCGAGGCCGACACCGCATCCTGGAGGAGTAGACGTGACACAGCAGACTGCGGAAGATCGCCCGGGTATTGCCGCCGCGATCGTGGTCCAGATGGGCCGTGTTCTGATGGTCCGGCGGCGGGTGAGCGAGGGCCAGCTCTCCTGGCAGTTCCCGGCCGGCAAGATCGAGCCCGGCGAGTCGCCCGAGGAGGCGGCTGTCCGCGAGACTGCGGAGGAGACGGGCCTGGGCGTGGCCGCGGTCAAGCTGCTGGGCGAGCGCGTGCACCCGAAGACCGGGCGGCTGATGTCGTATACGGCCTGTGAGGTCGTGAGCGGCACTGCCGAGGTGGTGGACACGGACGAGCTGGACGCCCTCGCGTGGGTGGCCCTTGCCGAGATCTCCGAGTACGTGCCGTACGGGCTCTTCGAGCCGGTGCAGGCGTACCTGGACATTGCGCTGACTGCCTGACCCCCGGCTCCATGGCTGGCCACCCATGGAGCCGGAGGTCGCACCGGCGCCGCCATGGACCTTGTGCGCATCAACGCCTGGGGCGCCGACACACCCCGCGCCCACACCTCCCGGCTGGCGGCACTTTTGCCCGCTGGATCACATCCAGTGGGCGGAGGCGGAACCCACCCTTTTTGACTCGCAGCAGGTGGTCTTGACCGCAGTGTGGCGGGGCCCCTCGGGGAATCCGACGGGCCCCGCCACTCTCGTACATCTCAGCGTGTGATCAGCTCGCGAACCGCGTCGCTCACCTCGGGCAGGTCGCTGGGGAGGGCCCACTGGTGGGTGTCGTGCTCGGTGAGGACGACCGGTTCGGTCTTCTCGACGGTGACTGCGAAGTTGAATTGGCGGGTGGTGCCGCCGCGGCTGTTCTCGTAGTCGAAGTGCCCGATGTAGCCGGTGACCTGGTCGATGGCCAGGCCGGTCTCCTCGGCCGTCTCCCGGTGGAGGGCGTCCAGGATGGTCTCCCCGGGCTCGACCGTTCCGGAGGGGATCTCCCACAGGCCGCCCATGTAGTCGTCGGGGTTGCGGCGCACGAGCAGGATGCGGCCCTCGTGGTTGATCACGGCGGCGGCGACGAACCCGGTGATCCCGGCGGTTTCGGCCTCGGCTGACAAGCCGGCGGCGAACTCGGGGGAGGTGACGGTCACAGCAGCTCCTCGTGGTGGTCGCTGATCTTGATGGCCGCGCGGACGGACTGCTCGGCCGGCTCCAGATCCTGTTCACGATGCCAGACCGGGAGCTTGATCGTGTGAGCGTGGGCGTGCTCGGCGACCGGGAGGCGGAACCCCCACCCTTTCGCCAACGGCATCTGGTAGTTGGAGCGGCCTACGGGCGTTCCTCCGACGGGCAGCTCGCCTTGCTCCGGCGTCTCCGCGCGCCGCCCTGCGGGGTGGCGCGCGGAGAGGCCCGGGGCGGGCACCCGCCGGGAGGCGGGTGGGGGGTGGATGGTGGGGAACGGCGGTAGCCCTGCTCAACGAAGCAGCTGATGCGCGGGTGTTCACCCCGGTGGCGGGAACGCCGCTGCCCGGGACTTCCCCTTCGGAAGTCCCGGGCAGCGGCGTTCGGGTGTGCGGGTCAGGCTGCCTTGGGTTTGCGGGCGACGGCGACTGCCAGGGCCGCGCACAGGACGGCCGCGAGGGTGGCGAAGCCGCTGACGGCGGGGAGGAGGCCGTAGTGCTGGACCAGGGCGCCGACGATGACGATGGGGAGGGAGCTGCCGAGGTAGACGATGACCCAGAGGGCGCTCAGTTCGGAGCCGCGGCGTTCCGAGTTGAGGG
This sequence comes from Streptomyces sp. 1114.5, assembly GCF_003635085.1. Lineage (NCBI taxonomy): Bacteria > Bacillati > Actinomycetota > Actinomycetes > Kitasatosporales > Streptomycetaceae > Streptomyces > Streptomyces sp. 1114.5. Next base: position 374,930 of record NZ_RBXE01000002.1, read on the forward strand.
CGGCGACGGCGGTGGTGAACAGGGAGCGGAAGGCCACGCCCTGGCAGGAGCCGCCGAGGACGCTGCCGATGAAGAGGAGTGCGGGGGTGCCGGTGTAGCCGGCGGCGACGACCAGGCCCAGGCCGGTGGCCAGGCCGGTCATGCCGAGGGCGATGACCAGGCGGTCGGAGGTCGGGGGGACGAGCAGCTGGGCGGTGGCCGAGGAGCCGAGCAGCAGGGCGGCCACGACGGCGCCGACCAGGTGCGAGGGGGTGTGCAGCAGCTTGGCGGCGAAGGCCGGGGCCAGGCTGAGGTAGACGCCGAAGACCGCGTAGGAGATGAAGCCGGCCGTGGCGGCGAGCAGGAACTCGCGGCGGCCGGTGCGCGGCAGTCGCAGGCGCTGCGGGCGCAGGTGGGCCGGGGTGGTGATGCGGGGCGGGGAGGCCGGCGGGCGGTTGCGGCCGGGCATCCGGGGGTGGACGACGGCCAGCGGCACGCACAGCGCCAGCAGCGCGATGGCGTGCAGCAGGAAGGGGGTGAGCAGCGGGTCGGAGCCGCCGGAGAGCAGGGCGCCGACGATCGGGCCGAGGGCGACGCCTCCTGCGGAACAGGCCAGGGTGAGCTTGGCGGCGAGCGTCGGGTGGTCGGGCAGCAGGTCGCCGAGGGCGGCTCCGGCGGCGCCGGTGGAGAGGCCGACGGCGATGCCCTGGATCGCCCGGCCGGCGGCGAGCTGCCAGAAGCTGCCCGAGGTCGCGAACACCACGTCGCCGGCGGCGGCCAGGCCGACGGCAGGCAGGATCAGGGCGCGGCGGCCGAGGTGGTCGGACCAGTGGCCGACGATGGCCAGCACCGGGACCAGGGCGAACACGTAGATCGTGAAGAGGATCGTGGTGTCGAGCGGGCCGAGGCCGAGGCGCTGCTGGAGGAGCGGGTAGATCGGCGTCGCCAGGTTGGCACCGATGAGCATGAACAGCAGGGCGGCGGCCACCAGGCCGACGCGGACGCCGCGCAGCGCGTTCCAGCGGCTGATCGCGGCGAGCTGGAGCTGGGCGCGCGGCGCGAGCTCCAGGGGGAGCAGGGCCTCCGACAGTCGGCGTCCGTCGAGCTGCGCGGTGCGCAGGCCGGAGCCGGCGGGGGAGAGGTCCGCCATCTCAGGGGTCTCCTGTGGCTGGGCCCCACCGGGGCGGCAGGGTGTGCCGGCGCGCCCGTCCTGAGGCGCTGTGGTGGTGGCCGCGGTGCGGGCTCCCTGATGGAGCGGATGAGTGTGGCAGGGGGCTTCGTTGCCCGAGTGGCCCGCGCGGGGTGTGCGCGGTACCAGATCGAAGGATAAGGGGTGGGCGCACGGATACGCCGCGCGCCCCTGTGCGCGCCCCTTGAGGCCGGGCATCGGAGGTGCCCGGCCTATACGCTGAGGTGGTGGATCGGGTACGCGGCGCTGTTGGGCTGACCGCTGGCTGAGGGAGAGCGCACAACGATGGCCGGACGACGTCGGAAGAACGCCGGTGCTTCAGGGGGAGAGGGTGCGGTCGAGGCGGTCCTGCCCGCCGACCTGGAGCTCCAGGACCTCTACGGGGCCTTCGCCGCGCACGGGCTGGATGACGAGGACCTGGACGACGCGGCCGTGCTGGTACCGCCGGTGAAGCTGCCCCCGGAGGAGGAGCTGGCCGCGCAGGCGAAGGCCGTCCCGATGCTCGGGTACGCGCTGGCGCTGGCCCGCTGGGCCGCCCCGCACCGGACGGTGGACGAGTTCGGTGACCTCGTGGAGGAGGACCGGGCGCCCGCGGCCCGGCTGCTGGGCCTGGCCCCGGCCGAGGGCGAGGTGCCCGAGGAGGCCGAGGTCGAGGCCCTGCGCGCCTGGTCGCTGGCCTGCGACCTGGACCTGGTGGAGCTGGGTACGACCGCGGAGGGCGAGCACGTCGCCGTCCCCGGGCCGGACCTCGAACCCGCCGAGCAGGGCGACACCGAGACCGTCCTGGAGCTGTGGCTGACCGCTGCCGGAATCGTCCGGGAGCTCGCCGTGGAGGCGGACTCGCTGCCGGAGGAGGACGGCGAGCCCGGGGAAGCCGCGGCGGAGGAGGACGAGGACGGCCTGAACGAGGTCGAGGAGGCCCGGGACGCGGCTGCCGAACTGCTGGACGAGGCCCTGCAGGTGCTCTACGAGACCACCGCCTTTGCCGAGCCGGGCAACGAGACCGTGCCGCTGGGCGTGCTCGCCGCGCTGCTGGTGGTGCCGGAGGGCGAGGAGCCCGACGAGGAGCTGCTGGGCGACATCACCGACGTGATGGTCGCGCTCGACCCGATGCTGGGCGACCTGGCCGAGCTGGGCCTGCTGGAGTACCGCCCGATCGACCCGGAGCTCTTCGACGAGGAGGACGGCGAGGAGGCCGCCGTCGTCGGCGAGGAGCCGCTGGACGAGGAGGAGTCGGCCCGCTTCGGCCTGGTCCGGCTCACCCCGCTCGGCCAGTACGGCATCCGGCAGTGGCTGCTGGAGGACGGCTACGACGCGCCGCTGGTCGGCGACCTGGCCCAGGGGGACGCGGCCGAGCTGCTGCGCGCGGTGTGCGAGTCGGCCAACGTGCTGCCGGAGGAGGAGCTGCGGGTCTGGACCGCCGGCCGGGAGCCGGTGGCGGCGGCGCGCGAGCTGCTGGCGGCCGCACGGGGCAGCGACGCGTACGGCCCGCTGCGGCGGATGCTCTGCGTCTCGGCGCTCAACCTGCTGGGGCCCGGCTCCGAGCCGGCCGTCCGGGAGGTGCTGGACGACCCGGAGCTGGGCGGCTCGGCCCGGGCCTGGCTGACCGCGCAGGGCGCGACGGACGTGCCGGTGCCGGACCGGACGATGGCGCTGTGGACGGTGGTCGACACCTTCGCGGCCCAGCTGCTGGACAACGGCGGCGACGCCGAGTTGCTGCGCGAGCTGATCACCGACCTGCCGGTGACCGACGACCCGGCGGGGTGGTTCGGCGAGCTGTGGCGGGTCGACCACCCGTACACGGCGGACGTCCTGGAGGCGATCGGGGAGCTGCACCCGGAGCGGGCGCTGGCCAAGGAGGCGCGCAAGGCGGCCTTCAAGGCGCGGTCGAAGAACTGAGCCGAGGAACCGAGTCGGCGGCGGGCAGAGCTCAGGCTCAGGGGAGGTCCAGGGAGCCGTCCTCGGTGAAGGGGAAGAACGGGTTGTGGGCCAGCTCCCAGAGGTGGCCGTCCGGGTCCTCGAAGTAGCCGGAGTAGCCGCCCCAGGCGGTCGGGACCGGCGGCTTGACCACCACGGCGCCGGCCTCGACCGCCGTCGCCAGCGCGGCGTCCACCAGCGCGGGGGACTCCAGGTTCACCGCGAGGGTGACGCCGCGGAAGGTGGGCTCGCCGGTGGCGGGGACGCCGGCGTCGGCGGCCAGCTCCTCGGTGGGGAAGAGGCCGAGCACCGAGTCGGCGGTGCGGAACCAGACGATCTCCGGGCTGGAGGCGGTGGAGCGCCGCCAGCCGAGGGCCTCGTAGAAGGCGGTGCTGCGGTCGAGGTCGGACACCCCGAGGGTGACGATGCTGATCCTGGCGGGGAAACCGGCCTGCGGCGCGGTGCCCTCCGCCGTGCTGCTCTGTGCTGTCATGCCGCCAGGTTAGGGAGGGCGGCTGACAACGGGGCCTCCTGACACGACTGTCGCCGGCGTCCACCGCCCCGGTCCGGCAGCCGAGCTGATGACCCGGCAGCGGCGGGCACGTAAGGTGGCGTCAGCGGTGCGGGCGCGAGGACTCGGGGGTGCGGCACAGGATGATGCGGGAGAGCGGCGGCAGGCACCAGGAGTGGAACACCGGGCCTTCGGGCCCCGCCCCGGACGGGACGGTCCGGGAGGATCGTTTCGCCGACCAGGAGGAGTTCTCCCGCCGGACCCTCGCCGCGGCCGACTTCCCGGTGTACGGAGTGACCGACGGGCCGGCCCGTACCGGGGAGGCGCTGGCCGCCTTCGAGACCTCCAGCGGGGTGCTGCGCTGGGTCGAGGTGCAGTGCGGCGAGTGGCGCTCGGCGGCCGGACCGTACGTGACCGTGCGCACCTACCGGCCGGGGGCCGAGCGGTGCGAGCCGCTGCCCGAGCTGGAGGACGTGGTCGAGGACGAACGGGACCGCGTGTACGAGCAGTTGGGCGTGGACGAGGGCGACGGGCCGGGCCGGGTGCGGGCGCTGCGCGAGTGGATCACGGTGGACGGCGAGCCCTGCGCGGTGGAGGTGCACGAGGACCGGCCGGTGCTGCGGCCCGGCTGCCCGGTGGGCGCCGGAGCCTCGGCGGGCGGCGTCGCCGTGGACGGCGCCGGGCCGGTGTGGGCCGGGCGGCTGCGGGTCGGCGGGCTGACCGTGACGGTGTGCGGGCGCGGGGTCGACCCGGGCCGGGTGGAGCTCGGCGGGATCACGGACTTCGAGCGGTACCTGCGCGGGCGCACCGACCTGCTGCGCGACCTCGCCACCCGGCAGGCCCGGTACGTCCCGGTCGAGGAGCGTGAACTGCCGCCCGCCGTCGGGCTGGAGACGCACCGGGCGCTGATCGCCCAGAGCATCGCGGAGACCGCCGCGATCGAGGCGCAGGTCCGGGCCGGGCGCACGCCGAGGCTGCCGCGCGGGCTGCGCGGGGATGCCTGCGCGGTGCGCTGGGAGGCGGCGGTGCGCCAGCAGATGCGGCTGGCCACCGAGACCCGGGAGGAGGCCGCGGCGGCGGTGACCTCGATGGTCAACCACCTCAACCGGCTGTCGCAGCAGACGCACTGGCTGGTCGGCACGGCGGAGGGCGAGGCGGCCGTCGAGGAGGTCGTCCGGTACACGGTGTTCGCCAGCGAGGTGGCCAGCCTGCCCGCGCAACGGGCCTGGGAGCAGTTGTGGCGGGAGCGGCCGGGCGGCGGCGGGGCGGGGGTCTGGGAGGAGCACGCGCTGGCCGAGCAGTTGTGGCTGGCGGCCTGGGAGCAGTGGCGGGCGGCGCGGCGCTGACGGTCGGGACGGCGCCGACGGGCGGGACGGAGTTGCGCTGACGGCGGTCGGCGAAGCGACGGTTTGGCAAAGCCGGTTTGGCAAAGCGGAGGTCATGCGTCGGTCATCGGTTGGCAAATGGCCGCCTCGGCGTGAGGTGGACGTCATGCCGGGTTCACCCGCTCGGCGGAGCCTGCTGGGCGTCGGCATCCCGCCGATGACCTGCCCCGGACACCCCGCCCGGACGCCCCGTTCATCCCCCAGGAGTTGCTGCCATGTCGCTGTCCCGCCGGGACTTCGTCAACCGTTCCACCATCGTCGGGGCCGGTGTCCTGATCGCCGGTAGTGCCGAGGCCCTGGCCAGCGCCCCCGGCGCGATCGCCGCCCCGGCCGGCGGTGAGGCCCCGGCCGCCGCGACCGCCACGGCCGCCGGGACCAACGCGGCCGGCGGCACCGCCGTCGGTTACGGCCCGCTCGTCCAGGACCCGGCCGGCCTGCTGTCGCTGCCCAAGGGCTTCGCGTACAAGGTCCTCAACCGGGCCGGCGTCACCAGGCTGCGCACCGGCGAGTTCACCCCGAGCAACCACGACGGCACCTCCGCCTTCGAGGACGAGCACGGCGGCAACTACATGGTCGTCAACCACGAGCTGTCCGGCGCCCGCGCCAACTGGCCGCACCCGGTGCCGCTGACCGAGGGCCACGTCTACGACCCGGGCGCGGCCGGCGGCTGCACCATCGTGCACGCCAAGCGGGACGGCACGGTCGAGCAGTGGGTCGGCATCGCCGGCACCGCCACCAACTGCGCCGGCGGCATCACCCCGTGGGGCACCTGGCTGTCCGGCGAGGAGACCGAGGACAGGGCCGGCAAGAACGGCTTCACCAAGGACCACGGTTACGTCTTCGAGGTCGACCCGTTCGACGACGACTACAACCGCGACCCGCAGCCGGTGAAGGCCTTCGGCCGCTACGCGCACGAGGCCGTCGTGGTGGACCCCAGGCGCGGCCACGTCTACCTGACCGAGGACGCCTCGAACCCCAACGGCCTGCTGTTCCGCTGGACCCCGCCGGCCGGCTTCGAGCACGGCCGCTACCGGCTGCGCGCGCTCGCCGCCGACGCCGGCACCCTGGAGGCCTTCAAGGTCTTCGACTCCCGGGGCAAGCTCGTCGACGACCTCTCCCGCGCCACCAAGGTCGGCACCACCTACGGCGTGGACTGGGTCAAGGTCCAGGACCGCGACGCCAGGACCGTCTCCGTCCGCAAGCAGTTCAAGGACGGCGAGGTCACCCGGGCCCGCAAGCTGGAGGGCATGTGGTGGGGTGACGGCGGCTTCTACTTCGTCTCCAGCTACGCCCGTTCGGAGAGCCCGCTGCAGCACGACGGCCAGGTCTGGTTCTTCAACCCGGCCCGCCGCACCATCACCCTGAAAGTCCTGCTGGGCGTCAACACCGACGTCTGGGGCGACCACGACAACTTCGACGGCCCGGACAACATCACCGTCTCGCCGTACGGCGGCATCGTGATCTGCGAGGACGGCGAGGGCGTCTCGCACCTGTTCGGCGCCACCGAGGACGGGCTGGTCTACCCGATCGCCCGCAACGAGCTGAACATCGGCACCGCCGAGAAGCCCGAGTTCAGCGAGTTCACCGGGGTGACCTTCTCGGACGACGGCAGGACCCTGTTCGCCAACATCCAGACGCCGGGCATCCAGCTGGCCATCACCGGCCCGTGGCACCGGCTGAACGAGCACAAGCGCGGCCAGGGCTACGGCCGGTGACCCGCTAGACCTGCGCAGGCTGCCCGCGGACCAGGGGGTGTCCTACTCGTCCGCGGGCAGCCGCAGTTGCAGCATCGCCAGCAGCCGCTGCTGCGGCTGGGCGAGGTCGATGCCGGTCAACTGCTCGGCGCGGCGCACCCGGTAGCGCAGGGTGTTGGGGTGGATGTGCAGGGCGTCGGCGGCCACCCGGACCTCGCCGAGCGCGTCCAGCCAGGCCAGCACCGACTCGGCGAGCCGGGTGCCGTGCCGGCGGTCGTACGCGGTGAGCGCGGTCAGCCGGGGGTCGCGCAGGCCCCCGCGCTCCTGCAGCAGCGCCAGCACCTCGCTGACCAGCACCTCCGCCTGGACGTCGATCAGCGCCGCGACGTCCAGGTCCACCCCGCCGCGGCCCATCGCGTCCAGGATGCGGTCCGCCTGCGCACGGGAGTCGGGCACCTGCGCCAGGCCGTCGACGGTCGAGCCGATCGCGGCGCGCAGCGGCACGCCGAGGTGCTCCCGGGCGGCCGTCACCACCTCCGAGGCCCAGCCGCGCACGGTGGCCATCGGCAGGCCGGGCGGCAGCTCGGGCAGCAGCACGTACACCCGGGACTCGATCGGGGCGAGCAGCGCGGTGCGGTGCCGGGCGGCGGTGTGCACCGAGATCAGGCCGGTGACGTCGGCGCGGTGCAGCGCCTCGGTGGTGTGCGCGCCGTACGCCAGCACGGTGGCCGGGCGGCGCACGTCCAGGCCCAGGTGGGTGGCGAGCGACTGGGGGCCGGTGGAGCCCTCCAGCAGACCGGTGAGCAGCGTCCGGGTGAGCCGGACGTCGGCGGACAGCTCCCGGCGGCGGCGCACCAGCTGGGCCGCCGCGACCCGCGCCGCACCGACCAGGGCCTGCTCCGCCAGCGGGGCCAGCGGCTGCGCGCCCTCCTGCACCCAGATGGTGCCGAGCGGCTGCGCCCCGGCCCGGATGCCGACGGCCAGCCGGCGGCGCAGGCCGAGCTCGGGGTGCGGCTCGACCGCGATCGGGGCGTCCGAGCTGCGCAGGTGCTGGAAGATGCCCCACTCGCGGAGCTTGGACAGGTATGGCTCCGGGCCCTGCCAGCCGAGGATGGAGAGCCGGCGCAGGTCGTCGACCTCGTCGGAGTCGGAGGAGCGGGAGTAGGCCAGCACCCGGCTGGAGGTGTCCTCGATCGAGACGATGCCGTTGGTGAGCACGGCGACGGTCTGGGCGAGGGAGAAGAGGTCGCCCGCGTTGGGTTCGGGGGCGCCGGGCGCGTCCGGGGCGTCCGGGCCGGCGATGATCGCCCGGGCCAGGGAGTCCAGGTGCTCCCAGCGGGTCTCGCGGCGCACCGAGAGCAGGGCCACGCCCGCCTCGGTGGCGGCTTCGCGCAGCGCGTCGGCCTGGCCCGGGCCGTCCAGCTTGACCGCGACGGCGGCCGCGCCCGCCCGGCCGGCGGCGCGCAGGGCGGGTAGGGCGGCGCGGCCGCGGGCGCCGATCGCGAGGACGAGTTCGCCGGGGGCGGCGGTCGGTGGGTCCTCCGGGTCGAGGATCGCGACGTCGCGCACCGGGACGTCCAGGCCCTGCGGGGCGGCCTGGAGTTCGACCAGGGGCTCGCCGAGGGACATCAGCAGCTGGCGGAGCGGCAGGCCGGGGGTGGTCACTCCGGGGCTCCTTCATCCGCTCGGACAACGGCGTCCGGTCGATTTTAGCCGTGCGGACAGCCGTGCGGCTCGGCTTCGGCGGCCGTGGTGGTGCCGGTGCTCGTGGCCGCCCCCGTGACCGCGGTGTGACCTCCTTGGTCGGGCCGGACAACGCCGTACGGGGGAATTTAGCCGCCCGGCCAATCAAGTGGCCCGGTGGCCAGGAATAGCGTTCGTGCTGTGGCCGGCGTGCGACCCGCGCCGGCAATCCCCCCGCATTGAACGAAGGAGAGCGTGCGCTCTATGGACGCTGTGACCCAGGTCCCCGCGCCGGTGAACGAGCCGGTCCACAGCTACGCCCCCGGGAGCCCGGAACGGGCCCGTCTGGAGGCCAAGCTGAAGGAGCTGGGCGGCCAGGAGCCGGTCCAGCTGACCATGACGATCAACGGTGAGCGCCGGATGGGCGGCGGCACCGAGATCCACGTCGTCCAGCCGCACAACCACGCGGCTCGGCTCGGCACCCTGCGCAACGCCACCCAGGCCGACGCGCAGGAAGCCATCGACACTGCCCTGGCCGCTGCCTCGGCCTGGCAGGCGCTCTCCTTCGACTCCCGCGCCGCGATCTTCCTCAAGGCCGCCGACCTGCTGGCCGGCCCCTGGCGCGAGACCCTGGCCGCCGCCACCATGCTCGGCCAGTCCAAGACCGCCCAGCAGGCCGAGATCGACACCCCCTGCGAGCTGGTCGACTTCCTGCGCTTCAACGTGCACTTCGCCCGCCAGATCATGGTCGAGCAGCCGATCTCCTCGGACGGCGTGTGGAACCGCAGCGACCACCGCCCGCTGGAGGGCTTCGTCTACGCGATCACCCCGTTCAACTTCACCGCGATCGCCGGCAACCTGCCGACCGCGCCCGCGCTGATGGGCAACGTGGTGCTGTGGAAGCCGTCCCCGACCCAGCAGTACTCCGCGCACCTGCTGATGCAGCTGCTGGAGGAGGCCGGTCTGCCCAAGGGCGTCATCAACATGGTGACCGGCGACGGCCTGGCCGTCTCCGAGGTCGCGCTGAAGCACCCGGCGCTGGCCGGCATCCACTTCACCGGCTCCACCGCCACCTTCCAGCACCTGTGGCGCGAGGTCGGCAACAACATCGCCGGCTACCGCACCTACCCGCGGATCGTCGGCGAGACCGGCGGCAAGGACTTCCTGGTCGCCCACCCGTCCGCCGACCCGGCCGTGCTGAAGACCGCGATGACCCGCGGCGCCTTCGAGTTCCAGGGCCAGAAGTGCTCGGCGCTCAGCCGCGCCTACGTCCCCGCCTCGCTGTGGGCGGGCCTGAAGGACGAGTTCGCCGCCGAGGTCGACGGCCTCACCATGGGCGACGTCACCGACCTGTCCAACTTCATGTCGGCCGTCATCGACGAGCGCGCCTTCGCCAAGAACAAGGCCGCGATCGACCGCGCCCAGGCCGACCCGCAGGTCGAGGTCATCGCCGGCGGCACCTACGACGACTCCGTCGGCTACTTCGTCCGCCCGACCGTCCTGGTCTGCCAGGACCCGGCGAGCGAGTACTTCCGCGACGAGTACTTCGGCCCGATCCTCGCCGTGTACGTCTACGAGGACGAGAAGTACGAGGAGATGCTGGCTCAGATGGAGTCGGTGTCGCCGTACGGCCTGACCGGCTCGATCATCTCCCAGGACCGCGCGGCCGCCCAGGACGCGATGCAGAAGCTGCGCTTCGCGGCCGGCAACTTCTACATCAACGACAAGCCGACCGGCGCCGTCGTCGGCCAGCAGCCCTTCGGCGGCGGCCGGGCCTCCGGCACCAACGACAAGGCCGGTGCCAAGCAGAACCTGGCGCGCTGGACCTCGACCCGCTCGGTCAAGGAGACCTTCGTCCCGCCGACGGACTACCGCTACCCGCACATGGGCTGACCAGCCCCCTGAACCGTCGGCTCGCCCAGTAGCCATCGGTCACCCGCGACGCCCGGTCCCGCAGCCGGGCGTCGCCCCGCCGGGGCGGCGGCCCTTCCCACCCGTCGCCCACCGCCACCCTTCTTGGGACGCGCTACGCGCGGCACCCCTGACGCCGCCGCCCCGGCCCCCTTTCTGCCACCCTTGGAAACACCAGCTCCAGGAGTCACGATGCTCCGTTCCGCCCTTCTCGCGGCCTCCCGGTCGCCGCAGGTCCGCACCGTGGTCGAGAAGTTCCCGCCGACCCACGCGATAGTCGAGCGCTTCGTCGCCGGCGACGTCCTCGACGACGCGGTCACCGCCACCGACGACCTGATCGCCACCGGCCGCAAGGTCACCCTGGACCACCTCGGCGAGGACACCCAGGACGCCGCCCAGGCCGCCGGCACCGCCGAGGCCTACGAGCACCTGCTCAAGGCCCTCAAGGAGACCGGCCTGGCGGCCGGCGCCGAGGTGTCGGTCAAGCTTTCGGCCGTCGGGCAGTTCCTCCCGGTGGACGGCGAGAAGATCGCGCTGGAGAACGCCCGCCGCATCTGCGAGGCCGCCGCCGACGCCGGCACCACGGTGACCCTCGACATGGAGGACCACACCACCACCGACTCCACCCTCGCCATCGCGCGCGAACTGCGGGCGGACTTCCCGTGGCTGGGCGTCGTGCTGCAGGCCTACCTGCGCCGCACCGAGGCCGACTGCCGGGAGTTCTCCGGCGCCGGCTCGCGCGTGCGGCTGTGCAAGGGCGCCTACAAGGAGCCCGAGTCGGTCGCCTTCCAGGGCAAGCACGAGGTCGACCTCGCGTACGTCCGCGCGCTGAAGATCCTGATGGCGGGCGAGGGCTACCCGATGATCGCCTCGCACGACCCCAACATGATCAAGATCGCCGGCCAGCTGGCCCAGTGGAACGGCCGCAATCGGGACTCCTTCGAGTACCAGATGCTGTTCGGCATCCGCCCCGAGGAGCAGCTGCGCCTCGCCGGCGAGGGCAACACGATGCGGGTCTACCTCCCGTACGGCCAGGAGTGGTACGGCTACTTCATGCGCCGCCTCGCCGAGCGCCCGGCCAACCTGACCTTCTTCCTGCGCGCCATGGCCACCCGCGGCTGACGCGGCGGCCACCAGGTCCGAACGGCTCGCACCCCCTGTGTGGGAGGGGGTGCGAGCCGCTTCGCGTTCTCAGAGGAAGGGCTTCGTGTCCAGCTCGAAGCCGAAGGGGTCGGGGAGGACGAGGGGTTCACCGAATGCGGCGAGATGCACCTCGGTGTACTCGTCGCGGTGCGGCTTGCAGAAGAGGCTGACCTGCGACTTCTCGCGGTCGATGAGCAGGTAGAGCGGGATGCCGGCCCGGGCGTAGCAATGGCGCTTGGCGATGCGGTCCTGGTCGGGCTTGCTCGACGTGACCTCGGTGACCATCGCGACCCCGTCCGGTTCCATCCAGGACGGCGCGCCGCGGAACAGGCGGAGTTCCTCAGGAGCGAACGTGGCATCCGGGATGACGTGATTCTTCGGGAAGGCGCCGCCGCTCACGAGCCGGAGGCCCTTACTGCCGGAAACGCTCATGTCGGTCTTGGAACGCCGGATCACCTGCTTGATCAGGTGGCTGATGTAGTCCTCGTGATCGCCGTCCGGCGGTGGTGCCACGATGATCTCCCCCTCGATGAGCTCGGCTCGGAAGCCTTCGGGGGAGTGCAGGCTCAGGAAGCTCTCCAGCAGGATGTCGGCCTGTGATGGGGAGTCCGTGATCGGTTGCTCATGCGCCACAGCACTCATGATGCCCCTCCTTCAGATGGGCGTCACGCTATTCGCTGTTTGACCGGGTTATGCCGTATACGGCGGACTTTCACCCGATGGTGTGAGTTTGAGTCCCGTCCTAGGATCTCAGGGTGGTGAACTGGGGCTTCGGTGGGAGGAGTTGGGGATGCTGAAGGAGTTCGCGGAGCTTTCTACGCCGTTGGTGGCGGATGCCTGTGTGCGGCTCGGGGTGGGGCTGCGGGCGGCGCCGGCGGGGGTGTCGGGGGTTGTCGTGGGGGCGCGGGCCGCGGGGCGGGCGCTGCCGGTGCGGCACTACGGGAGTGTGGACGTGTTCCTGGAGGCGTACGGGGGCGCGCGGGAGGGGGACGTGCTGGTGATCGACAACGGGGGGCGGACGGACGAGGCCTGCATCGGGGACCTCGCGGTGCTGGAGGCGCGGGCCGCCGGGGTCGCCGGGATCGTGGTGTGGGGGCTGCACCGGGACACGGCCGAGCTGCAGGCGATCGGGCTGCCGGTGTTCAGCTACGGTGCGCTGCCGCTCGGGCCGCTGCGGCTGGACGAGCGGGAGCCGGAGGCGCTGCTGTCGGCGCGGTTCGGGCCGCACCGGGTGAGTGCCGAGGACGTGGTGTTCGCCGACGCGGACGGAGTGGTGTTCGTCCCGGGCGAGCGGGTCGGGGAGGTGCTGGAGGCGGCCGCGGCGATCGCCCGGACCGAGCGGGCGCAGGCCCAGCGGATCGCCGCCGGGGACACGCTGCGCCGGCAGACCGCCTTCGACGCGTACCTGGAGCGCCGCGCCGCCGACCCGTCGTACAGCTTCCGGCAGCACCTGCGGCGGGTCGGCGGGGCGATCGAGGAGTAACCGCCCTACAGCTTCCGGTACATGACGTGCAGGCCGACGTACCCGTCGACGGGGTGCCGGAAGGCCTCGGGGACGGTGCCGACGATCTCGAAGCCGAGCGACTGGTAGAGCTTCACGGCGTGCTGGTTGTTGGCGACCACCGCGTTGAACTGCATGGCGCGGAAGCCGGATCGGCGGGCCCAGTCGAGGGTGTGCTCGACCAGGGCCCGCCCGATGCCCTTGCCGTGGTGGGCCGGGTCGACCATGTAGCTGGCGCTGGCGACGTGCGCGCCGTTGCCCGGGCGGTTGCGGTTCATGTTGGCGGTGCCGACGATCCTGCCGTCCTCGTCCACCGCGACCACCGTGCGGTCGGGGGCGGCGAGCATCCACCACTCCCGGCCGAGCTCGGAGGGCATGTCGAGGGGGTACGGGAAGGTCTCGCCGGCGGCGACGATGGTCTGGAAGAACGGCCAGACGGCCGGCCAGTCCTCGGGGGTGGCTTCGCGAATGATCATCCGGACAAGATGGTCCGCGACGGGCGGCCGGTCCAGCGGTTTTCGACCGGTCCGAAGGATTTCGGTCCGCCGGTCCCTCCTCAACGGGTGCGGGGGAGCGTGCGATTCACCCCCCTGAGAGGCAATCGAGCCGGGGTGTGGACGACTTGATGCCTCAGGAGGGTGAATTCGCGGGCGTGGCCGCCGTGTCGATGGAGACAGGCGGCGCTACAGCAGGGCGGCGGCGGGCTCGATCATCGCGCGGGCGGTCTTGCCGTCCACGTACTCGCCGAGCGCCGTCATCTCCCACTCGCCGCCGGGGCGGCGGACCAGCTTGCACATCACCACGCCGGTGCGCGGCTCGGAGTGGGTGAGGTCGAAGCGGACCAGTTCCTCGTCCGTCCGGGCGTCCAGCAGGCGGCAGTAGGCGTCGCGGACGTCGGTGAACTTCTGGCCGGAGAAGGAGTTGACGACGAAGACCAGGCCGTGGACCTCGGCGGGCAGGCCGTCCAGGTGGACGGTGATCTGCTCGTCGTCGCCGCCGGCGCCGCCGATCAGGTTGTCGCCGGAGTGGGCGATCGCGCCGTTGAAGATGTTCAGCTTCATGAACCAGGCCGTCTCCAGCCGCTTGTGGCGGGCGTCGAAGGCGAGGCAGGAGGCGTCCAGGTCGATGTCGCGGCCGCGGGCGGCGGACTTCCAGCCGAGCGCCATCCGGACGGAGGAGAGGAAGGGGCGGCCGTTCTTGACGAGGGAGACGGAGCTGCCCTTGACCAGGTTGACCCGGCCCTTGTCCAGGGTGATCTTGGCGGGCGCGGCCGGGGCGGGGGGCGTGGACGGCGGCGCGGGCGGGGCCGGGGGCAGCAGGTGCGAGCCGGTGGCGAGGGCGATCCGCGGGTCCACCGGGGCGGCGGGGGGTACGGGCGGAGCTGCGGGCGGAGTGGCGAGCTGGACGGTCGGCGCGGCCGGGGCGGGGGCCGCGGCTGGAGTCGGTGCGGCGGCCGGGGCCGGGGAGTCGTCGACGGTGACGCCGAAGTCGGTGGCGATGCCCGCGAGGCCGTCGGCGTAGCCCTGGCCGACCGCGCGCACCTTCCAGGCGCCGTTGCGCAGGTAGACCTCGACCACGATCAGTGCCGTCTCCAGGCCCAGCCGGGGCGGGGTGAAGGTGGCCAGGACCTCGCCGGTGTCGGCGTCGCGGACGGTGGCGGTGGGCTCCATCCCGGCGAAGGTGGAGCTCTGGTCGGCCGGGCTGGCGGTGACCACGATCTTGGTGATCGCGGCGGGGACAGCCCGGGTGTCGACGGTGATCGCGTCGGGAGAGCCGGCGGCGGCCGGGCGGTGGCTGACGCCGGGGCCGTTCGGGGCGTTGAAGAAGACGAAGTCGTCGTCCGAGCGCACCTTTCCGGCGTCGGTCAGCAGCAGGCCGGAGACGTCCAGCGCCTTGGGCGCGGTGACCTCGACGGTCACTCGCGCGGCGGTCAGTGGTGCATTGCCGCCTTGGGTCAGGACGGTGGGCACGGACTCCTCCTCGGGTGCGGAACGACGGCCCCGGTCGGGGGCTGCGGGGGAGCCGGGCCGGGTGGTGCCCACAGTAACGAACGAGGGTGCGGGGATGCGCCCGTCGGGGCAGCTCAGCTGTCGGATCGTCGGATTGTCGAGACGTTGTCACCGTGGGGCTACAGCCGGCTGCCGGGGCGGCCGTCGGGTGGTCGGGACGGTCAGCGCGAGGCGGGGGCCTGCGGGGCGGGGGCGAAGCCGCCGAGTGCGGCGACCGCGCGCGGGTGGCCGATGGCGAAGGCGGAGGCGCTCCAGCTCTCCGCCGGGGCCGCCGGGGGTGCCGGGACCGACTTGCGGACCGTGGACGGGTCGGTGGCGGCCGGGCGGGTGCCGCGCACGCCGAAGCCGTAGTGGCCGGGCCGGACGTCGGTGCCGGGCGGCGTGGTGAAGCGGTAGACCAGGGTGCCGCGCTCCTGCTGGGCGGTGACCACGGCGCCGGGCAGGTCGGTCCAGGCGGTGCCGGGGCCGGGGGCCGAGTCGCCCGGGGCGAGCCGGAACTCGGTCTGCAGCGCGGTGACCGGCTCGGTCACGGTCAGCACGAGTTCGTGCCGCAGGCCGTCGCGGCCGAGCGGGGCGACCAGGGAGGCGCCGGACAGCGCGTGGTCGGCCTCGGGGTCGGTGCCGTCGGGGGAGTCGGTTCCGGCGGGTGCCGTGGAGCAGGCGCCCGGGACGGTGGCGGCGGGCGGCGGCCCGGGGCGGGCGGGTGCGGTGGGCTTCACCCCGGGCAGGTTCGGCGACTGGCCGGGCGCGGGCTGGTCGGCGGTCGGCGCCGGAGGCTGGGCGGAGGGCGAGGGCCCGGCCGGCGCGCCCGCCTCGGTGCCGGCGAGCTGCGTGCCGGGCGGCGGGGCGTCCTGCTCACCGGAGGTCTGACCTCCGGAGGTCTGCCCTCCGGCGCTGTGACCGCCGGCCGGGGCCGACGGGTCGGCCGAGCGGTTGGCGGGCGGGGTGGCCATGACCGGCGCCGCGCCCGACGGGTGCGTGGACGGACGGCCCGAGGGGCGGGCGCCGGACGGCCCGCCGGTGGCAGAGGCGTTGGAGGAGGAGCCGGTCGGGGTCTGCGCGGCGACCGCCTCGGCCTGGTCGGTGGCGCCCGGGGTGGGCGGCGGGGTGGTGCCGACCCGGGCCACGCCGGCCCGACGGCCGATCCCCTGCTGTTCGTTGAGCAGGAGGGTGGTGGCGATGCTGATGCCGACGACGGTGGACATCGCCATCGCGGCGCCGGAGAAGCGCAGGGTGGGCAGTCGGAGCCGACCGCCGAACGGGCGGGGCCGTCCGTGTCGGCCGTGCCGTGCGGGTTCGTGCTGCACGTCCCGCGCGGTGTCCTCGCGCGCAGCCAACCGGACCCCTCCCTCCCCGAAGCCGCCGTCGCGTCGCCGTATTCTCCCACGCGCTGCCGCCGGGCCCGGCTCCGGCCGTCGGGGGCCGGTCCGCCGCGGGCCCGCGTCGGGGAGGGGGAGAGCGTACCAGCGGGCGGTCGCACCGTGGACGGGTTCCATCCATTTCGTGGACATCCGTTCGACACAAGGAAGTTGACGTTCCGTCCGACAGGCGCGGCGGGGTCGAGGGGTGCCGGACCGGGGCTGTTGCAACCCCCTTGCAACCCTTGCCCGCCCGGTCCGGGGTGGCGCAGGCTGAGTCCATCCCACGCCGTCCCGGAGAGACCGTCATGCCGCCCGACCCGCTGTCCGCAGCCTCCAGTGCACCCCTCGCCGCCACCCCCACGGGCGGCGATGGGGACGGCTCCACCGCCGCTCCGGCGGCGGTGGAGGACGTGCTGACGCTGCGGATCTCGCTGGGCGAGGAGGTCGTCGGCGAGGTGCGAACCCGGTTCCGGTACGAGACCGCCCGCCCGTACGAGGTGCTGCTGACCTTCCACCTGGGGCGTCCGGACGAGGCCGACTGGGTGTTCTCGCGCGAGCTGCTGCGCGACGGCCTGCGCATGCTGAGCGGCCAGGGCGACGTCAAGCTGTGGCCGGCGTACTGCCCGTGCCACGGCTCCACGCTGCACCTGGCCCTCGAATCCCCGCACGGCAGCGCGCTGCTGGAGGCCTCCAAGCCCCGGGTGCAGGCCTGGCTGGACCGTACCTACGCGCTGGTCTCCGAGGAGCAGGAGCGCGACTGCGGCCCCACCGACGACCAGCTGGCCGCGCTGCTCGCGGACGGCTGAGGGCGGCCGGTCGAGGGCGGCCACCGCTGACGCCCGGTCGGCTCAGCAGCCGAGCGGGCTGTCCCCGGGCGTGCGCGGCGCGGGGACGGGCGGCGCCGCGCCGGGCAGCCGGGCCGTGCCCGCGGCCAGCGCAGCCCGCAGCCGCCGGACGGCCGGGGCCGAGGAGGCGGGCAGCAGGTCGTACGGGTCGTCCGGCGCGTCCACCGTGACCAGCACCGACTCGGCGATCCGGTACGGCCGGTGGGCCAGCAGTCCGCCCAGGTAGCGGCGCAGCCGGGACAGTTCGGCGCGGACCGTCACCGTCCGGCCCGCGTCGCCGAACAGCGCCTCGGCGAGCTGGGCGGCGGTGCGGCCCTCGCGGCCGGTGGCGAGCAGGAGCAGGAGTTCGGCGTGGCGCGGGCTGAGCGGGTGGGACCAGCTGCCGACCGCGCCCCGGACGGACAGTTCGGGGCGGTCCGGGCGGCGCAGGTCGAGCCGGAGCCGGGCGCCCTCGACCTGTTCGGCGGTCACCGCGCCGGAGCCGTCCTCGCCGGGCGGGCGCACCGGGCGCACCAGCCAGCCGTCGGCCAGCGGTTCCAGCACGCACTCGCCGAGGCCGGGGACCCAGTGCACGGCGGCCGGGGCCCAGCCCTCGCTGGGCACCCGCAGCCGGTTGGGCGGCGGCAGTCCGGCTGCGGCGGCGGTCCAGCCGGCCGCGTCGACCACGAGGGCCGGGCCGCCGACCCGGGCGAGCACCGGGGCGGCCAGGGTGCGCAGCTGGTGCAGCGCCTCCAGCCGGTGGGCGCGCAGCTCGGTCTCGGCGAGCCGGGCGGCGGTGGCGGTGAGCTGGAGCAGGTAGGGGCGGATGCTGTGCGCCGGGCCGCTCAGGTTGACGGCTCCGACCAGCTGCCCGGTGCCGGGGTCGTGCACGGGCGCGGCCACGCACGTCCACGAGTGGTGGCTGCGCAGGTAGTGCTCGGCGGAGTGGACGTGCATCGGGCGCTGGGCGCGCAGGGCGACGGCGATGCCGTTGGTGCCGACGCTCTCCTCGGTCCAGCGGGCGCCGGTGATGAAGCCGATCCGGTCGGCGCTGCGGCGCAGCCCGCGCTCGCCCTCCTGCCAGAGCACGTGGCCCTCGGCGTCGGCGATGGCGAGGATCAGCGGGAGGGCGCCGGTCGGTTCCAGCAGGGTCTCGCGGAGCACCGGCATGATCGCGTCGAGTCCGCTGGTGCGGCGGCGCTGCTCGATCTCGCCCGGGCCCAGCAGCACGGTGGCGGCGCCGGTGTCCGGGTCCAGGCCGAGGCGGCGCAGCCGGGCCCAGGAGTCGTCGATCTCGGGGCGGGGCCGGAGCAGGCCGGGGGCGCCGGCGTCCTCGGGGGAGGCGGGCCCGGCGAACTCGCGGGCGGCGGCGTCGGCGAGCGTGCGCTCGTGGACCTTGGCCAGCTCCGCCGCGGTCGGCGGGGTGCGGCGCTCTGGTCGTCGGGACTGCCGTCCGGTCTGCCGCACTCGGTTCGCTCCTCGCCGCCGTTCGAGGTCGCGCCGGGGTTGACGCGCTGACGAAAGAGTACGGGGGCGGTGGGCCCGTGGGGATGGGGTCTGCCAAGTCGGCATACCGGACGGTACGAACGGGCCGGGCCCGGCTCGGACCGCGCGCGGTCCGGGCCGGGCCGCGCCCCGGTCAGGGCTGTTCGCCCGTGCCCTGCTGGGCGGCCTCGACGGTGTGGTGCAGGTCGGCGGTGGCCTCCAGTGTGGCGGCCGTGCTCAGCGCCAGGCAGACGGCCAGGGCCAGCCCGACGGCCCGCAGCCCGGTGCCGGGGGCGGCGGCAGGGCGGGGCCGGAGCAGCGCGGCGACCCGGCGCGGCACCGGGCCGGAGTGGGCGGCCGGGGCCAGCCGGGGCCGGGCCGGCCAGGGGGAACGGCTCGCGGCGAGGGCGGCCCGGCCGACCGCGCGGGCGGTCACGGCGCGGTCGCCGACCCGGGCCGCCGCCACCTCGTCGGCCCAGCGCTCCAGGTGGTACCCGAGGGGCGTGCGGAGCGGGCGGAGCGCCGGGTGGACGGCGGCGGCGTGCTCGGCGAGGGCGAGGAAGACGTGGTGGCGAGCGGCCAGGTGGGCCCGCTCGTGCGCCAGCAGGGCGGAGCGCTCGGGCCCGCTGAGGGCACGCAGCATGCCGGAGGTGACCACGATCCGGCCGGGCTCGCCCGCGCGGCCGGGGCGGGGCAGGCGGCCGGGCAGGGCGAAGGCGTCGGCGCGCTCGTCGTCCAGGACGGTGAGCGGGGGCTCGCCGGGCCGCAGCAGGGCGCCGAGCGCGGCGCCGGTGCGTCGCAACGGGGTTCCGGTGGGCGGCAGTGGGGTTCCGGTGGGCCGCGGCGGGGTGAGCGGTTGCGGGGTGCGCGCCCGGCGCACCTCCGGATGCCGGTCGTGCCGGCCAGGCCGGGCCCGGCTCGGCAGGGCGGCCCGGGCCGCGCGCAGCTCCCGCCGCCGGCGACGCGCGGTGCGCACCGCGAGGGCGGTGAGGGCGGCCAGCGCCAGGGCGGCCGCGACGGCGGCGAACGGGGCGGCCGGTGCGGCCGAGCTGAGCCAGGGCAGCGAGAGGTGGCCGAGGGCGGCGACCGGTGGCAGCTGGAGCAGTCCGGCGGCGGCGAGCAGGCCCAGCGAACAGAGCGTGCCGCCGGCCAGGACGGTGGCGCTGCCGGCCAGCATCCAGGCCGCGGCCCGGGGCGACAGCGCCTCGGCGAGGCGGCGGGCCAGCGGGGCGGCCAGGAAGGGGAGCAGCAGCGGGGCCCAGACGGCGATCATCATCGGCCGGCCGCCTCCGGTGCACCCGCCTCCGGCCGGTTGCCGTTCGGGGCTCCGCCGGTACCGGGGCCGCCGTCGGTCGCGCCGTCGCCGAGCAGGTCGCGCAGCAGCTGCTCGTCCTCGGCGGAGAGGTCGGAGACGAAGCGGGCCAGCACGGTGGAGCGGTCGGCCTCGCGGCCCAGTTCGGTGTGCATCCGGCGGGCGGCCAGACCGGCGGTGTCCTGGACGGTCGGGGTGTAGGCGTAGGCGCGGCCGGCCCGGGTGCGTTCGACCGTCCCCTTGTCGTGCAGCCGGGCCAGGATCGTCGCGATCGTGGTGCGGGCGAGGTCCCCGCCGAGTGTCGCCTGGACGTCCTGCGGCGTCATCGGCTGCCGGGTCGACCAGAGGGCGGCCAGCACCTCGGCCTCCAGCTCCCCGGCGGGCCGGCGGACGGACGGTACGTCGGACATGGCGGCGCTTCCTCCAGGTTTCGTCTACAGTCATGTAGACCGTCTACGTCACTGTAGACGGTCCGGGCGGGTTCGGCCGGGCACCGCCGGGCGGGGCGGCTCCGTGCGGAGCCCCCGGTCCGGGCGGGTCGTGCCGGGAACCGCCCCCCAACGTACGGGAGGTCCGCCAGCCTTGCTCCAGTTCCCCGGCGATCCGGCCGTTCACCTCGCGGTGAACCCGCTGGACGCGTCCTCACTGCTCGCCGCGTTCGGCGCGCTCGGCATCGCCGTGGTGCTGTTCGCCGAGACCGGCCTGCTGGTGGGCTTCTTCCTGCCCGGCGACTCGCTGCTGTTCACCGCCGGACTGCTCTGCGTCCCCGGCGCCACCAAGGGCCCGCAGCTGGAACTGTGGCAGGTGCTGCCCGCCGCCCTGGTCGGGGCGCTGGCCGGCGCCCAGGTCGGCTACCTGCTCGGCCGGCGCGGCGGACGGGCGCTGCTGCGCCGCTCGCAGCGCCGCAGCCTGCGGGAAGGCGTCGCCCGGGCCGAGGAACTGCTGGCCAGGTACGGGCACGGCAAGGCGATCGTGCTCGCCCGGTTCATCCCGGTGGTCCGAACGGTGCTGAATCCGCTCTGCGGCGTGCTGGACGTGCCGGTCCGCTCGTTCACCGTCTGGCAGGTCGCCGGCGGGGCGGTCTGGACGGTCGGCGTGGTGCTCGCCGGGTACGGGCTCGGTTCGTCGATCCCCGGCATCGACCGATATCTGCTGCCGATCATCGGTCTGGTAGTAGTTGTCTCCGTGCTCCCCATTGTTCTCGAACTGTTCCGTGCCCGTCAGGCGCGCCGTCACGGAGGTGACAAGTGACGTCCTCCCGGATCCTCGCCGTCTACGACGGCAGCGGCATCGACGGCAGCCTCTACACCCAGGTGAACAAGTGGGCCGAGGCGGCCCCGCACTGGCTGGACGAAGTGATCAAGGTCTGGTCGGCGATCGGCCTCGGCCTGTTCGCGCTGTTCATGCTCTGGGCGTGGTGGC
The DNA here is from genome assembly GCF_003635085.1 of Streptomyces sp. 1114.5. Classification (NCBI taxonomy): domain Bacteria; kingdom Bacillati; phylum Actinomycetota; class Actinomycetes; order Kitasatosporales; family Streptomycetaceae; genus Streptomyces; species Streptomyces sp. 1114.5. The sequence goes on from NZ_RBXE01000002.1 coordinate 396,256, forward strand.
GGGCGCGCGGCGCGGACTCGACGGTGATGGCCAGGGTGCTCGCCTCGCCGGTGATCGTGGTCGTCGCGTACGCCGCCAACTCGGTGCTCAAGGGCATCGTCGAGGAGCTGCGGCCCTGCGCGCAGATCCCCGGCAGCGTCTCGCTGGAGACCTGCCCGGCCACCGGGGACTGGTCCTTCCCGAGCAACCACTCGGTGATCGCCTTCGCCGCCGCGGCCTCGCTCTGGTTCGTCAACCGGCGGCTGGGCTGGATCGCCGGGCTGTTCGCGGTGCTGATGGCCGCCTCCCGGGTCTGGGTCGGCGTGCACTACCCGCACGACGTAGCGGCGGGCGCGCTGGTCGGCGTGCTGGTCGCCGTGGTGCTGGCGCCGCTCGCCGGGCGCTGCGGGCCGCTGGTCGGCCGGATGCGGTCCGGCCCGCTGCGGCCGCTGCTCGGGCCCGGGGAGCTGCCGGCCGTCGCGCCCGGGTACGCCCCGTACGGCGCCGGGCGGCACTGACCCCCGACCCGATCGACCCCTGTCGCGACTGCCGGTACGGCCTTTGCTGCGGCCCTTGTTGCGACTCGGGCGGCGGGTAGAGCATGTGAGCCGGGCGTGGGGCCTCCCCCGGGAGGCGCCCGCCCGGCTCAGTCGTGCCCGGGGCGCGAGGGCTCCGGGGCGGTGCCAGCGGAGGGAGTGCCGAATGCCGTACAGACTCGACATCACGCAGGGGAACTGGCCGGGCGACCTGCTGCACAAGGGCGTGGAGGGGCTGCTGGCGGAGGCCATGGTGCTCACCCTCGCCACCGCCGGCCACGAGCACGGGCCGCACGCCAATCTCGCCTTCTTCGCGTACGACGACGACCTCGTCCTGTACTTCGTCAGCGAGCGCTCCACCCGGCACAGCCACCACCTGGCCGAGGAGGCCCGGGCCGCGGCCACCGTCTTCCTGCCGCCGCCGGTCTTCGGCGAGCAGCTGCGCGGGCTGCAGCTGACCGGCAGCGCGAGCGAGGCCTGGGGGCGGCAGGCGGAGGCGGCGCTGGCCGCGTACCAGGGGCGGTACCCCTCCTTCGCGCAGGACGAGGAGGTCCGGCGGCAGTTCCTCACCGGGGGCGGGGCGGCGGCGCTGTACCGGTTCCAGGTGGAGGAGCTGACGGCCGTGGACGAGCCGAACTTCGGGCGGCGCAACTACCTGCGGGCGCGGGTGGCGCGTTCGTAGCGTTCGTAGCGGGCGTGGCTGCAGGCGTCGGGCGGGCGCTCGGTTGCGGCCTCCGCCTACTCGCGGGTTGGCTATACAACTTTTCAGGTGGTTCACCTGCGGGACGGCGTTCCGACGCCCCGGGGACACCTGGGCGCACCACTCTGGCCGCATGAGAGTCATCGTCGTAGGAGCAGGCGTGCTCGGCACCATGCACGCCTGGCAGGCCGTCGAACGCGGCCACGAGGTCGTCCACCTGGAGCGCGAGACCGAGGCGCGCGGCGCCTCGGTCCGCAACTTCGGCCTGGTCTGGGTCAGCGGCCGGGCCCGGGGCGAGGAACTGGAGACCGCGCTGCGCGCCCGCGAACTGTGGGAGCGCATCGGCGCCCGTGTCCCCGACCTCGGCTTCCGGGCCAACGGCTCGCTCACCGCCATCCGCACCGAGGCCGAACTCGCCGTCGCCGAGCAGGCCCTGACCCTGCCCGACGCCGCTGCCCGCGGCTACCGGCTGCTCGACGCCGACCAGGTCCGGGCCGCCGAGCCCGCCCTGCGCGGCAAGCTGCTCGGTGCCCTGCGGTGCGAGCGCGACGCCGCCGTCGAACCCCGCACCGCCCAGCCCGCGCTGCGCGCCGCCCTCCAGGCCACCGGCCGCTACACCTTCCTGCCCGGGCGCGAGGTCCGCGACGTGATCGGCGAGAACGCCGTCCGCGACGACCACGGCGACACCCACACCGGCGACCTGGTCGTCCTCTGCACCGGCGCCTGGCTCGGCGGCCTGGTCCGCGAACTCGCCCCCGCCCTGCCCGTCCGCCGAGTCCGGCTCCAGATGATGCAGACCGACCCGCTCGGCGAAACCCTCACCGGCTCCGTCGCCGACGGCGACAGCTTCCGCTACTACCCCGCCTTCGCCGGCACCGCCCTGGACCGGCTGCGCGAGGTGCAGCCGCAGCCCGAGACCGCCGCCGAGCACAAGATGCAGCTGCTGATGGTCCAGCGGCGCGACGGCGGGCTGACCATCGGCGACACCCACGAGTACGACCAGCCCTTCGGCTTCGACGTGGTCGAGGACCCGTACGACCACCTGGTCGGCGTCGCCGAGGACCTGCTCGGCCGCCCGCTGCCGCGGATCCGCCGCCGCTGGGCCGGGGTGTACGCCCAGTGCGTCGACACCACCCGGGTCGTCCACCGCGAGCGGGTGCGCGACGGCGTCTGGCTGGTCACCGGCCCGGGCGGCCGCGGCATGACCTGCTCGCCGGCCATCGCCGAGACCACCGCCGAACTCGCCAACCTGTAAGGAACGTCGACGTGACCGATGTGACCCCTGTGACTGCTGTGACCGATGTGACCGCTGTGACTGCTGTGACCGATCCGAACCGGACGACCGCCGACATCCGGCTGGTCGTGCTCGACATGGCCGGCACCACCGTGGCCGACGGCGGCCTGGTCGAGCAGGCCTTCACCGCCGCCGCGGCGACCCTCGGCGTCGAGGCCGGCAGCCCCGACTTCGAGCCGATGCTGGCGCACGTGCGCGCCACCATGGGCGAGTCCAAGATCTCCGTCTTCCGGCACCTGTTCGGCGAGGAGGAGAAGGCCCAGCGGGCCAACACCGCCTTCGAGGCCGCCTACCACGACCTGGTCGACGCCGGCCACTGCGCCGCCCTGCCCGGCGCGGCCGAGGCCATCGCCGAACTGCGCGGCCAGGGCCGCAAGGTGGTCCTGACCACCGGCTTCTCCCGGGCCACCCAGGACCGCATCCTCACGGCCCTCGGCTGGCAGTCCGTCGCCGACCTCACCCTCTGCCCCGCCGAGGCCGGGCGCGGCCGCCCGTACCCGGACCTCGCGCTCACCGCGCTGCTGCGCACGGGCACCGAGTCGGTGCGGCAGATCGCCGTCGCCGGGGACACCGGCTACGACATGCTGACCGGCGTGCGGGCGGGCGCCGCGGTGGTCGCCGGCGTCCTCACCGGCGCCCACGACGCCGCCCGGCTGCGGGCCGACGGCGCGACCCACGTGCTCGGATCGGTGGCGGAGCTGCCGGCGCTGCTGGGGCCCGTCCGGGGCTGACCGGGGCAGTCCGGGCCCTGGGGGAGCAGGACGTCGGGCGGAGCAGGAAGTCGGGCCGGCCGACTTCCTGCTCCGAGTTCAGGACGACGCTTCGGTGAGCGCACCCCTGCGCCGGCGGGTGGCCTGGACGCCGAGGTAGCCCACCCCGCCCATCAGCGCCGCGTTCAGGGCGGCGGCGATCGCGAGGTCCGTCGGCAGGCTCAGGTCCTGCGGGCGGTGTACGGCCGCCCGGCGCCCGGGATCGTAGCGGACCGTCACCCGGTCGCCGACGGCCAGCGCGTGCAGGTCCTGGACCAGCACGCCCAGCGGCGCGCCGTCCACGCTCGTCACGTCGTACTCCGAACTCGGGTGCTTGCCCTCGGGGTGGTCCCACGCCGCCGTGACCACGGCGGTGGTGTCCACACCGGAGAGATCGAGGATCACGTCGTCCCGGGCGTGCGACACCGCCGCGGTGGCGGTCGCACCCACGGCGACCGCGAAGAACGCCACGAAGCACCCGAACATCCGCCCGGCCAGCCGGACCATGCCCACCGTCCAGCCGACCACCAGTGCCACCCCGAGGGCGAAGGCGGCCGACCCCCCGAGGAAGGTGCCCGCGAGCACCAGCCCGACGCTCCCCACCGGCACCGCCGCCACCAGCGCGGCCGTCCCCCGGTGCCTTCGGATCCCGCCCATGGCGCCCCCGTTCGTACAAGCGATCGGAGGGAAGGCTACGCCGCCGCCGAAGGTGCCTTCCGGCGGGGGCGGCTGCCGAAGCGGGCGAACCAGAGGAGGAGGACGGCGATGCCCGCGTTGAGCCCGATCACCGACCACAGGGAGGCCGTGGAGCCGGCCTCGCCCGGGAGCTTGGGCGCGACGCGCCCGGCCGGGTCCATCCGGACGGTGACGGTGTCGCCGGGCCTGAACCGCTCGGAGTCCTGCGCCAGCGGCCCGCCGGGAACGCCCGCGCCGTCCGCCGACGCGAGGGCGTAGCTCCAGGTCGTCGAGCCGCGGGAGGACTTGTCGGCCTTCGCGGAGACCACCACGGCGTTCACCTCGCGGCCGGAGGAGAGCACCAGGTTCTGCCAGGCGTCCCCGCCCGCGGCGGTGGCCATGATGACGGCCAGGGCGACCAGGGCCAGCGCCCCGCCGACGTCCTTGTAACCGGGGTCGCTCCCGGGCCCTCGGAGCTTGACCAGCCCCACGCCCGCCAGCACGAGGTAGAGGACCACCAGGCCGACGACGAGGAGCGTGCCGACGTAGCCGCCGGCGAGCACGATGCCGATGAACAGGCAGGTCAGGACGGTGATCAGGGCGGCGGCCCGGCCGAGCCACGGGCGGGTGGTGCCCGTGGCCGGGGCGGACCGGGCGAAGGTCATCCGAAGGCCTTCCGGACCGGGTCCCACTCTTCGGGCGGGAGGGCGTCGAGGCTTTCGTCGCGGGGCGGGTGGAAGGAGAAGCCGCGGAAGGCGGTGGCGAGCAGCGGCAGCCACTCGTCCCAGTAGTCGAGGTCCTCGGTGGTGAAGACGGCGGCGACCACGTGCGGGCTCCACGGGTGCGGGAGCAGCAGTTCGAGCTGGCGCACGGTGCTGACGGTGGACTCGGGCACGCCCCACACCGCGCCGGGCACCGGAACGGTCAGGTCGCGGGCGGCGAGGGCGGCGCGGCCCACCGGGAGGTCGACCACGCCGACGTCGGCGTCCGGCCAGGCCTCGGCCAGCTCCTCGGCGACGCGGGCCGGGTAGCTGCCGGGCGGGCCCTGGTCCTGCGGGCGCAGGAAGACGGCGAACATGCCGTGGATCGGCTCGCCGTCCTCGGCGCGGACCAGGCAGCTGGACACGTGGACGGCGCCCTCGCGCAGTTGGGCCTGCAGGGCGGTCTCGGCGGCGATCACGGCGCTGAGCTTCTGCTCGGGGCGGGCCTCGGGGAAGAGCGCGTGGAGCTGTTCGGCCGCGCGGGCCATCCGGTCGCCCAGGTCCTCGTCCAGGTCGACGGCGGTGAACCCCGCGGGGAGGGTGAGCCAGAGCGGGGGCAGGACGGCCCCGGGGGTCTCAACGGCCATAGCCGGCCGCCCATCCGGTCACGCCGATCAGGTTGCCGACGGTGGACACGGTGCCGACGATCGCGTTGGCCTTGCCACCGCCGGTGGCGAGGCCGCCCGAGCCGAGGAGGTTGTTGCCGCCGGTGGTGTAGTTGACCGCGCTGGTCAGGCCGTTGCTCGGGTTGTCCTGGGTGAGGGCGTACGCGGTCGGGGCGTTGAGGCCGGCGGTGGTGACGGCCTGGACGCCGTCGGAGACGTTCATCGCGGTGGCCTTGGAGAGCCCGAGCTTGATGGCGGGCTTCTCGACCGCCGCGACGAAGAGCGGGTTCGCCGGGTCGACCGCCCGGGACGCGGCCCGGACCTCGGTCGAGCCGGCGGTGACCACCCCGCGCACGCCCGCACCGGCGGCGCTCGCCTCCCGGGCGGCGCTCACGCCCTTGGCGGCGACTCCCACCCCGGGGATCGCGCCGAGGACGTCGCCGCCCAGGGTCAGCCAGTTGCCGATGTTCTTCTGCGGCGGCCACAGCTGGCCCTTGGCCGCGTACTGGGCGGTGTGCGCGCCGGCGGCGGCGGCGCTGAACAGGATGGCGGGCAGGGCGAAGGCGGGGAAGAAGATCGCCGCGACGCCGCAGACGCCGGCCGCCACCGTCAGCAGGTCGGCGCCGTGGTTCTTCAGCCAGTTGCCGACCTTGCTGAGCCACCCCGGCTCGGGCGGGGCCTTGCTGTCGGCGGCCTTGCGGATGGCGTCGGCCGTCTTGTGGGCGTCCGCCTTGTGGCCCTCGGCGAGTTCGTGGGCCTGGCTCTGGAGGCCGGTGAGTTCGGCGGTCGCGTTGCCGACCAGGGTGGCGGCGGCGTCGAGGTGGCTCTTCGCCTTGTTGTAGCGCTGTTCGGCGGCGGCGAGGGAGGCGTCGTCGGGGAAGTTCTGGCCGGCCAGTTTGAGGTCGGGGGCGGCGGCCGCGGTGGCGTGGGCCTGTTCGGCCTCGGCCTTCTTCTGCTTGGCGGCGACCGCGGCGCGCGCCAACTCGGCGGCCTTGGGCTGGTGTTCGGTCAGCGCCTTGTACCAGATGTCGAGGGCCTGGTAGGCGGCGGTGATGGAGTCGGCGGCGTCCTGGAGGTAGCCGGGGAGCTTGCCGAACTGGCCGGCGAAGGCCTTGGCGGCATCGCCGGTCCACTGGCCCTGGTTGGCGCTGATCTGGGAGAGCGTGGTGTGGACGCCGCTCAGGTGCGTGCCGACCCGGCGCAGGCTTCCGCTGAGGGCGGTGACGGCGGCGGAGTCGCCGGGGGTCGGGTTGAAGCCGAGGCCGGACCAGTCGGGCGCGGCTGCGGGCGTGGGGTCGCTCATGCCTGGGCCGCCGTCGGGGTGAGGGCCTTGGTGATGCTCTGCTCGGTGCCGTCGTAGCTCTGCTGTACCTTGTCCAGGCCGTCGTCGAGGATCTTGACGCACTCGCGGACCTTCTTCAGGCCGAACGCCCACTTCTCCTTGAAGTGCCCGCAGGCCTCGTCCAGGAAGTCGTAGCCGGTGCCGCTGTGACTGGCTGCCTCGAAGGCCTTGAGCCCCTGGTCGAGTTCGTCGCCGCAGCCTTTGAGGTCCTGGGCCAACTTGGCGAGGAATTCCGTACTGACCGTGAAGTCGGCCACTTTTGCCCCCCGATGCGTCGATTGTCGGACCGGGTGAGCATAACCCTCGTGGGTGCGCGGGTGATCGGGCCGGGAGGATCAAACCCCCGTCGTTACGGGACTTTTACGGGCCGTCGACGCGCCCTTGACGTCGGCGGCCCCACGGCGAGCAGGAGGGGGCAGCGGGTTGCTTCAGTGGCGCCAGAAGCCGCGCTTCGCCGGGGTGACGAGCCGGGCGACGGCGGTGACGAACAGTTCGGCGACGGGGGAGGGCCCGGGCCCGTGGTTGAGGTGGCCCTGGGGGGTCCACTCGCCGAGGACGGTGCCGGGGCTGCCGTCGAGGGGGTGGAAGGCGTGCTCCAGGGTCAGGTAGCGGACGGTCTTGCCGCCCTTGGGGTGGACGGCGGCGACGAAGTGGGCCTCGGTGGCGCCGACCGGGGTGGGCAGGGTGACCAGCAGCAGGTGGTGGCCGTCGACCGACAGGTGGCGGCAGTCGAGGCCGTGGCCGGGCAGGCGGTCCTCGGGCGGGAGGGTCTGGGCGAGGCCGTCCCAGATCCGGGTGATGACGGGCAGCAGGCTGCCGCCGTCCGGGGCCGGGGTGGCCACTCGCGGGCCGAATTCGAGCACCTGGCGGGCGAGCTCGCGGTGGACGAAGCGGTAGTGGTGGGGCCTGGGGTCCGTCATGGGGGACACCGTAGCGAACGGCCGGGAGCGGGAAGTCGGCCCCTCCGACTTCCCGCTCCCATGCGCGAGTTGACCAGCTGTTTCACGAACTGACGATGCGTCAGATGTGCCAGATGCGTCAGATGCTTCAGATGCGTCGGATTCGCCTCAGTGGCTGCTCTTGAGGTTGATCACGACCACCCCGGCGATCACCAGCGCGATCCCCAGCCACTGCAGCCGCCCGAGCGATTCGCCGAAGGCGACCACGCCGATCCCGGCGACCGCCGCCGTCCCGGCGCCCGACCAGACCGCGTACGCGACCGAGACCGGGATGTGCTTGAGGGCGCGGCCCAGCAGCAGGAAGGAGAGCGCGTAGCCGACGCCGACCCCCAGGCTCGGCCAGAGGCGGGTGAACCCCTCGGTGAGCTTGAGGCAGCTGGTGGCGCAGACCTCGCTCAGGATGGCGAGGGCGAGCAGGACGTAGGGCATGTCAGGGTCGAACCGGCGGCGCGGCGGTGATCTTCCCGAGCAGCGCGAGGTCGGCCTGCTCCAGGCTGGCGAGCAGGGTGATCCGGTCGCCGTCCGGCATCGGGGTGGCGGTGGACGGCACGGCGAGCACGGCGCAGCCGGCCGCGCTGGCGGAGGCGACCCCGGTGGGGGTGTCCTCGACGGCGACGCAGCTGGCCGGGTCGAGGCCGAGCCGTTCGGCGGCTGCGAGGTACGGGTCGGGCGCGGGCTTGGTGCGGGCGGTGTCCTCGGCGGCGAGGGTGACGGCGAACCAGTCCCGGCCGATGGCGGACAGCACGAGGTCGACCACCCGGCGCGGGGAGGCGGAGACCAGCGCGGTGGGCACCCGGGCGTCGCGCAGGGACGCCAGCAGGGCGAGCGCGCCGGGGCGCGGAACCGTCTCGGCGGCGACCTTGCCGGCGAAGGAGTCGCCCAGCCGGGCGGCGAGTTCGGCCTCGCTGAGGGTGGTGCCGCTGACCCGGTGCAGGTGGGCGGCGGTGTGCTCGACGGCCTGGCCGAGGACTTCGGGGGCGTCCCGGTCGGTGAGCGGGTGGTGCAGCTCCTCGGCGACCTCGGCGGCGGTCTGCCACCACAGCTGCTCGGTGTCGACCAGGGTGCCGTCCATGTCGAACAGGACGGCGGCGGGGAGCCCGGGGGAGGCGGGCAGGGGGGATTCAGGCATGGCGGTACCTTCGGGGTGGTTCAGCTCGGGTGATTCTCGCAGAGCGCGTTCTGCGAGGGTCAGGCGGGCCAGGCGGGTCGGGCTGGCTACACGGGTCAGGCGGGCTACGCGGGTCAGGCGGGACGGCGGTCCACCAGCACGGGGCGCTGCGGCAGGGTGAGCTCGGCGTGCGAGCCGACCGGCAGGGCGGCGGTGGCCTCGGTGGGCAGGTCGGCCTTGACCTCGGTGCCGTCGGCGAGGCGGACGGTGATCCGGGTGACGGCGCCCAGGAAGGACGCGGAGACGACCAGCGCCGGGCCGTCCGCGGCGGGGGTCAGGGTGACGTTCTCCGGGCGGACCAGCACCTGCAGCTCGCCGTCGGCCGGGATCTCGCCGTCCACCGCGTGGCGGCGGCCGAGCACCTCGACGCCGTCCGAGGTGCGGGCGCACGGGATGCGGCTCATGGTGCCGACGAACTCGGCGACGAAGGCGGTGGCCGGCCGGCCGTACAGCTCGGACGGGGTGGCGCACTGCTCCAGCCGGCCCGCGCGCAGCACGGCGACGCGGTCGGCCATGGACAGCGCCTCCTCCTGGTCGTGGGTGACGAACAGGGTGGTGATGCCCAACTCCTGCTGCAGGCGCCGGATCTCCTCGCGCAGCTGGAGGCGGACCTTGGCGTCGAGCGCGGACAGCGGCTCGTCCAGCAGCAGCACGCGCGGCTGCAGGGCGAGCGCGCGGGCGAGCGCGATGCGCTGCTGCTGGCCGCCGGACATCTGGTGCGGGTAGTGCTCGGCGCGGTGCGGCAGGCCGACCAGCTCCAGCAGCTCGTGGGCGCGCTTGCGGCGCTCGGCCTTGCCGGCGCCGCGCATCCGCAGCCCGAAGGCGACGTTGTCCAGCGCGGTCAGGTGCGGGAAGAGGCTGTACGACTGGAACACCATGCCGGCGTCGCGCTTGTGCGCGGGGATCGCGGTGATGTCCCGGCCGTCGACCAGGACCTCGCCGGAGTCGTGCTGTTCGAAGCCGGCCAGGATGCGCAGCGCGGTGGTCTTGCCGCAGCCGGACGGGCCGAGCAGGGCGAGCAGTTCGCCCGGCCGGACGGTGAGGTCCAGGCCGTCCAGGGCGGTGGTGGCGCCGAAGGAGCGGCGCAGCGCGCGGAACTCGACGGTGGCGCTGCCGGTGGCGGTCCGGTCGGGGAGGGTGGCCGTGGTCATGGCGGGTGACTCCTGGAGAGCGTGGGGTGGTTCAGGACCGGGCGGTCTTGCGGCCGCGGCCGGCGGCGGACATCAACAGCAGGACCAGCCAGACGATCAGCAGGCTGAGCATGGAGACCGCGACGGACATCTGGCCGTCGCTCTTGCCGTTGGAGTTGATCCACACCGAGAAGGGGGCGAAGCCGAGGATGGAGGCGGTGGTGAACTCGCCGAGCACCAGGGCGACGGTGAGCACGGCCGCGTTCAGCAGCGCGCTGCGCAGGTTGGGCAGGACGACGGTGAACACCGCGCGCAGCCAGCCGGCGCCGCAGTTGCGGGCGGCCTCGACCAGGGTGACGACGTCCACGCCGCGCAGTCCGGCGTCGATCGCCCGGTAGGCGAAGGGCAGCGCCATCAGCACGTACGCGATGACCAGGACGATCGGGAAGTCCGGGTTCTGGATCGCCACGATGGTCTGGAACAGCGGGGTGTCCTGCAGGTAGTCCGGGCCCCAGCGCAGCACGCCGATGATGCCGGTGGTGAGCGCGACCACCGGGACGACCAGCGGCATGGAGCACAGCACCTCGATCACCGGGCGCAGCCTGGGCGCGCCGAGCCGGGAGGCGAGCATCGCCGGGACGAGCAGGAGCAGCAGCACCGCGACGGTGACGCCGGCCAGTTCGAGGCTGAGCACCAGGCTGTCGGTGAAGCCGGGGGCGTTCAGCAGCTCGGTGTAGGCGCGGAAGGTGGTGCCGCCCTTGTTGTCGTCGATGCTGAACCACAGCGAGGCGGCCATCGGCACGGCGAAGTAGATGCCGCAGAGCAGCAGCACCAGGCCGCGGCCGAAACGGATGCGTTCGATCAGGCGAGCCACTTGGCACTCCGGCGCTGAAGGGGCAGGTACACGGCCATCACCAGGCAGGCGACCACGATCATGTCGAGGCCGAGGGCGAGGGCGAGGTTGCCCTGGCCGACCAGGACGTTGCCGGACAGGGCGTCGCCGATCTGCATCGAGATCAGCGGCACCGAACTGCCCACCATGGCCTCGGCGGTGGCGTACGCGGCGAAGGAGGCGCCGAACAGCAGGACGAAGCCGCCGAGCAGCGAGGGCAGCAGGACGGGCAGGGCCACGTGCCGCCAGTACTGCAGGGCGGTGGCGCCGTTGTTGTAGGCGGCCTCGCGCCACTGGACGCGCAGGCCCTCCAGGGCCGGGGTGACGGTGATGACCATCAGCGGGACCAGGAAGTAGAGGTAGACCACGGACAGGCCGGAGAAGGTGTAGAGGCTCCAGCCGTGCGCGGTCAGCCCGAGCTTCTTGGTGACCTCGCCGGAGTTGCCGAGGGTGGCGACGAACATGAAGGCCAGCGGCACGCCGCCGAAGTTGGCGAGCACGCCGGAGGCGGACATCACGGCCTCGCGGAACATCCGGAACCGGGAGGTTGCCACGGCCTGGGCCAGCGGCAGGCCGACGACGGTGGCGATCAGTGCGGTCAGCAGCGAGAGCTTCACGCTGCCCCACAGGGCCGTCCAGTAGGCGCCCTGGAGGGAGCCGGTGAGGTTGTCGGTGGTGAAGGTGCCGCCGCCGTCGGGGGCGTCCGAGGAGGTGGTGAACGCGCCGATGGCGATCGCGACGGCGGGCAGGCCGAAGCCGATCACGAAGAACAGCAGCAGGGGGAGGGCGGCGAGCCAGGCGCGGCTGCCGCCGGACCGGCGCCGGCCGGGGCGGGGGGCCTTGGCGGCTTCGGCGGTGGTGGCCTTCGTGGCCTTGGTGGGCGCGGTGGTCGCGGCCGTGGTGCTGGGGGTTGCGGGGCCGGGGGCGCCCCCGCCGCGCTGGGCGGCGGAGGCGGTGGCCGGCACCGGGGTGGGAGCCGTGGTCATCTCAGGTCAGCCCGCGATCGCCTTGGCCCAGTTCTCGGTCACGGTCTTCTTGGCCGCGTCCGTCTGGTCCTGGGTCGGGAAGGTGGTGAAGGGCTTCTCGACGGCCGGGAGCTTGGCGGCGGCGGCCGCGTCGAGGGTGCCGGCGGCCTTCATGGCGTCGAACAGGGCGGGGGTGGCGTAGCCGCCGAGGAAGCCGTTCTGGCCCTGGGCGCTGTAGAGGTACTCCTCCCACAGGCGCGCGGCGGCCGGGTGCGGGGCGTCCTTGTTGATCGCCTGGTTGTAGTACTGGGCGTAGGAGCCGTCCGAGGGGATGGCCACCTGCCAGTCGATGCCCTTGTCCTTGAACTTGTCGCTGTAGCCGGCGTTCAGGTACGACCAGTCGATGCTGATCGGGGTCTCGCCCTTCTCGATGGTCGCCGGGGTGACCTCGACCGGGTTGAAGTTGCCGGCCTGCTTGACCTTGCCGAAGAAGTCGATGCCGGGCTGGATGTTGTCCAGCGAGCCGCCGTTGGCGAGCGCCGCCGCGTAGACGGCGCCGAAGGCGGCACCGGCCTTGGTCGGGTTGCCGTTGAGCGCGACCATGCCCTTGTAGTCGGGCTTCAGCAGGTCGGCGAAGGTCTTCGGGCAGACGGACACCTTCTTGGCGTCGCAGCCGATCGACATGTAGCCGCCGTAGTCGTTGTAGCGCAGGCCCGCCGGGTCCTTCATGGTGTCCGGGATCTTGTCGAAGTCGGCCACCTTGTACGGGGCCAGCAGGCCCTGCTTGGCGGCGCTGATCGCGAAGGCCGAGCCGAGGTCGACGACGTCGGGGGCGCGGTCCTGGCCCTTGCGGGAGGTGACCGCGTTGATCTCGTCCTGGCTGGAACCGTCCGGGTTCTCGTCCTCGATCTCGATGCCGTACTTGGCCTTGAAGTCGTCCATCAGCTTGCCGTAGTTCGCCCAGTCGCGCGGCAGCGTGATGGCGTGCAGCTTGCCCTCCTTCTTGGCTGCGGCGACCAGGCCGTCCATGCCGCCGAAGTCGGCGACCGAGGTGGCGGTCTTGGCGTTCTTGCCGCCCGCGGCGTCGCCGGACTTCGCGGAGGAGCCCGCGGAGCCGCAGGCGGTGAGGGAGAGCGCGGCAGCGGTCAGGACGGCCGCGAAGGCGGCGGAGCGGGCGCGGTGCACGGACACGGGTCAGTCTCCTGAGAAGGGGGAACTGCGAGTGGGCGTCTCGATCGGGGGATCTGGCGAGTGGCGGTCCGGAGTGGTCCGGGCTTCGGGGGCTGTCCGGAACCGTCCGTCGGGTTGTTTCGGAACCGTCCGTCGGGTCGGGGGGAACCGTCCGTCGGACCGTTCGGAGCCGTCCGAGTTGACTAGCCAACTTCGCTGACGGGCCTAAGTACGCCGGAGCTCGGTGACGGGAAGGTGAACGGACGGCCCAGAACCGGGGTCGGCTGCGGGAACGGTGGAATCCGGCCATCGGAGCGTGATCCGTTCGGTGCGATGCTTCGAAGACGCAGCGGGATAGGGTCGGACCGTCCGCGCCGGCACCGCTGCGCAGGACACCGCCCCAGGAGGGACATTGACTGACGTGGCAACAGAGCCCCAGCGCCCCGAGGCCGCGGAACGCCCCGCCACCGAGGGGCGCCCTGTCGCGGCCGAGGAGCGGGCCGCCGGCGCGCTGTACCGGAAGGTGGCCGCCGACCTGCGCGAGGCCATCACCACCGGCGCCTTCGGCGAGGCCGGCCGGCTGCCTGCCGAGGGCGCGCTGGCCGAGCAGTACGGCGTCTCCCGCGGCACCGTCCGCCAGGCGCTCGCGGTGCTGCGCTCCGACGGGCTGGTCACCTCCCGCCGCGGCACCCGCCGGGTGGTGCTCGGCGGCGCCCGGGTGCAGAGCTTCTCCGAACTGCTCAGCTTCACGCACTGGGCGTACTCGATGGGCGAGGAGCCCGGCGGCATCCTGGACTCGCTGGTCCGCCGCCCGGCCGACGCCGCCGAGCGCGAGCAGCTGCGCCTGGAGCCGGGCGCCGACGTGTACGTGACGGTCCGGCTGCGCACCCTGTCCGGTACGCCGGTGATGGTCGAGCGCACCGTCTACCCGCCGCGGGTCGGCGAGATCGTCGCCGAACTGCCGCCGGACGTGGTCTCGCACACCGAGGTGCTGCGCGAGCACGGCATCCTGTTCACCGACGCCGACCACACGATCGACGTGGTGGCGGCCAACGCGGAGGACGCCCGACTGCTCGGCTGCCGCCGGGGCAGCCCGCTGCTGCGCGAGCGGCGCCGGACGACCGACCCGACGGGCACACCGGTGGAGTGGTCCCAGGACCGCTACCTGCCCGGCACGGTGGCGTTCAGCGTGCACAACTCGCTGGCCACGTCGGCGCTTTCGCGGCACGCGCGGGAGATGGACTGAATATTCGCCCGCTCGCCTCCGGCGGTGCACCCGTCAACGGCCATTCGGGTGAGGGGGCTGGGGTTCAGCGCGTTGCGGCGTGGGGAGTCCGGGGTGCTGCGGCACTGTCGGGAGGATTTCCCCCACCTGAGAGGCGCTGTGCCATGGCCCATCCCAACACCACGACCCCACCCGCCGCAGGACATACCGAGCTCAAGCGCGAGGTCGGCGTCATCGGACTGCTCTGGGCCTCGGTCGGCGCGATCATCGGGTCCGGCTGGCTGTTCGGCGCGCAGAAGGCGGCGGTGGCGGCAGGACCCGCGGCGCTGGTGTCCTGGGCCATCGGCGCGGTGGCGATCATCCTGCTGGCGCTGATCCACGCCGAGCTGGGTGGGCTGTTCCCGGTGGCGGGCGGCACGGCGCGGTATCCGCACTACGCCTTCGGCGGGTTCGCGGGAATGTCGTTCGGCTGGTTCACCTGGCTCCAGGCGGCGACGATCGCGCCGATCGAGGTTCAGGCGATGATCAACTACGCCCGGCACTGGTCCTGGGCGGACGGCTTCCTGAACGAGGACCTGACGCTGACCGGGACGGGCTTCGTGGTCGCGGCCGCGCTGATGGGTTTGTTCGTCGCGATCAACTTCCTCGGCGTCCGACTGCTCGCCCACACCAACAGCGTGGCCACCGTGTGGAAGGTCGCCGTCCCGATCCTGACGATCTTCGCGCTCGGGCTCACCGAGTTCCACGGCTCCAACTTCACCGTCCACGGCTTCGCACCGGACGGCGCCAAGGGCGTGCTCGCCGCGATCAGCACCAGCGGCGTGATCTTCGCGCTGCTCGGCTTCGAACAGGCCATCCAGTGGGCGGGGGAGAGCCGCAACCCCCGTCGGGACATCCCCCGAGCCGTCCTCGGGTCGGTGGTGATCGGCACGATCGTCTACGTGATGCTCCAGGTGGTGTTCATCGGCGCCCTGCCGCCGTCGACCTTCGCGGGCGGCTGGGACACGCTGGACTACCCCGGCATCAGCGGCCCGTTCGCGGGCCTCGCGACGCTGATCGGGCTCGGCTGGCTGGCGACGATCCTCTTCATCGACGCCGTGATCTCGCCGGCCGGCACCGGGCTGGTCTACATCACCTCCAGCTCCCGGGTCACGTACGGCCTGAGCCGCAACGGCTACGCGCCGCAGGCCCTGCAGTACACCGACCGCAACTCGGTGCCCTGGCTGGGCCTGATCATCGCCTGGGTCGCCGGCGTGATCTGCTTCCTGCCCTTCCCGAGCTGGCAGCGGCTGGTCGGCTTCATCACCTCGGCGGTCGTCCTGATGTACGCGGGCGCGCCGCTGGCCTTCGGCGTGCTGCGCAAGCGGCTGCCCGGGCTGGAGCGGTCGTACCACCTGCCCGGTGGCACGGTCATCTCGCCGCTGGCCTTCGCGGTGGCGAGCCTGGTCATCTACTGGTCCGGCTGGGACACCCTGTGGCGGCTGGGCCTGGCCATCGTGATCGGGTACGTGCTGCTCGGCGGGTACTCCGCGTACGCCACGTCGAAGGGGGTGCCGAACGCCCCGCGGATGGACTTCAAGGCGGGGCAGTGGCTGCCGGTCTACCTGGTCGGGATGGGGATCATCTCCTGGCAGGGCACCTTCGGCGTCGGCTCGCAGGGGAACCTGCCGCTCTGGTGGGACATCCTCGTCGTGGTGGTGTTCTCGCTGGTGATCTACTACTGGGCCCTGGCGGTCGCCCTGCCCGCGGAGGAGATCGAGCGGAACATCCGTGGTGTCGAGGTGGTGGAGGTCGAGGGGCACTGAGCACCCTGGACGGAGCGGCCCCCGAGGTGACTCGGGGGCCGCTCGGCGCTTCTAGCCGTTGACGGTCGCCGCCCAGGCCGCCTCGGCGGCCTGCAGGGCCGGCTCGGCGTCGGCGTTCGTGGCCGTCGCCAGGGCGGTCAGGCAGGCGCTGACGGTCTCCAGCGCGGCCGCCGGGCCGTAGTGGTTGACCCGCAGCATCCGCGCGGCCAGCGCGCCGCCGCCCGGCTGGACGGGCAGCGCCGGGTCGAGACGGGCGGCGAGTTCCGCCGCGTGCAGGCCGTCCGGGGTACGCAGGGTGGTGGCGACCGGGGCCGCGTGGGCGTCCTCGGTGACGAACGGGGCCAGGGTGCCGAGGGCGCGGGCGCCGGCCCGGGTGGCGGCCGCGGCGGCGCGGTGGCGGGCGATCACGGCGGGCAGGCCGTCGGCGGCGATCCGGTCCAGGCAGGCGCCGAGCGCGAGCATCTCCAACTGGGCCGGGGCGTGCGGGAGTACGGCGCGTCCGGCGTCGGTCCAGCGCTCCTTCCAGTCGAGCAGCGACAGGTAGGAGCGGCGCGGGGCGGCCGGGTTGGCGGCGATCCGCTCCCAGGCGCGGTCCGACACCGAGACCGCGGAGACCCCGGCGGGCCCGCCCATCGCCTTCTGACCGCCGATGACGCACAGGTCGATGCCCCACTCGTCGGTGAGCAGCGGCTCGGCGGCGACGGAGGCGACCGCGTCGAGCATCAGCAGGGCGCCGTGCTCGCGGACCACCGCGCCGATCTCGGCGACCGGGTTGGTGTTGCCGGTGGCGGCCTCGGCGTGGACGAGGGAGACGAAGTCGATCGCCGGGTTCGCCTCCAGGGCCTCGGCCACCTGCTGCGCGCCGACCGCGCTGTCGAAGGGCACGGCCAGGTCGACGACCGTCGCCCCGCAGGAGCGCAGCCAGTTGCCGAAGGTCTGGCCGTACGGGCCGGTGACGATGTTGAGCGCGGTCGAGCCCGGGTGCGCGGCGCCGCGGATCGCCGCCTCCAGCGGGAGCAGCGCCTCGCCCTGGGTGACGATCACGTCGGCCTCGGTGTGCAGCAGCGCGGCCACCCCGTCCTCGATCGCCGCGAACTCGGCGGCGCTGAGCGCGGGGAGGTCGAGGAAGGGGCTCCTCTTGATGACTCGCTCGCTTCGCTCGTTCACGTCGGGTAGGGCCTCTCGCTACGGGGACGGGGGATGGTCGGTGCCGGAACGAGTCTGCCGCATCCGCACTGCTTACACGGAACCCGCCCGTCGGTAGAGTGCGGCCATGAGCGATGGCGCGGTGCTGCACGTGCGGGGTCGGGTGCTGGTCGGTCCGCAGGACGTCCGGGACGAACTCTGGGTGGTGGACGGCCGGGTGAGCTTCACCCGCCCGACGACCGCCGGGGACGTCCGGACCGTGACCGGCTGGGTGCTGCCCGGCCTGGTGGACGCGCACTGCCACGTCGGCCTGGACGCGCACGGCGCGGTGGACGCGGAGACCAGCGAGAAGCAGGCGCTCACCGACCGCGACGCCGGCACCCTGCTGATCCGCGACGCCGGCTCGGCCGCCGACACCCGGTGGATCGACGAGCGTGAGGACCTGCCCCGGATCATCCGCGCCGGCCGGCACATCGCCCGCACCCGCCGCTACATCCGCAACTACGCACACGAGATCGAGCCCGGCGACCTGGCCGCGTACGTCCGGGCCGAGGCCCGGCGCGGGGACGGCTGGGTGAAGCTGGTCGGCGACTGGATCGACCGCGAGCGCGGCGACCTCGCCGCCTGCTGGCCCGGCGACGCGCTGGCCGAGGCGATCGCGGCGGCGCACGAGGAGGGCGCGCGGGTGACCGCGCACTGCTTCGCAGCCGAGTCGCTGCCGGACCTGCTGGCGGCCGGAATCGACTGCGTCGAGCACGCCACCGGGCTGACCGAGGAGCTGATCCCGGTGTTCGCCGAGCGCGGCGTCGCCATCGTCCCGACCCTGGTCAACATCGCCACCTTCCCGGGCCTGGCGGCCGGCGGCGAGGCCAGGTTCCCGGCCTGGGCGGCGCACATGCGGCGGCTGCACGAGCGCCGGTACGACACCGTGGGCGCCGCGCACGACGCGGGCATCCCGGTGTTCGTGGGCACGGACGCGGGCGGCTCGCTCGCCCACGGACTGGTCGCGGACGAGGTGGCGGAGCTGGTGAAGGCGGGGCTGAGCCCGGCCGAGGCGCTGTCGGCGGCGAGCTGGGGGGCGCGGGAGTGGCTGGGTCGGCCGGGGCTGGAGGAGGGTGCGCCGGCGGACTTCGTGGTGTACGAGGAGGACCCGCGGGCGGACGTCCGGGTGCTCGCGGACCCGCGCCTGGTGGTGCTGCGGGGGCGCCCGGTCTCATGATCATCCGCTGAACGCCCTGTCCGTGTAGGCCGATAGGGTGGCGAGCATGGCACCGCGTCCACTGAACGAGATCGTCGAGCCCGGCTGGGCCGCCGCCCTGGAACCCGTCGCCGGACGGGTCGCCGCGATGGGCGACTTCCTGCGCACCGAACTGGCCGCCGGCCGTACGTACCTGCCCTCGGGCCCGAACGTGCTGCGGGCCTTCCAGCAGCCCTTCGCGGACGTGCGGGTGCTGATCGTCGGGCAGGACCCGTACCCGACGCCCGGCCACGCCGTCGGGCTCAGCTTCTCGGTGGGTCCGGAGGTGCGGCCGATCCCGGCCAGCCTGATCAACATCTTCCAGGAGTACGGCCAGGACCTCGGCCTGCCGCAGCCGTCCAACGGGGACCTCACGCCGTGGACGCAGCAGGGCGTGCTGCTGCTCAACCGCGCCCTGACCACCGCGCCGCGCAAGCCGGCCGCGCACCGGGGCAAGGGCTGGGAGGAGGTCACCGAGCAGGCGATCCGGGCGCTGGTGGCGCGCGGCGGGCCGCTGGTGGCGATCCTCTGGGGGCGTGACGCCCGGAACCTGAGGCCGCTGCTCGGGGAGGTCCCGGCGATCGAGTCGGCGCACCCGAGCCCGTACTCGGCGAGCGGGGGCTTCTTCGGCTCGCGGCCGTTCAGCCGGGCGAACGAGCTGCTGGTGCGGCAGGGGGCGCAGCCGGTGGACTGGCGGCTGCCGTAGGGCTGCTGTAGCAGAGTCCGGTTGTAGCAGAGTCCGGTCAGCGCGGAACGTCAATCTCACTCCAACGGGTGAAATGACTTTCCGTGTTGCTCATGTGACGGATAGTTCGAGAAGACTGGCGGCTCATCGTTTCATCTGTGTGGGGGTACCGCCTTGTCTTCTCGCCGAATCGTTTCTGCAGCTGTCGTCGTGGTGGCGAGCACCGCGCTCACCGCCGGGCCCGTCCAGGCCGGCCCGTCGACCCCGCCTTCGCCGGGGAAGGCGCGCGCCGTCACCGCCGAACTCGCCCTGGACGTCAAGCTGTTGAACAACGCCGTGGACGTCCCGGTGAACATCGCGCTCAACAAGGTGGAGACGCCCGAGCAGCGGGAGGGTTCGGTCCTCACCGCCACGGTGGCCGGAGTCGACCAGACCGGCCCGGTCACCCTGGTCAAGGCGGACATCGGCAAGTCCGTGACCCGCGCCGACGCCAAGGGCACCGCCGCCTCCGTCAAGCTGGTCAATGCCGACGTGCACGCCCCCGGCCTGCCCGCCACCGCGCTGCTCGGACTGGAGGCGATGAGCGCCGAGGCGACCTGCCCGGTCGACGGGCAGCCGACCGCGGACGTGGTCGCGCCCGCCAAGCTCACCGTCCTCGGCAAGCCGGTCACCGTCGGCCTGTACGGGCCGACCAACGTGGACGTGCCGCTGATCGGCAGCGTGTCGGTGGAGTTCTCCAAGAAGACCACCACCACGACCACCGCCGCCGCCTCGGCACTGGAGGTGCAGGTGGAGGTCAACCCGCTGAACCTGAACGTCGCCAAGGTCAGCGGGAGGATCACCGTCGCCTCGGTGAGCTGCGAGAAGCCCTCCGCGCCCACCGCCACCCCGCCCACGACCGGCACTCCCGGCACCCCCGGCACCGCGCCGACCAGCGCGCCCGCCGCCCGGCCGGTGGCCGACACCGCCGCCTCGCGCACCGCCGCCCCGCAGGCCGCGGTGGAGAAGCCCGAGCAGCCGGACAAGCTGGCCGCCACCGGCGGCAGCAGCGCCACCGGCCCGCTGGCCGCCGGAGCCGCCGCCCTGCTCGCGGGCGGGGCGGCCGCGCTCTGGGCCACCCGGCGCCGCCGGGCCGCGCACGCGCGCCGGAACTAGACATTCCGCCTGGGCACTCCATGCGGCGGGAGTGCCGTGCCCGGCACTCCCGCACCGTGACCGTGCCAATGCGGACGGTTGGTTCACATGCGCGTTACATGAGAGGAACAACCGGGAAACGGCGGCTTGCGACGCTACGCGGGCACCCACCACCCAGCAATGCGAGGGACCAGCCGTGGCAATCAAGGCCGAGTACATCTGGATCGACGGCACCAAGCCGACCGCGAAGCTCCGTTCCAAGACTCGCGTCCTGCCCAACGCCGACAAGATCCCGACCTGGGGCTTCGACGGTTCCTCGACCAACCAGGCCGAGGGCCACGCCTCGGACCGCGTGCTGGAGCCGGTGAAGGTCGTTCCGGACCCGATCCGCGGCGGCGACCACATCCTCGTCCTCTGCGAGGTCCTGGAGACGGACGGCACCCCGCACGAGTCCAACACCCGCGCCCTGCTGCGTGAGGTCCACGAGAAGTACGCCGCCCAGGAGTCGATCTTCGGCATCGAGCAGGAGTACACCTTCTTCAAGGGCTCCCGCCCGCTCGGCTTCCCGGAGGGCGGCTACCCGGCCCCGCAGGGCGGCTACTACTGCGGCGTCGGCGCCGAGGAGGTCTTCGGCCGCGAGATCGTCGAGCTGCACCTGGACCGCTGCCTCGACGCCGGCCTGGCGATCTGCGGCATCAACGCCGAGGTCATGCCCGGCCAGTGGGAGTTCCAGATCGGCCCGGTCGACTCGCTGACCGTCTCGGACGACCTGTGGATCGCCCGCTACCTGCTCTACCGCACCGCCGAGGAGTTCGGCATCGACGCCACCCTGGACGCCAAGCCGGCCCGGGGCGACTGGAACGGCGCGGGCGCCCACACCAACTTCTCCACCAAGGCGATGCGCGAGGGCTACGACGCCATCATCACGGCCTGCGAGTCGCTCGGCGCCTCCCAGGAGAAGGTGCTGGAGCACGTCAACCAGTACGGTGACGACATCCAGTCCCGCCTCACCGGCAAGCACGAGACCGCCCCGTGGAACGTCTACAGCTACGGCGTCTCCAACCGCGGTGCCTCCGTGCGCATCCCGTGGCAGGTCGAGGTGGAGCAGAAGGGCTACATCGAGGACCGCCGCCCGAACGCCAACATCGACCCGTACGTGGTCACCCGCCTCCTGATCAACACCTGCTGCGAGGCCCTGGAGAAGGCCGGCCAGGTCTGATCCGCCGCCCCCGGGCACACGGCAACACCCACCGCCGGGCCTCCCCTCCTCGTGAGGGGAGGCCCGGCGGTCTTTCCGCGTCCGGCGGTCTTTCCGCGTCCGGCGGTCCTTCCGGGTCCTGCGGACGGTGTCGAACGGGCGGTGAACTCCGGTGGCCGGGGCTGCCGTTGGTTCCGGTGAGGGCCCGCCGAGCGGGCCCGATCCGACCAGTCAGGAGCAGACCATGAACAAGATCAAGGCCGCCGTCGTGGCCGCCGCCGTCCTCGCCGGGGTCGGGCTGGCCGCGGCTCCCGCGTCGGCCGGGGTCATCACCCCCGCGCACTGCGGCAGCACGATGTTCGGCGGCGACTTCCTGTGCGGGGGCGACTACGGCACCAGCGGCCAGACCGTCGTCAACCTCAACGACGGCACCCGGCAGGTCTTCGTGGTCGGCCGCGACCACGCCATGTGGACGCGCTGGACGATCGGCAACTCCAACGGGCTGAGCGCCTGGACCTCCATGGGCGGCTACCTGACCAGCCAGGTCATCGTGGTCAAGGCGGGCTCGGACAACTCCCTCACCCTCCGCGCGCGGGGCGGCGACGACCGCGGGTGGTTCATCGACCGGTACAGCAACGGTGCCTGGAGCAGCTGGTACACCTACGGCGTGCCGAAGGGCTGACCCGGGGGCCTCGCCGGGCCGGGCGGGAGGTTCCGGCCGGGCAGGGGCCTGCAGGGCCGGTCAGGACCCGATCGTGACCGGCAAATCGCTGGTCAATCAGCGTCACCGAACCGAGAATCCCTGACATGACCCAGCAGCCCCTGCTCCTCCTCGACGTGGACGGACCACTCAACCCCTTCGCCGCCCCGAAACGGCGGCCGGACGGCTACCGGACCTACCGGCTGCGGCCCGGCTGGTGGGTGCGCAAGCAGGAGCGGATGGCGGCGGCGGAAACCAGGCTGGCGACGCGCGCGAAGCACGCGAAGCGCCCCGCCGGCCGGGTGAAGCCGCTGCGGGTGTGGCTGAACCCGGCGCACGGGCCCGAGCTGCTGGCGCTGCCCTACGAACTGGTCTGGGCCACCGGCTGGATGGGCGAGGCGAACACCCACATCGGCCCGCACCTCGGGCTGCCCGAACTCCCGTACATCGCCTGGACGGAGATGTTCGCCGAGGACCCGGACGGACTGCACTGGAAGACCCGGGACGTGGTCGCCTGGGCGGCCGGGCGCCCCTTCGTCTGGGTGGACGACGAGCTCGGGCCGCAGGACACCGCGTGGATCGCCTCGAACCACCCCGGCCCTGCGCTCACCCTGCACATCCATCCCGGCAAGGGCCTGCTGGCGGAGGACTTCGCGACCCTGCGGGAGTGGGCGGCCGCCGCATGACCGGGAAGGACGAGGGGGCGGTCCTCGGCACGGTCGAGCGGCTGCGCCGCTACCCGGTGAAGTCGCTGCTGGGGGAGGAGCTGGACGCGGCCGAGGTGACCGGGCGGGGCCTGGCCGGGGACCGCGAGCGGGCGCTGCTCGACCTGGAGACCGGCCGGGTGGCCAGCGCGAAGCACCCCCGGCTCTGGGCCGGCCTGCTGGGGTTCGCGGCGATGGTCGCGGCGGACGGCGGCGTGGCGATCACCGGGCCGGACGGGCGCGGCGCGGGTGTGGCGGACCTGTCCGAGGCGCTCGGCCGCAAGGTCGCACTGGTCGCAGAGCGCGCGGCTGGTGCGACGGTCGAGCGGGCCGTGCCCGAGGAGGTGCTGGCACACGGTATCGCCGCCGAAGTCGGCTTCACCGTCAGCGAGTTGGGCCGTGCTGCGCCCGACGGCGGCTTCTTCGACTTCGCTCCACTGCACCTGATCACCACCGCGACGCTGCGCGCCACCGGCTCCGCGGCCGAGCGCTACCGGCCGAACCTGGTGATCCGCACCGGGGGTGCGGGGTACGTCGAGAACGCCTGGGTAGGGCGGGAGTTGGCGATCGGCCCGACACTGCGCCTGCGCGTCCTGGCGGCCACCCCGCGCTGCGCCGTCCCCACCCTCCGGCACGGGCCGCTGCCCCGTCGCACCGAGGCCCTGCGCCTCCCGGCCGAGCAGAACCGGGTGGTCCCGCTGGAGGGCATGCCGGCGCTGCCCTGCGCGGGGGTGTACGCACAGGTGCTGGCGCCCGGGCGGATCCGGACCGGCGACGAGCTCAGGCTGGACCGAGGAGACTCGAACCGAGCACGGCCTCAAGGGCGTTGAGGAAGCGGTCGGTGGTCGCCTCGTCCCGGACGGCGATCCGCAGCCACTCCTCGCCCAGCCCCGGAAAGGTGTCCCCGCGCCGGACGGCGAAGCCGTGCTCGCGCAGCCGCCGCCGGACCGCTGCTGCGTCCGGCAGCCGGACCAGCACGAAGGAGGCGGCCGGTTCGCCGTACAGCCGTACGGACGGGAAAGTGGCCAGGCCCTTCACCAAGTGCTCGCGCCAGAGCGCCAGTTCGTCCGCGGCTCGGTCCGCCTCGGCGAGCGCCGCCGGGCTGCTGCAGGCCTCGGCGGCGGCCAGCGCCGGGGTGGAGACCGGCCAGAGCGGCTGGGCGGCGCCGAGTTCGGCGATCAGCGGCGCCGGGCCGAGCACGTAGCCGATCCGCAGCCCGGCCAGGCCCCAGGTCTTGGTGAGGCTGCGCAGCACGACGACCCGGCCGGGCAGGTCCCGTACCGGGGCGAGGGATTCGCGCTCGCCCGGCACGGTGTCCATGAACGCCTCGTCCACCACCAGGGTCCGCCCGGGGCGGGCGAGCGCGGCCACCGCCTCGGCGGGGTGCAGGACGGAGGTCGGGTTGGTCGGGTTGCCGAGGACGACCAGGTCCGCCTCCTCGGGGACGGCGCCCAGGCGGAACCCGTCCCCGGGGGAGAGCAGCACCCGGTGCACCCGGTGTCCGGCGTCCCGCAGCGCGGCCTCCGGCTCGGTGAACTGTGGGTGCACGACGGTGATGTGACGAGCCGTCACAACCCGGGCCAGCAGGACGAAGGCCTCCGCCGCCCCCGAGGTGAGCAGCACCTCCTCGACCGGGCGGCCGTGCCGGGCGGCCACCGCGGCGCGGGCGGCGCTCTGGTCGGGGTAGGCGGCGAGGTCGCCGAGGGTGGCGGCGAGGTGGTCGCGCAGCCAGGCCGGGGGCGTGCCGGTGCGGACGTTGACGGCGAGGTCGACCAGGCCGAGCCCGTCGGCGCGGACCTCGGCGTCGCCGTGGTGGCGCAGGTCGGGTTCGGGGGCGGTCACGCGGGGTCTCCCTGGGGGTGGGCGGGTTCGGCGGGTGAGAGGGGTGGCGCGGGCGAGAGGGGTCGGGCGATCGCCGCGGTCGCCGCCACCGCGACCGTCACCATGGCCGACTTCCGCTTGGCGACCAGGAGCCGGCCGCCCGGCGCGCTCGCCAGGGCCGCCGCCTCGGCGACGCTCGCCGTGCCGAGGGCGGCACCGACCGCGGCCGAGGGGTTGGGTACCGGTACGGCGGCCAGTTCCCGTCCCGGGTGCTCGTCCACCGGCACCCCGCCCAGCCAGTGGGCGACCCGGCGCACCGCCGGGTGGTCCGCCTTGCCGGCGACCGTGGCCAGCCGGGCCACCGCGTGCGGGGCGAGCCCGGCCTCCCGGAGCACGTCCGTCAGCAGCTGCACCGCCTCGGCGGACTCGGCGGCGCTGCTCGCGCCGATCCCGACCACCAGGGTGCGCGGGTGCACCGGTGGGTCGCCGGCGACCGGTCCGCTCATCCGCCGCACTCCTCCGTACCCGAGCCCCCGTGATCCCACCACGCACGGTCGGAACGGGTCAATCGCGGGGGGTGTGAGATCCGACGCCACCGGGCGGCAGCTGTTCGTCTGTTCTTCACCTGTCTTGTGCCGTACACGACACCGTGGCGATCCTACTGTTCTCGGCGCTCCCGCCCCGGCAGTCCCGACCTCCGGAGGACCCCATGGCCTTCGTACGACCGCGCACCCCCGGCACCCCCACCGCCGCCCCGCGCCCCGCCGTCCAGCGCCCCACCCGCCGCCGCGGGCCGCGCCCGCTCACCGCCCTGGCGAGCGGCCTCGGGCTGCTCGCCGGCTCGCTCGGCCTCTGGGCCGCCGGCGGCAGCGCCGCCGCCGACACCGCCGCCGGCCTGCCCGCCCCCGACCACGTGGTCGTCGTCGTGCTGGAGAACCACGCCTACACCCAGGTGATCGGCAGCTCCAGCGCCCCGTACATCAACGGCACCCTGGTGGCCGGCGGCGCGAAGCTGACCCGGTCCTACGCGCTCACCCACCCCAGCCAGCCCAACTACTACATGCTGTTCTCCGGCAGCTCGCAGGGCATCGTCGACGACAGCTGCGTGGACGTCGGCGCGCTGCAGGAGCCCAACCTGGCCTCCGAACTGCTCGCCTCCGGCCAGACCTGGGCCAGCTACAACGAGGGCCTGCCCGCCCAGGGCGCCACCGACTGCCGGGTCGACTCCTACGCGCAGAAGCACAACCCGTGGTTCGGCTTCGGCAACGTCCCCACCGACAGCGCGTACGGCATGGACGCGTTCCCGAGCGACTACAGCACCCTGCCCAAGCTCTCCTTCGTCGTCCCGGACCTCTGCGACGACATGCACGACTGCTCCGTCGGCACCGGCGACTCCTGGCTCAGCAGCAACCTCGACGGCTACGCGCAGTGGGCCAAGAGCCACAACAGCCTGCTCGTCGTCACCTTCGACGAGGACAACAGGCTGTCCGGCAACCGCATCCCGACCTTGCTCTACGGCGCCCACGTCGCCCCGGGCAGCAGTACCGCCACCACCTACAACCACTACGACCTGCTGCACACCCTGGAGGACCTGACCGGCGTCAACGCCCACGCGGGCAACTCGTCCGGCGCCGCCGACACCACCGGCATCTGGAACTGACGCCCGTGTACGTCGCGGACTCCCGCAGCTCGAAGGCCCCCGTCGCACCGGCCACCGGCACGGTGCGGCGGGGCGCCGTACCGGGGACGGTGCTCGCCCTGGGCACCGTCAGCCTGGTCACCGACATCTCCTCCGAGATGGTCACCGCCGTCCTCCCCCTCTACCTGCTCACCGGGCTCGGCCTCTCCCCGCTCGGCTTCGGCCTGCTCGACGGCATCCAGAACGGCTTCAGCGCCCTCGTCCGCCTGGCCGGCGGCCACCTCGCCGACCGCCGCGGCCGCGACGGCGCCACCCGCCACAAGGCCGTCGCCGCGGTCGGGTACGGGCTGTCCGCGCTCTGCCGGCCGCTGCTGCTGTTCGTCCACACCGTGCCGCTGATCGGCGCGGTGATCGCCGTCGACCGCACCGGCAAGGGCCTGCGCACCGCGCCCCGGGACGCGATGATCTCGCTCGCCACCGAACCCGCCCACCGCGGACGGGCGTTCGGCGTGCACCGGGCGATGGACACGGCCGGCGCGCTGCTCGGACCGCTCACCGCCTTCCTGGTGCTGCGCCTGACGGGCGGCCCGCTGCTCGCCGACGGCGGCGAACACCACGGCTACGACGCGGTGTTCACGGTCAGCGCCTGCGTCGCCGCGCTCGGCGTGCTGATCCTGCTGCTGTTCGTGCCGAACCGGCAAAAGTCCGACGGCCCGTCAACTCCCGCCCCCTCACTGCGCGACAGCCTCGCCCTGCTGCGCCTGCCCGGGCTGCGCCGACTCACGCTCTGCGCCGTCCTGCTAGGGCTCACCACCGTCAGCGACTCCTTCCTCTACCTGCTCGTCCAGCGCCGACTGGACCTGTCCGTCAGCCTGTTCCCGCTGCTGCCGCTGGGCACCGCCGCCGCCTTCCTGCTGCTCGCCGTCCCGCTCGGCATGCTGGCCGACCGGATCGGCCGCCACCGGCTCTTCCTCGCCGGGCACGGGCTGCTGCTGCTCGCGTACGGGGTGCTGCTCTCGCCGCTGCGCGGGCTGCCGGCGGCGGTCTGCGTGCTGGTGCTGCACGGCGCCTTCTACGCCGCCACCGACGGGGTGCTTGCCGCCGCGGCCGCCGACGCCGTCCCGGCCGAGCAGCGCGGCGCCGGGCTCGCCCTGGTCGGCACCGGGCAGGCGCTGGCCCGGTTCGCCTGTTCGCTGCTGTTCGGCGCGCTGTGGGGCGCGGTCGGCGGCCCGGCGGCGCTGGGCTGGTCGGCGGGGGCGCTGGCGCTGTGCGTGCTGGGCGCGGCCGCGGTGCTGCGCCCGTCCGGACCCGTTGTCGCTGCCGCCGAGGAGAGGGAGAGAACGTGAACCTGCAGAACCGGACCAGGGTGCTCGTGCTGCTGGTCGCCGTCCTGGTGCTCGGCGCAGTCGGCACCGGGGCCGTCCTGTACGCGGCCGACCGCACCGCCCGCCGGGACCAGGCCCAGCCCGGCGGGCCGTCCGTCGAGTCCGGCGCCGTCTCGCTCCAAGTGCCGCACGATGGACGACAGTTGCTGTTCCGCAACATGGCCTGGGGGCCGCACAGGGACGAGATCGTCACCGTCCCCGCCGACCACCCCGACGGCCCGCGCACCGCCTCCGGCCTCAGCTGCCTGCGCTTCCACGCCGCCGCCGGCACCGGCATCTGCCTGCAGGCCCAGCACGGCGCCCTGGAGGACACCTACCGGGCCGTCGTCCTCGACGACCACCTGCGCGAGCGGCGCTCCTTCCCGGCCGCCGGCATCCCCACCCGCTCCCGGGTGTCGCCGTCCGGGCACTTCGCCGCCTGGACCGTCTTCGTCAGCGGCGACTCGTACGCGGGCAGCGACTTCTCCACCCGCACGTCGATCGTGGACGTCCGCGACGGGAACCTCCGGGAGAACCTGGAGGACTTCGCGATCGTCCTGGACGGCCACCCGTACCAGGCGCACGACATCAACATCTGGGGCGTCACCTTCGCCGACGACAACACCTTCTACGCCACCCTCGCCAGCGCCGGGCAGACCCACCTCGTCCGCGGCGACCTCGCCGCCCGCACCCTCACCGCCCTGCACGACAACGTCGAATGCCCCTCGCTCTCACCGGACGGCACCCGCATCGCGTACAAGAAGCGCGTCCCGGGCCTCTCCCCGGACGCACCGTGGCGCCTCTACGTGCTCGACCTCGCCACCATGACCGAGACCGCCACCGCCGAGCAGCGCAACATCGACGACCAGGCGCTCTGGTCCGGCGACGGCACCCTCGTCTACGCCCTGCCCGGCGACTACGGCGCCGACCTGTGGACCGTACCGGCGGACGGCTCGGGCGCCGCGCAGCCGGTCACCAAGGCCGCGGTCGCCCCCGCCTACCTGGGCTGAGGAACTCTCGGCTACGGTCCCACGTCGAGCAGAGTGTGACGTCCTGATCGAGGGGGAGCGAAGAACCGTGGACGGCATCCCACCCGAGCGCATGGTGACCGACTCGTGGCCGGCCCTGAACGGCCGCCCGGTCCTACGGCGCACCGTCGCCGTCTCGCTGGTGCTGTGCGTGTCCGTCGCCGCCGCCCTCGTGGTGCGCGGCGTCAACGCGCTCACCCTCGGCGGCCCCGGCCACGAGACCGACCGCGACCGCGCCGAACGCCTGGCCGGCCTCCACCCCTCCCAGCACCCCGGCGTCGGCCGCTACTACGTGCCGGTCGGCGCCGTCTACACCCACACGTCCGACGGCGCCCCCGTCGCCTACCTGCACTACCGGCTCGGCGGCGGCAGGGCCCCGGGCGTCGGCGACTTCCTCAGCGCCTACGACCTGCCCGACCCCGGGCCCGCCGCGCCCCTGCCGCCCGACCTGGTCGCCGCGCTCGGCGGTGACGAGCCGGCCGAGGCGCCGGAGCTCTCGGAGGGGCCGGTGGCGTCCTCGCCGTCCTCGGCTTCCTCGGCGCCCGCCTCGCCCTCCGGCTCCCCGACGCCGCCCGAGCCGCCGGTCCCCTCCCCCGATCCCGCCGGTCCCAGCGCCCCCGGCGCTCCCGGTCTGCTCTCCGAGGACCCCCCGGACGGCCCGTCCACGGCGGACGGCCCGAACTGCCCGCCCCCCACGGACGGCCCGGACGGCCCGGCTCCCGAGGCCGCGCCCTCCGCCGTCGAGGCGGCCCCCGAGGGCGAGCCAGTCGTCACCGCCCCCGCCGCCGCCCCCGCCGCCGCCACCACCGCCGCCGTCCCGATCCCGGCCCCCACCCTGACCCCGGGCTGGCCCGCCTCCGCGGCTCCCACCCACGCCCCCAGCGCCCGCCGCATCTACGTGGCGACCATCCCGGGCGGCCTCCCCGGCGCCGCCGACATCTACATCCGCGCCACCGGCTGACCGGCTGACCGGCCGCAGCGCTCCGAACCGAGGGCCGACGACGCGCCGAAGCGCCCCGCCGACCGGTGTCGGCGGGGCGCTGGCGTTCCTCGGGCGGCTGTCCGTCAGGCGGCGAGGCCCGAGACGGAGGCGATCGTGACCGGGTGCCCCATGGTGGCGATGCGCCACTCGGCGAGCGCCTGGTAGGCGGGGGAGTGGTACCAGCCGTCGGCGTCGGCCTCGGTGGGGAACTCCAGGATCGCGGTCTTGGTGTACGCCGTCTCGCCCTCCAGCCGGGCCGGGGCGCCGAAGGCGAGCAGCCGGCCGCGGAAGGGCTCCATGGTGGCGCCCACGTTGGCGAGGTAGTGGCCGAGCTCGGCGTCGGAGGTGTGGTCGGTGCGGGTGATGACGATGTAGTGCACGGTGTTCTCCTCGTGGATCGGTGCGGGGGTGCTCAGCGGCCGACGGGCGCGAGCTCGGGGGTCAGGGGGGCGGTGGGGGCGGCCGGGGCCGCAGCGGGGACGGGGGGCTCGGACACCGGCGCCGGGGCGGGCTTCCGGGCGGCCGGGGCCTGGCCGACGACCAGGGCGCCGAGGGCCACCAGGAGGCCGAGGACCTGCCAGCCGGTGAGGGTCTGGCCGAGGACGACGAGGCCGCCGACGGTGGCGACGACCGGGTTGACGAGGCCGAGGAACGAGGTCGGGCCGGCGCCGAGGTGGGCGATGCCGCGGAACCAGAGCACGTAGCCGAGCGCGGTGCTGAGCAGGCCGAGGTAGGCGAAGCCGGCCAGGTTGGCGCCGCTCAGGGCCGGCGGCGCGCCCTCGACGACGGCCGCGAGCGGGACCAGGAAGACCGAGCCGGCGAGCAGTTGCCAGGCCGTGAGGTCGAGCAGGGTGGCGTCCGCGGGGCGGCCCCAGCGGCGGGCCAGCACCGTGCCCATGGCCATCAGCGCGATCGCGGTGACCATCGCGGCGATCCCGACGCCGTCGAGCCGTGCCCCACTCTTGAGCACCAGGAGCGCCACGCCGCCGACCCCGGCCAGCCCGGCGAGCAGGGTCCGCCGTCCGGGCCGGACCCGGAGGACCCCGATGGAGAACCCGGCGACGAGCAGCGGCTGGATCGCCCCGATGGTGGCCGCGACCCCGCCGGGCAGGCGGTAGGCGCCGACGAAGGTGAGCGGGAAGAACAGCCCGATGTTGAGCATCCCGAGCACGGCTGCCCGCCCCCACCAGCGTCCCTTGGGCAGCTTGCGGCCGATCAGCAGGAGCAGCAGCCCGGCCGGCAGGGCCCGCAGCGCGGCGAGCAGCAGCGGGCGGCCCTCGGGCAGCAGCTGGGTGGTGACCAGGTAGGTCGTGCCCCAGGCGGCCGGGGCCAGTGCGGCGGTGGCGGCGATCCCAGCGCGCTTGCGGTCCATGATGCCCATCCCCTCAACGTTGATTATCTGAACGTTGAGATAAGTTCTACGCCCCCAGATCGGTGAACGTCAAGTATGTGAAGGTTAAGATATTCGGGTAGGCAGCAACCGAGCAGACGGCAACCGACCCCCGGAAGGCGGCAGACCATGGAACGGCACGACACCGTGGAACAGCGCGACACCGTCGACGACATCGTCGAGCAGTGGACCAGGACCCGCCCCGACCTCGACGTGGAGGTCATCGCCCTGATCGGCCGGATGCGGCGGCTCGGCATGCGGGTCGACAACGCCCTGCGCGAGTACTTCACCTCCTGCGGCCTGGACTCCTCCGAGTTCGACGTCCTCGCCACCCTGCGCCGCTCCGGCGAGCCCTACGAGCTCAACGCCCGCGCCCTGCTCAAGTCCGCCATGGTCACCTCCGGCGCCATCACCAACCGGGTCGACCGGCTGTCCGCCAAGGGTCTGGTCGAACGCAACCCCAGCCCCACCGACCGCCGCGCCGTCCTGATCCGCCTCACCCCGGCCGGCAAGGAGCTGATCGACGCCGCCCTCGACGGCCACGTCCGCAACGAGCAGCGCATCCTCGCCCCCCTCGACCACGACGAGCGCGCCCAGCTCGACGCCCTGCTGCGCAAACTCCTCATCGCCCACGGCGACACCGAGCCGCTGCTCGACTAGGGCTGTCCCGGCCGACCGGCTCGGGGGCGTGTCCGGCGCCCTCCCGGGTGCGTTAACCCGGGAGGACGCCGCGCCGGAGGAGAGGCCCGATGAAGGACAGGACGCCCAGGGAGATCGCCGTCCACGACCAGCTGCGGGCGGCCGGGGCCGAGGGGGCCCAGTGGCTCGCCGCCGCCGGGTGGGGCCCGCCGGTGACGGTGCCGGTGCAGCTGGCGGCCCCGTGGCAGCAGGAGGTCCGGGCCCGGATGCTGGCGGCGCAGGCGAACCGGTCCTGCACCTGGTGCGACCACCTGCTCGACGGCGGACCGCAGCCCGTCGTCGTCCACGCCGAAGACCCGACCCACCTGATCTGCCGGGCCTGCTCGGTCGCCGCCCGCCCGCACCGCCCCTGCCTGGACTGCGGCAGGCCCGCCGACTCCGCGTCCCCGCTCGACGGCCGCGAGGACGTCTGCATGGGCGCGGTCGCCATCTACACCCGCCTCCGCTGCACCGCCTGCCACCGCAACGGCCCCCCGAACACCACCTTCGGCAAGAGGAGTTGACGGGACTGCTCGGGTCCGGGCGCCCGCTCCGCCGACCTCGCCGCAGACCTGCTCGCCCGGGCCGGTTCCACCGACCCGACCCCGCCGGGCCCCTATACTCCGGGTGCGCGCGGTCGGCCAAGGGGGAAGCATGAGCGTGGTTGTGATCGTCCTCGTACCGGTGCTCCTGGTGCTCCTGTTGGTGGTGCGGTCGCTGACACTGGCGCCGCTGGTGTGGCTCCAGCGGGCGACGCGCCAGCAGGCGGCGGCAGCGGTGGGCGCGGGCGCGCCGGCCGGTCGGCGGCCGTTCGTCGTCGCGTCGGCGCTGGGGCTCGGCTGCGCGGCAGGGGTGGAAGCCCTGCTGTTCCTCGGCGACGTCCGCGGCCTCCGGATGCTGCGGGCCCCGATCGACCCCTCCGACGGGCCGCGCCTGCTGGTCCAGGCATCGCACGTGCCGCTCCACACGGCGGAGCTCTGGTACCTCGTCCCGGCGATCTCGGCGCTGGTGCTCTGGCTGCTGTTCTGGTTCCTGACCCAGCGCAACCTGCTGACGATCCGCATGCCGGCGCGCGTCTGGTCGGCCCGCACCACCCGGCGCCGGGTCTTCGGTCTGCTCGCGCTCCGCGCGGTGCTGGGCGTGTTCCTCCTGCCGTACTGGCTGATCTTCGCCGTGCTGCTGTTCCAGATCGGTGCGACGGTCACCAGCAGGCGGCACGAGCCGGTCGTCGCCAGGGCGGACGCCGCGCCAGCCGTCGTGCCCGCCGTCGTGCCGACGGCTCCCGTCCCCGGCCCGGTCGCGGCCACCCCGGTGCCGCAGCCGTACGTCCCGACGCAGTTCGCGCCGCCCGTCCCGCCCGTCCCGCAGGCCCCGCCCATCGGCAAGCCGCTCAGCCCCCACGACGCTCGCACGATCGGCGGCTACCAGCTGCTCGGCCGGATCGGCTCCGGCGGCATGGGCACGGTCTACCTCGCCCAGCGCCAGGGCTCCGCCACCCAGGTCGCGCTCAAGACCATCAATCTCGAACTCCTCCACGACGCCGAGCTGTTGCGCCGCTTCCAGCGCGAGTCCGAGGTGCTGGCCATGGTGCCCGGCGCCTACACCGCCCGGGTGCTCGACACCGGCGTGGACGCCGGCCGCCCGTACCTGGCCATGGAGCTGCTGGACGGCCGTCCCCTGGACGTCCACCTGCGCGAGCAGGGGCCGATCCGCTCCGCCGAGGCGCTGCGCGCCCTCGCGCTGGCGCTGGCCGTGGCACTGTCCGGGGTGCACCGGCTGGGGCTCGTCCACCGGGACCTCAAGCCCGCCAACATCATGCTCACCTCGGCCGGCCCGCGCCTGCTCGATTTCGGCATCGCGGCGATCGTGGACGGCACCCGGCTCACCGCCACCGGCGGCGGTCCCGGCACCCTGACCTACATGGCGCCGGAGCAGTTCGGCGACGGGCGGGTCGGCACGGCCGCCGACATCTGGGCCTGGGCGTGCTGCGTGGTCTGCGCGGCGCACGGCGCCAGCCCGTTCGCGGCCACCAACACGGGCGCGGTGATCCGCCGGATCGTGGACACCGGGCCCGAACCGGCCGCGCTGGCGGCGGTCCAGGCGCTCGACCCGGCGCTCGCCGCCGTCGTCACCCACGCGCTGGCCAACGACCCGGCGCAGCGCCCGGCGGACGGCACCGGCCTGCTGGCCGCGCTCGCGGCGGCCCAGGCCACCCCGCCGGACCCGACGGCCGTCCACGACCAGATCACCCGGGGCTGGCAGACGCTCGCGCTCTGAGAGCCCCCCGGGGACCGGTCAGCCGAGCGCCAGGACGCGCTCGGCGATCAGTCCGGAGCACTCCGCCGCCGAGGCCCGCGAGGTGTCCACGACCAGGTCGTACGTGACGCCCTCGTGCACCGCCTCGGCCTGCGCGGCGGCCATCCCGGTGACCCGGTCGCCACGGGCGGCCTCCCGGGCCGCGGCCACCGCGGGGTCGCAGCGTACGCCGACCCAGAGCACGGACAGGCCCTCCAGAGCGGCGCGCCAGCGGGCCTGCGAGGCGGTGGTGCCGAGGAACACCTCGTCCACCACGATCCGGGCGCCGGCGCGGGCCATCGCCGCCACCCCGAGCGTCCAGGCGGCGTCCAGCGCGGCGAAGACGGGCCCGACCTCCACCGTGCCGTCCCCGCCCTCCAGGCCGCTGATGCCGCCTGTGCCGCTGCCGCCGTCGCCGCCGTCGCCGCGCAGCGAGGGCGGCAGCGCGTCGACCATGGTGTCCGCGCCGAGGTGCAGCCACGGCTCCGGCAGCAGCTCCTGCAGGCAGCGGGCGATGCTCGACTTGCCGGAGCTGGAGCCCCCGTTGAGGACGATCACGTTCATGCGCGGCATCCTAGGACGCACGGCTTTCAGCGGGCGCGGCTTTCGTAGTCCGCCGCAGCGGCCGCGAAGGCGGAGGCCACCCCCGGCGCCCCCGCCCAGTGCAGGTGCAGGTACGAGGCGTGCACGTTGGTGCCGGCGAAGCCCTCCGTGCGCGGGCCGGTGGGCAGGTGCCAGCCCCAGGCGGGGTGTTCGCCCGCGCCCGGTTCGCAGACCGTCCGGTGGAACTCGTGGCCGCGCAGCCGGGTGCCGGCCGCGGCGAGGGGGGAGTCGTGCAGGGCGACGGCCTCCCGGTAGCCGAGGGTGAGCCGTTCGGTCATCCGGGCGTCGGCGGCCAGTACGCCGCACATCGGCAGGCCGTCCAACTCCCGCCCCAGGTAGAGCAGTCCGGCGCACTCGGCGGCGATCGGCCCGCCCGAGGCGGCGAACGCGGCGATGGCCGAGCGCAGTTCGGCGTTGCCGCTCAACTCCCGGACGTACAGCTCGGGGAAGCCGCCGCCGATGACGAGTCCGGCCGTCCCCTCCGGGAGCGCGGAGGCGTGCAGCGGGTCGAAGGGGACCACCTCCGCCCCGGCTGCGCCGAGCAGTTCGGCGTTCTCGGCGTAGGAGAAGGAGAACGCC
Organism: Streptomyces sp. 1114.5; assembly: GCF_003635085.1. NCBI lineage: Bacteria > Bacillati > Actinomycetota > Actinomycetes > Kitasatosporales > Streptomycetaceae > Streptomyces > Streptomyces sp. 1114.5. The sequence continues at coordinate 431,394 of NZ_RBXE01000002.1, forward strand.
GCGCCGCCGGCCACGGCGATCCGCGGCCGCCCGGCCACGGGATCGACCTCGGCCGAGGGCGCCCACGGTTCGGCGTCCAACTCCGGTGCCGTGCGGGCGAGTTCCAGCACAGCGTCGAGGTCGACGGAGGAGCCGACCAGCTCGCCCATGTCGGCGACGGCCTTCAGCGCCTCCGCCGAGCGCTCCACCGCCGGGATCAGCCCGAGGTGGCGGGAGGGCGTGGCGACCGCGGCCGAGCGGCGCAGTGCGCCCAGCACCGGCACGCCGGAGCCCTCCTCCAGCGCCTCGCGCAGCAGTTGCTCGTGCCGGTCGGAGGCGACCCGGTTGAGGATCACCCCGGCGAGCCGCACCTGCGGATCCCAGGAGGCGAAGCCGTGCACGAGGGCCGCCACCGAGCGGGACTGCGAGGAGCCGTCCACCACCAGCACCACCGGCGCCCGCAGCAGCTTGGCCACGTGCGCGGTGGACGCCAGCTCCCCGCGCCCGGACGCCCCGTCGAACAGGCCCATGACGCCCTCGACGACCGCGACGTCCGCCCCCGCCGCGCCGTGCAGGAACAGCGGGGCGATCCGCTCGGGCCCGCACAGGAAGGCGTCCAGGTTGCGGCCCGGGCGCCCGGCGGCGAGTGCGTGGTAGCCCGGGTCGATGTAGTCGGGGCCGACCTTGTGCGGCGACACCGTCAGCCCGCGCGCGGCCAGCGCGGCGATCAGTCCAGTGGCGACGGTGGTCTTCCCGGCGCCCGAGGAGGGCGCGGCGACGACCAGACGGGGGATGTTCACGCGGGCGTGCGCGGGGACGTTGCTCAAGGGGTCACCACTCGATACCGCGCTGGCCCTTGCGGCCGGCGTCCATGGGGTGCTTGACCTTGGTCATCTCGGTGACCAGGTCGGCGAATCCGGTCAGCGCCTCGGGCGCGTACCGGCCGGTGATGACGACGTGCTGGCTGCCCGGGCGGTCCTTGAGCACGGCCACCACCTCCTCCGGGTCGATCCACCCCCAGTGCATCGGGTAGGTGAACTCGTCGAGCACGTAGAAGCGGTAGGTCTCGGCCGCGAGGTCGCGCTTGACCTGCTCCCAGCCCTCCTTGGCCGCCTCCTCGCTGGTCATCTCCTGCTCGGCGGAGCGCTGGATCCAGGACCAGCCGGAGCCCATCTTGTGCCAGTCGACGGTGCCGCCCTCGCCGGAGGCGCCGAGGACGCGCAGCGCGTTCTCCTCGCCGACCTTCCACTTGGCGGACTTCACGAACTGGAACACCCCGACCGGCCAGCCCTGGTTCCAGGCCCGCAGCGCCATGCCGAACGCGGCCGTGGACTTGCCCTTGCCGGGGCCGGTGTGCACGGCGGTGATCGGCAGCGTACGGCGCTGGCGGGTGGTCAGGCCGTCGTCGGGAACGCTCTCGGGGACACCCTTGGGCATGTCGGCTCAGGCCGCCTTTCGCATCGAACGGGTGGGGTTCACGGAACGGTTCTCGCGGACGAGCGAGGCCACGCCCTCGGCGCGCAGCTCGTCCAGGCTGACGGCGCTGCCGCCGAGCTGCCCGGCCAGGGTGCGGGCCAGGCCCAGCCGGACCGGGCCGGACTCGCAGTCCAGCACCACGCTCGCGGTGCCCTGCGCGGCGAACAGCGCGGCCGCGCGGTGGGACTGGGCGAGCGCGTCCCGCCCGCCGGTGGCCCGGCCGTCGGTCACCACGACCAGCAGCGGGCGCCGGCTGGGGTCGCGCAGCCGCTCGACCCGCAGCACCTCGTGGGCGCGCAGCAGCCCGGCGGCCAGCGGGGTCCGGCCGCCGGTGGGCAGCGACTCCAGCCGGGCCGCGCCGACCTCCACCGAGGAGGTGGGCGGCAGTGCCAGTTCGGCGCCCGAGCCGCGGAAGGTGATCATGCCGATCTTGTCGCGGCGCTGGTAGGCGTCCATCAGCAGCGACAGCACCGCGCCCTTGACGGCGGTCATCCGCTGCCGGGCGGCCATCGAGCCGGAGGCGTCGACCACGAACAGCACCAGGTTGGACTCCCGTCCCTGGCGCACCTGTTCGCGGAAGTCGTCCTTCTGCAGCACCAGCGCCCGACCGCTGCGCCCGCGCGCCACCTGGTGCGGCGCGGCGGCCTGCAGGGTGGCGGTCAGGTGCAGCCGGCCGAGCGCGCCCTGCGGCCGGCGGGCGCGGATGGTGTGCCCGCCGGTGGTCTCGGCGGGGGATCGGCGCCCCTGGGCGCCGTGGCCGGTGCCCCGGACGGTGAACAGCTTGGTCCGGTACGGGTCGGCGGCCGCGACGGGCGCCGACTCCCGTGCGGGGGCGGGCTGCTGGGCGGGTACGGGCTGCTGCGGCTGCTCGCCGGCGGAGTCGGCGGAGTCGGCGTCCGGTGCGGACGCCTCCGGGGCGCCGCCGTCGGACGGCTCGGGGGCACCCCCACCGTCCGGGCCGCCACCGTCCGGGCCGTCGTCGCCGGGACCGTCGCCGTCGCCGTCGCCGTCGCCGCCGCCGTCGCCCTCGGGCTCCGGCTCGGGATCGTCCTGCTGGGCGTGCTCCTCCAGCGTCCGGTCCAGCTGCTCCTCGTCCAGCCCCGGCGCGTCGAAGGGGTTGCGCCGGCGCCGGTGCGGCAGCGCCAGCTGGGCGGCCTTGCGGACGTCCTCCTCCAGCACCTCGGTGCGCCCGTCCCAGGCAGCGAGGGCCACGGCGGTGCGGGCCATCACGATGTCCGCGCGCAGCCCGTCCACCTCGAACGCCGCGCACACGGCGGTGATCTGACGCAGCGCCACCTCCGTCAGCTCGACCTTGGGCAGCAACTCCCGTGCCGCGGTGATGTGTTCGGCGAGTGCCCGCTCCTGCTCGGCGAACCGCGCGGCGAAGCCGGCCGGGTCCGCGTCGTAGGCGAGCCGGCGCCGGACCACCTCGGCCCGCTCGGCCGGATCCCGGGTGGCGGCGATCTCCACGGTCAGGCCGAAGCGGTCGAGCAGCTGCGGCCGCAGCTCGCCCTCCTCCGGGTTCATCGTGCCGACCAGCAGGAACCGGGCCGCGTGCCGCACCGAGACGCCCTCGCGCTCGACGTACGAGCGGCCCATCGCGGCGGCGTCCAGCAGCAGGTCCACCACGTGGTCCTGGAGCAGGTTGACCTCGTCGATGTAGAGCACGCCGCGGTGCGCCTTGGCGAGCAGCCCGGGCTCGTACGCCTTGACACCGTCGGTCAGCGCGCGCTCCAGGTCGAGCGAGCCGACGATCCGGTCCTCGGCCACGCCGACCGGCAACTCGACCAGCTGGGACGGGCGTTGGTGTGTCCCGGAGCTGCTGTGCGGCCCGTCCGGGCACTGCGGGTCGGGCGCGGCCGGGTCGCAGGCGAAGCGGCAGCCGTCCACGGCGGCGATGGACGGCAGCAGCCCGGCCAGCGCGCGCACCATGGTCGACTTGGCGGTGCCCTTCTCGCCGCGCACCAGCACGCCGCCCACGGCCGGGGAGACCGCGTTCAGCAGCAGCCCGAGCCGCAGGTCGGCCATGCCGACGATCGCGGTGAACGGATAGCGGACATCGGTCATGCGTCACTCCCAGGTGCCCCGGGCGCCAGGAACGGCAGCGATCCGGCCGCCGGCACCCCGCCCTCGATCAGCTTCCACAGCGCGTCGGTGTCCGCGTGTTCCTCGATCAGGTCGCCCAGCCGGTCCAGCCGGCCCTCGCGGGCCGCGGCGAAGCAGGTGTCCGGCGCGGGCACGAACGCCCGCCCGGCCAACTCGGCGACCTCGCGCAGGAGTTCCCGGCGGAAGCCGTCGTTCTCCAGCGCGCCGTGCCAGGTGGTGCCCCAGACCGAGCCGACCCGGCAGCCGTCCAGGAAGGCTGTACCCCCCTCCACGGTCACCACCCCGTGGTGGATCTCGTAGCCCTCGACCCGCTGCCCGTACGCCTCGCCGACCGGCCGCGCCAGCACCTTCTCGGCGCCGAACCGCACTTGCGTCGGCAGCAGGCCGAGCCCGTCGACGGCGCCCGCCTTGGACTCCACCTCGTCGACGATCCCGCGCGCCAGCATCTGGTAGCCGCCGCACACCCCGAGGATCGGCAGCCCGGCCGCCGCCCGCGCCTTCAGCGCCCGCTCCAGGTCGCGCTCGCGCAGCCAGGCGAGGTCCGCCACGGTGGCCCGGGTGCCGGGCAGCACCACCAGGTCGGCGTCGGCCAGCTCCTCCGGCCTGGTCGCCCAGCGCACCAGTACGCCCGGCTCCTGCGCCAGCGCGTCCAGGTCGGTGAAGTTGGAGAGCCGGGGGAAGCGCACCACGGCCACCCGCAGCACGTCCGCGCCGAGCGGCCCGCGGCCGTCGACCCGGTCCACCACGGTGGACAGGTCCAGCGAGTCCTCGGCGTCCAGCCAGAGCCCGGGCAGCATCGGCAGGGTGCCCAGCACCGGACGGCCGGTCAGCCCGTGCAGCATCTCCAGCCCGGGCGCGAGCAGCCGCGCGTCGCCGCGGAACTTGTTGACGAACCAGCCCGCCACGTGCCGCTGGTCCTCCGCCGACAGCAGCGCCAGCGTCCCGTACATCGCCGCGAACACGCCGCCGCGGTCGATGTCCCCGACCACCACCACCGGCAGCCCGGCGGCCGTGGCCAGGCCCATGTTGGCGATGTCGCGGTCGCGCAGGTTGATCTCGGCGGGCGAGCCCGCGCCCTCGCAGACCACCACCTCGTACCGCCGGCGCAGATCCGCCAGGCACTCCAGAGCGCGCTCCAGCAGGACGGGCTTGCGTTCGCGGTAGTCCAGCGCGCCGACCTCGGCGACCGGCCTGCCCAGCAGCACCACCTGGCTGCGGCCGTCGGCGCCGGGCTTCAGCAGCACCGGGTTCATCGCCGCCTCCGGCTCCACCCGCGCCGCCTGCGCCTGCATCGCCTGGGCGCGGCCGATCTCGGCGCCGTCGGCGGTGACGAAGGAGTTCAGCGACATGTTCTGTGCCTTGAACGGCGCGACCCGCACGCCCTGGCGGGCCAGCCAGCGGCAGATGCCGGCCGTCACCACGCTCTTGCCCGCGTCCGAGGTCGTCCCCGCGACCAGCAGCGCGTTCGTCATGCCCTTCCCCTCTTCCCCAGGAGCGCGCGCAGCAGGACGTGCCCCGCGACCGTCGTACCCAGCGCCAGCGCACCCACCCGCCGGGAGAGCGCACAGGCCCGCTCGATGTCGTCCACCGTCACCGGCCGCAGCTCCTCGCCCAGCACCGGACGGTGCTCCACCCTCTCGCCGTACCGGAGCGTCCCGCCCAGCCGCACCCCCACCGCGCCCGCGAAGGCCGACTCCGCCTGGCCCGCGTTCGGGCTCGGGTGCGCGGAGCCGTCGCGCCGCCACACCCGCCAGGCGGTCCGGGGGTGCGGGGCGGCGGCGACCGTCAGCAGGGCCGTCAGCCGGGCGCCCGGCCAGCCCGCCACGTCGTCCAGCCGGGCCGAGGCCCAGCCGAACCGGGCGTAGCGCGGCGAGCGGTGGCCCACCATGGCGTCCAGGGTGTTCACCGCGCGGAAGGCCAGCAGTCCGGGCGTGCCCGCCAGGGTGCCCCAGGCCAGGGCGTTCACCACGGCGTCGGCGGTGTTCTCGGCCACCGACTCGACCACCGCACGGGCGATCTGCTGCTCGTCCAGCGCGCTCGGATCCCGCCCGCACAGGTGCGGCAGCCGCTCCCGCGCGGCCCGCAGGTCGCCGTCCTTCAGCGAGCGGCCGATGCTGCGCGCCTCCCTGGTCAGCGAGGTGCCGCCGAGCACCGTCCAGGTCGCGGCCGCCGCCAGCGCGGCCCGGCCCAGCGGGCGCCGGCCCACCGTACGGTCCAGGGCGAGCGCGCCCGCCGCGACCGCGCCCACGCACAGCGCCGTGTACCCGGCGCCGGCCGTACGGTCGTCGCGCCACAGGCGCCGTTCCAGCCTGGTCGCGGCGCTGCCGAAGACGGCCACCGGGTGGCCCCGGCGCGGGTCGGCGAAGCGGGCGTCGGCGGCGTAGCCCGCGACGGCGCCCAGCGCGAACGCGGCGGCGCGCACCGCAGGGCGCCCGGCCCGCGGACGGACGGTCACCGGCCGCACGGCGAGAGGCAGCTCGGCGGAAGGATGCTCGGCGAGGGGCAGCCCGGCGGAAGGTGGCCAGGAGTTCGGCGGGGCGGGGCAGCCTGCATCGCGTGCGTGTCCTCACTCAGGGTCCGCGCCCTGGATCGACGTAGCGGGGGCCGAGAGTCTCCTGGCTTCCGGGTCGGACGCACCCCCGGGCCTTCCAGCGGCTTCTGACGGCCCGCCGTGGCGATAGTTCCGAGCGTGCTCCCCGGTGACAGTGGCGGGACCGCGCCGGACTCGCACCGGCTTCCTCTCCATGCCTCCGATTGGCCCCAGGATCCCATCACGCGGCCGAACCGGCCGTCAACCGAGGTCACGGAGGGGTTGGTCACACGCCGGGCGCGCCGGGCAACGCCCGATGAGCTGTGGGATCGCCCAGCGGAGCAGCGCCCCGGCAGCGGCCGCTTCGTGGGTTCGGTCGCTGGGGCCGCGCCGCGACGGGCCCCTACCGTTCGGTGGCATGCGTCGCAAAAAGTCCGCTTCCGTCCCACCTCCGGTGCCGTTCTCCCCCGCGGCCGCCCGAGCCCACCGGGCCGGGCTCGGCCTGACCCCCGAACAGGTCGCCGAGGGCATGGCGGCCCACGGCGTCCGGCTGCTGCCCGGCCACGTCCTGGCCTGGGAGAGCGGTGAGCTGCGGCCGAACGAACCGGAGCTCATCGCCCTCGCCCGAGCCCTCTGGTGCCCCGCCGCCCACCTGATGGACACCCGCCCGGTGAGCCTGCGCGACCACCGGATCGCGTGCGAACTCGGCCAGGCCGCGGTCGCCGAACGCACCGGCACCACCCTCGCCGCCTACCGGCAGGCCGAACTGACCGGCCACTGGGACGGCGACGAGGACCAGACCCTCGCCCTCGCCGACGTCCTCCACCTGAGCCTGCCCGAGCTCGTCGAGGCCACCGGCCGCGGAGAAGCCCTCGACCACCTCCTCCGCCAGTGCGCGGCCGGCCGCTGGCAGCCGCAGCTGCGTGCGCTCGCCCGCATCGTCCCGGCCCCCGCCGACTCCCTCGCCGCCGTCCTCGCCGCCCTCCATCAGGAACACCACGTCCCCACCCACTGGGGCATCACCGCCCGTGCCACCCCGCCCCCCACCCTCGACACCCTCACCGACCGCTTCTGGTACCTCCTCGCCGCCGAGACCGACTGACGCCGAGACCGGCCGGGGGGTGTCCGGCCACGGTGACCCGGACGGCCCAGCCCGGTGGCCGGGCGGTCGGGGCACCGGTGAACTGGTGCACGAACGCCGTCCGGTCCGTGACCAACAGAGCGGGGAACGATATGCGCTGGGGTACCGCTGCCGTCGTGGCGGCCGCCGCCGTCGGGGCGGGGGCCGTCGTCCTGGTGGTCGGCCGCCGGGCCTCCGAGCGGATGGTCCGTCCGGTGGCCACCGTCCAGGAGTCCGGGCCGGTCCTGGTCCGGAGCCTGGGCGTCGGCCGGATCACGTTCAGCCGCAGCCCCGAGAGCCTGCGCCCCGGCCGCTGGGCGGTGGAGTGGGGCGAGGACGGCCACGCGGTCGTCGAGGAGGTCCTGCACAGCGACGAGCAGGGTGTCACCCGCCGGCTGGTCCGCGCCGACCAGGGCACCCTCACCCCCGGCACGGAGGTCCGCTTCACCCCCCGCGTGCACCTCGGCGACCCCACCCGGGCGCTCGGCCTCGCCTACACCGAGACGGCCGTCGACGGCGAGCTCGGCGACCTGCCCGCCTGGTACCTGGACGGCAAGCGCGGCACCTGGGTGATCCTGGTCCACGGCCCCGAGGCCGACCGCCGGCAGACCCTCCCGGTCCTCCCCGTCCTCGACCGCCTCGGCCTGCCCGCCCTCGCCGTCACCTACCGCGGCGACGAGGGCGCCCCCGCCTCCCCGGACGGCTACAGCCACTTCGGCGAGACCGAGTGGCGCGACGTCGAGGCGGCGATCCGACTGGCGCTCGGCCACGGCGCGGGCCGGGTGATCCTGTACGGCTGGTCCGTCGGCGCCACCATGGTCCTGCAGGCGGCGGCCCGCTCCGCCTGGGCGAACGCCGTCAGCGGACTGGTCCTCGACTCGCCGGTCCTCGACCTCCCGGCCACCGCCCGCCGGGACGCCGAACGGCTGGGCTTCAAGGGCGCCGCCGCCGAACTCGGAGCCCTGGCCGCGCAGGGCCGCACCGGCGTGGACCTGGCCGACTTCGCCCGCATCGCCGAGGGCGGCGACCTGCGCGTCCCCACCCTGCTGCTGCACAGCCCGAGCGACCGGGTGTCCCCCTTCCGCAGCGCCGAACGCCTCGCCGCGGCCCGCCCCGACGTGGTCAGCCTCCAGTCCTTCCCCGGCGCCGACCACGCCACCCTCTGGAACACCGCCCCCGACCGCTACACCGAACTCCTCCGCCGCTGGCTCACCCCGCTCCTCTAGGACGCCGGCGAACCGCCTCCGACACGCTCCGTAACCGATCGAACGGGCCCAGCGACCGTCGCCGCCGACCTGGCATGGGCAGGCCACACGTTTCCGGCCAGCCGGTTTGCCACTGTTGCCCGATCTTGCGGAGGTGCGGTCACCGGTCGTCCGGTCGTACGGACAACCGGATGTGACAGAAGGCCCGTACAAGGGGAAGACTGCTCGACGTGACGTCTCGGAACCCGCGCGACCGTGATGCCCCGCTCCCGCCGACGATCGGTACCGGTGCGACGGTGACCCGTCTCCCCGGTACGGCCCACCGGCCCGCCGGTGGCAGGCCGGCCGGGGCGGGTGTCCCCCGTAACGGCGTACCCCGGAGGCGGGGGCCCGCGCCGGCCCCCGGGCGGGGCCGGGTTCCCGTACCCGAGGGCTTCCCCGCGCCGGCCGAGCTGGCCCCGCTGGCCCGCCGGATGCTGGTGGACGCCGTCCGGATCGCCCGCTGGGCCGGGGATCTGGAGGAGGTCGACAAGCGCGGCGAGCTGCTGCCGGAGGACGCCCGTGCGGCGGGCCGGGCGCTGGCCATGACGGTCGGCGCCGCCGCCAAGGCCTGGGGTCAGGCGCTGCTGGTGGGCCTGGTGGAGGCCCGGGACGCCGGGGCCGGCCCCGGCTGGCGCCTGCACGCCTGGGAGCACGACGACGAGGCCGTGATCCGCGGTTGGTCGGCGCTGTTCGACGCCTGGACGCTGCTCGCCCCGGTGCCGCCCGCCGCGCTGCGCGGGGTGTTCGCCGTGCTGGCCGGCCAGGCCGTGGACCAGGCCCCGCAGCTGCTCTCCTTCCTGCACCTGGTGGACGGCCCGGTGGCCGAGAGCGAGCTGCTGGAGCTGCTGCGCCGGGGCCTGGACGAGCGCCGGGTCGGTGGCGGGGCCGGCGGGCCGGGCCTGTCGCCCGTGCCGCACGCCGCCTCCGCGGTGTCGGCGGTCCGCGGCACCTGCCGGGAGCCGCAGATCGACACCCCGCCGGCGCCCTCGGACGTGGCCGCGGTGCTGGACTGGATGCTGGACGGCCTGGCCGCCGTCGGCGCGCTGACGCGCAGGAACGATGCCGCCGAGCTGTCGCCGCTCGGCCACTGGGCGGTGCGGGCGAAGCTGGAGGAGATCTGCACGGTCGCGCAGACCGCGGCCGGGCACATCGAGCAGAGCGCCTTCGAGCTGCTGAACGCCTGCGCGGACTACTCGCCGGGCCCGGCCCGGGCCGAGTACCGGGCCTGGGTCGCGGCCCGTCCGGCGGACCGGGCGGTGGCCGAGCTGCTGGACGCGGCGCAGGGCGACGACGCGCTCGTGCGTGGCCTGGCCTTCGAGGCGCTGCGGGTGGCCGGCGGCCCGGCCGAGCAGGCGGTGCGCGCGGCGGTGGACGAGCCGGTGCTGCGCCCGTACGCGCTGCTGTGGCTGGCGGAGCGCTCGGACGAGGGGGTCGCCCCGGCGGACGTGCTGGGCGCGGACGACGCGGCCTGGCTCTGGGTGGACACGGCCGCGGCGGTGCTCGACCACGGTGAGACGGAGCTGCTGGTGGGTCACGTCGAGGGCGCCTCGGCGGGCGATCCGGTCCGGCTGTTCGCCCGCGCGCGGCAGTCCGGGCACCCGAGAGCGGCCTCGGTGCTGACGGCGGTGTCGAGCGTGCATCCGGACCCGGGTGTGGCGCGGGCGGCCCGCCGCTCGGCCTTCAGCGTCCACAACGGCGGGGCGTGACCCCACCGAGAACGGCACGAGAGCGGCACGAGAACGACGGAAGGGCCCGGAACCGATCGGTTCCGGGCCCTTCCTCGTGTGACGGGATCAGCCGAGCCGCGACTCCGCGCGCCGGGCGCGGACGTCGCCGACCTTCTGCCCCACCTTGCGGCGGATGACCAGCAGCGGCGCCATCGCGGCGAGCGTGATCTGGGCGAACGCGCCGACGTGCATCAGCGCGTCGCCGCCCGGCAGGCCGGTGGCCCAGGCGGCCAGGCAGCCGATGGAGACGACGATCCAGCAGAGCGTGGCGGTGGCCAGCAGCCCCTGCGGCTTCGGGTACTCGATCCGGCTGACCATCAGGTACGCGGCGCCGAAGATGGCGAGCAGACCGGGCAGGAACGGCGGGTCGAGCAGCACGATCGCGATGACCGTCATCGCGCCCATCGGGCAGGGCATGCCCTGGAACACCCCCGGCCGCATCTTGACGGCCGAGAAGCGGGCCAGCCGCAGCACCACCGCGAGCAGCACGGTGATCGCGATGAGCGCCGAGAGCTTGCTGTTGGAGCCCTGGGAGACCATGCCCCAGACCGCGACGAAGTAGGCCGGCGCGATGCCGAAGCTGATCAGGTCGGCCAGGTTGTCCAGTTCCGCTCCGAGGGCGGAGGAGCGCAGCTTGCGCGCCACCAGCCCGTCGAAGAGGTCGCACATCGAGCCGATCAGCAGCAGCGTGACCGCGGTGGCCGCGCTGTGCCGGTCCGGAGCGGCGTCCGGGTTGGTGATGTGCGGGACGAGGACCCCGGTGGTGATCGAGTAGATCGCCAGGAAGCCGCAGACGGCGTTCCCCAGGGTCAGGAAGTCGGCGGTGGACAGGTGCTGGGGAGAGCGCGGGGCGCGCAGCTCGCGGTCGCGCGCCCAGCGGCGGCGGCGCAGGGCCGTCTCCTCGTCGTCCAGGCCGACGATTGTCTCAGGATCAGTCACGGTCAAGGCGCGTCACCCCGGCTGTGGTCTTCTGGCCGACCTCGACGCCGACCTCGACGCCGGCCGGCAGGTAGGTGTCGACCCGGGACCCGAACCGGATCAGACCGATCCGCTCGCCCTGCTCGACCTTGGTACCGGCGGCGACGTACGGCACGATGCGGCGGGCCACGGCCCCCGCGATCTGGACCATCTCGATGTCGCCGAGCTCGGTGTCGAAGTGCCAGACGACCCGCTCGTTCTGGTCGCTGTCCTTGTTGAACGCGGGGACGAAGCCGCCCGCGACGTGCTCGACCGACGTCACCGTGCCCGGCAGGGGCGCGCGGTTGACGTGGACGTTGAGCGGGCTCATGAAGATCGCGACCCGGGTGCGGCCGTCCGGCCAGGCGTCGATGCTCTGTACGACGCCGTCGGCGGGGGAGATCACTCTGCCGGTCCCGATCTCACGCTCGGGGTCGCGGAAGAACCACAGCATGCCCGCGCTGAGCGCACAGGCGGGTACCGCCGCCAGAGCCCACTTGCCGCTGCGCCGGGTGAGGGCGGTGGTGACGGCGGCCGTGGCGAGGGTGGGGACGAACCAGGGGGTGGCTCCGCGCGCGATGGTCACGCGGGGTCGCCGACCGGCCGTCGGGGCTGCGAGGGCATCGCGGTCCGTGACGGAAGTGCGAGGGGACGGGCTGATGGGCATCGAAGACCTTTGTCGCGGGGGATCATGGCCGCTGGACGGGGGCCACCGCGGGATCGGTAATAGAGGGACGGCTTGCTGTCCCGGTGGATGCTATCGGGAGCACACGGTGGGTGGGCAACCCGCCTGCTCGTTCATGTGTCCGGTGGGAGCGCGTCCGCGCGTCCCACCTCTACGACCGTAGCTCGACCCGGTCCGGTTCCCAAGGGACCTGACAGGGCTGGTGACTCTTGTCTCAGCGGGTGCGCCGACGGAACCCGCCGGGGGAAACGGCCGTACGCGCCGGAAGCGGGTGTGCGGAAGCGGCCGCAGGGCGCGTCGTCGCAGCTGTACGCCCTGCGGCCGCTTCCGGAGGGCCGTGCCGGACCCTGGCGGACCAGGCCGGGCCCGTGACGGGGCACGGCCCCGCGCCGGGACGGGCCCGCACGCCCGTCGACCGGCGGTTCGAGGGGGCCGCCCGGCGACGCGGTCCGTCGCCGGGCGGCCGGGGGATCACTCGGCGATCCGGTACTCCTCCAGGAGCCGGCGTCCGACGATCATCTTCTGGATCTCCGCAGTACCTTCACCGATGAGCAGCATCGGGGCCTCGCGGTAGAGGCGCTCGATCTCGTACTCCTTGGAGAAGCCGTAGCCGCCGTGGATGCGGAAGGCGTCCTCGACGACCTCCTTGCAGTACTCGGAGGCGAGGTACTTGGCCATGCCGGCTTCGAGGTCGTTGCGCTCGCCGCTGTCCTTCTTGCGGGCGGCCATGACCATCATCTGGTGGGCGGCCTCGACCTTGGTGGCCATCTCGGCGAGCTTGAACTGGATGGCCTGGTGCTCGGCGATCTTCTTGCCGAAGGTGGAGCGCTGCTGGGCGTAGGAGATGCCCAGCTCGAAGGCGCGGCGGGCGACGCCGCAGCCGCGGGCGGCGACGTTGACGCGGCCGACCTCGACGCCGTCCATCATCTGGTAGAAGCCGCGGCCCGGGACGCCGCCGAGGATGCGGTCGGCCGGGATCCGGACGTCCTGCAGCACCAGCTCGGTGGTGTCGACGCCCTTGTAGCCCATCTTCTCGATCTTGCCGGGCACGGTCAGACCGGGAACCTTGGGGTTCGGGCCGAAACCGGCCTCCTTCTCGATCAGGAAGGTGGTCATGTTCTTGTACGGGGTGTTGCCGCCCTCGTCGGTCTTGCAGAGGACCGCGACCAGGGTGGAGGTGCCGCCGTTGGTGAGCCACATCTTCTGGCCGTTGAGGACGTAGAACTCTCCGTCCTTGACGCCCTTGGTGGAGATGGCCGAAACGTCCGAGCCGAGGCCGGGCTCGGACATCGAGAAGGCGCCGCGGATCTCGCCGGCCGCCATCTTCGGCAGGAAGTAGTCCTTCTGCTCCTGGGTGCCGTGGGCGTTGATCATGTGCGCCACGATGAAGTGGGTGTTGACGATGCCGGAGACCGACATCCAGCCGCGGGCGATCTCCTCGACCACCAGGGCGTAGGTGAGCAGGGACTCGCCGAGGCCGCCGTACTCCTCGGGGATGGTGAGGCCGAAGAGGCCGAGCTGCTTCATGCCCTCGACGATGGCGGTCGGGTACTCGTCCTTGTGCTCCAGCTCGGTCGCGACCGGGATGATCTCCTTGTCGACGAAATCCCGCACGGTGGCGAGGATGTCCCGCTGGATCTCGGTGAGGCCGTCGGTCTGTGCGAGGCGTCCCATCGTGCGGCTCCGGAAAGGTCTAAGAGGGCGGGGGGGGGGGATTGCGGGGGCCCTGCCGGCGTGGCTGCGGCAGCAGGGCCCCCGTTACCGGGTGGGGGTCGGCCGATGACGGCGGCCTGCCCCTCCGGGGTCTCCAGAGAGAGGGGAGAAGTCAGGAGAGCGGGGTGGGGCGGCCGGGCTGCTCGCCGCCGCGCTCCTTGATGTACGTCTCGGTCGGCACCATCACCTTGCGGCGGAAGATGCAGACGACCGTGCCGTCCTGCTTGTACCCCTTGGTCTCGACGTAGACGATGCCGCGGTCGTCCTTGGACTTGGACGGCCACTTGTCGAGGACGGTGGTCTCGCCGTAGATCGTGTCGCCGTGGAAGGTCGGCGCGACGTGGCGCAGCGACTCGATCTCCAGGTTGGCGATCGCCTTGCCGGAGACGTCCGGGACGGACATGCCGAGCAGCAGCGAGTAGATGTAGTTGCCCACCACGACGTTCTTGCCGAAGTCCGTCGTCTTCTCCGCATAGTTGGTGTCCATGTGGAGCGGGTGGTGGTTCATGGTGAGCAGACAGAACAGGTGGTCGTCGTACTCGGTGACGGTCTTCCCGGGCCAGTGCTTGTAGACCGCGCCGACCTCGAACTCCTCGTAGGTGCGTCCGAACTGCATGGCTCAGGCCCTCAGCTTTCCGGGATCTCGAACTTGGTGGTGCGCTCCATGCCGGCGGCCCGGCCCTTGCCGGCGATGACCAGGGCCATCTTGCGGCTGGCCTCGTCGATCATCTCGTCGCCGAGCATCGCGGAGCCCTTGGCGCCGCCCGCCTCGGAGGTGCAGTAGTCGTAGGCGTCGAGGATCAGCTCGGCGTGGTCGTAGTCCTCCTGCGAGGGCGAGTAGACCTCGTTGGCGATGGCGACCTGGTCCGGGTGGAGCACCCACTTGCCGTCGAAGCCGAGGGCGGCGGAGCGGCCGGCCACCTCGCGGTAGCCCCCGGGGTTGCGGATCTGCAGGTACGGGCCGTCGATCGCCTGCAGGTCGTTGGCGCGGGCGGCCATCAGGATGCGCATCAGGATGTAGTGGTAGGCGTCGGCGTTGTAGCCGGGCGGCTGCTCGCCGACCACCAGGGACTTCATGTTGATGGAGGCCATGAAGTCGGCGGGGCCGAAGATGATGGTCTCCAGCCGGGGCGAGGCCTCGGCGATGGCGTCGACGTTGATCAGGCCCTTGGCGTTCTCGATCTGCGCCTCGATGCCGATCTTGCCGACCTCGAAGCCCATGGTCTTCTCGATCTGGGTGAGCAGCAGGTCGAGCGCCTTGACCTGCTCGGCGTCCTGGACCTTGGGCAGCATGATGCAGTCGAGGTTGGGGCCGGCGCCCTCGACCACGGTGATCACGTCGCGGTAGGTCCAGTGGGTGGTCCAGTCGTTGACCCGGACGACCTTGGTCTTGCCGCCCCAGTCGCCGTTGTTCAGCGCGTCGACGATGTTGTGGCGGGCGCTCTCCTTGACGAGGGGGGCGCAGGCGTCCTCCAGGTCGAGGAAGACCTGGTCGGCCGGGAGGCCCTGGGCCTTCTCCAGGAAGCGCGGGTTGCTGCCCGGTACGGCGAGGCAGGAGCGGCGCGGGCGCAGGCGGTTGACAGTGGTCATGAGGGTGGTTCGGTTCCTTCCCAGTGGTCAGCTGGTCAGCTGGTCAGTTCGTGGCCGCGGTCGGTGCGGGCGTCCACGGCTGGAGCTTGTTGGCCAGCCGGATCTCGTCCACGATCCGGCCGATGATGGTGGTGATGCCGAAGTCCTTCGGGGTGAACACGGCGGCGACGCCGGCGGCCTTGAGGGCCTCGCCGTCCGCTGCCGGGATGATGCCACCCACGATCACCGGGACATCCTGCACCCCGGCGCGGTCCAGCCGCTTGAGGACGTCGGGCACCAGCTCGCAGTGCGCGCCGGAGAGGATCGACAGGCCCACGCAGTGCACGTCCTCCGCGACGGCGGCGGAGACGATCTGCTCCGGGGTCAGCCGGATGCCCTGGTAGACCACCTCGAACCCGGCGTCCCGGGCCCGTACGGCGATCTGCTCGGCGCCGTTGGAGTGCCCGTCCAGGCCGGGCTTGCCGACCAGCAGGCGCAGCTTGCCGGCGCCCAGCTCCGCGGCGGTCGCGGCGACCGCGGCACGGACCTGCTCCAGCTCGCCGCCGGGCTCCGCGGCGACGGCGACGGGCGCGCCGCCGACGCCGGTGGGGGCGCGGTACTCGCCGAAGACCTCGCGCAGGGCGAAGGACCACTCGCCGGTGGTGACACCGGCCCGGGCGCAGGCGAGGGTGGCCGGCATCAGGTTGGCCTCGGTGGCGGCGACGGCCTTGAGCCCGGCCAGCGCCTCCTGGGCGGCGGCCTCGTCGCGCCGGCCGCGCCAGGCCTCCAGGGCGGCGAGCACGGACTGCTCGGAGGCCGGGTCGACGACCATGATCGCGGTGTCGAGGTCGGCGGTGAGCGGGCTGGGCTCGGTGGTGTCGAAGCAGTTGACCCCGACGATCTTGTCCTCGCCGGACTCGATCCGGGCCCGGCGGGCGGCGTGCGAGGAGACCAGGTTGGACTTCAGGTAGCCGGACTCGACGGCCGGGATGACCCCGCCCATCTCCAGCACCTTGGCGATCTCCGCCTCCGCGCCGGCCAGCAGCGCGGCGGTCTTGGCCTCGATCACCTCGGAGCCGTTGAAGATGTCGCCGTACTCCAGCAGGTCCGACTCGTACGCCAGCACCTGCTGGATCCGCAGCGACCACTGCTGGTCCCACGGCCGCGGCAGGCCGAGCGCCTCGTTCCAGGCGGGCAGCTGGACGGCCCGGGCGCGGGCGTCCTTGGAGAGGGTGACGGCCAGCATCTCCAGGACGATCCGCTGGACGTTGTTCTCCGGCTGCGCCTCGGTCAGGCCGAGGGAGTTGACCTGGACGCCGTAGCGGAAGCGGCGCTGCTTGGGGTCGGCGACGCCGTAACGCTCCAGGGTGACCTTCTCCCAGAGCCGGGCGAAGGCGCGCATCTTGCACATCTCCTCGACGAAGCGCACGCCGGCGTTCACGAAGAAGGAGATCCGGGCGACGACCTCGCCCATCCGCTCGGCCGGCACCTGCCCGGAGTCGCGGACGGCGTCGAGCACCGAGATGGCGGTGCACATCGCGTACGCGATCTCCTGGACGGGGGTGGCCCCGGCCTCCTGCAGGTGGTAGCTGCAGATGTTGATCGGGTTCCACTTGGGGATGTTGCCGACCGTGTAGGCGATCATGTCGGTGATCAGCCGCACCGACGGGCCGGGCGGGAAGACGTGCGTCCCGCGCGACAGGTACTCCTTGACGATGTCGTTCTGGGTGGTGCCGGTGAGCTTGGCGATGTCGGCGCCCTGCTCCTCGGCGACCACCTGGTAGAGCGCCAGCAGCCACATCGCGGTGGCGTTGATCGTCATGGAGGTGTTGGTCTGTTCGAGCGGGATGCCGTCGAACAGGGCGCGCATGTCGCCGACGTGGCCGACCGGGACGCCGACCCGGCCCACCTCGCCGCGGGCGAGGACGTGGTCGGAGTCGTAGCCGGTCTGGGTCGGCAGGTCGAAGGCGACGGACAGGCCGGTCTGGCCCTTCGCCAGGTTCCGCCGGTAGAGCGCGTTGGAGTCGCTCGCGGTGGAGTGCCCGGCGTAGGTGCGCATCAGCCAGGGGCGGTCGCGCTTCTGAGGCTCGGTCATCGGGGGGCGTCCTCAGACGTTCCGGAAGCGATTGATGGCGTCGATGTGCCGGGCGCGGAACTCGGCGTCGCGCACGCCCAGGCCCTCCTCGGGGGCCAGGCAGAGCACGCCGACCTTGCCCTGGTGCTTGTTGTGGTGCACGTCGAGGGCGGCCTGGCCGGTCTCCTCCAGGGAGTAGACCTTGGACAGGGTCGGGTGGATCTTGCCCTTGGCGATCAGGCGGTTGGCCTCGAAGGCCTCGCGGTAGTTGGCGAAGTGCGAGCCGACGATGCGCTTGAGCGACATCCACAGGTAGCGGTTGTCGTACTGGTGCATGTAGCCGGAGGTGGAGGCGCAGGTGACGATGGTGCCGCCCTTGCGGGTGACGTACACCGAGGCGCCGAAGGTCTCCCGGCCCGGGTGCTCGAAGACGATGTCCACGTCCTCGCCGCCGGTGAACTCGCGGATCTTCGAGCCCAGGCGCTTCCACTCCCGCGGGTCCTGGTTGTTCTCGTCCTTCCAGAACTTGTAGCCCTCGGCGGAGCGGTCGATGATCGCCTCGGCGCCCATGGCGCGGCAGATCTCGGCCTTCTGGTCGTTGGAGACCACGCAGATCGGGGTGGCGCCGCCGGCCAGCGCGTACTGGGTGGCGTACGAGCCGAGGCCGCCGCTGGCGCCCCAGATCAGCACGTTGTCCCCCTGCTTCATGCCGGCGCCGTTGCGCGAGACCAGCTGGCGGTAGGCGGTGGAGTTGACCAGGCCGGGGGAGGCGGCCTCCTCCCAGGTGAGGTGCTTGGGCTTGGGCAGCAGCTGGTTGGTCTTCACCAGCGCGATCTGGGCCAGGCCGCCGAAGTTGGTCTCGAAGCCCCAGATGCGCTGCTCCGGGTCCATCATCGTGTCGTTGTGGCCGTCCGGGGACTCCAGCTCGACCGAGAGGCAGTGCGCGACGACCTCGTGGCCCGGCTTCCAGGAGTTCACGCCGGGGCCGGTGCGCAGCACCACGCCCGCGAGGTCGGAACCGAGCACGTGGTACGGCAGGTCGTGGCGCTTGGTGAGCGGCGACAGCCGGCCGTAGCGCTCCAGGAAGCCGAAGGTGGAGACCGGCTCGAAGATCGAGCTCCACACGGTGTTGTAGTTCACCGAGCTGGCCATGACGGCGACCAGGGCCTCGCCGGGGCCCAGCTCGGGGAGGGCGACCTCGTCGAGGTGAAGGGACTTGCGGGGGTCCTTGTCGCGGCTGTCGAGGCCCGCGAACATCTGCTCCTCGTCCTTGTGGAGCGTGACCGCCCGGTAGGACTCGGGGAGCTTGATGGCTGCGAAGTCCGCCGACGTGCTGTCGGCGCTGAGGATCGCGTCGAGGATTTCCTGCATGGCTGCCTCCGAAGGCGTACCTGTGCGAGGGTCACAGGGCGTCTGGGGGAGCCGGGAGCGGACACCGGCTTCGCTGAGGTGGGTGGTGGGCGGGGTCAGGCTGGGCGCCCGGGGTGAACCGGGCCGTGCTGGCTCTGCTCGTTGCGGGCGCTGCCCGCTACTGGCTCGGTTCCCGGGGTGTGGGAACGCCGGACGACGGCGCGCCGAGGTGGGGAGCCGCGGCGCCGCGACTGGTGAGTAACAAGGTAGTGGCACCCTGTGCCACTCGTAAAGACACCGGGTGCCAGGAATTCCGACGGTCCGAAACGGGCCGAAACGGCGCTCGACGCGCGCCCGGTGAGCATGCGGAAGGCCCGCGCCGACGAATCGGCGCGGGCCCTCAATGCTGCTCTGACCTGCGTAAATACCGGGCCGGTCAGCCCCTGGTGCCGCTCAGCGCGGCCCGGATGCTGTCCACCACGACCTCCAGCGGGGCGTCCGTCCGGGCCACTGTGATGAGCACCTCACCTCCGGGGCTGGCACTCAGTGCGCTCTCGGCCAGGACGTCCCCAGCAGCCCCACTGGCACCGGGTGCCACCAGGGATCCCCGGCGTCTGGCACCGGGCGCACTGGAGCCCCAGAAGGTCCGCCGGATCACCTCGAAGGAGTGGTCCAGCTGCTCCTCCACGTCCCCGCGGCCGCCGGCCCGCAGCCAGCGCCGCAGCACGTGGTTGTGCGCCGCGACGACCGCCGCCGCCGAGACCTCGGCTAGCATCGAGTCGTCCTCGCCGCCGCGCTGCCAGCCGGACGGGATGGACTCCCCGGTGTCGAACCGGCCCAGCAGGTAGCGGGTGAACAGCCGCTCGTAGCGGGCCACCACGGCGATCTCCCGCTCGCGCAGCGCCGGGACCTGGCGGATCAGCTGGTACCGCGCGACCGACACCCCCGGGGTGGAGGCGTACATCCGCAGCACCTCCTTGATGCCGCGGCAGACCACGTCCAGCGGGTGCTCCTCCGGCTCGGCGCTGGCCAGCAGGTCCGCCACCCGGACGAGGGTGTCGTCGTGGTCCGGGAAGATCGCCTCCTCCTTCGACCGGAAGTACCGGAAGAAGGTGCGCCGGGCCACCCCGGCGGCGGCCGCGATCTGGTCGACCGTGGTCTCCTCGTAGCCCTGCGAGGCGAACAGCTCCATCGCGGCCGTGGCCAGGTCCTGGCGCATCTGCTGGCGCTGCGCCGCCGCCCGGCGGCTGCCCGGCCCGCCCTCCGGCCCGGTGCCCCCGGTCGAGGGGGCCGTCCGGTCGGCGCCGTGCGAACCGGCGGGGTGCTGCGGGGAGGCTGACTGAACCCGATCCATGTCCGGAACGCTACACGGCCCCGGGGGAGCGGCTGCGGCCCTTCCCCGGCGCACCGGCTCGACCGGGCCGGTCACCGCCGGGCGCGGCCAGCGGGAGGACACCGTCCCGGGGCTCCAGCCGGGGCGTGTGGAGGGAGCGCCCCCGGGCGCCGCCGTGCCGCCCCCTGGCTGGGGCGTGGTCACCGGCGCGCGTGGTCGCGGAAGCCGCGGCCGGTCTTGCGGCCCAGGCAGCCCGCCGCGACCAGGTGCTCCAGCAGCGGTGCGGCGGCCAGGCCGGGCTCGCGGAACTCCTGGTGCAGCACCTGCTCGATGGTCAGCGAGACGTCCAGGCCGACCACGTCCAGCAGCTCGAACGGGCCCATCGGGTAGCCGCAGCCGAGCTTCATCGCGGTGTCGATGTCGTCCACCGTCGCGTAGTGCTCCTGCAGCATCCGCACCGCGTCGTTCAGGTAGGGGAAGAGCAGCGCGTTGACGATGAAGCCGGCCCGGTCGCCGCACTCCACCGGGTGCTTGCGGACCCTGGCGGTCAGCTCCAGCACCGTCGCGGTGACCTCCGGCGCGGTCAGCACGGTGGAGACCACCTCGACCAGCTTCATGGCCGGCGCCGGATTGAAGAAGTGCATGCCGATCACGTCCTGCGGCCGCGAGGTGGCGGTCGCGCAGCTGATCACCGGCAGCGAGGACGTGGTGGTGGCGAGCACCGCGCCCGGCCTGACGATCTTGTCCAGGGTGGCGAACAGTTCCCGCTTGACCGCCAGGTCCTCGGCCACCGCCTCGACCACCAGGTCGACCTCGGCCAGCTCGGCGTACTGGCCGACCGGGGTGACCAGCGCCAGCGCGGCGTCCCGCTGCTCGGCGGACATCCGGCCCCGGGTGACCGAGCGCTCCAGCGACCTGGCCAGCTGCGCCTTGGCCCGGTCGGCCTTCTCCTGGCTGCGGGCGGCCAGCAGCACCGGGTGCCCGGCCTTGGCGAACACCTCGGCGATGCCGGTGGCCATCGTGCCCGAGCCGCAGACGCCGACGGTGCGGACCTCGCGGCCCGGCACCTTCGGCAGGGCCGGCCCGGTGGCCGCGTCCACCGCCTTGGAGGAGCCCGGCGCCTCGTAGGCGTAGAAGCCGCGGCCGGTCTTGCGGCCCAGCAGCCCGGCCGCGACCAGCTGGCCGAGGATCGGGGCGGGGGCGTGCAGACGGTCCCGGGACTGCTCGTACATCGCCTCCAGGACGGTGCGGGCGGTGTCGATGCCGATCAGGTCGAGCAGCGCCAGCGGGCCCATCGGCAGGCCGCAGCCGAGCCGCATCGCGGCATCGATGTCCTCCCGCGAGGCGTACTTGGACTCGTACATCGCCGCGGCCTGGTTCAGGTAGGCGAACAGCAGGCCGTTCACCACGAAGCCGGCGCGGTCGCCGGCTGCCACCGGCTCCTTGCCGAGGTCCCGGGCGAAGGCGGCGGCGTCCTCGGCGGTCTGCGGGGAGGTCAGCACGGTGCGGACCACCTCGACCAGCTTCATGGTGTGCACCGGGTTGAAGAAGTGCAGGCCGAGCACGCGCTCCGGACGGGCGGTCGCGGCGGCGATCCGGGTCACGGAGAGCGCGGTGGTGCCGGTGGCCAGCACGGTGGCCTCCGGGCAGATCCGGTCCAGCTCGGCGAAGACCTCCCGCTTCAGCTCCAGCTGCTCGGGCACCTCCTCGATCACCAGGTCCGCCTCGGCGGCGGCCGTCAGCTCGTGCCCGACCGAGATCAGCGCGAGCAGCGCGGTGCGCTCCTCGGCGGTGATCCGCTCCCGGTCGACCGCGTGCGCGGTGGCTTCCTCGATCCGGGCCAGCGCCCGGGCGGCCGAGTCCTCGGTGGCCTCGATGCCGATCACCCGGCGACCGCTCTTGGCGACCGCCACGGCGACACCGGCACCCATCGTGCCGAGGCCGACGACGGCGACCGTGGGGAAGGGACGCTCCATTGTCCTGACTCCTAGTCATGAGAGCCCGCGCGTGCTCCGGCAGGCAGGCCGCTGCGCCCGTACGACGGGGGGCGGCCGCCGCCGGAGGAGGGTCCACGCGCGGGGGCTGGGGAGATGACGGGTTCCGGCACACCGGCAGCGGCCGGTCCGCTCCGGCCGAACTGCGGGTGTGCCGTGGTGCTCAGGCGCTCGAAGGTGAAGGAAGCGGCTCTGATACGAGGAAGAGAACCCGGCCCGCCGCGAGTCGCGGCACCGGCCGGTGAAGACGCACCGCGCGAGCGCCGCAGACACGGCGACCGCGAGCCCCGTCGGTGCGGCTCCCGAAGCCCGACAGTGGTGCGTGCGGCCACTGTAGCGAAGCTACTCGCCGGTAGGAAGGGGGCTGTGGGCGGAAAACCGTTCGGGCGCCGGGGCCGCTCTTCGCTAGGGTGATCGACGCGGGGGCGGCTCCGCGGCGTGCTTCCTTCTCACTCATCTCCAAAATGACCCGAGTGCGCCCACTCTCCGCCCCCGCTTCGTCGTACCTGCCGGGGGAAGAGCTGTGAAGAAGCCGAGCGTCGCGGAGCCCGAGACCGGGCTGGACGCCTACCTGCTGCGCCGTCACGGAATGGTCCGGGTCGAGCCCGGCGTCGCGCCCGGGGAACCACTGCCGTGGTCGGCCCAGGGGCTCGTGGCCCTGGAGGCCGACCTGGCGCAGCGCGGCTACGTCCTGACCCGCGCCCTGCGCGCCGCCCTCGGCCGACTGCGCCCGCTGGACCTGTCCGCGGCCGGCACCCGACTGCTGCTGCGGATCGACGCGCAGCTCGGCGCCAACCGCAGCCACCAGCCGCTGTTCCGCACCTTCCCCGACGGCGTCCCCTCGCACGCGCACGCCACCTACTCCGCGACCATCCGCGGCTACCTGCTCTGCCAGGCCGGCCAGATCTGCGTCCTGTGCGAGCGCAGCAGCCTGGAGGTCGGGATCGGCGCGCTGGCCCCGTGCGCCCACCTGATCTGCGGCGAGTGCTACCAGGACATGCTGCTGGAGGACGGCGACGACCGCCGCTGTCCGCTCTGCCGCACCCCGCTGGAACCCAAGCCCTACCTCTCCCCCGACACCCGGGCCGCCCGCCACGCCGCCCGCACCCTCCCGCCCGGCAGCGCGCTGCGGCCGCTGCGCCTGGCCGGCGCCGACGACCCGACCGAGCTCGCCGGCGCCGCACTGGGCGCCCTGCTCGCCCGCCACACCCCGCTGAACCCGCAGGACCGCGAGGACCTCGCGCTGCTGCTCGACCACGCCCCCGCCGACCCGGCCGGCTGGCTGCCCGCCGAGGTCCCCGTCCGGGAGAGCCGCGCCACCGTGCTCGCCGCGCTGCTGCGCGGCGATGCCGACCGCACCCGCCCGCTGCTCGCCGCCCACCTCACCACCGCCACCGACGTGCTGCGGCTGCTCTGGGCGTGGTCCGGCGCCGAGCCCGACCTGCTGCCCGAGACCGCCCGCGGGCTACGGCTGCGCAACCTGCCCCGCCCGCTGCGCCGCGAACTCCTCGCCGTCCTGGACGCGTTCCCGGTCGGCACCCTCGCCGAGGACCTGCGCCGCCACCGGCAGGCCTGGCTGCGGGCCGGCGAACTGCTGCACCCGTACGAGCACCGCGAGCGCTTCCCGTACGCGGCCGCCGCCTTCGCCGTGCTCCGGCAGAGCGACCTCGACCTGCACGGCCTCGGCCCGCAGCTGCGCGAGGCGCCCGCCCCGCTGCGGGTGCGCGAGACGCCCGGCGGACACACCCGGCTGACCGTCGAGACCTTCGCCGCCGCCGTCGAACACGCCCTCGGGCAGGGCGACCTGCCCGCCGCCGTCCGACTGCTGGCCCGCCGCCCGGGCGAACTGGTGCGCCGGCTGCACCACCTGCTGCGGGTGCACCAGACCTGGTGCCGCGACGAGCCGCTGCCCGCCGCGCTCGCCGAGGCGCTGCCGGGGGCACTGCGCGCCGTCGCGCCCGGCCCGCTGCTCGGCGCGTACGGGCGGCTGCGCGCACCGCGCGCGTACGGCGAGCGGCGGCTGTACTTCCCGCGCGGCCGGGTCGCCTCGGCGCACGCCCGCTCCGACCGGGGCACGCCCGTCCCGGCCGCGCTCAGCGCGCCGGTCTGCGCCCTGATCGAGGCCGAACTGCTGCGCCGCGCCGGGCAGTCGGCGCGGGAGGCGGGGCGCCACGAGGTGGCGGTGCTGGACGCCGGGCTGGCCGACCTGGTCGTCCCCTTCGCCGAGCGCGCCGGCGCCAAGACCCTGGTCGCCGTGCCGCGCGGCAGCGTGCAGCGGATCCCGGACGGGCAGTACCTGCGGCTGTTCGTGCACTGGATGCAGCGCCCGCACCAGCGGGTCGACCTGGATCTCTCGGTCGCCTTCTACGACGAGGAGTGGCAGTTCACCGGCCTGTGCGACTACACCCGGCTGGTCATGGGCCCGCGCGCCGCCGTCCATTCCGGGGACTTCACCACCGCCCCGCCGCCGCACGGCGCCACCGAGTTCGTCGACCTCGACCTGCCGGCGCTGGGCAAGGCCGGTGCCCGGTACGCCGTGGTGGTGGTGTTCAGCTACAACGACGTCCCCTTCGAGGACCTCACCGACGCCTTCGCCGGCTTCATGGCGCTGACCCCGTCCGAGGCGGCCCGCCAGCGCACCGGCAGCTTCCACCCCGGGAGCGTGCGCCAGCGGCTGGACCTCGCCGGGGACGCCAGGATCTGCGTGCCGATGATCGTCGACCTCGGGACCCGCCGGCACACCTGGACCGACCTCAACGTCGGCTCCGGCAGCGGCTTCCACAGCATCGACCGGCACCACGAGCGGATCGGCGCGCTGGCCGAGGACGTGCTGGCGCACTTCGCCGCCGGCTCCCGGGCCACCCTCTGGGACCTCGCCTGCGCCGCCGCCGCGGCCGGCAGCGACGAGGTGCTGGTGCGCGACCGGAAGGGCCTCGGGCTGGACACCTACCACCGGGGCGCGGACGAGCCGGTGGCCGACTTCTTCGAGCGGCTGCGCGGGCGCCACGTGAGCGACCGGCGCACCGAGCAGCGGCCGGACGACACCGCCCGGCTGATCGCCGAACGCCTCACCGGCGCCCGGGCGTTCACGGCGCTGGTGCACGCCGACGTGCCCGCCCCGGCCGGTGCACGCGGGACGTTCTACCGGCTCTACCCCGGCCCGACGGACGCCGCCCCGGACACCCTGGAGCGGATCACCGCGGGGGACCTGGTCGCGCGCTTCGCCCCGAACGGGTGAACGGGCGGACGGTCGTCCGTTTGGACCACCCGATAGGGGAGTTACACCACCCCAACCGCCGGGGCAGCATGGTGACATGACCATCGGAACCGGCACCGCCGGCCCCACCGCCTCCGGTCCCGCCCGGCCGTCCGGCTCCGCCGAGCCGACCGGCCCGGCCGGCGCCGCGGCCGCCGTCGCGCTGCCCCCGCGCGCCGAACGGGCCGAGCGCGCCGACGCCGCCGCCGCCCGGCTGCGCACCGCCGCGGTCGAGGCGGTGGCCGTCACCTGGGTGGACAACGCGGGCGTCACCCGGGTCAAGGCCGTACCGCTGGCCGGCCTGCAGCACGCCGCGCAGTGGGGCGTCGGCACCGCGCCCTGCTTCGACGTCTTCCTCGCCGACGACGCGATCACCACCAGCCCGATCATCGGCGGCCCCACCGGGGACCTCAGGCTCTACCCCGACCTGGAGCGGGTCGTCCCGCTGGCCGGCCAGCCCGGCTGGGCCTGGGCCCCGGGGGACAGGTACACCCAGACCGGCGCCCCGCACCCGGGCTGCCAGCGGCTGTTCGCCCGCCGGATGGAGGCCGCGGCGGCCGGGCGCGGGCTGAGCCTCAAGGCCGGCATCGAGGTCGAGTGGGTGGTCGCCCTGGCCGGCACCCCGCAGGAGGAGCCGCAGTACCCCACGCACGGCCCCGCGTACGGGATGCACCGGCTCACCGACCTCTCCGACTACCTGCGGGACGTCCTGCGCGCCCTCGGCGAGCAGGGATTGGCCGTCCTGCAGATCCACCCCGAGTACTCCCCGGGCCAATTCGAGGTCTCGGTCGCCCCCGAGGGCCCGGTCGGCGCCGCGGACACCTCCGTCCTGGTCCGGCACACCATCCGGGCCGTGTCCGCCCGGCACGGCCTGCGGGTCTCCTTCGCGCCGTTGGTCGAGCCGGGCGCGGTCGGCAACGGCGGCCACCTGCACCTCAGCCTCTGGCGCGGCGAGCGCAACCTCGGCCACGGCGGCCCCGGGCCGCACGGCCTGACGGCCGAGGCCGAGGGCTTCCTCGCCGGCGTCCTGGAGGCGCTGCCCGAGCTCCTGGTGCTGGGCTGTTCCAGCCCGGCCGGGTACCTGCGGCTGGTGCCCTCGCACTGGGCCGGCGCCTACCAGTGCTGGGGCCTGGAGAACCGCGAGGCCGCGCTGCGCCTGGTGACGGGGTCCACCGGGGAGCGGGCCGCCGCCGCCAACGCCGAGGTCAAGTGCTTCGACGCCAGCGCCAATCCGTACCTCGCGGTCGGTGCGGTGATCGCGGCCGGTCTCGCCGGGCTGGACCAACGCCGGGCGCTGCCACCGGAGTTCACCGGGGATCCGGCGGCCGCCGAGCCCGGCACGGTGCCCCGGCTGCCGGAGGGCCCGGCCGAGGCGCTGGCCGCGTACGAGCGCTCGGCGGTGCTGCGCGAGGCGCTGGGCGAGCCGCTGTACCAGGCGGTGCTGGCGGTGCGCCGAGCGGAGGGCGAGCAGTTCGCCGCGGCCACGCCCGAGGAGGCGGTCGCGGCGGCACGCTGGCGGTACTGACCGGTGGCCGGGCCGCAGTTCGCACCGTCCGCAGGGGCGCTCGCGCTGGTCGACCACCACTGCCACAGCGTGGTGGCGGCCGAGTTGGCCGACGACGCCCTGGCCGGGCTGCTCACCGAGTCCGACCGACCGCCCGCGCCCGGCTGTTCGCCCTTCGACAGCGCGCTGGGCCTCGCCGTACGGCGCTGGTGCCCGCCGGTGCTCGGCCTGCCCGCGCACGCCCCGGCCGCCGACTACCTGGCCCGGCGGCGGGAGTTGGGCGCCGCCGAGGCGACGGCCCGGTTGCTCGCCGCGGCCGGGCTGGACACCTGCCTGGTGGACACCGGCCTGACGGCCGCCGCGGGGCTGCCGCTGCTGCCGCTCGGCGAACTGGCCGAGGCCGCGGGCGCCTCGGTGCGCGAGGTGGTCCGGCTGGAGACGGTCGCCGAGCGGGTGACGGCCGGCGCCGAGGACTGGCCGCGGGCGGTGGCCGAGGCACTGGCGGAGGCCGCCGGCGGGGCCGTCGCGGTCAAGTCGGTGCTCGCCTACCGGCACGGCCTGGCCGCCCCGGCCGAACGGCCCGCCCGCTCGGCCGTGGTGGCCGCGGCCGGCGCCCGGCTGCGCGGCGGGCCTGAGCGGCTGACCGACCCGGTCCTGCTGCACCACCTGCTCTGGACGGCCGTGGACGTCTGCGCAGAGCTGGGCCTGCCGCTCCAGCTCCACACCGGCTTCGGCGATCCGGACCTCACCCTGCACCGGGCCGACCCCTCCCTGCTGGCGGACTTCGTGCGCGCCGCCGAGCCCAGCGGCGTCCCGCTGGTGCTGCTGCACTGCTACCCGTACCACCGGCAGGCCGCCTGGCTGGCCCAGGCCTTCCCGACGGTCCACACCGACCTCGGATTGACGGCCTCCTACACCGGCCCGCAAGTCGCGGCGGTGCTGGGCGAGATGCTGGAACTGGCACCGTTCGGAAAATTGCTGTTCTCCACCGACGCTTACGGGCTACCCGAACTTTTCTTGGTGGGCACCTGTCAGTTCCGGTACGGACTCGGCGCGTTGCTGGATCGTTGGCAGGCGGACAGTGCGTGTTCCGCAGCCGACGCCGAGCGACTGACCCGGCTGATCGCCGCCGACAACGCCCGCCGGCTGTACGCGTTGTAGCTGCACCGCGGTGGTGCGGCCCGGCGCCCGATCGCCGTTTCCACGTGCACGGCCGCACGTCGGCAAAGCATCACTTTTTAACAATCTTGGCCCTGTTTCCCTTGTTCACCTGCCGACTTCTCGGCTTCGTTGCCGATCCAGGGCTGATCTAGTTGTGACGATTAGATGACTACCTCTTGCGCATCTCATCGAATATTCATTAACGTCCCGGTCATTCTCAGTGCACCTGCCAACCGCAGCTGCCGCATGACGACTCGGGAGGGCCAACCCCAATGAGAGTTCCTCGGATCAGCCGGACCCGGTACGCGGCGGTGGGCCTCGTGCTCGCCACCGCCGGCGCCGTCGCGCTCCCGGCCGGCAACGCCGTGGCGGCCCCCTCCGCCGACCCGACGACCGGTCCGCTGCTCAGCTACGTCGTCAACACCAAGGCCAACCACGGCCAGGTGCAGAAGGTCGAGCAGGCCGTCAAGGGCCTCGGCGGGACGGTCGTCTACTCCTACGACCAGATCGGCGTCGTCATCGCGCGCTCGACGGACACCAAGTTCGCCGAGAAGCTGCGCCTGGCCAAGGGCGTCGAGTCCGTCGGTGCCAGCCGCACCAAGGGCATCACGGCCGCCGACCAGCAGCAGGCCGAGGTCGCCGCCGAGCCCACCGCCGCGCCGGCCCCCGGCGAGGAGCCGTACGAGGCCAACCAGTGGGACATGCGCCAGATCGGTGTCGACAAGGCGCACAAGATCTCGCTCGGCAGCCGCAACGTCACCGTCGGCGTGCTGGACTCCGGCATCGACGCCACCCACGAGGACCTGGCCGCCAACGTGGACGCCTCGCAGTCGGTCTCCTGCATCGACGGCGGCAAGCCGAACACCGACTGGCAGGCCTGGCAGCCGGGCAAGGACGGTGCCCACGGCACCCACGTGGCCGGCACCATCGCCGCCGCCAAGAACGGCAAGGGCATCGTCGGCATCGCCCCGAACGTCAAGCTGGCCGCGGTCCGGGTCGTGGACGACGGCGGGTTCATCTACCCGGAGTACGCGATCTGCGGCTTCGTGTGGGCCGGTGAGCACCAGTTCAAGGTGACGAACAACAGCTACTACATCGACCCGTGGATGTTCAACTGCCCGAACGACAAGGACCAGGCCGCGATCACCGCCGCCGTCCGCAAGGCCGTCGCGTTCTCGCAGCGCAAGGGCGTCCTCAACGTCGCCGCCGCGGGCAACGAGAACATCGACCTGGCGCACAAGACCACTGACGTCTCCAGCCCGGACGACACCACCCCCGGCACCCGCCCGGTCACCAACGACTGCCTGTCGCTCCCGACCGAGCTGCCGGGCGTCGTCGTGGTCTCCTCGGTCGGCGTCAACGGCGAGAAGTCGTACTACTCCAGCTACGGCAAGGGCGTCGTGACCGTCGCCGCGCCGGGTGGCGACAAGCGCTACCAGATCCCGAACACCCCGGACAAGGACGGCCGCATCCTGTCCACCATCCCCGGTGGCAAGTACGGCTACATGCAGGGCACCTCGATGGCCTCGCCGCACACCACCGGCGTGCTCGCCCTGCTCGCCAGCACCTTCCCGTGGGCCAGCCCCGACGAGCTGACCGAGATGCTCACCAACCAGGCCGAGTCCCACGCCTGCCCGACCGGGGAGTTCAACCCGGGCGGCGTCGGCCAGTGGAAGGCCACCTGTGAGGGCGGCGCGGACGACAACGGCTTCTACGGCGCCGGCATCATCAACGCCGAGAAGGCGGTCCAGTGGTGGCGCTGACGTGCTGACCGCGGCGACACCTGATCGCTGAGCCGGGGAGCGGGGCCACCGGGCCCCGCTCCCCGGTCGCGTTTGAGTACCCGTACTCAGGCCGCCGCCGCGCCCGCCGCACAGGATGGATCCGTCACCACCGGAGCCACCACAGGAGTCGATCGGCATGGCGCAGTACCTTCCCGGCGAGCGGGCCCTCCCCGGCCGACCGGCCACCCCCGGCCGGCGGAACCGGATCGCCCTGGCCCTGGGCGTGGGTCAACTGCTGCTCGCCGCACCGATGCTCGCCCAGGTCCTGACCGGCGGCCTGGTGGTCGCGGTGATGGGCCTGGCCGCCGGAGGTCCGGCCGTCGCGGTGCTGCCCCTGGTCCTGCTGCTCACCGGCGGCCCGCTGCTCGGGTTGGGCGCCGCGGCCCTGGTCGCCCGGGTGCGGGGGCTGCCCGGGTCCGTGAGGTTCGCCGTGCTCGCCTCCGGCCTGCTGCTCGGCACCGCCGTCGAATACCTCGGCTGGGTCCGCCCCGCGATCGGCTGACGGCCTACGCCACCGGAGGCCCTAGTCCTCGTCGAAGTGATGGTCCCACGCCGTCTCCACCGACGGCTTGCCGTGCAGGTCCGGTACGTCCCGCAGCCAGGCCGGCCGCCCGGCCCGGGTCCGGGCCGCCCGCCGGCGCTCGGCCTCGCGCAGCTGCTCGGGCGTGGCGAAGCCCTCCGGCAGCCACTCCTCGGAGAGCACCGCCCGGGCGGCCAGGTGGGCGACGTACGCGTGCCGGACGGCGTCCACCGAGTCGAAGCCGGGCTCGCCGGCCAGCCACTCGTCCGGGACGAGCGCCAGCACCTCCTCCAGCAGCAGCACCGTGACCAGTGGGCCGAGCTCCTCGTCGGCCAGCCGGACGTCCGGGGCCGAGCCGCCGAGCGCGTGCGCGCTGAGGTCGTAGCGCTTGCCGACCGCCGCCTCGGCGCCCGCCCAGCGGTGGTGGAAGATCAGCGCGGCGCCGTTGTCGATCAGCCAGAGCCGCCCGTGCCAGACCACCAGGTTGGGGTTGTGTACGGTGCGGTCGACGTTGCCGGTGAGCGCGTCCAGCCAGACCACCCGGCCCGCCTCGACGGAGTCCACCGGGACGAGCCCGGGCCGGTAGTCCGCCGCCCCGGGCAACAGGTCCATGCCGAGGTTGAGGCCGGCGCTGGCCTTGAGCATGTCCTGGATCTCGGTGTCCGGCTCGTCCGCGGCGACGGCCGGGTCGAAGTCCACCAGCCGCAGCTCCGGCACCCGCAGCCCCAGCCGCCGGGCCAGCTCGCCCACGATCACCTCGGCGATCAGCGCCTTGCGGCCCTGGGCGGCCCCGGTGAACTTGACCACGTACGTTCCCAGGTCGTCGGTCTCCACTACACCGGGCACCGAGCCACCGGCCCGCAGGGGGTCGACGTAGCGCACCGCAGTCACCAGATCGAGCACACCGGCCACCCTAATTCGTTGATAGCGGATCGGTGCAGCCAGGGGGCTGTTGTCGGTTCGTTCGAATGCCGTGGTCGTGACGCCTGTGGCCACCCGGGCCGGTGATGCCTTGGGATAGATCGGCGCGCGGCCTCGGCATTCGCGGTGGTGGCGGCCGTGTGGGTGCCGGACGGATGCCTTTCCCAAGCCGGGCCGTCGAGGTCTCTCACGAGAGCGGCGGCGTCCGGTGTCTTCCTGGCCGCCACCACCGTCAGCACCGCGCTCTTGATCACTCGTTGGTGTTGGTGGTGCGAGCCCGCCACACGGTGACCCCTCGAATTGCCCGAGCCGCCTGAGCTCCCGCAACAGACCGGGGCCCGTGGGGTGCGCTGGTGCCACGAACGGCTAGTGAGGTGGCGGACCGGCCGGACGGCCGAGTCCTGGAATTAGGTCGCTGCGTGGCCCGCATGCGCTCGCAACCAGCGCAAACACCGCGCCCCGGGGAGGAAAGACAAGTTGATCTACTGCGGCATCGACTGGGCCGAGCGGACGCACGACGTCGCCTTGGTCGACGACACCGGCCAGTTGCTCGCCAAGCGCCACATCACCGACGACGCAGCCGGTTACAAGCTACTGCTGGACCTGCTCGCCGAGTACGGCGACACCGAAGAGACCCCGATCCCGGTCGCGATCGAAACCTCCCGCGGGCTGCTGGTCGCCGTCCTGCGGACCGGCAGGCGCAAGGTCTTCGCGATCAACCCGATGGCCGCCGCCCGCTACCGCGACCGCCACGCCGTCTCCCGCAAGAAGTCCGACCCCGGCGACGCCCTGGTCCTGGCCAACATCCTGCGCACCGACATGCACGCCCACCGACCCCTGCCCGACGACAGCGACCTGGCCCGCGCCGTCGCCGTCCTCGCCCGCGCCCAGCAGGACGCGGTCTGGAACAAGCAGCAGATGTCCAACCAGCTCCGCTCCCCCCCCTGCGCGAGTACTACCCGGCCGCCCTGGCCGCCTTCGAGCCGTGGAAGAACGGCCTGTGCCGCCCCGAGGCCCGCGAGATCCTCAAGCTCGCCCCCACCCCGGCCAAGGCCGCCCGACTGACCCGCACCCAGCTCGCCGCCGCCCTCAAACGGGCCGGCCGCAAGCGCGGCATCGACACCGAGGTCGACCGGCTGCGCGAAGTCTTCCGAGCCGATTGGGCCCACCAGCCCCCGCTGGTCGAGGACGCCCTCGGCCGACAGATGCTCGCCCTCCTGAGCCAGCTCACGGCGGCCTGCACCGCCGCCGACGACCTCGCCCAGGCCGTCGAGGAGGTCTTCCCGCAGCACCCGGACGCCGAGATTATCTGCAGCTTCCCCGGCCTCGGCGCCCAGCTCGGCGCCCGGGTCCTGGCCGAGATCGGCGACGACCGCGAGCGTTTCGCGGACGCCCGCGGTCTCAAGGCGTATGCGGGGGCCTCCCCGGTCACCCGGGCCTCCGGCAAGAAGTCCAGCATCACCCGGCGGTGGGTGAAGAACGACCGGCTCAACCACGCCGGCTACCTCTGGGCCTTCTCCGCCATCACCGCCTCACCCGGCGCGAAAGCCCACTACCGGCGCCGCCGCGACGACCACGGCGACTGGCACGCTTCCGCCCAGCGGAACCTCTTCAACCGCATGCTTGGCCAGCTCTACCACTGCCTCAAGAGCCGCCGACTTTTCGACGAGCAACAGGCTTTCCCCGCACCACTTGCGGCAGCCGCTTGAGGCACTCAGCGCCCGCAATCGGCGCTCCACTCGTAGACACCCGGGGCCGTCTCGACGACCTCAACGGGCCACGTCCGGCGGACCTGTTCCAGGCGTTCGTGGTGGTCGCTGATCCAGTTCTCCTCCGGGCGAGCCCCGATCATGGTGATCAGGCGGTCCGGATCGTCGACCGTGATCGAGAGCCAACCGTCCTCGTGCAGGTGGAACCCGAGCGTCAGCCCGCGGTCACCGCCGATGCTGGCGTCCCGCCCAAGAGCCAGGGCGGAAAGCTCCTGCTGCCATGCGTCCAGGTCGTGCGGGGAGAGGAAGACGTCCAACCGGGCGTCGACGAAGCTCGCGGACGCGAAAACATCCGCACGCAGGATGTCGTGGAACATCGGGTCACCAGACTTGAAGCGCCCGGTGACCCGCACGATGCAGCGGTTCCCGTCCTCGTCGGCGAGGTCAATCAGGTCCACCGGGACAGGGTCGGTCATCTCGTCGTCGCTCACTCTCGTCGTCCGTCTCGCCCTGCATCCTCTCGTGTCGCGGGATGAGCGCAGCAGCTGGCCCTAGCGAGACCATCCTGTTCGAAAGACCGCCCGGGCCTCGGCCCCGACTTGACGCCTTCGCGCCGTGAGGTGTCTATCCCGCCGCGTCACGGGCGTGACCCTGTGATTGGCTTGCCGGTGAGAGCGCGACCCACCACACGAGGAGAGCAAGGTCATGGGACAGGTGCAGGCCACCACCGAGCGGGTCTACGATGCCGCCCCCGAGCGGGTCTACGAGGCGCTGGCCGACTACCAGGTGACCCGCCCGAAGCTGCTGCCCGCGCAGTACAGCGAGTACGAGGTCCGGGTCGGCGGCACCGGCGCGGGCACCCAGGTGCACTGGAAGCTGCAGGCCACCGAGAAGCGGGTGCGCGACTGCCTGTTCACCGTCTCGGCGCCCACGCCCGACCGGCTGGTGGAGAAGGACGCCAACTCCAGCATGGTGATCACCTGGACGGTCTCGGCCGTCGGCGAGGGCCGCTCCAAGGTCACGGTGACCGCCACCTGGCAGGGCGCCACCGGCATCGGCGGCTTCTTCGAGCGCACCTTCGCCCCCAAGGGCCTGAACCGGATCCATGACCAGGTGCTGGCCAACCTGGCCGCCGAGGTCCGCTGAGGTCCGCTGAGGCCTACCGAGGTCCGCCGAGGCACGCCGGCAGCGGAACCGGAGGCACCGGCACCGCGCGATTCGAGCCGTCCGTTCTTCAACACGCTTGAATCGCCCGGGAATTCGAATGGCTCGGGCGCCCGTACGAGCAGCAAGCCGTACGGGTGGCCGAACCGCCACCTGCGGGTGACGAGGGCCGCCCGGCACGGGGGAGCCACCCTAGGCTCGCCGCCGTGCATATGACGATCCTTCACATTTCCCAACCGGTGGACGGCGGCGTCGCCCGCGTCGTCACCGACCTGGTCCGGGGGCAGCGCG
Source organism: Streptomyces sp. 1114.5 (assembly GCF_003635085.1). NCBI lineage: Bacteria > Bacillati > Actinomycetota > Actinomycetes > Kitasatosporales > Streptomycetaceae > Streptomyces > Streptomyces sp. 1114.5. The sequence continues at coordinate 465,564 of NZ_RBXE01000002.1, forward strand.
AGGCCGGCCACCGGGTGCTGGTCGCCTGTCCGCGCGGCGGCCGGCTCGCCGAGGAGGCCGCCGCGGTGGGTGCCCTGGTCCAGGACTGGCCGGCCGGGCGCTCGCCCGGCGCGGGCACCGCCGCCGAGGCCTGGCGGCTGCGCCGGATCGTCCGGGCGGCCGCGCCCGACGTGGTCCACCTGCACAGCGCCAAGGCCGGGCTGGCCGGCCGGCTGGCCGTGCGCGGCGCGGTGCCGACCGTCTTCCAGCCGCACGCCTGGTCCTTCGCCGCCGTCGACGGCGCGCTGGCCGCCGCCACCCTGCGCTGGGAGCGCTTCGCCAGCCGCTGGGCGCACCGGCTGCTCTGCGTCAGCGTCCAGGAGCGGGCCGACGGCGTGGCCGCCGGGGTGCACGCCGACTGGGCCGTGGTGCCCAACGGCGTGGACGTCCGGCACTACGCGCCCGCCGACCGTCGGGCCGCCCGGATCGCGCTGGGCCTGGACCTGGACGCCCCGGTGGCGGTCTGCGTCGGGCGGCTCTGCCGGCAGAAGGGCCAGGACGTGCTGCTGGCCGCCTGGCCGGAGGTGCTGCGCCGGGTGCCGCAGGCCCGGCTGGCGCTGGTCGGCGGCGGGCCGGAGGAGCAGCGGCTGGCGGAATTGGTCCGCGGGACCGCCGAGCCCTCCCGGGTCCGGCTGGTCGGGGACGTGGCGGATCCGCGCCCGTGGCTGGCGGCGGCCGACCTGGTGGTGCTGCCCTCGCGCTGGGAGGGGATGGCGCTGGCCCCGCTGGAGGCGATGGCGGCCGCCCGTCCGGTGCTGCTGACCGACGTGCCGGGTGCGCGGGAGTGCCTGCCGCCGGGGGAGCGGGAGCACGCGGTGATCCCGCCCGAGGATGCGTCGGCCCTCGCCACCCGAATGGCCGAGGCGCTGTCCGATCCGATCGAGTGCGAGCGACGCGGCGCACGGCTGCGCGACCACGTCGTGGCCCGCCATGACGTGCGCACCGTGGTCGAACAGGTGGACGTCCTCTACCGCCATCTGCTGGGCGCCGGACCGGCCGCGGGGCGCCGCCGAGCCCGTGTCCCACAGCGGATCTGATCGTTTCACATGCCGTGAATGCCCGCCGTTCCGGCGCTGTCGTATTCGCACCCTCAACCGGATATGGGGCGAGGCGTCAAATCCGAAATACCTATTAATGGGCGGCTGGAATGAAACGGCAAGTCACCTTCCAGCCGGTGCTGCCCGGTTCTGTATTGTCGGATTTTGCCTGCTTCGTTCAGATTTCATTCCGGGAATTCACGGCTGAGCCCCTCGCAACCGAGTCCCTGGCGACCGGTCCCGTCGCGATCGGCCCCGCCGCGGGACATCCGAACGCCGCCAGCGGCAGCAGGTGCTGTCAGGACCGCGCCCGCCGGGCCGGGACGGCAGCCCCGCGCCAACCGGTGCCGGGGCACCGTCACCCCGGGCACACAGCAGGGGAGATCGTGCGCTGATGACCATTGACCACGACAGTGTGCCGCGAGCGGGCGGGCTCCTGTCCGGCCCCCGAAGGCCCGGCACCGGGCTGCTCGACCGTCCGACGGGGACGACGCGCGAACGCGCCGTCCCGGCACCGCGCCGCCACCGCGGGGCGGTCCGCAGCCGGCTGGCCCTGCCGCTCGCCCTGGTCCAGGCCGACATCATCGCGCTGTGCTCCGCCACCGGCATCGCCAACCGGGCCGTCGACCCGGCCGCCCCGCTCGACCCCCTGCTCGGCGTCCCCGCCGTCCTGCCCCTGCTGCTCCTGCTCAACCTCGCCGGCGGCCTCTACCGCTCCCGGCTCACCCTGTCCGTCCTGGACGAACTGCCCGCGCTGGCCGCCCGGGCGGTGGTCGCCGCCGCCTTCGCCGTCACCCTGTCCGGCTGCCTGAGCGGCCGCTGGCCCGACTGCGGCCCGGCCGACCCGGGCCGCCTCACCGCCCTGCTCGGCGCCCAACTGCTGATCGCCGGCATCGGCCGCGCGATCCTCTACCACATGGTCCGGCGGATCCGCCGCAGCCGCCCCAGCCCCGTCCTGGTGCTCGGCGCCGGCCGGCTCGGCCGCCGGATCGCCGCCGCCCTCGGCGAGCACGGCGAGTACGGGATGCGCCCGGTCGGTTTCCTCGACACCAACCCCCAACTGCCCTCCGACGGCACCGGCCTGCCGGTCCTCGGCGGCAGCGAGGTGCTGGAGCGCGAGGTGCGCCGGCACCGGGTCCAACACGTGATCGCCACCGCCGGCGCCACCGACGAGGCCGAGACCGCCACCGCCCTGCGCGAGGCCGCCCGGCTCGGCTGCCAGGTCTGGCTGGTACCGGCCCTACGCGAGTACGGCTCGCTGCCCGCCACCCCGATCGCCGGCGCCGACCACCTGTGGGGCTTCCCCTGCCTGCGGGTCGGCCGCCCCGCGATGCGCCGCCCCGGCTGGGCCGCCAAGCGCGCCCTGGACATCACCGCCGCCACGATCGGCCTGCTGCTGCTCGCCCCCGTCCTGGTGCTCTGCGCCCTCGCCGTCCGCTTCGACACCGGCCCCGGCGTCCTCTTCCGCCAGCAGCGCACCGGACTGGACGGCAAGGTCTTCACCGTCCTCAAGTTCCGCACCCTGCGCCCCAGCAACGAGCACGAATCGGCGACCCGCTGGAACATCGCCCAGGACCACCGGATGGGCGCCGTCGGCCGGCTGATGCGCAAGAGCTCGCTGGACGAGCTGCCGCAGCTGTGGAACGTCCTGCGCGGCGACATGAGCCTGGTCGGTCCGCGCCCCGAACGCCCGTACTTCGTCATGCGGTTCGGCCAGGCCTACCCCGAGTACGCCGACCGCCACCGCGTCCCGGTCGGCCTCACCGGCCTCGCCCAGGTCAACGGCCTGCGCGGGGACACCTCCATCGAGGACCGGGCCCGGTTCGACAACCGCTACATCGAGAGCTGGAGCCTCTGGCAGGACGTCAAGATCCTGTGCCGCACCGCGGCCATGATGCTCCACCCGGACGGGAGCTGACCGCGTGGCCCTGACCCTCACGGCCCTTCCCCGTCCCTCCTTACGGCGCGCCCTGCCCGCCCTCGTGGACCGGCCCAGCCTGCTGGCCGCGGCCACCGTCCTGCTGGTCTGCGTGCCCACCGGGGAGAAGGACGTCGCCGCGGCCGTCCACATCACCGCCGCCGACCTCGCCTCGCTGGGCCTCGTCGCCCTCACCGCGCTGAACCTGCTGCGCGGGCGGCTGCCCGCCGTCGACCGGACCACCTGCCTGCTGTTCGGCGGGATCGTGGTTGCCGCCGCCGTCGCCACCGTCGGCTCGATCGACCCGGCCACCAGCGTCACCGGCTTCGTCCGGCTGACCCAGGTCTTCGTCCTGGTGCCCGCCGGGGTGCTCTGCGCGCTGCGCGACCGCACCGACCAGCGCCTGGTCCTCGGCTCCTTCGTGCTCGCCGCACTGATCCAGGGCGTGGTCGGCGCGAACCAGTACCTCACCCGCACCGGCGCCTCCTACACCGGCCAGCCGATCCGCGCCGTCGGCACCTTCGGCGCGCTCGACATCATGGCGATGTCCACGGTGGTCAGCTACGGGCTGCTCGCCGCCCTCGCGCTCGCGCTGGGGGCCCGCGAGCCGGACGGCAACGTGCGGCTGCGGCGGCGGGCGATGTTCGCCGCCGCGGCCTTCCTCGCCTTCCCGCTCGCCGTCTCCTTCAGCCGCGGCAGCTGGATCGCCACCGCTCTTGCCGCCACCGTGCTGCTGCTGCGCGCCGACGCCCGGCTCGCCGTCCGCAGCGCCGTCCTCGGCCTGGCCGCCGCGGTCGTCCTGGTCGGCGGCCTCGGCCTCGGCGGCTCCGGCGTCACCCAGCGGCTCAGCTCGATCGGCTCCGTCTCCGCCGCCCCCGACCAGTCCGTCTCCGACCGCTACGACCTGTGGGCCACCGCCGGGCGGATCTGGCAGGACCACCCGGTGCACGGCGCCGGCCCCAAGGCCTTCCAGCAGCTGCGCGACAGCCACGCCCCGCTGCGGCTGTCCTCCGGCAGCGACGCCGCCGACGCCACCATCGGCTTCCAGCGCGAACCGCTGCTCTCCCCGCACAACATGTACTTCCTGGTCCTCAGCGAGCAGGGCCTGATCGGCATCGTCGCGTACGCCGCGCTCTTCCTCGTCCTCCTGATCGGCTGCCTGCGCCGCTCCCGCGGCCCCGGCCTCGCGGCGCTCGCCCTGCTCACCTGGGTACTGGTCGACTTCCTGTACGCCGACATCGGCGGCACCACCACCGTGCTGACCTCCGTCGTCCTCGGCCTTGCCGCCCGCGCCGCCGCCGGGGAGCCGGGACCCGGGGGCCGCGGGACCGAGCGCCCCGGAGGCGAGGGGGCGATGACGCCGTGAACACCGACCAGCCGGCCGCCCTGGCCCCCGCCCTCCCGGCCCCGCGCAGCGCCCCCGCCGCGCAGCCGGCCCCGGGTGCGGACCCGCCGCCCCGGCGCGGCTTCCTCGCCAAGGCCTTCGGCATCACCGCCGTGCTCAGCGCCGCCGGCTCCGGCCTCGGCCTGCTGCGCGACCTCCTGCTGGCCCGCTACTTCGGGGCCAACCAGGGCACCGACGCCTTCCTGGTCGCCTGGACCGTCCCCGAGACGGCCGCACCACTGCTGATCGAGGACGCCATGTCCTTCCTCATGGTGCCCGCCTTCGCCCTCGCCCTGGTGCTGCGCGAGGAGGACCCGGACGCGCCCGACCCGGTCCGCCAGCTGGTCCGCGCCACCATGCCCTGGCTGCTGATCGCACTCAGCGCCCTCGCCCTGGCCGCCGCCGTCGGCGCCCCGCAGCTGGTCGACCTGCTCGCCCCCGGCCTGCCCGACCCGGGCCTGGCCGTCACCTGCACCCGGATCACCGCGATCACCGTGCTGCCCTTCGGCGTGGCCGGCTACCTGGCCGCCGCGCTGCGCGCCCACCACCGCTTCACCGCCCCGGCCGGCATCTACGTCGTCTACAACCTCGGCATCCTCGCCGTCCTGCTCGGCTTCCACGCCGCACTCGGCGTGAGCTCCGCCGCCCTCGGCGTCGCGGCGGGCAGCCTGCTGATGGCCGGTCTGCTGGTCGGCCCGTTCCTGCGCGGGCTGCGCCGGGGCCCGTCCGGCGCCGGGCGCGGCCGCCGCTCCCGGCAGGCGCTGGTGCTGATGCCGCTGGCCCTGCTGCCGGTGGGCGCCTTCACCCTGACCCGCCAGTCGCAGGTCTTCGTCGAGCGCTACCTCGGCTCGGCGCTGCCGCCCGGCACCATCTCGCACCTCAACTACGCCGCCAAGGTCTCCCAACTCGCCATGACGGCAGGCATCCTGATCTGCACCGTCACCTTCCCGCTGGTCGCCCGGGCGCTCGCCGCCGGGGACCTCACCGCCGCCCGCGACCGGGTGGAGAAGGACCTCGGCCAGGCGGCGGCCGTCGTCCTGCTCGGCACCGCCTTCCTGATGACCTGCGCGCCCTCCGTGGTCTCGCTGCTGTTCGAGCGCGGGGCCTTCGGTCCGCACGACACCGCTGCCACCGCCGACGTCATCCGGGTGTACAGCTTCGGCCTGCCCGCCCAGGCACTGATCGGCGTGATGATCCGCCCGTACTTCTCGCTGCGCCCGGTGGTCCGCCGAGCCGACGACCCGGCCACCGAGGACGGCGGGCGCAGACTGCTGGACTGGTACCCGGCCGCGGCCATGGTGCTCGGCCTCGGCGTCACCGTCGCCACCGGCCTGCTCGCCACGTCCCGCTTCGGCGCCCTGGGGCTCGCCGCCGGCAACGCCGCCGGCATCACCACCACCGCCGCGCTGCTGCTGCGCGGCCTGGTGCTGCGCGGCATCCCGCTGCGGCTGCGCCGGGTGCTCGGCGGCCACGGCCGGCTGGTGGCCGCCGCCGCCGGGGCCACCGTGCTCGGCACCGCGGCCGCCGGACTGGCCGCCGACCCGCTGCTCTCGACCCTCCTCGGGGGCCTCACCGTGGCGCTGGCCTTCGCCGCGCTCGGCACCGGCCTCGGAGCCCGCGAGGTGCGCGGTCCGGTCCTCGCCGCCGCCCGGGCCGTGGGGCCGGTCCGGACTCCGCCGGCCGGCGCCGGGCCCACCGCCGCCGCGCCAACCGTCGCCGAAGAAGGGAAGCGTCCCGATGGACAATGAACGGGGAACCGTCCGTTCGGCCCGGAAGGGCGTCGGCAGCGTCCCGCCGTACCGGGCACGACTGCCCAGGAGCCGTCACCCGGTCGGCGAACCGCCGAACCCGGGCTCCGCCTCGCCGTGGATCCTGATGTACCACTCGGTGGCGGTCGAGAAGGAGGACCCGTACCGGCTCACCGTCAGCCCCGAGCGGTTCGCCGAGCAGATCGCCTGGCTGCACCGGAGCGGCCGGCGCGGCGTCTCCGTCCGCGAGCTGATGCGGGCTCGCGCGCTCGGCCGGGACGACCGGCTGGTCGGCCTCACCTTCGACGACGGCTACGCCGACTTCGCCCGGTACGCCGTGCCGATCCTCCAGGCGTACGGCTTCACCGCCACCGCGTACGTGGTCGCCGATCTGCTCGGGCGGGACAACGACTGGGACGCCGAGGGCCCGCGCAAGAAGCTGCTCACCGTCCAGGAGGTCACCGAACTCGCCGCCGCCGGCTGGGAGATCGGCTCGCACGGCCTCGGCCACCAGGCGCTGCCCGGCCTGCCGGCCGAAGCCCTGGCGGTGCAGGCCCGGGAGAGCCGGCGCCTGCTGGAGGAGGTCGTCGGCGGCCCGGTCACCGGCTTCTGCTACCCGTACGGCGCCGTCGACCTGCCCGCCACCCAGGCCATCCGGGACGCCGGCTACGACTACGCCTGCGCCATCGCGCACTCCCCGCTCACCGGCCGCTTCGCCCTGCCCCGCTGCTACGTCGGCGACCGCGACGGCGCCTGGCGGCTGCGCGCCAAGAAGGGCCGGCTCCGGCTTCGCGACGCCGTCACCGAACTGCGCCGCGCCCGCACCGCCCGAGACGCGGGCGAGCGTCGTGGAGGCGAGCGGGCGAAGACGGACCGCCCCGAGCCGAAGGGGAACGTCGGCAGCGGGTCCGAGCGTCGTGGAGGCGAGCGGGCGAAGACGGAGCGCCGGTCATGAAGGTGCTGCACATCGTCACCGGGCTCGCCTCCGGCGGCGCGGAGCGCCAACTCCAGTTGCTGATCCGGCACTTGCCCGCGCACCAGCAGTGCGAGGTGCTGGCCCTGACCAACCCCGGCACGGTCGCCGCGGCCCTGCGTGCCGAGGGCGTGACCGTCCACCACCTCGACATGCGCGGCAACCGGGACCTCGGCGCCCTGCCCCGGCTGGTCCGGCTGGTCCGGGTCGGCCGTTACGACCTGGTGCACACCCACCTCTACCGGGCCCAGCTGTACGGCCGGCTGGCCGCGCGGCTGGCCGGGGTGCGCGCGGTGGTCTCCACCGAGCACTCGCTGCACGCCGGGGTGATCGAGGGCCGTCCGGTGACCCGGGGCGTCAAGGGCCTCTACCTGGCGGCCGAACGGCTCGGCAGCACCACCGTCGCGGTCTCCCGCCAGGTCGCCCAGACGCTGCGCTCCTGGGGCGTCCCGTCGGCCCGGATCGAGCTGATCCCCAACGGCATCGACACCGGCCGCTACCGCCTCCCGCCGGTCGAGCGGGCCGCCGCGCGCCGTCGGCTGCGGGCCGAACTCGGCCTGCCGCAGGGGAGTTGGGTGGTCGGCGGGGTCGGCCGGCTGGTCCCCGGCAAGCGCTTCGAGGTGCTGGTCGAGGCGCTGGCCGAGCTCGACCCGGCGACCCGGCTGGTGCTGGTCGGCGAGGGCCCGGCGCGCACCGCATTGGAGCGCCGGGCCGACGAGCTCGGTGTCCGGGAGCGGCTGTTGCTCACCGGCGAGCGCGACGACGTACCGGAGTTGCTGACCGCGCTGGACGTGCTGGCCGCGCCTTCCACCGCGGAGACCTTCGGCCTCGGCGTCCTGGAGGGCCTGGCGGCCGGGCTGCCGGTGCGGCACAGCGCCTGCCCGGCGCTCGACGAACTGCCGCCCAGCGCCGCACCGCAGGCCCGCCGCATCCCCTCCGAGCCCGCCGCCTACGCCGCTGCGCTGCGCGACCTGCGGCACCTGAGCGAGCACATCGCCGACCCGCTGCCGCACCCCCCGGCCGTCGGCCACTACGACATCGCCCGGGTCGCCGCCGACCTGGGCGCCCTCTACGACCGGCTGGCCCGCGTCTGACCGCCCGCCACCGCCGGAACCGCCGTCCCATCCCCAAGGAGCCACAGCCATGACCACACCGCGCCGAACCGCTCGCCGCCTGGCCCGCCGCTGGTGGCCGGTGGCGCTCGCGGTGCCGCTGGGCGCCGCGGCCGGCGCCGGGTACGCCGTCGTCTCGCACCCCTCGTACGCCGCCAGCGCCTACGTCCTGGTGGTCCCGCAGAACCCGGGCGAGGCCGCGACCGCGACCAACTTCGCCCAGGCGTACGGACGGTTGGCGGGCCAGCCGCAGGTGCTCGCGGTGGCGGCCGGCGAGACCGGCCACACCCGGGCCGAGCTGGAGTCCCTGGTGCACGGGACGACCTCCCCGGACGCTCCGATGATCGAGATCACCGGCACCGGGACGAGCGGACAGGAGGCCGCCCGGACCGCCGACGCGGTGGCCGACTCGCTCGTCGCCTTCGCCAACACCAGCAGCAGGGACACCAACGTCCGGCTGGTGACGCTGGCCCCGGCCGCCGCGCCGGACAAGCCGACCACGCCCTCCGGGAAGCTGGACGTCGCGGTCGGCGGCGCGGCCGGGCTGCTGCTCGGCGCGCTGGTGATGATGACCCGTCGGCGGGGCGGGGCCGGGGCGCCGGAGGCCGCCGAGGGCACCGGGAGCGCGGACGCCGTTGCGGAGCCGACCGAGGCTCCCGTGACGCCGCGCCCGCGCAGCGAAGAGCAGCCGGCCGAGGCCGAGGCCAAAGCCGACGCCAAGGGCACGGCGGTCGCGGCGCCGGTCAAGGAGAAGGCCGTGGCCCGGAGCGGACGATGAGCACCGAGACCCGCGGCGCGGGACTGCCGGCCCAGGCCGCGGCGCCCTCCTGGACCACCGAGCTGCGCCGCGAGGACGACGCCCTGGACAGCCTCGCCGAGGAGTGGGACGCCCTGGCCGCCCGCTGCCGGACGGCCACCTTCTTCCAGGCCGCCGCCTGGCAGCGCTCTTGGTGGCGGCAGTACGGCCGCCCCGGTGCCCTGCTCGTGGTGCTGGTGCGCCGGGACGGCCGGCTGGTCGGCGCGGGCGCCTTCATGCGCCGCGGCGGCCCGCTCGGCGGTCTGACCGGCCTCGGCGCCGGGCTGGTCGACTACTCCGACGTGCTGCTCGACGACGACTGCGCCGACCGGGCCGCCGCCGAATTCGCCGCCGCGCTCCCGCTGAACCGCCCCTGGCACTCGCTGGAGCTGCGCGAGGTGCACCCCGAGGCCGCGGTGCAGCGGGTGTACGAGCACTGGCGGGGCAGTCGCCGCCGCTTCCAGGACTCGCTCTGCCAGTACCTGCCCGCCGTCCCGATGGAGCGGCTGCTCAAGCGGTTGCCCGGCAAGACCGCCCAGCGCAGCCGAGTGAAGCTGCGCAAGATCGCCGAGGCCGGGATCCAGGTCCGCTCGACGCCGCCGGCCGAGGTGGCGGAGGCGCTGGAAGGGCTGCTGCGGCTGCACTACCTGCAGTGGCAGGAGCGCGGCGTCACCCCCGAGCACCGCACCGCGCGCTTCGCCCGGCACCTGACCGAGTCCACCACGGGGCTGGTCGCCGCCGGCAAGGCCGCCGTCCACCAGTTCCACCTGGACGGGGAGCTGGTCGCGGTGAACCTGCTGCTGCTCTGCCCGTCCTTCGGCGGGCTGTACCTGTACGGCGCGCATCCGGTGCTGCGCGAGCGGCTGGACATCGCCGGGCTGCTGTTCGGCGCGGCGTTGGAGGAGACGGTCGGCGCGGGCATCCCGGTGCTCGGGCTGCTGCGCGGCCAGGAACCGTACAAGCAGCGCTGGCGGCCGGACCGGCTGCCCAATCAGCGGTTGCTGCTCGGCCCGGCGGGGGCGGCGCCGGTGGCGGCCGTCCGGGCCGGGGCGGTGCGGGTGCGGCAGCAGGCGGCGCACCAGCTGCGCACCCGCTTCCCGCGGCTCAAGGAGGCGCTGCTGGCCTGCCGCCGCGGCTGACCGCTCACCGCCGCGCCGGCGTCGAGGTCGGCGTCGAGGTCGTCACCGGGCTCGCGGTCGGGCTCGGCGTGGCCGGCGACGGGCTCGGCCGGGCGGGGAGGCTCGGGGTGGCGGGCGCGGTGGGCACCGCCGGGGCGGTGGGGGCCGGGGGCGTGGTCGGCACCGCCGTCGGCGCCCCCTTCGAGCCGGACATCAGCTGCTTGAACCGCGCCGCCGAGCGCGGGTTGCGGGAGCACTGGAAGAAGCCGTGCGGGCAGTAGTCGGTCACGGTCTGGTAGGCGGTGTCGTGGGTGCGCATCCACTCGACCATCCGCTGCACGAACTCGGGGTTGTCGCCGTTGCGGAACAGCCCCCACTCCGGGTACGAGACCTGCTTGCCGCGCTTGGCGGCGAACTCCACCTGGTCCTGCAGGCCGTACGGCTCGCGGACGTAGTCGTCGAAGGTGCCCCCGGCGGGCTGGTCGTAGCTGTCCATGCCGATGATGTCGACCACGTCGTCGCCGGGGTAGCACTTGGTCCAGGGGATCGCGTCCAGGCCTCGGTTGGGGGCGAAGTCGAAGCGGAAGCGCTGCCCGGGCACCGAGCGCATCACGCCGACGATCCGCCGCCAGTACGACTTCCAGGCGGAGGGGTCGGGCTTGCAGCGGTGGGTGTAGGTGGTGCCGTTCATCTCCCAGCCGAGGGTCAGTACGGTGTCCGCGCCGCCCAGCGCGACCAGCCGCCGGGCGAGCTTGAGGAAGTGCCCGTCGAAGTCGCCGCGCGCGCCCTGGGCGAGCAGCTTGGCCACCTCGCCGTCGGGCACGTTCGCCTCGTTGGGCACCAGCATCGGCACGCCGAGCACGAGCAGCCGGGAGGGGTCCGCCAGCCGCCACTGGGACCACATGCCGAGGACCACCGGCTCGCCCTCGATGTCGGCCCAGCCGTTGCCCGCCAGGTAGGTGTGGCCGACCTGCAGGTTCGCGTTGCCCAGCCACTGCGCGTACCGGCCGATCTGCGGGATGTAGTTGTCCCAGGAGCCGACGAAGGCGCCGAAGGGCGGCTCGTGCCGGGGCCGCTGCACCGGTGGGCGGGGAGCGGCGCCGCGGGGTTCGAAGGCGTCCGAGGAGAGGCTGTGCCGTTCGGTCTGGCTGAACGGCGTCCCGGCCGGGACGCTGGCGGTGGCCATCAGCAGCAGGGCGGCGGCGGCCAGCGTCAGACGGCCGATTCGCATGGTCTCTCCTCCGGACGTCGCGGGGGTGGGGCGCCCGGTCTCGGCGTGGACGGACCGTGGCGCCCCGGTCGCCGAGAGTAGGTCTGCCGGGGGACGAAAAAGCCGAATGTCACCCTAAAGTGGGCGGTATTCGAACGCCGTCTGCCGCATCGGCGGCCGCTGCACCGCCATGTATCAGCTCTGTAACGGTCCGGCCGGGCCCGCGCGGGCCGCTCCGGCGCGCCCCGAGAAGCGGCCCGGGCGCCGACGACGCAGGTGGGCGGGCGGACGAACGGGCGGGTCGGACGGGCCCGGGCCGCCGACCGCGGAGCCGGGCGGGGGAGTGAACCGAGCTGACTCGCGTGCCCGCTGAAAGGTACGCTCCGGCCGTGTCCCGGAAGCCGCTGCGTGTACTGACCCCCCGCTCGATCCTGCCTGCCCTGGCGGTGATGCTGGTCCTTGCGGCCGGAGCGGCGGCACACGCGAACAAGCCGGTGCCGTTCGGCGACCGGGTGGCCGGGCCGGGCGCGGAGGCCACGCCGGTGAACTCGGAGTCGCTCAGCGCGGCCGACCTGGACCTGCGGGTGGGCCCGGGCCTGGAGGCCTTCCACAAGCAGACCGGCGAGCAGGCCTGGTCCTACCGGCGCGAGGGCGCCGAGGCGCTCTACCTGGCGATGGCCGGGGACAACGCGATCGTGGTCTGGGACGACGGCCTGGTCACCTCGGTGCGCCCCGGCGACCACGAGGTGCGCTGGCACCGCGCGGTGCCCGGCCTGGCGGACTGGCTGCGCGGCGACGGCGAGCCCGGCGCCGACAAGCGGACCGACGTCCAGCGCAAGCAGCTCGCCAAGCAACGGGCCGCGGCCGCGCTGCACACCGTCCAGCGGGACGGCTCGCCCTGGCTGGCCCTGGTGACGCCCAACCTGACCATGGGCCTGCGCGACGCCGACGGCGACCTGCGCTACAACGACAAGCCGTCCAACGGCTGCGTCTACGACCCGCTGCGCGCCGTGCACACCGACTACGCGGTGCTCATCCCGCGCACCTGCAGCAACAGCAGCGGGCAGGCCGTCTCCGGCGGCATCACCGGCTACCGGCTGGACAGCAACGGCTGGGCGACGAGCACCGGCCCGACCGCGACGGTCAAGGTGCTGGACCGCAGCCGGGTGGAGATCACCGACGGCCCGATCGTCCCGCCCCGGGTGTTCGACACCAGGGCGGCCGCGCCCGAGACGCCCTGCGGCAGCCTGGACGCGCCGTTCGCCGCGGTCCGTCCGCAGGGCGGCTGCGCGGACCCGGCGGTGACCCCGACCGTGGACGCCCCGCCGGCTCCGGTCGCTCCGGTGGCCCCGGCCGGGTCGGACGCCCCGACGGCCCCCACGGGGGACCAGCCGGACGCGCAGCAGCAGTGACCGGCCGCCCCGCGGGCACCCCCGGTCGGCCGTCCCCCAAAGGGGTGTTCCGGACGGCCCGGTAGACTTGCCGCCATGGCTATCTTCTCCGGGCAATAGCGGGCGGCGGCGCCCTGTCCGTCGCGCCGACCGCCGATGAAGCCCCTTTCCGCCCGCCCGGCCCCGGGCCCTCCGTCCGGCCGCCCGCCCACGTCCCAGGAGTAGTTCCCAGCCATGATTTCCGCCAACGCCGTAGAGCTGCGCGCCGGTGCCCGGATCCTGATCGAGTCCGCGAGCTTCAAGGTCGCCGCCGGTGACCGGATCGGCCTGGTCGGGCGCAACGGCGCCGGCAAGACCACGCTCACCAAGGTGCTGGCCGGCGAGGGCCTGCCCGCCGCCGGGACCATCACCCGTTCGGGCGAGGTCGGCTACCTCCCGCAGGACCCGCGCACCGGCGACCTGGACGTCCTCGCCAAGGACCGCATCCTGTCCGCCCGCGGCCTCGACACCGTGCTGAGGAAGATGCGCGAGAACGAGGACCGGATGGCGAACGGTCAGGGCGCCACCCGGGACAACGCGATGAAGAAGTACGCCCGGCTGGAGACCGAGTTCCTCACCAAGGGCGGGTACGCCGCCGAGGCCGAGGCCGCCACCATCGCCGCCGCGCTGGGCCTGCCGGACCGCATCCTCGGCCAGCCGCTGCACACCCTCTCCGGTGGTCAGCGCCGTCGCGTCGAGCTCGCCCGGATCCTCTTCTCGGACTCCGACGTGCTGCTCCTCGACGAGCCCACCAACCACCTGGACGCGGACTCCATCGCCTGGCTGCGGGACTTCCTGAAGACGTACAAGGGCGGCTTCATCGTCATCTCGCACGACGTCGACCTGGTCGAGACGGTCGTCAACAAGGTCTTCTACCTGGACGCCAACCGCTCCGCCATCGACGTCTACAACATGGGCTGGAAGCAGTACCAGCAGCAGCGCGAGGACGACGAGAAGCGCCGCAAGCGCGAGCGCGCCAACGCCGAGAAGAAGGCCGCGACCCTCAACGCGCAGGCCGACAAGATGCGCGCCAAGGCGACCAAGACGGTGGCCGCGCAGAACATGGCCCGCCGCGCCGAGAAGCTGCTCACCGGGCTGGAGCAGGTGCGCCAGAGCGACAAGGTCGCCAAGCTGCGCTTCCCGGACCCGGCCCCCTGCGGCAAGACCCCGCTCACGGCCAGCGGGCTCTCCAAGTCCTACGGCTCGCTGGAGATCTTCACCGACGTCGGCCTGGCCATCGACCGCGGCTCGCGGGTCGTCATCCTCGGCCTCAACGGCGCCGGCAAGACCACCCTGCTGCGGATGCTGGCCGGGGTGGAGCAGCCCGACACCGGCGAGGTGATCCCGGGCCACGGCCTGAAGATCGGCTACTACGCCCAGGAGCACGAGACGCTGGACCCGGAGCGCTCGGTGCTGGAGAACATGCGCTCCTCGGCGCCGGACACCGACCTGGTGCAGATCCGCAAGATCCTCGGCTCCTTCCTGTTCTCCGGCGACGACGTCGACAAGCCGGCCGGGGTGCTCTCCGGCGGTGAGAAGACCCGTCTGGCGCTGGCCACCCTGGTGGTCTCCTCGGCCAACGTGCTGCTGCTCGACGAGCCCACCAACAACCTCGACCCGGCCAGCCGCGAGGAGATCCTGGGCGCGCTGCGCGAGTTCTCCGGCGCGGTCGTGCTGGTCACCCACGACGAGGGCGCGGTCGACGCGCTCCAGCCGGAGCGGATCATCCTGCTGCCGGACGGCGTGGAGGACCTGTGGAGCCCGGCCTACGCCGACCTGGTCTCCTTGGCCTGACCGGAAGTAGACGCGGCATCCGCTTTTCGGACCAGAAAATCTAGTCCTTACGGCGTGTCCGGGAATGAAGTAGACCCGGATTCCGTTTAAGGACTTCCTGTCAGCCCGCCACTCGATCGTGGTCGGGCCGACGCTGCTGATCAGCTCTTTCTCGGCGAACGGCGGCACCCGCCCGGGGGCGTGCACTCTGCGTGAGCGCCCTGGTGCGCTCGGATCACCACCGGCGGACCACGCATTTCCGACATCGACCTTGTCGAATGGGTGGCCAGGACGCGGTGGATGGGTGATCATGGGAATCTGACCGAGCAACGCTACGAGGAGGCACGGGTGGCCGAGACTCTGAAAAAGGGCAGCCGGGTGACCGGTGCCGCGCGTGAGAAGCTCGCGGCCGATCTCAAGAAGAAGTACGACTCCGGGGCGAGCATTCGCGCTCTCGCGGAGGAGACCGGTCGTTCGTACGGCTTCGTGCACCGGATGCTGAGCGAGTCCGGAGTGATCCTCCGGGGCCGCGGCGGTGCCACGCGGGGCAAGAACAAAGCGACTGCCGGGGCCGGTTCCTGACGGTTCGTCAGTCATTGGCTGGATGACGCGGCGGCAGGACGCCGACCGAGGAGACGACAGCTGGACGGTCAGCTGGGCGTCCGCCCTCGGGTCGTGTGAACCGGCCGCCGATCGTCATGTCCGGGGTGTCCGCCGACCCCGCCCTCCTATCTCCGGCGGCGCCCGAAGGCCCCCGTCGATCTTTCCGGGCCGGGCCCCTGCCCTCGCGCGCCCAGGTTTGTTACTCTCCGGTAGCCACGTCCCTCGCCACCGGAGGTCCCCGCATGACCGCCCCCGCCACCGAACCGCAGGCCCCGAGCTGGGAGCGGGACGGCGTCCGCCTGGAGATCGAAGGCGAACTCGCCGTCGTCACCCTCTGTCAGCCCAAGCGGCGCAACGCCCAGTCGCCCGCGCTCTGGCGTGCCCTCACCGCCGCCGGCCGCGAGCTGCCCGGCAGCGTCCGGGTGGTCCTGCTCCGCGCGGAGGGCGTCTCCTTCTCGGCCGGGCTCGACCGGGCCATGTTCACCGCCGAAGGCATCCCGGGCGAGCCCACCTTCCTCCAGCTCGCCGCCGAGGGCGACAAGGAGCTGGACGACACCATCGCCTCCTACCAGGAGGCCTTCACCTGGTGGCGCCGCCCGGACCTGATCTCCATCGCCGTCGTCCAGGGCCACGCCGTCGGTGCGGGCTTCCAGCTGGCGCTCGGCTGCGACCTGCGGGTCGTCGCCGAGGACGTGCAGTTCGCGATGAAGGAGACCTCGCTCGGTCTCGTCCCTGACCTGGCCGGCACCAAGCCGCTCACCGAACTCGTCGGCTACGCCCGGGCGCTGGAGATCTGCGCCACCGGTCGCTGGGTCGGCGCCGAGGAGGCCGCGGCGATCGGGCTGGCCAACCTGGCCGTGCCGGGCGCGGAGCTGGACGCCGCCGCCCGTGACCTCGCGGGGGCCCTGCTGGCCGCTCCGCGCGGAGCGGTGATCGAGACCAAGGCCCTGCTGCAGGGGGCCGCCGGGCGCTCCTTCGACGAGCAGCGTTCAGCCGAACGGGCGGCCCAGGCCCGTCGGCTGCGGGAGCTGGCCGGGATCGGCGACTGACCTTCCGTCGCCGACCGGTCGTCTCCGACCGTTCGTCGCCGAGCAGAGGCCCGGCCTCGGGGGACACCCCCGGGGCCGGGCCTTCCGCGTTTCCCGGGCACTCCGAGGGAGCCGGGCGGGCGCCGCTCGGCGGGCGGGGAACGTGGCGAAATGCCAGAGTTGGGGAGGTTTGCGATATAGCTGGAGCCGTACGACGGGAGACTCGCCCATGCCTGACACTCCGACGCCCGCGACCCTGCACAAGAACGCCGGCGGCACCCCGAACCCCGGACCGCCGCCGGGTTCCGGCGGCGCGAAGCCGGTCGCGGATCGCGGTCGTACGGCGCTGGCCGTCGGCGTGGTGGAGAAGATCGCCGGGATGGCCGCCCGGGAGGTCCCCGGGATCCACGCGCTGGGCTCCGGGCTCGCCCGGACCTTCGGCGCGATGCGGGACCGGGTGCCCGGCGGAAAGCCCAGTGTCGGGCGGGGAATCAAGGCCGACGTCGGCGAGAAGCAGACCGCGATCGACATCGCCCTGGTCGTCGAGTACGGCGTGGTCATTCCCGAACTCGCCCGCCAGGTACGGGAGAACATCATCAACGCGGTCGAGCGGATGACCGGCCTGGAAGTCGTCGAGGTCAACATCGCGGTCAACGACGTCCACCTCCCGGACGAACCGGAGTTCGAGGAGGAAGAGGAGTCGGTGTCGGCATCGGGGCAGCGGCCCAAGCTCAAGTAGGGCGCCCGCCCGGGCGGAGGCGGCACGAGGCGGCGCGCAACGAGGCGGCGCGGAACGAGGCAGCGCGGAACGAGGGAGTAGCGGATGAACCTGGCCATCGTCGGCCTGGTGGTGGGCATGGCCCTCGGCTTCGCCGGGTACTTCGGGGGGTTCGCGGCGTTCCTGCTGGTGGCCGCGCTCGGACTGGTCGGCTTCGTGGTCGGGCGTCTGCTGGAAGGCGACATCGAGCTGAGCGAGCTCGGGGACCTGCTCCGCGGCCGCGACCGGCGCCGCTGATGGCGGCCCCCGTTCCCGCGACCGTCCCTGCCCCGGGGCGCCGGGGGCGGCTGCGGGTCGCCGACCGCGTCTACGCCGGGATCGCCGCCCGGGCCGTCCGGGAGGTGCTGGCCGAGGCCTGGCCCGCCGGGCGGGCGAAGGGGGCGCCGCCGCACGTCACGGTGGCCGTGCCGGGCAGCACGGTGACGGTGCGGGTGGCGCTGGAGCTGCCGTTCCCGTCCGATGTCGCGGGGCTGGCCGGGGAGGTGCGGGCGCGGATCGCGGCGCGGGTGGTGGGGCTGACCGGGACGAGGGTGTCGGACGTGGTGATCGTGGTCGAGAAGCTGGTGACGGGGGGAGCGTCGTGAGCACGGAGGTCTCCGAGGTCTCGGATGCGGCCGAGAAGGCGGAGCGGGCCGGGAGGTTGCGGGCGCCGCGGACGGCGGCCGCAGCGCTGGTGGCGACGGGGGTGCTGGTGGTCGCGGGGGCGCTGCTGTACGACGTGGTCGCGGTCCGGGCCGGGCAGCCGGCCCGCAGGTGGCGGGCGCAGATCGCGGACGAGCTGGCGACGCGGCACCTCGACGACCTGTGGGTGCTGGTGGGGGCCGGGGTGGTGACGCTGCTCGGTGGGTGGCTGCTGTGGCTGGCGATCGCGCCGGGGCTGCGGCGGTGGCTGGTGCTGCGGCCGTACGGCGGGACCACCGCGGCCATCGAGCGGGCCGGGATCGGGCACCTGCTGGCGGACCGGGCGGCGGGGCTGGACGGGATCGAACACCTGCGGATCCGGGTCGGGCGGCGGCGGGTCCGGGTGTCGCTGGTCGGGCCGGCGGATCCGGCGCCGGTGGAGCGGCAGTTGCGGGACGAGCTGGAGAGGGTGGGGCTGGCGCGGCCGCTGCGGCTGGATGTGCGGACGGCCGGTGGCCGGGCCGCCGTCGGTGCGCAGGAGAGCACGGAGGTGGCGGAGTGAGGCGGGCAGTCGTCAACCGGGTGCTGCTGGGGGTGGTGGGGGCGGTGCTGCTGGGAGTCGGGGCGCTGGTCCTGCTGGGCGGGCTGGACCTTTACCGGCGGGTGGGCCTGCACCCGCCCGCGCGGTGGCCGCTGTCCTCGCCGGACCAGCCGGTGGTGAGTGCGCGGTCGCGGGGGCGGTGGGTGTCCTCCGCGTGGTGGTGGCCGACGGTGATCGGCGGGCTGGCCGTCCTGGTGGCCGGCATGGCCTGGTGGCTGGTGGCGCAGCTGCGGCGGACCGGGCTGTCGAGCGTCGCGGTGCCGACGCCGGGGGTGAGCGGGTTGCGACTGCGGGTCGGTGCGCGGGCGTTGGAGGAGGCGCTGGAGACCGGGACGGCGGTGCTGCCGGAGGTGGAGCGGGCGGGGGTGCGGCTGGTGCGGGCACCGGGGCACCCCCGCCTTCGCGGTGCGGTGCGGTTGACGCCGGGCGGGGATCCGGCGGCGCTGGTGGAGCACTTCGAGGACGGGCCCCGGGCCGATGCGCTCGGCAGTCTGCGGCTCCCGGAGCTGCCCGCCGACCTGCGGATCCGGGTGTTGCAGGCGGCCCCCGCCGAGCCGCGGCACCGGTGGCCGCGGCGGCGGAGGCCGTCGAGGGTGGTGTGACCGCGCGGTCAGAGGGTGCGGAGCGCGCCGCCGTCGACGGGGATCATGACGCCGGTCAGGTAGGAGGCGGCGGGGGAGAGCAGGAAGGCCGCGACCTTGCCGAACTCCTCGGGGGTGCCGTAGCGGCCGAGCGGGATGCCGGCGCTGGCCTGGGCGCGGGCGGCCGCCGGGTCGGCGGCGAGGGAGTCGAGTTCGCGGACCCGGTCGGTGTCGATCCGGGCCGGGAGCAGGCCGACCACCCGGATGCCGCGGGGGCCGAGCTCGTCGGCGAGCGCCTTGGCGGCCATCGCCAGGCCGGGCCGCAGACCGTTGGAGATGCCCAGGCCGGGGATCGGCTGGCGGACCGAGCTGGAGAGCACGAAGCCGATCACCCCGCCGTCGGAGAGCGCGGCGGCGGTGGTGCGGGCGAGACGGAGGGCGCCGAGGAAGACGGACTCGAAGGCGTCGCGCCAGGCCTCCTCGGGGGTGGTCTCGACCGGGCCGGCCTGCGGGCCGCCGACGCTGATCAGGATGCCGTCGAGACGGCCGAACCGGCTCCGGGCCTCGGCGACGAGGCGCTCGGGGGTGGCGGGGTCGGCGTTGTCGGCGACCAGGCCCCGGGCGGTGCCGAGGGTGTCGAGTCCGGCGACGGCGGCGTCCACGGCGGCCTGGGTGCGGCCGCTGACGAGGACGCGGGCGCCGTCGGCGGCGAGCTCGCGGGCGGCGGCGAGGCCGAGGCCGCGGGTGGCGCCGGTGACGATGTAGGCCTTGTCTTTCAGTCCGAGATCCATGGGGGACATCTTGCCGGGTGGGGCGGCGGCGCCGACCGGGGGTGGGTGCCGGACAGGCCCTGGTTGGGGCTGGCGTTGACGTCGGGGGGAAGGTTTACCGTCGACAGCGGCTGTACGGGAGGAGTGGTCCGGCATGCGGATCGGGGAGTTGGCGGAGCGGGCGGGGACGACCACGCGGGCGTTGCGGTACTACGAGCAGCTGGGGCTGCTGCCGGCCCGGCGGGCGGGCAACGGGTACCGGGCGTACGACGAGGCGGACCTGCGGTTGCTGCGGGAGATCCGGATGCTCCAGGACGTCGGGTTCGAGCTGGAGGAGACCCGGCCGTTCGTGGAGTGCCTGCGGGCCGGGCACCCCGAGGGGGACTCGTGCCAGGCCTCGCTGGAGGTGTACGAGCGCAAGCTCGCGGAGCTGGACGACTGCATCGCGCGGCTCCGGGACGCCCGGGCGCGGGTGGCCGGGCAGTACGAGCGGGCGGTGCGGGCACGGGACGAACTCGCGGCCTCCGAGCAGCCGCCACGGTGTGAACTGACGAGGGAGTAGGCGATGGTGGAGATCGCGGGTGTGCCGGCGGTGACGGACGAGACGTTCGCCGCGGAGGTGCTGGCGGCGGACGGGCCGGTGCTGGTGGACTTCACGGCGGACTGGTGCCCGCCGTGCCGGATGATGGCGCCGGTGCTGGCGGACATCGCGCGGGAGGAGGCGCACCGGCTGCGGGTGGTGAGCCTGGACGTGGACCGCAACCCGCGGACGCAGGCGGCGTACGGGGTGCTGTCGATGCCGACGCTGGTGGTGTTCCGGGACGGCGAGCCGGTGCGGTCGGTGGTGGGGGCGCGGGCGAAGGCGCGGCTGTTGCGGGAACTGGACGACGTGCTCTAGGACCAATACCGGTGACTTTGGTGCGATTCAGTCGTTGGTTGGGTTGTGCCAAGGCCTGGACAGGTGAAGTCGCCGGTGAGTGACCGGCTCTCGGATCGGATCGCGTTGGGGGTGCTGACGCGGGCTTATCCGCCCGAGTTGATCGATGAGGTGGTCGCCGAGTGCGGTCGGGTCGAACAGCGGCATCGATTGCTGCCGGCACGGGTGGTGGTCTATTTCGTCCTGGCGATGTGCCTGTTCTTCGGGCAGGGCTATGAGGAGGTCGCCCGGCTGCTCGTCCAGGGGCTGGAGCGCGATGGCCGGTGGGCTCGGGCCTGGCGAGTGCCGACGACGGCGGCGATCGGCCGGGCGCGTCTTCGGCTCGGGCCCGAGCCGTTGCGGGTCCTGTTCACCCGGGTCTGCCGGCCGGTGGCAGTCCGTGAGACACAGGGCGCCTGGTATCGGCGGTGGCGGCTGGTCGCGGTGGA
Organism: Streptomyces sp. 1114.5; assembly: GCF_003635085.1. Classification (NCBI taxonomy): domain Bacteria; kingdom Bacillati; phylum Actinomycetota; class Actinomycetes; order Kitasatosporales; family Streptomycetaceae; genus Streptomyces; species Streptomyces sp. 1114.5. Next base: position 486,449 of record NZ_RBXE01000002.1, read on the forward strand.
CGGCACCGTTTTCGACCTGCCGGACACGACAGCGAACGCCGGGTTCTTCGGGAGGCCGGGCAGCAGTCGCGGTCAGGGCCGCAGCGCGTATCCGCAGGCAAGGGTCGCGGCCCTGGCCGAGTGCGGCACTCACGCCGTGTTCGCCGCCGAGATCGGACCGCTGTCCGTCCACGAGGCCGTCCTGGCCGAGCGGCTGTTCCCCGCGCTGGTCGAAGGCATGCTCGTGCTCGCCGACCGCGGATTCTGCGGCCTGGACCTGTGGCGGGCGGCGAGGGCGGGCGGCGCCGATCTGCTGTGGCGGGTGCGGAGCGTGGTCGTGCTGCCGGTGGTCGAGATGCTCGACGACGGCTCCTACCTTTCGGAGATCGTCACGGCGCGGGACCACTACCGGCGGGCGGATCCGGAGCGGGTACGGGTCGTCGAGTACACACTCGGCCCGCACGGCGGCGACGGCACCGTCTATCGACTGATCACCAGCATCCTGGATCCCGCCCGGGCCCCGGCCCCGGAGCTCGCCGCCCTCTACGCCCAACGGTGGGAGATCGAGAACACACTCGATGAGATCAAGAACCACCAGGGCGGCCCCGGGCTCGTCCTGCGCTCCCAGCACCCGCACGGGGTCGAACAGGAGATCTTCGCGTTCCTGCTGGTCCACCACGCCCTGCGAGACCTGATGCACCAGGCCGCCCTGCGAGACGGGCACGATCCCGACCGGATCTCCTTCACCCGCACCCTGCGCATCGTCCGCCGCCACGTCACCGGGCAGGCGGCGCTTTCCCCCCTCCCGACTCAACCGGGCTACCGTCCGGAGCCTGCGTGAGATAACCGAACGGCTCCTGCCCCCAAGGCGGTTGCGCTCCAACCCTCGCGTGATCAAACGCAAGATGTCGAACTGGGCACTCAAGCGCGCCGAGCACTCCAACCAACCGCGACCCGACGCACCAACAGTCCGACTGGTCGGGCCGACCCGAGCCACCTCAACCAGCCGGAAAACTACCTAAATCAGCAGTATTGGCTCTAGGACCTGTTCCGGACGGGACGTCAGGCCGGCACGGGTTCGGTGACCGTCTCGGGTTCGCCGGCCTGCCGGGCGCGGTCCTTGGCCTCGCGGCGGGCGAGGATCCAGACGCCGACCGGGATCATCGCGGTGAACAGCCACCACTGGATGGCGTAGGCCATGTGCGGGCCGATGTCGGAGTGGTTGGGCTCGGGAATCAGCTGGGGCTGGTCGGCCGGGGCCGGGGTGGTGGCGGCCAGTTCGAGGTAGCCGCCGAGGAGGGTGGCGCCGGTCTCCTTGGCCTGCTGGTCGGTGTTGATCAGGTTGAACTGGCGGTCCGGCAGGCCGGCGCGGTCCTTGATGCCGCTGGCGCCGTACGTCTCCTCGGCGCGCAGGCGGCCGGTGAGGGTGACCTCGCCGGCGGGGGCGGCCGGGACGGGCGGGTACTCGGTGGCGGTGGCGCCGGAGGCGACCCAACCGCGGTTGACCAGGACGGTGCCCTTGCCGTCGGAGAGCTTCAGCGGGGTCACGACGAAGTAGCCGATCGTGTCCCCGCTGGAGTCGGTCCGCTTGCGGACCACGAACTCGTGTGCCGTGTCGTACTGCCCGGTGGCCGTCACCGCGCGCCAGGTGAGGTCCTTGGGGACCGCGAAGCCCGGGGCCGGCGACAGGCTGTCGTACGGGACGGGCGGGTCGGTGAGGGCCTTGCCGATCAGCTCGTTCCGGGCCACCCGCGCCTCGTGGCGGTGCAGCTGCCAGAAGCCCAGCCTGATCGTCGCGGGGATCAGCAGCAGCGCGATCAGCATGGTGATCAGCCACTGGCGGGTCAGCAGAAATCGGTACACATGGGAACCGTACGCCGACCTCACAACCGGCTCACGCACCGGGGTGCGGGGCGACCTCGCGCAGCAGCTGGAGGAACGCGTCCTCGGTGACCACGGGGGTCCCGACCTCGCGGGCCCTGCGGGCCTTGCCGCTCCAGCTGTCCGGTTCGTTGGTGACCAGCAGGCTGGTGAGGCGGCTCACCGAGGTGGCGATGTGCAGGCCGGCCTCGGCGGCACGGTCCTCCAGGAGCTCGCGGTCGGTGGAGGTGTCGCCGGTGAAGGCCACCCGCATGCCCTGGACGAGCGGCTTGCCGTCCTCCCAGCGCCCCGGGTTGGGGTACGGGCAGGGCGGGCGCTTCTTGGCCTGGCGGTAGGCGGCGCCGGTCCAGGAGGCGCGGTTCGGGGCGGCGGGCTCGTCCTCGCCGAGGTCGGTGACGGCGACGCAGTTCTGCAGCGGCAGGGCGACCCCGCCGGAGCGGGCGAGGTGCAGGCTGGGGCGGAAGGCCTCGGCGAGCACCCGGGCGTCGTCCAGGGCGTTGTGGGCGTGGCGCTGCTGGACGCCGAAGTGCGCGGCGAGCGAGGACAGCTTGCCGTTGGGCAGCGGCAGGCGCAGGTCGCGGGAGAGGACCATGGTGCACAGCCGCTGCTCGACCGGGGCGTGCAGGCCGGCCCGGGAGAACTCGCGGGAGATCATGTTCCAGTCGAAGAGCGCGTTGTGCGCGACCAGGACCCGGCCGCGCAGCCGGTCGGCGAAGGCGTCGGCGATCTGCGGGAAGGTCGGGGCGGTGGCGAGCAGTTCGGCGGTGAGGCCGTGGATCCAGACCGGGCCCGGGTCCCGCTGGGGGTTGACCAGGGTGTACCAGTGGTCGGTGACCTCGCCGTCCGGGTCCAGCTGGTAGACGCCCGCCGAGATGACGCGGTCCGAGCGGCCGAGACCGGTGGTCTCGACGTCGACCACCGCGAAGCCCTCGGTGGGGGCGGCGGAGCGCTGGGCGGGGACCGGGGCGGTCCGCTGCGCGCCGTACGTCTCGGGCTGGATCGGTTGCATGGTCCAACAGGATAAGGGGCGGGCGGGAGGGGCTCGGCCGGAATGTTCCGACCGGGCGCCCGGAATAGAGTGGTCGGAGGGGGTGTCGTACACCTGGTCGAGTTCGTTTTCAGCGAAGGAACAGCGCATGCGTGCCACCGTGATCCACGGCCCCAACGACATCCGGATCGAAGAGGTACCGGACCCGGTGATCCAGCAACCGACGGACGTGGTGCTCCGGGTGGTGAACGCCTGCATCTGCGGCAGCGACCTGTGGGCCTACCGCGGAGTGGCGCAGCGGGTGGCCGGGCAGCGGATCGGGCACGAGTTCCTGGGCGTGGTCGAGGAGGTCGGCGCCGAGGTGCGCGGCTTCGCCAAGGGCGACCTGGTGGTGGCGCCGTTCGTCTGGTCGGACGGGACGTGTGATTTCTGTCGCGAAGGCCTGCAGACCTCCTGCCCGCACGGCGGCTTCTGGGGGCAGGTCGGCTCGGACGGCGGCCAGGGCGAGGCGGTGCGGGTGCCGTTCGCGGACGGGACGCTGGTGAAGCTGCCCAAGGAGGCGGCGGGCGACGAGAAGCTGCTGCCCGGGCTGCTGGCGCTGTCCGACGTGATGTCGACCGGGCACCACGCGGCGGTCTCGGCGGGGGTGCGGCCGGGTGCGACGGTGGCGGTGGTCGGCGACGGCGCGGTGGGCCTGTGCGGCGTGCTGGCGGCGCACCGGCTGGGCGCGGGCCGGATCATCGCGATGGGGCGGCACACCGCCCGTACCGAGCTGGCCCTGCGCTTCGGCGCGACGGACGTGGTGGCCGAGCGCGGGGAGGCCGCGATCGAGGCGGTCAAGGAGCTGACCGGCGGCCAGGGCGCGCACGCGGTGCTGGAGGCGGTGGGCACCGAGGAGTCGATGCGGACGGCCGTCTCGATCACCCGGGACGGCGGCGCGGTCGGGTACGTCGGGGTGCCGCACGGCGGCAGCGCGGGCGTGGACATCGGCCAGATGTTCGGCCGAAACGTTTCACTGAACGGTGGCGTGGCACCGGCCCGCGCGTACATCCCCGAGCTGCTGCCGGACGTGCTCTCGGGGGCCATCGAGCCGGGCCTGGTCTTCGACCGCACGGTCGACCTGGACGGCGTGCCGGACGGCTACCGGGCGATGCACGACCGCTCGGCCCTGAAGGTCCGGATCGCGTTCTGACGCTTCGTCAAGAGGGGCGGCACCGTTGCTCGGTGCCGCCCCTCCTGCATGGGGCGGGGGACTTCCGACGCGTCCGGAGTGATGGTTTTCGGCCAATCGGGTGGTACGAGGGGGTGAACGTCCGGCTGATCGCCGTCAACCCCTTCCGGGGCGGGCGTGACGCTCCTAGCATTGCGCGGCGCACAGGAGGAATGTGACGCCCCTCACGTCCGCTCGTTCCCCTCGTGTGACCTACGCCGAATGAGTGAGGAGACAGAGTGGATTCGCCGCCGATCACCACTGCCCCTACGGAAGTCCAACTCATCGATGACAGTGAGGAGTTCCGGACCCTTCGGCGCTCGTTCCGGAGCTTCGCGTTCCCGGTCACCATCGGCTTCGTGCTCTGGTACCTGCTCTACGTCCTGCTCTCGTGCTACGCCCCCGGCCTGATGCGCACCAAGGTCGTCGGGCACGTCAACCTGGCGCTGGTGCTCGGACTGCTGCAGTTCGCCACCACCTTCGCCATCGCCGCCTGGTACGCCCGCTACGCGGACCGGCGGATCGACCCGGCCGCCACCGCGATCCGCGAGGCGCACGGCGCCGTCGTCCACGCCCCCCGGGAGTCTGCCGAATGACATTGATCGCCAGCTCCGCCACCGAGCACCGCGCCCTGACGATGACCCTGTTCGGCGTCTTCGTGGTGGCCACCCTGGTCATCACCGTCTGGGCCGGGCGGCAGAACCGCAGCGCCGCCGACTTCTACGCCGGGGGCCGCGGCTTCACCGGCTTCCAGAACGGCCTGGCCATCTCCGGCGACTACATGTCCGCCGCCTCCTTCCTCGGTATCGCCGGGCTGATCGCGCTCAACGGCTACGACGGCTTCCTGTACTCGATCGGCTTCCTGGTCGCCTGGCTGGTCGCGCTGCTGCTGATCGCCGAGCCGCTGCGCAACTCCGGCCGGTTCACCATGGCGGACGTCCTCGCGTTCCGGATGCGCCAGCGCCCCGTGCGCACCGCGGCGGGCATCTCCACCATCGTGGTGTCGATCTTCTACCTGCTCGCCCAGATGGTCGGCGCCGGGGCGCTGGTGGCCCTGTTGCTGGGCGTCACCGGGGACGCCGCCAAGCGCTGGACGATCCTCGCGGTGGGCGCGCTGATGATCATCTACGTGGTGATAGGGGGCATGAAGGGCACCACCTGGGTGCAGATCGTCAAGGCGGTGCTGCTGATCGCCGGCGCCGCGCTGATGACCGTCCTGGTGCTCGCCAAGTACCACTTCAACCCCTCGGAACTGCTCGGCGCGGCCGCCTCCGCGAGCGGCAAGGGCTCGGCCTTCCTCGAACCAGGGCTGAAGTACGGGGCCACCGGCACCTCCAAGCTCGACTTCATCAGCCTCGGGATCGCCCTGGTGCTCGGCACCGCCGGCCTGCCGCACATCCTGGTCCGCTTCTACACCGTCCCCACCGCCAAGACGGCCCGGAAGTCCGTGCTCTGGGCGATCGGCATCATCGGCGTCTTCTACCTGATGACCCTGGCGCTCGGCTTCGGCGCGGCGGCGCTGGTCGGCCGCAGCGGCATGGTCGCCGTCGAGGGCAAGACGCCGTCCGGGAACACCGCGGCGCCGCTCCTCGCGGAGCAACTCGGCGGCGGGGCCGGCAGCACCGGCGGGGCGATCATGCTCGCGGTGATCTCGGCGGTCGCCTTCGCCACCATCCTCGCCGTGGTGGCCGGGCTCACCCTCGCCTCCTCGGCCTCCTTCGCCCATGACCTGTACGCCAACGTGATCCGGCGCGGGAAGGCGAGCGAGAAGGAGGAGGTGCGCTCGGCGAAGTGGGCCGCGGTGGCGATCGGCGCGGTCGCCATCGTGCTCAGCCTCTACGCGGGCAAGCTCAGCACCGCGGCCCTGGTGGCGCTGGCCTTCGCGGTGGCCGCCTCGGCGAACCTGCCCACCCTGCTCTACTCGCTGTTCTGGAAGCGCTTCACCACCGTCGGCGCGGTCAGCTCCGTCTACGCCGGGCTGATCTCCTCGGTGGTGCTGGTGGTGTTCTCCCCGGTGCTGTCCGGGGCCAAGAACTCCTTCTTCCAGGGCGTCGACTTCCACTGGTTCCCGCTGGAGAACCCCGGCCTGGTCTCCATCCCGATCGGGTTCCTGGCCGGCTGGCTCGGCACCCTGCTGTCCGCCGAACGCCCCGACCCGGAGAAGTACGCTGAACTGGAGGTCCGCTCGCTGACCGGACTGGGTGCTCATTGATCGTCCCGCGATGACTATGCTGGCCCGGCCCGCCGTGACGGTGGCCGGGCCGGCCGCATCTCGGGAAGGACGCACGTGCTGCTCGACACCTTCGGACGCCAGGCCGTCGACCTGCGGGTCTCCCTCACGGACAGGTGCAACCTGCGCTGCACCTACTGCATGCCGGAGGAGGGCCTGCAGTGGCTGGCCAAGCCCGACCTGCTCACCGACGAGGAGATCGTCCGGCTGGTCACGGTCGCCGTGCGCGACCTGGGCGTCCGCGAGGTCCGCTTCACCGGCGGCGAACCGCTGCTGCGCCCCGGGCTGGTCGCCGTGGTGGCCGCCTGCTCGGAGCTGGAGCCGCGCCCCGAACTCTCGCTGACCACCAACGGCATCGGACTGGCCCGCACCGCCACGGCGCTGCGCGAGGCCGGGCTCGACCGGGTCAACGTCTCGCTGGACACCCTCGACCCCGAGGTGTTCCACACCCTCACCCGCCGCCACCGGCACCAGGACGTGCTGGACGGGCTGGCCGCAGCCGAGGCCGCCGGGCTGGCGCCGGTGAAGCTGAACGCGGTGCTGATGCGCGGGGTCAACGACCACGAGGCGGCCGACCTGCTGGCCTGGTGCCTGGAGCGGGGCTACGAGCTGCGCTTCATCGAGCAGATGCCTCTGGACGCCCAGCACGGCTGGGACCGCTCCTCGATGGTCACCGCGACGGAGATCCTCGACCTGCTCCGCGCCCGCTTCACGCTCACCCCGGAGCCGGCCGCCCGGGGCGCGGCGCCCGCCGAGCGCTGGCTGGTGGACGGCGGACCGGGCCGGGTGGGCGTGATCGCCTCCGTCACCCGGCCGTTCTGCCGGGCCTGCGACCGGACCCGGCTGACCGCCGACGGCCAGGTGCGCAACTGCCTGTTCGCCACCGGGGAGACCGACCTGCGCAGCGCGCTGCGCTCGGGCGCGGACGACGCCGAGCTGGCCGCGCTGTGGCGGGCGGCGATGTGGGGCAAGAAGGCCGGGGCCGGGATCGACGACCCGGAGTTCCTGCAGCCCGAGCGGCCGATGTCGGCGATCGGCGGCTAGGACGGCCTTCGGCGGCGGGGCGGCCCTTCGGCGACTGGGACGGGCCCGACTGGGACGGGCCTTCGGGGGCTAGGCCGACGCCCCGGGGGCTTCCGGGGTCCAGTCGGCGAAGGCGACGACCTCCTTGAGGAAGCCGCGCACGCCGAGGAACTGGGACAGGTGCTCGCGGTGCTCGTCGCAGGCGAGCCAGGTCTTGCGGCGGTCCGGGGTGTGCAACTTGGGGTTGTTCCACACCAGTACCCAGCCGGCGTCCGCGCGGCAGCCCTTGGCGGAGCAGATCGGCGGCTGCGGGGTGTCCATCGGGCGTCCTCAACGGTAGGCGGGAAGGTCGGCACCGCCAGTCTGTCACGCGCGTTCGAAGGGCCCGCTCGAAGCCTGCGCCGGAGGCGTCCGGCCGAGGTCTCCGGGTCCGGGCATGGCGACGCCGGGCAGCCACGGGGGGAGCCGCCCGGCGTCGGTCCGTCGCTCCGACGGGGGATGCGGAGCGCGTACGCAGTATGTCACGCCAGGACCCTCGGTTGGGGAGGTCTTGCATGATTAATCTGAGCTTCTTTTGAGCTTTCCCGGAGCCGTACGGGGGTGAAGCGGGGTGAAAAGGACGGTCAGTTCACGTCCTGTGAAGGATCGGTGGCAGCGGCCTTTGCCTCTCCTGTACCGCCTGCCGCACCAGCCCCACCCTTACCGCCGGGGCCCAGCATCAGCGGGGTGTCCAGCGGGATGTCGAAGGTGCTCGGCAGGCCCGGTGCCCGCTCCCGGCCCGCGTTGGCGATCAGCACCGCGAAGTACGGCAGCAGCACGGCGCCCGCCAGCGCCCCGAACGCCAGCCACCGCTGGACGTCCCACAGCACCACCGCGAGCAGCACGCAGACCGTACGGAGCAGCATCGAGATGACGTAGCGGCGCTGGCGCCCCCGGACGTCCTCGCTGAGGCTGCTGCGCGCTCCCGTGATCCGGAAGACCTGGCCGTCGCCGGCGCTCTTGCCCATGTGTCCTACCGCCCTCGTCACACCCCCGCGCGCCGTGCCGCGCGGCCTCCTCACGGTACGCCGGGGTGGTCGCGGCGACGAGACCGGGTGGGGCGGACGCACCCGGTCGGGTGCGCGAAGGGCCTGTCCGGCGGAGTGGACAGGCCCTTCGGGGAGGTCGGCGTCAGGAGCGCCGGGAGAGGTACTGCGGGGGCACGGCGTCGGTGAGCCAGACGCCGTTCTCGCTGAGCCGGAACTCGTGGCCGGCCGCCGTCATCGCGGCCGCGTTGACGGTCAGCACCACCGGGCGGCCGTGCCGGGCGCCGACCCTGGTGGCCGTCTCGGTGTCCGCCGAGAGGTGGACGTCCTGGCGGGCCATCGGGCGCAGGCCCTCGCGGAAGATCGCCGCCAGGTGCCGGTCGGCGGTGCCGTGGTAGAGCACGTGGGGCGGCACGGCGGCGGCCAGACCGAGGTCGACCGCCACCGTGTGGCCCTGGTTCGCACGGATCGAGAGACCGTCCGGCGAGTAGCCGAAGCGGCGCTTGTTGTTGGTGGCCACGACGTGGTCCAGCTCGGCCTTGGTCAGCCGGTTGCCCTTCGCCGCGAGCGCGGTGAGCAGCGCGTCGATCCGGACCCAGCCGGCCTCGTCCAACGTGACGCCCACCCGGTCCGGGTCGTGCCGCAGGATGCGCGAGAGCATCTTGCTCGTCTTGACCAGCCGTTTCTCGTCCATCATGTCTCTCGTATCCCCCCGTGGGTCAGCGGCTAAGAGGCCTGGCTGACCGAACTCATGTTGAAGTCCGCGACACGCACGGGTGGCATCGCGGTGCGGGTGAAGTAGTCGTTCCACTCGCGGGGCAGGCAGCGTTCGGTGCGGCCCGCCTCGGTGATCCGGCCGAGCAGGTCGACCGGGGACTCGTTGAACCGGAAGTTGTTGACCGCGCCGACGACCTCGCCGTTCTCCACCAGGTAGACGCCGTCCCGGGTGAGGCCGGTGAGCAGCAGCGTCGCCGGGTCCACCTCGCGGATGTACCAGAGGCAGGTGAGCAGCAGGCCGCGTTCGGTGCGGGCGATCATCTCGTCCAGCGTCGGCGCCGACTCCTGCTCGGCCGTCTCCAGCACCAGGTTGTCGATGGCCGGGCGCACCGGGAGGCCGGTGAGGCCGGCCGCGTGGCGGCTGGTGATCAGCTCGTGCAGCACGCCCTCGCGGATCCACTCGGTGGCGGCGACCGGCTCGCCGTTGTCGAAGACCGAGACGTCCCCGCCGCTGGAGTGCGCCAGGACGAACGGCGGGGCCTGCAGGTCGGGCTCGTACGGGTCGGAGCGCAGCGTCAGCGGCAGGCCGCTGAGCTTGTCGCCGACCCGGGTGCCGCCGCCGGGCTTGGAGAAGACCGTCCGGCCCTCGTGGGCGTCCCGGCCGCCGGAGGCCCAGTTGAGGCAGATCAGCAGGTCGGCGACGGCCGAGGGCGGCAGCAGCGTCTCGTAGCGGCCGGCCGGCAGCTCCACCTTGCGGGCGCCCCAGCCGAGGCGCTTGGTCAGCTCGGTGTGCAGGGCCGGGAGGTCGATGTCGGTGAAGTCCCGGGTGGCGGCGCCGACCCAGGCAGAACCGGACAGGTCGGCGGTCTTGGCGTTGATCTCGACCATGCCGGTCGGCTGGTCGTGGCGCAGCCGCAGGCCGGTGGAGCTGCCCAGGTAGCTGGTGACGAGCTCGTGCCGGGCGAAGCCGTACAGCAGCTCGCCCTGCGCGGCGGCGCGGGCGAAGGCCTCGCCGAGGGCCGGACCGAAGGCCTCGAACACCTCGATCGAGGTCTGCGCGGGCGGTCGGGTGAAGTCCGGGGACGGCGGCCGGTCGGCGACCAGGGGCTGGGCGTCCTCGGCCGGGCCGGCCGCGCGGGCGGCCTCCTCGGCGGCCCGCACCAGGGACTCCACCTCCTCCGGTGTGACGGCTTCGCGGGAGACCACGCCGGAGGCGGTGCCATCGGCGCCGGCCACGGTGGCGATCACGGTCAGCCGGCGGCCGCGGGTGACGCCGTTGGTGGTCAGGGCGTTGGCCGCCCAGCGCAGGTTGGCGGTGGACTCCTCGTCGGCGATCACCACGCAGCCGTCGGCGCGGGAGAGGCCGAGCGCCAGCTCGACGAGTTCGTGGGGCTGCATCGCGGCCATCAGTGACCCGCCTCCTGCTGGGTGTTGAGCACGTTGACGTTGCGGAACAGCGCCGACGGACAGCCGTGGCTGACCGCCGCGATCTGGCCGGGCTGCGCCTTGCCGCAGTTGAAGGCGCCGCCGAGCACGTACGTCTGCGGGCCGCCGACCGCCGCCATCGAGCCCCAGAAGTCGGTGGTGGTGGCCTGGTAGGCGAAGTCCTTGACCTGGCCCGCGAGTTCGCCGTTCTTGATGGCGTAGGCCCGCTGGCCGGTGAACTGGAAGTTGTAGCGCTGCATGTCGATCGACCAGGAGCGGTCGCCGACGATGTACAGGCCGTTCTCCACTCCGGCGAACAGGCCCTCGGTGTCCGGGCCGTCGGCGGCGGGCTGCAGCGAGACGTTGGCCATCCGCTGCACCGGGACGTGCGCGGGGGAGTCCGCGAAGGCGCAGCCGTTGGAGCGCTCGAAGCCCTTCAACTTGGCCATGCCGCGGTCGAGTTGGTAGCCGACCAGGACGCCGTCGCGGATCAGGTCCCAGGACTGGGTGGCGACGCCCTCGTCGTCGTATCCGATGGTGGACAGGCCGTGCTCGGCGGTGCGGTCGCCGGTGACGTGCATCAGCTCCGAGCCGTACCTGAGGGAGCCGAGCCGGTCGAAGGTGGCGAAGGAGGTGCCGGCGTAGGCGGCCTCGTAGCCGAGCGCGCGGTCCAGCTCGGTGGCGTGGCCGATCGACTCGTGGATGGTCAGCCAGAGGTTGGACGGGTCGATCACCAGGTCGTAGCGGCCGGCCCGGACGCTCGGCGCCTTCATCTTCTCGGCCAGCAGGACGGGCAGTTCGGCGAGCTCCGCGTCCCAGTCCCACTCGGTACCGGTCAGGTACTCGTAGCCGCGGCCGACCGGCGGGGCCAGGGTGCGCATCGAGTCGAAGGCACCGGTGCGCTCGTCGACCGAGGTGGCCTCCAGCTTGGACTCCAGCCGGATCCGCTGCTGGGTCGTCACCGTGCCTGCGGTGTCCGCGTAGAACTTGTTCTCCTGGACCGTCTGCAGCGCCGCCTGGACGTGCGAGACGCCCTCGGCGGCCAGCAGTCGGGCGCTGCGCTCGGCGAGCAGCGCCGTCTTCTCGGCGTCCGGCACCTCGAACGGGTTGACCTCGTACGAGGAGACCCAGGTGACGTCCCGGTGGACCGGCTCCTCGGCCAGCTCGACCCGCTCGGCGGAGCCGGCCGCCCGGCTGATCCCGCCGGAGAGCCGGGCCACCGCGACGGCCTGCTCGGCGACCCGGGCCGCCGTGCCGGGGTCGAGGTCGACACCGGCGGCGAAGCCCCAGGCGCCGTCCAGCAGCACCCGCACGGCGAAGCCGAGTTGCACGCTGTCGGAGGTGCCGGCCGGGCGGGCGTCGCGCAGCCGCCAGGAGGCGCTGCGGATCCGCTCCAGGCGGAAGTCGGCGTGGCTCGCGCCGAGTTCGCGGGCCCGGGTGAGGGCGGCGTCGGCGAGGGCGTGCAGCGGCAGGGCGAGGAACAGCGGGTCGACGGCGCGCCCGGGCGCGGCGCCGGCGCGGTCGGCCGGAAGGATCGGAGGCAATCGGGCTCCCAGGTCGCGGAGGGTGACGGTGTGGTGCCACAGGGGCAGCCACACCGCATCATTTCCCGTCCACCGGCTTTCCGGCCAGCGCATTTCGACCGGTGCGCTGCGGTTTCGGCCAGGCCCGGCGCCCGGTCGGCGCGGGCGCGCCGGGGCACTGGCTCACGGCCGGGCGGCGCGCCGGCCGGCCTTCGGGAGGGGGCGTCAGCCGACGGACTCCCACCAGCTGTCGAGCTCCGGCGGGTTGTCGACGTCCACCCGCTCGCCGGGGCGCGGCACGGCCAGCGGGACGGCGTGCTCCTTGGCCTCCGTCACCAGCCGCTCGATCGGCTCGGCCCAGCGGTGCAGGCCGAGGTTGAAGGTGCACCAGTGGACGGGCACCAGCAGGCCGGCGGTGAGGTCCCGGTGCGCGAGGACGGCGTCCTCCGGGGTCATGTGGATGTCCGCCCAGGCCTCGTCGTAGGCGCCGATCTGGACCAGCGCGGCGTCGAACGGGCCGTGCTGCTCGCCGATCCGGGCGTAGCCCTCGAAGTAGCCGGAGTCGCCGGTGTAGAAGACCCTGCGGTTCGGGCCGGCGATCACCCAGGAGCCCCACAGGGTGGTGTTGCGGGTCAGGCCGCGGCCGGAGAAGTGGTGCGCGGAGGTCAGGGTGAGCACCAGCTCGCCCAGGTTGCAGGTCTCGTCCCAGTCCAGCTCGATGATCCGGTGCTCCGGGACGCCCCAGCGGCGCAGGTGGGCGCCGATGCCGAGCGGCACCGCGAAGGGCGCGGACTGGCTGCGCACCAGGCGCTTGACCGTCGCCATGTCCAGGTGGTCGTAGTGGTCGTGCGAGATCAGTACGGCGTCGACCGGCGGCAGCTCCTCCAGCTCGACCGGCACCGGGTGCAGCCGCTTGGGGCCGATGTGCGCGGACGGGGAGCAGCGCTCGCTCCAGATCGGGTCGAGCAGCACCCGGAAGCCCTCGATCTCCACCAGCGCGGAGGCGTGGCCGTACCAGGTGATCTCCACGCCCTCGGCGGGCGGCCCCGGCGGGGTGGCCGGGCGGACGGTCGGCACCGGGTGGGCCGGGACGCGGCCCTCACGCTCGAAGAGCATCCGGCGCGCGGTGGCGCCGTCGAAGCCGGGCGCCCCGGCGCTGCGGGCGAGCGTGGAGGGCGCGTTGTGGAAGACGCCGTCGCGGTACTGCGGGGAGTTGCGCACCCGCTCCTCGCGCTCGCCGTCCGGCCGCCGCCCGAACGCCGCCGGCAGGTCGCGCAGTGCCCAGGCGGCCGTGCCCAGGCCGGCCGCCAGGGAGGCGAGGGCCAGCAGTCGTCCGCGTCGGGGGGTGCCCCCGGGCCGTGCCTTGGTCATCCGCTGCTCTGCCTTCGTCGTTCGCCGGGACGGGTCGGGTGAACGGTACGGCAGGTCCCGGGCCGGCCCCTACCCACGGGGGGCAACGGGCGCACCCGCCCGTGTTGTTCCCGTACAGTCGCCCCGATCGGGTCACTGCCCGGGCCTGCGGCGCTGTCCCGGGCCCCGGCGCGGCGGCGGGCGCGGATTGTCGGATTGCGACAGTTCCTTAGGTGCGGCGCTGTGGGAGACCGATGCGCCGCCACCGCCGACCGCCCGATAGCGTCACACTGCGTACGCATTCCGACGTACGCGCTCACACACGGAGAGAGGTGGATCGTTGAGCCGCTCGGTTCTCGTCACCGGAGGAAACCGGGGCATCGGCCTCGCGATCGCCCAGGCCTTCGCCGAGGCGGGCGACAAGGTGGCCATCACCAGCCGCTCGGGCGAGGTGCCCGAGGCCCTGGCGAAGTACGACGTCCTCGCCGTCCGCTGTGACATCACGGACGCCGCGCAGGTCGACGCCGCCTTCACCGAGATCGAGCAGAAGCACGGCGCGGTCGAGGTGCTGGTCGCCAATGCGGGCATCACCAACGACACCCTGCTGCTGCGCATGTCGGAGGAGGACTTCACCTCCGTCGTGGACACCAACCTGACCGGCACCTTCCGGGTGGTCAAGCGCGCGTCGAAGCTGATGATGCGCGCCCGGAAGGGCCGCGTCGTGCTGATCTCCTCCGTGGTGGGCCTGTCCGGCTCGCCGGGCCAGTCCAACTACGCCGCCTCCAAGGCCGGCCTGGTGGGCTTCGCCCGGTCGCTGGCGCGCGAACTCGGCCCGCGCAACATCACCGTCAACGTGGTCGCGCCCGGCTTCGTCGACACCGACATGACCGCCGTGCTCACCGATGAGCGCCGCGCGCAGATCGTTGCGGACGTGCCGCTCGGCCGGTACGCGGCGCCCGCCGAGGTCGCCTCCACCGTGCGGTTCCTCGGGTCGGACGAGGCCGCGTACATCACCGGAGCCGTCATTCCCGTCGACGGCGGATTGGGCATGGGTCACTGAACATGAGTGGAATCCTCGAAGGCAAGCGGATCCTGATCACCGGTGTGCTGATGGAGTCCTCCATCGCCTTCCACACCGCGAAGCTCGCGCAGGAGCAGGGCGCGGAGATCATCCTCACCGCCTTCCCGCGCCCGAGCCTGACCGAGCGGATCGCCAAGAAGCTGCCGAAGCCGGTCAAGGTCCTGTCGCTGGACGTCTCCAGCGAGGAGGACCTGGCGGGCATCGCCGACCAGGTCCGCGAGCACCTGCCGACCCTGGACGGCATCGTCCACTCGATCGGCTTCGCCCCGCAGGACGCCCTGGGCGGCAACTTCCTGAACACCCCGTGGGAGTCGGTGGCCACCGCGATGAACGTCTCGGCGTTCTCGCTGAAGTCGCTGACCATGGCGCTGCTGCCGCTGATGCAGGACGGCGGCTCGGTCGTCGGCCTGACCTTCGACGCGCAGTACGCCTGGCCGCAGTACGACTGGATGGGCCCGGCCAAGGCCGCCCTGGAGTCGACCAACCGCTACCTGGCGCGCTACCTGGGCGAGCGGGACATCCGCTGCAACCTGATCTCGGCCGGCCCGATCGGCTCGATGGCCGCCAAGTCCATCCCGGGCTTCGGCGACCTGGCCGACACCTGGAACCACCGCTCCCCGCTGAAGTGGGACCTGAGCGACCCGGAGCCGGCCGGCCGCGGCATCGTCGCGCTGCTGTCGGACTGGTTCCCGAAGACCACCGGCGAGATCATCCACGTCGACGGCGGTCTGCACGCCATCGGCGCCTGACGCTCCGCTCCGCCCGTACGCCGCTGCCCGGTACCCCTCGTGGGGTGCCGGGCAGCGGCGTACGTCGTGTTCGGGGCGGGGGACGGGGTCGGGGCGCCTGGGTCTACGCCCGGGGCGCCTGGGTCTACGCCTGGGGCGTCCGGAGCGCCTGGGCTGCCTGGGTCGCCGCGTCGGCTGCCGCCTGGGTTGCCTGGGCGGCCAGGGCTACCTGGGCCGCCGCCTCGGCCGTCCCGCAGGCGCCGATGGCGCGGCCGGCCTCGATCGAGGCGCGCTGGGCGTCGCCGGCCCGGATGGCGTCCAGGATGGTGTCGTGGCCGATGTAGCGCTCGGCGATCAGCTCCGGGCCGACGTCGTGCCGCAGGTGTGCGCGGGTGACCTCGCCGAGGTCGGCGTAGACGGCGAGCAGCACGTCGTTGTGGGCGGCGGCCACCACGGCCTGGTGGAAGGCGGCGTCGGCCTGGATGAAGTCCTCGGCCTCGCCGGAGCGCCAGGCGGCCTCCCGGCGGGCCAGGGCGCCGTCCAGCAGCTCCAGGTCGCGTTCGGTGCGGCGCTGGGCGGCAAGGCCCGCCGCGGAGGTCTCCAGCGCCGCCCGCAGCTCGGCGACCTGCGCCTGGTCGGCGTCGGCGAAGCGGCGGTGCATCACTCCGGCGAGCTCGCTGGTGGCCAGGACGTACGTGCCGGAGCCCTGCCGGATGTCGAGCAGGCCGTTGTGCGCGAGGGCGCGGACGGCCTCGCGGACGGTGTTGCGGGCGACGCCCAGCTGCTCGACCAGGGCGGCCTCGGTGGGGATGCGGGAGCCGACCGGCCACTCCCCGGACGTGATCTGGGCACGCAGCTGCGCGATCACCTGGTCGGACAGCGGGGTGCGCCTCGGCGAGGACAGCGCCACGGGGACTCCTTGCGGCTACGGCTCGGGTGGGGCCTGGGTGGGAGGTGGCCGGTGGATGAACGGTCGGCACATCATGCCAATTCCGAGGTGCATCAATTCATCCCATCATTCTATGATGGCCCGTATGCCCGCAGCAGACACCACCGTTCCCCGGCGGAACGACGCCCGGCCGCAGACCGAGCGGCCCGCCGGACCCGCCCCTTCCACCCCCTCCGCCAGGTACTCGGTCTGGCTGTTCGCCGTCGCGATCGCCGCCGCCGCCTTCAACCTGCGTCCCGTGGTCACCAGCCTCGGACCGCTGCTCGACCAGGTCCGCGCCGACCTCGGGATGAACCCCACCCTCGCCGGGCTGCTCACCGCCGTACCCTCGCTCTGCTTCGGCCTGTTCGGCTTCGCCGCGCCCACCATGGCCCGGCGGATCGGCCCGATCGCGGTGATCACCGCCGGCATGGGCGCGATCACCGCCGGCGTGCTGGCCCGCTCCTTCGCCGGCGGCACCGCGGTCTTCCTGCTGCTGACCGCGCTCGCGCTGGCCGGCGTGGCCGTCTCCAACGTGCTGATCCCGGTGGTGATCAAGCGGTACTTCCCGGAGAAGGTCGGGCCGATGATCGGCCTCTACTCGATGGCGCTGTCCGCCGGCACCGCGCTGGCCGCCGCCGTCACCGTGCCGCTGACCAGCTCCCTCGGCGGCGACTGGCGCTACGGCCTGGGCATCTGGGCCGCGCTCGGCGCGCTCGCGCTTGCCCTCTGGCTGCCGGTGCTGATCGCCAGGCGCGAGCGCGGCGAGCGGGCGGGCGGGGCCGCGACCCCGGCGAAGCTGCCGATTGCCCGCAGCCGTACGGCCTGGGCGCTGGCCTGCTTCTTCGGCCTGCAGGCGACCGGCGCGTACGTGGTGATGGGCTGGCTGCCGAAGATCTTCCAGGACGCCGGCATCGACAAGGGCACCTCCGGGTTGCTGCTCGCGGTGACCATGGTGATCGGCGTGCCGGTCTCCTTCGTGCTGCCCAACCTGGCCGCCCGCCGCGGCGACCAGCGGCTGTTCGTGGTGGTGCTGGCCTCCTGCGGGATCGCCGGGTACGTCGGGCTGGCGCTGGCCCCGGCCGGTGCGCCGTGGGTCTGGGCGGCCCTGGTGGGCCTGTCCAACTGCGCCTTCCCGCTGGTGCTGACGATGATCGGACTGCGCGCCCGCACGGCGGGCGGGGTGGCGCAGCTGTCGGCCTTCGCCCAGGGCGTCGGCTACCTGATCTCCATCCCCGGTCCGATCCTGATCGGCCGGATCTACCAGGTCACCGGCGAGTGGTACTGGCCGCTGGGCTTCCTCGCGCTGCTGCTGGTCCCGCAGATGTTGTTCGGCCTGCGGGCCGCGCTGGCCCGGCACATCGAGGACGAGGCGGTCCGCCCGGCGGCGGTCAAGGGCTGAGGCCGGTCGAGGGCTGAAGCCGGTCGAGGCCCGACGCCGGTCAAGGCCCGACCAAGAAGGCGGGGCCACCGCGGGGCGGGCGTGTCGGGGATGGGAGAATTCCCGACATGCCCGTTCTCGACCCGAACCCGACCGACGGCCGCAAGCAGCTCGGCCGTATCGCCCTGGCCTTCGCCGCCATCGTGGTGCTGGTGGCGGTCATCGCCTCCGTCGCCACCTCGCTGGGCTGACGGCCTACCGGCTGCCGTCCGCCGCCGGCTGTCCGCCGTCCGACACCCCGGTGAACGGGGTGTGACGGCACCCGCCACCCCTGCGAGTGGCGGCATCCGGGAGCATCGCGCCCCCGGGCCGCTTTTCTGCCAAGCTTGCTGGGTATGAGCGCCGACACGCCCCGCAGGATCATCGTTCTCCGCCATGCCAAGGCCGACTGGCCGAACGGCGTGGACGACCATGAGCGGCCGCTGGCCGACCGGGGCCGCCACCAGGCCCCGGACGCCGGCCGCTGGCTGGTCGACTCCGGCATCAACCCCGACTACGTGCTCTGCTCCACCGCCCTGCGCACCCGCGAGACGTGGAAGCTGGCGGCGCACGAGCTGCCCAAGCGGGCCCGCAAGACCGTCTACGAGGACCGGATCTACGAGGCCAGCCCCGGCGAGATCATCACCGTCCTCCAGGAGACCCCGGAGGAGTACTCGGACCTGGTGCTGGTCGGCCACAACCCCGGGGTGCTGGGGCTGACCCAGGTGCTGGCCGGGGACGCGGGCGACCGGGACGCGCTGGAGCGGCTGCGCCTCGGCGGCTTCCCGACGGCGGCGATCGCGGTGCTCAGCTTCGACGGGTCGTGGAAGGGCGTCGAGCCGGGTGTCGCCGAGCTGGTCTCGTACTACACGCCGCAGGACTGACGGCCTGAACCAGCTGAGGGGCGTGCGGATCGATCCGCACGCCCCTCAGCTGCGTCCGTGGGCCCTCCTCAGGGCCGGGGAGGGTCCGTCACTCGGTGGGGGTGCCGTGCAGCGCGTCGGCCGCCTCGACCTCCTCACGGGTGATGCCCAGCAGGTAGAGCACGGTGTCCAGGAACGGCACGTTCACCGCGGTGTCGGCGGCCTCGCGCACCACCGGCTTGGCGTTGAAGGCCACCCCGAGCCCGGCCGCGTTCAGCATGTCCAGGTCGTTGGCGCCGTCGCCGATCGCCACCGTCTGCTCCAGCGGCACCTTCGCCTGCTCGGCGAAGCGGGCCAGCCAGCGGGCCTTGCCGGCCCGGTCCACGATCTCGCCGAGCACCCGGCCGGTGAACTTGCCGTCCACCACCTCCAGGGTGTTGGCGGCCGCGAAGTCCAGCCCCAGCTCCGCCACCAGGTGGTCGGTGACCTGGGTGAACCCGCCGGACACCACCGCGACCTGGAAGCCCAGGCGCTGCAGCGTACGGATCAGGGTGCGGGCGCCCGGCGTGAAGCGGACCTCCGCGCGGACCTTCTCCGTCACCGAGGCGTCCAGCCCGGCCAGCAGCGCCACCCGGGCGTGCAGCGACTCGGCGAAGTCCAGCTCGCCCCGCATCGCCGCCGCCGTCACCTCGGCGACCTGCTCCTCGCAGCCCGCGTGGGCGGCGAACAGCTCGATCACCTCGTCCTGGATGAGGGTGGAGTCGACGTCCATGACCACCAGGCGCTTGGCCCGGCGCTCCAGCCCGGCTGCCACCACGGCGACGTCCACCCGCTGGGTGGCCGCCTCCTGGGCCAGCTCGGCCCGCAGTTCCTCGGTGGCCACGCCGGAGACGAACAGTTCGACGGCCGTCACCGGGTACTTGGCGAGGCGGAAGACACGGTCGATGTTGCCGCCCGCCGCGGTGATCCGGGAGGTCAGGGCGGAGACGGCGGCGGCGGTCAGCGGGTTGCCGAGCACCGTGACGTGCGAACGGCCCTCGCGGCGCGGCCGGTTGTCGCCGATGCCGGAGAGGATCTCGGCCTGGAGCTTCTGCTCCTCGGCCCAGCGGTGGACGGTGGCCCGCAGCCCACCCTCGGCGCCGGGGGCGGTGGGCGGGGTGACCAGGGCACACAGCGTGATGCGGCCACGGGTCAAGACCTGCTCGATGTCGATGACGTCGACGCCGAAGCCTGCCAGTGTCGCGAAGAGGCCGGCGGTGATGCCGGGGCGGTCCTTGCCGAACACCTTGACGAGCAGGGTGCGCTCGTCCGCGGTCCGGTGCTGGGCGGCGGGGAGGGGCTCAGCGGCCAGGGGCGATGCGTTCATGGTGCCTCCCACGCTACCCGTCGCCCGGCGGGCCGAGAGCACCTGTCCCACCTCGCGGGACGCCACGGGCCGGGGCTCCGGTAGCAGCCTGGTCACAGTCACCCGGGGTGACTTTCACCGACGGTCGGCGGGCTGGAATGATTCCCCCCGTCAGTCACAGGAACATCGCCCTCCCGGCCGGGGGCCACAATTCGGGGGAACCGAGAGAGCGGGGCAGGCGAGCAGTGCCGCAACTCGTCATCGAGATCAACGGACAGCAGCGGACTCTGGAGCCCGGGCGGTCCTACACCATCGGGCGCAACCCGCAGTCGGACTTCCCGTTCGACGACGCCAGGGTCTCCTGGCACCACGGGACCATCAGCTTCAACGGCAGCGGTTGGCAGCTGGACGACCACGGCAGCACCAACGGCACGTACGTGGCCGGCGCCCGCACCATGCAGGCGCAGCTGTTCCCCGGCGCCGTGGTCAACCTGGGCAACCCGGAGAACGGCCCCCGGCTCGGCTTCTCCGCGCCCGCGCACGCCGCCGCCCCGCAGGCCACCCCGATCCACGAGGCCGCCACCAGCCGCGGTCCGGTGCCGCAGCCGCAGCAGCCGGGTTGGCCGCAGCAGGACCCGTACCAGCAGCCGCAGCAGCAGGGCTGGGCGGGTCAGCCGCAGGCCCAGCAGCCGTTCCCGCAGCAGCAGTACGCACCGCAGCCCCAGCAGGGCGGCTTCCCGCAGCAGCAGGGCTTCCCGCCGGGGCAGGGCTTCCCGCAGCAGCAGGGCCTCCAGCCCCCGCAGCAGCACGGCGCCGGCCCGCAGCCGACCATGATCCGCAACCTGACCGCGGGCATGAACACCGTCCGGATCGGTCGCGCGCTCGACAACGACATCGTGGTGTCCGACCTCCAGGTCTCCCGCCACCACGCCGAGCTGCGCCAGCTCCCGGACGGCCGCTACGAGATCGTCGACCTCGGCAGCCACAACGGCATCTTCCTCAACGGCCAGCGGGTGCAGCGTCAGCTGATGGGCCCGCAGGACCGGCTGACCGTCGGCCACTCCAGCTTCGTGCTGGTCGGCGACCAGCTGCAGGAGTTCGTCGACACCGGCGCGGTCTCCTTCTCCGCCCGCCACCTGACCGTCGAGGTCGAGCACAAGGGCGGCAAGAAGATCCTGCTCAACGACGTCAGCTTCGGCGTCCCGGAGAAGTCCCTGGTCGCCGTCATCGGCCCGTCCGGCTCCGGCAAGTCGACCCTGCTGCGCGCCCTCACCGGCTACCGCCCCGCCGACCGCGGCGAGGTGCTGTACGACGGGCGCAACCTCTACAAGCAGTTCGCCGAACTCCGCTCCCGCATCGGCCTGGTGCCGCAGTCGGAGATCCTGCACCGTGAGCTCACCGTCCGGAAGGGCCTCAAGTACGCGGCCCAGCTGCGCTTCCCCGGCGACACCGAGGCGCGCGAGCGCGAGGCCCGCATCGACGAGGTGCTGTACGAGCTGCGCCTGGACAAGCGCGCCGACAACAAGATCACCGCGCTCTCCGGCGGCCAGCAGAAGCGCGTCTCGGTCGCCCTGGAGCTGCTCACCAAGCCCTCGCTGATCTTCCTGGACGAGCCCACCTCGGGCCTCGACCCGGGCATGGACCGCGAGGTCATGCAGATGCTGCGCGGCCTGGCCGACGACGGCCGCACGATCCTGGTCGTCACCCACTCGGTGGCCGAACTGGCGCTCTGCGACCGGCTGTTGGTGATGGCGCCGGGCGGTTCGGTGGCCTACTTCGGCCCGCCGGACGAGGCGCTGCACTTCTTCGGGTACGAGACCTGGGCGGACGTCTTCCAGGCCTTCGAGAACTACCCGGACCACGACTGGGCCGGCCGCTACCGCGGCTCGGTGCACTACCAGCAGTACTCCGCCCCCACCGTGGAGGCGGGCGAGGTGCAGCACGTCCAGGTGGCCCAGGAGGCCATCCGCCCGCCCAAGCCGCAGAGCTGGGGCTCGCAGCTGTGGACGCTGATGCGGCGCTACATGTCCGTGCTCGCCTCGGACCGGGGCTTCCTCGCGCTGTCGGTACTGCTGCCCGCGGTCATCGGCGCGGTCAGCGTGCTGATCCCCAACGCGCCGGGGCTCGCGCCCAACCCGAAGTCGCAGCTCGGGCTCAACAGCGGGGCCGCGACGATCATGCTGATCCTGGCGATCGGGGCCTGCTTCTCCGGCGCGGCCAACTCGGTCCGAGAGTTGATCAAGGAGCGGGCGATCTACGAACGGGAGCGGGCCACCGGCCTGTCCCGCTCGGCGTACATGATGTCCAAGATCATCGTGCTGGGCATCTTCAGCGTGATCCAGGGCGCCATCATCTCCGCCGTCGGCTTCCTGCCGCGCAAGCTCCCCGCGCACGGCCTGATCGTCAAGAACCTGCCGATCATCGAGATGACCATCGGCATGATCCTGCTGAGCTTCGCCGCGATGATGTTCGGCCTGATGATCTCCGCGCTGGTGAAGACCGCCGAGAAGACCATGCCCCTGCTGGTCATGTTCGCCATCGTCCAGGTCGTCTTCACCGGCTGCCTCTTCCAGATCTTCAGCAAGCCCGGCCTGGAGCAGGTCGCCTGGCTGATGCCGGCCCGCTGGGGCACCGGCATCGTCTCCACCACGCTCGACCTGTCGAAGCTGATGGGCCCCTGGAACAAGGACTTCCAGAACCCCAAGTACGACCCGCTGTGGACTAGCTCCGTCGCCCAGTGGTCGATCGACGCCGGCGTGCTGATCGTGATCTCGGTCGTGATCGGCGTCATCGTGACCCGGCTCCAGCGCCGGCACGAGCCGGAGGTCATGCAGAAGGGCTGACGCCCGGACCCGAGCAAGAGGGCGGCCTTCCCGCGTCGGGGAGGCCGCCCTCTGTTGCTCGCCCGCTCGCCTCCGGGGCGCTCGGACCCGGCACCGACGGTCGGCGCTCCCTCGCTTCTCCCTTTCGGCACCGGCGCGCCCCTTCGGCTCGGGGCGGGAGGGCCCCGCGGCCCTAGGTCCCCGGACCTGCTGCGTGCGCGGCCGCAGGCGGACGCGACCGTCCTGGTCGCGGCGGTAGTTTGGCGGTATGCCCAGCACCATAGGAGACCACCGGGCCCAGCACGGCCCGCTGCCCGCCTGCGAACCCTGCCTGTCCGGGATCGAGGCCGTCAGCCAGGCACTTCTCGCCATGAGCCGGCACCTGGAGGTCCGGGAGGTGCTGCGCCGCATCACCGCCTCCGCCCGGGACCTGCTCGGCGCCGAGTACGCGGCCCTGGGCGTGCCCGACGACCACGGCGGCTTCGCCCAGTTCGTGGTCGACGGCGTCACCGACGAGCAGTGGCGGGCGATCGGCCCGCTGCCCCGCCAGCACGGCGTGCTCGCCGCGATGCTGCACGAGACCGGGCCCACCCGCCTCGCCGACGTCCGCAAGGCGCCCGCCTTCGAGGGCTGGCCCTCCGCCCACCCCGACATGGACGCCTTCCTCGGCATGCCGATCCTGGACACCGACGCGGCCGAGGACGAACCGCAGGTGATGGGCGTCATCTTCCTCGCCAACAAGCGCGGCGGCGGCCTGTTCACCGACCACGACGAGGAACTGCTGCGGATCCTCGCCGCGCACGCCGCCCTCGCCCTGTCCAACGCCCGGCTGTACGAGCGCAGCCGCGAGCTCACCCTGGCCGGCGAGCGCGCCCGGATCGCCCACGACCTGCACGACGCCGTCTCGCAGAAGCTCTTCTCGCTGCGGCTGACCGCCAAGGCCGCTGCCAAGCTCGTCGACCGCGACCCGGCCCGGGCCCGGGCCGAACTCGCCGAGGTCGCCCGGCTGGCCGCCGAGGCCGCCGACGAACTGCGCGCCGTCGTGGTGGAACTGCGCCCAGCCGCACTGGAGGAGGACGGGCTGAGCGCCACCCTCGCCTCCCAGGTGCAGGTCCTCGACCGGGCGCACACCGCCGACGTCGCCTTCGCCGCCGACGGCGTGCGCGCCCTCCCGCCCGCCCAGGAGGCCGCGCTGCTGCGGGTCGCCCAGGAGGCGCTGCACAACGCGCTGCGCCACTCCGGCGCCGGCCGGGTCACCGTCACCCTGGCCGGGACGCCCGCGCGCGGCGCCGTGCTGCAGGTGCGCGACGACGGGCGCGGCTTCGACCCCGAATCCGTGCGCCGGGCCGGCCGCCACCTCGGCCTGGCCTCGATGCGCGACCGCGCGGCCGCCGTCGGCGGCACGCTCACCCTGGAGTCGGCCCCCGGCCGGGGGACGCTCGTCGAGATGGAGGTCCCCGGTGCCTGAGAGCACACCGTCGATCCGCGTCCTGCTGGTCGACGACCACCAGGTGGTCCGGCGCGGACTGCGCACCTTCCTGGAGGTCCAGGACGACATCGAGGTGGTCGGGGAGGCCGCCGACGGGGCGGAGGGCGTCGAGCGGGCCCGCGAACTGGACCCCGACGTCGTCCTGATGGACCTCAAGATGCCCGGTGTCGACGGGATCGAGGCACTGCGCGCGCTCAAGGGGGAGGGCAGCCGGGCCCGCATCCTGATCGTCACCAGCTTCACCGAGCACCGCACGATGGTCCCCGCGCTGCGGGCCGGCGCCGCCGGGTACGTCTACAAGGACGTGGACCCGGAGGCGCTGGCCGGTGCGATCCGCTCGGTGCACGCCGGCCACGTGCTGCTCCAGCCGGAGCTGGCCGAGGCCCTGCTCTCCGAGGACGGCCCGCGCGCGCCGCAGGGCCGCGGCGGCACCCTCACCGAGCGCGAGCGCGAGGTGCTCGGCCACATCGCCGACGGGCGCTCCAACCGGGAGATCGCGCGCAGCCTGCACCTGTCGGAGAAGACGGTCAAGACGCACGTCTCCAACATCCTGATGAAGCTGGACCTCGCCGACCGCACCCAGGCCGCGCTCTGGGCCGTGCGCAACGGCGAGGCCCGGGAGGGGGCGGGGCCGCTGGCCTGACGGACTGTCAGTGCCGTGTGCAAGGGTGGCCCTGACGTCACAGTAGATGACACCGCAGGAGAGGGGGCGTCATGGGGGAGCCGCGCAGGGAGTCCGGGCTCCCCGGGCCCGGGGGCGGCCGCCCGTCGGGCCCGGGGGCGGTTTCCGGCCAGGTGCCGGACCGGCTCCGGCGGGCCGTCAGCGCGCCTCGCGCTCGTCCACCAGGGCGTTGTAGGCAGCCACCTGGGCCCGCCGGGCGGTGCGCCGCAGCGGCGCCAGGACGGACTGCCGCGCGGCCATCTCGGAGGCGCTGACGGCCGCGCCGTGGCCGCCGGAGGCGATCGAGAGCAGGGCGGACACCTGGCGGGCCGACTCCAGGACCCGCACGGCCTGCGGCGGGTAGCCCGGCGCCAGCAGCTCGGCGTGCCCGCGCCGGCGGTACGCCTCCAGGGCACGCAGGGCCTCCGGACCGGCGCCGGCCACGTCGAGCCGGGTGAGCAGGACGGTCGCCTCACGCAGCCCGTCCGCCAGCTCGCGCTCGGCCTCGTGCAGCGACGGCACGTCCGCCGGCGGGCCGTCGTTGACCTCGGCACAGCGCCACAGCACGGTCGCCGAGCGGTCCCCCTCCGGGCCGTACACCGTGACCTCCGGCACCAGGCCGAGCGGCACGCCCACCGCGAGCACCGCCTCGCCCGCGGCCATGGCGCGCTCGTTGAACGACGCCGGGCCGCTCAGCCCCAGCGGATGCCCGGCCGAGGGCAGCGCCAGGCGTAGGCCCTTCACCCCGAGCACCCGCAGCCGGCCCAGCGCCCAGGTCAGCCCGTGCTGCTCGCCCGGCTCGTCCCCGGGCAGCCCGGTCACCCGGTGGCTCTCGTCGGTGCCCAGCACGGCCGCGGCGGCGTTGTCGGGCGGCACCAGGCCCGCCAGCAGGGCGTTGCCCCAGGCGGTCAGCCGCCCCGAACGGGGTTCTTCGTACGGATTGTCGGCAGGAGTCACGAGCATCCGGCCAGCCTACGGAATCGGCGGTCATCCGCGTGGCGTAGGTTTGCCCATGCGTGTGCGGCGCACCCACCTCGTGCCCACCGGCTGCCGGAGTAGGCTCGCCGCCCGCATCGACGGCCGAGAATCTTGTTTTTTGGGGAAGGCGTGGGCATGAGCGACGTGCTGGAGCTGGTGGACGTATCCGTGGTCCGGGAGGGGCGCGCGCTGGTCGACCAGGTCTCGTGGTCCATCTCCGAGGGTGAGCGCTGGGTCATCCTGGGCCCGAACGGCGCCGGCAAGACCACCCTGCTGCAGATCGCCTCCTCGTACCTGTTCCCGACCTCGGGCAAGGTCACCGTGCTCGGCGAGAAGCTGGGCGAGATCGACGTCTTCGAGCTGCGCTCCCGGATCGGCCTGGCCGGCGCCGCCATGTTCGACAAGCTGCCGGCCGAGCAGACCGTGCTGCAGACCGTGCTCACCGCCGCGTACGGCATGACGGTCAGCTGGCAGGAGACCTACGAGCAGTCGGACGAGGGCCGGGCCCTCGCGCTGCTCGACCGCCTCGGCATGGCCGGCCTCACCGACCGCAAGTTCGGCACCCTCTCCGAGGGCGAGCGCAAGCGGACCCTGATCGCCCGCGCCCTGATGACCGACCCCGAGCTGCTGCTGCTCGACGAGCCCGCAGCCGGCCTGGACCTCGGCGGCCGCGAGGACCTGGTCCGCCGGCTCGGGGCGCTCGCCCAGGACGAGTTCGCCCCGGCCATGGCGATGGTCACCCACCACGTCGAGGAGATCGCGCCGGGCTTCACCCACGTCCTGATGATCCGCCAGGGCAAGGTGCTCACGGCCGGCCCGATCGACACCGAGCTGACCGCCCGCAACCTTTCCAAGTGCTTCGGCCTGCCGCTCACCCTGGAGCGCCACGGCGACCGCTGGTCGGCCCAGGGCCTGCCGCTCGGCTGAGGCCCCGTCCGCCCGTCCCTCCGCGAGGCCGTCGGAACCGGTCGCACGTGCGACCGGTTTCCGCCCCTCGACCTGCGGGAACTGTCCGCCTCGAAGGCCTTCGCTCCCTAGGATGGACACGTGGACAGCTGGATCTGGTGGCTCCTGGCCGCCGCAGGGCTCGGCATACCGCTGGTGCTGACCGCGATGCCGGAGTTCGCCATGTTCGCGGTGGGGGCGCTGGCCGCCGCAGGAGTGGCTGCCTTGGGCGGGGGAGTGGTCCTGGAGGCCGTGACCTTCCTGGTGGTCTCGGTCGCGCTGGTGGTCTTCGTCCGCCCGATCGCCTACCGGCAGCTGCAGAAGGGCCCGCAGATCAAGATGGGCATCGAGGCGCTGCAGGGCGCCACCGCGGTCGTCGCGGAAACCGTCGACGGGGAGGGCGGACGGATCAAGCTGAACGGCGAGATCTGGTCGGCCCGCGCGCTCCATCCGGACCAGGTGTACCGGCCCGGGCAGCAGGTCGACGTCGTCGAAATCCAGGGCGCGACCGCCCTGGTCGTCTAGGGGAGAGTCCGTGGAACCCGTCCTTATCGTCCTGGTCGTCCTGGTCGTGGTGGCCTTCATCGCGCTGATCAAGACGATCCAGGTCATCCCGCAGGCCAGCGCGGCGATCGTGGAGCGCTTCGGCCGCTACACCCGGACGCTCAACGCAGGGCTGAACATCGTCGTCCCGTTCATCGACCGCGTCCGCAACCGGATCGACCTGCGCGAGCAGGTCGTGCCGTTCCCGCCGCAGCCGGTGATCACCCAGGACAACCTGGTGGTCAACATCGACACCGTCATCTACTACCAGGTCACCGACCCCCGGGCGGCCACCTACGAGGTCGCCAGCTACATCCAGGCGATCGAGCAGCTGACCGTCACCACGCTGCGCAACATCATCGGCTCGATGGACCTGGAGTCCACCCTGACCTCGCGCGAGGTCATCAACGCCGGCCTGCGCGGCGTCCTGGACGAGGCCACCGGCAAGTGGGGCATCCGGGTCAACCGCGTCGAGCTGAAGGCGATCGAGCCGCCGACCTCCATCCAGGACTCGATGGAGAAGCAGATGCGCGCCGACCGCGACAAGCGCGCCGCGATCCTCACGGCGGAGGGCCAGCGCCAGGCGCAGATCCTCAAGGCCGAGGGTGAGAAGCAGGCGGACGTGCTCAGGGCCGAAGGTGAGGCGCAGGCCGCGGTGCTGCGCGCCGACGGTGAGGCCGCCGCGATCCGGACGGTCTTCGAGGCCATCCACGACGGCGACGCCGACCAGAAGCTGCTCGCCTACCAGTACCTGCAGACCCTGCCCGAGCTGGCCAAGGGTGACTCCAACAAGCTGTGGATCATCCCCAGTGAGGTCGGCGACGCGCTCAAGGGCCTCGGCGGCGCCTTCACCGGGCTGTCCGGCAACGGCGGCGGGGCCAACGGCGGCGCGGTCGCGGCGCCCAGCGCTCCCAAGGGGGCCCCGGCCACCCAGGTGCCGATCGACCCGGCCGCCGGGCCGCGGCCGGTGGACACCGACAAGGGCGCGGCCCGTCCGCGGGTGGAGCCGACCCGGGAGTACCCCAAGATCGACCCGGAGTGACGGGCTGAGCTCCGGTTCGCTCTGTCCGCTTCGTCGAGGGCCCGCCGCCGTACGCGTTCCGTACGGCGGCGGGCCCTCGGGCTTTCGCGACCGTGTGGCGTACGTCCCGAATGACGGGCGGGCCTGGTCCGGCGGCCCGGTGGTCCGGCATGATCGCCTCGGACAGGACCGAGAGGAGAGGTGACCGATGACGCTCTGGGAGGCGATCGCCGTCCTGGTGGCCGGGGTCGGCGCCGGGATGATCAATGTGATCGTCGGCTCCGGAACCCTGATCACCTTCCCGGTCCTGCTCGCCGTCGGCATCCCGCCGGTCACCGCCAACGTCTCCAACTCCTTCGGCCTGGTGCCCGGTTCGCTCAGCGGCGTGATCGGCTACCGCCGCGAACTGGCCGACCAGGGTCGCCGGGTGCTGCGCCTGGGCACCGCCTCGCTGCTCGGCGGGCTGGTCGGCGCGCTGCTGCTGATCAAGCTGCCGAGCGGCGCCTTCGACGCGATCGTCCCGGTGCTGATCCTGCTCGCGCTCGTCCTGGTGGTGATCCAGCCCCGGGTGGCCAAGGCCGTCGCCGCCCGCCGCCGGCCCGGCGGCGATCCGGACGGCAGCCCGGTGCTGCTGGCCGGGGTGTTCCTCACCGGTATCTACGGCGGCTACTTCGGAGCGGCGCAGGGCGTCCTGCTGATGGCGCTGATGGGCATGCTGCTGCAGGAGGAACTGCAGCGGATCAACGGGGTGAAGAACGCTCTGGCGATGATCGTCAACGCCGTCGCGGCACTGTTCTTCCTCTTCACCTCGACCGTCAACTGGACGGCCGCCGGGCTGATCGCGGTGGGCTCGCTGCTCGGCGGCCTGGTCGGCGCCAAGGTCGGCCGTCGCCTCCCGCCGGCCGCGCTGCGCGGGGTGATCGTGGTGGTCGGCCTCGCGGCCGTCACCAAGCTGCTGCTGGCCTGAGCGAAACCGCTGCAGACCGAACCGAACGACCGTCAGACCGTACGAGAGTCGGAGGAATACGCCATGGCCCTGGAGATGCGCGAGACCTGCGAGCGCTGCGAGGTGTCGCTGACCGCCGACGGCCCCGCCTCGATATGTTCCTACGAGTGCACCTTCTGCCCGGACTGCACCGAGGCCATGGTCGGCAACTGCCCCAACTGCGGCGGCGAACTGGTGGTCCGTCCGCGCCGGAAGGCCGCCTGACCCCAGGCACCCGGGCACCCGGGTCCTCCGGTCCTTCGGACCGACGACGCACCAGGAGCGCAGCGATGAGCAGCAGGGCACGGCTGAGCGAGGACGAGATCACGGCGGCCCTGGCGGCGCTGCCGCAGTGGACGCGGGAAGGCGACAGCATCGCCCGAAGCGCCGACGCCCCGGACTTCCCGGCGGCGATCCGGGTGGTCGTCGCCGTCGCCGAGCAGGCCGAAGCGCTCGACCACCACCCCGACATCGACATCCGCTGGCGCACCCTGCGCTTCGTCCTGTCCACCCACAGCGCCGGCGGCCTCACCGGGCTGGACCTCACCCTGGCCGCCCGTATCGACGAGGCCCTGCGGGCCGAGTCCGCGGCCTGAGGCGGGCCCGGCCGAGGAGCGGGAGCGTACGCCGAGGGCCCGGGTCGTCACCCCGGACGGGCGTGAGATGCTGACTGCCGCATCGGCAGGCAGGCGGCTCGGGAGGGACGGAACGGATGGCGCAGGAGCCCTTCGGAGACGCCCACTCCCAGCAGCAGTGGCACCCCCAGGGCCCGGCGGACTGGCAGGTCGGCGGCTCGTACGGGCAGCAGCTGCAGAATCCGCAGCAGCCGCAGGAGCAGGCGCACTGGCAGCAGCAGGCGGGGTACGGCTCGCTCGGCTACGGGCAGCAGCCGTCGTACGACCAGGCGGGCTACGGCCAGCCGGGCTACGGCCTGCCGGGCTACGGCCAGGCAGGCTACGACCGCGGCGGCTATGAGGCCGGCTATGAGGCCGGCCATGACCAGGGCGCCTACGGGCAGACGGGGTATGTCGAGGGCGGCTACGTCCACGGCCCCGGGCCGTACGGCGGCCAGGAGCACTACCAGCCGTACCCGGGGCACGGGCACTCGGAGTACGCCGGGTACCCGCAGCAGTTCCCGCAGTACGCCGATCAGCAGCAACCGTACGCGCCGTACCCCTCCCCGCAGGAGCCCGCCGGGGAGGGGCTGTACGTTCCGGCGGGGGCGGAGTACTCGGCGGACGGCTACGTGCACATCGAGGAGGCCGAGCCGGAGCCCGCACCATCCGACCCGGAGGAGACCTCGGAGCGCGCCGCGGAGTCCGCGGCCGGGCCCGGTGCCGCGCGGTCCCGGAGTACCGGACGGCGGGGTGGTGACAGCGGATCCGGGCCCGGATCGGCGTCCGGATCGGCGTCCGGATCCTCGTTCTCGGCCAAGGCCCGGAAGGCCGCCGACGCGGTGCTGACCGGGGAGCACGTGCCCAGCCGGAAGGCGCTGCTGGTGCGGGCCGGCGCCGGGGTGGCCGCGCTGGGGGTGCTGGTGGCGGCCGGGCTGATGGTCGGTGCCGAGGGCGGCGGCAGCGCGGCGGCGAGCAGTGGCGGAGAGCCGGGGTTCGCGGTGGCGCACACCCGGGCGTGGTCCGCGCAGCCGGCCGCGACCGGGCAGCCCGCGGGTGACGACACCCTGGTCGGCAGCTGGCTGCTCGCGGACGCGGTGGTGCGGGCCGACGGCTCGGGGGTGCACGCGTACGACCGTGCCGGCGGCAAGCCGACCTGGTCGGTGGAGCCTCCGGCCGCCGGCGCCGTTCCGTGCGGGCTGTCGGCGGGCATCAACCAGGCCGGCCTGGGCGCGGTGCTGTTCCGGCCGCAGGCCGATCCGAAGAGCCCCTGCGTGCTGGTCGCAGCCGTGGACACCAAGAACGGCAAGACCGCCTGGACCAAGTCCGTCTCGGAGGCCAAGGGCGCCTACTCGGCGCGGATCGGCGTCACCGAGGACAAGGTGATCGCGATCGGCGACGACCGGGCGGTGGCCTGGGCGTCCGCGGACGGCGCGGACGTCTGGCAGTACACCGGCCAGGGCAGGTTCTGCACCCTCTCCGGCGGAGTCAGCGGCAAGACCGTGCTGGTCGCCTCCTCCTGCGCCGACTCGACGCCCGCCGACCAGGCCGTCGCGCTGAACACCGCGGACGGCAAGGTCGGCTGGTGGCGGGGCCTGAACAACCAGCCGAAGACGGTGACAGTGCTGTCCGCGGAGCCCGCCGTGGTCCTCACCACCGGCGACAAGCCGGAGAACGACCGGGTGTTCGCCTGGGGCGCCGCCGGCGACCCGGCCGCCGAGATCCCGGTGGTCACGGACGGCGGCCGGCTGGATGTCGCTCACGGCGCGTTCGCGGCGACCCCCGAGGTGTTCTTCGAGGGCCGCACGATGGTCGCCACCCTCACGCCGGCGAACGGTGGCGGGCCGGTGGCCGCGGTCGGCTACGACCTGGACACCGGCAAGCAGCGCTGGAAGACGCCGACCACCGTCAAGGGCACCGTGCGAGCGGTCGGCATCGACGGCGGCTCGCTGGTGCTCGCCGCCGACGAACGCCGCGACCAGCCCGCCCGCCTCAGCCGGTTCCCGCTGGTCGGAGGCCAGGAGGCGACCGGCGGCAACTTCCCGGCCGGCACCGGCTCGCTGCTGGTCTCCGGACGGGTGCTGATCGGCGGCGGGCAGGTGGTCGTGGTGCCCGAGCACTCGACCAACTACGGCACCGCGGCCGGGTACCAGGCGAAGGGCTGACGCCGCCTCCCCGGTACGCGGCTCCGCGGCTGGTGCTCGGGCTACGCGGCCGGGGCGGGCACGCCCGGTACGGGCGGCAGCCAGTCGGCGAGCTCCCGGACCTCCGCGCTGCGCAGGCCGAGCGCCAGCATCAGGCTGGCCTGCGGGGTCGGCACGAACGGGCGGCGCAGCAGTCTCATCCCGGCCTGCTCCGGCGTGCGGTCCGCCTTGCGCTGGTTGTCGTCCGCGCACGCGGCCACCGTGTTCAGCCAACTGTCCGCTCCACCGCGCGACTTGGGCTGCAGGTGGTCCACCGTGGTGGCCCGCCGCCCGCAGTACGCGCACAGGTGCTGGTCCCGGGCCAGGACACCCCGCCGCGACCACGGAGCCTGTTGTCGGAACGGTACCCGTACGTACCGTTGCAGTCTGATGACCCTCGGGACCGGAACGGCCACGCCCGTCCCCCGGATCGAGCGCAGCGGATGCGCCTGCTCCACCACCGCCTTGTCCTGGAGCACCAGGACGACGGCGCGCTGGAGCGACACCGTCGTCAGGGGCTCGTAGCTCGCGTTCAGAACCAGCGTGTTGCGCACTCGGCACACCCTTCCCACGGGCGTGCCACGGCGGCACGACCGTCTCCACACACGTCACTGCCGCCGCGCGGCGGTGACACCACTCTGAATGGACCCGCAGCCGACGAACAACGGAATTTCCGGTATCGCGGAGGCACCCGGGGGAGTGGGCGGGTCGACCGGCGGGCGTGGATCGGCGGGCTGGTGGGGTGCCTCGCGGAAGCCTGGGGGAAAACTCGCCGGTCGGAACCGCGTAGGCTCTGACAGGCTGGAGTCGTTCCGACCCGGGGCCCTACCGAACCGGGCCGCCGCCGGGCGGACGCCCGACAGAAGGAGAAGCGTGACCGTGACGGACATCGTCGACGAGCTGCAGTGGCGTGGACTGATCGCCCTGTCCACCGACGAGGACGCACTGCGCAAGGCGTTCGCGGACGGCCCGGTCACGTTCTATTGCGGCTTCGACCCGACGGCCCCCAGCCTGCACCTCGGCAACCTGGTGCAGATCCTCACCATGCGCCGCATCCAGCAGGCGGGGAACCTCCCGCTCGGCCTGGTCGGCGGTGCCACCGGCCTGATCGGCGACCCGAAGCCCACCGCCGAGCGCGTGCTCAACGACCCCGAGACGGTGGCCGGCTGGGTCGAGCGCCTGCGCGGCCAGATCTCGCGGTTCCTCGACTTCGACGGCCCGTACGCGGCGCGCATGGTCAACAACCTGGACTGGACGTCCGGGATGTCGGCCATCAGCCTGCTGCGCGACGTGGGCAAGTACTTCCGGGTCAACAACATGATCGCCAAGGAGGCCGTCGCCCGACGGCTCAACTCCGACGCGGGCATCAGCTACACCGAGTTCAGCTACCAGATCCTCCAGGGCATGGACTTCCTGGAGCTGAACCGCCGCTACGGCTGCACGCTTGAGACCGGCGGCAGCGACCAGTGGGGCAACCTGACCGCCGGCACGGACCTGATCCGCAAGGCCGAGGGCAAGTCCGTCCACGCGCTGGCCACGCCGCTGATCGTCAAGGCCGACGGCACCAAGTTCGGCAAGACCGAGTCCGGTACGGTCTGGCTCGACCCCGAGCTGACCACCCCGTACGCCTTCTACCAGTTCTGGCTGAACGCGGACGACCGGGACGTCTCCAATTTCCTGCGGATCTTCAGCTTCCGCTCGAAGGAGGAGATCGAGGAGCTGGAGCGCGAGACCTCCGAGCGCCCCGCCGCCCGCCTCGCCCAGCGCGCCCTCGCCGAGGAGCTCACCACCCTCGTCCACGGCGCCGAGCAGTACGAGCGCGCGGTCGCCGCGTCCAAGGCACTGTTCGGCCAGGGCGACCTCGCCGACCTGGAGGCCCCGACCCTGGCCGCCGCCCTGGCCGAGGTCCCCAAGGCCGAGGTCCCCGAACTCCAGCCGGTGGTCGACCTGTTGGTCGGCGTCGGCCTGGCGCCGAGCCGTTCGGCCGCCCGCCGGACGATCAAGGAGGGCGGTGCCTACCTCAACAACGTCAAGGTGACGGACGAGGAGGCGGTGCCGACCGAGGCCGACCTGCTGCACGGCCGCTGGCTGGTGCTGCGGCGCGGCAAGCGGAACCTCGCGGCAGCTGAGCTGACGCCGGCGTCCACGTCGGTGTGACCGGAATTCGACGCCGCTGACCTGCGGCTTCGACAGTCGGGGGCGGGATCCAGCCGGATCCCGCCCCCGACGTTTGACGATGTCCTCCAGGTGGCCTAGTGTTGAACGAGTCGCTGAAGCGGCCACCTCACTCAGCACGACCACCCTCACACCTCGATGCCCATTCGATTGGGTTCGTTGGCGTTTTCGTCAACCGGGTGTGAGCGTGAATTTCGAGGAACTCTCGGAATGCGCTAGCGTAGTGGTTGTCGCGGAAAGCGGCCCCGGCCAGTTCGGGAAATCGGATGAATGAAGTTCCGGAAAACGGGGCGGAAAACGTCTGATAAGCTGGAAACACGAATGAACGAAGCCCGGAGGGTCCGCTGGAAGGCGGTCCGAAGGAAGCGTCCGTTCCTTGAGAACTCAACAGCGTGCCAAAAGTCAACGCCAGATATGTTGACATCCCCGGCCTCGGTCATTCTGATCGGGGTTGGAGATTCCTTTTGAAATAACACTAGCGAGGACGCAGTGCGCGGGATCACCCTATTCCGGTGGTTGCCGTGCCGCTCAACGCGAGTGCCGCCCGATTACGGGTAGACATTCACGGAGAGTTTGATCCTGGCTCAGGACGAACGCTGGCGGCGTGCTTAACACATGCAAGTCGAACGGTGAAGCCCTTCGGGGTGGATCAGTGGCGAACGGGTGAGTAACACGTGGGCAATCTGCCCTGCACTCTGGGACAAGCCCTGGAAACGGGGTCTAATACCGGATATGACCCGGGAGCGCATGCTCTCGGGTGGAAAGCTCCGGCGGTGCAGGATGAGCCCGCGGCCTATCAGCTTGTTGGTGGGGTAATGGCCTACCAAGGCGACGACGGGTAGCCGGCCTGAGAGGGCGACCGGCCACACTGGGACTGAGACACGGCCCAGACTCCTACGGGAGGCAGCAGTGGGGAATATTGCACAATGGGCGAAAGCCTGATGCAGCGACGCCGCGTGAGGGATGACGGCCTTCGGGTTGTAAACCTCTTTCAGCAGGGAAGAAGCGCAAGTGACGGTACCTGCAGAAGAAGCACCGGCTAACTACGTGCCAGCAGCCGCGGTAATACGTAGGGTGCGAGCGTTGTCCGGAATTATTGGGCGTAAAGAGCTCGTAGGCGGCCTGTCGCGTCGGATGTGAAAGCCCGGGGCTTAACCCCGGGTCTGCATTCGATACGGGCAGGCTAGAGTGTGGTAGGGGAGATCGGAATTCCTGGTGTAGCGGTGAAATGCGCAGATATCAGGAGGAACACCGGTGGCGAAGGCGGATCTCTGGGCCATTACTGACGCTGAGGAGCGAAAGCGTGGGGAGCGAACAGGATTAGATACCCTGGTAGTCCACGCCGTAAACGTTGGGAACTAGGTGTTGGCGACATTCCACGTCGTCGGTGCCGCAGCTAACGCATTAAGTTCCCCGCCTGGGGAGTACGGCCGCAAGGCTAAAACTCAAAGGAATTGACGGGGGCCCGCACAAGCAGCGGAGCATGTGGCTTAATTCGACGCAACGCGAAGAACCTTACCAAGGCTTGACATATATCGGAAACGGCTAGAGATAGTCGCCCCCTTGTGGTCGGTATACAGGTGGTGCATGGTTGTCGTCAGCTCGTGTCGTGAGATGTTGGGTTAAGTCCCGCAACGAGCGCAACCCTTGTTCTGTGTTGCCAGCATGCCTTTCGGGGTGATGGGGACTCACAGGAGACTGCCGGGGTCAACTCGGAGGAAGGTGGGGACGACGTCAAATCATCATGCCCCTTATGTCTTGGGCTGCACACGTGCTACAATGGTCGGTACAAAGGGCTGCGATGCCGTGAGGCGGAGCGAATCCCAAAAAGCCGGCCTCAGTTCGGATTGGGGTCTGCAACTCGACCCCATGAAGTTGGAGTTGCTAGTAATCGCAGATCAGCATGCTGCGGTGAATACGTTCCCGGGCCTTGTACACACCGCCCGTCACGTCACGAAAGTCGGTAACACCCGAAGCCGGTGGCCTAACCCGTAAGGGGAGGAGCCGTCGAAGGTGGGACCAGCGATTGGGACGAAGTCGTAACAAGGTAGCCGTACCGGAAGGTGCGGCTGGATCACCTCCTTTCTAAGGAGCAAATATGCCGGTTGCAGGCGAATGTCCTGCACGGTTGCTCATGGGTGGAACGTTGACTATTCGGCACACTTGGTTGGCATCCGTTAGTACTGCTTCGGCGTGGAAGGCGGGTTGTTGATCGGGTGTGTCGGGCACGTTGTTGGGTCCTGAGGGAACGGGTAACCGTTGTCTCAGTGGTTGCCGGCCTCACTTGAGGTGGTCTTCGGATCATTGAGGGTGTGTGACTGGTCGTTGTTTGAGAACTGCACAGTGGACGCGAGCATCTGTGGCCAAGTTTTTAAGGGCGCACGGTGGATGCCTTGGCACCAGGAACCGATGAAGGACGTGGGAGGCCACGATAGTCCCCGGGGAGCCGTCAACCAGGCTTTGATCCGGGGGTTTCCGAATGGGGAAACCCGGCAGTCGTCATGGGCTGTCACCCGCTGCTGAACACATAGGCAGTGTGGAGGGAACGCGGGGAAGTGAAACATCTCAGTACCCGCAGGAAGAGAAAACAACCGTGATTCCGGGAGTAGTGGCGAGCGAAACTGGATGAGGCTAAACCGTTTTGGTGTGAGACCCGGCAGGGGTTGCCATTGCGGGGTTGTGGGAATGAGCTTCAGTCGTCTGCCGGCGGCTGGGCGAGTCAGAAACCGTATGGGTAGTCGAAGGACATGCGAAAGGTCCGGCGTAGAGGGTAAGACCCCCGTAGACGAAATCTGTACGGCTTGCTTGCTCATCTCCCAAGTAGCACGGGGCCCGAGAAATCCCGTGTGAATCTGGCGGGACCACCCGCTAAGCCTAAATATTCCCTGGTGACCGATAGCGGATAGTACCGTGAGGGAATGGTGAAAAGTACCGCGGGAGCGGAGTGAAATAGTACCTGAAACCGTGTGCCTACAAGCCGTGGGAGCGTCGTTCATCAGCTTGCTGGTGGGCCGTGACTGCGTGCCTTTTGAAGAATGAGCCTGCGAGTTTGCGGTGTGTAGCGAGGTTAACCCGTGTGGGGTAGCCGTAGCGAAAGCGAGTCCGAATAGGGCGTCTGAGTTGCATGCCCAAGACCCGAAGCGGAGTGATCTAGCCATGGGCAGGTTGAAGCGCGGGTAAGACCGTGTGGAGGACCGAACCCACCAGGGTTGAAAACCTGGGGGATGACCTGTGGTTAGGGGTGAAAGGCCAATCAAACTCCGTGATAGCTGGTTCTCCCCGAAATGCATTTAGGTGCAGCGTCACGTGTTTCTTGCCGGAGGTAGAGCACTGGATAGGCGATGGGCCTTACCGGGTTACTGACCTTAGCCAAACTCCGAATGCCGGTAAGTGAGAGCGTGGCAGTGAGACTGTGGGGGATAAGCTCCATGGTCGAGAGGGAAACAGCCCAGAACACCGACTAAGGTCCCTAAGCGTGTGCTAAGTGGGAAAGGATGTGGAGTCGCAGAGACAACCAGGAGGTTGGCTTAGAAGCAGCCACCCTTGAAAGAGTGCGTAATAGCTCACTGGTCAAGTGATTCCGCGCCGACAATGTAGCGGGGCTCAAGCACATCACCGAAGTCGTGTCATTGCAGCATTGAGGGCCAACGCCTGCTGTGATGGGTAGGGGAGCGTCGTGTGCCGGGTGAAGCGGCGGTGGAAACCAGTCGTGGACGGTATACGAGTGAGAATGCAGGCATGAGTAGCGATACAAGAGTGGGAAACTCTTGCGCCGATTGACCAAGGGTTCCTGGGTCAAGCTGATCTGCCCAGGGTAAGTCGGGACCTAAGGCGAGGCCGACAGGCGTAGTCGATGGACAACGGGTTGATATTCCCGTACCCGCTTTGAAGCGCCAACGCTGAACCAGGTGATGCTAAGGCCGTGAAGCCGGCCCGGAGTCTTCGGACAATGGGACGTGGTGGAGCCGCCGATCCAAGTCTGCAGTAGGTGAGCGATGGGGTGACGCAGGAAGGTAGTCCAGCCCGGGCGGTGGTTGTCCCGGGGTAAGGGTGTAGGACGAACGGTAGGCAAATCCGCCGTTCACATAGTCTGAGACCTGATGCCGAGCCGATTGTGGTGAAGTGGATGATCCTATGCTGTCGAGAAAAGCCTCTAGCGAGTTTCATGGCGGCCCGTACCCCAAACCGACTCAGGTGGTCAGGTAGAGAATACCGAGGCGTTCGGGTGAACTATGGTTAAGGAACTCGGCAAAATGCCCCCGTAACTTCGGGAGAAGGGGGGCCATTCCTGGTGACGGGCCTTGCGCCTTGAGCTGGGGGTGGCCGCAGAGACCAGCGAGAAGCGACTGTTTACTAAAAACACAGGTCCGTGCGAAGCCGTAAGGCGATGTATACGGACTGACGCCTGCCCGGTGCTGGAACGTTAAGGGGACCGGTTAGCTTGGATTCGTCCGGGCGAAGCTGAGAACTTAAGCGCCAGTAAACGGCGGTGGTAACTATAACCATCCTAAGGTAGCGAAATTCCTTGTCGGGTAAGTTCCGACCTGCACGAATGGCGTAACGACTTCTCGACTGTCTCAACCATAGGCCCGGTGAAATTGCATTACGAGTAAAGATGCTCGTTTCGCGCAGCAGGACGGAAAGACCCCGGGACCTTTACTATAGCTTGATATTGGTGTTCGGTTCGGCTTGTGTAGGATAGGTGGGAGACTTTGAAGCGGCAACGCCAGTTGTTGTGGAGTCGTCGTTGAAATACCACTCTGGTCGTGCTGGATGTCTAACCTGGGTCCGTGATCCGGATCAGGGACAGTGTCTGGTGGGTAGTTTAACTGGGGCGGTTGCCTCCTAAAGGGTAACGGAGGCGCCCAAAGGTTCCCTCAGCCTGGTTGGCAATCAGGTGTTGAGTGTAAGTGCACAAGGGAGCTTGACTGTGAGACTGACGGGTCGAGCAGGTACGAAAGTAGGGACTAGTGATCCGGCGGTGGCTTGTGGAAGCGCCGTCGCTCAACGGATAAAAGGTACCCCGGGGATAACAGGCTGATCTTCCCCAAGAGTCCATATCGACGGGATGGTTTGGCACCTCGATGTCGGCTCGTCGCATCCTGGGGCTGGAGTAGGTCCCAAGGGTTGGGCTGTTCGCCCATTAAAGCGGTACGCGAGCTGGGTTTAGAACGTCGTGAGACAGTTCGGTC
This sequence comes from Streptomyces sp. 1114.5, assembly GCF_003635085.1. Classification (NCBI taxonomy): domain Bacteria; kingdom Bacillati; phylum Actinomycetota; class Actinomycetes; order Kitasatosporales; family Streptomycetaceae; genus Streptomyces; species Streptomyces sp. 1114.5. The sequence goes on from NZ_RBXE01000002.1 coordinate 525,773, forward strand.
CCTATCCGCTGTGCGCGTAGGAGTGTTGAGAAGGGCTGTCCCTAGTACGAGAGGACCGGGACGGACGAACCTCTGGTGTGCCAGTTGTCCTGCCAAGGGCATGGCTGGTTGGCTACGTTCGGGAGGGATAACCGCTGAAAGCATCTAAGCGGGAAGCCTGCTTCGAGATGAGCACTCCCACCTCCTTGAGAGGGTAAGGCTCCCAGTAGACGACTGGGTTGATAGGCCGGATATGGAAGCCCTGTGAGGGGTGGAGTTGACCGGTACTAATAGGCCGAGGGCTTGTCCTCAGACGCTCGCGTTCACTGTGTGGTTCCCGGGTAGCGAACAGCTATCGCCGGCGAACACAAGAAACACTTATCAACTGAAAAGTGTGTTTCGCTGAATACCCGATAGGGTTTCGGTGGTCATAGCGTGAGGGAAACGCCCGGTTACATTCCGAACCCGGAAGCTAAGCCTCACAGCGCCGATGGTACTGCAGGGGGGACCCTGTGGGAGAGTAGGACGCCGCCGAACAATTATTCAAGGCCGCGGCCCCAGCGACTCGCTGGGGCCGCGGCCTTTTTGTGTTTTGCGAACGTGAAGAAGTCCGACATGACGGGACTTCCGCCCAGACGCGGAGGGTCCCGGCATGCCGGACAATGGAGAAGGTGCGCGGGCCAGGAGGCCGGCGCCGAAACCGCGTGACGGCAACGGAGTTGCACGCACGGCCCGCGCGGTGGAGCTGAAGCAGCAGAAGGAGTCACCACGATGTCGAACCAGCCCCAGGACCGTCCCGAGCGTCGATCGGACGACGGCCGAGGCTACGAGCCCCGGTCCCGTGGGGGCTGGTCCAACGACCGTGGCGGCAACCGCCGCGACGACCGCCCCTCCGGCGGCTTCCGCCGTGACGACCGCGATGACCGTCCGCGTCGTGATGACCGTCCGTCGGGTGGCTACGGCCGTGACCGCGACGACCGTGGCGGCGACCGCGGCGGCTTCCGCCGTGACGACCGCCCCTCCGGCGGCGGCTACCGCCGTGATGACCGCCCCTCGGGTGGCTTCAACCGTGACCGTGACGACCGCGGTGGTTTCCGTCGCGATGACCGCCCCTCCGGCGGTGGCTTCCGCCGCGACGACCGCCCCTCCGGTGGTTTCCGCCGCGACGACCGCGATGACCGTCCGCGTCGTGACGACCGTCCGTCGGGTGGCTACGGCCGTGACCGTGACGACCGCGGTGGTTTCCGCCGTGACGACCGTCCGGCCGGCGGCGGCTACCGCCGTGATGACCGCCCCTCGGGTGGCTTCAACCGTGACCGTGACGACCGCGGTGGTTTCCGTCGCGATGACCGCCCTTCCGGCGGTGGGTTCCGTCGTGACGACCGTCCGTCGGGTGGCTTCAACCGTGACCGTGACGACCGCGGTGGTTTCCGTCGCGATGACCGCCCTTCCGGCGGTGGGTTCCGTCGTGACGACCGTCCGTCGGGTGGCTTCAACCGTGACCGCGACGACCGTGGCGGCGACCGCGGCGGCTTCCGTCGTGACGACCGTCCGGCCGGTGGCGGTTTCCGTCGCGATGACCGTCCGGCCGGCGGTGGGTTCCGTCGTGACGACCGCCCCTCCGGTGGCTTCCGTCGTGACGACCGTGACGACCGTCCGCGTCGTGACGACCGTCCGTCGGGTGGCTTCAACCGTGACCGCGATGACCGTGGCGGCGACCGCGGCGGCTTCCGTCGTGACGACCGTCCGGCCGGTGGCGGTTTCCGTCGCGATGACCGTCCGGCCGGTGGCGGCTTCCGTCGTGACGACCGCCCCTCCGGTGGCTTCCGTCGTGACGACCGTGACGACCGTCCGCGTCGTGACGACCGTCCGTCGGGCGGCTTCAACCGCGACCGCGACGACCGTGGCGGCGACCGCGGCGGCTTCCGCCGTGACGACCGCCCCTCCGGTGGCTTCAACCGCGACCGCGGTGACCGTGGCGGCGACCGCGGTGGCTTCCGTCGGGACGACCGTGGTGGAGACCGCGGCGGCTTCCGCCGTGACGACCGCCGTGACGACCGCCGTGACGACCGCGGCCGTCGGGACTACGACGACCGCCGGGGCAACTACGAGCCCGTCAAGCGTCTGCCGATCCCGGAGGACGTCACCGGCTTCGAGCTGGACGCGGACGTGCGCCAGGAGCTCAAGAGCCTGCCCAAGACCCTCGCGGACGACGTCGCCCGCAACCTGGTGATGGTGGCCCGCCTGCTCGACAGCGAGCCGGAGGAGGCCTACCAGTACTCGCGTGTCGCCCTCCGTCTGGCCTCCCGCGTGCCCGCCGTCCGCGAGGCGGCCGGTTTCGCCTCGTACATGACCCAGCGGTTCTCCGAGGCGCTGACCGAGTTCCGCGCCGCCCGTCGGATGACCGGCCGGGCGGACCTGTGGCCGGTGATGGCCGACTGCGAGCGCGGTCTGGGCCGTCCGGAGCGGGCCCTGGCGATGGCCGGTGAGCCCGAGGTGAAGCAGCTGGACAAGGCCGGTCAGGTCGAGATGCGCCTGGTGGCGGCCGGTGCCCGCACCGACATGGAGCAGTTCGACGCCGCCGTGGTGACGCTGCAGAGCCCGGAGCTGGCCTCCAGCGCCGTGCACCCGTGGACCGCGCGTCTGCGGTACGCCTACGCCGAGGCGCTGATCGCGGCCGGCCGCGGCGACGAGGCCCGTGACTGGTTCGCCAAGGCGGCGGAGGCCGACACCGACGGCTCCACCAACGCCTCTGAGCGGCTCGCCGAGATCGACGGCGTGGAGTTCACCGACGCGCTCGACCCCGAGGCGGCCGACGAGGACGCCGACCAGTCCGAGGCGGCCAAGAAGCGCAGCGGGGACGTCGCCGACGACCGCGTGATCTTCGAGGACGAGGAGGACGTCGAGGAGTTCTACGACGAGGACGACCTCGAAATCGACGAGGACTTCGACGGCGTGGTGCCCGAGCGTGCCAAGGACGCCCAGGACTCGAAGGGTGCCGACGACGCCGAGGCCGGCGACGCCAAGAGCTGAGCGCCCGCAACAACGCCGTGAGGCCCTGCCGTTCCCCGGGAGATCCGGGAACGGCAGGGCCTCACGGCGTCCGGGCCGACGGGGGCGTCAGCCCAGCGCGAGGTTGCGCAGCACCAGCCCGGTGGCCGGCTTCGGCCCGAAGGAGGTGGACTTGCGCGGCATGGTGACCCCCTGTTCGGCCAGTCGTCGTACCACGCTCTCCCGGACCGGGTGCAGCAGGACGGCGGTGCCGCCGGAGCGGGCGGCCTCCCGTTCGGCGGCCGCGGCGGTGTGCAGGTAGCCGATGTCGTCCGGGCCGTCGGGGACGCGCCAGGTGTGGTCGAGCAGGGTGGCGTGCAGGACGGTGGCGTCCAGGTGGCGCCACTCCTCGGGCCGGTCGTGTGGCACGGTCGCGTCCAGCAGGGCCTCCTCGGGCTCGCCGAGCAGCCAGAAGACGCCGTCGCCGCCGGTCAGGACGAAGCCGTTGCCGCCCTGCCGCTTCTGCTCGGCGAGGGCCTGGAGGGCGGCGGGCAGCGGGCCGGGGACCTCCTTGACCTTCCAGTGGTCGCCCAGCTTCTCCAGCGCCTCGGCCACCGGCAGCCGGTAGAGCACCCGGTGGATGGCGCGGACCCGCAGCGGGTAGCGGGCGGTGTCCACCAGGAGCACCATGCCGCGGTCCCACGGGCTGCGCGGCAGGTGGCGGTGTTCGCGCTGGAGGCGCAGGTACATCTCCCAGCGGTGGTGGCCGTCGGCGATCAGGGCCCGGCAGGTGGCGAGGTCACGGCCGATCTCGGCGATGTCGGCCGGGTCTGCGACGGCCCACAGGCGGTGGTGGGTGCCGTCGGTGGTCGCCGTGGAGACCAGCGGCTCGCCCTCGACCGTCCGCTCGATCACGCCGGAGGCACCGCCGTTGCCGCGGTAGGTGAGCAGCAGCGGTTCGAGGTTGGCCCGGGTGGTGCGCATCAGGCCCACGCGGTCGGCGACCGGCCGCGGCATCACGTCCTCGTGCGGGAGGACGACGCCGACCTCGGGGCCGCTCACCGCGAGGGCGCCGATCAGGCCGCGCTGGAGGAGTTCGGGGGAGTCGGCGGTGGCGGGCACCCGTTGCTCGTAGACGTAGATCGCGGGATCCGGGTCCGCGGCGAGGATGCCCTCGCGCTGCCAGGCGGCCAACAGGCGGGCGGCGTGCCGGTACCGGGTGTCCCGGTCGGGGCGGTCACCGGCGTCCTCGGGCTCGGGCCTGGGCAGGATCAGCCGGACCACGTTGTGCGGGTCGGCGGTCTCCAGGTCGAGCCTGCGGCCCGGGTCGACGACGTCGTACGGCGGTGACATCACCGCGGCCAGGGCGCCGACCCGGTCGGGGACGTAGCGCAGGCCGCGGAAGGGGGACAGGGACAGGCCGGCGGTGGCGACGTGCCCGGGATCACCGGGGCCGCCCTCGGGAGTCTCGACTCCGTCTTCTGCACTGGGTGTGCTCATTCTGGGCATCGTAACCGGGTACGCGTTGTTCAGAGATCGGAATACCCGTGCCGACTCGTGGGGCGGGTGCGCTACCGAGGGCGAGGTACGGCATGGACGACGGGCAGGAACGGGTGGACGGCGGCGCACCGGCCGAGTCGGGTGGCGCGGCCGGTGCCACCGGCACGGACGGCCTGGCCGGCGGTGCCCCGGCCGGCGGGATCCCGCCGCAGAGCCGGTCCGGGGAGCCCGCCGGGGACGTGTACGACTGGTTCCGCCGGGGCGCGCAGCTCCTGGCGCAGGGGCACCCGGCGGCCGCCGAGCAGCTGCTGTCCCGGGCGCTGGCGGCCGAGCCGCACTCGCGCAGCATCCGGGAGGCGCTGGCCCGGGCGCAGTTCGACGCGGGTTCGTACGCGGCGGCGCTGGAGAACTTCCGGGCCGTGGCGCTGGCCGACCCGGCGGACGACTACGCTCAGTTCGGGTGGGGGGTCGCGGCGGCCCGGCTGGGCGACTTCGAGACCTCCGCCGAGCACCTGTCACTGGCCGTGGCGATGCGGCCGGAGACCGACCACTACCGGGCGGCGCTGCGGCAGACCCGGGCGACGCTGGCGGCCCGTGCCGGGGCGTACGGCCCGCTGCTGCCCGGGGCACCCGGGTACCTGGCGCCCCCGCCCGGTGCCGCGGACCCCGCTGGATCCGCGGACCCGACGGGGGGAGAGCCGGACGGCGCCGAGGGCGACGCCTGACCGGCGGCCCGGTGAGCCGGTGACCTGGTGAGCCGGTGCGGACCGGTGAACGACCTGACGGACGACGTGGTGCCTGACGGACGACGTACTGAACGACGACGCAGTGAACGATGACGCAGTGAATGAGGTAGCGCAGCCATGACCGAGACGGCCACCCCCGTGCGACGGACCACCCCGGGCGGCAGCGAGCGGCCGCTGACCGAGGCGTACGACACGGCGCTGCTGGATCTGGACGGCGTGGTCTACGCCGGGGCACAGGCGATCGAGCACGCGGTGGCCTCGCTGGACGCCGCCCGGACGGCCGGGATGCGGCTCGCGTACGTGACCAACAACGCCTCCCGCCCGCCGCGCGTGGTGGCCGAGCATCTGACCGAGCTGGGCGTTCCGGCCGAGCCCACCGACGTGATCAATTCGGCCCAGGCGGCCGCCCGGGTGGTCGCCGAGAAGGTGCCGCCCGGCGCGAAGGTGCTGGTGGTGGGCGGTCTCGGGCTGGAGGAGGCGCTGGCCGAGCAGGGGTTGGTCGCGGTCCGCTCGCTGGCCGACCAGCCGCTCGCGGTGGTCCAGGGCTTCGATCCCTCGGTGGGCTGGACGGACCTGGCGGAGGCCTCGTACGCGGTGCAGAGCGGGCTGCCCTGGGTGGCGTCCAACCTGGACCTGACGGTGCCGCGGGCGCGGGGCATCGCGCCGGGCAACGGCACGCTGGTCGCGGCGGTGCGGGCAGCGACCGGGGTGGAGCCGGAGGTGGCGGGCAAGCCGCTGCCGCCGATGCACCGGGAGACCGTGCTGCGCACCGGCGCGAAGCGGCCGCTGGTGGTCGGGGACCGGCTGGACACCGACATCGAGGGCGCGTTCAACGGCGGGGTGGACAGTCTGCTGGTCTTCACCGGGGTGACCACCCCGGAGCTGCTGCTGGCGGCCCCGGCCGAGCACCGGCCGACCTACCTGGCGGCCGACCTGCGCGGACTGCTCGTCCCGCACGCGGCGGTGACGGTCGAGGGCGACGGCTTCGGGTGCGGCGGCTGGGCCGCCCGGGTCGAGGGCGGCGCGCTGCACGTGACCGGGGCCGGGGACAGCTGGGACGGTCTGCGGGCGCTGTGCGCGGCGGCGTGGACGGCGCTGGACACGGACGGCGCGCCGGTGGAGGGGCGGAAGGCGCTGGCCGAGCTGGGCTTCTGACGGATCTCCGACCGGGGTCTTCGAGGGCCCGGATCTTCGAGGCCCCGGGGCCTTCGGGCAGGGCCGACGGCCGGGTTCAGAGCAGGGCGCGCAGCCGCAGCAGGTCGCGGAAGCCCGCCTCCAGCCGGACCCGGCCGCTCGCCCAGGCGGACGCGAAGTTCAGCCGGCCGCCGACCAGGGCGACCAGGTCGTCGCTGCTCATGGTGAGCCGGATCTCGGCCTTGCCTGCGGGCGCTCCCGGTGTGACGACCACGTCCTGGATCCGGCCGTCCCGCAGCTGCCCGGTGAAGGTCAGGTCGAGGTCGGTGATCCGGCAGCTGACCGAGCGGTCGAGGGCTGCGGCCTTGTGGACGTCACCGGTGGACTTCGCCATGTTCCGGCTGAGCTGCTCCAGCGCCTCGCGGCACTCCTCGGCGTTCGCCATGGGCGGTGGCTCCATCCCCTGGTCGCTACGGTGCTGACTGCGGGCCCACGGTACCTCAGCGGGGTTTTGGCGGTAGCGTCGTCCGTGGGGTGCCCGGAACGGCCCGGGTGCCGAGGGCGACGCAGGGACGCGCGCAGGCGATTGGGAGGCACCCGGATGCTGCCGAGGACGGTTCGGGGAGTGGTGGAGACCGCCGCCGGGGTGGTCGAGGAGGTCGGCAAGCGGGTCGTCGGGACGGCGGCCGTGATCCTGGAGAAGGCCGGGGTCGACGTCGCCGACGTCGAGCGCCGGTTGGGCGGGCAGTTCCCGCCGTCGGCGAAGACGCTGCAGACCCTGGCCGAGGAGGCGTTCACCGCCGGGCGGGCCGGGGTGGACCTGGCGGTCGGGGTGGCGCGCAACGAGGCGGAGAAGGTCTTCGAGAAGGTCGGCGACCAGGTCACCAAGGTCGGGGTGGTGCTGGCGTACCTGGAGAGCAAGCTGAGCGAGGTCGAGGAGGAGGCTCCGGCGGCGGAGCCCGGGACGGGTGCGTACGGCGCGGAGGAGCCGGTGCCGGCGCCGCGGGCGGACGACCTGTTCGGGCGCGGGTGGGAGTTCGAGGAGGAACGTTCGGCGGGCCGCTCGGTGGGGGAGCCGATAGTCGCCGAGCGGGTGGAGGTGGACGAGCCGGTCGAGGTCGATCCACCGGTGCCGCCGGCCACCCCGGCCGCCCCGGCCGTGCCCGCTGTGCCGCGGAAGGCGCCCGCGCGCCGGACCGCGGCGGAGAAGGGAGCGGGGAAGGAGGCCGGGAAGGAGAACGCGGCGGCCGGGAAGCCGGTCGCGAAGAAGGCCCCGGCCAGGAAGGCCACCGCCGAGAAGACCGCCGGGAAGACCGCTGCGAAGAAGGCGGCCGCCAGGAAGACGACGACCGTCAAGAAGAGCGCCACCGCCAAGCAGGCCGCCGCACAGCCCAAGGCGGCCGCGCAGCCCAAGGCCGCCGCGAAGCGGACGGCGACCAAGCGGACCACCGTCCGCAAGGCCACCAGCACGAAGAAGCCCGATGCCCGAGACGAGTGAGACGAGCGAACCGACCGGTGGTCCGTCCGACGCGGGCGCACCGGCCGGGCAGGTGGAGCCGTTGGGCGTCGAGCTGGCCCCGACCGGCCACCCCGCCGTGGACGCCGGGCTGGCCCGGCTGGAGGCCCTGGACGGGGTCCCGGCCGAGGCACACGTCGCGGTGTACGAAGATGTTCACCAGCGGTTGGCCGACACACTGGCCGCGCTCGACCAGGAATGACCCGTAGGACCGGTAGGAGCTGAAACACCAGTGGCAGTGGCACGACGCCGACTCGACGCGGAGCTGGTCCGCCGCAAGCTGGCCCGGTCGCGTGAGCACGCGTCCGAGCTGATCGCGGCCGGCCGGGTGACCGTCGGCGGCACCACCGCGACCAAGCCGGCCACTCAGGTGGAGACCTCGGCGGCGGTCGTGGTGGCCAAGGACGACAACGACCCCGACTACGTCTCGCGCGGCGGCCACAAGCTGGCCGGGGCCTTCGCGGCGTTCGTGCCGCAGGGCCTGGTGGTCGAGGGCCGTCGGGCGCTGGACGCGGGCGCGTCCACCGGCGGCTTCACCGACGTGCTGCTGCGGGCCGGGGCGGCCGGCGTGCTGGCGGTGGACGTCGGCTACGGGCAGCTCGCCTGGTCGCTGCAGAGCGACGAGCGGGTCACCGTGATGGACCGCACCAATGTGCGCGAGCTGACCCTGGAGCTGATCGGCGGCACCCCGGTGGACCTGGTGGTGGGCGACCTGTCGTTCATCTCGCTGGGCCTGGTGCTGCCGGCGCTCGCGTCCTGCGCGGCCGAGGACGCGGACCTGGTGCTGATGGTCAAGCCGCAGTTCGAGATCGGCAAGGAGCGTCTGGGCAGCGGCGGGGTGGTGCGCAGCCCGCAGCTGCGCGCCGAGATGGTGCGCCAGGTCGCCGGGCAGGCGTGGGAGCTCGGGCTGGGCGTGCGGGCCGTGACCGCGAGCCCCCTGCCGGGGCCGTCCGGCAATGTGGAGTACTTCCTCTGGCTGCGCCGGGACGCCCCGCAGCTGGACCCCGCGGAGGCGGACCGGGCCGTGGCGGAGGGGCCCCGATAGGGTGCTCTGCGGACGTCCGGCCCGTCATGCTGTATGGCGGCCGCACCGGGGCCGAGGGCGACCCGGCCGGCGTTAGGGAGAGGGCAGCGGCATGAGCGATGAAGCACGTACGGTCTTCCTGATCGCGCACACCGGCCGGGAGGCGGCGCTGCGCAGCGTCGAGAGCCTGGTGCACGGGCTGCTGAAGGCAGGGCTCCGGATCCGGCTGCTGGAGGCCGAGGCGGTCGACCTGGACCTGCCGGACGGCGTCGAGAAGGTGGCCGAGGGCCTCGGGGCGGCGGACGGCTGTGAGCTGATCCTGGTGGCCGGCGGGGACGGGACGCTGTTGCGCGGCGCGGAGCTGGCCCGTTCGCACGGGCTGCCGATGCTCGGGATCAACCTGGGCCGGGTGGGCTTCCTCGCGGAGGCCGAGCGGGACGACCTGGCGGTGGTGGTCGAGCGGGTGGTCGACGCCGACTACGAGGTCGAGGAGCGGATGACCCTCGACGTCATCGTCCGCACCAACGGCGACGTGGTGCACCAGGACTGGGCGTTGAACGAGGCGTCGATCGAGAAGGCGTCCCGGGAGCGGATGCTGGAGGTGGTCACCGAGGTGGACGGCCGCCCGGTCTCCAACTTCGGCTGCGACGGCGTGGTGTGTGCGACGCCGACCGGTTCCACCGCGTACGCGTTCTCCGGTGGCGGCCCGGTGGTGTGGCCGGAGGTCGAGGCGCTGCTGATGGTGCCGATCTCGGCGCACGCGCTGTTCGCCCGCCCGCTGGTGACCTCGCCGGAGTCGGTGCTGGCCGTCGAGGTGCAGCCGAAGACCCCGCACGGGGTGCTCTGGTGCGACGGGCGGCGCTCGGTCGAACTGCCCGCCGGGGCCCGGGTGGAGGTGCGCCGGGGGCAGACGCCGGTGCGGCTGGCCAGACTGCACCGGGCGCCGTTCACCGACCGGCTGGTGGCCAAGTTCGCGCTGCCGGTGACGGGTTGGCGCGGCCGGGCCGACCACCACTAGGACGAGCGCCAGGGGTTGGACGCCAGGACCGGCTCGGGGCAAGGTGATTGGCGGTCCGTCAGACCGCCAGCGGCTGGGCTTCCTCGGCCGGGCCGAGCCGGGAGCCGGCCGCCGCGCGGGCGGCCAGCCCGGCGAGGCGTTCGACGGCGGCGGGGACGGTCGCGGCGGGCACCGTGAGCGGGATCCGGATGTGGTGCTCGAAGGCGCCGTCCGAGCCGAAGCGGTTGCCCGAGGCGATCCGCACCCCGTCGCGTTCCCCGGCCAGGGCCAGCGCGGCGCCGGACACCCCGGCGGTGGAGACCCAGAGCGCGAGCCCGCCGGGGGGCAGGTGGAAGCCCCAGTCGGGCAGGTGCGCGGGCAGCGCGGTGGCGAAGGCGTGCGCGGTGGCCCGCAGCCGGGCCAGCTGGTGGGCCCGTACGGCGGGCAGCGGCTCGCCGAGCAGTTCGGCGGCGATCAGCTGGTCCAGCACCGGGGTGCCGACGTCGCTGTAGACCCGCTCGCTCGCCAGCCGGCGCACCAGCGCGGGCGCGGCCCGGACCCAGCCGATCCGCAGACCGCCCCAGAGCAGCTTGCCGGCCGAGCCCACGGTGACCACCTGGGCGGACCGGTCCAGCGCCGCCACCGGGCGCGGCAGCGGCGTGGACTCGGCCACGCCCCAGCCGAGTTCGGCGGTGGTCTCGTCCACCAGGACGACCGTCCCGGCGGCCCGGGCGGCGGCCAGCAGCTCGCGGCGCTGCTCCTCATCGATCAGCGCGCCGGTCGGGTTGTGGAAGTCCGGGATGACGTAGGCGAGCTTGGGTGCGGCGCCGCGCAGCACCCGCTGCCACTCCTCCTCGTCCCAGCGGGGGCCGGCGGCCCAGGCGTACGGCACCGGGACCAGGCGGGCGCCGGTGAGCCGCAGGGCCTGCAGGGTGTGCGCGTAGCTGGGCGCCTCGACGGCGACCCGGTCGCCGCGGCCGACCAGCGCCCGCTGGACCAGGTGCAGGGCGCCCATCGCGCCGGTGGTGACCAGAACCTGGTCGGGGGTGGTGGGCAGGCCGCGCTCGGTGTAGCGGCGGGCGACGGCCTCGCGCAGCACCGGGACGCCGGTGGGGTAGTGGCCGTGCCCGGAGGCGTAGTAGGGCAGCTGCTCGACGGCCCGGGCGGCGGCGGCGCCGAGCCAGGGCTGCGGGGCGGGCAGGGCGGCGACGCCGAGGTCCAGGGTGCGGTCCTGCTCGTCCGGCGGGACGGGGTGCAGGGCGTCGCCGGGCGGCGGGGCGCCCTCGGGCAGGGCGGTCCAGCTGCCCGCGCCGCGCCGGCTGTGCAGGTAGCCCTCGTCGCGCAGCGTCTCGTAGGCGGTGGCGACGGTGGTGCGGCTCAGTTCCAGGGCGGAGGCCAGCTCGCGTTCGGCGGGCAGGCGGGCGCCGACCGGCAGCCGGCCCTCGGTGACCAGCAGGCGGATGCGGGCGGCGAGGGAGCGGTAGGCGGGGCGGCGGGTGGCGGCCGACTCGGGGAGCCGGGCGGTGGCGAGCAGCCGGGCCAGCGCGGGCGGGGTGACGGTGGTGTGCCAGTCGGCCATGGCGATCAGTCCACTTGCTCGGGATTGGCCCTGGAGCGGGCCGTTTTGGCCCGGCCATCATGGCAGGGCGGCCGTACCGTCCGCCACCACCGGGCCGCCCGGAGGTGCAGCACCATCGCAGGAGCACCGTTGGCCACCACGACCACACCCGAACCAGCCACCACGTCCAAGCCCGTACCGGCCGCGGCGCCCGTACCGGCCGGCATGACCGCGCCCGTACCGGCCACCGCGGAGAGCACCCTCGTGGCCCGCGTCCTCGGCGACACCGGTGCCCTCGGCCGCCGGATCCCGCAGCTGTTCGCCGGCCTGGCGCTGTACGGCGCGAGCATGGCGCTGATGCTCCGCTCCGGCCTCGGCCTGGACCCGTGGGACGTCCTGCACCAGGGCCTGCAACGCAGCATCGGCCTCTCGGTCGGCACCTGGGTGACCATCTGCGGAGCCCTGGTCCTGCTGCTGTGGATACCGCTGCGCCAGCGCCCGGGCCTGGGCACCGTCGCCAACGTGCTGGTGATCGGCGCGGCGATGGACCTCACCCTGCGGTTCGTCGGCGACCTGCCCGATCTGCCGGTCCGGATCGCCGGGGCGGTTGCCGCGATCACGCTCAACGGTCTGGCCACCGGCCTCTACATCGGCGCGCGCCTGGGTCCCGGGCCGCGGGACGGCCTGATGACCGGACTGCACCGGCGCACCGGCCGCTCGCTGCGGCTGATCCGCACCGGCATCGAACTGGCCGTACTCGCCGTCGGCCTGTTGCTCGGCGGCACCGCCGGGATCGGCACCGTCGCGTACGCGCTGGCCATCGGCCCGCTGGTGCAGTTCTTCCTGCCCTGGTGCACCGTGCCGGTGCCCTCGCGAAACTCCCGGAAGGAGTGAGTTTCGGGGCGCGGAATTGCCGCGCGCCGTTGCCGCTCGTCGCGCGCCGGGGGCGGAACCTCGTAAGGTCGTCTCCGTGTTGGACGAGATGCGGATACGGGATCTTGGGGTCATCGACGATGCGGTGGTCGAACTCGCCCCCGGCTTCACCGCCGTGACCGGTGAGACCGGGGCCGGCAAGACCATGGTCGTCACCAGCCTCGGCCTGCTGCTCGGCGGGCGCGCCGACCCGGGCCTGGTGCGCAACGGCACCGGACGCGCCGTCGTCGAGGGCCGGCTGGAACTGCCCGCCGACTCCCCGGCGGCGGCCCGCGCCGTCGAGGCCGGGGCCGAACTGGACGACGGGGCCCTGCTGATCAGCCGGACCGTCTCCGCCGAGGGCCGCTCCCGCGCGCACGTCGGCGGGCGGGCCGTCCCGGTCGGGCTGCTCGCCGAGCTCGGCGAGGACCTGATCGCCGTGCACGGCCAGACCGACCAGCAGCGCCTGCTGCGCCCGGCCCGCCAGCGCGGCGCGCTGGACCGGTACGCGGGCGAGGCGGTGGCCGAGCCGCTGGCCCGCTACCGCGAGACCTACCGCGCCCTGCGCGAGGTCTCCGCGACGCTGGAGGAGCTGACCACCCGGGCCCGCGAACGCGCCCAGGAGGCCGACCTGCTGCGCTTCGGCCTGGACGAGATCACCGCCGCCGAGCCGGTGGCAGGCGAGGACACCGAACTCGCCGCCGAGGCCGAACGGCTCGGCCACGCCGACGCGCTCTCCTCCGCCGCGACCCTCGCCCACGCCGCCCTGGCCGGCGACCCGGCCGACCCGGAGGCCCTGGACGCGGGCACCCTGCTCGCGCAGTCCCGCCGGGCCCTGGACGCCGTACGCCACCACGACGAGCGGCTGGCCGCGCTCGCCGACCGCCTCAACGAGGTCGGCTACCTGCTCGCCGACGTGGCCGGCGACCTGGCCGGCTACGCCGACGACCTGGACGCCGACCCGGTGCGCCTGGCCGCCGTCGAGGACCGCCGGGCCGTCCTGGCCCAGCTGCTGCGCAAGTACGGCGGCGAGGAGAACACCCTCGCCGAGGTGATCGCCTGGGCCGAGGCCGGGGCCGTACGGCTCGCCGAACTCGACGGCGACGACGACCGGATCGACCAACTGGGCGCCCGGGAGACCGAGCTGCGCACCGAACTGGCCGAACTGGCGGCCGAGGTGTCGCAGGCCCGGCAGGCCGCGGCCGGCCGCTTCGCCGAGGCCGTCTCCGCCGAACTCGCCGAACTCGCCATGCCGCACGCCCGGGTGACCTTCTCGATCAGTCAACTCGACGACCTGTCCGGGATCGAGATCGACGGCCGTACCGTCGCCTACGGCCCGCACGGCGTGGACGAGGTCGAGGTGCTGCTCGCCCCGCACCCGGGCGCCCAGCCCCGCCCGATCGCCAAGGGCGCCTCCGGCGGTGAGCTGTCCCGGGTGATGCTCGCCGTCGAGGTGGTCTTCGCGGGCGCCGACCCCGTCCCGACCTACCTCTTCGACGAGGTGGACGCCGGCGTCGGCGGCAAGGCCGCGGTCGAGATCGGTCGCCGGCTGGCCAAACTGGCCGAGTCCGCCCAGGTCGTGGTGGTCACCCACCTCCCGCAGGTCGCCGCGTTCGCGGACCGGCACCTGGTGGTGGAGAAGACCAACGACGGCACCGTGACCCGCAGCGGCGTCAAGGTGCTGAACGACGAGGAGCGGGTCCGCGAACTCTCCCGGATGCTGGCCGGCCTGGAGGACTCGGAGCTGGGCCGCGCCCACGCCGAGGAGCTGCTGGCCGCCGCCCGCGCCCCGCGCCGCCGGTAGCCGCCGTCGGCGGCCCCCGCGGGCAGGTCGGCGACGCGCCCCGGTGCCGCCGACTGTCCAAGAGGGCCGCCGACCTGGCATGGTGGCGGCTGGACACTGGCTTCCCAGCCCCGAGCGCCGCCCGGCGGGCAATCCTCGCGAAGCGGCGCGCGAACCTGATCGAGTCGGATGCGAGACGACGTGGACCATTCCGCCGCCCGTGCCACCGCGGCCGCCCCGGAACCGGGGCAGCTGCACGTGGTACTCGTCCTGGCCGCCAGCACCGGCGGCATCGGTGCGCACGTGCGCTCCCTGGCCCACGGCCTGGTCGCGCACGGGGTGACCGTCACGGTCTGCGCACCGGCCGGCACGGACGCGCTGTTCGGCTTCTCCCGGACGGGCGCCCGGTTCCACACCGTCGACATCACCCCCACCGCGGGCGCCCGCAGCGACGCCACCGCGATCGGCGAGCTGCGCAGGGCCTTCACCGGCGCCGACGTGGTGCACGCCCACGGGCTGCGCGCCGGACTGCTCTCCGATCTCGCGCTGCGCACCGCCGGCCGTTTCCCGGGCCTGCGCCCGGAGACGCCGCTGGTGGTCACCTCGCACCACGCGCTGCTGGCCACGGGCATGGAGCGCCGATTGCAGCGGCTGATGGAACGCCGGGTGGCCCGCGCCGCCGACCTCGTCCTCGGCGCCTCCTCCGACCTGGTCGCCCGGGCCCGCGAACTGGGCGCCACCGACGCCCGGCTCGGCCCGGTGGCCGCCCCGCCGATGCCCGAGGGCCGGCTCGGCCGGGCCGAGGCGCGCGCCGCGCTGCTCGGCGACGGCGACGGCCCGGACCGCCCGCTGGTGCTGGCGATCGGCCGGCTCGTCCCGCAGAAGGCCTTCGGACTGCTGCTGGACGCCGCCCGGGAACTGTCCGCCCTGGACCCGGAGCCGTTGGTGCTGCTCGCCGGGGACGGCCCGGAGGCGGGCCCGCTGCGCGAGCGGGCGGCCGCCGAGAAGCTGCCGGTGCGGCTGCTCGGCTACCGCACCGACGTGCCCGACCTGCTGGCTGCCGCCGACGTGGTGGTGGTCTCCAGCCGCTGGGAGGCCCGCTCGCTGGTGGTGCAGGAGGCGATGCGGGCCGGCGTGCCGGTCGTCGCCACCGCCGTCGGCGGCATCCCCGAACTGGTCGGTGACGCCGCCGTGCTGGTGCCCGCCGGTGACCCGGCCGCGATCGGCGAGGCGGTGCGTGCCCTGCTGGCCGACCCGGCCCGGCGCGAGCAGCTGGTGGCGGCCGGCCGGCAGCAGGCCGAGACCTGGCCGGACGAGGCCGCCACCGTCGCCCAGGTGCTCAGCACCTACGACGAACTGGTCCAGCGCGCCTGAAGCACGTCCTCGCCGCGGCTCAGACGGTGGCCTGCTCGGCCCGGTCGGCGGCCAGGCCGTCCGGCTGGGCGGACAGGTAGGCGGCGCCGCAGGCGGTCAGCCGCAGGGCGGTGTCGATGAGCGGGACGTGGCTGAAGGCCTGCGGGAAGTTGCCGACCTGGCGCTTGAGCCGCGGGTCCCACTCCTCGGCGAGCAGGCCCAGGTCGTTGCGAAGCGCGAGCAGCCGGTCGAACAGCTCGCGGGCCTCCTGGACCCGGCCGATCATGGCGAGGTCGTCGGCCAGCCAGAACGAGCAGGCCAGGAAGGCGCCCTCGTGGCCGGAGAGGCCGTCCACGTTGTTGCCCGACTCGTCGTGGGTCGGGTAGCGGAGCACGAAGCCGTCCTCGGTGGACAGTTCGCGCTGGATCGCCTCGATGGTGCCGATCACCCGCTTGTCGTCCGGCGGCAGGAAGCCGACCTGGGGGATGAGCAGCAGCGAGGCGTCCAGCTCCCGGCCGCCGTAGTACTGGGTGAAGGTGTTGCGCTCCGGGTCGTAGCCCTTCTCGCAGACGTCCCGGTGGATGGTCTCGCGCAGCTCGCGCCAGCGCTCCAGGTGGCCGTCGGCGGGGGCGTCCTCGGGGGTCTGCTCCAGCAGCTTGATGGTGCGGTCGACGGCGACCCAGGCCATCACCTTCGAGTGGACGAAGTGCCGGCGCGGGCCGCGGACCTCCCAGATGCCCTCGTCCGGCTCCTGCCAGTGGTCCTCCAGGTAGTCGATCAGGCGCAGCTGCAGGTGGTGGGCGTGGTCGTTGCGGACCAGGCCCGTCATGTGGGCCAGGTGCAGGGCCTCGACGACCTCGCCGTAGACGTCGAGCTGGAGCTGCCCGGCGGCGCCGTTGCCGACCCGGACGGGCTGGGAGCCCTCGTAGCCGGGCAGCCAGTCCAGCGAGGACTCGGTGAGCTCGCGCTCGCCCGCGATGCCGTACATGATCTGCAGGTTCTCCGGGTCGCCCGCCACGGCCCGCAGCAGCCATTCGCGCCAGGCGCGGGCCTCGTCGCGGTAGCCGGTGCGCAGCAGGGAGGAGAGGGTGATCGCGGCGTCGCGCAGCCAGGTGTAGCGGTAGTCCCAGTTGCGCTCGCCGCCGATGTCCTCGGGCAGCGAGGTGGTGGGGGCGGCGACGATGCCGCCGGTGGGGGCGTAGGTGAGGCCCTTGAGGGTGATCAGGGAGCGGACCACGGCCTCGCGGTAGGGGCCCTGGTAGGTGCACTGGTCGGCCCACTCGTGCCAGAAGTCGGCGGTGGCGTCCAGCATCTCCTCGGCGTCCGGGGCGGTGGGCGGGTCCAGGTGGGAGGCCTGCCAGGTGAGGGCGAAGGCGATCCGCTCGCCGGCGGTCACGGTGAAGTCGGCGTAGGTGGTGAGGTTGCGGCCGTAGGTGTCGGCCTCGCCGTCCAGCCAGACCGAGTCGGGCCCGGCCATGGCGACGGTGCGGTGGCCGCCGTCAGCCTGCTCGACGCGGTGCACCCAGGGCACGATGCGGCCGTACGAGAAGCGCATCCGCACCGCCGAGCGCATCCGGACGCTGCCGGCCACGCCCTCGACGATCCGGATCACCTGGGGGACGGCATCCTTGCCGGCCAGCGGGCGCGGCGGCATGAAGTCGATCACCCGCACGGTGCCGCCCTGGGTGTCCCACTCCTGCTCCAGGATCAGCGAGTCGCCCCGGTAGCGGCGGCGGTCGGCGGGCACGGCGGGGGCGGCGGCGGTGGGCGGGGGAACGCGCAGGTCGGCGGTGTCGGCGATGCGTACCCGGCCCGCGGTGGTGGGGGCCGTGGCGGCGGCGGGGACGGGCACGGGCATGGGGACCGAGGACACGACGGCTTCGGCCGGGCCGATCCGCCAGAAGCCGTGTTCATCGGTGCCGAGCAGGCCGGCGAACACGGCCGGCGAGTCGAAGCGGGGGAGGCAGAGCCAGTCCACCGCCCCGTCCCTGCTGACCAGGGCAGCGGTCTGCATGTCCCCGATGAGTGCGTAGTCCTCGATACGGCCGGCCACGTGGATCTCCAGTTCGCAATGTGGTCAGGGCATCGGCGAGCGGAGGGAGCGAGCGGTCTGCGGGGCCGGGGGTCCACCCCGGGACGTCCGGACTGCCGGGGGTGGTGGCAGGCCTTGCTGGAGTGTCCGCGCGGGGCTCGGTCGAGCCCCTGGAGTGGGTGGGGAGGAGCTGCAATACGGGGAGGTCCGGTCGCGCATCGGGGACCGGGAGTGTCCTGACCCTCCCACGCCCTCCGCGTGCTCGTGCTGTCGGCGATGCGTCCGTGCAGCTTACGACGGACGAAAGGGGCGAAGCACGCGGGCGAGGCCCGGTGTGGCGCCGCAATTCGGCGGAAATGCCGTGCATCGCGGGCGTGTGGCGAAGGATGGTCCGGAAGGATCACCTCCGGGTGGCCTGCCAGGAGGATCCGGCATGGCCCGGCCGGACGCCCCGGCCTGGCCCGGTCCGGTGGGTCGTGCGACCGGTGTGACTCATGCGGCGGATGATGCGCGGGTGGTGCGCCCGGCGCGCGCCCCCGGTGCGGCGCGCGCGGCCCGAACGGCGACCCGGTCGGGTCACTGTTACCCTGGTATCCCGTGGACCGGCGGGATCAAACGCCCCGGACCAGCCGAACCGACGACCCTTCGAGCGCCGCGCACCCCGCCGGCCTCCCGTCGCCCGGCGAGCCGAGAGCTTCCCGCCCACGTCACCTTCGACACACGACCCACGGGAGCCCCCTCTTGGCACAGCCCCATTCCGGCAAGGCAGCGAACGGCCGCGCCGTGACGACCAAGCACCTCTTCGTCACCGGGGGTGTCGCCTCTTCGCTCGGCAAGGGGCTCACCGCCTCCAGCCTCGGCGCCCTGCTCAAGGCCCGCGGCCTGCGTGTGACGATGCAGAAGCTCGACCCGTACCTCAACGTGGACCCGGGCACCATGAACCCGTTCCAGCACGGTGAGGTCTTCGTCACCGACGACGGGGCCGAGACCGACCTGGACATCGGCCACTACGAGCGGTTCCTGGACACCAACCTGCACGGCTCGGCGAACGTCACCACCGGCCAGGTGTACTCGACCGTCATCGCCAAGGAGCGCCGCGGCGAGTACCTGGGCGACACCGTCCAGGTCATCCCGCACATCACCAACGAGATCAAGTCCCGGATCCGCCGGATGGCGACCGAGGACGTCGACGTGGTGATCACCGAGGTCGGCGGCACCGTCGGAGACATCGAGTCGCTGCCGTTCCTGGAGGCCGTCCGCCAGGTCCGCCACGAGGTCGGTCGGGACAACGTGTTCTTCGTGCACGTCTCCCTGCTGCCGTACATCGGCCCCTCCGGCGAGCTGAAGACCAAGCCCACCCAGCACTCCGTCGCCGCGCTGCGCAACATCGGCATCCAGCCGGACGCCATCGTGCTGCGTGCCGACCGCGAGGTCCCGCAGGCGATCAAGCGCAAGATCTCGCTGATGTGCGACGTGGACGAGGAGGCCGTGGTCGCGGCCATCGACGCCAAGTCGATCTACGACATCCCCAAGGTGCTGCACGGCGAGGGCCTGGACGCCTACGTGGTGCGCCGCCTGGACCTGCCGTTCCGCGACGTGGACTGGACCACCTGGGACGACCTGCTGCGCCGCGTCCACGAGCCGCAGCACATCGTCAAGGTCGCCCTGGTCGGCAAGTACATCGACCTGCCGGACGCCTACCTGTCGGTGACCGAGGCGCTGCGTGCCGGCGGCTTCGCCAACAACGCCCGGGTCGAGATCAAGTGGGTCACCTCGGACGAGTGCGAGACGCCCGAGGGCGCCCGCGAGCAGCTCGGCGACGTGGACGCGATCTGCATCCCCGGCGGCTTCGGCGACCGCGGCGTCAACGGCAAGGTCGGCGCCATCACCTACGCCCGTGAGAACAAGGTCCCGCTGCTGGGCCTGTGCCTGGGCCTGCAGTGCGTGGTCATCGAGGCCGCCCGCAACCTGGCCGGCCTGCCCGAGGCCAACTCCACCGAGTTCGACGCCGCCGCCAAGCACCCGGTCGTCTCCACCATGGCCGAGCAGCTGGCCATCGTCGACGGCAAGGGCGACCTGGGCGGCACCATGCGCCTGGGCCTGTACCCGGCCAAGCTCGCCGAGGGCTCGATCGTCCGCGAGGTCTACGGCGGCGAGCCGTACGTCGAGGAGCGCCACCGCCACCGCTACGAGGTCAACAACGCCTACCGCGCGGACCTGGAGAAGACCGGCCTGACCTTCTCCGGCCTCTCGCCCAAGGGCGACCTGGTCGAGTACGTCGAGTACCCGCGCGAGGTGCACCCCTACCTGGTGGCCACCCAGGCCCACCCGGAGCTGAAGTCCCGCCCGACCCGCCCGCACCCGCTGTTCGCGGGACTGGTCAAGGCTGCCATCGAGATCAAGACCGCTGCCTCCGAGTAGGTCTTCCCCTCCTCGGCCTCGGTCGTTCACCGGACGGCGGCCCCGCGATTCCCGCGGGGCCGCCGTTCGGCGTTAGATTGTGTCGTACTGACGAAAAGGGGAGAGCGATGGACGAGCAGAGCGACCGGGTGATCACCGACGTGGCCGAGGAATGGGAGGTCCGGGCCGGTCGGACGCCGTTCCAGGGCAAGGTCACCGGCGTGCGCAGCGAAGAGGTCCGGATGCCCGACGGCAGCTGGGCCCGCCGTGACTACCAGACCCACCCCGGCTCGGTCTCGGTGCTCGCCCTCGACGACCGCCGGCGGGTCCTGGTCCTGCGCCAGTACCGCCACCCGGTGCGCCAGCGGCTCTGGGAGCTGCCGGCCGGCCTGCTCGACGTCCCCGGCGAGAACCCGTGGCACGCCGCCCAGCGCGAGCTGTACGAGGAGGCGCACTGCAAGGCCGACACCTGGCGGATCCTGGCCGACTACTACACCTCCCCGGGCGGCACCGACGAGGCGCTGCGGATGTTCCTGGCCACCGACCTGTCGGCGGCCGAGGGAGAGCGCTACGCGGCCGAGGGCGAGGAACAGGAGATCGAGGTCGCCTGGGTGCCGGTGCCGGAGCTGATCCGGCTCATCCAGGGCGGCCACCTGCACAACCCGACCCTGATCACCGGCACCCTCGCCGTGCACGCCGCGCTCACCGGGCCGGACGGGCTGGACGCGCTGCGCCCGGCGGACTCGCCCTGGCCGGCCCGGCCCTTCGAGGCCTGAGCGGTCGGTCCGCTCGGCCGGGCCGGCTGGCCCGGTTTTCCCGGGTTCGTCCGGACGGGGGCGGTGCTCCGGGGTGCCGACGGCCGTACCGGTTGATTCGACCGAGTGATTCGCCGGTTCGTACGACCGGATGTCACCTCGGCCGAGCCGGACGGTCGAACTACGCTTCGCAGACAGGGCGCCCGTCCCGGGCCGCCTCCGCTGGGCACCGGACCTCCGAGCACCGTCCGAGCACCGGACGTCGAGTCCGGATGCCGAGCGTCGGATGCCGAGCGGGATGACGTCGGGAGTGGCACGGGTGGCGAGGAAGACGGCGACGATGGACCCCGGCCCCGGCGCGCCCGCCGGGGCCGTCCCGGGCCTGGACCGGCTGCCGGCCGGGCCCGCACTGTTCGTCGGGCGGCGCGCCGAACTGGCCGCGCTGCGGGCGGCCGCCGCCCGCCCGGCCAGCGGCCGCTGCCCGGTCCTGGTCCTGGCCGGGCGCCCCGGCTCCGGGCGGACCGCGCTGGCCGCGCGCTTCGCCCGCACCGTCGCCGCCGACTACCCGGACGGCGTGCTGTTCGCCCGGATGTCCGCCGCCGACGGCGGCCGGGTGCCGCCCGCACGGGCCGCCCGGCTGCTGCTGGAACAGCTCGACCCCGAGTCCCCCGTGCCGCTGCCCGGAACGGCCGGGGACGGGCGCGACGAGCCGGGCTGCGTCGCGCTGCGCGAGGCGCTGGCGGGGCTGCGGGTGCTGCTCGTCCTGGACGACGTACGGGACGCCGGGCAGGTGTGGCCGCTGCTCGCCGACGAACCCGGCTGCCTGGTGCTCGCCACCACGGCCGGGCCGCTCACCGGGATCGAGGACATCGACCCGGTGATCCTCGGCGGGCTGGACCGGACGGCCTCCGGCGAGCTGCTGGCCGACCTGGTCGGCGGCACCCGGATCTCCTGCGACCCGGTCGGCGCGGCCGACCTGGCCGAGGCCTGCGCCGCCCGGCCGGCCACGCTGCGGCTGATGGCGGGGTGGCTGCGCGGGAGCCCGAAGAGCGCGGTGACCGACGCGGCGCGGGAGCTGAACCTGGTGGTGGGGGAGGAGACGGCGCCTGCGGCGGGGGCCAAGGACGGTTCGAGGAAGGCGGGGGGGACGGCGGCTGGGAAGACGGCCGGGGGCGCCGCCGGGAACGCGGCCGGGGCGGTGGCCGGGAACGCGGCCGGGAAGGCGCTCGGGAAAGCGGAGGCGACGGCGAAGCCGTCGAGGGTCGCGCAGAAGTCCGTGCCCGAGAGCGGGCCCAAGGACGCGCCTCGGAGCACCGCCAAGAAGAAGGGGGAGAAGGCGGCCGCCCCCGGCGCCGAGTCGGCGGGCGACCCGGCGGCCTGGGTCAAGCCCGGCCCGGAGCCGGCCGAGCCGGTGCCCGTCCCCGACAACGACCCGTTGCTCGGTGCGTTCGCCCTGCTCTACCGCGCACTGCCGGCCGCCCAGGCACGGATGCTGCGCACCCTCACCCTGGCCCCGGCCCAGACGGCCGACCCGCGCACCGCCTCCGCCCTGGTCGGCTGTCCGGTGCCGGAGGCGGCCGCCACCCTGGCGGCGCTCGCCGAGCGGGAGCTGCTGGGCGAGGAGGCACCCGCCGCCGACGGCACCCCGCGCTACCGGGTGCCCGGGCGGCTCTACCCCCGGCTGGTCAGGCTGCGGCAGCAGGAGGACCGGCCCGCCGAGACCGAGCTCGCCCGGGCCCGGCTGCTGGAACGGCTGGTCCGGCTCACCGAGTCCGCCCGGGCGCTGCTCGAACCGGCCGACGGCTCCGGCTCGGGTGCAGGAGCCGGTGCGGCCCCCGAGCCGCTGCCGGCCGCGCTGCGGCTGCGCTCGGCGGCGCACGCCCGGGAGTGGCTGCTCGGGGAGCGGGAGCTGCTGCTCGGCGCGGTGGCCGACGCGATCGGTCAGGGCGACCTGGACGGCTCGGCCGGGAGGTTGGTCACCGCGCTGCTGCGCGCGCTGCCGCTGACCGGCGCCGCGGCACCCACCGACCTCTACCGGCTGCACGAGCTGGTGCTGACCGTCGCCGAGCGCAACCGCCGGCCCCGCCGGGCCTCCGCCGCCCTGCTCAACCTGGGCGACCTGCAGGTCTCCGCGGGCCGCTGGGAGCAGGCTGCCGCGCACTACCGGGCCGCCCTGGAGCACGCCCGGACCGCCGACGACGAACCGCTCTGCGCGCGCGCCCTGGAGGGCGCGGCCGGCTGCCACCGGGCGCTCGGCGACGCGGTGCGCGCCGCCGACTGGTACGGGCGGGCGCTCGGCCTGCGCCAGTCGCTCGGGGACCACGCGGCCGAGGCCCGGCTGCTCGCCCGGGTGGCCGAGGCGCACACCGCGCAGCGCCGCTTCGACGAGGCCGACCGCGAGTACCGGGCGGCGCTGGCGGTCCTGCGCCGGCTCGGCGACGAGCGCGGCCTGGAGGCGGTCGGGGCGGCCCTTGCGGACCTGCGGGAACGCGTCGACGCCGGGTGGTGACGGGCAGGTTCGGAGGTATTGTCGAAGATGCCTGGTTCCGACGTCTTTGGCGGGTAAGTCGCAGGGGAAGCCTACGAACCTGCCAATGTGTGCGGGAAAATTATTCACTTTGGAAGGCTGACACGCCGACTGGGCTTCATTACACTCGGACCTAGTCGCGCAGCGATCCCCGCCCCGGGCTGCCCGGAGGCTTCCCCACGTGCGCGTCGCCCACCGGTCTTCTCCGGTCGGGACCCCCATGGCAAGAGGACGTGTTCAGTCGTGAAGGTCGGCATCCCCCGCGAGGTCAAGAACCACGAGTACCGCGTGGCCATCACGCCCGCCGGCGTGCATGAGCTGGTCCGCAACGGACACGAGGTCTACATCGAGGACAACGCCGGTCTCGGCTCCTCGATCCCCAACGAGGAGTACGTGGCCGCCGGCGCCACCATCCTCCCCACCGCCGACGAGGTGTGGGCCACTGCCGACCTGCTGCTGAAGGTCAAGGAGCCCATCGCCTCCGAGTACCACCGGCTGCGCAAGGGCCAGACCGTCTTCACGTACCTGCACCTGGCGGCCGACCGGGCCGGCACCGACGCGCTGGTCGCCTCGGGCACCACCGCCATCGCGTACGAGACCGTCCAGCTGGGCAACGGCGCGCTGCCGCTGCTCGCCCCGATGTCCGAGGTCGCGGGCCGCCTGGCCCCGCAGGTCGGCTCGTACCACCTGATGCGTCCGGCCGGCGGCCGCGGCGTGCTGCCCGGCGGCGTGCCCGGCACCCACCCGGCCAAGGCCGTCGTCATCGGCGGTGGCGTCTCCGGCTGGCACGCGGCCACCATCGCCATCGGCATGGGCTACGACGTGACCCTGCTGGACCGCGACATCAACAAGCTGCGCGAGGCCGACCGCATCTTCGGCACGAAGATCAAGGCCATCATGTCCAACTCCTTCGAGCTGGAGAAGGCCGTCCTCGACGCCGACCTGGTCATCGGCGCCGTGCTGATCCCGGGCGCCAAGGCCCCGAAGCTCGTCACCAACGAGCTGGTCTCCCGCATGAAGCCGGGCTCCGTGCTCGTCGACATCGCCATCGACCAGGGCGGCTGCTTCGAGGACTCGCGCCCGACCACGCACGACGAGCCGACCTTCCAGGTCCACAACTCGGTCTTCTACTGCGTGGCCAACATGCCGGGCGCCGTCCCGAACACCTCCACCTACGCGCTGACCAACGCCACGCTGCCGTACGTCATCGAGCTGGCGAACCGCGGTTGGAAGGAGGCGCTGCGCCGCGACCCGGCGCTCGCCAAGGGCCTGAACGTGCACGAGGGCCAGATCACCTTCCCGGCCGTGGCCGAGGCCTTCGGTCTGGAGTCGGTCTCGCTGGAGAGCGTGCTCGCCTGAACCCCCTGACCGCACGGCGGTCGTTCGCCCCCGACCCGATGACTTCGGGTCGGGGGCTTCGCCGTGCCCGTGAACGGCGGGCGGACCGGGTAGGTCGCTCTGTCGTCAATTTCGGTCGGTCATGTCACCCGCCCGCAGAAACGTCGGGGTAGATGACCCACTCATCCCTTGACAGCAGCCCGCCCGATAGTCGACACATCCTGCCCACTACCGTGGATTGTGTTGCTGCGAACGCCTTGAACGGCCTAGAGTCGCAAACCGTCGGCATGCTGCCACGCTGACGAATCGACATAGAGTCCTGGATGCCCAAGGAGGTAAGACGACTTGTGAATGAGTCGACAATTGCTCCCGGGGGTGGTCAGCCAGGACTGGCGCAGTACACCGCCGCCCAGCCGAGTGAGGAGCCCGGGGCCCGGCAGCCCTCCGTGGGCTCGGCCGAGGTCGGCTCGGTCGCACTCCGCACTTTCGAAGCACGCCAGAACACAGCGCAGGTGACCACGGTGACCGATCACGACGCCGACTTGGCGGCCTACGGCCTGGCCTACGGCGAGTTCGCCTACGGCGCCTACGACGACCCGGACGCCGAGTACGAGCCGGACCCGGAGTACGCCGCCACGCTGGCCCCCGACGCCGCGCGCCAGCGCCGCGAGCGGGTCGGCCCGACCGGCCGTCCGCTGCCGTACTTCCCGATCCCCGCGCCGGTCGCCGAGCACGGCCCCGCCCAGATCATCGCCATGTGCAACCAGAAGGGCGGCGTCGGCAAGACCACGTCGACCATCAACCTGGGCGCGGCGCTGGCCGAGTACGGCCGCCGGGTGCTGCTCGTCGACTTCGACCCGCAGGGCGCGCTCTCGGTCGGCCTCGGGGTCAACCCGATGGAGCTCGACGTCACCGTCTACAACCTGCTCATGGAGCGGGGCCTGACGGCCGATGAGGTGCTGCTCAAGACGGCCGTGCCGGGCATGGACCTGCTGCCGTCCAACATCGACCTCTCCGCCGCCGAGGTGCAGCTGGTCAGCGAGGTGGCGCGGGAGTCCGCGCTGGCGCGCGCCCTGAAGCCGCTGCTGCCCGACTACGACTACGTCATCATCGACTGCCAGCCCTCGCTGGGCCTGCTGACGGTCAATGCGCTGACGGCCGCTCACAGCGTGATCGTGCCGCTGGAGTGCGAGTTCTTCGCGCTGCGCGGTGTCGCGCTGCTGACCGAGACCATCGAGAAGGTGTGCGAGCGGCTCAACCCCGAGCTGCGCCTGGACGGCATCCTCGCGACCATGTACGACTCGCGCACCGTGCACAGCCGTGAGGTGCTGGCGCGGGTCGTCGAGGCGTTCGGCGAGCACGTCTTCCACACCGTCATCGGGCGGACCGTGCGCTTCCCGGAGACCACCGTCGCCGGCGAGCCCATCACCACGTACGCGACCAACTCGGTCGGTGCCGCCGCCTACCGCCAGCTCGCCAGGGAGGTGCTCGACCGGTGCCGCCCCGCCGAGTGAGTCTCCCGGGTGCCGACGAGCTGTTCCGGACCACCGGCGGGATGGCGCTGTCGCCGTCCCTCGCGCCGCGTCCGGCTGCCGAGGCATCCAGACCGGAGACCGCGCGGACCGTCAACGGCCAGGACGGTGCCGAGGGCGCCGACTCCGCCCAGGGCGCCCAGGACGACCGGCAGCTGACGCCGGAGCAGTCGATGACCGGCACCGTTCCGGCGCCGGCGCAGCCGGCCGCCCAGCGGCCCGGTGGGGTTGCGGGGGGCACGGCGGTTCCGGGCGTCGCGGGTGGTGCGGGTGTCGCCGGCGTCGCAGGCGGCCGGGGCGCGGCCGCTCCGGCGGGCCGTACGCACGCGGGTGCCGTCGAGGAGCAGACCGCTGCCGCCGGGCGCGCCCGGCCGCGTGGGCGCGCGCCGCGCAGGCCCAGCGGGCGCGAGCGGCACGACGAGAAGATCACCGTGTACGTGTCCGCCGAGGAGCTCATGGACCTGGAGCACACCCGGCTGGTGCTGCGCGGCGAGCACGGCCTGGCCGTGGACCGCGGGCGGATCGTCCGGGAGGCCATCGCGGTCGTCCTGGCGGACCTGGAGCAGCGCGGCGAGGCGTCCATCCTGGTTCGGCGCCTGCGCGGGCGGTAGGGCGGCGGCGCGGCGGTAGGGCGGTCTACCGGTAGTCGGTGGCCGGTAGTTCGGTAGCCGGTGGCTGTGGGGCCCCGGTCATGAGTCGGGCTCATGGGGCTGTCCTGCCTCGGGGGACACCGAGGGTCATGAGCCGGGCTCATGGGCGGCGGCGTGGCGTGAGGGCCGTTGTCGGCTGTTGCGGGGCCGTCGGGCGGTCGGGGGGCGTTCCGGGCCGGTGGCCCGGGTCTGAGGCTCGTGACGGTGCCCTGGAGGGCCGTCTCCGGAGGACGCCGGGCCGTCCGAGGGGCCCGGTGACGCGGCGTGTCGGTGGCCCCGGGGCGTGGCGGGGTGCGGGGACGGGTGAAGATGGACCGTCATGCCGAGCACCGCCGAACCTGCCGCCACCGCCGAGAGCGCGACCGAAGCCGAGTCGCGGGGCGGCTTCCGGGTGCGGCTGGACAACTTCGAAGGCCCCTTCGACCTGCTGCTCAGCCTGATCGCCAAGCACAAGATGGACGTCACCGAGGTGGCGCTGGCCACCGTCACGGACGAGTTCATGGCGCACATCCGGGCGATGGGCCCGGACTGGGACCTGGACGCGACGACCGAGTTCCTGGTGGTGGCCGCCACCCTGCTCGACCTCAAGGCCGCCCGGCTGCTGCCCGCGGCGGAGGTCGAGGACCAGGAGGACCTGGCCCTGCTGGAGGCCCGTGACCTGCTGTTCGCCCGGCTGCTGCAGTACCGGGCGTACAAGCGGGCGGCTGCGCTGTTCGGCGAGCGCTGGGCCGCCGAGCTGCTGCGCCGGCCCCGGACCGTCGGGCTGGAGCCCCGGCACGCGGAGCTGCTGCCGGAGGTGGTCATCACCATCGGTCCGCAGCGGCTGGCCGAGCTGGCGGCCAAGGCGATGGAGCCCAAGCCGAAGCCCGTCGTGTACGTGGACCACATCCACACGCCGCCGGTCAGCGTGCGCGAGCAGGCCGAGCTGGTGGTCGGGCTGCTCACCGAGCTGGGCGAGGCGTCGTTCCGGCAGCTGGTCGAGGACGCGCCGGACTCCCTGGTCGTGGTCGCCCGCTTCCTGGCGCTGCTGGAGCTGTACCGGGAGCGGGTGCTCGCCTTCGAGCAGCCGGAGGCGCTCGGCGAGCTCCGGGTGCGCTGGGTGGCCGAGGAGGGCCGGGGTGTGATCGAGGTGACGGACGAGTTCGACCGGCCGGCGGGAGAGGGCCCGGGAGCGGCCTCGGGCGGCAACGGCTCGGGCGGCAACGGCTCGGGCGAGGGCTCGGGCGAGGTGGAGGAGGGCGAGCGGCGATGAGCGGCGGGAACGAGGGCGGGCGGCCGGTGCGGCGTCCGCTGGGGCTGCCCGGGCAGCCGCGGGCCGAGGAGTGGCTGGAGCCGGCCTTCGCGCTGTTGCCGGACCCGGTGGAGCCTGTGGGGTCGACGGAGCCCGTGGTGCCTGTGGAGTCGGCAGGGCCGGTGGTGTCAGCAGGGCCGGTGGTGTCAGCGGGGCCGGTGGTGCCTGTGGAGTCGGCAGGGCCGGTGGGGTCGGCGGAGCTGGTGGAGCCGGTGGGCTTGGCGGGCCCGGACGCGCGGGTGGTGCACCAGAAGTCGGCTCCGTCGACTTCCGGCGCCGAGGGGCCGGCCGATCCCGGGCTGCGGGCCGAGCTGGAGGCGGTCCTGATGGTCGTGGACGAGCCGGTGGCGGCGGAGCGGCTGGCCGGCGTGCTGGAGCGGCCCCGGGCCGAGGTGGCCGCGGCGCTGCGCGAGCTGTCCGCCGAGTACACCGCCCAGGGCCGCGGCTTCGACCTGCGGCTGGTGGCCGGCGGCTGGCGGTTCTACAGCCGGGAGACCTGTGCCGGAGCCGTCGACCGCTTCCTCCTGGACGGCCAGCAGGCCCGGCTCACCCAGGCCGCGCTGGAGACTCTGGCGGTGGTCGCCTACCGGCAGCCGGTGTCCAGATCGCGGGTTTCCGCCGTCCGCGGTGTGAACTGTGACGGCGTGATGCGTACCCTGGTACAGCGAGGACTGGTGGAAGAGGCCGGATCCGAGCCCGAAACAGGTGCGATCCTGTATCGGACGACGAACTACTTCCTGGAACGGATGGGGCTCCGCGGCCTGGACGAGCTGCCGGAGCTTGCTCCCTTCCTGCCCGAGGTCGACGACGTGGAAGCGGAGTCCCTGGAGGGCACGATGATCGCGGAGGCGGTCGCCGCCGCTGCCGTGCAGGCCGCGGACGGCAGTGGCGAGGCCGGTCGGGCCGGGCCCGATCGGTAGGGGGCGGTGAGGTCGGCCGAAACGACCGCACATCCCAGACGGAACGACGTACGGACACTTTGATGCGTAGCAGTGGCAACGGCAGGAACAGCAGCGGCGGCGGTAGCGGTCGCGGCGGACAGGGCGGGGGCCGGGGCGGCGGCTCCTACGGCGGCGGCAGCGGTGGCGGCCGCGGCGGCTCGGGCGGCGCGCGCGGGGGTTCGTACGGCGGTGGCTCCTACGGGGGCGGCGGCCGTGGCGGCTCGGGTTCGGGCTCGCGCGGCGGCTCCGGTTCGTACGGGCGGGACAGCCGCCGGGACGACCGGCGCGACGACCGCAGGGACGACCGGCGCTACCCGGACCGCCCGCTGCGGCCCGAGGAGCGCAAGTACGACCGCCCCGAGTACGGCGGCGGCCCCAACGCCACCCCCGCCCGCGGCGGCTTCGCCGGCCGGCGCCCCGGCCCGGCCCCGCGTCCGCGCCGTGAGGGCCAGCCGGCGCCCGGCGACCCGCGCCGCCAGCCGCAGCGCTCGCGCGAGCTGCAGGCCAAGATCGAGGACGCCGTCCTCGCCCGGCACGACAAGCCGGCCGTCAAGCTGCCCAAGACCTTCGGCGAGCCCGAGGGCGAGCGCCTGCAGAAGGTGCTGGCCCGGGCCGGCATCGGCAGCCGCCGCGCCTGCGAGGAGCTGATCGAGCAGGGCCGGGTCGAGGTCAACGGCAAGCTCGTCACCGAGCAGGGCAAGCGGGTCGACCCGCAGAACGACGAGATCAAGGTGGACGGCCTGACCGTCGCCACCCAGTCCTACCTGTTCTTCGCGCTGAACAAGCCGGCCGGCGTGGTCTCCACCATGGAGGACCCGGACGGGCGCCAGTGCCTGGGCGACTACGTGACCAACCGGGAGACCCGGCTGTTCCACGTCGGCCGCCTGGACACCGAGACCGAGGGCATCATCCTGCTCACCAACCACGGTGAGCTGGCCCACCGCCTCACCCACCCGCGCTACGGCGTGACCAAGACCTACCTGGCCGCCATCCAGGGCCCGATCCCGCGCGACCTGGGCAAGCAGCTCGCCCAGGGCGTGGAGCTGGAGGACGGCTACGCCCGCGCCGACAGCTTCAAGGTGATCTCCAACGTCGGCAAGAACTACCTGGTCGAGGTGACCCTGCACGAGGGTCGCAAGCACATCGTCCGCCGGATGCTGGCCGAGGTCGGCTTCCCGGTCGAGAAGCTGGTGCGCACCCACTTCGGCCCGATCGCCCTGGGCGACCAGAAGTCGGGCTGGCTGCGCCGCCTGACCAACCCGGAGGTCGGCCAGCTGATGCGCGAGGTCGGCCTGTAGGCCGCAGTTCGCCCGTGGTCCCGAAGGGCCCCTGGTCGCCGCGGTGCGGCCGGGGGCCCTTCGGGGTCGTGCGGGGACGCCGGCGGCTCTCCGGACGCTCTGCGGGCCTCTGGGATCTCTGGGGGCCTCTGGGGGCCTCTGGGGGCCTCTGGGGCCTCTGGGGTCTCTGGGGTCTCTGCGGGGCGGCTGGGGCGTGCGGGGCGTGTGAGCCGGGACGCAACCGCTGGTCACGGCCTTGTCAGCGTCATGATCCGTGGCAGAGGATGGCCACCGGGTCACCACCCCGTCGTATGGCGGGACTGCGCCAGCACGGGCGCCGGTGGGGGCGGATCAGGGGCGAACAGGGGGAGAGGGCGTCGTGTCCGATGCACCACTGGGGCGGGCCGGCGGACAGGCCCTCGGCGCGCTGGGGCTGGCCGAGCCGGACGGGCAGGTGTACGCGGCGCTGGTGGCCAACCCGCAGTCGACCGCGGAGGAGCTGGCGGAGGGCTGCGGCCTGACGCTCCAGCAGAGCGTGCGCGCGCTGGAGCGGCTGTCACAGCACGGCATGGCCACCCGGGCGCCGGTGGACCGGCAGCGGTTCCTGCCGGTCGCCCCGGACGTCGCGATAGGCACCCTGATCGGCCACCGGGAGTCCGAACTGCGGCACGCCCGGGCCGAGATGCACCGGCTGATGGACGCCTTCCGGGAGGCCTCGCGCTACACCGACCCGGCGCACTCGGTGGAGGTGCTGACCGGCGGCGAGGCGATCGCCCAGCGGCTGGAGCACATCACCGAGACCAGCCAGTACCAGGTACGCGGCTTCGACCGCCCGCCGTACATCCAGGACCCGGTGGCTCCGATGCCGCTGCAGCGGCACCGGCTGCGCGAGGGCGTGAAGTTCCGGACGATCTACGACCGGGAGGCGGTGGCCTGGCCCGGGCGGCTGGAGAGGAACATCCTGGTCGGTGTCGCCGACGGCGAGGAGGCGCGAGTCCGGCCCACGCTGCCGATGAAGATGATCATCTCGGACGACCGGATGGCGATCATCCCGATCAGCGTCGGCGACAGCGTCCTGGACGCCGCGTACGTCATCCACCCCTCGGCGCTGCTCCAGGCGCTGGACACGCTGTTCGAGGCGGAGTGGGAGCGCGCGGTCCAACTGCAGGCCGCGATCGGCACCGGGGACGCGTCGCTGGAGCCCGAAGCCGACCACCGCAAGCTGCTGGGGCTGCTCGCCGCCGGGCTCACCGACGAGTCGATCGCCCGCTCGCTCGGCTGGAGCGCCCGGACCACCCAGCGGCGGCTGCAGAGCCTGATGCGGTCGCTGGGCGCCACCACCCGCTTCCAGGCCGGCATGGCGGCCCGGGAGCGGGGGTGGCTGTGAGACGGGTGCGGTCGTGAGCCGGGCTCCGTGGGGAGCCGGGGGCGTGGGGCTCGGCCGTCGCGGCGTTCAGCTCCAGGGGGTGAGAGAGGCCCAGCGGCCGTCGGGGCCGCGTTCGACCTTCTCCAGGCCGACCACGGCGGAGCGGTTCAGCCGCCCGTAGATGTGCGGGAACAGCACGTCGGGGGTGGCCCCGGGCGGCGGGGCGCCGTGCGGGGCCTCCCACTTGACCATCGGCTCCACCAGCGACTCCTCGATCAGCAGCACCATCAGCGGGTCGGGGGTGTCGGCGAAGAAGGCGTTGGCCACCGCGAGCGCCGTCTGCTCGTCCGCCGAGCAGTGGATGAACCCGTCGGTGAGCAGCGAGGCGGTGGCGTACGGGCGGCCGGGGTCGGCCAGCCAGTCGTCCAGGGGGGCGAGGTGGAGGATCATGGTTCCTTTTCTACCCGTTGTCTCCGGGTTGGTCCTGAGCGGTCGTCATCGGTGGGGCGGTCGTCATCGGTGGGGCAGTGGGTCCTCGGTGGGGGCGGTCGTCATCGGTGGGGCAGTGGGTCCTCGGTGGGCACGGGATCAGAGCCCGGCCACCTTGGCGGAGGCGGAGATCTCGTACACCAGTGTGAGGGTGCGGCGGGCGCCCGGGCCGAGCGGGACGTCCCAGCGGACGATGCCCTCGGTGTCGAAGGAGTCCGGCGCCGGGGAGCACTCCTCCTTGCGCAGTCGCACCTCGACCGCCGACACCTCGGAGACCGGCACCCGCTCGCGCACCGTGACGATCCGCTCGTCGTGCTCCTCCGGGCCGGAGAAGCGGGACAGGTGCAGCCGTACCGTCCGCGTGGTGGTCTGGCGGCCGGTGAGCCCGGCGGTGGCCTGGCGTTCCTCGGTCTCGCGGACCACCCGGTAGCCGTCCGAGCTGCCGAAGGACAGTTCGGCGTCGGCGCCTGCGGCGGTGAAGCGCAGCTCGCCCCGGCCGGTGAAGCCGCTGTCGCGGACCAGCTCGACCGGGCCGGCCAGCAGCGGGTGCCCGGCCGCGTTGCGGAACCGGACCACCTGGGTGACCAGCGCGGACAGCTCCGGGGCGCAGGCGTACTCGCTGCTCGCCGGGCCGGTGAAGGCGCCCAGCGGCACCCGGTGCGCCCGGCCGTCGGAGGGCACGTTCGCCGGCGCGGGGGCGGGCAGCACCCGGACCTCGCCGCCGTCGTCCACCCCGGGCACCTCGGCGGACGGGCCGAGGCTGCTGATCGCCTCCTCGCGCAGCTCGACCTCGACCGTGCGGCGCTCCTCCTCGGTGCGTTCGCGCAGCGTCAGGACGTCCTCGACGACGGCCGGCGGGTCGGTGGCGAGGGCGGAGCGGGCGGTGGAGAAGGTGAGCCGGACGTTCGGCCAGTCCTCGCCGGTGCGCTGCCAGACCACCGCCTCCGACTCCAGCCGCAGGGCGCCGCCGTCCAGCGTCGCGCGGTAGGACGGGCGCCAGAGCGCGCAGGGCACCAGGTGGGAGACGGTCAGTGCGGCCGGGCCGGGCTGCGCCGCCTCGACGGTGAGCTCCAGGTGGGCGGTCAGCTCGGCCGGGTCCTCCTCGGCCTCGTCCAGGGCGATCAGGGCCTGTGAGCGCTCCTGCTCCAGGCGGCGCAGCCGGGAGTGGGTGGCGCGCAGCTCCTCGGCGTAGCGCTCGCGTTCGGCGTCCACCCGGCCCAGCTCGCGGGCCCAGCGGGTGCGTTCGAGCTCGCCGACGCCCGCGCCCTCGCCGATCTCGCGCAGCAGGTCGGCGGAGAGCTGGGCGAGCAGGGCCAGCCGGGCCTCCAGCCGGGCGCGGGCCTGGTCGGCCAGGCGGCTCTCGGCGTCCAGCCGGTGCAGCCGGTGGCGCAGCTCGGAGTCGTCCGGGCCGGGCGGCTGCGGGGCGCGCGGCGCCCAGCTGCGGACCAGCCGGGCGTCCAGGACGCGTACGCCCGCGGTTGCCGACTCGGCGCGCAGGGTGCGGTCGACGGCGAGGGCGGTGAGCGGGCCGAGGCGCAGCCGCTGGACGCCTGCGGCGAGGTCGACCGTCGTCGCGCGCTCGACCTGGCTGCGGTCCTCCAGGCAGGTGACGGCGGTGACGGGGAGGGGGTGGGGCGTTCTGCGGGTGGGGGTGGCGCCCGGGTCGTGGTAGGTCGGGTGGGCGCCGGGCTTGTCTGCGGTCGTGGGTCCGGTCATGGTCAGTTCCTCCGGTTTCCGCCGACGATGGCCTTTCCGGCCGGGATCTTGATCAGGTAGCCGCCGTCCAGCTCGGTGCGGCCGCCCGGCGGCAGGTCCACCCGCCAGAGCCGGGTGCCGGTCGGGCACTCCGGCGTGGGGACGGCCGGCGCGTGCCAGTCGGCCCGCTCCTCGATCCGGATCTCGGCGTCGGAGGTGACCGGCACGCGCTCGCGGACCTCCACGGTGACGGGGCGGCCGAGCCGGTTCGCCAGTTCGACGTGCACCCGGTGGTCGAGCACGGTGCTGTTGCCCTTCAGCATGCCGGTGGTGGACTCGCGCAGCTCGGTGCGGCGCGCCACCTCGATGCTCTCCGTGACGCCGATGCCCAGGCGCCGGGTGCCGCCGGGCGCCAGGGTGGGCAGGGCGGCGGTGAGCAGGAACTCGTCGTCCACGGTGACCTCGACCGGGCCGGCCAGGACGGCGCGGTCGGTGCGGTTGGCGAGCACCAGGGTCGCGTACACCTTCTCCTCGACGGCCGGGACGGTGACGTACTCGGGGAGGACGGCGAGCGGGATCTCGTCCACCGTCACGGTGTGCCAGGTGCCGTCGGACGGGATGTCGGCGGGGGCGACGGCGTCGAAGCGGTGGTCGAAGGAGCCGGCCGACTCGCGGGGAGGGACGGCGTGGCGGGGGAGCGGGAGGCGGCGAACCTGCTCGCCCGGGTTGCCGCCGGGGAGGACCCGGTCCAACTCCTCGCGTTCGAGGCGTTCGGGACGGGGGTGCAGGGTGCCGCGCCGGGCGGGCGGTTCGTCGGGGCCGGCCAGGACGAGGTCGGGGTAGTCGAGCAGGGTGGCGTTCGGGGCGAGGCCGGGGGGCGGGGGCGGGGCGGGGAGGGCTGCGTGGCCCGGGTGGCCTGCCTGACCTGCCTGGCCTGCGTAGCTCGCGGTGCGGCGGGCGCGGAGGCCGCCGGGGGCCTGGGGGAGTGGGGCGGCAGGGGCGGTGGGGGCGGTGGCGGCGAAGGTGGTGGGGGGCGGGCCGCCGTAGCCGGCGAAGCCGCCCGGGGCGGGTGGGGGCGCCGCCGCGGACGGGGGCTCGTCGACGTTCAGGGTGCCGCCGCCGTACGGGCCGGAGGGGCCGGGTGGCGTGCTCTCCTGCGCGCTGAAGAACTCGGGGCGCGGGCCGGTCGGGCGGGCGCCGGCGCGGTGGGCGGCTCGGGGCGCGATGCCGGCCGACACCGGGACCGGGTGGCGCCCCTCGCCGTGCGGGGCCGGGCGGTCGGCGGCGGCCGACTCGTAGCCGGTGAAGAGGTCGGAGAGGCCGGCCGGGGGTTCCCGCCAGCCGGAGGGCGGCGGGGCGGGCTGGCTGCGGCCGATCCGCAGCGAGGCGAGCCGGGGAAGGTCGGTGCGGCGGTCGAGGTCGGCGGTGGAGAGGGCGAGACGCACACCCGTCCAGTCCTCGCCGGTCCGCTGGGCGACACCGGCGCGCAGGACCAGCCGGCCGGTGTCGGAGCCGCTGCGGTGGGAGAGGCGGTAGGAGGGCACCCAGCGGGCGGCGGGGACGCCGTACTCCAGTTCCAGTTCCAGCTCCAGTTCTGGGGCCGTGTCGGAGTCGAGGGTGGTGGGTCCGAGGTCGGGGGTGGTCAGGGTGAGCAGGGCGGTGGCGGAGGTCGCGATCGGTTCGGCCCGGTCGGCGGTGGATGCCCGATCGAGCCGGTCGGCGGCCAAGTCACGCTCGTGGTCGGCGAGTTCGACCTCGCGGTTGAGCTCTTCGGCGCGCTCCTGGAGGGCGGCCAGCCGCTCGTCGACGAAGTCGGCGAGCTCCAGCCAGGCGTCGGCGGGCGTACGGCGCAGCGGTTCGTCGCGGCGGCGCTGCGGTGGTACGGCGCGCAGGGCGGCGGTGTCGGCGATCGCGGCGAGGACCAGTCGGCGGCGCTCGGTGAGTGCGCTGAGTCGTTCGGTGGCCTCGTCCAACGCCCTTTGCAGGTCCGGGAGTTCGTCCGGGGTGCGGAGTTGCGCCCGCGGCTCCAGCCGGGCCTCGGTGACGGCCGTGCCGGCCGGTCCGGCGATCACCCGGGCGCGCAGCGAGCGGCCGTCCAGGGTGGTGGGCAGGCCGGTGAGGCGCAGCCGTCCGCCGGGCGGGACCGGGACGGTGGCCCGGCGGCGGCACAGCGCACCCTCCGCGTACACCACGACGGAGTCCAGGACCGACGGGTGGGCCGGTACGGTCGGCGCTTCCGCCGGCGGTTCCGTCGGCGACTCGGTCGGCGCTCCCGTTGGCGGTTCCGTCGGCGCTCCCGTTGGCGGTTCGGTCGGCGCTCCTGTTGGCGGTTCGGTTCGTCCGGTGCGGCCGCTGTGCTGGTCGTCCATGCGCAACCCCTTCGTTCGCGTGTTGCCTGCCGCCTGCCGCTTCTTGTGGCGTGCGGATTGCCCGTGGGCGTGTGGGTCGGTCTGTTCGTGTGTCCGGGTGCCGGCGGGGCCGCTCGTCGGGTGTCGGGTGTCGGGTGGCGGGTGTTCGAGCGGTCGCCTGGTCCGTTCGTGCCTGCCTGGGCGGCCAGTCTGCCCGGGTTCGGTGCGGGCGTCGTCGGATTTCCCGGGTACGGCGTGTGCACTGTGTGGGACGGGGGCCGGGCCGCCCCGGTTGCCGGTGCCGGGTGCTGCCGGGCGGTGCCGCCGTGGTTGCCGGGCGGTAAGTGGGGACTTCGGCGCAGTGGATGAGGGAGGATGGGGCCCGGGTGCTCCCGGACGGTCCCGGCACCTGTCGAGAATCGTGATGAGGAGAGCGACCCGCCATGCGCACTGCCGTCGTCGTCGGCACCGGACTGATCGGCACCTCCGCCGCGCTCGCGCTGACCGCTCGTGGGCTGACCGTCCATCTGGAGGACGCCGACCCGGACGCCGCCCGCACCGCCGAGTCGCTCGGCGCGGGCACCACCGAGCCCGCCGACGGCCCGGTGGACCTCGCGATCATCGCCGTCCCGCCCGCACTGGTCGGCAAGGTGCTCGCCGACTGCCAGCGCCGCAACCTGGCGCACTGGTACACCGACGTCGCCAGCGTCAAGGCCGGCCCCGGCAGCGAGATCGCCGCGCTCGGCTGCGACACCGTCCACTACATCGGCAGCCACCCGATGGCCGGCCGCGAGCGCTCCGGCCCGCTGGCCGCCCGCGCCGACATCTTCGAAGGCCGCCCCTGGGTGCTCACCCCGACCGCCGACACCGACACCGAGACGCTCAACGCGGCTCTGGAGCTGGTCGCGCTCTGCGGCGCGATGCCGATCGTCATGGACGCCGCCGAGCACGACCGGGCCGTCGCCCTGGTCTCGCACGCCCCGCAGCTGGTCTCCTCGCTCGTCGCGGCCCGGCTGGAGAATGCCGACGACACCGCCATAAGGCTCTCCGGCCAGGGCGTGCGCGACGTCACCAGGATCGCCGCCTCCAACCCCGGCATGTGGGTCGACATCCTCTCCGCCAACGCGGGCGCGGTCGCCGACGTCCTGGAGGCCGTCGCCTCCGACCTCGGCGAGACCGTCACCGCGCTGCGCGCCATGGAGGCCACCGAGGAGGACGAGCGCCGGTCGGGTGCGGCCGGGATCACGGCGGTCATGCGGCGCGGCAACGCCGGCCAGGCCCGGATCCCCGGCAAGCACGGTGCGCCACCCACCCGGTACGAGACGGTCGCGGTCGTCCTCGGCGACCAGCCGGGCGAGCTGGGCCGGCTCTTCGGGGAGGTCGGCGACGCCGGGGTCAACATCGAGGACGTCGTCATCGAGCACTCGACCGGGCAGCAGGTCGGCTTCGTCCAGCTGTCGGTGGCGCCGGTGGCGGTCAAGCGGCTGGTGAAGGCGCTGCGGGCGAGCGGGTGGAACGTGCGGGACTGAGGTCGGGGGCGGTCGGCTGGGTCGGGGTCGGGCGGCTGAGATCGCGGGGCCGGTCGGCTGACGTTGCGGGCCGGTCGGCTGAGGTCGGTTGCGGTCGCGGGGTGGTCGGTTGCGGTCGCGGGGTGGTCGGCTGAGGTCGCGGGGTGGGGAGCGTGGTGGGTGTGATCGTCGAATTGCCGCTGGGGGAGACCCGGCACGGGTTCGCCGGGATGCCGGTGGACCTGGGGAACGAGCGGTTCCTGCGGGCCGTCCTCGGGCGGGACCTCCGGATCCACCACCGCAGCGTCGCGGCGATGTACGAGCGGCCCCGACCGGAGCCTGAGAATCAGGGGTTCGGGGAGCCGGGGTTCGTCCAGCCGGAGCCGACGTTCAGCCTGTTGCTGCGTGCGGCCCATGCCGCCTTCGCCGAGCACCTGCCGCTCAGCCTGTCGCCGGACGTGCTCTGGTACGCGGTGGTGCACGAGGTCGCGGTGCACGTACGGATGTACCCGCCGCGGTACCGGGCGCTGTTCGGTGCCGCCGACGGCCGTAAGGCCACGATCGTCGTACAGGACGACAGTCTGCTCGGGCCCGGTCCGGACTGGTCGCACTCGATCCGATTGGTGCGGGAGCCGCTCGCGGCCGAGGTGGGAGAGGAGCTGGTGGACCTCTTCCGGCCGGCCTTCTCGACCACGACGCCGGAGGACGCGGCCTCGGCCCTGGTGGCGCTGATGGACGTGGTCAGCCCGTACTACGACTTCCGTTGGGAGACCCGCTGCGGGATCCCGCGGATCCGGCTGGAGGGTACGGCCGAGGACTGGGCGCGGCTGGCGGCGGGGATCGGCGCGCTGGCGGAGCGCTTCGACTGGCTGGCGCCGTGGTTCGCGGAGCTGCGGCCGGTGGTGGAGGAGATCGCGGCGACGGCGGCCGGGGAGCCGGTGGACGAGGAGTTCTGGCGCTCCTTGTTCAAGTGGCGCTCGATGTCCGGCGGCCCCCGGGTGACCGGCTGGCTCACCGCCTTCCTCGCCCACACCCAGACCCCGGACGGGCCCCGGCTGCGCCGCTCCTTCGGCTGGCGGGAGGCGGCGAACAGCGATTACCACCGGGAGGCGTTCGAGGTGAACGACTTCCCGTCGCACGTCTCGCGGGTGCCGTTCGTGTGGGAGGTCTTCGGCCGGGAGCTGCCGATGACCTTCGTCGGTGGGGTGCTCGGGATCGAGTGGGACGGGGAGTACCTGCGGCCGCGGTTGGGGAACGCGGTGGTGGAGGGGGCAGCCGGGGGTGTGGGGTAGCCGGGGTTGTGGAGTAGTCGGGGTTGTGGGGCAGGCGGGCGAGAGGTGGTTGCGGGGTAGCCGGAGGCGGCGGGATTCGGGGCGGGACAGGCGGCGGAGCGTGTGATGTCGGCG
The DNA here is from genome assembly GCF_003635085.1 of Streptomyces sp. 1114.5. Classification (NCBI taxonomy): domain Bacteria; kingdom Bacillati; phylum Actinomycetota; class Actinomycetes; order Kitasatosporales; family Streptomycetaceae; genus Streptomyces; species Streptomyces sp. 1114.5. Next base: position 564,821 of record NZ_RBXE01000002.1, read on the forward strand.
GTCCATTAACCTTGAGGGAGACAATCCCCGGCCGTCCGCCCACGCAGGCTTCGGCTCCCATGCTCAGAGAGAGGTTCGCCCCCGTGGACACTGCCGACCGAGCGCACGCCCCGGTCGTCGTCGCCATCGACGGACCCTCCGGCTCCGGCAAGTCGACCGTCTCGCGGGCGGTCGCCGCCCGGCTGGGCCTGAGCTTCTTGGACACCGGTGCGATGTACCGGGCGATGACCTGGTGGATGCTGGCCAACGAGGTCGACGTGAACGACGCGGAGGCGGTGGCCGTCGCGTGCGGCAAGCCGGTGATCGTGTCGGGCACGGACGCCGACGGCCCCACCATCACGGTGGACGGCCAGGACGTCTCCGGCCCGATCCGCGGCCCCGAGGTGACGGCGCAGGTCAGCGCCGTCGCAGCGGTGCCGGCGGTGCGGTCCCGGCTGGTGGAGCTGCAGCGCGGCTGCGCCGAGGTCGCCGAGCGCGGCATCGTCGCCGAGGGCCGGGACATGGGCACCGTGGTGTTCCCGGACGCCACCGTCAAGGTCTTCCTGACCGCCTCCGAGGAGGCCAGGGCCGCGCGCCGGGCGGCCGAGCTGCGGGCCAAGGGGGTGGACGAGGCGACCATCACCGCGATGGCCGCCGACCTCGCCCGCCGGGACGCCGCGGACTCCTCCCGGAAGACGGCCCCGCTGACCCAGGCCGCGGACGCGGATCTGGTGGACACCAGCGACCTCACCCTGGACCAGGTGATCGACCGGATCGCCGTCCTGGTGGAGGAGCGGGCCGGGCTGTCCTCGGTCTGACCCGGCCTGGGCCGATCCGACCTGGGCCGACGGTCTGGTCTGGTCCGGCCTGGTCTGGTCCGATCAGGTTGGACCGGGCCGACGGTCTGATCATCGAATGAGCCGTGGTGCCGCCGAGGCACTGCGGAGAACACTCGCGCTGCCCCGAGCGGGGCAGGTACGCACGGCACGCCCCTGGGAAGGGCCGGGCCGGGAAACGGAACAGACGAACATGACCGCAGAGCACTCCGCCACCGACCTCGGTGGACTGGACGCCGCCGACTACGCCGAGTTCATGGCCCTCGCCGCCGAGGAGGGCTTCGACGTCGACGGCGTCGACGGCCTGGACGGCGCCGAGCACGTCCGACTGCCGGTGCTGGCCGTGGTCGGCCGCCCGAACGTCGGCAAGTCGACCCTGGTGAACCGCATCATCGGCCGCCGTGAGGCCGTCGTCGAGGACAAGCCGGGCGTCACCCGCGACCGGGTCACCTACGAGGCCAGCTGGAACGGCCGTCGCTTCAAGGTGGTCGACACCGGCGGCTGGGAGATCGACGTCCTCGGCATCGACGCCATGGTGGCCGCCCAGGCCGAGCTGGGCATCGAGCAGGCCGACGCGGTGCTGTTCGTCGTGGACGCCACCGTCGGCGCCACCGACACCGACGAAGCCCTGATCAAGATCATCCGGCGGGCGGGCAAGCCGACCGTCCTGTGCGCCAACAAGGTGGACGGCCAGTCCACCGAGGCCGAGGCCGCCTACCTGTGGTCGCTGGGCCTCGGCGAGCCGTACCCCGTCTCCGCCCTCCATGGCCGCGGCTCCGGCGACCTGCTGGACGCCGTCATGGACGCCCTGCCCGAGGCCCCGCCGCAGACCTTCGGCGACGCCGCCCCCGGCGGCCCGCGCCGCGTCGCGCTGATCGGCCGGCCGAACGTCGGCAAGTCCAGCCTGCTGAACAAGGTCGCCGGCGAGGAGCGCGTCGTCGTCAACGAGCTGGCCGGCACCACCCGCGACCCGGTCGACGAGATGATCGAACTCGGCGGCAAGACCTGGAAGTTCGTGGACACCGCCGGTATTCGCCGCCGGGTCCACCTGACCGCCGGCGCCGACTTCTACGCCTCGCTGCGCACCTCCTCCGCGCTGGAGAAGGCCGAGGTCGCCGTCGTCCTGATCGACGCCAGCGAAACCCTCGCCGAGCAGGACACCCGGATCATCTCGATGGCCGTCGAGGCCGGGCGTGCCGTCGTCATCGCCTACAACAAGTGGGACCAGCTGGACGAGGAGCGCCGCTACTACCTGGAGCGCGAGATCGAGCGCGACCTCGTCCAGGTGCAGTGGGCCCCGCGCGTCAACGTCTCGGCCAAGACCGGCCGGCACATGGAGAAGCTCGTTCCGGCGATCGAGACCGCGCTGGAGGGCTGGGAGACCCGCATCCCGACCGCGCGACTGAACGCCTTCCTCGGCGAGCTGGTGGCCGCCCACCCGCACCCGATCCGGGGCGGCAAGCAGCCCCGCATCCTGTTCGGCACCCAGGCGGGCACCCGTCCGCCGCGGTTCGTGCTGTTCGCCTCGGGCTTCCTGGAGGCCGGTTACCGGCGCTTCATCGAGCGTCGGCTGCGCGAGGAGTTCGGGTTCGTGGGGACGCCGATCTCGATCTCGGTGCGGGTTCGGGAGAAGCGGAAGAAGAAGTAGCAGTCGGGAGTCGGAAGTCGGGAGTCGTAGGTAGGTGGAGTGGAGCGGCTGGCGTAGCCGCTGCTCTGGCTGCGGGACGACTGGACGATTGAGCGGCTGAGCGGCTGAGCGGCTGAGCGGCTGAGCGGCTGAACGGCTAAAAGGCCTGAGGGCCCCGTCACGGTGGTGGCGGGGCCCTCAGGCGTTTCCGTGCGGTGGACGGACCACGGTGGTGGGCGCCGGTGAACGTCAGTGGTGGTCGCCGTTGCGACCTGGGGGGAGGGAGAGCATCTGGCGGTGGCGGCCACCGGTGGCCGGGGCGGTGGCGAGCCCGGTGGCCGTACCCATCACCGGGGAGGGGGCGGGTGGCGCGGGCGGCGCGGGAGCGGGGACGGGCAGGGTCATGGAGTGCGGGGGCGGGCCGAGGTAGCCGGCGGCGACCCAGCCCTGGCCGTTTGCGAACTGGGGTGCGGAATTGGCGTGTTGGGGGTGGGCGGGGGAGTGCGCGCCAGCGGAGGCGAGGGTGGGGGACGGACCGGGGGCCGGGGTGGTGTGGCCCGGGCCGTCGCTGGTGGGGGCGGTGGGGACGTGGTGGTGGCCGGTGTGGGTGGCGTGGCTCGTATGGCCGGTGTGCGCGGAGTGGGCTCCGGGGTGGTGGCTGCCGTGGTGGCCGGTCTGGTGACCGGAGAGCGAGCCTGAACCGTGCAGGTGGGGTGACACGAACTGGGGGAGGCCCGGCATCTGGCCCGCGAGGGTGTGGAAGGCCTGGTGCTGCGGCGGGTGGGAGTGCGGCTGCTGGTGCTGGTGCTGGGGCGGGCGTTGCTCGCCGAGCAGCGGGTAACTGTCGCGGACCGCGAATCCGGTGAACATGAGGTCCTCTTCACCCGAGCGATCGCCGGGCAGGGCACGGAACAGCCGTCGGTACTCGGAGTACAGCTCGTCGTAGATCGGCGTGGTGGAGTGCGGGTGCTCGGCGTCGTACGACGGACGCATGCCGGGGATCGAGCGGGAGGCGGTGGTGGACCGGCTGGGGGACGCGGAGACGTCGTAGCTGTACACGTAGGGGCCAACGAGCGAGAGGGGCGGGGGATGCGGGGCGTGGGGGCGGCGCTCACGTGGGGTGTCATGCGAGGTGCTCATGTGCGGCGGCCGATGAGAGTTGTTCATGGGCGGGGCCATGAGCAGCTTTCACGTGCGTTGCCCATGAGACTTGCTCATGGATGGCGCTCATGAGACTTGCTCATGGACGGAGCGCATGAGAGGTGCTCATGCCCGCTGCCCATGAGCTGCGCTCATGCCTCGTGCTGCTCATGAGGGCCGTTGATTGTCGTGGTGGTCATGAGGCGGGCTCATGAGCTGTGGCCGCGCCGGAGGCGGCCCGGAGTGGAGCGGGCGGCCGCCGTCCGGCGCGTCGGGGTGGGGCGGTCGATCACGTGCCGGCGAGCGGGAGGGAGGCGGCGACCACCTGGCCCAGCGCCACGGCCCGCTCCAGGGCCTGGCGCAGCAGGTCCTCGCGGGGCTGGCGGCCGACCATGCCGGCCGGGACGGCGTACATGGTCACCTCGGAGAGCTGGCTCGCCGCCATTCGCCAGGCGTCGGTGACCTGGAGCGGCTGGTGCGCCTGCCACCAGCCGGTGCTGCCGCCGGCCGCTGCCGGCTGGAGGATCGCGTGCAGCTTGCCCATCGCGACCAGGACCGACCAGCCGGGCAGCTGTTCCGGGGTCTCGTCCAGGTCGGTGACGGCCTGGAAGCCGGCGTCCTGGAGGAGGTCCAGGAACTCGTCCTCGCCCGAGGTGCTGCCGGGCCGGCCGACCGGGCCGGTGGGTTCGACCACCAGCGAGGCGTGTCCGACCTTGCCGTGCAGGACGAGGCCGCAGGTGATGCCGAGGATGGCGGCCTGGCCGGGGGCGGTGGGCTGGCTCACGCCGCCGGCGGGGGCGCCCGGCGTCGGGGCGATCGGCGCGGGCGCGGCGGGTACGGCGAGGTCCGGGGCGCCGGTCTGGGACTGGCTGATGCTGCGGACGGCCCCGGCCAGTTGCTCCTCGGAGACCGGCACCACCTGGGAGGGGATGCAGCGGGCGTGCGCGAAGGCGAGCACGGCGGTCTCGTCACCGACGAACAGCACGGTGCTGGTCGGCTCCACGTGCGTGTCGCCGGGGGTCCGGCAGGAGGTGCACTCGTAGCTGTCAGGGGCGCGGTCGCCGCCCAGGAGGCGGTCGGCCTCGTCGTCGCCGATCTCGGACCGGACCTCGTCGCTGACGTCGAGCATGCGCGGCACAGGGTCTCCTCGGATGGATGCGATTGGGGCTTCGGGGGCGGACACGGGAGGTCGGCATGACCAACGGGCCCTTGTGTCAGGCGTCACGGGTGCCGGTCGAGGGTGACGGGAATTGCTCCGGATCCGATCGCACCACGTGTTCTCGTGGTCGCAATCTGTCGATGTCGGTGACGGGACTGCCGGAATGAAACCGTGAGGTGGGTCACGCGGCCGCGGTGTTTGATCTAGGAATCAATGGCTAAATCCGACATTTCGGACAGGATTGTGTGGGTCTTACCGCCGGTAACCCTTGGCTGAGCTGGGCGGACCACCGGAGTTTTGGTTTCCCCGCCGACCGGCTCGTAGCTTCTTGGTCGGCGCAACGAGCGCCACCCGGGCTCACCCCCGACGCACAGCCCCCCGGTCCGCCGGGTGCGGCAGGTGCCCGCCGACGCGATCGCTCGAACAGGTCGCCGGCGAGCGGCTGGGTGGCCGGGGCGGCAGCGGCACGTCCGACACGTGCACGGCCGTCCGACGGACGCGGCAAGCGAACGCGGCCCTCTCCAGGGTCTGGTTCCGCATGCCCGCCCGGGGCTGTCGAGAGGAACCTCATGACCTTCCGTAACGAGAACGCCGCTGCCACCACCTCCACCGCCACCAAGCGCAACCGCGTCCGGATGGCTGTCGTGGCGGGCGCCGCTGTCGCGGCCCTGCCGGTGGCCGGCCTCGTCACGGCCACCTCGGCCTCCGCCGCCTCCGTCTCCACCTGGGACGCTGTCGCCCAGTGCGAAAGCGGTGGCAACTGGGCCATCAACACCGGCAACGGCTTCTACGGCGGTCTGCAGTTCACCTCCAGCACCTGGGCCGCCTACGGTGGCACCGCCTACGCCTCGCAGGCCAACCTGGCCACCAAGGCGCAGCAGATCGCCGTCGCCGAGAAGGTCCTCGCCTCGCAGGGCCCGGGCGCCTGGCCCGTGTGCTCCGTCAAGGCCGGCCTGACCAAGGGCGGCGCCCCGGCCGCCGTCGACACCTCGGCCGCCACCAAGCCGGCCGCCCCGGTTGCCAAGCCCGCCGCCCCGGCCGCCAAGCCGGCCCAGGCCCCGAAGGCCGACGCCGCGCCGAAGGCTGCCGCTGCTCCCAAGGCTGCCGCCGCTCCCAAGGCTGCCGCCGCGCCGAAGAACGACGCTGCGCCGAAGGCCGACAAGGGCGTCAACGCCTGGACCGGCTCGAACGACGCCAAGCCGGCCAAGGGCGGCAACTACACCGTCAAGTCCGGTGACACCCTGAGCTCCATCGCTGCCGCGCAGGGCCTGGACTGGCACGACCTGTACAAGAACAACACCAAGGTCGTCGGTGGCAACCCGGACCTGATCTTCCCGGGTCAGGTCCTGAGCATCTGAGGCTCCGAGCCTTCCTGAACCGCTGTCAGCCGGGCGTTCGGTCCGGCCGACAGCGGCTCCGGCTTCCGGCCGCTTCTCCACCCGCGCGGGTCCTCCGCCGAGTGGGGGAGCGGCCGTCGGCGTTTCGCGGTGTTCCACGGCGTGTCTGGGCAGGTGGGGGCGAGTGGGGGCGCGGCGTGCCTAGGGTCGGCTGCCATGCCGCAGTCGTGTGATGAACGCATTGGTCGGGCCGTGGTGCGGGCGGGTTCCGCGGTGGCGCTGGTGCTCGCCGCCGCCGCAGGAGGCGTACGGGCCGGCGCGGCCGTTCCGGTCGCGGACCGGGTGGTCGCGGACCTGGTGTGGGACGCGCTCGCCGACTGCGAGAGCGGCGGCGACTGGCAGGCGGACACCGGCAACGGCTACTACGGCGGGCTGCAGATCCGGCCGTCCACCTGGGAGGAGTCCGGCGGCCTGCGCTTCGCCGACCGCCCGGACCATGCAGGCCGGCGGGAGCAGACCACCGTCGGCGAGGAGATCGTGCGGCGCCAGGGGTGGGAGGCGTGGCCGTCCTGCGCTCGGGAGTTGGGCCTGATCGGAGGCGGCGCGGGGGCCGGTGGGCGGTGAGCCGGGCAGGAGCGGGGCTGGTAGGGCTCGGGGTGGGTGGGCTCCGGGTGAGCACCGGCTCTACTTCGGGCAGGAGCTCGGGCAGGAGCTCGGGCAGGGGCTCGGGCGGGGGTGGTGAGGGAGGATGGTGGGGTGATCCAGGGCGAGCTGTTCGGTGATCTGTCCGGGGACTCGGGCTCCGCGGGTTCCGTGGGTTCCTCGGGCTCTTCCGGTCCCTCAGGGGCCTCCGGGGTGCGCGGGCGGTCGGAGCCCGCCCCCGGTGCCGTCCTGCTCCCCGGCTGGCTGTGCCTCGACGCGCAGCTGCGCCTGATCGCGTCCTGCCGCGAGTGGTCCCGCCCGCCGGCCGGCCTGCACGCGGTGCGGACGCCCACCGGCGGGATGATGTCCGTACGCATGGTGAGCCTCGGGTGGCACTGGTACCCGTACGGGTACCGGCGGGTCGCCGAGGACGGCGCGCCGGTCAAGCCGTTCCCGCCCGAACTGGGCCGCCTCGCCCGGCAGGCCGTCACCGAGGCGTACGGGGCTGCGCTCCCGGAGATCGAGGGCGCCGCGTCGTACGAGCCGGACGTCGCGATCGTCAACCACTACCCGCACGGCGCGAAGATGGGCCTCCACCAGGACCGCGACGAGCGGACGGACGCGCCGGTGGTGTCGCTCTCGCTCGGCGACCGCTGCGTCTTCCGGCTCGGGAACACCGAGACCAGGACCCGGCCATGGACGGACCTGGAACTGTCCAGCGGGGACCTGCTGGTGTTCGGCGGCCCGGCCCGCTTCGCGTACCACGGGGTGGTGCGCACGCTGCCGGGGACGGCGGATCCGGAGCTGGGGCTGGTCGGGCGGCTCAACATCACGGTGCGGCAGTCGGGGCTGGTGGCGTAGCCGCGGCCGGTCGGCGACTCGATGGCTCGGACACTCGACGACTCGACCACTCGTTCGAGTGAACTGGAGGTGTGGGCCCGGTGAGCGGGAATGACCCGGGTCGCCGGAGAATTCGAGTGAGCTGGAGAATTCGATCGGAGTCCGTGCCCCGGAGGCCGGAATCCGGAGAGGAAGCGTGCTCATGGGTACCCCCGTCGACGACCTCGTCGATCTGCTCGACCTGGAGCAGATCGAACTGAACATCTTCCGCGGGCGCAGCCCCGAGGAGGCGCTACAGCGGACGTTCGGCGGCCAGGTCGCCGGGCAGGCGCTGGTCGCGGCGGGCCGCACCGTGGACGACGCGCGCCCCGTCCATTCGCTGCACGCATACTTCCTGCGCCCGGGGGTGCCCGGCGTGCCGATCGTCTACCAGGTCGACCGGCTCCGCGACGGCCGTTCGTTCACCACCCGCCGGGTCCTCGCCATCCAGGGTGGCCGGTCGATCTTCGCCCTGACCGCCGACTTCCACAGACCCGAGGAGGGCGGCATCGAGCACCAGTACCCGATGCCGACGGTCGCCGCCCCCGAGGACCTGCCCAGTGCACTGGAGGAGGTCGGCTCCCGGCTCGGCGAACTGCCCCCGTTCATCTCCCGCCGCCAGCCCTTCGACGTCCGCTACGTCGACCGGCTGCGCTGGACCAAGGAGGAGCTGACCGACGTCGAGGCACGCAGCGGGGTCTGGCTGCGTACCAACGGCCCGCTGCCGGACGACCCGCTGATCCACGTCTGCGCACTCACCTACGCCAGCGACATGACGCTGCTGGACGCCGTCCGCGCCCCCGTCGAGCCGCTGTGGGGCGAGCGGCACTTCGACATGGCCTCGCTCGACCACGCGATGTGGTTCCACCAGCCGTTCCGGACCGACGACTGGTTGCTCTACCAGCAGGAATCCCCGATCGCGCACGGCGGGCGAGGCCTGGCACGCGGACAGATCTTCGACCGGCACGGGCAACTGGTGGTCTCCGTGGTCCAGGAGGGGCTGTTCCGGCCGCTGAAGCGCCGGGACGGGTAGGCACAGATGCCCTGCGGCCTTGTGCGCGGCCCGGTGCGCGGTGTCGTGTTGTCCTGTACGTCGATTGCGCGTGTGGCAGGGTGCGTTGCCGGGCGTGGCCGGTTGTGGCCGCGTGTTGAGCGCCGTGTCGGTGCGTTGCTGCCGTGTTGCAGTTTCGGCGGCTTCGGGCCGGCGGGAATGATCCGTCCGAGCGGGCGGTGTTGTGGATGACCGAGACGGGCGGCCCGAACGGCGGGCCGTCCGCGGACCGACCGGGAGGGTGGACCGATGACCGCGACGGCCGCGGAGGACTGGAAGCACTGGAGCGACGGGCGGGCAGCGGCCGTGAGCGCGCCGCACGGCCAGCTCGCGCTCACCGGTACGCACTGGCTGGAGCCCGAGCCCACCGAGATCCCCGGCCTGCCCGGGCGCTGGTGGGCCGACGCCGAGGGCATCCGGGTACGGGCAGCGGCCGGCGACGGCATCACGGTCGCCGGAGCGGACGGGCCGGTGGACGGTGAGGTGCTGCTCCGCCCGGACAGCGACCCGGCCGCCGACACCGCGACCCTGGGCGACCTGCTGCTCGTCCCGATCGAGCGCGAGGGCGAACTCGCCCTGCGGGTTTTCGACCCGGCCGCCCCCCGGCGATCCGCCTTCGCGGGGATCTCCGCCCACCCCTACGCGCCGGAGTGGGCCGTACCCGCCGTCTTCACCCCGTTCGAGGACGAGACGCAGTCGGTCGTCGTCCCCAACGCCGACGGCAAGGAGCGCCCGCTGGCCGTCAGCGGGCAGATCGCCTTCACCGTGGCCGGCGAGCACCGCACGCTGACCGTCAGCCGGTCGGGTAAGGGACTCAGCGGCGTGATCGCGGACGCGAGCAGCGGCAGCGACACCTACCGCTTCCGGTTCATCACCCTCCCGGAGCCGGACGCCGAGGGCCGTACCGTCCTCGACCTCAACCGGGCCTACCTGCCGCCGTGCGCCTTCTCGGACCACTTCATCTGCCCGTTCCCGCCGCCGGGCAACCGGCTGGACTTCGTGGTGGAGGCGGGGGAGAAGCAGGTCCTGAGCCGGTAGCGGTCCGCTCTGGTCCGGGGGCGGTGCGGGCCCGGCCGGGGGCGGGGCGGAGCATGGGGGACTATGTCGAACGATCAACATTCCGCTTCCACCGCGTCGGCCGCCTCCTCAGGTGTCGGTGTTGGTACCGGCACCGGCAGCGTCGGCGATGCGGGTCCGGCACCAGGTGCCGGACCCGCATCAGTGCCGGTGGACGATGTGGCGGTGCCCGAGGCCGAGGCGAGCGCCGCCGCGGCCACCGCCGCCCTGCCCGCGGACCCGGTGGCCGCCCCCGGGCCGTGGTACCGGCGTGCCTTCGCCGACCTCAGCCCGCTGCGCGACCACCCCGACTACCGCCGGGTCTGGCTCGGCCAGGCCATCTCCTCCATCGGGCAGCAGATGACGGCCGTCGCCGTCTCCGTCCAGGTCTACGACCTGACCGGCTCCGCCTTCGCGACCGGCCTGGTCGGCATCTTCTCGCTCGTCCCACTGGTCGCCTTCGGCCTTTACGGCGGCGCGATCGCCGACACCGTCGACCGGCGCCGACTGGGTCTGATCGGCTCGGGCGGCCTGGCCGCCGTCTCGGCCGTCCTGGCGGCACAGGCACTGGCCGGCCTCGGCATGGTCGCCATCCTCTACGCCGCCGTCGCCGTCCAGGCCAGCTTCTTCGCGGTCAGCTCGCCCGCCCGATCCGCGATGATCCCCCGGCTGGTGCCCACCCGCCAGCTCCCGGCCGCCAACGCCCTGAACACCGTCAGCATGAACCTCGGCCTCACCGTCGGCCCCATGCTCGGCGGCGTCCTCATCGGCGCGTACGGCTCCCAGGCCGCCTACCTCGTCGACACCGTCGCCTTCACCGGCACCCTCTACGCGATGTGGCGCCTGCCGGCCATGCGCCCGCTCGGCGAACGCAAGGGCCGCGCCTCCGTCCTCGACGGCCTCCGCTTCCTGCGCGAGCAGCCCAACCTGCGCACCAGCTTCCTCGCCGACCTGGCCGCGATGGTCTTCGGCATGCCCCGCGCCCTCTTCCCCGCCATCGCGGTCACCTTCTACGGCGGCGACGCCAGCACCGTCGGCCTGCTGGTCTCCGCCCCGGCCATCGGCGCCCTGACCGGCGCGCTCTTCTCCGGCTGGGTCGGCCGCGTCCACCGCCAGGGCGTCGCCATCCTCACCGCCGTCGCGGCCTGGGGCCTGGCCATCGCGGCCTTCGGCGCCCTCCACAACCTTTGGCTCGGCCTCCTGCTGCTCGCGGTCGCAGGCTGCGCCGACACCATCAGCATGATCTTCCGCAACACGATGATGCAGGTCGCGGCTCCCGATGAGATGCGCGGCCGCCTCCAGGGCATCTTCATCGTCGTGGTCGCCGGTGGCCCCCGCCTCGGCGACTTCGAATCCGGCACCGTCGCCGCCCTCACCAACCCCGCCACCTCCGTGATCACCGGCGGCCTCGCCTGCGTCGCCGCCGTCCTCCTCCTCGCCGCCCGCCGCCCCGCCTTCCTCACCTACGACGCCCGCCACCCGACCCCCTGACCCCCACCCCCAAACCTGGCAGCGAGCACCCCCCGACGTGCTGTATTGTTTTCCACGTCGCCGGGACAACCGGAGACAAGGTCGAGAAGCCCACAGCAGAGCCCCCCAGGCCCTGACTGCAGGCACCGAGACCACGGGACGTGGCGCAGCTTGGTAGCGCACTTGACTGGGGGTCAAGGGGTCGCAGGTTCAAATCCTGTCGTCCCGACAGTATGTCGGAAGGCCGTTGGCCGGGAGAAATCCCAGGTCAGCGGCCTTTTTGTTGATGGTCCGACAGGTGGCGGCCGGCTGTAACGCTGCCGCTTTGCGATCTTGCTGGGGACCAGCCGGGGGACCGCAGCCATCGGCCGAGGGGCCGCCACAGACTGCTGCGGCGCCGCGCTTTCGCGCCTGCACGAGGTCGCCGGCCTGTCAGCCCGGGGGGACCTTGGGCAGTCCGACCAGGGCGTCGATGTTCAGGTGCTCGGAGAGCAAGGCTTTGAGGTTGCGGCCGTCGATGAGGCGCAGGCGCCCGTTGCGGTGGGCGAAGTCGTAGCTGTCCTTGCCGAACCACGACGTGGAGACGATTGCGCCGAGCCGGTGGAGGCACTGCTGCGGGTCGAGTCGGGGCTCGTCCAGGGCGAAGTCCTTGCGCTCGGCGACGACACTGACGGCGCAGGCTCGGATCGCCTGGCCGGTCGACCGGCCGGTGGCGTTGACGCGGCCGTTGAGGATGACGGTCTCCACGAACGCGGCCGGTGTGGCGGAGAATCTATGGTCGCGGCGAGCAGATCGACCTCGGGGAGGCCGGGCGGTGTCCGGGTGTCCGCGCGGCCAGGCTTCCTCCCGTCGACCTGTCCGTGCAGGGCGTGACTTGGTGGCGCTTCACCCAGGTCATCGAGGTCGCCAAGCGACAGCTACCATGTTTCGGCGCACGTCGCGTGCCGAGCCCGATAGGTGCCACTTCACCACGCAAACAGTCACCAAGCTTGATTCCCCAGTCGCGGTCCGGTTCACGTAGACCGCACACGTCGGAGCCGGCCAACTTCCCGGGCCCCCAGAGTTCAGGCCCGCTACCCGCCGGAAGAACGTGAGACCGGCGCAGCCACTGCAGTGTCGAGCCCGCGTCCTGCGGCGCCGTAGTCCTGGCGGTGACCGGCCGGTGTCGGCAGCCGGCCTCAGCTGCGGGTTCAGGCGGCGGGCCAGCCCCAGGGCTGCCATGCCGCCATCACCGGGCGCTCACTCTGCAGCCGTCGGCCGTTCTTCCGATCCAATGTTCGCCCCTGCGCGTGAGTCTTGAGAGACGATCGGGCCGTCGTCCATCACGCACCAGCCATGCACCGGGGCGATATATCCGAAGGGGGCGGGATGTCCGTACAAGAGGAAAGTGCGATCTGGCGTAATGGTTTGTCAGCGAAGGACCGTTTTGAGTACTGGCGGGAGCTGATCGGGCGGACCCGAGTCGCCGATGCGACGAGCGCACATGCGGACGACTTCACGGCGCAGGCGCGGCGCCTCGAACTGGGGCAGGTGGTGCTGTTAGGGTCGTCATTCCCGTCGGCGCGGTTTCGGCGCACGGAGCGGATGATCCGGCGTTCGGATCAGGAGCTGTACCACCTGACGCTGCTGACCTCCGGAATCCACGGGCTCAGGCGCGGCCGGGACCAGGTGGAGACGTTCGGCGTCGGGGACCTCGCCCTCATCGACAGCTCCACCCCACACGACGTGCGGATGGTCCATGACCGGGCCGCGGGAGGGATAGGTCCAGAAGTCGCCGCCGTGGGCATCGACTTGCCCGCTTCGCTGTTGCCGGTGCCGCCGCGTCGGCTGCGTGACCTGCTCGGGCGCAGACTCTCCGGCCGGGAGGGGACGGGGGCGCTGCTGGCGGACTTCCTGCTCGGCCTGGACCGGCAGGCCGCTGTCCTGCGGCCTGCCGAGGCATCCCGGATCGGCGCGGTTGTGCTCGATCTGTTGTCGGCGTGGATTGCCGGGGAGCTCGACGCCGAGCACGTCCTGCCCGAAGAGGCCCGGCAGCGGGCCAAGGTGGAAAGCATCCGAACGTTCATCCGCGGCCATCTGCACGACCCGAGGCTCACCCCGCCCATGGTCGCCGCGGCCCATCACATCTCCGTCAGCCATCTGCACCGCCTCTTCGCCCGCTACTTCCAGGGCGAGACCGTGGCCGGGTTCATCCGTTGCCAGCGGCTGGGGGAAGCGCATCGCGAACTCGCCGACCCGGCCCTGCTGGCCCTGCCGGTCCACGCCATCGGCGCCCGCTGCGGCATCCGCAATGCCTCCGACTTCAGCCGCGCGTTCAAAGCCGCCTACGGCCTCTCGCCGCGCGAGTTCCGCTTCCGGGCCCACCTCACGCCCAAGGAGGAGACCCCCAGCACAGGGCTGGAGACACTGCGCGCTGTTCCCCGCTGAACGCCTGACCTACGGTGAGAACCGCGCCGGGACAGCGACCCGCCGGCGAAGTCCGAGAAGCACGGTGAGACCGGGCCCACTCGGTAGGGGGTGTCCTGCTGCTCGGAACACAGGGCACCGCGGCCTCAGCGCAGCGCCACAGCGAATCTGCAATCACCAGAAGCAGGGGGAACCATGATCAGGCGTCTCAAGAAGTCGCTGGCAGCCATCGCTGCCGTTCCGGTCCTCGTCCTCGGCTCGGCCAGTTCCGCCAGCAGCGCGGCTGCGGACAACGCCGCCGTCAGCTGGTCGACAACAGACGGCAGTCACAATCTCTGCCTGGCTCACGATTGGATTGACGCAGTGACCCTCGAATACGTCCCGACCATGGTGGGGACGTGCCTGAGCCACGACTCGACCACGTGGCGGGACGACAACAGCAATCTGGAGAAGCCTCCCTACTCCGGCAACTTCTACGCAGAGAAGACGCCCGGACCTGACGGCAAATGCCTGACCGCGTACGGGTCGGCGATCTACCTGGAGCCCTGCAAGTCCCCGGTGAACTGGTACGAACAGTGGGACGAGGAATCGATCGGCGGGCACTGGTTCCTCAAGAACCTCATGACCAACACGTGTCTTGCCCACCCGGGGTTCAGCGGCGTCGCCATGAAGAACTGCGACGCGAGGGACAGCGAGCAGTACTGGTCCTGACCCGCTCTGACACGCCCACCAACCGTGCCTGCCCGGGTGTGCCGCACCCGTAGCCAGCCACCCGGGCCGGCCGCGTACACACGAGTTCAGTTCAGCAATGACCAAGGGGGGAACCTTTCATGTCCCGAAACACGCGCCTCGCCTTACGCTCCGTGGCGCTGCTCGCCGCCGTCGGTATCGGATCCGCTGCGCTGGGCGCGGCGGGCCCTGCCCAGGCCGCGCCCACCGCCGGTGCCCAGTCCCAGTCCGCTGGCGGCGGCTCGGCCCACGCGCCGGCCACGCACCAAGCTCCCGGCCACAGCACCGACTTCGTGCCGACTGTGGCGAACCCGACCACCGCGACCGCCGAGGAACTCGCAGCAGCGACAGCGGCAGCGGCCGCCGGCAAGGGCAGTGCACTGCCCCAGGCCCAGGATCAGGCCCTCGCCGCGGCATCGGCGGCCGGCGGCCGGATCACCCGCAACGAGGTGCTCGCACGCGCCCAGTCCTGGATCGACCAGAACGTCCCCTACAGCCAGACCACCTACTGGTCCGACGCCAACGGCAAGTACCGCCAGGATTGCTCCGGATTCGTCTCCATGGCCTGGCACCTCCCGTCCTCATCCGCCAACAACTACGGTGAAACTACCTGGACCCTGCCCAACTTCGCCACCAAGCTCGGGAGTTACGACGATCTGCGGCCCGGCGACATGATCGACAACATATCCAGCCACACCGTGCTGTTCACCGGCTGGGCCGACGGCGGCCACACGGTCGCCAACATCATGGAGGAGGCCCACCCCGGCACCAATGCTCGCACCGCCACCTACACACGGAGCTACCTCAGCTCCAACGGCTTCCAGCCCTACCGGTACAACAACATCGTCGACGCCCAACCGACCGGTGTCGGTGTGTATCGGCCGGGGGAGCAGGTGTTCTACGAGGCCAACAGGTCGGGTGGAGTGCTGGGGTACAACCGGTTCGGTGTTGCGAACGATGTGCCGTTGATGGGGCATTGGAACGCGGGGTCGTTCGACACGGTGGGGATCTACCGGCCCTCGACGGCGGAGTTCGCGTTGAGTACGGACAACGCGACGGTGTGGGTGAACGCCAGGTTCGGGAACGTGGGGGACGTTCCGCTGGTCGGGGACTGGGACGGGCGCGGGTACACGACGATCGGGGTCTACCGGCCCAGTGACCAGACGTTCTACCTGAGCAATGACAACGCGACGGTGGCGCACACGGTCAGGATGGGCAACCCGGACGACATCCCGATGGTCGGCAACTGGAGCGGCACCGGCAAGACCACGATCGGCGTCTACCGGCCCAGTGACCAGACGTTCTACCTGAGCAACACCAACGACGCGCCGAACGTCGACCACGCCGTCAGGTTCGGCAACCCGGGCGACGTCCCGATCAAGGGTGACTGGAACGGCACCGGCACGGACAAGGTCGGCGTCTACCGACCCGACACCTCCGACTTCTACGGCGCCGGCCAGGACTCCAGCGCCGTCATCTTCGCCATGCGATTCGGCAACCCCGGCGACCAACCCATCACCGGCAACTGGGGCTAAACCAGCACTCCTGGAGATCTCTCACGGGACAGCTCTCGCCGCCAGAGGCCCATTTTCAACGAACGGGAGATGACAGAAAAACTGAGCGCCGACCGCAGGTGACAACCATCGCGCGCAAGCGGTGACAGCTACCTTGCCTCACCTCTCGGCTACCCCCAGCTCATCGACGCTTCCATGTGACAGCTACCTCGCTTCGGCACACTTGGCCTGCTGTGCGACGTAGCGGTAGGAGGCCACCGCAGGGACGATCTCGTGGTTCGGCAGCGCGACGTCGACCAGGAGCTGCTGGGCTTCGAGGAGGTAGACCGCCTGGGCCGCGGTCCGGCAGCCCGGGGGGACAGAGGAACGCTGGAGCAGGTCTTCGATCCGCTCCGCGACGCCCTGAGGACCGTCCTGGGCGAAGGCCTCTTCGATGTGAGGGTGCCACGCCTCCAGGCTCTCGGGGCGCAGCAGCAGGACTGATTCCAGTTCCTGGCGGCGTCGGTTGCACTCGGCGGTGCCTTCCTCGGCCTGGGCTTTGAGTCGGGCCGTCTCGGCTTGCCGGGCTTGCCGTTGGGCTTCCTTCTCGGCCTGGGCGTTCGCGCGCTTCTTGGCCTCCTCCTCGCGGCGGCGAGCCGTCTGGCGCTTGGCCAACTCGGCTTCCACGCGGGCGGCTTCCTTGGCACGGGCGGCCTCCTCGCGTTGGAGGTGCTTCTCGCGGGCGGCCAGGAGCCGGGCGTGTTCGACGGCGGGGTCCACCTTCCGCTTCCTGGGACGGGGTTGAGCCGGCGGGGCGGCAGCTCGGCCGGTCGCCTGTTGGGCTCCGCCCTGCGCCTGCGCGGCTCGCGCCTACTGCTTCAAGCGGTACGCCTCGGCGAGGATCTCCGCCACGGTCTTTCGACGTGCCACCCGGTCCCCCCTGGTCCACGGCAGCGCGGCCCCGCGCGGGGCCGCGCTGCCTGCGCGATATGCCAGCAGCACTACCCGGCTGGGACCGCCGAGATTCCGCTGCGTCGAGCGGAGTAGGAGATGAGCAACTGGCTTGGGGGCACAACGTGTTGTCGCTGCTGGGGCGGTGGAGTGCTCACTGGCGCGGAAGCCGGGAAGAGCTTCCGTCGGAGGCCTTGACCGGGCGGTTGCACAGGTCGCGTACGGCCTCCAGCGGTGCGGCGATTCCAGATGCGCGGAGGCTGCCGTGGATGTTGCGTGCGGTCTGTTCGCGGAGCAGTAACCGGACCCAGGGCGCTGCATCTTCTTCATCGTCTGCCACAAGCCACTTCTACAGCATGCTGGTTGACGTCGACAGGCCGACCGTTGCGGGCGGTTGGCCAGTGGGGATCTCCAGCGGACGTCCGTTGACGCCGCTTACTGGACAAGACGCAGATGACGCTCTGGGTGGGAGTCCACACGGCAACGGGCAGGCGATCGCCTGTCCGTCTCCACTCCGCGACTCGATTGTCCGGCCAGACGGCAGGGTGTGGTCGGGGTGCCCTCGGAAGGTCCATGTGGCGAGCAGAGTCGGTGGTCAGCAGGCCGCTGCGCACGGCGAGGTTCAGGGCGGCACGCAGTGTCGCCTGGACGCTGCGCAGCGTGCTGGCGCTGACCGGTCGGCCCATGCTCTGGTGCCGGCGGACGATCGTGATGAATGCCTGCTGGACGGTGTCGGTGGTCAGCTCGCACAGTAGCTCGCGGCCGAGCAGCGGTATGAGGTACTGCTCCAAGTGCTGCCGGTGGCCGCGGGCGGTCGACGGTCGCAGGTGCGGTTCGACGATGACGTACCAGCGCTGCAGCCACTGGCCGGTTGTGAGCAGCCCGCCTTCGCGGACGTGATCGCGGTCCTGCAGGCGCTTGAGCGCGCGTTCGGCATTAGCTCGTGTGCGATAGCCGCCTCGACGTAGCCGGGACCGGTGATCGTCGACGGCCGCTTGCCTCGGCATCGCGAGGTGCCAGGATCCGTGGCCACGGCGGGGAAGGTTTGGGCAGAGGCTTCCGAGTTGCCTGCCGGTGTGAGGATTCCGGCATCCGCATCGCTTGTAGATGGTTCCAGTGCCATGCATGACGTCCTCCTTCGGGAGTTCAGGTGAACGTAAGGCCAGCGTGCACCTGCGGCACCGCACGATGGCCGTGGACCGGAGGCGAACTGGCGAGGCTCTTGGAACGGCTTTCGGGAGCGCCAGGAATGGTGGGTGTGGCCAACCCGCCGCTTTCAGCAGATCGACTTGGCACGAGACCAAAACCGCGAGCGGTCGTCTGCCAGCGCTTCTCGCGTCAGCGCTGCCGCGGGATAGGCAGGGATTCATGGCGGTGCCAGATCAGTGATCGATCTTCGCGGCGGAGCTCTGCGGATCCCCATTCCAGGCGGACCACGCCGTCGGCCAGCGAGCAGGCGTATGCGACGAGAACGAGCTTGGTGTCGGGCGAGAGGCGAGCGAGATCCGCATGAGGCTCGTCCTCATCCGGCAGTTCGATGTCGAGATCCAGCTCTCCCTGACGTGGGCCGGGGCCGTGCCTGCGGATGAGGTCAGCGCGAAGCCCTGACGCGCTGCGGAGTCTGGCGGCAGTCACGGGTACGTCCTTCTTCGCGTACCGGTACGGGTAGACGACATGGCCGGCGACCACTGCGACGGTGCGCGCCTGGAGGCGTACCAGCTCGACGCCGGGAAGCTGAGAGAGGCCGGCCGATAGTTCCTCGTATTGGGCCGCGTAGAGCCCGTGTCCATACGCTTCGAGCGTCTGCGTGTGGACGCCTTCGTGGCCGCCTTGAGCGCGTTCGTGGGCCCGGACAAGGCATGCGGGCACGATTGCCGTGACTTCGGCGGCGAGGGAGCCGAAGACCGTACGTGCCCACGGACTGGCGGAGTGTGCGTCCGACATGAGAATTCCCCCGACCGATCGTCCTATGACCAACTCAGGGTTTGACAGTGCGCTGAACGACGCGGTGGATCAAGGGCGCATCGGGGGATCTCAGGGTGCACGCAGCAGGTAGTGCTGCGTGGTGAGGCTGAGGATCTTCGAGAGGAGTTTGAGACCCGCGGGTGACGGCGACGCCAGGCCGATCTTCTGCGTGGAGGATTGAGGCTGCAGCGGTGTCGGTGTTCCGGAATACGCTAGGCGGCCATGGACTGGCTGGAGCGGGTGGCGAAGCTGCTCGTACCCGAGTTGCGAACGGCTCTGCGGAGGGATCCGGCGCTGCTGGGCCGTATGGCGCGGGTGCTCCTGGACTTCCACTTCCCGCCGTCACTGCACGCCGACCTGTGCGAGGCCGTCGGCGTCGACCTGGATCTGGTCGGGACCGAGGAGTCGACCAAAAACAGCCCGGGCGGGAGGGAGCGGGCGGCGCGACGGTAGCGGGGCCGGCGCATGCGTGAACTCGTCCTGACCGCCTATGAGTTCCAGTGCGCCTTCTGTGGCTACGACGGGATGCTGGGCGCGAGTACGGCCGGCCTGGAGGCAGCGCACGTGCGCTGGTGGTCGTACGACGGGCCGGACGAGGTCGACAACGGCCTGTGCCTGTGTTCGCTGCACCACAAGCTCTTCGACAAGGGCGTCCTGGGCCTGGGGGAGGGTCGCCGGATACTCGTCTCGCGGCGCTTCGTCGGGCGCAGCGCGGCCGGCAGGCAGCATGTGCTCGCCTTGGCCGGACGCCCGGTCATCGGCCCGCAGGCAGGGGTTCCTCCGGTCGCGGGCCGGCACCGGCAGTGGCACGCCGAACAGGTCTTCCGGGGCGGGGCCAGGGAGCCCCTGGCCCCGGCGTACGCGGGCTGACAGCGGCTGCACGGTCGCTGACTTGTCAGCGACCGTGCGCCGGCCGACTCCGTTCCGGGTGGCCCGTACCCGACTGTGCACACTGGACGGCACCGTGTGCCTCGCCTGGAATCAGTGAGTGGTCATCGGCCGTGGCGGCCGTGCTCCACCGCGATCCGTCCTGTCTGCTGCCCGGTGACCAATTCCCGCAGTTTGGTGCGCGTCTCCGGGTCCGTCGAATACACGACCGTGCCGATCATTCCCCGCGTCAGCAGCACCTTGTAGGTGTTGCGGATCAGTCGGTCGATGTCGGCGTCGGTGGTGGACTTGCGGAAGACAGGGTCCTTGGAGGCCGTCCGGTCGGTGACCCAGTGGTCGGTGCGCCAGACGAGGTCCGGCCCGAGGATGACGCCGCTCCAGTCGTACTCGAAGCCCTGGGCGGTGTACACGCAGCCGACCTGGCCGAAGCCGGCCGGGTCGGTGGCCCACAGCGCGGCGGGCGGGGCGCCGGCGATCGAGCGGTCGCCGTACACGTTCCACGGGCGGGCCCAGTCTCCGATCTGCACGTCGAGGGGGAGCGGGTCTCCTGGGGCCACCTTCGTGGTCCACTTCCAGCAGTAGCCGGCGGACATTCGGGCGCCGTACCCTTCCGCGCGCCGGGCGTCGAGGAAGGCCTCCAGCTCGTGGGGGCTGTCGACGACTTCCAGGGCGACCTTACCGTCCGGTTCCCAGTCGACCGGGCCGCCGGGTTCGAGGTCCAGCAGGCGTACCACCCAGTGCAGGTAGGCGTCGCTGCCTCCGCAGCGGAACTGGCTGTCCAGCTCGACCACCTGGCAGTCCAGGCCCTTCACCGCGGCGGCGGCTCGGATCTGGGCCACGGTGCCCATCTCGCCCGGCCGGACGACCTGGTGCTCGTCCAGCAGGAACACGGGCACCCGGGCAGCGTCGATCAGCTCCTCGATCTGGGGCTTGCCGGTGCGCTGGGCGGCCCGGGTGTAGCGGTTCGCCGACGTCTCCCGGATCCGGTGGGCCTCATCGCAGATCAGCACGTCCAACCCGTTGCGTTCGGCGCTCATGAAGCTGTTGAAGTACTTGAACAGGTCTTGGACCGCACGCTTCCGCGCGCCGGCGACCCGACGCATGGTGGTGGTGAACGAGCTGGATCCGGTCGCGTGCAGGGCCGTGACTCCACGCCGGTACAGATCACCCAGGAGAGACAGCGCGATGACGCTCTTTCCGGTTCCCGGGCCGCCCGTGATGACGACGACCTCCTTGTGATCGGACTGCTGCGCCTGACGGACCGCGCGCAGCACCAGTTCGTAGGCGACCCGCTGCTCGTCCAGCAGGACGAACTGCTCGCGCTCGCGGACCTCCTCGGCGGCCACCGCCATCAGCTGCTTGGACGGGGCCACCTTGCCCGCGAGCAACTGGTCTGCCGCGTCCGCTCCGGAGACCGGCTTCAGCTTCGAGCGGAGGTACTGGACGAACTCCCCGCGGCGCTCGGCGGTGAAGAGCCGGCCGCGCTCGTCCTGCGGCAGCTCGTAGAGGCCCTGGACGCCGAACTCCGTCGCGTTGTGGAGGAAGGCCACTCCGGACAACCGCTCGGGATGGGTGGCGAGTGCGCCGTTGAAGGAGATGAGGTAGTCGCAGTAGCCGCGGACCTGCTCGATGGGGTTCAGCACCGGCCGGGTGTACGCGTCTACCCGGCAGAGCAGCGGCTCGCCGTCCTCCGGGACCGCGCTGCTCCATTGCTTGAGCTCGACCACCACGTACGACGGCTCGCCCGTGCCCGGGTGGACGCCGGCGAGTATGGCGTCGGCGCGCTTGCTGTTGAGGGGCAGCGAGTACTCGACGAGTACCTCCACCATGCCGAGTCCGGCATCCAGCAGCGCGTTGGTCAGGACCGGGATGCTCCGCTCCCAGGAGCGCACCTCGGACGGGCTCGGCTTGTGGCCGTGCTTGTGGACGAACTGGTCGATGAGACGCACGAACAGTGATCCAGCCAGGCTCTCGGCGGCGACTGCGGACGCGGAGTCGCGGAACAGCAAGACATGCTCCCAGGCAGCACGAAGTGACTCGTGCGGGTGGGGGCATGTCCCGGAAGGGAAGCCCGTCGGGCCGCGCTGATGACTGGGTCAAACCTACAACGGAGTGCTGAGCCGGTGTCCGAACATTTGGCTTCCGGCGGCGCGTGACGGATCCCGATGCCTTGTTCGGCTGGCGACCGGATCCCCTCCCGCGGAGTGAGGTCCGCCACGTAGGCGGGCAGTCGGACGACGGCGAGCCGGTCGGCGTTCGCGGCGATGAGTTCCCGTGACGGGTTGGTCATGAGCATTGTGCACAGACGGCCGCTTCTGCATCTAGGATCTGCGGTACTGTTTGCGGCCCGACAGGCTTCCCGCTGAGGACATGCCCCCAACCCGCACGAATCACTCGTGGTCTGGTCTGGGGGAGTCCCTTCGTGCCCATGCTCCTGCTGAAGCTGTCGGCGCAGGATCTGCTCACTCTGAACTCGCGTCGCCGGATGGTGCCGCATCTTGCCGAACGGTGGCGAAAGTTTCGGGAGCACGAGGCTTCGGAGACGGAGCGGTTCGCGTGGGCGGAGAGTCTGATTTGTCTGGCGAACGATCTGGTCGCCGCTGATCGTGGCAATGTACAGATGGTCGTCGAGTGCGCCGCGACTGCTGACGAGGACATCAAGGGGAGCAGTCCCAGGCTGGTGGACGTCGTCCTGGTGGGCCGCCATCCGCGCGAGAATCGGCCGTCCGTCCAGTTGGTGGAGCTGAAGCGCTGGTCGACGGTGACCAGGGTCGAGCGGGCCATTGCGGACCAGATCTACGTGGCGGGCCTGGCGAAGCCCAAGAAGCATCCTGCCCTGCAACTGCGCGACTACTACCTTGCGTTCACCGGCAGCCGGGGCCCCTTTGGCATGGTCGACATCGAGTGCGGCGGCTTTGCCTACCTGCACAACGCCACCGAGGCGTCGGTCCGTCCGCTGATCGACATGGACGCACCGACGGGTGTCTATGCGAAGGTGTACACCGGTGATCGTCGCCGCCAGTTGCTGACCGACTTGCAGGAACACTTTGCCCCAGACGGCGGCGGCACCGAGGCCGAGCTGCTACTGCAGGGCATCGGCGTGCGCAACGCACCGTTGCTCGACGCGATGATGTGGTCCCGCGGCACGGACACGGTCTTCACCCTGCGCGGGCGGCAGAAAGAGGTGGCTGATCAGATCCTGGAGACAGCTGCCAAGGTACTTCCCTCCTCGAAGCAGTCCGCGCTCGTTCCGGACGAGCGACGAGTAGTTTTCCTGGTGACCGGTGGCGCAGGTACCGGCAAGAGCGCTATCGGCCTGCAGATCAAGGCGGAGCTGGAGGCCGCTGGCCGGAACGTCAACTACGCCAGCGGTAGTAGGGCCTTCAACGCGGCTATGCAGGAGCACGTCGGTGTCGGTGACCGGGAGTTCAAGGAGACCTTCACCTACTTCTTCGACTACGTCACGACGCCCAACCCGCTGCTCGACGTTCTGATCTGCGATGAAGCGCACCGACTCCGTGACCGCTCCGAGAACCGGTTCTGGCCGCCCGAGAGGCAGGGATCTCGGCCGCAGGTGGACGAACTCCTCGATGCGTCCCGGCTGACGGTGTTCTTCCTGGACGAAGGCCAAGTCGTTCGTCCGAAGGAGGTCGGTACGGTCGACCTGATCCAGCAGGCGGCTGATCGGCGCGGAGCCAAGGTGGTGCGGTACAACCTCCGGGAGCAATTCCGATGCGGTGGCAGTGACGCGTACGTTCGCTGGGTGCATGCGCTGCTCGGTATATCGGATGACGAACCTGGGCACTGGACGCCGGATGGCTTGATGCATGTCGAGGTGGTGGACACGCCGGATGCGCTCAGGAACATCATTCTCGGCGAGGAGAGCGCCGGGGCATCCGCGCGCATGGTTGCCGGTTACTGCTGGCCGTGGACCGAGCCTTTGGGCCGGGAGAAGCGACTGGAGCGGGATGTCAGGATCGGTGACTGGCACGCGCCGTGGAACGCGAAGAGCGACAGCTTCTGCGCGGACGGCGTCCCGCCTGGTGTCAGGTGGGCGATGCACAAGAACGGCATCGGCCAGATCGGCTGTGTGTATACCGCGCAGGGTCTCGAGTGGGACTGGTGCGGAGTGATCATGGGCGATGACATGGTGCGCCGGGACAACCAGTGGGTGTTCCGGCGAGGCAAGGAGACGGAGAAGTCTGCGCAAGGTGTAAGACGGGTGAGAGTTCCAGGATCGCTTGATCCGAAGGTCAGTGCGAGCAGCGTCGGTGACGAGGAGTTCGCCCGCCTGATTCGGCACGCTTACCACGTGCTGTTGACCAGGGCCAGCCGGGCGACGGTGCTCTATTCCACGGACGAGGAGACTCGGGCCTACCTCAAGGGCCTTGTCGGGGAGACCGAGATCCAGGGATTGCGGCCGACTCGGGAGAGCTTGCCATGGCATCACGCCCGTCCGAAGCGGGGACGGAAGAGGCCCAAGAACGACCTTCGGTTGTTCTGACAGCAGGTTTGGAAAGGTGAAAGTGGCGGGCTCTCCGGGCCCGCCACTGACCTGCGTCAGAAGAGCAGGTGTGCCACCGAGGTCAGCGCCGCCACCAGCATGTTGGAGGCGACTCCGACGGCGATGTCGGTGAGGATCTCGCGGATCCGTCCACGACGCGCAGGCTTGTACTCGATCGAGGTCATGCGACCATCCCCAGGTAGTGATATCGGAATGGCAGGGGGCGCCCTACCGGGCAACCACGCTCACGTCAGATGTTGACCACCTGACGGGCACAACCATTCGTCAATCGCCGCCTGTTGAAGCCGCATGGAACCTAGACCTCGTACCCTCCGGGAAGGTGCGCAGCGCAGTAATCCTACCGCCTGGGCAGATCGGCGGCGGGGGTCAGGGAGCGGAGCTTCTCCCGCGTCGCGTGCAGCCATGGCCCGATCCGGCCCTGGGGATGCCATTGGTCCCAGAGCCCGTCCCACTCGAAGGCACCGTCACAGTGCCCTTCCAGTAGATCGAGCTTGCCGGCGTCCGCAGCGGCGTTCCTCGACTTCGGCGCCGACGGCTTTGGCCGCGAGCGCTACGACGGAGTCGGGGAGGGGCTGGAGCGGAGAGAGCTGGGGAAGTGCCGGGGACCACGCGTCGATCACGATTGCCTCGGAAGCGTCTCTCGGTGAACGAACAGCGCGGGCTGTCTACCGTCTGACGTGCAGCGATGACTACGCCCGGCTGGGGGTCAAGGGGTCGCAGGTTCAAATCCTGTCGTCCCGACCGCGAGTTTTCGCAGGTCGGAGGGCGCTTCCATCAAAATGATGGGAGCGCCTTTTTGTGCGTGTCGCGGGGTGGTGGTCGCATGGTGGTCGCGCCCTGACCGGTCTGGGAACGCAGCCTGATGGCAGGTGGTGGTGGACAACTCGCCGTAGCCAGGCTGGAGTTGGGGCCGGATGGTCAAGCGTGGTGCTTCGCGGTCGGAGGAGCTCGGCCCTCCTGAGGGGTGACCTGCTGTCGTCGGCTTGACGGGCGCCGTACGCGATCTTCCTCGGTGGCGACTGATTCGCACCGGTTCGTCCCGATTTCTGGGTCGGGATCCTCGCTTGAAGTCCTGTCGAGTGATCGTTGCGCTGCGACCACCACGCGATCACCAGAGGCCGGGCGTGGTTGCTGAGCTGCTGCTACCCCTTGAGAGCGCGACAAGGAGCTCACTTCGCCCGTCGCTGCGCCGAGGGCCGCTGGTAACCGCTCGGGTCTCGGCGGGTGAGGCGCGATTCGCTCTTCGTCTTTGTGCTTTTCGGTTGGCGCCGCGATGCTGAGCCCGGAAACGCGCAGGCTTTGGTTGGGTCAGATCTTTGCGGCCGGTGTTCCGTTGGGGTTGTTCCAGGAGCTGCCGCTGTCCTGCTTCCGGTGGTCGTCCGGCCTGGGAAGGCTTCATGGCGGCGCGGATTGCGGGCAGCTGCGATCCGTGCCGGCGGTTCACCGTCTGGAGATGCCGCTGATGCTCGCGGTCGGGGAGTTGTGCACGCATTGCGCGTGGCCGCTTCCGGGTGAACATCCGCTCGTCGCCTTCGCGAAGCGGTGTCGTCTCTGACGCCATTGAGTGCGCGGGTGTGTGCCCCGGGCGATGAGGCAGAGTTCGAGGCGGGCCCCGTCACGGAGGGCGTGAGGCGGGCGGACTCGGATGCTGCGCGCGAGGGGAAGCGTCGGAGGTGGTGGAGCTTGCAGGCGCAGCTGCTGGAGAGTCAGGTGGTCACGGCGGCGTACCCGTGGCTTGCGCCGTGAGTCGAGCCGATGCGTACCGGGCTCGCCGGAGCAGTGGATTGCGCACGTCGGAGCCTGGCCTCGTCGTTGGACGAGTCCGCTCTGCTGGAGGCGGCCTGTGCCGCGACCCTGCCGGATCCAGGGACCGATGGTGGGCCGGCTCTGGTCGGCCCGGGGCCCGGCGGTCCGTGGCTGGTGCAGGAGGCGTGGGCCTGCTGGCAACAGGAGTGTGCTGGCGGCTGGGACGGGCTTGAGGTGGGCAGGGTTGCGGTGATGGCGGTGGTCTACGGGGCGTTCGGGTCCCGCCGGCGGGGTCGCGGGGAGGCTCTCGATGCGCTGGATCGCCTCGTTGATGACTGGAATGCCCAGGCGCGTGCTCTGGCCGCGCAGCACGCGGCGGTTCCTCGCCGTTCGGTCACGGTCGATCTCCCGCCGCTCGACCGCGCCCACGGCAGGGAGGGGGAGGAGGACCGGCTTCCCCGGTGGGAGGCCGGTGTCCTCGCGGTGTATCAGGTGGCTGCGCACTGGTCGGCCGGCAGCGTTGATCTGCTGGTGCCGGGGCCTGTCGTTGATCAACTCCTTCGCAGCGGTTCCCTCGCTGTGGAGGCAGAAGATGGTGACTGCCTGGGCTCGTGATCACCGGATCGCGACCCCGTGCGAGCGGCACTCGCTCGGGCTTGGAGCTGACCGTGCCCGGTCCGGCTCCAAGCCCGGCATGCGAGAAGCGATGGCGCCCGGAGCCCGGCACTTCGATTGCTAGGCAGCGCGCCCGAGGTGGTGAGGACGGCTGGAGTCGAGGTCGGCCTCGGCTTGTGCGAGGGCGTCGGCCAGGGCGTGGACCGCTTCGTCTGCGGCGTACTTGAGCAGGTGCCCGTAGCTGTTGATGGTCGTGGCCAGGGTGGAGTGCCGCAGGGTCTTGGAGATCACCGCCATGGGCACATCAGAGGTGATCATGAGGGTCGCCGCAGTGTGCCTCAGGTCATGCACCCCGATCCGGGGCAGCCCGATCTCGGCGGTGCGCCGCCGCAGCTCATTCAGGACGTGCTGGGGCCGCAGCGGCGAGCCGTCCACCCCGGCGAAGACCAGTCCCTCCGACGGCGCGCCCAGCGGGAGCAGTGACTGCTGGTGGTCGGCCTGGCGCCGCAGGGCGTCCATGGCCCGGGCGTTGAGGCTGACCCAGTTCAGGCTCGCCTTGGTCTTCGGCGGTCCCAGGTGAAGTTCGTTGTTGTTGACCGCGGACAGGGTCCAGCGGACGTACACCTTGCGCTCCATGAAGTGCACGTCCGTCCAGCGCAGACCGAGTGCCTCACCGCGCCGAAGACCGGTTGCGAGGATCACCTCGAACAGGTCCCCGAGCTGATCCGCGTAATTCTGGGCGTTGTGGCTAAGGAACCGGCGGCCTGCAGCGAGGTCCAGCACAGCCGCTCGGGCGAGGCCGGCCGCGCCCTGACGGCGCGCCGGGCCGGGTTGTAGGTCAAGCGCTTGCCGCGCACGGCCTGGCCGAGCGCGCTGCGCGGCACGGAGCCGGCTCGGTACACGGCGACCGGGCCGCGTTCGGCGGAGAGTTGATCGGTGCTCCACTTCTCGATGTGTCGGGCTTTCAGGTCGACCAGCCGGATCCGCCTGAATGTGGGCAGCAGGTCCTTGTGGACGTACGCGTGGTAGTTCGCGTAGGTGGAGGCCTTGAGGGTCATCTCCTTCAACGCCAGCCACTCGAGCAGATAGGCACCCACGGTGATCTTCGGGTCTTCGAACACTCCGATCCGCTCCGCGGCCAGCACGAGTTCCAGCGCGTGCCGCGCGTCCTGCTCCGAGCGGTAGCCGCTGCGGCGGCGGGTCTTGCGTCCCACCTCCGAAGACGGCAGGTCTACCGCGTATGCCCAACTCCCGTGCCCTGCTTCGGCTTGCAGCGCCGGACACGGGGATCCCAACTGCCGTCGGCTCTCGTCACGGCAGCCACAGCGGCGGTAGACACGGCCACGGGTGGGACAGGTGCTCATCGTGTTCTCCCTGCGTCAGGTGATCGTGGTGAGACAAGTGCCCACCAGCCAACAACTCATGAGGAGAACGCGGCCGGCGCGCGAAGCACGGCGCGGCCCCCAGCGCGCAGATGGCGATCGTGTCGGGAGAGCGACACCGCTATCTGCTTCAAAGCGCTGGTTTGATCGGCCGAGAGGTCAGATGCCACCCGGCCGAGCCAGCTGGCATCGGGTTCCACTTTGGTGAGCCAGATCGACCAGCGGTGGGCCGCCGACCGGACGGGGAGCGGGGCGTGGGTGCCCCGTTACCGGGTGGTGCTCAGGCCAGCGCGCCGCCACGGGCGGGGGAGGGGTGGCGCAGCGGGACGCCGCGCTCGCCGGGGCGGCGGTTCGGGGGCAGGCCCAGGTGGTCGAGGGTTTCGTCCGCGTTGGTCCAGTACTCCCCGATCGGGTAGATCCGCCGGGCCTCTTGGGCGGTGGCGATGTCGCGCCCCAGCTCGTCGGCGATGCGGACGAGCTGCTCGACCTGCTGGACGGAGGTGATGCGCTCCTTGCGGGGCGCCCACAGGTTGTCCTCGATGCCGACGCGGACGTGCAGGCCCAGGGCGATCGCGATGGTGTTCATCGGCAGGGTGGAGCGCATGATGCTCTCGATGGTGAGCACGGCGCCGTCCGGGGTGCGGCGGGCGAACTCGACCAAATCGGCGGGGTGGAACGCGGACGCGCCGCCGATGGCGACGTAGTTGAGGTTGAGCGGGCCGGTGTAGAGGCCGGCGCGGATCAGTCGTTCGACAGTCTCCAGGCTGGGGCAGGTTGGCGAGCATGAAGTGCGGCCGGATGCCGTTGGCGGTCAGCCGCTTGAGGTGCTCGAGGTAGAAATCGGGGCCGGAGGGCGAGCGCGGTGACCGAGGCGCGCGCCATCGCCCGGCACCCTGCATCGTGGCGATTCGGCTGGTGCAGGAGATGCGCCAGCCTGCAGCCCACGTTCCGGGGGTCGCCTCCTACGGCTCACCGCGCGTGACCTCCGAACTGCGGGAGGCCGGCGTTCGGGTCAACGAGAAGAAGATCGCCCGCGTGTCCCCTGTCCTTGTTCGGTGTGTGAACCGCGCCCTAGGGTTGACGGTCATGGAGCTCACCCCTCGCCTGCTGGAGCAGTTCGTGGTACTCGCCGAGGAGCAGCATTTCGGCCATGCCGCCCGGCGCTTGTCGATGAGTCAGCCACCACTCAGTCAGGCGATCCAGCGCCTGGAACGCGGCCTCGGAGTGCTGTTGCTCGAGCGCACCAGCAGGGGAGTGCGGCTGACGGTGGCGGGGGCGGCCTTCGCGGCCGACGCCAAGCGGATGCTGGAGGCGCAGGAGGCCGCGGTGGCTCGGGTCCGTCGGATATCCAAGGGCGTCGAGGGCACGGTTCGGCTCGGCTACGTGAGCAGCCTGGGGTACTGGCACCTGCCCCGGTTGCTCGCGATGGCCGCCCGGGAGTTGCCGGGCGTGAGGTTGGATGTCCGTCAGCGGTCGTCCGCCGAGCTGAGCGAGCAGGTCCGGCAAGGGGTGGCGGACCTGGCGCTGGTCCGACTGCCGGTCTCCGACCTGGCGGGTCTGGAGGTGCGGGAGGCGGCCGAGGAGAGCACCGTGCTGGCCGTCCCGTGCGACCATCCACTCGCCGGGGCCGGGTCGGTGCCGCTCGCCCGGCTGCGGGACGAGGAGTTCGTGACCGCCGCGCAGCCGGCCATGCCCCGGATCCGGGCGCTGATCGAGGACGCCTGTCGCAAGGCCGGTTTCGAGTTGCGCACCCGTGCCCAGGCCGAGGACCTGACCAGCATGCTCGGCTACACCGCGGCCGGGGTGTGCGTCTGCTTCGTCCCGGAGCGGGTCGCGGCGCTCGGTCACCCGATGATCCGCTTCGTCGCGATCGAGGGCGGCGACCGGTTGGTGACCACGGTCGCGGCGCTGAGCCGTCCGAACGCCGATCCGGCCGTCGCCACCCTGCTGGAGCTGATGGAGCGCCACCGCCCCGAGATCGAGGGCCCCGCAACGGTGCGCCCGCAGGAGGAGGCCGACGCGCCGGACTGTGGTCACCAGATGAGCTCCGATGCGCCCAGCGGCTCGGCGGTGCGGGACAGGCGCGGTGCCAGCGTGGAGTAGCGCACCTGGGTCGGCAGGTAGCACACTTCTCCGAACGGTCCCCGCACGGTGACCAGTTCGGCCTGGTCGTGCGCCGGGTCGGGGGCGGGCAGCTCGACCACGCCCGCGCGCTGGAGCAGCCCGAGGTCCTGCACCCACATGCAGACCTTCGCCAGGTCGACGTGCACCCGGTAGCTGCCGCCCTCCCGGGCCCGGCGGCGCAGCGCTTCCAGCGCGCCCGCGGCCCCGAGCACTGCGGCTAGGTAGTCGTTCAGAAGGTAGGTCGGGGGCAGCCGGGGAGCGTCGACCGAGCCCTCCTCGGCTGCCAGACCCGTGGCAGCGGAGGCCAGTTGGTCGAAGCCGCCGCGTGCCGCCCACGGCCCGTCGGTTCCCCAGCCGAGGAAGTCCAGCACAACCAGTCCGGGCCGCTGCTCGGCCAGTGCCGCCGGGCCGAAGCCCTTGGCGTCCAGACCCAGGTAGTTGCAGACGTAGAGGTCGGTGCCGGCCAGCACGGACCGGAAGGCGGCGGCCTGAGCCGGGTCGAGCAGGTCGCAGAAGGCGGCCCGCTTGCCGATGCCGGTCTCGACGATCATCCCGGTCGGGTCCGGATGGTCGGGCGAGGACATGTGCAGCACGTCGGCGCCCAGTTCGGCGGCGATCCGCGCGCCGATCGGGCCGGCGATCACATGGGTGTTGTCCAACACCCGCACCCCGGCCAGCGGCAGGTCCCGGTCGGCCGCGCCGGACAGCTTCGGCGGGAACGCCGAGAACGGCTCCGGCGCGCTCTCCCCGATCTTCTCGATCCGGATCAGTGGGCCGTCCTGCAGCAGCCGCCCCTGTGGATGCTGCTGCCATTCCTCCCGGGTGCGCACTGCGATCGCGGTGCCGCCCAGGGTGCAGATGGCCTCCTCCAGCTCCAGCGCGTCCCACTGGGCGATGGCGGCGGCGATCCGCTCGCGGTCCGGCGGGCAGTCCAGTACCCGGCAGGCGGTGTCACGCAGGTGCGGGTAGGAGAGGAGCACGTAGACGAACCGGCCGTCGGTTGCCCGGTAGAAGTCACTGTTGCCGAGCAGGTTGGGGTCCTCCTGCAAGCGATGGACCGGCACGCCCCGCATCCGGGTGAAGAACACCGCCATCAGCTGGCGCACCGCCGCCGTCACCGAGACGGTCACGTCCTGCGCCGCGCCGCCGCGCTCCCGGTGGAGCGCGGCGGCCTCGGTGCCCAGGGCGGCCAGGGCAGCCGCCGCGGCGTCGCCGATCCGGTGCACCGAAGGTGTCACCGGGTCAGCCCCCTGGATCCTCACGGTGCCGCCCGTGTCCGCCGCCGTGATCCCCAACTCGCGGTACAGGCCCTCCAGGGCCCGGTACGCCGCACTGGTCCGCTGCGCCTGATCGATTGCCATGTCCGACTCTCCTTCCGGAGATGACGAGCCGCGTGTGCCGCGGCGGCCGACCCGGTCGGGCGGCCCTTACCAGAACAGCCGGTCCGGCGCCGCACCGTCCAATACGGATTCCCCGAATCACCGATATCCGTGCCCATATGACCCGAGCCGGCGCCGCGTGAATATCCTCCGCCCTATCGATCCGGCGCCCAACTCGTATTGGACGGTGCCGATTCCCCGCGGGTTTCCTGGATTGCAGAACGAGGCAACGCGGCCCGGCCGCCCGCCCTTCACCCGACATTTCAGGAGGTACCAGCAGATGACCCAGGAGCCCAGCGGTCCGTCCGGGCGAGGACTCCTCGCCGGAGTCCGCGTCGTCGAACTGGCCAGCGTGATCATGGCCCCGTACGCCGCCCAGCAGCTCGGCGACCTGGGCGCGGACGTGATCAAGGTTGAGCCGCCGACCGGTGACATGACCCGCCACTACCCGCCGCTGCGCCACCCCGGTATGGGCGGCGCGGCGCTCAACCTGAACCGCAACAAGCGCAGCGTCGCCATCGACCTCAAGGCCCCGCACGGCCGCGACGCCCTGCTCGCCCTGCTGCGGACCGCCGACGTCTTCATCACCAACCTGCGCCCGCAGGCCCTGACCCGGCTGCGCCTGGACTACGCCGAGGTCGCGGCCGTCAATCCCGGCCTGATCTACGCCAACGCACAGGGCTTCCGCAGCGACAGCAGCCACGGCACCCACGCCGCCTACGACGACATCATCCAGGCGACCAGCGGTCTGGTCTGGCTCAACCACCAGGTCTCCGGCCAGCCGCATTACGTGCCGACCGTGCTGGCCGACAAGATCTGCGGCATGCAGATCGCCCAGTCGGTGCTGGCCGCGCTGCACTACCGGGAACACGGCGGCACCGGTCAGCACATCGAGGTCCCGATGGTCGACACCATGCTCGCCTTCAACCTGGTCGAGCACCTGGGCGCGGCCAGCCTGGAGCCCGACGGCGCGTTCGGCTCGACCCGCTCGCTCAGCCCCGAGCGCCGTGCCCAGCGCACTGCCGACGGCTGGATGTGCATCCTGCCGCAGAGCGACCGCAACTGGCGGGACTTCACCGCCTTCGTCGCCCGTCCCGAACTGGCCGACGACCCTCGCTTCGCGACCGGCCCCGACCGGGCCCACCACGCCGACGACCTCTACCGGCTGATGGCGGAACTGACGCCGAACCACACCAGCGCCCAATGGCAGGAGTTCTGCGATCGGGCCGGCATCGCCGCCGCCCCGGTGCTCGACCTGGAGTCCGCCGCCACCACCGCCTACGCCCGAGAGGGGGGCCTGCTCTACGAGGCCGACCACCCCACCGAGGGCCGCTACCGGGTCATCGGTCGCCCGGTCCGCTACTCGGCCGACCCCGAACCGCCGCTGCGGCCCTGCCCGGCCATCGGCCAGCACACCGACGAGGTCCTCGGCCAGGCCGGCTTCGACCCCGCGCTGCTGCACCCCGCCAACTGACCCGATCCACTGGATTTCCCGAGACCGAATCCCCATCGACCATTCCGGAGCGAACCATGCCCACGGCGACAATTTCCCCGCTCGGATTTCCCGAGGCCGTCCTGCCCGAATCGGCCCGGCAGCTGCGCCTCGATGTACGCGACTTCCTCGACGAGGAGCGTGCCCGGGGTACCGTGCTCGGCCGCCCCGACTCCTGGCTGGCCGGCTGGGACCCCGCGTTCACCCGCCGCCTCGCCGAACGCGGCTGGGTCGGCATGGCGCTGCCCACCGAGTACGGCGGTGCCGGGCGCGGTTTCCTGGAGCGCTACGTGGTGATCGAGGAACTCCTGGCCGCCGGCGCCCCGGTCAGCGCGCACTGGGTATCGGACCGGCAGGCCGGCCCGTCCATCCTGCAGAACGGCACCGAGGAGCAGCGCCGCTTCTTCCTGCCCCGGATCGCCGCCGGTAAGTGCTTCTTCTCCATCGGGATGAGCGAGAAGAGCAGCGGCTCCGACCTCGCCTCCGTCCGCACCCGCGCCGAACGCACCGCAGGCGGGTGGCGGCTGACCGGCACCAAGATGTGGACCGGCGGCGCCCACGCCAACGACTACGCCATCGTGCTGGCCCGCACCGAGGAAGCCGAGGACAAGCACGCCGGCCTGAGCCAGTTCATCGTGGACCTGCGCGCCCCGGGCGTGCGGATCGAGCCGATCCACCTGATGAGCGGAGAGCACCGCTTCAACGCCTTCCACCTGGAGGGCGTCCACGTCCCGGAGGCCATGCTCCTCGGACAGCAGGGCGACGGCTGGAAGCAGGTCACCGGCGAACTCGCCTTCGAACGCAGCGGGCCGGAGCGCTACCTGTCCACCTTCCCCCTGCTGGTCTCCCTGCTGCGCGAGTTCGACCGGCGCGCCATGACCGCCGAACAGCTCACCCAGGTCGGCATCCTGACCGCCCGCCTGCACAGCATCCGCCAGCTCTCCCTCGGCGTTGCCGCTGCACTGGACGCCGGCGCCTCGCTCGATACCCAGGCCGCCCTGGTCAAGGACCTCGGCACCCGCCTGGAGGGCGCGCTGGTCGATTCTGTCCGCAGCATCCTGCCCACCCCGGCCGACCCGCACGCCACCCCCGGCAGCCACGCCGAACTGCTCGCCTTCGCCCTTCTGCACAGCCCCGGCTACACCCTGCGCGGCGGCACCAACGAAATCCTTCGCGGCATCATCACTCGTGGACTGGAGCAGCACTGATGAACACCCACACCATCGACACCAGCACCCCGGTCGTCCCCGCCGACGACTACGACACCACCGCCTTCTTCGCCGACCCGGACGCCATCGCCACCGTCACCAACACCACCGACTCCCAGACCGTGCCCCTCCCCACCCCGGACGCCAGCACCGCCGAACTCCTCGCCGCCGTCCATGAAGCCGGCCGCCGCACCGTCCCCGCCCCGTTCGCCGAGACCGCCCTGGTCGCCCGCCCACTGCTGCGCCGTGTCGGCCTGTCGGTGCCCGAGGGCCCGCTCACCTACGCCATCGCCCCCCAGCTGACGATCCGCCACGCGCACCCGGCCGCCTCGGCCGTCGGCTCGGCCGGCAGCGCGGGCGAGGACGACACCCTGCTGGTCGCCGGGACCCTGCGCCGCGTCCCCTGGGCCAGCACCGCGACCGCCGTGGTGGTGCTCGCCAACGCCCCTTTCGGCCCGGTCCTGTTCACCCTCACCGCGGACCAGGCAGTCGTCGCCCCAGGCGCCAACTTGGCCGAGGAAGCGCGCGACGACCTGCACCTCGCCAGCGTCGAGATCCCCGCCGCGCAGGTCCGTCGGATTCCCCGCGAGATCCTCGAGGAGGCCGAGTTGCGGGCGGCACTGGCCCGGGCGGCCCTGATCGCCGGAGCCGGCCAGCGCTGTGTCGAGCTGACGGTCGCGCACACCACCGCGCGCACCCAGTTCGGCCGCCCGCTCAGCCGCTTCCAGGCCGTCAAGCAGGAGGAAGCGAAGCTGATCGAGGAAGCCGCGCTGGTCCGCGCCGCTGTCCAGGCCGCCGCCGCCCCGCTGGACGCTGGCACTGCGGCCGCCCGGTTCGCCATCGCCGGCGCGAAGACCCAGGCATCCGCCTCGGCTGCCGAGATCGCCCGGATCGCCCACCAGTTGCACGGTGCCATCGGCATCACCAAGCTCCACCCGCTCCACCTCGCCACCACCCGCCTGTGGTCCTGGCGCGACGAGGACGGCGACGAGACCACCTGGGCCGCTGGTCTGGCCCGCACCCTCACCGCCGACACCCTCTGGGCCGCGCTCACCAGCACCCCCTGATCCGATGTCAGCGGCCGTATATCGCCGCGCCGGCGAGACGGACCGCGCCACCTGGCCCGGTCCGTCAAAGCCACCGCCCTCACCGCCGAGCCCTGCTCCCTCGTCCCATCGCCTCCGCCGCCGACCGGCCCGACCTGGTCGGTGACGGAGCAGCGCGGTATCCGTACGGTTCGACGTCCCGATCCCCAGTAGCCCTCGGAAGATAGGGTTCCGTCCATGGAGTTCCAGGTCCTCGGCCCCGTGTCGGTCAGTGGGAGCGATGGGCCGTTGCCGCTCGGGCCCGCCAAGCGGCGCAGCCTGCTCGCGATGCTGTTGCTGCGGGCCAATGTCGCAGTCTCCGTCGACACACTCACCGAGGCGCTGTGGGACGACGAGCCCCCCCTGCACGCCCGCACCGTGATCCAAGGCCATGTCTCACGCTTGCGGGCACTGTTGGCGGGCGTCGACGCATCGGCGTACGGCGTCGAGCTGAGCACGCGCGGCTCCGCGTACCACCTGGAACTGCCGGAGACGCTGCTCGACGCCCACCGCTTCGAGGGTCTTGTGGCGCTCGCCCGCCGTGCCACCGACCCCGGTGACAGGGCCGCGCTGCTCACCGAGGCGCTCGACCTGTGGCAGGGCCCCGCGCTGGCCGGCGCCTACCCGTCGCCGCTGCTTCGCTCCGCCGCGCACACCTTGGACGAGGCGCGGCTCGCAGCGGTCGAGCTGCTCGCCGACACGTACGTCGTGGGCGGTGAACACGAGCGCGCTGTCCAGCTGTTGCGGCCGGAGACCGGGGCCCATCCGCTGCGCGAGCCGCTGGCCGCCCGGCTGGTCGAGGCGCTGCACCATGCGGGGCGTTCCTCGGAGGCCCTGGACGCCTACCAACGCGCCCGCCAGGTCCTCTCCGACGAGCTCGGCGTCGCTCCGGGCGCCGAGCTGACCGCCGCCTTCACCCTCGCCCTCGGCCCCGACAGCGCCCCCGTGGCCCGGGCCGATGCGCCCCAACCGGCCCTGGAACCAGTTCAGTTCCGGCCCAACCTGCTGCCTCGTACCCCGCGCGGATTCCACGGCCGCACCGCCGAGAGCGCCGCGCTGACCGCGGCCGCGGCCGGACCTGACGGGCCGGTCGTCGTGGTCACCGGGCCCGCCGGGGTCGGCAAGACCGCACTGGCCGTGTGCTGGGCGGCCGGCCGGCACTCCGACTTCCCCGATGGGACGCTCTACGCCGATCTGCGCGGGTTCAGTGACACCTCGGACCCCGAACCGGCCGAGCTGCTGCGGGAGTTCCTCGTCGCTCTCGACGTTCCACCGCGCCGGATACCCGAGTCGGCGGACGCCGCCGGTGCCCTGTTCCGCTCGCTCACCGCCGAACTGCGTCTGCTCGTCGTCCTCGACAACGCCCGTACCTCCGCCCAGGTGCGCCCGCTGCTGCCCACGGGACCCGGCTGCGTCACCGTCGTCACCAGCCGTGCCCGCCTCGCCGGTCTCGTCGCCTCCGACGCCGCCCGCGTCCTCGCCCTCGACGTCCTCGCCACCGACGACAGCGTGGCCCTGCTCACCCGTCTCGTCGGCGAGCGCCGCACCGCCGCCGAGCCCCAAGCGGCCCGCCGTACGGCCGAGTTGTGCGGTGGGCTGCCGCTCGCGCTGCGGGTCGCCGCCGCTCGGCTCGTGGAACTCCCCGCCCTCGGCCTCGCCTCCCTCGCCGACCGGCTCGCCGACGAGCGCCAGCGGCTCGCGCTGCTCGCCGTCGAGGACATCGGCGTCGCCTCCGCGCTGCGGCTCACCACCGCCCACCTCCCCGTCGACGCAGCGCAGCTGTTCACCGCGCTCGGCCATCACCCGGGCACACACGTCGACCGGTTCAGCGCCGCCGCGCTCGCCGGCACGACCCCGCCGGATGCGGCCCGCGCCCTCGACTGCCTGGTCGCCGCGCACCTGCTCACCGAGACCGCCCCCGGCCGCTACGTCCTGCACGATCTGGTCCGGCTCTACGCGCGTGGCCAGAGCCATGACCCGGCCGCCCGCACCGCGGCCCGGCTGCGCCTGTACGACCACTGCGTGGCGACCGCGCTGTCCGCGTCCGAGGCCGCGGAACCGGGCGGGGAGCCCGCCTTCATGCAGCCTCATGACTTTCAACAGCCGCCCGCAGTACGGGACTTCACCAGCCGCGAGGAGGCGCTCGGCTGGTTCGCCGCCGAACGCGACGACCTCGCTCTGATCGCCGCTGCAGCCCGCGCCGAGGACCGGCCCGAGCGGGCCTGGCGGATCGCCGTGACCCAGTGGCCGCTCGTGGTCTGGCGGGTCCTCGCCGACTGGGCGCCCACCCTGGAGGCCGCCCTCGCCGACGCCCGCGCCTGCGTCGACCCCTATGCAGAGGCCCGCGTCCTGACCCTGCTCGGCTGGGTGCTCGCCGAGGAGGGCCGCACCGCCGAGGCCGTCCGGCACCTGCGCGTCGCGCCCGAACTCGCGGCCCACGCAGGCGACGTACTCGGCGAGGCCACCGCCCTGGTCAACCTCGCCGCGGCCCTCCCCGAGGACGAACCCGGCGCCGCCGAAACGGCCTGCACCCGAGCCCTCGCCCTCGCCACCGAGGCCGACGACGCGCACACCCGGATGCTCGCGCTCCAGCACCTGGCCCGCATCCACCTCGGCGCGGGCCGCCACCGGCAGGCGTACGAGGCTGCCGAGATGGCGCTCGGCCTCGGCCCCGAGCACGAGGCGGTCGCCCGGCGCGTGCTCCTGCGTACCTGGCAGGGCGAGGCGCTGGCCGGGCTCGGCGACACCGTGGCCGGGCGGCGCTGCCTTGCGCAGGCCGCGCTTGAGGCCGAGCAGACCGGCTACGACGCGGGCGCCGTCACGGCGCTCGATGCCCTGCTGCGCATCGCCGACCAGGACGAACTGCCCGAACTGCGGCGTCGGCACGCGGCGGCACACGCCAGGATCCGGGAGCGTTAGCCGGGCGTTAGCGCCGCCGCCGCGCTCGTTAGTGATCTGCCAGCGCGCCGCAACATCCTGGTTCGTGTAAGGGGAAACGACCTCGTGCAGGATCGCGACCCACGAACGAGAACCGGGGGAACCAGCCATGCGCACCACCACCCGTCCCGCCCTGCTCGCCGTCGGCGCCGTCGCGACGCTCGCCCTGTCCCTGACCGCCTGCAACGACGGCAGCGGCACGCAGGACAGCGCCGTCGGCACCAGCGCATCATCAGCCGCTCCGTCGGGTGCAACCTCGGCCCCGGCCTCGGCGCCGGCCTCGGCGCCGGCCGCGGGCTCGGCCTCGGCGCCGTCCGGGGGCAGGACGAGCACGAGCGGTGGTGGCAGCTCGTCCTCCGGCACTGGCGGGGGCGGCGTCACCGCGGCCTGCACGACCAAGAACACCTCGGTGACGTTCCTCCAGTCCTCGGGCCACGCCAGTGACGCGCAGCCCGCCGCCGCGACCCTCAAGATCACCAACAGCTCGGGTGCCCCCTGCACCATCGTCGGCCCGACGACCGTGGTCGCCGACGACGACCAGGGCAAGGCGAGCCCGGTCTCGGGGGACAACTCCAAGGACGGCTCGGACGCGGTCGACGTCCCGGCGGGTGCCGCGGTGGTGGCGAACGTGCTGTACAACGACGTGAACAGCGAGGGCACCACGTCGGCCCGTTACACCTGCCCGGTGCAGGCGTCCCACGTCAAGGTCGCGCTGCCCAAGGACGCGGGCACCACGGTGAACGTGATGAAGGCGAACGGCTCGCCGGGCGGCGTCTTCAGCGTCTGCGGCACCGACTTCAAGGTCGGAGCGTTCGCGGCACGGTAGTGTCCAGCAGGTGTGCTCTTCGGAGCGGGGCCTGGGCGGGACGGAGTACGTGGCGGGGTTGTAGCGCAGCCGCCACGAGCGGACAGCAGCGTTCAAGGCATTGCGCAGGGTCGAGACGGCCCGGTATACGGTGACTCGGCCCCGACCGGCCTTCTGCTGGGCGGTGATCTACGCGCTCGCCCGCGCCGCGGGCGGCAAGCACCACAAGACGGCCGAGAAGATCGCGGCCCGCGCCGGGGTCCCGCGCGCCGACCGTGCCCGCGACCTGTTCCAGGTGCGGTGCGATCGCGTCCAGGGCCCGGGCCAGCAGGTCGTCGTCGAGCAGGGCCGGCTCGATGCCGAACACCTCCTCGACCGCCCAGACCCGGGCCCAGTCGCCGACCCTGAACAGCGGCATCGGCGAGGTGAGCCGGTTCGCGACCAGTGCCTCGATCACCTGCCCGTGGGTCAGGTGCGCACTCGGTGCGGAAGGGCACAGCCCGTCGACGATCCCGGACACGTCCAGCCGGCGCAGAAACTCGGCAGCGACAGGCAGAGCGCCCAGACGCTTCTCCACCACGGACGTCACCACGCACTTCAGGCGCTGACGCTCAGACCGTGGCCGCGGGGACCGGGAAGTCATCGACACACCCGGTTCAACGCGACCCCACGGGACAAACCGACGCAAGCCGACATGCTTGCCCTCGCACGAGGTCGGTGCCCCGAACTCGCCCAACAGGCCGGCCAAGCACCCAAGGGAGTACTTGGAACGGCCCTGCAACGGTGCGACGAACACCTCAGTGACCTGCTGGCACTGTGCACCGGCAACCCCGAGTTGGACACAGCACTCGCAGGCCACCTGAACAACCTCATCCACAGTGCGGAGATGGACATCCGCCGCCTGGAACTGGTCACCGCCGCACTGGCTGATCCGTCCGCAGCATGGGAGACAGCCTTGCGAGCAGCCTCCGAAGACCAGGACGCTGCGCTCGACGCCGCCACGGTCATCGGTGCGCTCAACAGGAGCAGGCCGGGCAGCGCACCGCTCGACCTGGCGGACCGGCTCGCCCCAGTCGTGCACGGAGCCGACTCGGACGCCACCCAGGCACTGGGCGAGGCAGTCAGGTCCATGTCGCGCCAGGTCCGCAAGAAACTCGATGACGCGCTTCCCAGGGACACCCAACAGAACCGAGCCAGGCGAACGGCGTTCCGCAAGGCTGCCGGCTTGTGGCCGCCCGTGCCCCTTCCCATGCACTCAGGGAAGGGGCACAACCTCAACACGCGGTTGGGCTGCCAAGCGCACGGAACCTGCCGTTATGTCTCGGTGGAGGCATGCGGGTTACGCGGCTACGGGCATGGGGTTCTCGCCGTCGTCATCTTTGCGGAAGTGCGTCTGGGTTCGGCCTGCTTGGGCGCGGTCGAGTGCTTGGGCGAGGGCGTGGACGGCTTGGTCGGCTGAGTCTTTGAAGAGGTGGCCGTAGAGGTTGATGGTGGTGGCGAGGGTGGCGTGGCGCAGTGTTTTGGAGACGATGCGAGGGGGATGCCTTCGGCGATCATGATGCTGGCGGCGGTGTGTCGGAGGTCGTGGAGTCCGATCTTGGGCAGGTCGAGTTCGGCGGTGCGCTTGCGGAGTTGGTCGAGGACCCACTGCGGGCGCAGCGGCGCACCGCCGGGGCGGGAGAAGACCAGGCCTTCGAGGAGGCCGTCGGGGTGCGCGGCCATCTGGATCGCGGCTTGGCGTGGAGGGCGGTCATGACTCTGGGGAGAGGCTGATCCAGGCGCGGCTGGCTTCGGTCTTGGGCTGGCCGAAGGTCAGGCTGTTGTTGTTGACGGCGGCGAGCGTCCAGCGGACGAAGAGCTGGTGGTCCATGAGGTGGACGTCCTCCCAGTGCAGGGCCAGGACTTCGCCGCGGCGCATGCCGGTGCCCAGGATCACCTCGAACAGGTCGGTGAGCTGGTCGGCGTACTGCTCGGCGTTGTGCCGCAGGAACGTCGCGGCCTCCTCCGGCGTCCAGCAGGTCCGCTCCTCCGCCCGGGGCTTGGGCGGGACGGAGTGATTAGCCGGGTTGTAGCGCAGCCGCCAGGGGCGGACGGCGGCGTCCAGCGCGTTGCGCAGCGTGGACGCGGCCTTGTAGATGGTGACGAGGCCTCGCCCGGCCTCCAGCTGGGTGCCGATCCACTCGTCGACATGATGGGGTCGCAGGTCGAGCAGCTGGATGTGGCCGAACGCCGGGACCAGGTCACGCTCGACACACGCCACGTACCCGGCGTAGGTGTTCGCCGACAGATACGCCCGCCTCGTCACCAGCCACTCGCGCAGGTAACTCGCCACCGTGGTCCGCCGGTTCTCGTACACCCCGCGCAGCTCCAACACCGCCCGCATCTCCCGCATCGCCTCCGCATGGCTGGCGAAACCGCCACGGCGGCGGACCCGACGCCGCCCCTCGTCCTTCGCCAGATCCACCGCGTACGTCCACGTTCCGTGCCTCGGGTCCCCGGCCAGCCGCGGACGCCACGGACCCAACTGCTTCCGGTTCCCGTCCGAACAACCACACCGCCGGTAGACCCGGCCACGCTGCGCATGCTGTCCCATGGCTTCTCCTCTTGAACTCGGTGAGCTTGAGTCCAAGGTCGCTGCCCGGTCGGGTGTGTCGGCAGAGCGTGCGGGACGGTGCGCGAGGCATGTCAGACCCAGTCGGGGAGGACACGCTCAAGGTTGGGGTCCGCGGTGAAGCCGCCGTTGTGGCCTTCGAGCGGTCGGCGCAGGGCGGCTCGGGCTGATTCCTCGGTGGGGTATACGCCGCGGCGTACGGTGTGGCGGCCGGGGGTGGGTGCGGGCAGGTCGACGGCGAGGGTCCAGGTGCCGTGCCCGGGGTCGGAGACGAGCGCCGGGCAGCGGGCTCCGAGCTGGTGGTGGTGAGGGTCGCGGCAGCCGCAACGGCGGTGGACACGTCCAAGACCGACGACGGGGCGCATCGTGATCGCTTCCAAAGATCGTCGCGATCGTGCTGGGCATCATCGGCGCCGTCGCTCACGGGCCGCCCCGTGCGGCAGGCTGCCGCTGCGGCCCGGCTTCTCGAGCGGCACCGCACACTCATGTCGATGGGGCGGCGCACCGATCGTGGGCGTGCGCATCGCCGGGGTTGGCCTACTTCGTCCGGGGTGGGAGGCGGAGGGTGAAGCGGGCGCCGCCGCGCGGGTTGGTGCCGACGTCGAGGGTGCCGCTGTGGGCGTGGGCGACCCAGGAGGCGATGGACAGCCCGAGGCCGGTGGAGCCGGAGCCGCTGTGGAAGCGCTGGAAGAGGGAGTCGGCGAGAGCCGGGGGGATGCCGGGTCCGGCGTCGTCGATGGTCACCGTTCCGTCGGCGGCCACGGTGACGTCGACTTCTGCGGGCAGGCCCGGGGCATGGCCGTGGAGGAGCGCGTTGCCGAGCAGGTTGGCCACCGCCCGCCGGAGCAGGTCGGGATCGGCGACCACGACGACCGGTTCGGTGTGGACGCTCACGTGGTGCTCGCCGGTTTCGACGTCGTCGACGACCACCTCGACGAGCTGGTCCAGGCGTAGCGGCTGGCTGGCCAGGG
Organism: Streptomyces sp. 1114.5; assembly: GCF_003635085.1. Lineage (NCBI taxonomy): Bacteria > Bacillati > Actinomycetota > Actinomycetes > Kitasatosporales > Streptomycetaceae > Streptomyces > Streptomyces sp. 1114.5. The sequence goes on from NZ_RBXE01000002.1 coordinate 607,309, forward strand.
TGCCGACACCGGCCATCAGCCGGGCCCGGGTGAGCAGGCCGTCGATCAGGTCGCCCATCCGGGACGCCAGGCGCACGGTCCGTTCGAGCGCGGCGGTGCGGTGCTCGTCGTCGCGCAGCGCGGTCTCCGCGAGGCCGCGTAGCGATGCGGTGGGTGTGCGCAGGTCGTGGGCGGCGTCGGCGAGGAACTCCTCCTGTTGTTGCAGCGCTGTCAGCGCCGGCCGGATCGCCCGCCCGGAGAGCAGGTGCCCGGCCACGGCGGACAGGGCAACCAGGACCGCACAGCCGGCCACCAGGAGCAGAGCCAGTTTGCGGTGCGCGGCCCGGTCGCCGGTGGTGTCGTCGGCTGCGACCACCGCGCCGGCCGTCGACTGGCCGTTGGCTCCCGCGTAGGGCTCGGCGAGTAGCCGGATCCGGTGGCCGTTGTCGCTGCGTGCGTCGACCACGACGGCCGATCCCTCCCGCATCGCTTCCGCGGCCACCGCTTCCAGGTCCTCGGTGTGGGCTCGGATGCAGGGCTTGCGCGGGGTGTAGGAGACCGTGGGCTGGTCGGCCGTGCCGGTCACCACGGTCACCGGCGGGCAGTCGGTCTCCGTCCCGTCCTGCAGGTACTGCGTGTCGAGCCGGCCGTTGTCGTCGAAGCTCAGGAGCAGGGTCGCCTGGCGGGTCTGCAGGGTGAGCGCGTCGTCGAGCCGGTCGCTCCAGGAGTTGTCGTCGGTGTGGATGGCGAACGCCGCCAGGCCGATCAGTCCGATCGCGCTGGTGAGAGAGAACAGTGCGGTGAGTCGCCGGCGCAGCCGCCGGATCCGGGCCGCTGCCGTCATCCTCGGCCGCCGACGCCGCTGCCGGGCGGCGCCAGTCGGTAGCCCACCCCGCGGACCGTGTGGATCAGCGGCGGGTCGCCGAGCTTGCGGCGCAGCTGGGAGACCAGCACCTCGACGACGTTGGAGTTCGGCTCGGTCATCTCGTCCCAGCATTTCTCGATCAGGTCGGCGCGGGGTACGGCCTGGTCCGCCCGGGCCGCGAGCAACTCCAGTACGGCGAACTCCTTGCGGGTCAGCATCAACAGCACGCCGTCCCGGTGCACCTGGCGGCGGGCGGTGTCGATCTCCAGGTCGGCGAACCGCTGCACCGGGGGCCGGACGGTGGCCGCCCGTCGGCACAGGCTGTGCACCCGGGCCGCCAGCTCGGGCACCGCGAACGGTTTGACCAGGTAGTCGTCGCCGCCGACGGCGAACCCCTCGACCCGGTCGGCGACCGTGTCCCGGGCGGTGAGGAACAGCACCGGGACGGTCCGCCCAGCTCGGCGCAGCTCGCGCACGTACTCGACAGCGTCCCCGGAGGGCAGCATCCGGTCGAACACCGCGCAGTCGTATTCGGTGACGAACAACGCCTCGTCGGCGGCCGGCAGATCGGCCACCTCGTCGACGGCCAGCCCCTCGCTGCGCAGTGCTGCGGACACGGCAAACCGCAGGTCATCGTCGTCTTCGGCCACCAGTACTCGCACGGCGGTCAGGATAGCCCGATGTGCGGCCCGGGCCGCCCTCATCAAATCCTCAGCTTCGCCCGGCAATCATCTGTGAGGTCACAGCGGAGCGAACCGGCAGGAGCCGAGTAGCGCGGCCGTTCGCCCGGGAGATACGTGGGCGGACCGGCACGCGGCGCCGTGAGACACCCCCGGGCGCGATCCCCCACGCGCCCGGGGACCGCCAGCGGCCCGGCGGATGGAGCCCTCGGCCCAGCCGCCCCGGGCCGCCGAGGTGGTGCCGGTGCCGCTGACCACTGCGGGCGTCGTGCGCAACAACCCTGCCAAGTCCCTCTGGAGTACCCCCATGAAGCACCCGACGAGCAAGCGTGCCGGCCTGATCCTGGCCTTGGCCGCACTCGGCGTCACGGCACTTGCCGGATGCATCCCGGCGTCCGGGGACACGGCTGCGGAGGGCGCCGACACGGCGCCGACCGATTCCGCGCAGCAGAGCGCTTTGCAGACCTTCTACCGGCAGAAGCCGACCTGGACCACGTGCGGCGAGCTGCAGTGCGCCACGTTGACCGTCCCGGTGGACTACGCGCACCCGGAGACCGGCCAGACCTTCACCCTGCCGCTGGCCAGGTCCGTCACGGCGGATCCCGCCCAGCGCATGGGCTCCCTGGTCTTCAACCCCGGCGGACCGGGCGAATCCGGGGTCGAGCAACTGAAGTCCGGCGGCCTCTCCTCCTTCAGCGAACGGGCGCGCGCCCGCTTCGACATCGTCAGCTTCGACCCGCGGGGCGTGGCCGGCAGCAAGCCGGCCATCGACTGCGGCTCCTCCGACTCCTCCGACCAGGACCAGCCCGAATCCGACTCCGCCTCGACGAGTGCGTATCCGAAGACCGCCGCCGAACGCAGCGCCGCGCTCGCGGACGCCGAGAAGCAGGTTGCCTTCTGCAAGGCCCGCAGCGGAGCCATCCTGCCGCACGTCGGGACGCTGGACGCGGCCCGCGACATGGACGTGCTGCGCGCGGCTCTCTGCGACGAGAAGCTCAGCTACCTCGGCTGGTCCTACGGCACCTACCTCGGCACCGTCTACGGCGAACTGTTCCCGCACCGGGTCCGCGCGCTCGTCCTCGACGGCGCCGTCGACCCCTCGCTCGACTGGTCCGAGGCCGCCCTCCAGCAGGGCAAAGCCTTCCGGAAGTCGGTGGACGACTACGCTCGGCAGTGCGCCACCGTGGTCCACGACGCCTGCCCCGCCACCACCCCGGACGGAATCCACAAGGTGATCACCGACCTGCACCGGCGGACGGCCAAGCACCCGCTGCGGATCAGGGGCACCACCGAGCGGCTCGACCAGAACATGCTGCTCGCCGCCCTCACCAAGTCGATGTACTCACCCGAGTCCCAGTGGCAGGACCTGTCCGAGGCGCTGCGCGCCGCGCGGGGCGGCGACGGGACGAAACTCGCCGAGATCGCCAGCCCCGGTATATCCGGCCAGCCCGCCCAGGCCGGCAGCTCCGACCCGGGCAGCTCCGGCGAGCAGGCCCCCGACAACTCCTCCGTCGCCATCACCGCCGTCAACTGCCTCGACCAGCCACACCCGAGGGACGCGCAGCCCTACTGGGAGCTGCTGGAGCGCGCCAACCAGGAGGCCGGAGTCTTCGGCACCTCCGCCGTGCTCGCCGAACTCACCTGCAAGGGCTGGCCCGCCGGACACCAGCAGCCGCACCGCGTGAACGCCAAGGGCCTGCCCCCGGCCCTGGTCGTCGGCACCACCGGCGACCCGGCCACGCCCTACCAGTGGTCGCAGGGTCTCGCCGACCAACTGCCCGGCGGCATGCTGCTCACCTTCAAGGGGACCGGCCACACCGCCTACGGCCGCAGCAACGCCTGCGTCAACGACGCCGTGGACGCCTACCTCATCGACCTCAAGCCGGTCCCGAGCGGCAAGGCCTGCTGAACGGCCGGCACTCCCGTCGCGCCACCCTCGCCCCCGCTCACGGCTCGCACCACTGGAGACCTTCCACATGCCCATCGACATGTCCCTGGACTCCTTGCCCGCGTCAACGCTTTACCAGCCCCTGCAGCCCGACGATCCGGCCGAAGTAGGCGGCTACCGGTTGCACGCCCGGCTCGGGGCAGGCGGCATGGGGCGGGTCTACCTGTCCTACACCCCCGGTGGCCGGCCCGTGGCCCTCAAGACGGTCCGGCCGGAGTTCGCGCAGGACACGGAGTTCCGGGGGCGCTTCGCACAGGAGGTCACCAACGCCCGGCGGATCCATGGGCTGTACACCGCCCAGGTGATCGACTCCGGCGCGGACGACGACGTGCCGTGGCTGGCCACCGCGTACGTTCCGGGCCCGTCGCTGCAACAGGTGGTCCGGGAACACGGCGCGCTACCGGTGCGCACGGTCCTGCTGCTGATGGGCGGGATCGCGGAGGCGCTGCAGGCGATCCACGGCGCCGGAGTCGTGCACCGGGATCTCAAGCCCGCCAACGTGCTGCTCGCGGCCGACGGTCCGCGCGTGATCGACTTCGGCATCGCCCGCGCGGCCGACGCCGTCGCGCTGACCGGCACCGGTTTCCGGATCGGTTCGCCCGCCTTCATGGCGCCCGAGCAGGCCCTGGGCAGGCCGGTCACGCCCGCGACGGACGTCTTCGCGCTGGGTTCTCTGGCGGCGTACACCGCCGGCGGCACCCAGCCGTTCGGCGAGGGACCGGAGACCACGGTGCTGTACCGGGTGGTGAACGAGCAGCCGGATCTCGGCCGTGTCCCGGGCGACCTGCACGCGCTGCTGCTGCGCTGCCTGGCCAAGCAGCCCGAGGACCGGCCGACCCCCGCAGAGATCATCGAGGCCGCCCGCAACCACCCCGCTGCGGGCGGCGGGCTGCGCTTCGCCGACGACTGGCTGCCCACTCAGGTCAGCACCGACATCACCCGCCGCTCTGACCTGCCGCAGGACTTGGCCGCCGCGTTCTCCCCCGACGTCGTCGCCGCCCAGGCCCCGCCCGGCTCCTACGGCGCTGCGCAGCCCCTGCCCGAGGTGCCGACCGCTCTGCTTCCGCCCCCACTGCCGACCGTCGCCGCTCCCGCGATACCCGCGGTGGGCAAGCCCTACCGCAAGGGCGCGACCTGGAAGACGGTACTGCTGCTGTCGGCGTTGGTGGTGGCTCTCGGTGGCACGGTCGGCGGCGTGCTCCTGTCCCACAAGCTCGACCGGATCCTCGCAGCCACGGGATTGGCCGGCGACAGCCCGACGGCCGGTGACACCGGCCCGGACACGCCGGCACCGGCGGCCGACGGCCCGGGGCCGACCGACCCGGCGAGCCCGGCCACGTACACCGCGGCGTACACCGATGCAATCCTGACCGCACCCGACGACTCCTACGACTTCGACATCGAGACCGGCAAGTTGATCCCCGCGCAGTCCACCGAGTGGTCCGTCGGGCACAACGCCAACGAGTTCCTGATCCCGACGGGAAGCGACGCCGCCATCACCCCCAGCGGGCGGCCAACCCCGGCCGATTGCTCGACGGCCATCGACCGGCAGCCGGCGACGGCCCTCGACTTCAGTGACCTGCCGGCCGGCCGAGCCTTCTGCGTGCGATCGAGAAGCACTCACGCCATCGCGATCGTGCGGGTCATCTCCGTGACCGGCAACGGCCCGGTGAAGGTCTCGATGGACCACTACCGCAGCGACAGCTGACCTCCGCTCCCATCCGGCGGCCTTCGCTGGAGCATGAGCGCCGCGAACGCGGCGGGCGTGTGCGGTGAGGAGGCTCCCGTCCTGAGACGGCTCCGGTCATCGGTTGCTCGGCCGCCGAGGAGCCGGGCTTCATCCGGGCACGCGGCGGCGTATTCCGGGGTGATGTCCGCGCACCTATCCGCCCGATCCGGGGTGCCGCCGGGGGCGGGCGCCGGCAGCGGGAAGTCCGGGCTGAGGTCGGCGGCGAACGGCCTGGTGTCGTCCGCTGCCGACCGTTGTCATCCGTCTGCCCGCGGGTCTGCGGTCGGCGCGCCCGCGGCTGTCAGGAGGTCGGTGCCGGTACGTGTGTTGGCCGGGTCGGACGCCGCTGTCATCAGCCACTCGGCGGCGGAGGCCTCGGCCTCCGGGGGAATCACCAGGAGCTCCAGGCGTAGAGGGGTGAAGGAGCACACGAGCACCTCGTCCGCGTCCTGCTCCTGTTCGAACCACCCGACGTGGATGACATGGCCTGCGACCGGGACGCGCCGGGGGATGGCCGGCCAGTGCGTCGGATTCACGGTGACACGGGTGACCTTCCCCCACGTGGGGTCCAGTGCCGTCGCCAGTGGGGGAAGTTCGCGCAGGAGGTCGTGCGAGCGCGGCCACCAGGCCCCGTCCAGCCGGCCGCGCGTGGCGCCCTCGGGTGTCAGTGAGAGGCGGACCGCCGGCTCCGGCCCCGGTGGCTGGGCGGCGGCGGGATCGGAGGTCGCGGTCATGTCGAAACACCTGCCCTGGGCTCGTCCTTGGACGGCCTTGTGCTGCCGCCGGGGCACGGCAGTAGCTCGCAGGCCGTGGACGGTGCTCTCTTCCACCGTACTCCGGCCACAGCCCCGGCATCCGGGGTGAGCAGGGGCGGTCGGTGGGTTGCCGTTGGTCGACCTGCGTCTTCGTGAAGGCCGGCTCGGAGGCCGGGGGAAGTCGCCGGAAACGTCCGAACAACGCCTGTACGCATGGGCGCAGAGTGTGCGCACCGTGGTGCCGGGTAGGGCTGCGGCCGGTCACTGCCGAGGGGGCGCCCGCCGTTCTGGCGTGGCGAGGAGGCCGGCGTCGGCCCATCGCAGAGCCCGGTCCAGCAGATGACCCAGGAGCCGCTCACCGAAGCCCTGCATTTCGACCGGTCCACCGCAGTCGTGCGGTTCTTCCGTGCGAACTCCGCCACGAACCACGGTTTTCCCGCAGCAGTACTCTCCGTCGGCCGGCTTCCTCGCCCGGCCTCCACGTGGATCGGCGCAGGACTCCCCGGCACTTCCCCTGTCCCGGCATGGCGCCGGCCCTCACCTGCGACACCTCGGCCAGGATGGATCCTGTGACCGTGGGGTGAGCCACAGGAAATATCTCGGGTAGATATTCTGGTCAAACGTCACGCAGGGGAATTTTCAGATACTGACTCATGTGCGCGGCGGACTCGAAGTCTCACATTAAGGAGTATCCTGGAAAATACCGGAAGAAGTTACCGGTAGGACGATCGAGAGGAGGCGAATATGCTGATCACTGAGGCAGGATCCCCGGCTCTGCGACCCGTGATCGAAAAAATGTCCGCCTTTTCGGTGGGAAAGATCACAGGGTGAATGGGGGTCAGGGGGGTGCAGATTCAGATCCTGTTGCCCCGGTCGGCGCTACGTTCATGCAGGCCGGAAAGCCGTTCCCCGCAGGAATGCGGGGAACGGCCTTTTCTGGGGCGGGCCGTGTGCCGTGGTTCGGCGGAGGACGGGTTGTGAAGTCTCCCCTTGAGGTTGGACACGTGGAGACTGGGCGATGCAAGCCCGGAGGAAGCAGCACCAGGTGGGAATCAAGAGCAACATGGCCAAGCGGTACACGGCGGAGTTCAAGCGGGACGCGGTCGCGCTCGTCCGGTCCTCGCCACACCGGAACGTCACCGAGATCGCCCGGGAACTGGGGGGTCAGTCCGGAGGGGCTGCGGGGCTGGGTCAAGCAGGACAGGACCGACCGGGGCGCGGGCCGGCCGGGCGAGCTGACGAGATTGTCCGGAACGGCGTCGTGGCAGCGCGCTCTTGCTCCTGCTCACGCCGGTGTCTGCGGATCAGTCCCATGCCCCGCGTGTTCGCACCGACTGCCACCCGAACCGGCCAGTGGACCGGGCCGGAAAACGGCCTCGATCCGCGCGACCCCAACGCGGGAAAGTGCTGCGCGACGGCGCCCGCGACCGCCACGCGCAACCGCCTGAGGCCCTGCGCCAGGCCTCCTGCGGCGAGGCCGTCGGGAGGCGGCTGCGCCGGGCGAGATCGAACAGCGCAGGTCTGATGGCCGGGTCGTTACCGACGCACCCCTACTGATGTGGGACTGATCTCCGTAGCATCTCGCCATGGAGCTCGAATTCCGGCACCTCCGGATCATCTGCAGCATCGCGGACAGCGGCAGTTTGACGCGGGCCGCCGCGTCGTTGCGGCTGACCCAGCCCGGTCTCAGTGCCCAGTTGACGCGGATCGAGCGGGCGCTCGGCGGTGAGCTGTTCAGCCGCGCGCAGTCGGGTGTCGTCCCGACCGCCTTCGGGGAGGTGGTGCTGAGCCGGGCACGGGCGCTGCTGCCGACCATTGACGAACTGTTGGAGGCCTCCGCTCTCGCCGCGCGGAGGAGCTGTTCGCCGCACCGTTTCCGGCTCGGTTCCGTCAACGCTCCCCTGCTCGGCGGGTTGATCACGGCGATCAGGTCGCACCATCCGGAGGCCGAGATCAGTTCGCGGGGCCACGGATGCCCCGTCCCGCTCGTCGAGGACATCGCGGGCGGCCGTCTTGAGGCGGCCGTGGTGGGCGACAGCCCCGGTTATGAGCTCGTGCTCCCCCCTGGAGTCACCGTCGAGCCGATCGCCACCGAGCCGCTCTTCGTGGCACTGCCGGCAGCCCATCCGCTGGCGGCGCTGGAGGAGGTCGCGCTGGAGGATCTGGAGGAAGAGGACTGGGCCGCTCCTCGGCCGGACAACGACCGGATCCGTGAGTACTGGTCCAGGACCCTGCTCGTCCTGGGGCATCGCATACGCGTCGTCCACGAGGCGGAGGGCCGACTCCTCCTGGACATCGTTCGCCACGGCCACGCGGTGAGCTTCTGCCAGGCCACCTTCGAGGAGGTCCCGGGCATCGCCGTACGTCCGATCGCCGGGAATCCGCTCTGGTACCGGCATCTGCTCGCCTGGTACGAGGAGGGGCCGTTGGAAACGTTGGGCCCCTCCCTCGTGCAGGACGTCATCGAGGCGTACCGGACGGCGTGCGCCCGCAGCACGGTCTACCAGGGCTGGCTCGAAAGGCACGACGGCGCAGTGCCGCCGCAGCGCACTGCGGTGGGCGTGTTGAGCAGTGGCGTGCCTCGCTCTGGGTGAGGCGCCCGGTGGTGTGACACGATCCGCGCGGTGGAGCCTGCGGCGGTGCGATGCGGTCGGCGCCTGTCGCACCGGCCGCACCGCCCGTTGGTCGGAGGCGTTCCGGTGCTACGGGGTCACCACTTGTACGTCCAGAGGGTGTCGGTGGACGCGTCGGAGGCGTTCACGTAGATCCGGATGCGGGCGGTGTCGTCCTGGAACCACTGGCCGGGTTGCCAGGTCTGCATGTCCAGCGTGGCGCAGTTCCCGGCGGGTGGGACGGCTTTGGGGTTGGTGACCACCTGGATCGGCCCGTTGCCGGTGGTGATGGAGGTGTCGACCTTGTAGATGACGACGCCGGTGGCGCAGGCGCTGGAGTCGTTGTAGGCGGCCTTGCGGGACTCGGCGACGTAGGCGGTGGTGGCGCTGGTCTTGATCACCGCCAGCCGGTAGCCGCTGCCCCCGTACTCCAGCCCGGTCAGGGTGGTGGTGTACGTGTTCGCCGTGTCCAGGCAGGACACCTGGCTGTCGGTGATCCACCCGAACTTCCACGCCTCCCAGCCGAAGTTCAGCGGGGCCGGTCCGGAGATCTTGCCCATGAGGTCCCAGCCGCCGACGTACTGGTTCAGTTCCCCGCTGAAGGCGTACAGGTCGGGCAGGCCGAAGGTGTGGCTGGTCTCGTGGTCGGCGACCTTGTATCCCCAGGACCACATGTCCTGGCCGAAGGTCACCGCCCAGTGGATCAGTACCCAACTGCTCGTCGGCGGGTTCCAGACCCAGGTCGGGGAGGCGGGGTCCTGGATGAAGGTCGGGGAGTGGCCGATCGCGGTCGCGGTGGTGGTGGGCACGACGTAGAACATGTCGTACTGGGAGAGGTCGACGCCGGCGTTGGCCGCGGCGGTGAGCGCGTCCTTCACGTAGACCTGGTGCGTGGACCAGGAGAAGCCGCGTTCCCAGTTGTAGTCCGTGGAGTTCTTCGGCATGTGGACCCAGTTGGCGTACGGGACCTGGATGTCCAGCGTGGTCTGGCCGTAGGAGGCGTTCCGCATCCAGTCGTTGGCGCCCTTGAGCGTGTCATAGTACGACGTGAGGGGCAGGGCGGTGCCGGCGGCGTCGGGGAAGTCGACGTAGATCAGGCCGATGCGCTTGATGCCGATCGGGTTCTGGAACCGGGTGTAGTCGGTCTGCTGGCCCTCGTCGGTGTACCCAGTCGTCCCCTGCAGCGCGCAGGCGGAGGTGCTGCCGTTGTACGCGTGGGCGGGGTGCGCGGGGACGACGACCAGGGCCAGCAGGGCGGCCAGGACGAGGATGAGCGCTGCCGACAGGGGGCGCCGGGGTCTGACTGAGGGGTCCATGGGGGCCTCCGAAGGGATCGATCCGGTGACGAGCCCTGCTGGCTGCGCCCTGGCGGGTAGTCAGCCGGGTGTCCTGTGCGCTCCCGGGTACGGTCGGCTACTGCCGCCGTGCGGGAAGCGTGCAGGCTATCGTCCGGATCGATCATTGCCTTCGGTAGCTCCCAGCCCTCCATCACGTTGCGTTATGGAATCGGAGACCTCCCTTCCGAAGCCCTCTGGGCGTGATCACCTGGGTGCTCCGCCGGGCGGCATCGTGACGGTTCGCTCGGCGGTGAAGAACTGCAGCGCGGCGGTGCCCTGTTCGCGGGGCCGTGGATGGCCGCCTTGGCGCCGCCGAACGGCAGGTGGAAGTCGACACCGGTGGAGGGCGCGTTGATCCGGATCATGCCTGCGTCCAGGCGGTCGACTGCGGTCAGCGCCAGGTCCAGGTCCTGGGTGTGCACGGAGGTGGCGAGGCTCTGGGGACTGGAGTTGGCCCTTGTGATCGCCTGGTCCAGGTCCGCCGCGGGCAGCAGGATGGCCAGTGGGCCGAAGAACTCCTCGGTCAGCAACGGGTGCTCTTCCGGGACGCCGGTCAGCAGGGTCGGCTCCAGGAACCATCCCGGCGCGTCGATCCGCTGTCCGCCGGTCACCGTCTCGGCCCCGGCGGCGCGGGCCGAGTCGACCGCGTGGGTGAGCCGGGAGAGCGCGGACTCGTTGATCACCGGGGCGAGTTCGACGTCTGCCAGGGCCTTGGCGATCGCGGCGCGCAGCGGCCGGTACGCGTCACCGACGGCGATCACCCTGCTGGTAGCGGTGCACTTCTGCCCGGCGTATCCGGCGATCGCGGCGGCCAGGTGGGCGGCGGCCTGCTCGATGTCGGCGTCGGGCAGCACCGGCGCGGCGTTCGCGCCGCCCAGTTCTGCCTGTACCGGTACTCCGCGGGCAGTCGTGGTGGCGACGACGGCCCGGCCCACGGCGGTCGAGCCGGTCGCCAGGTCCCCGCTGACGGCCGCCTTGTAGAGCGCCACCGTGGCGTCGGGCAGGGCGTTGGGGTAGCCGGCGATCCAGCCGACGGCGCCGGCCAGGGCCAGCTCCAGAAGCACGTCGTCGGAGCCGATCACCAGGTCCAACGCGGGGGCGAGTTCGGCGAGTTGGTAGGCGCGGCGGACATCGCCGGTGAACTCCTTGACCGCGACGATCGAGCCCTCTGCGTGCAGCTGGGCGAGCAGCGTGGGGGCCGGGTTGACCTTGGTGTCGACGGGGTTGTTGTAGGCCACGATCGGCACGCCGGTCTTGGCCACCTGCGAGCCGTTGGGGACGACGCCGTCGCAGCCGTTGTCGACCAGCCAGCGGACGTGCTCAGCGTAGGCGTCGTAGTCGACGGACAGGTCGGGGCGCAGCGGCAGCGCGGTGGCGACCATGATGCCCCGCCAGGGCCGGGTGGCGTCATGCGATGCGAAGGACATACGAGAAGTCCTTGTGGGGTGTGACATTTTATTGGCGGGCAAGGGATGGCTTGGGTGATGCCGGCCACTGGGCTCACTGGTCGGCGAGTTGGGCCAGGGGAACGGGGCAGGCCAGCGGTCGGCGGCCAGCGGTCGGCGGTCGGCGTCGGGTGCCGGTCGGCCGGTCAGGCAGGCGACGGCCAGGCCGCACATCCAGCCTTGGCACCAGCCCATGCCGGCGCGGGTGAGGAGCTTGGCGGTGCGGGGGGCGCCGGCGCCAGGTCGGCCACGGCCGCGCGGATGCGGCCGGTCGGGACCTCCTCGCAGCGGCACACGTCCGTGCCGTCGTGCAGCCAGGCGGTCCAGCCGGTGCCGGGGCAGTGGGCGGCGCCCGTGAGTTCCGCGAAGGCGCGGCGGCGGGCGCGGTGGCGGCGAGCGGCAGCCGGCGCCGGGCGTGCGGCCACTGCGTACGCGGCCAGTTCGCCCTCGGCGATCGCCAGGTCGGCGCCGCCGATGCCGCAGGTCTCGCCAGCCGCGTACGGGCCCGGCAGGCTGGTGCGCTGCCAGTCGTCCACGGCCAGGGCCCGCACGCCATCCGCGGTGATTGGCGAGCCGAGGTAGTCGCTCGCCTCGATGACCGAGGGCACGTCGGCTCCGGCCGCTGCCAGGGTGGCCACGACGGCGAGCAGCAGCGGCCCGCTGCCGGCGACGACGATCCGTCGGCCGGGCAGCGCGAGGCCGCCCTTGAGCATGGCCTGGGCGCCTCCTGCGGTGACCGCGCCGGGCAGGGGAACGATGCCCGGCGGGCCGGGACCGGCTCCCGGCCAGGTGTCAATCCTGGCCGGGAGTGTTCGCGCCGGTCGGAGCGAAGCTGCTGTGGGGGTCTCCCTGCAGCGTCACGGCGCGAGCTGAGGGGCGGTCACCGCCGGCTCTACTGCTTGGTGACCTGGATGGTGTCGGAGAGCGGACCCTTGCGCAGCACGTCGATCTTCACCCCGGTGGCGGGGTCGGTGAAGGACTGGCCGGGCTGGTAGGCGGCCATGTCGAGAGCGGTGCAGCCGCTCGGCGGGGTCGCGCCCGGGTTGCCGTTGACCACCTGGACGGGCCCGTATCCCGTCTGGGTGGAGGTGTCGACCTTGTAGATCAGCACGCCGGTGGAGCAGGCTTTGGCGTCCCCGGCGACGGCTCGGCGGGATTCCGCGACGTACGCCGTGGCCTCACCGGTGCGGACCATGGCGATCTTGGTTCCGCCGGGGCGTTCGACGGCCTTCAGGTGGACGGTGCGACTGCCGGAGGCGGGCAGGCAGGCGACCTGGCCGTCGTCGATCCAGCCGAACTTCCAGCGCTCCCAGCCGGTGTGCTGCGGCGCCGGGCCGGCGATGTTACCCATGAGGTCCCAGCCGCCGACGTAGGGGTGGACGTCGGTGCCGGTGAAGGCGTAGAGGTCGGGCAGTCCGAAGGTGTGGGAGGTCTCGTGGTCGGCGACCTTGTATCCCCAGTGGTACATGTCCTGGCCGAAGGTGATCGCCCACTTGATCCGGGTGCCGTCGGCGGTGATGCCGGCGGTGGTCGGGTCGTAGAGGTAGGTGGGCGAGAAGGTGATCGCGGAGGCGGACTTGGTGGGGACGATGTACAGCATGTCGTACTTGGAGAAGTCCACGTACGGATCGGCGGCCTGGACGGCCTGCTTCACGTACAGCTCCTGCTCGTCGAACGTGATGCCGCGCTGGAATCCGTAGGAGGCGGAGGTCTGCGGCATGGTGATCCACCGCTTCAGCGGATCGATGTCGAGGCGGAGCTTGCCGTAGGAGTCCTGCTTCATCCACTCCTGCGCGGGGGCGAGTTCGCGGTAGTAGTCGTCGACGGATCCGGCGGCCGGTGCGTCGGAGAAGTCGACGAACAGCATCAGCACGTGCTTGGTGCCCAGGGGCTGCTGGAACTGCGTGTGGTCGGTGTTGTGGCCTTCGTCGGTCCAGCCGGTCTTCCCAGGCAGGGCGCAGCCGGAGGCGGGCGCGACGGTGGTGGCCCGGGCGGTATCCGCAAGGGCCGGGGTGGTGGCGACCAGGGGGAGGGTCGCGGCAAGTACGGCGGCGAGGGACTCGAGTCTCATCTCTTCGTTCCTTTCCCACCGCGGGGGCGGGGTGGTGGGGGATCAGATGCGCGCGGCGGCAAGGTCCATCAGGCGGGCGAGGACGCGGTGGCCGGAGGCGGTGACCCCGTCGTGCTCCCACTCGTTGGTGACCCAGGTGCGCAGGGAGCCGACCGTGCGGGCGGTGCGCAGGGACAGGCCGGCGTCCACGTACATGTCGTCGTGGTAGATGGCGGCGGCGATCGGGACCCGGTTCGCGGCGAGTCGGACCGGGTCGTACAGGGCGGGCCAGTCGGTGCGTTCGGCGAGCAGGTGGACGGCCTCGGCGAACGGGCGCAGCCCGGTGATCTCCTCGAACGTCCAGGGGTGGAACATCTCGCCGGTGAACAGCAGGGGGTCGGCGTCCTCGGCGAACTCGGGACGGGTGGCTATGGCCCGGGCGGCGGCCCAGCCGGTGGCGGCTCCGGGGCGGCCGTAGATCGACTCCTGGAGGGCGGCGAAGAGCGGGTTGTCGGTGAAGGCGGTCAGGTTCATCACCTGGTGCAGGAAGGTGGCCGAGGGCTCGCCGTCGAGGTCGAGTGCCTCGTCGAGCAGCCAGTGCAGGCGCTCGAAGCCGTCTCCCATGCCGAGCATCAGGCCGAGGGTGCGCAGCCGTCGTACCGTGAGCCGGTCGCCGTCGGGCAGGTGGACCGGGCTCCGGTCGAGGAGATCGGCCAGCCTGCACACGAGTTGGCGGTCGCCGGGGTAGCGGGCGTAGTACGCGGTCGTCTTCTCCCGGACCCGGGGGTACGTGGCCGCGTAGACGTCGTCGGCGGTGGTGTCGAGGCCGGGCAGGCCGCCGGTGATGTAGCAGGCGCGCAGGCCTTCGGGGGCGAAGGAGAGGTAGCTGAGGGTGACGAAGCCGCCATAGCTCTGTCCGAGGGTCTCCCATGGCTCGTCGCCGCATAGTTGGCGGCGGATCAGTTCGGCGTCGGCGACGATCGAGTCGGCGCGGAAACGGGCGAGGTGGTCGGCCAGCGCGCCGGCCGAGGGGAACCGGGCGGCGGTCCTGGCGGTCAGCGGTGTGGAGCGGCCGGTGCCACGTTGGTCCAGCAGCAGCACCCGGTGGCTCCTGAGCGCGTGGCCGAGCCAGCCGGAGGTGGCGTTCAGCGGGCGGGGGGACTTCCCGCCCGGGCCGCCTTGGAGGTAGAGCAGCCAGGGCAGCCGGTCGTCGGCCCGCGCCGGATCGACGACCTCCCGGGCGAACACCTCGGTGGTTCCCCGCGCGGGGTCGGTGTGGTCGAGCGGCACGTCGAAGGCGTGGTCGGTGATGGCGAGCCCGGACAGCCGGTACTGGGCGCGGATCACGGCGTCCTCTCGGGGTAGTGGCAGGCGACTTGCTGTCCGAGGGCGATCGTCCGCAGCTCGGGGCGTTCGGCGGCGCAGAGTTCACCGGCCTTGGGGCAGCGGGTGCGGAAGCGGCAGCCGCTGGGCGGGTCGAGCGGGCTGGGCAGGTCGCCGTGGAGCACGATCCGCTCCCGCCCGCGTTCGGCGTCCGGGTCGGGCAGGGGCACGGCGGACAGCAGGGCGTGGGTGTACGGGTGCGCGGGGTGGGCGAACAGGGTGTCGCGGTCGGCGGTTTCGACGACCGATCCGAGGTACATCACGGCGATCCGGGTGCTGATCTGGCGCACGGCGCCGAGGTCGTGCGCGATGAACAGGTAACTCAGCCCGTACTCGTCCTGCAGGTCCTTGAGCAGGTTGAGGATCTGCGCCTGGACCGAGACGTCGAGGGCCGAGACCGGTTCGTCGCACACCACCAGCTTCGGGCGCAGGGCCAACGCCCGTGCGATGCCGATGCGTTGGGCCTGTCCGCCGGAGAACTCGTGGGGGTTCCGGTCTGCGTGTTCCGGTCGCAGCCCGACCCGGGTCAGCAACTCCTCGACCGGTTCGCCGGGTTCGAGGCCCTGGTAGCGGGAGGGTGCGGTGAGGATCTGGCGGACGCTCTGGCGGGGGTTGAGCGAGGAGAAGGGATCCTGGAAGACCATCTGCAGCTCGCGGCGGAGCGGGCGCAGGGCCGTCTCGTCCAACCCGGCCAGGTCTTGCCCGGCGAAGTGGATACTGCCCGAGGTGGGCCGTTCCAGGCGGGTGATCAGTTTGGCGACGGTGGACTTGCCGCATCCGGATTCGCCGACCAGGCCGAGGGTCTCGCCGGGCCCGACGGTCAGGGAGACTCCGTCGACGGCTGCGACGTGGCCGGCCAGCCGCCGCGTCAGACCGTGGCGGACCGGGAAGCGCTTGACGAGGTTCCGCGTTTCGAGCAGAACGGTGCGACCGCCTCCTTCCGCTGCCCGCCGGTCCGCCTCACTCACCGTGCTCCTCCTGATGGCTCGCTCGCTCATGTGGTGGCTCCCAGGGTGGGCAGCCGGTCCGGCAGGGGTCCGTCGATGCGCGGGACGCAGGCGAGCAGGCCGCGGGTGTACGGCTCCCGCGGCCGCTGGAAGACGTCGCGCACCGGGCCGCGTTCGACGGCGCGGCCCTGGTGCATCACCACGACCTGGTCGGCCAGCCCGGCGACCACGCCCATGTCGTGGGTGATGAGCATGATGGCCGTGCCGGCCTCCTCCCGTAGCTCGCGCAGCAGTTGGAGGATCTGCGCCTGCACGGTGACGTCGAGCGCGGTGGTCGGCTCGTCGGCGATCAGCAGGTCGGGTTCCAGGCACAGCGCCATCGCGATCATCACGCGCTGGCGCATTCCGCCGGAGAACTCGTGCGGGTACGAGCGGGCCCGTCGTTCCGGCTCGGGGATGCCGACCCGGTCCAGCATGCGCACCGCGACCCGGTGCGCCGCTCTGCGTCCGGCGCGGTGGTGCGCCCGGTAGGCCTCGGCGATCTGGAAGGCCACCGAGTAGTACGGGTTGAGGCAGGACAGCGGGTCCTGGAAGACCATCGCGATCCGGTTGCCTCGCAGTCGGCGCAGCGAGCGCTGGTCGAGTGCGGTCAGCTCCCGACCGTCGAAGTGGATCTCGCCGCTGACTCGGGCGTCACGCAGCAGGCCGAGGACGGCCAGGCTGGTGACCGACTTGCCGCTGCCGGACTCGCCGACCACGCCGAGCACCTGCCCCGCGTCCAGGTCGAGGTCGAGACCGTCCACGGCGCGGACTCCGGAGCGGAACTCCACGGCCAGGTCACGTACTGTCAGCAGGGTCATCCGAGGGCCCTCACTCTCGGGTCGAGCACCGCGTACACCAGGTCCACCAGCAGGTTGGCGAGCACCACGAAGGAGGCCGCGAACAGGGTCACCCCGAGGATCACCGGCTGGTCGGCGGAGGCGATCGCATCGGCCGCCAGCTTGCCGACGCCGGGCAGGCCGAACACCGACTCGGTGATCAGCGCACCGCCGAGCAGCGCGCCCAGGTCCATGCCGAAGATGGTCACGACCGGCATCAGGGCGGGCCGCAGCGCGTGCCGCCGTACCACGGTGACTTCGGCCAGACCCTTGGCGCGGGCGGTGCGCACGTAGTTCTGGCCGAGGCTCTCCAGCATCTCGCTGCGGGTGACCCTGGCGTAGATCCCGGCGTACAGCATGGCGAGGGTGATCCAGGGCATCACCATCGACCGCGTCCAGCCGACCGGGTCGGCGGTGAACGGCACGACCTGCGGGTACGGCAGCAGTTCGAGCCGCAGCACCAGCAGGTACTGCAGCACCAGGGCGGTGAGGTAGATCGGCAGCGACACCCCGCCGAGGGCGGCCGTCATCGCGGCCCGGTCCCACAGGCTGCCGCGGCGCAGGGCCGAGACCACCCCGGCGCCGACGCCGACGGTGAGCCACAGCACGGCGGCACCGATGGCGATCGAGAAGCTGACGGGCAGCCTGCTGGTGAGCAGCTGCCACACCGGCTGGTCGGTCTGGAAGCTGAAGCCCAGGCACGGGAAGGGGCAGTTGACGGCCTGCGCGCCGCTGCCGTACGTCCGGCCGGAGACGATGCCGGCCAGGTAGTCGCCGAACTGGGTGAGCGGCGAGTGGTTCAGCCCGAGGGTGGTGCGGATCTCGGCGATCCGCTCGGGGCTGCACGCCTTGCCGCAGGCGCCCTGCGCCGGGTCGGCGGGCATCAGGTAGAAGACGGCGAAGGTGGCGGCGCAGATCACCAGCAGGATGGCCGCCGTGACGGCCAGTCTGCGCAGGAGGTAGAGGATCATCGTCGCTGGCTCCGGGGGTCGAGCGCGTCACGGACGGCGTCGCCGAGCACGTTGAAGGCGAGCACGGTGACGAACAGGAAGACGCCGGGGATCAGGAAGTAGGCAGGGTCGGCGGCGTACCAGGGCACCGCGGTGGCGATCATCTGGCCCCAGGAGGCGGTGGGGGCCTGGACGCCAACGCCGAGGAAGGACAGGCCGGCCTCGGTGGCGATGTAGCCGGGGATCGACATGGTCGCCACCACCAGCACCGGTCCGGTCAGGTTGGGCAGCACCTCGCGCAGCAGCAGCGCCCGGCGGGAGGCGCCGAGCACCCGGGCGGCCGCGACGAACTCGCCCCGCGCGAGCACCATCGCCTGCCCGCGCACGATCCGGCCGACGTACGGCCAGCCGAAGAAGCCGAGGACCACGACCAGCAGCAACCGGCGGTCCGTGCCCGGCGCCGCCGAGATCAGCGCGATCATGAAGATCAGGCTGGGGAAGGACAGCAGCAGGTCCATGGTGCGTCCGATCGCGGTGTCGACCCACCCGCCGAAGAACCCGGCGACCAGGCCCAGCGCCGTGCCCACCACCACCGAGAACACGGTGGCGAGCACGGCGATCAGCAGGGACACCTGTGCGCCGTACACCACCCGGGCGAGCACGTCCCGGCCGTTGACGGGCTCCACGCCCAGCCAGTGCCGGGCGCTGATCCCGCCCGCCGCGCCCCGCGGCAGGCCGCCGAGCGCCGGGTCCACCGCGTCGCCGTGGAAGGCCGTCGGCGAGCTCCCGGCGATCCAGGTGATCAATGGCGCGGCGAGCGCGACCAGGACCAGCCCGGCCACCACGGCCAGCGCCAGGACTGCCGAGCGCTGGGCCAACAGCCTTCGGATGACGGTCACTTGCGCAACCCCAGGGAGACCAGGTCGAGCCTGCCGACATAGGCGACCTGCCCGTACGCTCCGGTGACGTTCGGACCGACGAGGATCGGCGCCTTGTCCCACAGGAACGGCACCACCGGGGCGTCCCGCATGATCTGCTCGGCCAGCTGGCCGTACGCCGCCTGGGCCGCGGCCGGGTCGCCCATGGCGGCGATCGTGTCGATCTGCGCGTCGACGGTCGGGGAGTCGTACTGCGCGTAGTTGTTGTTGCCCTGGGCGGTGATCAGGCGGCCGTCGAACACGATCGGCAGGTACGTCGAGGCGCCGGGCCAGTCCGGGGACCAGCCGGCGATCACCAGGTCGTGCTCCTGGGAGGTGTTGCCGACGGTGCTGTAGAAGGCGGAGGAGCTGATCTCGTTGATCTTCACGGTGATGCCGGCCCGGCCGAGCGAGGCCTGGACCGCCTCGGCCTGTGCCTTGCCGGTGGCCGTGGCGGGGGCGTCGAGGGTCAGGGTGAGGTCGGAGGCGTGGCCCGCTTCGGCGAGCAGCGCCTTGGCCTTGTCCGGATCACCCTTGCCGTCCTTGCTCGGGTAGGGGTCCTCGGCCGGGTAGCCGAGGGACGGTGGCAGTAGGCTGGTCGCCAGGTCGCCGGCGATCGGGCCGCCGCGGGTGGTGCGCAGGGCGTCCTTGTCCAGCGCGTAGGCGACGGCCTGGCGCACCCGGACATCGTCGAGCGGCTTGTGCCTGGTGTTGATGCTCAGGTAGCGGGTGTTGATCGAGTCGCCGGTGACCAGCCGGCTCTTCAGCCGCGGGTCGTTCAGTACCCGCCCGACCGAGGCTGGGCCGATCGGCTCCATCGCGACCGCGTTCGCGTCCTCCCCCTGGCCGGCGATCAGCCGCTGGTCGACCACGGCGGCGTCCAGGCCCAGGTCGATGACGACCTTGTCGGGCATGGCTTTGCGGACGGTGTCGGCGGCCGGGTCCCAGTCGGTGTTGCGGACCAGGGTGAGCTGCTTCTTGGGGTCGAAGCCGTCGATCTTGTACGGGCCGGAGGAGAACGGGCGGGAGTCGTAGTTGACGCCGGTGTCCTTGTCCTGCGGTACCGGGGCGAACATCGGCAGCGACGCCGCCGAGCCGAAGTCGGCCACCGGCTGCTTGAGATGGAAGACGACGGTGTTGTCGTCGGGGGTCTCGATCGAGGCGAGCCCGGCGGGATCCTTGTACGGCCCCTTGTAGCTGTCGCCACCCACCAGCCACATCCGGGCGTACGGGGGGCCTTCGGGCAGCTCGGCGGCGAAGGTCCGCTCCACGCCGTACTTGACGTCCGCGCTGGTGATCGGCCGGCCGTCCTCGAACTTCACACCGGGCTTGAGCGTGAAGGTCCAGGTCCTCGCACCGTCGCTGGGGCGCCCGGTGTCGGTGGCCAGGTCGGGCACGATCTTCCCGCCCGCCTGCCCCGGCGCGGCGGCGAAGGTGGTCAGCGTCCGGTAGATCAGTCGGCTCACGTCCTGCGAGGACGTGACGTAGTTACGTGCCGGGTCGAGATGCTCCAGGTCGAGGGTGGACAGCACGTGAAGCGTGCCGCCCTTCACCGGGGCCGCACTCGGTCCGCCGGCGACGCCGCTGTCGGATCCCGTGCACCCGGCAACCGACAGCAGCCCCAGGGCCGCACCGAGGGCCAGCCCGACTCTTCGCTGTCTCACGTCTTCTCCTTGCACGATGTGACATTTCATGCGTGGGAGAAGAGTGACCGACCGGGGGACGTCCCAGAAGATCCCAGTGCACCATCACATCGTGTTATGGCCTTCGCACGGGACCTCGCCGTAGATGTCGTAGACGTGCCCGGGGTCGAACTGTCGCTGCCGAGGCCTGAGTTATCGGGCGGGAGGGTTCGGTGCGTTGACGGCGTACCAGGCGTGGCGGTGGTAGTTGGTGGTGATGCGGTTTCCAAGAGCCGGCTCACCGAGACCGCCCGCAAGCTGAGCTTCCTCGGACACGTGCGTTCAGCGGGTGTCCGAGTAGTCGGGGCGGGGGCGGGGTCGGGACGGCGGGGCGCCTCATAACACGTCGTTATGGGGAAATGGATGCTGGCGGAGCCACCCGCCTGCTCAGCATCCTGTCCTGGAGGCCGCCACCCACCCATGGAAGTGATGATGATGCGTGCGAGGAAATGGGCCACCGTCTGCGCAGGATTCGTGACGTTCGCGGCGTCGATACTCGCCGGCACCACGGCCAAGGCCTCCGTGAGCCCCGGAGGTGGGGCGGACAAGGCAGGTGGCACTGCGGGATCGGTTCACAACCAAGGCCGGGTGAATCTCTATACCCCGGCCTCGAACCAGATCGTCGAGCTGTCGACCAGCTTCGTGGTCCCGCCGATGCCGTCCAAGGTCGGCACCACCTTCCTCTGGCCCGGACTCGAGCCCGTCGACAACGGGGTGAACTTCGAGCCGATCGGCAAGGGGGTGCTGCAGCCGGTCCTGACCTGGGGGCCGAGTTGCGCGCCTGCGGCGGGCAAGCCTGCTGAAGCGTACTCCTCGTGGTGGATCTCCGGACAATATGTCAACACGCTGGGGAGCCAGCCCGGGGACCAGGGATGCTTCTCGGGAGTGGCAATGCTGGTGAAGCCCGGTGACAAGTTGGAGGTCGACCTGAAACTGGAGTCGGCCAGTGGCCAGTGGGTCCAGACCATCGGCGACAAGGGGAAGCGAGTCTCCTTCAGCTTCGACCTCCAGGGCCAGGCCCAGGACCGCGTGATGTTCTACATCGAGAACTACGACGGCGCCCCGTACGCCGGTCCGCTCTCCTTCTCGCACACGACGGTCACTTTCGCGAAGGCGGACAGCAGCACCTGCCTCAGTTGGGCTGCGGTGCCCGGCGTGTCCGGCGTGCGATCAGCCAAGCACGGCCGCAAATGCGTCATCAACACCGCGACCGTCGCCCTCTGACCGGTTTGCTCGCCAGGCGGCCATCCCCGAAATCGGCCACCCGCGCTCATGGCCTCGTCAGAGTTGCTCACCTTGGTTCCCCGCCTGTGGGCGGCTGGAGCCACGCAGCCTGGGCTCGGCCGACCCGCATGTCTGGGTGATCGCCGGCGGCCATACCGTCTCGATGGCTTCGGGCAGGCCCGTCAGGCCGTCGCAGACGACCATGCACACGTCCTGGACGCCGCCTGGACGCCCCGGTTCTTGATCTCTGTCAGCACCTGGAGCCAGTACTTGACGCCCTCGCCGCCGTCGCCGGCCCACAGGCCGAGGATGATGGTGGAGATGGTGTCTTGGACACGCTCGCGCCGTAGACCTCCGCCAGGTGGGCGGAGATGTCGCCGTGCGTCAGGCCGCGCGCGGACAGCGACAGCACCATCTCTCGTCCACGCCGGTCAGGCGGCGCTGCCGCTTCTTGACGATCTGCGGCTCGAAGCTGCCCTCCCGGTCGCGAGGCACCTCGATCTCGACCGGGCCGACCTCGGTCAGGACGGTCTTCGGCCGTACTCCGTTGCGCGAGTTCCCGCTGCCGGCCCCGGCCGGGTCGTGCTTCTCGTATCCGAGGTGGTCGGTGATCTCGCCCTCCAGGGCGGACTCCAGCACGCGCCTGGTCAGCTGCTGCGGCAGCCCGCCCTCACCGGTCAGCTGCAGGCCACCCGCCCGGGCCCGGTCGACCAGCTGGGCGATCAACTGGTCGTCCAACAGGTCCGCCGGCGGCTCGACCGGCCGGACCTCTTCAACCGCCTCAACGGAGACAGTCACGTCGCTCATCAGGTGCTACTTCCATGATCGGGAGTTGCACCGTTCAAAGTGCAGACCCTGTCTGGCCGGTATCGCCGACTCCTGTCTACGAGCGAAACGCTAGACCCGCCCACAAGGAATGTCTACTCCGGCGAGCATAGATTTTGCGGCGTCCGGGTGTGAGGTAATCTGTCGCTGCGCGGCGGCGGCAACCCCCCGGGCCGCCGCCGCGCGCGCCAGAATCGCGACCCTGCCCGACCAGGCGTTCAGGTCGACCCTGAACCTGGCGTGGCGGCCGCTGCGAATGCGCGGTGCTGCCCGTTGGGCGAGCTTCCGCACGGTACCGGTGACGGCCATTGCCCGGTCCGGGTCAAGCCGCGGTGGTGAGGTCGGCGTGGCCGAACAGCGGCGCGTAGCCGTGGGGAAGGTCGGCGAGGAGACGGTCGTGAGCTGGGTCGCCTGCCAGGGCGGCGAGGGCGTAGGAGACGTCCCCGCGGGCGCCGTGAGGCTGGTGTTCAGGGCTCGGGCGACGGCTTCGATGACCCGCATGCGCGCCGACCTGTCACTGGACGCGCTGGAGACGGCGTTGTGGCGGCGGAAGATATTCATCGACATCGTCGGACTGGCCGGCGTACTGGTCGTGCTCCGCCGTCCGGTTCCGGCACCCGCGCGGGCCATCGCGGCCAGGGCCGCCTCCAGGCTCGCCTGCGGGGGGACGGCGAGCAGGCTGAAGTGATCGCGGTCGCCCCGCGTGACGATCACGGTGTCGTCGCCGACCCGGATACCGGTCGATGTGCACCGACCGGCCGTCGACGACCAGGCGGGCCGGGACGTCGTCCCAGGCTTCCGCGTCCAGGCCGACGCTCGCCGCGGGCCGGAGTGTTCAGTCAACGCCCTTACCAAACCGGGGAGTTCGGCGCCGACGTCCCGTGACCGCGGCCACCATGCGCCGTCGAGCACACCCTCGCGCGACTGTGTGGTCTCCAGACGCAGCAGGACGGTCCCCGGCTTCGCGGCCTGCCGGAACCGGTCCGGCAGAAGTCCCGGGAACACGGCACCGGTTTCGTCCGACATGGCGCGCCATCTGTCCGTGGACGCACGCCGGCCCGCCGAGCGAGGGCCGACCAAGGGGAACGGCGGCCGGGCCGTCCCATATCCCCACGGTACCCCGCCCGTACCCCGCCGACCCGGCCGGTGGGGACAGCCCGTGCGGGGTGCCGGTCTCTCAACGCCATTCGATCGCGAACAGGGCGGCATCGTCGCTCGTGCGACCCGCTGCTCGATGAGCGGTCCCGGAGACGTGAGCCCATATCCACGGCGAGGAGCGGACCCCCGGCGTCTAGGAAGCAGGCTCGCCCCAGTTGACGCGTTCTACGGCATGAGGCGGGAACGACACCCGAGATCCGTCCGCCTGAGTGACGTGCACCCATCCGCGCTCGTCGATGCGAACTATGCCCTTGACCGACTCGCCCAGCGCGACGCCGGGGCTGACATATCCCGCCTCGTGGGCCAGATGCACCGTCCCGGGGTTCGCTTCGAGGCTTGCCATGACCCGATTGTCCAGGTCCGATCCCGGGTCCGCCACCGGAGCCCTGTCGTGCCGTGCACCCGTCCGACCCTCACGGCCCGCCCCCAGGGGGCCCGGTGCCCACCCCCGTGCCCTGGTCAGGCCGGGCCGCCGTCCGGTGCGCCCGACCGCATCCGAGCGGAGCGCTGCGGATGCGTCGGTGCCGGTGCGGGCATTGGCCGGGGCGGGCGCCGAGGTCGTCAGCCACTCGGCGGCGGCCGAGGCCTCGGCCTCGGGGGAATTACCAGGAGCTGCAGGCGGAGCGGGACGAAGGAGCACACCATCACCTCGTCCGCGTCCTGCTCCTGCTCGAACCATCCGACGTGGATGACGTGACCTTCGACGGGACCCGCCGGGGGATGACCAGCCGATGTGTCGGATTCACGGTGACAGGTGTGATCTTCCCCTGTGTGGGGCCAGTGCTGCCGCCAGCGGGGGGAGTTCGTGCAGGAGGTCGTGCGAGCGGGGCCGCCGGGCGCCGTCCAGTCGTCCCGGGGTGGCTCCTTCCGGTGTCAGTGCGAGGCGCACCGGCGGTTCCGGCCCCGGTGGCTGGGCAGTCCTTCCACCGTCGGCTCCCTGCCTTGCCTCAAGATGGACCGGCGAACGTCTCACCAGCACTTCCCCTGTCCCGGCATGGCGCCGGCCCTGGCCCGCGGCACTTCAGCCAGGCAGGATCTTGCCGCTGTCGGGTGCGGCCCAAGATATTTATCGGATGACGGTCAAACATGAGCGTGCGGTAATTTTTGAAAAAGAATTCATGTGCAAGAGGTGCTCGGATTCCAGCAGTGCGGAGTATTCTGGAAAGTGCCGGGAGAAGTAACCGGTGGGACGATCGCGAGGAGGCGAATATGTGGATCAATGAGGCAGGATTCCTGGATCCGCGACTCGTGATCTCGCGAGTGTCTGCCCTTTCGGTGGGAAGATCGTAGGGTTGCGGGGGCGTGGATTCAGATCCTGTTGTCCCGGTCGGTGTTACGTTTGCGCAGGCCGGAAAGGTCACCTCCGCAGCAATGCGGGGCGGCCTTTTTTGTGGGGCGGTCGAGTGTAATGGTCTGCGTGGGAGGCCGGTGGCTCCCGTCACTATGTCTGTCGGTGGACGATGCAGAATTCCCTGATCTGGAGCCGACCGTCGCGGCCGCGCTGTTCCGAAGAGCGACATCGGGGGCTCTGGAGCGGAGGAAGTCTCATTGTCCTGGGTGAGCGGATCACTTTCGATCTCCCGCTCGCGTGCTGGCTCTCACGCGCTTCTCACGGATTGGGTGTCATGGGGTGGCATCAGGCGTCATGGAGGTTGGACGTGAAGGGCCCTGACACACTTCATTCCGTCGATCAAGTGCGCGCCGACAGACCCGCTTCTGAAGTCAGGCAACCAGCCGCCCACCTCGCCTGGCACCGGGCTCGATAGCTGGTCGCCGCCCACGACGACTTCCCCGGTGGGCGGCGGCTTCTGCGGCGCTAGGTGTTCTGTCCCGTGAGGTTGGGGATGCGGCTGGCGGGTGGCTTGCCTGCGAGTGCGGTGTGTCCGCGGTGGTGATTGTAGGTGTGGAGCCAGGCGGGGTAGGCGTCGCGGCGTTCTTGCTCGGTTTGGTAGGGCCTGGCGTAGGCCCATTCGTCGAGCAGGGTGCGGTTGAAGCGTTCGACCTTGCCGTTGGTCTGCGGCCGGTAGGGCCGGGTTCGCTTGTGGGTGATCCCGGCCTGGGCCAGGACGTCGCGCCATGGGTGGGACTTGTAGCAGGCGCCGTTGTCGGTCAGCACGCGCTGGACGGTGATCCCGGCCTGGGCGAAGAAGTCCTGGGCGCGGGTCCAGAACGCGGCGGCGGTGTCCTTGCGCTCGTCGGCCAGGATCTCGCTGTAGGCCAGGCGGGAGTGGTCGTCGACGGCGTTGTGGAGGTAGCTGTATCCGGTCCCGGAGCGGGTCCTGCGGCCGGCCTGGCGGCTGAGCACCCTGTGGCCGCCGCCGTCTGGGATGTTGCCGAGCTTCTTGATGTCGACGTGGACCAGCTCGCCGGGCGCGGAGTGCTCGTAGCGTCGGATGACGCGGCCGGTGGCGCGGTCGAGGTGCGCGAGTCGGGCGAGCCGGTAGCGAGTCAGGACCCGGTGCACGGTGGCCGGGTTGAGCCGCAGCAGGTAGGCGATGCGGGCCGGTCCCCAGCGGCGCAGGACGCGGACCTTGACGATCCGCCGCTCGGTGTGGGTCGGGGTCCGGCGGGGGCTGTGGTGAGGGCGGCTGGAGCGGTCGCTCATGCCCGCCTTGCCGTGGGCGCGGTAGCGGTCGGCCCAGCGCTTGGCCGTGGTCGGTGAGACTTGGAAGCGTTCGGCGGCCCGCCGCAGTGGCCAGCCGTCCTCGACGACGCAGCGGGCCAGGCGCAGGCGTCCGGTCTCGGTCGACGGTGCATTAGAGTGCGGTATGAGGGCCTTTCTGGCGCTGGGGTAGATGTCGCAATCCACACCTGGCCAGAAGGCCCTCACTCATTTCAAGATCACCTGACCGTGAGCCCCGTCACCAACCCTCCGTGGTCAATACAGCTAGTGCAGGCCCGCGGGGGTGCTGGGGCTTCGGAACAGGGTGTCGGTGGTGGCCTCGGCGGTGCCGGCGGGAATGTCGGCACGGGCGGCAAATCCACCGGGCTGTTCCGCCGCTCCGGCGGGCCGTCAACCGCCCGTGGTCGAATGGCAGCCCCGCATCGGGACCTCGGCCTGGTTGCTTCAGCTCGCCCGTAGCGACCAGGCCTCGTCTTGCAAGCAGGACGAAGTCACTGTCGACAGAGCGGTGCTCCCGGTTGCCACTCGGACCGAAGGGGCCGATCTGCGTATCCGTCTCAGGTTTCAGAGGCTCACTTCGGACGGGCGGTGAGTAGCCACTGAGGCGGTAGAAGGTCCTTGGCGTCGTCGAGCACGAAGCCGTAAGTGTCGAGGAGCTTCTCCCACTCGGGCAGCGTGTGTACGCGCCCTCCGCAGTTCACCATGACCTCGATGTCGACGAAGCGTCCCCAGTCGTACTCGTTGCCCGGGGTGATCACGGACTCGATGAGGAAGAGCCGGGCGTCCTTCCGGTCGCCGATGGCTGCGCGGATGCTCAGCAGGGTCTCGGCGGCCACCGTTTCGTCGAAGCAGTGCAGGGTGTTCTTGATCAGGTAGGCGTCCGCCTGGGTCGGGACGTCCCGAGGTAGTGCTCCGGCGAAGAGCTCGACCCGCTGGGACAGCTGGCCCTGCGTCAGGCCGGGATGGGCCTCTTCCAGCACCTTCGGGCGGTCCATGAGGACGCCCTTCAGCGACGGGTGGGCGTCGAGGATCGCTCGGAGGAGAGTGCCGTTGCCGCCGCCGAGGTCTGCCACGGTGTCGAACTGGGCGAAGTCGACGGCCTTGAGCAGAGCTAGCCCCACCCCCGCGGTGAGCGGCGCCCAGGCCCCCTGGTAGATGGTGCCCAGCTCGGGTGATCGGTCGAGGTAGTCGAAGAACGCCGTACCGTTGGCGGTCTGGAAGCTGGGCCGGCCCGTCTTGAGCACGTCCAGGATGCCGGCGAACGATCGGGTGGTGGGCTCCGATCCGAGCAGCAGGGTGAGGTCGCGCAGGCTGAGGTCGACGCCGCTGCTCAGGTGGTGTGCCATGGGGGTGAGGGTGAAGCAGCCGTCCTCCGTTTCCGCGAAGACGCCGACGCCGGCTGCGGCGCGCAGGCAACGCCGGAGCGGATCCGTCAGGACGCCGCAATCCTGCGCGAGGTCCTCGACCGTGCGGGGGCCGGCCTGGAGTAGGTCTGCCACTCCGAGATGGGCCAGGGCGAGCAGTGGCTGGGTGATCCACTTGGCTGCGATGAGTTGCATCAGGCGTAGATGCGGGGGCATCCAGGCGGGGAAGAGCAGGTCGGCCGGGGTAGCCGGGTTGGTGTCCTGGTGTGCGGGCACAGTGACTCCCTGAGTACGTCGGGCTGTCGTTACGCGTTGCATGGTGGGCTTGCATCGATGGCTGGTTCCCGGGCGGCTTGGTGCTCGGCTGCGCGGGGTGTACGGGCGAGTGCGGCCTCGGGGCGCGGTCAGCGGGAGAGCACGACCGGGAGCCGGCTCATGCCTCGCATCACCATGTTGTGCCGCCAGGGGAGTTCCTCGTACGGGCCGTCCAACTGCACGTCCGGGAAGCGGGAGAAGAGTGAGAGTACGGCGATCTTCGCTTCCATCCGCCCGAGGGCGTGACCCAGGCAGTGGTGCGCGCCGTGGCCGAAGGACAGGTGCCCGGTGGAGGTGCGGCCGAGGTCAAGCCGGTCCGGGTGGTCGAACTGTCGCGGGTCGCGGTTCGCCGCGCCGAAGAGTACGAGCACGGGATCTCCGGCCGGGATGAGGACGCCTGCAACCTCGATCGGTTCGGTGGGGAAGCGCCAGGTGGCGGACTTGACCGAGCCTTCGAACCGCAGTAGTTCCTCGAGCGCGCCGTCGATCAGCTCAGGGTCCTGCCGCAGCCGGGCCAGCTCGGTGGGGTGCTGCAGGAGGGTGGCGATCGCGTTGGCGATGAAGTAGCCGGTGCTCTCGTGGCCGGCGAAGAAGAGCTGGAAGAGCAGGGAGTTGAGCTCGTCGGTCGAGATCTCCATGCGCCTCTCCGCGGCGAGCAGCAGCGCCATGAGCCCATCGGGGGAGACAGCCTGCGGATCGGCCATGAGGTCGCCGAGGTACGCCGCGAGCGACTGGATGACGTGGAGGAAGACGTCGTCGTGCTCCGCGTCGCCGCGCAGGACCTGCAGCCCGAGATCGCGGAACAGGACGGCCCCGTCGGTGGGAAGGCCGATGAGCTCGACCAGGACCAGGATCGTCAGCGGGAGAGCGAAGTCGGTGAGGAGGTCGGCGCGCTCACGGTCGGCGAGATCGTTGAGTAGCGCGTCGGTGATCTCCTGGACGCGGGTCTCCAGCGATCGCAGCCGACGAACCGTCAGAGCGGCCGACATGACCTTGCGCATGCGAGTGTGGTCCGGCGGGTCGGTCGCCAGCAGATGGCGGCCGTACAGCGACTGCTTCTCCTCCGTGGCCAGGGACAGCAGCACCCCGCGGACTTCCGAGGTGGTGGAGGCTGGTTCGATGCTCAGCCTGCGGTCGATCAGGAGTGCGCGAGCCTCCTCGTAGCCGCAGACTACCCAGGCCAAAAGGCCAGGAGCGACCTCCAGTTGGTGGATCGGCCCGGCTTCGATCAGGCGGCGGTACGCGACGTACGGCGCTGCGGCGAACTCCCTCCGGAACGGTTGCGGTAGCACGGGGACGGGCGAGGCCATCTGAGTCTCCTTCGTCTGGGAGCACGGGGGGAACCGGACGGTTCGAGTGCGGTGAGCTGCAGGCGCATGCCGATCAAGGGCCGGAAGTCCCGAGCTGGGCGATCCGGGCCGGCACGCAGGCCCGACCGCGCGATGCCACAGATATTCGTCTATCACGACCAGTCGAGTGCAGGTCGGCGTAAGCATTCGAATGATCTTCGATTCGCATATGTTGTTCAGGGCCCGTTGACCACAACCTGCGTTCGTTAGAGAGTCATTCCGGGCGGTCCGCGAAGGACTGATCGCCCAGGAACACGGCTCGCCGAATCAGGGATTCCGTTTACGGGTGCATCCCGTGGTAGCCGTTTCCTCAGGACAGGCCGTCAGGCCGATGTTTCCGCCACAAGGAGGTGAAACAAATGGAGCTTCGTTCTCAGGCCAGGGTCGAGCACCGCAACGCCACGGCGCAGGTCACCCTCACTGGTGGGCGTGACGAGGAGATCGTGATTCCGGGCACCTGCTGCTGCTCGGCCGCGATCGTCCGCGAGAGCTGAGCCGGCCCAGCCGGGTGAGGTAAGCCGAGCAGGCCAGGGCCCGGCCTGCTCGGCCTTGCCCGAATCCTCCAATCAGCCCGGCCTGACGTCAGCCGCACCCGGCCGGGTAACTGAAAAGGTGATCCCGATTGTCTGATACTTCTCCGGGCACCGCCTCCGGGGTGCGCGATTCCCTGATAACGACGGAAACCCGCGAGGTCAGCCCCAGCGTCCGTTCTGTCGGACTGCGAACGCACCCGCTTCGCTTCGACAACCTGTCGAGTGCGAATGTGCTCCCGCGTACCGCCGAGGAATTCCTCATAGCCAGCAGGAATGTTCGGCACGACCGGGAAACGCAGCTCTCCGTCGCCCACTATTTCTCCGATCCCGTCACCATCGCACTGGCCCAGGCCTCCAAGAAACCTGGGGATGGCTCGGAACGCATCGCCCTGCCCGAAGCACAGCCACCGGCGGCGGACCTGGCGGACGCGATCGCAACCAGGCGCAGCGCCCGGCAGTTCGCGAGGGGACCGCTCTCACTGGAACAGGTCGCGACCCTGCTGCGCTACGGCAACTCCGAGACAGCGGAGGTCCTCGCACCGCTCGACGGCGGCGGCGAGGCAGTGCTGCGTCTACGGACCGCTCCGAGCGCCGGCGGCCTGTATCCGGTGGAACTGTGGGTCGCGGCCCTGGACGTCACCGGTCTTGCGCGCGGTGTCTACCGCTATCTTCCCCACGAGGACGCACTGGAGTTGTGGGCCGGCGCGGACACCCTGCAGCCGCTGCTCGACTCGTGCGTCGACCTGGGCCCCGGCGGGCTGACTGCCTCCGCCTCGGCGGTTCTTCTCTTCGTGGGGAGCCCCTGGCGCTCGATGCGGAAGTACGGTCCGCGCGGCATGCGCTTCCTGCTGCACGAGACCGGGGCGATCTCCCAGAACGTCCACCTCACGGCCACCGCGCTCGAAGTCGGCAGCCTGGACTACTCCGGCTACTTCGACGACGAGACCCACCGGGCACTGGGCGTCGACGGCGTGTTCCGAGCCGTCGTCCACCTCGTGCTCCTCGGCGCCGTCGCCCAGTAGCCCCTGACCGCAGACCTGTTCACCCACCATGGAGTCCCGATGCCCGAAGCGGAGGCGCGTCTCAAGCGCGCGATGACAGTGATCGGCCACAGCCCCGATGTCGTGGAGCTGCGGGTCGGAGTATGGAACCCGAAGTCGTTCACGATCACGGACGAGTCCGGCAAGGGAAAGCTGTTCGGCCTCGTCGCCGGCCTCGACGGCACCACCAGCCACCGCGATCTCGCCCGCGCCCACGGGGTCTCACGGTCCACCGTCGAGGCCGTCGTCGATCACCTGCGCACGCTCGACGCCATCGAGTGGGGCTCCACGAACGCGCTCGACGCCTACCTCGATCACGTCAACGCCCTCCGGGTCGACGACGGGGCCCGCCAGCAGACCGACCGCGCCGTGCTGATCGGCGACCCCGTGCTCACCGACGGGATCGCCGGGCTGCTCGGGGACGCCCAGGTCGCCAAGATCGAACGGATCGGACCCGAGGACGCCCTGGCCCGCGACCTCGCCGCCACGGACCCGGCGATGCTGCACGACGGCCTGCGCCTGGCCGAACTGGCCGAGCGGTTCGCGCAGTTGCGTGGCGCCTACGTTGTATGGGCGCAGCAGACGGTCAACCCCGTCCAGTCCCAGGTGTTCAACCGGATCGCTCTGGAACTCGGCGTGCCGTGGACGCACGCGGCCATCGACGGCCCGTTCCTCTTCGTCGGCCCGACGATCGTGCCGGAGAGCTCCCCCTGCTACGAGTGCTTCGAGACCCGGGTCACCATGAACCTGCGGGAGAGCGCGAGCTACCTGAAGTACAAGACCGCGCTGGCCGAGGGACAGGTGGTCCCGGGCACGCCGCCGATGCTCGCCGCTTTGCGGACGACGCTCGCCGGGCACACCGCGCTGGAGGCGGTCAACTTCCTCAAGACCGGCAGCACCTTCACGATCGGCAAGACCCTGGGGATCTACCTGCCCACCATGGAGATCGCCCACCACGAGTTCCTCCGGCTGCCAGGCTGCCGGGCGTGCGGCTCCCTGCGCGGGCGCGACGACTCCAGTCTGTACTTCGACGCCAGGGCGTGGATCAATGAGTGAGGCAACCACCCTGGCACCGCGTGTCTTCCGCGACGAGGACGAGCGGGCGTGGTCCCTACAGGCCCGGATGCACAACCGGCTGTGTGGCCTGATCACCTCCATGGGCGGCTTCAACCGTCACCTGCGCGCCCCACGACTGTTCGTGGAGGGCGCCGAGTTGACCGGTGTACACCTGTGGCAGGACCGGTCCGCCCCCAAGCCCGGCTCGTACCACATCGGCGGGTACGGATTCGTCCCCTTCGAAAGCCGCATCCGGGTGCTCGGCGAGACCCTCGAACGCTACGCCGGCCATGCGGTGGTCGCCGAGGGCCGCCTGCCCGTCACCATCGCCAGCCACACCGAGATGGTCCGGCGAGGCGAGCCGGTGCTGGAGGCCGAGGCGTTCGCGTTCTTCGAGCGCACGCAGCTGTCCAGGAAGGACTTCCTCTACCAGGCCTTCGACCCGGCGGCCCCGATGGGCTGGATCCGCGTACCGTCGCTGACCGACGACACCGAGGCCATGGTACCGGCCCAGCAGTTCCTGCTCGGCTACCTCCCCGCCGCCGAGGAGCCCTGGCTGGTGTCCGCGGTCACCACCGGCACGGCCGCGCACACCTCTCCCACAGCCGCGCTCAGCGGGGCGCTGCACGAACTCGTCCAGATCGACACGGCCGTCGGGCACTGGCACGGGACGATGACGAGCGTGCTTATCGAACCGGACCACCGGCTCGGAGCTCTTCAGGCCTTCATCAACCGGCACTACCAAGGCACGGTCGCCCCCGAGTTCCACTACCTGCCGAACCCTGATCTTCCCGGTTTCACGGTGGCCTGCCTGCTGCGCTCGCGGGCAGGTGTGGTCCCGGCGGTGAGCGTCGGCCTGGGCAGCGGCAGCAGCCTCCAGAGGGCCGTTTACCGCTCGCTCCTGGAGACCGTGGGCGTCCAGGCGCTGGCGAACTGGTCCTTCTTCCAAGCGCAGTTGGATGCTGCCGACGGCAAGCTGGCGGCCGGTGAAGAGCGACTGGACACCATGTTCGACCTGGAGTCCAACGTCGGCTACTACGCGAGCCCCGAAGGGGCACAGAAGGTGGAGGAGCGGTTCGCCCGCAGTGTTCGCCTGCCCGCGAACGACCTTCCGGCGGACGACGCACGGTCCTCTCGCGAGATCGTGCGGGAGGTCGTGGACGCCTTCCGCCGCACCGGCAAGCGGCTGTACTGGAACGACCTGACCTCACCGGACATCCGCGACCTGGGCTTCACCGTGATGCGGGTATGGTCCCCGGACACCTTGAGCCTGCCGCTGCCCAGCGCGCCTCCCGCCGCGCATCGCCGGTTCGCGGACTATGGCGGCTTCGTCAATCCGCTTCCGCACCCGTACCCGTGACATGCGCGCCTACCTCCTCGCCGTCCTGGTGCTGTGGGGACTCGCGCCGATGGTCCTGGCTTCCCACGTCCACGGCCGGTGGATCGAGACCAGGTCCCGCAACCTGCCGACGCTCCCCGTCTACTTCGTCCTGATGACCGGGCTTACCGGGCTTGCCCTCGCGGTGCTCGGGCCGGGCATGCTCTGGGAAGGCCGATGGCCCTGCCTGGCCGCTGCCGCGCCGGGCGGAATCGTGCTCGCCGAGATCACCTGGCGAGCCGACCGGTACCTGGTCAGGAAGCTCGGCAGGCGGCCGGGACGGCCGGCGCCGAACACCGCCCGGGTCGTGCGGCACACGCGCCCGGTGGGGATCGCGGCCCGAGGGGCGCGCCCGGCGACGGCTGCGCAGCGGTCAATGCCCGCGAACCGGTGGGGCACGACGGAACGGCAGCGTGAGATCCACGTCGGCCTGCCTTGGCTCGTGGCCGGTGCTGTGCTGGAAGAGGCCTGGTACCGCGGGGCGCTCGGGCACCTCGCACTGTCCGGGATCCCGCTCCCGGTCGGGGTGCTGCTGTTCGTCGGCGCGACGGCCGCGTTCGCTCTCTCGCACCTGCCGTTCGGCTGGCGGCAGGCCGCAGCCAAGCTTCCTCTGTCTGTACTCGCCCTCGCGGCAACGCTGACCACCGGAACCGTGCTCACCGCCGTCATCGGCCACACGCTGTTCAACATCCGCGTCTGGCGCCTGTACCAGCGCACCACGGCCGCCCGCGCGAAGGCGGCCACCGGATGAGCACGCTGCTGGAACCGCTGCTGCGCGGTGCCGTCGCACTCGCCGTCCTCGGCGTGGGAGGTCGCTACGGCGTCCGGGCGCTGAACGTACGGCTGGTTGCGGTGGTCGGCGGTGAGGTCATTTCGCAGGTGGCGACCTGGTGCGTGGTCCTTGGGCTCCTTCTGCCGCTGTGGTGGCCGGCCGGGACAGGGATCGGCTCCGGCGCGAGCACCATCGTGCTCGTGCCCTTGGGCGCGGCCGTCGGCGCAGGGGAGCTGGCAGTCGCGGGGCTGCTGTCGACCATGGTGGCGAGCGCCGTGCGCCGCGAATCGGTGGGAAGCCACAACTGGATGGCGGTGCTGCACAGCACAGCTGTCCGGCCCTACCGCCGACTGGCACAGAGACTGCCCTGGCCGGCAGCGGCCGGAGTGTTTCTGCTGGTCGGGCTCGCCCAGGAACTACTCCTGCGGGGAGCCGTCTTCGGTTTGGCCAGGGGCGGCGGCGCCGGTCTGGCGGTCGCGCTGTCGGCGTGCTGCTCGCTGCTTGCCGCTGTACTGCCCGTGCGCGACAGGGACGGACGGTACCTCGCCGGCGTCGTGGGCGTGGTAACCGGCGTGGTCCATGGCCTCCTCTATGCACACACGCACAGTCTGATCCCCCTCGCCGTGGCACAGGGCACTTTCCTCGCCCTGGCTGTCCTGTAACTACCCAACCTCGTACACCTGTTGAGGAGGAACATCGTGAAGTACGGGATATCTCTCCTGCCCGACTGCCGGCCGCATCTTCGCTCCGCGGCCCAGTACTACGCCGACGTGCTGCGAGCGTCTCGGCTGGCTGACCAGCTCGGCTTCGAGTACGTGAAGATGACCGAGCACTACCTCAAGGACTACGGCGGCTACTGTCCGAGCCCGCTCGCGTTCCTGACTGCGGTCGCGGCCCAGACCAGCAGGATCAGGCTGATGACCGGCGGCATCCAGGCCTCGTTCCACCACCCCATCCAGCTCGCGGCGGACACCTCCCAGCTGGATGCGGTCAGCGGCGGCCGTTTGGACGTGGGCTTCGCGAGGGCCTGGCTGCCGTACGAGTTCGAAGCATTCGGCATCGACCTGGACGAAAGCCGCGCGAGGTTCACCGAGACGATCGAGGCCGTGGTGCGGCTGTGGACCGAGGACAAGACCTCCGAGGACACGCCGTTCTTCCGCTACACGGATGCCACCTCCCTGCCGCCGGTGACCCAGACACCGCACCCGCCCGTGTGGGTGGCGGCTGTCCGGTCCAGGGAGAGCTTCGCCTGGATCGGCGAGAAGGGCTTCTCACTGCTGATCGCCTCCCCGCCCCGAGAGGAGGAACTCCCGCGCATGCGGGAGATGGTGGAGGTCTACCGCGAGACCTTCGAGGAGGAGCACGGCGCATCGGGGCGCAAACCGCGGGTCGCCCTCAGCGTCCCGCTCCACGTGGCGGAGACGGACGACGAGGCGTACACGGCCGGGGCGCCGTTCCTGCGGGAGTACCTGCAGGTCTGGGGAGAGGCGGCCGACTCCTGGGCCGGCGTCACCTCCTCCGCCTACCCGGGCTACTCCGCGGCCGGGAAGACCTTTCTGAACACGTCGGAGGCCGACCTGCGCTCCACGGCGACCGGCGTGCTCGGATCCCCGGGCACCGTCGTCGAGAAGATCCATGCACTGCGCGATGCCCTGTCGCTGGACACGATGCTCTGGCAGATCGACTTCGGCGGGCAGAACGCGGAGTCCATGGAGCGCAACCTTCGGCTCTTCGCGCAGGAGGTCTGGCCCAAGGTCCGCTGACCCACGGCAACCTGCGATGACGACCGCTGCGGTCGGGAGTGAGCCCAACAGCCTCCCGGCTGCAGCTCCGTTGTGTCCCTGCCCATTGGCTGGCTAACAAGGTTAGTTAGGTGGCCTGATGATAGGCTCCGAGGGCGCGAATGGAGGACGGGGTGGCGACAGGGTCAGAGGCCCGGAAGCGGGAATCGCCGCGACGGCGGAAGGAATCGCCGCGCGCCGATCGGGCTCCGGTGACCCTGGACCGGGTCGCCGAGGCAGCCTTCCGGCTCATCGAACGGGACGGGCTGGAAGCCCTCACCATGCGGAAGGTTGCCGACGAGCTCGGCATCCAGGCCGCCTCCCTCTACTGGCACGTCCAGGACAAGCACGACCTCGTCGACCTGCTCGCCGACGCCCTCTTCGCAGACTTCGACCTGGAGGCACTGCCAGACGCGGAGTCCGGCGACTGGAAGGCCAACCTGACAGAGTTCGGCCACGCGTTCCGCCGATACCTGCTGAGCAGACGGGATGCCGCGCAGATCCTCGTCAACCGCTTCGTGCTCGGGCCTCACATGCTCAGTAACCTGGAGCGGCTGCTCGGCTGGCTGCGAGGCTCCGACCTCGGCGACCGGGAAAGCTCGTACGCGCTGATCACGTGCCTGGTCTACATCCACGGCTTCGTGCTGTGGGAGACCACGCCCATGTCCGGCGCGGTCGCCCGCGGTGAGGCCCCTAGGGAGTATCTCGACGAAGTGCGGGAGGAACTGGAGGAGTTGTCGCCGGAGGAGTTCCCCCACACCGTCGCGCTCGCGGAACAGCTCACCGGGCCGAGCAACGACGCCCGCTTCGAGTTCGGCCTGTCGTGCCTGCTGGACGGTCTCGCTGCGCAGGCGGCAGGCGGGGCCGGCGCATGAGGACCAGCTGAGTCCTCATGCGCCGACCCCGCCGGGCTCAACGATGGCGATCAGTCGGCACGAAGGACAGGATCTTGTAGCCGGCCAGGTACCGGGGGACGGTCTCGACCACCGTGACGCGCGGACCCCACACCCGATGCCGGAACGGGCGAGCGGGCACCGGGCGAATCAGAGGACGAGTCGACAGTTGCGTCCACAGCCTGTGCACGCGCGGGTCGAGGGCGACGTTCCGCACCAACGCCTTCGGCCACTCAGCGTCTGGGTACACCTCGCAGGCCGTCCTCAGATCGTTCAACAGCGGAGTGGCCCACGCCTCGTCCCAGTCGCCGAGCAGGGTGTCACGAAGCCGGGGCGCCAGGAGCACCTGCCGCAGGAGATTCGCCCGGCCGTGTCGGTCCGGAGCGACCGCGTGAAAGATGCTCTGGTAGGCGCCGTTGGCGGACACGACCTGCCAGGCCTGGTCGATGATCACCGCAGGGCAGGCTTGCATCGACAGCAGGTCCGCCCAGGTGGACTGCTCGTCGAGGGTCGCGCCGTCCAGCGGCGGCGGATCGTGGCGGACGGTGAGCATGTACAGCCGCCAACGCTCGTCAGGGCTCAGCTCCAGCAGACGTGCGAGCTCGTCGAGCACCGCGGCGCTCGGGTTGCGGATACGGCCTTGCTCAAGGTTCCAGTAGCCACGCGGGGACAGATGCAGTTGCTTGGCGACGTCCTCCTGGGAGACGCCGGCGCGCTCGCGACATCGGTGGAGAAAAACTTGCAGCTCGCCGCGCGTCTTGATCGCCGACTGCACCGCCATGATCGTTACCCTCTCTGCTCGGTGAGTGGATTCGACCGGGGAAGTCGAAGAGCTGGGTAAGTTGCTTATGGCCAGGCACGGTTGCGCCAGGACCGGGCGAGGCTGGGTTGGGCTCGCCGGTGGGAGCGCTCCTGATGGGCGGGTGCCAGGGTGTTGCGGGATCTGGGGCCTTGCCTGTTCCGGCCTGCGTCAGCTTGCTCGCCGCCCCCGGGCGCATGCCGAACGCTTCCCGGCCTCTAGCTTCGACGGCCGGTATCTCCACCCTTGTCGAAGATCATTTCTGGCTTATCTCAACCACAGTGGAGTTGCTTGCGGGGAGTCTATTCTTGGAGTGGACATGATTCAACTGTCGTGCAGGGCTGGGGCTTGAGGTAGATTGACGGCAGTCGAGACCAGGCCGTTGCCGCGAGGGGGCCGCTGTGACCGAGCCGGTGGGCCGTAGCCTGGCGGACAAGCTGAACCACTTGTTCGCGACCGTCAAGCCCCGTGGGGGCCAGGAGTACAGCAACGAGTACGTCGCCGGCGCCATCGGCAAGGCCGGCGTCGCGATCTCGCAGAGCTACATCTGGCAGCTGCGCAAGAACAAGAAGACGAATCCGACCCTCCGGCACCTTCAGGCACTAGCAGACTTCTTCGGGGTGCCCGCGGCGTACTTCTTCGACGACGAGGTGACAGACCGGGTCGAGGGCCAGCTGAGCCTCCTGCGAGCGGAGCAGGAGCGCCTCGACAAGGCGGTCGGCAGCGGCGACGTGAAGGTCATGGCTATGCGCGCGGGCGAGCTGTCGCCGGAGCGACGCAAGCAGGTGATGGATCTCCTCGACGTGGTCTACCAGTTGGAGCAGGCGGAACGACGGGGCTTGTGACTGGTCGACATCGTCGACGCCGCTGACGTCCGGAGGGGAACCGGCTGCCGCGGGACAAACTGATATCGAATCTGATCGGGGTGGGCAGATTGAAGGAACGGGAGCTGCGGCGTCGCTGTAGGCGCGAGCTGCGGGCACTGGGTATCCAGCCACCGTTACAGGTGGACGTCCTGTGCCAGCTCCTCGGGGAACGCCGCGGGCGTCCCATCCGGCTCGTGCCCTACTCGCTGCCAGTGCCCGGGCCCTTCGGTGTTTGGCTGGCTACCACCTCGGCCGACTACATCCTGTATCAGCAGGAGACCAGCAAGATCCACCAGGACCACATCATCCTGCACGAGGTCGGACACATTCTGGCGGATCATCAGAGCGATGAAGCAGATGACGAGTTCTGGCGGCAGATGACGCCGGATCTCTCGCTCGAAGCCGTCAAACGGGCACTTCGGCGAACCTCCTACGACCAGGATCACGAACGTGAGGCCGAACTGGTCGCCACGATCATCCTGGAATGGGCCTCCGTGCTCGATCGCGTGACGCCGCGCAGGTCGAACAACCCCTCGGTCCAGCTGGTGCAGACCGCCCTGGGTGATCGGCAGGGATGGCTGTGACGGTCCCTCTCGGCGTGGTTCTCGTGATCGCCGTGGCCTGGAAGCTGTACCAGCTCATCAAAGCTCCTCACGATCGCCCGCTTCGGGCAGTCACCCTGTGTCTCGTATGTGCGGGCATGGCCTTCCCGTTCGGCCAAGCAGCCGGCAGGCGGGTAGTCGACAGCGCCGCAGGTCCCGGCACGGCCCTACTTCTGCAGAATGTGCTGCTGCTCGGGGCCGTCTACTGGCTGATGTGCTTCTACCTCCACTCGGCCTCGGATCAGCACCAGGGGCGAGTGCGCGCCAGATGGGAAGCTGTCCCACTGGTCGTCGCCGTCGCCGTCATCTCGATCGCGGCGGTTGCCACTCCGCGAAGCGTCGAAGACCGTATGTATGAGACCGCAGACATGCGGGTGACGCCCGTGGCGGTCTTCTACGTGGTCGCCGGGCTGTACCTGGCCTACGCACTCGCCTCGGCACTGCCCTGGACCTGGCGCTATGCCCGGATGTCCACCCGGCAACTGGCCACCGGGCTATGGCTGGCAGCAGCGGGTATGGCGGGCATGGTAGCCGCCGACGTGATCCGCCTGGTGCTCGTCGTCTTCCGATGGCGAGGCAACCCGGTCCCACCGGTGCTTACCTTCAGCGCGGGCCTGCTCCTCGCGATCGCCATTCCACTGTTCGTGATCGGCATCACCT
Source organism: Streptomyces sp. 1114.5 (assembly GCF_003635085.1). Taxonomy (NCBI): domain Bacteria; kingdom Bacillati; phylum Actinomycetota; class Actinomycetes; order Kitasatosporales; family Streptomycetaceae; genus Streptomyces; species Streptomyces sp. 1114.5. The sequence continues at coordinate 646,704 of NZ_RBXE01000002.1, forward strand.
ACCCCGGTCTCGTCACCCGGATCGCTGCACTGCGCATCTGGCGGAATCACCGTCGCGTGTACTGGCGGCTTCATCCGCTCTGGACAGCACTGCACGAGGTGTACCCCGAAGACGCCCTGCACCGCGTACCCGTCGGCCTCTGGAGCGACAGACTCTCGCTTCGAGGCGTCCACCGCCGCTACTACCGACGCGTCATCGAATGTCGTGACGGGCTCGTCCGAATCAGCCCGTACGTCGCACAGCTCGGCGTCCACGACGACAGGACCGGGACGTCTTCGCCGGCGCTACTGGCTGAGCATCTGCGGACCGCGCTCCGGACCTACGCGGCTGGCCGCCCGACGCCTTCGACTGCGGTTCCCATGGCGATGCCGCACACCGATGACCTGGATGCTGACGTGCAACAACTCGTAGTACTCGCAGACGCGTTAAGGCAGGAATAGCGCGTCATTCCTGAGGCCGTGTGAGCCTCAATCCTGCGTCGACGGCGCGGGCGACTCCCCATACCTATTGGATCAAGGAAAACGAACGATGGAGCTGCTGATCTCAGCGGGACGGGTCCTCACGGGTCCCGGTGGCGAACTCGTGGACGACGGGGCGGTACTGGTCGGCAATGGTGCAATCGTCGCGGTCGGGACCCGAGACGAGGTGGAGAGGCTTGCTCCGGACGGCGTGCGGAGGGTTTCCTTCCCCGAGGGCACTGTGCTCCCCGGATTGATTGACTGCCACGTGCATCTCGCCTTCGACGCCTCGCCGGATCCGGTAACTGCCGTGCGCGACGCGGATGACGCGAGCCTCCTTCTCGGTATGGCTGGCCGGGCACAGCAACTCCTGGCCACTGGGGTGACCACGGTGCGGGATCTGGGAGACCGGGGCGCGCTTTCCGTGCGGCTACGCGACGCGATCGCTGCGGGCGTACTGCGCGGTCCGCGGATCATGGCCGCGACGGCGCCGCTCACCTCACCCGGAGGGCATTGCTGGTTCCTGGGCGGCGAGGTATCCGGTGAGGAAGCCATCCGGGAGCAGGTGCGGCGCAACGTGGAGAGCGGCGCCGACGTGATCAAGGTCATGGCCACAGGCGGTGGAATCACCCCGGGCGGACCTGCGACTTGGCAATCCCAGTTCACGACCGAGGAGCTGCAGCTGGTCGTGACCGAAGCCGGGCGGGCGGGCCTGCCTGTAGCGGCCCACGCCCACGGCGCGGATGGCATCGCCAGCGCCGTGGCCGCTGGAGTGAACACGATCGAGCACTGTACCTGGATGGTCGAGGGGGGCTTCGAGATGCGGGACGAGGTAGTCACCGACCTCGCCGCCAAGGAGATCCACGTTTGCCCGGCAGCCAGCCCGAACTGGCGGGGTTTCGCCGAGCGGTTCGGGAGGGAACGGGCCGAGGAGGTCTTCGCGCGGGTGCGCTGGATGGCCGAGCGGGGAGTCCGCCTGGTGGCGGGAACAGATGCCGGCGTGCCGAACGCGGTCTTCGACGGGTTCGTGAGCAGCCTCGAGTTCTACGAGTATCTGGGCTTCCCCCGGGACCGCGTCATCGATATGGCCACCATCGACGCTGCCCGCGCCCTCGGTATCGACACCGAAACTGGACAGCTTGCCGCCGGCTACCGTGCCGACCTGCTCGTCGTCGACGGCGACCCGCTCCGAGACCTGAACGCCCTGCGTGCCATCCGCCTCGTGCTGGCAGGAGGGCGCCCATGCGGCAACGGCAAAGGTGAGAGTTGGTGATCGCGTCGGCTCTGATCCTCATGTGACGGCCTGACCGGGATCCACGTGCGCCCGGGTCAGTCAGCGAGTTCTGCTGACTGACCCGGGCGCACACGTATGTCGGGGGGCGGTGAGGAGCGGCGGGCGGAGCCATGCGTGAGCATCGAGCCGTGAACACCCTACCTAACGTTGATAGATAACCCTAACGGCGTTAGGGTGTGAGGTGTCGAAGTCGCCACAACCCTTGGGAGAGGCCATGGTTGAGCTTGGCAAGGGGGAAGTGCCGGCACGAGCCGTGCACACTAAACCTGCCGGATCGCGCAGCTGGATCGCGCTCGCCGTCGTGCTGACGGCCGCGTTCATGCAGCTGATCGATGTCAGCATCGTGAACGTTGCCGTTGCCGCGATCCAGAACGGGCTGGGGGCGAGCTACTCCCAGATCCAGTGGGTGCTGGCTGGGTACACACTGGCGTTCGCGGTCCTGCTGATGGCCGGAGGGCGACTGGGAGACCGTGCCGGGCGAAAGCGGATCTTCCTGGTCGGAATGATCGCCTTCACCGCCGCCTCGTTGTTGTGCGGAGCCGCCGGCAGCGCGGAACTGCTGGTGGTCGCCAGGCTCCTTCAAGGGCTCGCCGCCGCATTGATGTACCCACAGGTCTATTCCGTCATCCAGGCGACCGTCCCGCCGGAGCGACGAGGCGTCGTGCTCGGCATCCTCGGGGGCATCATCGGCCTCGCTGCGATCACTGGCCCGCTGGTCGGCGGCCTGCTCATCCAGGCCGACTTGTTCGGCTGGGGCTGGCGGCCCATCTTCCTGGTCAACGTACCGGTTGGCATCCTGGCAGTGCTGCTCGCTCTCCGCTACCTTCCGGAGTCCCGTGTGGAGAACCCTGGTGCCGTCGATCTGCCGGGAGTCCTCCTGGTCACCGCAAGCCTCGCGCTGATCGTCTATCCGCTCGTTCAGGGGCGTGAACTCGACTGGCCGAAATGGCTGTTCGCCCTGATGGGCGCCGGTGTCGCTCTGTTACTACTCTTCGCGGTCTACGAGCAGTATCGCGCACGGTCAGGCAGCAGTCCGCTCGTCCGGATGAGCCTGTTCCGCAACCGCAGCTTCACCGGCGGACTGGTCGTGGTCATCCTCTTCTACGGCGCCTTCCTGCCCTTCTTCCTGGTGTTCAGCCTCTACGTCCAGGCGGGTCTCGGCTACACGGCTCTTCAGGCGGGCGTGGCTCTGGTCCCCTACGCGCTGGGCTCGGCGGTCGGATCCGGGACCTCGATCGCGCTGGCCCCTCGGCTCGGTCGTCCGATCCTGCACCTGGGGTTGGCTCTCCTCATCCTCGGCACCGGCGCGACCATCTGGGTCGTGCACCGCTGGGGCACCGACCTCCACACTCTCCAACTGCTGCCCTCGCTCGTCCTCTCGGGTATCGGCTTCGGGCTGACCGTCACCCCGCTGGTCACCCTCGTCCTGGCCAAGGTGCCACTTGATCAGGCCGGCGCAGCCGCCGGCGTACTTACCACCGCGCAGCAGATCGGCAGTGCTGTCGGCATCGCGGTCCTGGGCACATTCTTCTTCGGATTGCTCGGCAGCCATGCGGACTCCGTCACCGAAGCTCAAGTCCCGAAACTCAAACGGGAGCTGGTCGTACTTAAGCTGGACGAGTCGGTGGCTGACCGGATGATCCAGCAATACCGCGCCTGCTTCCACGACCGGGCCAACGAGAAGGACCCCGCCGCCGTCCCGGCCAGCTGCCAGGCCGAGAGCAATCCGCCGGGCGGAAGCAGTCAGATCCAGCTCGCCGCGAAGGTGGCAGACGTCCTCCAGGCCGAGGCGACCCGCGACCTGCGCACCGACTTTGCCGAGGCGGCAGAGCGAACCCTCTTCCTGCAAGTCGGCCTGTTCGTCGCCTGCTTCCTGCTGGTGTTCGCCCTCCCGCGGGTCCGCGGCCAGGAGCTGAGCGAATTCGAGGAGCGAAGCCGCGACACGGTGATCATCGGGTGATCTCCTGGCCTGGCGCTTGCGGACCGAAGCGCCGCGATCACCGCAACATGCCGCCATACCAGCCCTGACGAAGAAAGAGGAGAGATCGCGCGCAGGTTCAAGAGCGCAGCCTCACTGGTCTTGCTGGTCGCCTTGTCCGCGACCGCCGTCGGATGCGGGGAGCCCGACCACGCCGTTCTCGGCTCCACCCCGAGAACGATCTGTGCCGACCGGCCAGGTGGCGCCGCCTGTCGGCCGGGCCGCCAGATCGGCCGACACCCCGTTCCCGGAGCACCACTGGCCCGCGCGTTTCACTTCGAGGTGCGTCCGGATCACGACCGGAAAAGCAGAAGTGCCTTCTGAGCTGGGACGATGAGGCCTGTCCAAGGTCTCCGTCGTACCAGCGGGAAGGCACTTTCCGCGTGCACACCACCCGGTCTCGCCCCGACCCCGGGCCCGTCAGCGCTGACGGGCCCGGGGGCGTTAACCACGCTGGTTCGCGCCTGCCGGCGGATCTGGCGGATGCCACCACACGGACCAGCGGCTTCTCCGAGGCACTGCGGTGGCTGCGTCCGGTGTCGTCTTCCGAGCCGGCCGCGTTCTAGGAGTGATGGCTCCGTCGGGCCCGGGAGGGGGCGGCGCCGTGTTCCTCCTGCGGCGCGGGCCACTGGGGCCGGGGCGGCGACTGCCGTGCGTGCGGGGGGTCCGTGCGGTGCCGGTCGGTGGGTCGGGTGGTCGTGCGTCCGGGGCGCAGGGGCCACCACAGGCTGCGGCCGAGGATCGCGGCCAGGGCGGGCACCAGCACGATGGACAGCAGGAACGCGGAGAGCAGGATGCCGAGCGCGGTGGCGAAGCCGATCTGCTGGGTGGAGGGTTGCGGGGTCACCGCGAGGCTGGCGAAGGAGCCGGCCAGGACGAGGCCCGCCGTCGCGATGGCCGGCGCGGTGTGCCGCAGGGCGCGCGCGACTGCTGCCCGGGGCGGCCCGGGATGTTCCATCTCCTCCCGGATCCGGTCGCTGATCAGGATGTTGTAGTCGGTGCCGAGCGCGACCACGAACAGGAACAGGACCAGGGGCAGCGTGAAGTTGACGCCCGGCTTGTCCATGGCGTGCTGGAACAGCAGGGCGGCCGCGCCGAGGGTGGCCGCGAAGCCGAGGCCGACGGAGAGCATCAGGACCACTGGTGCCAGCAGGCTGCGCAGCAGCAGGAGGAGGATCACCCCGATCAGTGCCGCCGCGACCGGGAAGACCAGCCGAAGGTCGCGCCCGACGGCGGTGGAGACGTCGGCGAAGACGGCCGGGGTGCCGCCGACGTGCGCGGCCAGGTCGGCGGGGGTGCTCTGGGCGACGGCTTCGCGGATCGGGCCGGAGACCAGGTCGCGGGCCCGCTGGGACTGCGGGTCCTCGGTGAGGAACAGGTCGATCCGTGCGGCCTGCCGGTTCTCGCTCAGGACCGGCTTGGCCACCTGGCCGACGCCGGCGACCCGGGTGAGGCGCTGGGCCAGGCCGTCCAGTGCGCCGGCGGAGAGGGGGCCGGCGTTCTTGGTTTCGACGTAGACGCTGGTCGGGTCCGCCACGCCGGCGGGCAGGGCATGGGCGATTTCGAGGGCGGTGGTCTGGGACGCGGTGCGTGGGCCGCCGCCCACGCCGTAGTCCATCCTGATCCCGGCCAGCCCGCCGGCCAGGGCGCCCAGGAGGGCGAGCGAGGCGAGGACCACGGTCAGCGGGCGGCGGGCCAGCAGGCCGGCGAATCGGGCTGCGGTGCCGGCGCGGGGTTCGGCGTCGAGGGCACGTGAGGGCCAGAAGAGTTTGCGTCCGCAGGCCGCGAGCACGGCGGGCATCAGGGTGAGACTGGCCAGCAGCATGACCAGGACCGAGACCGCGACGGCCGGGCCGAGCACCCGGAACTGGCCGAAGCCGGCGATCCCGAGGGTGGCGAAGGCGGCGACGATGGTCAGTGCGGCCGAGGTGACCGCGGTGCCGACCTTCTGACTGACCTCGGCGGCGGTGGTGCGGTGGTGGCGATCGGGTCGGGCCCGCAACTGCTCGCGGAAGCGGAACATCAGGAACAGGAAGTAGTCGATGCCGATGCCCAGGAGTACCACGCCGATGAGGCTCGGTACGGAGGGGTCGAGCTTGATGCCGGTGAGCAGCGCGGTGCCCACGACCGCGCCGCCGGCCACGCCGCTGATGAGGGCCACCGAGACCAGCGGCAGCAGGGCGGCGAGGACGCTGCGGAACACCAGGACATGGAGCAGCACGATCAGGGCGACGGCGCAGGCGGAGGCGATGGTTGCGAGGGTCTTCCCGTCGTCGGCGGAGTCGACCTGGTCGGCGAGTGCGCCGGTGAAGCCGGTTCGCAGGCCCTGGGCGGCGAACTCCGCCCGGGCGTTGTCCCGGAACGCCCGGAAGGTGTTCTCCAGGCCCGGGTCGGCGGGGTTTCCGGTGAGGTTGGCGGAGAGCAGCTCGAAGGTCCCGTCAGGTGCCGCCATGGCCGGGCTGACCTGGGGGATCTGCGAGTAGTCCCGCTGAAGGAGCGCCTCGTCCTTGGGCTTGGGCATGGCGACCCTGAGGCTGCTCAGCCGCTTCGCCCCGGCGTCGATCTGCTCCCGGTCGGTGGGAGTCAGTGCCCGGCCGTCGGTCCGTGCGACCAGGACGGTCACCGGGTTGGCATCGGGCTTCGCCCCGAACCGGTCGTGGGCGATCGCCATGGCGGCGGCCGAGTCGTAGCTCTTGGGTAGGAAGTCGGCCGTCTGCGTCTGGGTCACCCGGTAGATCAAGGTCTGGCTCAGGATGGTCAGGAGCATTCCCAGGACCGCCCACGCGGCGATCACCTTCCACGGATTCCTGGTGGAGAATCCGGTCAGGGCACGGATCACGCTGTCCTCCGGTTGTGGTGCTGTAACCGGGAGTTCCGGCACGTCTCCAGGCCATCACGGGGTACCGGGCCTTCTCGTCCGAGCGGGGGAGGAGAACGCCGTCGGGACCAGGGCCCGGCACACGGTCCTGACCAGGACCAGGGGCCTGGTCAGGGATCGGTCCGGGGTGCCTGCCCGGGGCCGGGAGCCGCTGCGAGGATGGACCGCGGAGGCTCCCCCGGGCGGGGGCCGCAGGCCGTTGCCGGAACGGCACCCGACTCCGAGATGCGGCCGCGGTGAACCGGCGAAGGCCAGTGCCGACCGGCCACGGAAAGGACCAGCACCAGCATGTCGACGCCCCACCGGCCCGTGCCGCCGCCGAGAGCCGACGGCCTGCCCTGGACGGCCAGTGACGCGCTGGTGGCCGTCGGGGCGGCCGTCCTGGACCTCCTCGGCTATTCGATCGGCAGTCCGGACGGAAGCCAGCCGATCGCCCTGACCGCGCTGGTCATGCTCGTACTGGCGGCCATGCCGCTGCTCGCCAGGCGCCGCTACCCGCTGGCGTCACTGGCCGGTGTGCTGGTCCTCGGCCTGGCACTGAACCTGCGCGTGCCGGTGCCGAACCACTTCAACGCCACCCTGTGCGTCGCGCTGTTCGCTGTGGCCCGCTCCAGCGGCATCGCGGTGGCGGCGCCGGCCGCCCTGGTGGCGGCCGGCGTGCCACTGCTGGGCCGGGGGCATCCGCTGCCCCCTCCGGCGGCGGACGTGGCGGCCAACGTGCTCGCTGCGGCGCTGGTCATCGTCGCGGCCGAGGTTCTGAGGCGTTGGCAGCACGAGATGGAGGTCAGGCGCAGTCTGCTGGCCGACCGCGCGGTGGCGCAGGAACGGCGCCGCATCGCACGGGAGTTGCATGACATCGTGGCCCACCACATCACCACCATGCAGCTGATGGCCGGTGGTGCCCGAGCGAACCTCGGGGGTGACACCGAGGTGGTGCGCGACGCCCTGGTCACGCTGGAGGGCTCCGGGCGGATGGCGCTGCGCGAGATGCGCCAGCTGCTCGACGTACTCCGGGCCGGCGACGTGCCGGAGGAGGCGGCAGGGGCCGGGGCGCCGTCCGCGCCGCAGCCCGGCGTCGGGGACCTCGCAGGGCTCGTCGAGGAGTCCCGCAGGGCCGGTCTGCCCACGGAGTTCGCCGTCCTGGGGCAGGAGCGTCCACTGCCGCCGAGCACCAGCCTGGCGGTGTTCCGGATCGTCCAGGAGTCCCTCACCAACACCCGCAAGCACGCCGGCGGTCGGGCCCGGGCGCGGGTTCACCTGACCTACCACCCGGACCGGGTCACCGTCGAGGTGTCCGACAACGGCTCCGCCGCGCCGACCGATGCCCGGGTGGGCACCCTGACGGGGACGGGCGGTGCGGCCGGACCGCGGGCGGGCCGCACCGGGTACGGTCTGATCGGCATGCGCGAACGCGTCGCGCTGCAGGGCGGCAGCATGGTGGCCGGCGGCGTCGACGGTGGTGGCTTCCGGGTGGTGGCCGGCCTGCCGACGGCGCCGCCCGACGGAGAGGACCGGCTCGGATGACGGGAACCCCGGAGCGGATCAGGGTGCTGATCGCGGACGACCAGCCGCTGGTGCGGCGGGGCCTGGCCCTGATCCTGGCACCGGACCCGGCGTTCGAGGTGGTGGCGGAGGCGGACGACGGGCAGCAAGCGGTCGACCTCGCGCACCGGCACCGGCCGCACGTCGTGGTGATGGACATCCGGATGCCGGTCCTCGATGGCGTCCAGGCGACCGAGCGGATCACGCGGGAGCTGCCCGCATGCCGGGTCCTGGCGCTGAGCACCTTCGACATGGACGAGTACGTGGTGGCCGCCCTGCGCGCCGGCGCCTCCGGGTTCCTCCCCAAGGACGTCTCCCCGGAGGAGCTCTCGGCGGCCGTGCGCACCGTACACACCGGGGAGGCGGCGGTGGCGCCGCGCCTGCTCACCCGGCTGATCTCCACCTACGTCACCACGCCCCGCCGGCCGCAGTCGCCGCCGTCGGTGCCGGTGTCCGATCCGGGTGAACTGACGCCCCGCGAGATCGAGGTGTGGCACCTGCTGGCCACCGGCCTCGACAACGCCGAGATCGCGTCGGCGATGGGCATCAGCGTCTCCACGGTCAAGAACTACATCACCAGCATCTTCGCCAAGCTGAGCGTCCGCGACCGGGCTCAGGCGGTGATCGCGGCGTACGAGTCGGGCCTGGTGGAGGCCCGGTCCACGAACCCGGCGGGCTGAAGCGGGATCGAAGTGGGCTGGGGGTGGGGGGAGTTGAGCCGGGCCTGGCCAGCGACCCCCACCGGGCTCGTGTCCTGGTGGGGTCGATGGTCGAGCCCGGTCGGTTGTCCGCCGTGGGCGGGTCAGCGGCAGAGGGCCGCGTCCAGGGCGTCCGCCATGTGCTGCGCGGCGGCCTCGTCCGGGATGGTGGTGACTGTGATGGTGGCGGCGCGGCCGTCCTCGGTGACCCCGCCGCGGGAGCGGTAGCCCGGGGTGGTCCCGCCGTGGCCCCAGAGGAGGCCGCCACAGGAGAGCGGCTTGCTCTGCAGACCCAGCCCGTAGCGGACCCCCGGGCCCAGGAGCTCGGCGGGGACGGTGGTGCGCATCTCGGCGAGCTGCGCCGCGGGCAGGAGCCGGCCGCCGACGAGCGCGGTGAAGAACGAGTTGAGGTCGGTGTTGGTGGAGACGACCGCCCCCGACGCCCAGGCCATCGAGGAGTCCATCTCGGTGTAGTCGATCGGGGGTGCGTCCGGCGCGCTGCGGTAATAGCCGTGCGGGTGGGCCTCGTGGATGGTCGTGTCCCCCGGGGTGGGGAAGTAGGTGTGGCGCAGGCCGATCCGGTCGATGACGCGCTTGGTGATCTCCTCGCTGACGGGCCGCCCGGTGACCTTCTGGATGAGGAGTCCGGCGACGATGTAGTTGGTGTTGCTGTACGCCCAGCTGGTGCCCGGGGGGAAGACGGCCTTCTGGGCGAGGGCGCCGTCGAGGAGGTCGCGGGGCTCGAAGTAGCGGTGCTGGATCGTGGTGAAGTCCGAGAGCGCGGGGGCGCTCATGTAGTCGGGCAGGCCGCTGGTGTGCTGGAGCAGCTGACGGACGGTGATGTGGCGTCCGTCGATGCCGTCGCCGCGCAGCAGGCCGGGGAGGTAGGTGTCGACGGGCGCGTCAAGGCCGATCTTTCCTTCGGCGACGAGCTGGAGGACGACGACGGCGGTGAAGGTCTTGGTGTTGCTGCCGATCCGGATCTGCCCGTCGACGGGGACCTTGGCCCCGGTGGCGAGGTCGCCGACGCCGGCGGTGTAGGTGCGGGTGCGGCCGTCGCGGCCCTTGACGGAGGCCAGCGCGGCGGGCAGGTCGTCGTCCTTCACCAGCGCGTTCAGGCTCGACTGGACGCTGTCCGGCCTGCCGCCCGCGAACGCCGCAGTCGGTGCCAGCGCCCCGGCCGTCATGACCCCGGCGGCCACGGCGGTCACGACCGCCACCGCCCGGTGTCGGCTGCCCCGGCGGGAGAGCGGGAAGCGGCTGTGAGGTGCATGCTCGAACACGAAAGGACCCCTCCGATGAATGGCGCCGGTGATCCCGGCCTTGATCAAGAGGACCATTCGGAGGCAGGGGAGTTCGTCCGCACCCAGGACGAAACCGCGCCCGGGAGTGGACTCCGGGAGTCGCCCCCGGCCAGGACCGTACTCCTGGCCGCCGGTGCTGATCGGCCCGCTTGGGGAGGCGCGGGATTCGGGGACTCACCGGGGACCAGGCGTCGTTCATCGCCGCCCCTGAGATGCGGACACTCGCCGCGGTCGCCGGGTCGCGGTTCCGGGCGGGGGTGTGGCCCGCGCCGGGGACGGCGACCGGACCGACGCGGCCGGGCCGGGCAGTCACGGGCGGGGGGGGAATGCGATCGCGGGAAATCAGGACCTGCCGGTGTGCAGGGTGCCGTGATCGGGGCAGACGCGCGCCATGGTGAAAATCGGATACACGATGATGACCGAGCAACGGGGCCCGCGCGATCTGGTCGCGGACGTCGTACGTGCCGAAGGCGCCGGTTTCGACTTCTCGGTGATCTCCGACCACTCCTTCCCCTGGCTGGACGAACAGGGCCACGCCCCGTACGCGTGGGCGGTGCTCGGCGCCGCCGCGCAGGCCACCTCCCGCATCCCACTCATGACCTACGTCACCTGCCCCACCTTCCGCTACCACCCCGTCGTGGTGGCGCAGAAGGCCGCCACGCTCCAGCTCCTGTCCGAGGGCCGTTTCCGGCTCGGCGTGGGCAGCGGCGAGAACCTCAACGAGCACGTGGTCGGCCAGGGCTGGCCGGCGGTGGCGGTGCGCCAGGAGATGCTCGACGAGGCCGTGCAGATCATCCGGGCGCTGTTCGCCGGCGAGTACGTCACATGGCACGGCCACCACTTCGACGTCGAGGGCGCCCGGCTGTGGGACCTTCCCGACCGGCCGCCACCGATCGGAATCGCCGTCTCGGGGCCGCGCTCCTGCGAACTGGCGGGTCGCTCGGCCGACCTGGTGATCGCCGTGGAGCCCGACCCGGCGCTGGTCGCCGGCTTCGCGGAGCACGGCGGGGCCGGGAAACCGGCTGTGGGCCAGCTGCCGGTGTGCTGGGACCCGGACCGGGACACCGCCGTACGGCGGGCCCACGAGCAGTTCCGCTGGTTCGGCGGCGGCTGGAAGGTCAACGCCGAACTTCCCGGGACCGCGGGCTTCGCCGCCGCGAGCCGCTTCGTCCGCCCGGACGACGTCGCCGAGGCCATCCCCTGTGGCGACCGGGTCGAGGACTTCGTCGAAGCGGTACGGCCGTTCTCCGACGCAGGATTCGGCGAGGTCGCTCTCGTCCAGGTCGGCGGCGACAGCCAGCCCGCGTTCCTCGACTGGGCCGGCAGCACCCTGCTGCCGGCGCTGCGTGCGGCATTCCGGGCCTGAGGGGGCCTGACGGGGCCTGACGGGGCCTGACGGCACCGCCACGGCCCGGCCTGTCACGGCCGCGCGGGGGAGCCGGTCGCTGGGCCACCACCCGGAAGCGAGGCGCTTTCACCCGACTGTCAGGCATCCCGCAAGCGGGGCGGCTGCCCGGGTTCCCGCCCGGGGCGGGTGACGGCAACTCGTCGTAGGTTGCGGACATGACCAGTGACGAGACGACGATCCCCGCCGTCACCGCCTTCATCGCCCTGCCCTACGGCGAGGAACTCCTGCGCTGCGCCCGCGCCCGGACCGGCCACCCCCAGAACCGCATGTAACCGGGAGGGGATCCGTTGACGACGAACAATGGCGCACCGGGCCGGGACGAGACACCCCAGGAACGGGCCGACCGCCTGTGGTCCGACATGCTCCAGGAAGTGCGCGTGTGCCAGACCGGTGCACAGATCCTCTTCGGCTTCCTCATCGGCGTCGTCTTCACCCCCCGCTTCGCAGCCCTGCCCGACTTCGACAAGAACCTCTACACCGCCACCGTGATCCTGGGCGCCGTTGCCACCGGCGCCCTCATCGCACCCGTGGCCTTCCACCGCCTCCTCGCCGGCCACGACATGAAGCCCGAACTCATCCACGTCGCCGGCCGCCTCATCGCCACCGGACTCGTCACCCTCGCCCTGACCATCGCCGCCGCCCTGCTGCTCCTGCTGCGCACGGCGACCGGCAACCCGGCCGCCGCATGGATCATCAGCGCCACCGTCCTGCTGTGGTTCACCACGACCTGGCTCGTCCTGCCCCACGTCGTACTACGTCGAACGGCGGCACGCCAGGCGACCAAGGGTGACAGCGGCGAGGAGGGCGGTAACGGCCGGTCCTCATGATGCATGCCCCCGGGCCGACAGGCCCACGCTGACGGGGGCGGCGGTCATTGTGGTCACCGCCGTAAGGCCCGCTCCGAGCTGCCGTGGGGTCGCGGGCCCGGTCGACCAGGCCGACGCCGGGGGCGAGCAGCTTGCCGGCCGTCGGGGAGTCGGGCGCGGCGGGGTGCGGGCGGGTCGGCGCGGGGCGGCGGAGCCTGCGGCGCGCATGGGATGACGAAACACGGGCAAACGCCTCGGCGTAGCGCCCCACCCGGTCCCTGCCGGGCACCTCCCGGGGCGCCGGACGGTGTCGGAAATCTGCGAACGGGCCGCGTCCTGGGGTCGAGGCAGACTACGCGGCCCACAGCAGAGGCGGCACACCACAGAGGAGGAAACATGCCTGCGGGTTCGAGCAAGAAGCGTGAACGGCAGTACGAACACATCAAGGACAGCGCGCTGGAGCGCGGAGAGAGCCAGAAGCGGGCGAAGGAGATCGCTGCCCGGACCGTGAACAAGGAACGGGCCCGGCACGGTGAGTCGAAGACCGCCAGCCGCTCGTCCATTCACGACATGTCCTCCGCCCGGCGCGGCGGGCAGCGCTCGCACTCCGGCTCCCAGGGGCCGACGAAGGAGCAGCTGTACAACGAGGCCAAGCAGCGGAACATCCACGGCCGCTCGAAGATGAACAAGAAGGAACTCGCCAACGCCCTCGGCCACTGACCGAGTGCGGCGACGGCGTCCGGTGTGCGCCGGCCGTCAGGGCGAGGGACGCAGACGGGCCTGCAGAAGGCCCAGTGCCTCGGCGACGCACTCCTGCTGAATGGCGAACCGGTCACCGTGCAGGTTCGGCGAGATGACGCGCGTGCCGTCAGCGTCGGCAAGCGCGATGAACACGGTGCCGACCGGCCTGCCGTCCTGCGACTGCGGGCCGGCCACTCCGGTGGTCGAAAGGGCGTACGTGCTGCCCATCAGTCGCCGCACACCGTCCGCCATCTGCCGGGCCACCTCGGCATCGACCGCACCGCGCCGCTCCAGCAAGGCACGCTCGACACCCAGAACACCGTGTTTGACCTCGTCGGTGTAGGCCGTGACAGAGCCGACGAACACCTCGCTCGCCCCGGGCGGCTCGGTGAGCACGAGCGCCAGGAGGCCACCCGTCAGGGACTCCGCCACGGCCACGGTGCTCCCGGCCGCTCGAAGCGCCGCGGTCAGCTCGCGCGCCATCCGGTCCTGGCCCGCCTCGCCCACGGGCGCGGAGCTGTTCACCGGGAGGTGCCCGAGCCGGCGCCAGGCCGGTCCGTACCGGGCCGGTGGGCACGGACGGCGGCGCTGACCGCCCCGGTCGGGTGGTCGTTCAGGTAGACGGGCAACGGCTCGGCCAACGGCTGGGGGGACATCGCCATTCCTCCGGATCAAGGGTGGTAGCGCAGGACCGGCCGTGCGTGGGGCGCAGCGGCTCCGAGCCTGTCCCGACCCGAAACAGTCCGGCCGTTTCATCGTGCCGCGATCCGCACTCAAGCGCGCACGGAACGGAGCAGGAGGGGCTTTCGGAAAGCTGCAGCACGGCATTCCCGGAGATCACCGGAACCGTTGAGGGCGGCGTGGGACACACCGGAGAGCAGGGCGCGGACTGCGTCCTCGACCATCTCCGGGCCGTGGGGGCCGGTCCGGTCGCGCTGGACCGGCCCCCGGGTGTGGAGCGAGGCGCGGTTCAGCCGGTGACGGCCGGCTCGGGAACCGTGGCTGCCCTGGCGGTGAGGGCGAGGCCGTAGCGGCGCAGCAGGAGGACGGCGGTGGTGGCGAGTCCGATGAGCAGGCCGAGCCACAGGCCGCGGGTTTCGCCGCCGAGGGGGTAGGCGAGGAGCCAGGCGGCGGGCAGGCCGACGAGCCAGTAGCCGATGAGGGTGATGCGGAAGCCGCTCTTGGTGTCGTCGAGGCCGCGGAGCAGGCCGACGCCGATGTTCTGGGCGCAGTCGAAGAACTGGAGCACGGCGACGACGGCGAGGAGGCCGGTGGCGATGTGCAGGCCCTGCTGGTCGGTGGCTGTGTCGGGGGCGAAGTAGGGCCGCAGGACGAGGTCGGGGACGGCGAGGTAGGCGATGCCGACGAGGGTGGTGACGACGGCACCGCAGGCGAGGGCGGTGTTCTTGATCCGGCGGGCGGCGGTGTACTCGCCGAGGGCGAGTTCGCGGCTGACGTTGATGGAGGCGGCGTGGGAGAGGCCGACGGCGACCTGGAAGACGATGTAGATCAGCTGGTTGACGGCGGTGTGGGCGGCGAGGGCGGCGGCGCCGAAGCTGCCGGCGAGCAGGGCGGTGACGGAGAAGAAGCCGGCCTCGGAACCGTAGGTGGCGGCGATCGGGGTGCCGAGGCCGAGCAGGCGGCGCACGGTGGGGGCGTCGGCGCGCCAGAAGTCCAGGCTGAGCAGGGGTGCCAGCTGGGGGTCGCGGCGGGCGGAGGCGTAGAGGGCGAGGAAGGAGAGCAGGTAGACGCTGCTGGTGGCCACCCCGATGCCGGTGAGGCCGAGCTTGGGCAGGCCCCAGGTGCCGTGGATGAAGACCCAGTTGAGTGCGGCGTTGATCGCGACGGAGGCGATGGTGATCCGCAGCAGGGCCTGCGGTCGGCGCATGCCGACGGTGAACTGGCGGATCGCCTGGAACCAGAGGCAGGGCAGCAGTCCCGGCGCCAGGGCGGCGAGCATGCCCTGGGCGCGGTGGGCGACGTCCGCGTCCTGGCCGAGGAAGGTGGCGGCCTGCCCGATGAGGACCATGAGGACGGCTCCCACGAGGCCGGCGAGGGTGGCGACGGCCATGGCCGCCCTCACCAGGGCGCGTACTTCCTCGCTGTCGCCGGTCTCGGTGTCCTTGTCGGGGTGCTCGGCCTGTTCGGCTCGGGCGGCGGCGGCCGCGACCTGGTTGCCGACGGAGGTGACGAGGCCGACGCCCATGGTGCGCAGCTGGTTGAAGACGACCAGGGCGAGGCCGCCGGCGGCGAGGGCCTCGGTGCCGAGGGCGCCCATCATGACGGTGTCGGTGGTGGTGAGGGCGACCTGGGCGAGCTGGGTCAGGGCGAGCGGGACGGCGAGGACGGCGAGGGCGCGGCCGTCGCGGGCGAGGGTGGTCAACTGCTGCATGGTGAGGCTCAGTTCCTGCGGAGTTTGGTCAGCGTCTCGTCGATCCCGGCTTCGACCGCCGGGTCGAGGAGGTCGCGGGCGGTCATCCAGTCGTCGTTGAAGACGGTGTCCATGTACTTCTCGCCCCCGTCATTGATGAAGGCGACCACAACGGTGTCGGGAGCGAGCCGGGGCAGCCGGTCCAGTGCCTCGTACACGACGCCGCCCGCGGAGCCGCCGATCAGCAGACCGGTGCGGCGGGCGACGGCGCGGGCGGTGGCGAAGGCCTCGACGTCGCCGACCTTCACCCCCTCGTCGATGAGGTCGTAGTCGACGAGCAGGCCGATGGTGGCGCCTTCGGGGGTGCCGGTGCCGGACTGGTAGTAGTCGTGGGCGGGCGGGCCGAAGGCGATGGAGCCCTTGGGCTCGACGCCGACGACGGTCACGTCCGGGACGCTCTTCTTCAACTCCCTGGCGGTGCCGCACAGTCCGCCGCCGGTGCCGACGGCGCCGATCAGCACGTCGACCCGGTTGTCGAGGGCCTGGGCGATCTCGCGGCCGACGGCGTAGTAGCCGACGGCGTTGCTGGGGTTGTTGTGCTGCTCGGTGAAGAAGGTGTTGTCCTTGCCGCGGGCCATGTCCTCGGCGAGTTCCTCGCGGGCGGCGGTGTGGAGTTCCTCGCCGTCGGTGTCGGCGTCGACGTAGACGAGTTCGGTGCCCATGGCCCTCATGCCGCGCAGTTTGTCGGCGGCGGCGTGGTTGTCGACGACGGCGGTGAAGCGGTAGCCGCGCTCGGCGGCGACGACGGCCAGGCCGAGGCCGGTGTTGCCGGAGGTGGACTCGATGATGTGGCCGCCCTCGCGCAGTTCGCCGCGTTCCTCGGCGTCGAGGACCATCTGGCGGGCCATGCGGATCTTCGCGCTGCCGGTGGGGTTGAACATCTCCAGTTTCAGCAGCAGGCGGGCGCCGTTGTCGGCTCGGGCGAGTTCGAACAGCGGGGTGTAGCCGATGAGGTCGGAGATCCGGCTGACCACCGGGGGGCGGGTCAGGGCGTCGGTCATGGCGTGTGGCTCCGTGGGGGTGGGGCAGTGCGGACGGGGCGGTCGGTCAGGGCAGGGTCAGCGGTCGAGGCGCCAGCGGGGTCGGCTGCTCTCGTGGGGGTGGTCGATGACGATCTTCGGCGGCAACGGCAGCTCGTGGAAGGGGGATTCGTTGGAATCCATCTGGTAGCCCGCGGTGTTGGGGTAGACGAGGAGGTCACCGACCGCCGGCCGGGCCGGGAAGGGGACCTTGCGCCAGGTCAGCAGGTCGGAGTCCAGGCAGCTCGCGCCGCCGACGCAGGCCTCGTACGGGCCGTCCTCGCGGTCGCCCCGGGTCAGCAGGACGGGTTCGGGCAGGTACTCGCTGTTGAACCACTGCTCGGACAGGCTGAGGCTGGTGCCGTCGACGGTGACGATGCCGTACCCGGTGCGGTCCTTGACGCCCTGGATGCGGAAGACCGAGGATCCCGCCCGGTCCAGCAGTGCGCGGCCGGGCTCCAGCAGCAGCATCACCCCGGCCTGGCGCAGGCGCTCTGCCAGGCTCGCCCCCGATCCGCCCGGACGGGCGGCGAGGATCGCGCGCAGCGCGTCGGCGCCTGCGACGGGGGAGTGGTAGGGGTAGAAGTCGCTTGCGGCGAAGGACTTGTGGCCGTGGTAGTGCGCTGCGTCGTTCTCGGCGAGGAAGGTGTCCCAGGCGTCGGCCGGGACGTAGTCGACGGGGAAGCCGCCGCCGATGCTGATCCGGTCCGCCTGCAGGCCCAGCGTCCGGGCCTTGAGGCAGAGTTCGACGAGGTCGCCGGCGAGGTCGGCGCGTTCCTGGATCTCGTAGCCGGAGAGGTGGAAGCTGAACCCCTCCATCCGGACGGCGTCGCCGGCTTCGGCGCACCGCCCCAGCGCCTCGTGCAGCTGGGCGTCGTCGAGTCCGAAGCGGCTGCGGCGCTGGGAGGGCGGGTGGCGGCGCAGCAGTACTCGGGCGGGACGGTGGTCCGCGCGGGCGAGGAGGCGCTCCAGTTCGTCGAGGGCGTCGACGGCGATCAGCGCGCCCTGCCGCACGGCCACGTCCAGCAGCTGCCCGGACTTGGCGGGGCCGGTGACGACGAGGTCCTCGCCGCGCACGCCGTGTCCCAGGGCCTCGCGCAGCTCGCCGAGCGAGGCGACGTCGACTCCGGCGCCCGCGGCGGCGCAGCGGTCGATGAGGACCGAGGCCTTGTTGGCCTTCTTGGCGTAGTAGACGCGGCCTTCGACGGCGGCCTCGGCGAGGGCGGCGCGGAAGTCGGCCAGGTTGGCGTCGAAGCGTTCGGGCAGCAGGTAGTGGAAGGGGCCGCCGAGGCCGTGGGCGAGTTCGTGGAGCAGGCCGCTGGTGTGCAGGCGCTCGGCGAGCGGGTCGGGGTGGGCGGGCAGGGTCAGCGCCACAGGGCCACCTCGGTGCCGAGGTTCTGGTCGGTGGCGAGCTGGGCGAAGCGGTGGCCCAGTGCGATGTCGGTGACGACGAGTCCGCTGTTGTAGGCGAAGATCCGCTGCTCGGGGGCGGTGCGGGCCTTGGAGACGCCGGAGATGACGACGGGCAGCTCCAGGTCGACGGCCGGGAGGTTGCCGTCCGCGTCGGCCATGTCGGTGCCGGTGACCCGCATCTGGGCCTCGCTGGTGGCGATCACCCGGTCCGCGCGGTGGAGGGTGGAGGGGGCGAGGCCGTGGCCGACGAGTATCGACACCGCGCCGGGCTTCAGCCAGTCGGCCTCGACGGCGGCCGGGGTGTGGGCGCCGGCGGTGGCGACGATGACGTCGGCGTCGCGGGCGGCGGCCCTGAGGTCGGTGACCAGCTCGATCTCGCGGTCGGGGAAGTGGCGGGCGAGTTCGGCGCGGACGGCGGCGATGCCGTCGGGGTGGGTGCCGGACAGCAGCAGGCGTTCCAGCTTCGGCAGGGTGGTGAGCAGGAACGGCAGGGCGAGGCGGCCCTGGGTGCCGGTGCCGATGACCAGCGCGGTCGAGGCGTCGGGGGTGGCGCACTCGCGGGCCAGCAGCGCGGAGACGGCCGGGGTGCGCAGGGAGCCGATGCGGGAGCAGTCCATCATCGCCACGGGCAGGCCGGTGACGTCGTCGTAGATGGTCAGCGTCGTGTAGTAGTGCTGGTTCTCGCGGCTCTCGTGCAGGCCGTGCTTGTACGAGGTCTTGATCGCGACGACGTTGCGCACGCCGTCGCGCCCGAGCATGGCGTAGGAGACGGAGTGGCCGTCGGCGGGCTTGACGGTGAGCTTGCGGGGGTTGTCGGACTGGCCGGCGGCCAGGGTGCGGTAGGCCTGTTCGACGGTGTCGACGACGTCGGCGAGGGTGATGTCCAGGCCGGCGAGGTCGCTGGTGGACAGTACGCGCAGGGTGGTGTCGTCCCGGTCCATGAGGGGGCCCTTTCGAGGTGGTGAGGCGGCGTCGGTGGCGGTGGTTCAGGCGGCCCAGGCGGTGAGGGCGGCCTGGCCGTAGCCGTGTTCGTCGTGCTCGGCGAGCGGGCGGGTGGGGCGGTCCTCGACGCGCACCGAGGCGCGCTTGAGCCAGCGGTCGGTGCCGTCGTAGCGGGCCTGGAAGGGGACGCGTCCGTGGACGACGATGTCGTTGTCGACGACGAGGACGTCACCCGGCTCCAGGCTCACCGCGACCGAGACGCGGGCCAGCTCCTCGCCGAGGCGCCCGTAGGCCTCGCGCCACGCCTGGTCGGTTCCCTCCAGCGGGGTGTAGGCCGGGTCGTAGCGCATGGTCAGGCCCTCGGGCGAGTCGAAGAGGGTGGGGACCGGCGCGGGCCGGCCGCCGAACTTCCGGGCCTGCTCGTAGGCGTCGTCGGGCAGGACCGGTGCGACGGGCCGCTTCAGCTGCTCCAGGTCGGCCTGCGCGAGCTCGGTCAGGCGCACGCTGGCGGCGGTGGTGGCGATGTTGTCGTGGTTGCGCATGCAGCACAGCAGCAGCAGGTGCGCGCGGCCCGGGTGGAAGGCGTCCTCGGTGTGCGGGGTGAGCAGAACCGAGCTGGACGCGCCGGTCTGCTCGCTCTCGTGGCCGGGGGAGGGAACGATGTTGTGCACGAACCGGCCGTCCTGCTGGCCGTCCCAGGCGATCGGGGTGCCCATCAGCGTGGAAACCAGCAGGAGTGCGACGTCCCACACCGCACCGGCGTCGGCGACGGTCGACCAGTGACCGGGAGTGGGGCCGAGCTCGGCGTCGTCGATGTCCAGGCCGCGGAGCACGAACAGGCCGTCGGCGGTGTCGACGGGGCGCAGCTGACGGCGCAGCGGCTCGCTGAACCGGGCACACACGACGGGCAGGTCGGCCAGCAGGGCGGGGCTGGTCGCGGAACCGTGGAAGGCCAGCAGCTCGGCGGCGGTGGTGGTGAGTTCTTCCGCGGCGGCGGTGTCGAGGCGGCGTACCGGGGCAGGGCAGGTGGGCACGGTGGGGCCTTCCGGGGACAGGAGGGGAGAAGAGGGGCCGCGGGCACGTGGCATCACCGCGCCGGTGCGGGACGGCGGCGGGAGCTTCGCGTGGGGCGTGGTCCGGGGCGGCTCGAACGGCCGGACGACAGGAAAGGTAACAACGACTCCGAACTAAGGCAAGCCTTACCTGACTGGATGTCTCCGTTTGCGTAGCCGGTTCCCGGTGGCGGCGCATGCGCCGCGCGGGGCCAACCTGCCTGTCCAGGAGGCGCTTTGTGGAATGAGGGGCGCATGGCCGGGAGGGTGGTGCGCCCCGTCCGGCGGCTTGCGCCCTGACTGAAACTTAGGATAGGTAAACCTAAGCACATCGAGTATGACCCGAAACGAGGATCGAACGTGGGCGTCACCAGACGACAGCTGCTGTGGGCCGGTGCCGGCATCGGGGCGGTCGGCGCACTCGCTGCCTGCGGCAGCGGCACGGGAGGATCCAAGGACACCGCCCCCTCCGGCGGGGACTCCCAACAGCCCCGCGCCGGAGGCACGTTGAAGGTCGGCGCGCTCGGCAAGGCCTCCGCCGTCACCCGTGACCCGCACGGCACCCAGGCCAACGAGAGCGACTACCTCATCATCAGCCTGCTCTACGACACGCTCGCGATACCCGGGGCCAC
Source organism: Streptomyces sp. 1114.5 (assembly GCF_003635085.1). Taxonomy (NCBI): domain Bacteria; kingdom Bacillati; phylum Actinomycetota; class Actinomycetes; order Kitasatosporales; family Streptomycetaceae; genus Streptomyces; species Streptomyces sp. 1114.5. The sequence continues at coordinate 667,300 of NZ_RBXE01000002.1, forward strand.
GGCCAACACCGCACCCCGCCTCGCCGCCTCCTGGAAGCCCTCGGACGACCTCAAGACCTGGCGCTTCACCCTCGCCGACGGCGCCACCTTCCACGACGGCACCCTCGTCACCGCCGACGACGTCGTCTGGTCGCTCAAGCGCCTGCGCAACACCCCGGCCGGCAAGAGCCGCCTGCCCGGCATCCAGCCCGAGGGCATCACGGCCGAGGACGCCAGGACCGTCGTCCTGGTCTCCGACTACGCCAACGCAGACCTGCCGCTGCTCACCCGCCTGACCACCTTCGTCCTCAAGAAGGACACCAAGGACGACGCGATCGCCGGCGCCCCCGGCACCGGCCCCTTCAAGCTCGACTGGTACCGCGACGGCAACGCCCGCCTGGTGCGCAACGACAACTGGTACGGCGGCAAGGTCCTCCTCGACGCCGTCGAGGTCCGGCTGTTCGAGAGCCCCCAGGCCATGGCCAACGCCCTGCTCGCCGGGCAGATCGACCTCGCCTCCAACGTCGGCGCCGTCGCCGCCCGCACCGCCGAGGCCCGCAAGGACGTCCGGATCGTGCGCCGCCCCAACGACATGGCGATGCCCATCGTCATGCGCACCGCCGACGGCCCGTTCGCCGACGCGCGGGTGCGCGAGGCCCTCAAGCTCGCCGTCGACCGCGACGCCATGGTCAAGCAGGTCCTCTCCGGCTACGGCAGCATCGCCAACGACATCCTCGGCACCGGCGACCCGGCCTTCGCCAAGGACATCCCCCAGCGCACCCGCGACCTCGCCAAGGCCAAGCAGCTGCTCGCCGACGCCGGCTTCGACACCTCCAAGACCTACGACCTGATCACCACCGAGGACATCGCAGGCCTCGCGGAGTCCGCGACCCTGTTCGCCACCCAGGCCCGCGAGGCCGGGGTGAAGATCAACGTGGTGAAGCAGGACTCCAAGGTGTTCTGGGACGCCACCTGGCTCAAGGGCACCCTCTACACCACCTACTGGGGCACCAACGACTCGGTGGTCTTCTTCGCCTCCAAGACGATGCTCTCCGACGCCGGGCAGAACGAGTCCGGCTGGAACGAGCCCACCTTCGACGAGACCTACCGCAAGGCCATGGGCGCCGCCGACGCCACCGAGCGCGGCAAGCTGCTCCACCAGCTCCAGGAGACCGAGTTCGCCAAGTCCGGCTACCTGCTGTGGGGCATGGCCGACGGCATCGACCTCGCCGGCGCTGCCGTGCGCGACCTGCCCAAGCTCCCCGGCTACGGCCGCGTCCAGCTCGAAAAGACCTGGCTGGCGCGTTGACCACCCGTCACCCCGCGGGTGCGCCGACGTTCCGAAGCCTTCCGGCCCGCATCCTCCCCGGTGCGGGCCGGGTCGCCCGGCAGGCCGCACGGCGCCTGGTGCTGCTCGTCGTCCTGCTCGCCGCCGTCTTCGCCGCCGTCGAACTGCTGCCGGGCGACGCCGCCGGTGCGACCTCCGACCGGGGCGTCACCGCAGCCGACCTCGCCGCCCGCCGCACCGCCATGGGCCTGGACCGCCCGCTCGCCGAACGCTTCCGGGACTGGATGACCGGCCTGCCCACCGGCGACCTCGGCACCACCGCCCGCGGCCGACACGTCACCGACGTCCTGGCCGGCCCCTTCCCCAACACCCTCCTGCTCGGCGGCCTCGCCCTCGCCGTCAGCACCGCCGGCGCCCTCGCCCTCGGCGGCTGGGCCACCCTGCGCCCGGGCGGACGCACCGACCGCGCCGTCGACGCCCTGTCCACCGCCGCGTACGCCCTGCCGGAGTTCGTCGTCTCCGTGGCCCTGCTCCTGCTGCTGTCCCAGTGGACCGGCTGGCTGCCCGCCGTCACCCTCACCGGCCCGGACGGCAGACCCGAGTCCTGGACGATGATCGTCCTGCCGCTGCTCTCCCTGACCGTCCCCCAGATCGGCTGGAACACCCGCATCGTGCGCGGCGCCCTCGCCGACCAGGCCGCCCTGCCCCACGTCCAGGCCGCCATCCTCGACGGCCTACCCCGCCGACGCATCCTCAGCCACCACATGCTCCCCGGCGCCCTGCCCGCCATCGCCGTCGGCATCGCCACCTCCGCCGGCATGCTGCTGGGCGGAACCGTCGTCGTCGAGACCCTCTTCAACTACCCCGGCATCGGCGCCGTCCTCGCCGGAGCCATCACCGACCGCGACACCCCCCTCGTCGCCGGAGTCGTGGCAGTGGCCGGCGCCTCCATCAGCCTGCTCCTGCTCCTCGCCGACACCGTCCGCACCACCGCCCTCGGAGACGAGCGCCGATGACCGCCCCGACCACGAACGTGCCCACCACCCGCCGAACCCGGCGTGTGCTCCTGCGTGCCGTTCCGGCCCTCCTGCTCGTCCTCCTCGCCCTCACCGGGCCGCTCCTGGCCCCGCACCCGATCGACGCGCCGGTCACCTTCCCCTACGCCGAAGCCGGCGCCGGCGCACCGCTGGGCGGAGACCAGCTCGGCCGCGACGTCCTCAGCCGCCTCCTGAGCGGCGGCGCACCCCTGATCGCCACCGCCCTGGCCATCGCCCTCGTCGTCACCGCGGCCGCCACCGCCATCGGCATCATCGCCGCACTGCGCCCGGTGCTCGGCCGGTGGATCGAACGCGCCGCCGACCTGACGATCCTGCTGCCCTCCGTCCTCGCCATCATGCTCATCGCCCTGGCCTGGCCCGCCGGAGGACGCCTGGCCGTCGCAGCCGCCGCCACCCTCCTCGGCATCCCGTACGCGGTCCGGATCGTCGCCGCCGCGGCCGCCCCCATCGCCACCACCGGCTACGTCGAAGCCGCAGCGGCAGGCGGCGAGAAACTGTGGCACCTGACCGTGCGCGAGGTCCTTCCCAACCTGCGCTCCACCGTCCTCGCCCTGTTCGGCCTGCGCTTCGTCGAAGGCATCTACATCGTCTCCGTCGCCGCATTCCTCCAGCTCGGACCCCAACCCCCCGAAGCCGACTGGGCACTGATGATCCGCGAGAACGCCGCCGGCATCACCCTCAACCCCTGGGCCGTCGGCGCCCCCTGCCTGGCCATCGGCCTGCTCGCCATCAGCGTCAACCTCGCCGCCGAAGCCCTCGCCCCCGCCCGGCCCACCCCGGAGACCCCGCTGTGAGCACCCCCGCCGCCGCCGCCGCCCACGCCACCGCACTGTCCATCACCCTGCACGGCGCGCAGCTGCTCACCGACGCCACCCTCACCCTCACCCCGGGCCGCATCACCGCCATCACCGGACCCTCCGGCGCCGGCAAGACCACCCTCCTGCGCGCCCTCACCGGCGCCCTCCCACCCGGCGCGCACGTCACCGCCGGACACCTCACCGTCCTCGGCCACGACATCCTCACCCTCCCGCCCGAGGAACTGCGCCGCCTGCGCCGCCACCAGCTCGCCTACGTCGGCCAGGACCCCGGCTCCGGACTCAACCCCCGCATGCGCGTCGACCGCCTCGTCACCGAGACCGCCGCCGACCGCCGCAGCACCTCCGTCCCGGAGCTGCTGCGCACCGTCCACCTCCCGCTCGGCGAAGGCCTCGAACGCCGCCGCCCGGCAGCCCTGTCCGGCGGACAGCAACGGCGCGTCGCCCTCGCCCGCGCCCTCGCCCGCCGCCCGGCGATCCTCCTGCTCGACGAACCCACCGCCGGCCTCGACCCCGCTCTGCGCGACGACATCGCGGAGCTCCTGCGCGACGTCGCTGCCTCCGACGACATCGCCATCGCCCTCACCAGCCACGACCCCGACTTCGTCGCCCGCTGCGCCGACCACGTCCTCGCGCTGTGGCCGGCCCGCCCCACCACCGCCCCGGCCGTCTCTCCGGCCCCGGCCGAGCGCCGTCACACCCCGGCCCCCGGGACCGAGCCCATCGTCGAGGTGACGGCACTGCACGCCACCGTCGGCACGGGCCGCGAGCGCCACCACGTCCTGACCGCCTTCGACCTCAACCTGCCGCCCGGCACCCTCACCGGCATCACCGGCCCGTCCGGCTGCGGCAAGACCACCCTGCTACGCACCCTTGCCGGCCTTCACCGGCCCGACGCCGGCAGCATCACCCTCGCCGGCGAAGCCCTGGCGCCCTCCTACCGGCGCCGTACCCGCGACCAGCGCCGCCGCATCCAACTCGTCCCCCAGAACCCGCTCGGCGCCCTCAACCCCGCCCACACCGTCGGGGCCACCCTCACCCGCCCGCTGAAGCTCCATTTCGCCCTGGCCGCCGACCGCTGCGCCGAGCGCGTCGCCGACCTGCTGACCTCCGTGGGCCTCACCCCCGACCACGCCGCCCGCCACCCCCACGAACTCTCCGGCGGACAGCGCCAGCGCGTCTCCATCGCCCGAGCCCTGGCCGCCGAACCCGACGTCCTGCTCTGCGACGAGATCACCTCCGCCCTCGACGCCGACACCGCCGACGGCATCATGGAACTCCTGCGCGACCTACGGGACACCCGAGGCCTGGCCGTCGTCCTCGTCAGTCACGACCTGCCCCTGGTGTCCGCCCACGCCGACACCGTCCTGCCACTCGGGCGTCCCACCGACAAGGACCCCAACCTCCTTGCGGTCCGGATCACTTCGGGCCGGTAGGTACGGCGGGGCCGGTAGGTACGGCGGCCGGCCTCGGCCGGGCGGGGGAGGGGGTCATTGCGCCGGTTTACCGCGGACCTGCCAGTCCCTCGGAGTCATGCCGTAGGCGGCGCGGAAGGCGCGGCTGAAGTGGCTGGAGTTGGCGAAGCCCCAGCGGCGGGCGACTCCTGCCACGCCGAGTTCGGCGGCGACCGGGCGCAGGAGGTCCCGGCTGCAGCGTTCCAGTCGTTGCGTTCGGATCCATCCGCCGACGGTGGTGCCTTCGAGGTGGAAGAGCTTGTGGAGGAAGCGGACCGAGATGAAGTTGGCCTCCGCGATGGTGGTCGGGGAGAGGTCCGGATCGCGGAGGTTGCGCAGGATGTGAGTCTTGACCCGTTCCAGGGAGGCCGCGCTCTGCGGTGACTGGGGGCGGGAGCGGTCGGAGCGGTCGTCGACGAGGAGGGCCAGCAAGTCGAGTGCGGTGGCTGCGGCTCGGCGGCCGACCGCCTCGTCCAGCACCTCCGCCTCGCGCGCCATCCGCGAGAAATAGGTCGCCACCAGTGCGGCGCTGCCCTCGGACCCGCTGAAGGGGGTGGCGGTCAGCGCTCGGAGGTCCCGCTCCGGAACATCCAGCTCGGCGCGGGGGAAGTGGAAGGACGTGAAGACGAATTCCTCCTCAAGCGTCTTCCGGAAGACCCGGGAGGTGTCGGTGATGGAGAACTCGCCCGGCCGGATGACCGACTCCCGGCCGTCCTGCTCCTTGAGTGCGGTGCCCCGCTCCTGGAGGCTGAGGATCAGCGACGGGGGGCCGCCGTCGGCGATCATGCGCCGGCTGCGCGTCACCACCTGCGGCCCCGCCTGGACCCTCGATATCCGCATCGGGCCGAGCTGGTGGCCGACGATCGCGCCGGGCGACGGCACCTCCTCCAGAAAGTTCACCATCATCGGCACGAAGGCGTGGGACACCGCCTCGTGCCAGCTCTCCGTTCGGTCGGAGGCGGACAGTCGCATGGTGGAGAGAGATGCGGGCACCGGGTTCCTCTCGGGTCGGTCGGCCAGCGGTGGCCCCGTCCACCGCTGTGCCTTCCGGGTCACCATGCCGGAAGGCCCGGGGCGGGACATCGCGTGAACCTACTAGATCGGGTGTGACCCTCACGTGACGGTCGCACCGGTGGCGGTGCCGGTGACGTGGCGTTGGGCGAGGACGAGCAGGACGGCGGCCGGCACGGAGGCCAGGACGGAGGTGGCCATGACGGCGTTCCACCGGTCGGTGTGGGCGCCGAGGTACTGGTAGACGCCCAGGGTGACCGGCCGGACAGCGTCCGTGGTGGTCAGGGTGAGGGCGAAGAGGAGGTCGCTCCACGCGAGGAGGAAGGTGAAGACGCCGGCCGTGACCAGGGCGTTCCGGCTCAACGGGAGCACCACGGAACGGAAGACGCGCAGCCGGCCGGCACCGTCCATCCGCGCGGCCTCGACGATCTGCTCGGGGATGCTCCGCATGAACGAGTGCAGGACGAGGATCGCGAAGGGGACGCCGGCGGTGGAGTCGGCGAGGACCAGCCCGAGGCGGGAGTTCAGCAGCCCCAGGTCGTTGTACGCGCCGTAGAGCGCGTTGGCCACCACGATGCCCGGCACCGCCTGGGTGGTCAGGACGCCGAGGAGTACGGCCCCGGCGCCGCGCAGGCGGAACCGGGCCAGTGCGTGGGCCGCCGGTGCGGCGAGGGCCAGGCTGAGCAGCGCGCTGCCGAGGGCCACCAGGAGGCTGGTGACGAGGTTGCGCCCCTGGTCGCGCAGCGCGGCGGCGTACCCGCCGAAGTCCGGGTGGAGCGGGAACCACCCTCCGCGCAGGGTGTTGCCGGCCGGCTGGAGGGAGGCGTTCACCATCCAGTAGACGGGGAACAGCATCAGCGCGAGCAGGACGATCCCGACGAGGGTGGACAGCGGACCGCCGCGGCCGGGTGGGCGTTTCACGGGTGGGCCTCTCAGAAGGCGCGGGCGCGTCGGTCCGCGCGCAGATATAGGACGGCGAACACCAGCGACAGGACGATGAGCACGTTGCCCAGCGCGGCGCCGCGCCCGAAGTCGTACTGCCGGAAGGCGAGTTCGTAGGACTGGGTGGCGAGGGTCTCGGTGGCGCCGGCCGGTCCTCCGCCCGTGACCACCAGGATGACGTCCAGCACCTTGACGGTGTAGACCACGCTCAGCACGAGCAGCACGCTCACCACCGGCCGCAGCAGCGGCCAGGTGATGTGGCGGAACGAGGCCAGCGGCCCGGCGCCGTCCAGCTTCGCCGCCTCGTACAGGTGCGGGGGGATGTCCTGCAGACCGCCGTACAGGATCGCGGTGTTGAAGGGGACGCCGACCCAGGTGTTGACCAGGACCACCGACAGCAGGGCCTGGGAGGTGCCGGTGAGCCAGGGGACGCCGGACGAGGTGAGGTGGAGGCCGCGCAGCACTGCGTTGACGGCTCCGGTGTCGGGGTCGAGCATCCACTTCCAGACGGTTCCGGTGGCGACCAGCGGCAGCAGCCAGGGCAGCAGCAGGAGCGAGCGCAGTACGCCGCCGAGCGGGAAGCGGCGCCGGAAGAACAGGGCGAGGGCCAGGCCGAGGGCGAACTGCCCCAGGACCGATCCGGTCGTGAACACGGCCGTGGTCAGCAGGGTGCGCGGGAAGGCGGGGGAGGAGAGGACGGCCGCGTAGTTCCGCAGACCCGTGAACGGGGCGTCACCGGTGTAGAAGGTCGTGACGGTGTACCGCTGGAAGCTCATCACGATGTTCTCGACGATCGGGTAGCCGAAGAACAGCAGCAGGTACGCGGCGGCGGGCGCGACGAACAGCCACCTGGCCCACCGTTCCCCGCGCCGGAGCGGCGAGGGGTCAGTGGCCCGTGGCGGTCTGCTGCGCATGCCTGAGGGCTTCCTCCGGTGTCTGCTCACCCGTCAGCGCGGACTGGACCGCGGTGTAGATCCCCGTCGCCGCCTTGGGCCACTCGACGCCGAGCTCGCCGGTACGGGCGCGCGCCACCGTCACGCTCCGGGCGAAGGCGGCCATCGACGGGTTCGCCTCGGCGTGCTGGGCGGCCACCGCGGTGCGGGAGGGCACGGTGTGGTGCTGCCGGGCCGCGGTGAGCATGGTGGCGGGGGAGTTCAGACAGGCGAGCACCCGGGCGGCCTTCTCCTGCCGCGCCTTGGAGGGGTTCTGCGGGACGGTCCACACCTCGCCACCGAGCGGGGTGACCGGGGTCTGCCCCGACTGCGGGACGGGGACGGGGGCCACGCCCCAGTGCAGGTTCGCGTCCTGCTCCAGGGCCGGGATGCGCCAAGGGCCGTTGATCATCATGGCCGTCCGACCGGCGACGAACTGGTCGTGGACGTCGGCCTGCGTCCAGTTCAGCACCGACTTCGACATGGAGCCGCTGTTCACCAGGTCGACCCAGAGCTGGAGCGCCTGCGCGGCCTGGGGAGTGTCCAACTGCCGTTCGTCGCCGCCGTTGGACCAGAGGAAGGGTAGGAACTGCCAGGTGCCCTCGAAGGTGGCGTTCGCGTCGACCGCCATGCCGTAGCGCCCGGGACGGGTCAACACGGCTGCGGCCGCCTTCAGTTCGTCCCAGGTCCGCGGGACGCCGACGCCGGCCTCGGCCAGCATGTCCTCGTTGTAGATCAGGGCGACGGTGCTGACGTTCGGGGCCAGCCCGTACAACTTGCCCTGGTAGCTGCCCGCCGAGGCGATGCCCGGGGCGAAGCCGTCGGCGTCGATGCCGTAGCCGTCCAGCGGGCTCAGCGCGCCGGTTCGGGCGATCTGCTGCAGGTCGGGGTTGTCGAGCATCAGCAGGTCGGGGAGGGTCCGGGAGGACGCCTGCTGCAGGACCTTGGGGACCAGGGACGCACCCGGGACGCTCGTCTGCTCGACCCGCACCCCGACCGTCCGGCCGCATGCGGTGAGCAGGTCGCCCCACTGGGCGTGCTCGGTCTGGTCGGTGTAGTAGTCGAGCGCGGTGATGGTGGTCACCTCGCCGTCGGCCGGCCCGGAACCGGTGCCGTCACCGCACCCGGCGGCGGCCGGCGCCAGGAGCAGGATCCCGGTCAGGAGGGTGGCGAACCGCCGAGCCGACGATCTGGCCGGTGAGATCATGCTGGTGCCTTTGCCGGGTGCCTGGGGCCTGGGGTGGGTGGTGCGAAGGGGGTGACTCCAGGGATGCCGTTCACCGGGCCAACCGGACTCTTCCGTTCGAACGGATATTAAACACCCCCGGGAGCACCCGTGGCATGCGCGGTGGCCTCCCGGATCATCGCCACCACGGCGTCAGGCCGCGACAGGGGAACGGCGTGTGAAGCGTTCGGCACGTACTCGGTGGCTGCCGTGCGTCGGGCCGTGAAGCGCTGGGCGACGGGGTTGAGCAGGGGCATCGCCTGAACGTACCCACGAGCCCGCTCAGCCTTCGGGCAGGGAGGCGACCAGGTTGGCGAGCTGCACCCGGGAGCCGATCGACAATTTGCGGAAGACGGACGTCAGATGGGTGTTGACGGTGTGCGGGGACACCACGAGCACCTCGGCGGCCGACCGGTTGGTGTGGCCCTGGGCGATGAGGCGGGCGACCTTCTCCTCCGAGGCCGTGAGGGCGGCCCAGCCCTGGACCGGGCGCTGCACGGTCGCCGCCCGGCGGTTGTCGGCCCCGGTGCCGTTCAGGGCGCGTTGGACGTGTGCCGCCGCGGCGTGGGCGCCCGCCTCGGCGAACGCGCCGCGCGCGTGGGCCAGCGCGGTCACCGCCCGGTCGCGCCGCCCCGCGGCCAGCAGGGCCAGGCCGAGATCGGCGTGGGCGGCGGCCCGGGTCAGCGGGCGGGGGCTCGCTTTGAGCAGTTCCACGGCGTGTTCGAGCACGGCGGGGTCGTTCCGTACGAGCCCGCGGGCCTGTGCCGCGACGCCGGTGGCGGTCGGTACGGACGGGTTGCGTCCGGCGTGGGCCTCGGCCTGGGCGGCCAGGTCCTCGGCGAGCTCGCGCTCCCCGGCGCGCAGGGCCATCCGGACCGCGGCGTCGACCCAGTCGCGCAGCAGTCGCCAGCGCATGAACGGCCCCTGCCGCTGGATCTGGTGGATCCGGTCGACCGCGAGCGCGACGTCCCCGTCGGCCTCGGCGTGGACGGCCTCCAGGAAGTGCACCGCGGCCGTGTTGCCCGGGTTCGGTTTGACGGACAGTCGCTCCCGGGCGGCGAGCAGGTGCTCCCCGGCCGCCTCCCGGTCGCCGCGCAGCAGCGCGATCCGGGAGCGGATCACCCGGCCGTTCACCTGCTGGACGGGTACCCGCACCTCGTCCTCCAGGCGCTCCATGGTCACGAAGTCGGCCTCGGCGTCGTCGAGCCGGCCGAGCCCCAGGTCGTGCTGGCCCTGGGCCCACAGCAGCATGGCCTGACGCACCGCACCGGCCCGCTCCGCCGCCCGGAGGAGCAGGCGCCCGCCCGCGGCGAAGTCGTCCAGGTGCAGGTGCGCGACGACCTCCTCGGGGAGGAAGGCGGAGTCGATGGCGCTGAGCGCGGCGAATCGTTCCAGCGCGGCGGCGTTGTCCCCTGCGTTCAGCGCGATCTCGCCCAGCCCGGACAGGGCCAGGACGTGGGCCTCCCGGTCGCCGATCGCGGTGGCGGTGCGCAGCGCGGTCTCGCCGGCCTGCCGCGCCGCGGCCAGGTCACGGCCCCGGGACAGCGCCAGGGCGCGCAGGGCGGCCAGCCGTGCGCAGATCTCCGGGGCGGAGCCGCCTGCGGCGAGGGCGGCCTCGGTCCGGCGGCGCAGTTCGTCGGCGAGGTCCATGGTCCACAGCGCCCCGCCCAGGGCGGACTGGAGCCGGCCGAAGGTTTCCAGGGGCGGACGGTCGGCCAGCAGCCGATCGCCGGTCTCCAGCGCCTCGCGGTCGCGGCCGGCCCGGGCCAGGCAGAGGATCGTCTGCTCGCCCACCTCGAACCTCAACCGCCCTGCCGTCGGGGTCAGTTCGAGGGCGCGCAGCATCAGGTCGGCCGCCGGCTCCGGCGTGACCGCCAGCACGTCCTCGGCCGCTCGCCGCAGCAGCGCCACGGCTTCTTCGTCCCCGGGCGTGGCCCCCCGCAGGATGTGCGGCACCGCGTCGATCGGCTGCCGGCCCGCGGAGACCAGGCGGCGGGCGGCCTCGCGATGCAGGGCCTTGCGGGCCGACGGAAGGATGTCGGCGTAGACCGCCTGGCGCAGCAGGTCGTGCCGGAAGACGAGGTTGTCGCCGTCGTCGTCCAGGAGGCCGGCATGCACCGCCTCCTCCAGCGCAGGAAGCAGGGCGGCGGCCGGCCGGTCGCAGAGCGCGGCGGCGTCGTCGAAGCCGAACCGGCGGCCCAGCACCGCGCCCATCCGGAGGAACCCCAGCGTGTCGGGCTGCAGGGACCGGAGCCTGCCGCGCACGCCGACCACGAGCCGGGAGGGCACGACGTCCTGCGCGGCGTCGGCGGTCCGTAGCCCGGCCAGCATCTCGACCGCCAGGAACGGGTTCCCGCCGGCGCCGTCGAGCAGGTCCCGCACCCACGTGTCGACCGCCGGTCCGAGCGTGTCGTCGGCCAGTTGACCGATGGCCGCGCCGGACAGCGGGCCCAGGGTCACCGTGACCGCCGGAAGGTTTCCGGTGGCGGCGGCCACGATCTCCTCCGCCGGGCCGGCGGGCTCCCGGCGCCCGGTCAGCATCCACAGGACCGGCGAGGTCCGCAGGCGGGTCGGCAGCTGCTGGAGGGCGAACCGGCTCAACGCGTCGGCCCACTGCACGTCGTCCAGAGCGATCAGCACCGGCGCGTCGGTGGCCCTGGCCTCGATCGCCTCCGCCAGGCGCTCCACCAGCCAGATCCGCTGGTCGTGGTTGCGGGCGAGATCGGCGAGGTCACCACCGCACAGCAGTGGGCGGTCGCCGTGCAGGATGCTGGCCGCCAGCGAGGAGAACGGCACGAGGTGGTGCAGCTCGTCGGCTTTGCCGAGGCTCACGGAGAACCCCGCCGCGCCGGCCCGGCAGACGGCCTCGGTGAGCAGGGTGGTCTTGCCGATGCCCGGCTCCCCCCGGATCAGGGCCAGCCCCCCGCTGCCGGTGCGGGCCACCGAGGCGGTCAGCTCCTGGAGGTCCGCGAGCTCGGTCTCCCGGCCGCGCAGGCCACGATGGGACAGCGGACCGCCTGACCCTGCCATTCGAGCGTCTCCCCCGTCCACCCGTGCCTGCCGGAGTCCGGCTCCGTCCGCGCCGCTGCTCCCGGCTCTCAGAGGGTACGCGGTGGGTGGTCGGCCGCTTCACCGCAGGTGGCGGCGGTGCTGAGGTCAGCCGGCGGGGCGGGGCAGTTCGGCGTCCCAGTCGATCGCGCCGCCTTCCGTCCGGCCGTGGCAGGTGCAGGGGGGCGGACCCGGAGGTCGCCGAGGCCGTGTCGGCGCGCGCGGGGTGCGGTGGGGCCGGGTGGGGGCGGCGCGGTGGTCTTGCCTCGGGTCCTGGGCGCTGCCGTGGACCAGGGGAGGCGGATTCGCCGTCCAGGCTAGGGAGGGGTGTCGGCGGGGGTGTTCCGATGGTGCACGGCGATCTGACGGTCTGTGCACCGTTGGGGGGCCGCAGCGGGTGGGAGGCGGGGTCCTTCCGGCCTGGCCCGTTCTTCGGGCCGGCGCGTTCGGGGAGGCTTCGCCGGTTGTCGAAGGTGTGCTTCGCCGGTGCGAACTACGGTGCGCTGCAAGCATTTTCGTCTTCTTCGACGGGGGCGGGCGAGGCCTCCGGCGAGCAGCGGATGCCAGTCGGGGCGGGCACCATCCGGGGCCACCGAAGCCTTCGGAACTCCGATTGTTGAATGTTGTCCGATAGGTCCGCGCCTTGTATCAATGGCACACCTTCCCGGTATTCGACAGAACCAACTCCCACCGGTCGGAGCCTCCCATGAGCCAGTCGGGTCCCTCACTCATGCCCGAAACCCCCGCGCCCGACGTCGCGGTCCACCAGCTTGACCAGGCCGCCCGCGACGGCGGCAACGGCTGCATCGACATCCTCTCCCCGCCACCCGGAACCGATCCCGAGGACTGCCTCTACGTCACCCTGCACGTCCACGGCGCGGCCTCCGTCCGACGCGGCGGCGCCAGCACCGCGCTGGCCCCGGGGGACCTGCTGATCAGCACCACCCCGCACCCGGCGGGCCTGCTGCAGGACTCCGCATGCCGGATGGTCCGCTTCCGCATCCCCTGCTTCTACCTGGGCATCCGGCAGAGCGACGTCCGGCGCGCGGGCGGGCTGATGGCGCGGGGGAGCGAGGGGATCGGCTCGATCGCCTCCCAGTTCCTCCGCACCCTGGCCACCCGGGCGCAGACCCACCGGGCCCGACCGGGCGACCACCTCGCGCGCAGCGTCTGCGACATCGTCGCCGTCCTGGTGACCGAGCTGCTCGACCGGGAGAACCCGGAACACCACAACGGCACGGCCGAGTTGCTGTCCCGGATCCGCTCCCACATCGAGCAGAACCTCGCCGATCCGGACCTCTCGCCCGAATCGATCGCCCGCGCGCAGCACATCTCGGTGCGTTACCTCCACAAGCTCTTCCAGCAGGACGGGACGACCGTGGGCCAGTGGGTGCGGCGGCGCCGCCTGGACGCCTGCCGCCGGGAGCTGGAGCGCCCGTCCCGTCGGCAGACCAGTGTGTCCGCCGTCGCGCACCGCTGGGGCTTCGTCAGCCACTCCCACTTCAGCCGGGCGTTCCGCGACGCCTTCGGCGTCTCGCCCCGCGAGTGGCAGGCCTACGCCACCCGGACCGAGGGCCACAACCCTGCCTCCTGATCCCTCCACCCGGTGCCATCCGAAAGGCCGCCATGCCCCCCACCAGGCCCACCATCGTGCTCGTCGACGACGGCTGTTCCGACGACGAAACGGTCGCCGCGGGGGAGGTCGAGGATGCACCACCCGGGCGCTGCCCGTCCGAGCAGGCCGGAAGCGGTTCGTGCGGCCGGCGCCCGGTGCTGGAGCGGGCGCTCGCGGAGTTCCCGGACGGCGGAGCCGGCCGGTCCGCGACGGACCTGCCGGACCCCGCCGCCCTCACCGCAGACGGCCGCTCCGACGACGGGCCGAAGGAGTACGAGGACGATCCGTACGGCACCACGTCGGAGTGGTTCGCCCTGCCGTGCGGGCCGACCGGGCGGGTGCGGGTCCAGGTGACCAGGCCCGTCGGCGGCGCCGAGCCGAGCCCGGTGGTGCTGTTCCTGCCCGGTCTGGGCCGGTCGCTCGGGGACGCCGCCTGCTACGGCCCGTTGATCCGGGACTTCGCCCTGGGCACCGACGCCGCCGTCGTGTACGTGGAGTACGACCGGGCGCCCGCCACGCGCTACCCGGTGGCCGTCGAGCAGTGCTACGCCGTGGCCCGCTGGATCCGCGCGCACGGCCGGGAGATCGGGTTGGAGGGGGACCGGATCGCCGCCGTCGGCGACTCCACGGGAGGGAATCTGGTGGCAGCCCTGACGTTGCTCGCCCGGGAGCGCGGAGACGTACGGCTGGTGCACCAGGTGCTGCTGAGCCCGGTGACCGATGCGGACTTCGACACCGCCTCCTACCGCCGGTTCGCGACCGGCTACTTCCTGCACCGCGACCACATGCGCCGGTTCTGGGACGACTACCTGCCGGAGCCGCACCGGCGGCGGGAGGCCGTCGCCGCGCCGCTGCGGGCGACGCTGGAACAACTCGTCGGGCTCCCGCCGGCGCTGGTGGTCACCGCCGAGGCCGATGTGCTGCGGGACGAGGGCGAGGCCTACGCCGCCCGGCTCCGGCTGGCGGGCGTCCCGGTGGTGGCGGTGCGCTACCAGGGGGTGCCGCACGGCTTCCTGCTGCTCGGTGCACGCTGCCCCACCGGCACCGCCCGGGCCGCGCTGCTGCAGGTCGTCGACACCGTGCACATGGCGCTGCACCGCCGGTCCTGGTGAGGACGGGCGGTGCAGCGCCGGGTACGGGCGTGGCCTGCGCGGCCGGTCACCGGTCGGTGTGGACCTCCGCGACGTAGCCACCCGGGAACCGGACCATCGCGCTCTCCCGGCCGTCCGCGCGGACCGGCCCCGACAGCACCGTGGCGCCGGCCGCCCTGGCCCGGCCCAGGGTCGCGCCGAGGTCCGGCACGCCGTAGCCGGTGGTCTCCAGGCCGAACGGGTAGGGAAGGTGGCCGTCCGTCACCGTGACGGTGGTGGTGCCGAAGCCGGAGGTGAGGCGGATGAGCCGGTACGTCGTCCCGGGCAGGCCGATCGCGGCGCCGTCGGCGTGCCGGTCGTCGGAGACGACGCGGCCCTTGGTGAAGGCGAGGTAGCTGTCCAGGAAGGCGCGGACCGAGTCCGGCGACAGGTAGAGCCGGTTCTCCGGCACGCTGGCCAGGGCCGGGTACGACGTCGGGGCGTTGTGCACGTAGAGCTGGGCGCTGATCCCACCGGGGAACTGGACGACGGCGTCCCGGCCGATCGGGTCGGCGAACGGCGCCACGGTGACGGCCGCGCCGTCGGCGCGGGCGGCTCGGACCGCCTGGTCGAGGTCGGTCACCAGCCAGCCGGTGCGCTCGGTGCCGAACGGGTACGGGACGGGCGTGGTGTAGTCGAACACCGACAGCGTGCCGACCGGCGACACCACCAGCTCGGACAGCGTCCGGCTGGGGGTCGGGGTCACCTGGGTGGGGACCGGCCCGATCGTGGTGCCGCCGAAGGTGGACGTCCAGCTGGTCACGAAGGCCTGCTCGGTGCCGGGTGCGACGTAGACGTGGGTGGTGTCGTACTGCGGGCCGACGGCGAACTGCTGGTGCGAGCCCGGCTTCGCCGGGGTGCTCTGGGTTGCCGAGGCGGTGGGGATCGCCGTCAGCGCGGCGACCGCCGCGACCAACGGGACCACGCGTCGGACGAGTCGAAGCTTCACGGGTGACCTCCTGGTCATGGTTCGCGCCCGGAGCCGCTCGAGCGGGCTCCGGGCGCGGGTGTGTGGCCGGTACCGCCGTCGCCGTCCGAACCCGGGGCGGCGACGGCGGTACCGACGACGGGACGGACGGCCGCGGTCGGGGGAGCGCGGCCGCCCGGGTCACTTCGCGAGGAAGGCGAGCAGCGCGGTGTTGACCTCCTCGGCGTGGGTCCAGAGCAGGCCGTGCGGCGCGCCCTCGATCTCCACGTACTCGGCGGAGGGCAGCGCCCGGTGGAAG
Source organism: Streptomyces sp. 1114.5 (assembly GCF_003635085.1). Classification (NCBI taxonomy): domain Bacteria; kingdom Bacillati; phylum Actinomycetota; class Actinomycetes; order Kitasatosporales; family Streptomycetaceae; genus Streptomyces; species Streptomyces sp. 1114.5. The sequence continues at coordinate 683,023 of NZ_RBXE01000002.1, forward strand.
ACCCGGGCGGTGTTCTCGATGGGCAGGGTACGGTCGCCGGTGCCGTGCACGATCAGGGCGGGGACGTCGATGCGCGGGATGTCGGCGCGGAAGTCGGTGTACCAGGTGGTGGGGGCGGCCGCGGCGGCGAAGAAGCCGCCGCTCGCCGCGGTGTTCCAGCTGTTGCGGACGGCCTCCTCGCTGATCCGGCTGCCGAGGTTCTCGTCCAGGTTGTAGAAGTCGTTGAAGAAGCCGGTGTAGAAGGCGTAGCGGTCGGCCTTCACAGCGGCGACGATGCCGTCGAAGAATTCCTTCGGGGCGGCGCCGTCCGGGTTGTCGTCGGTCTTGAGCAGGAACGGCTCCAGGGAGGCCAGGAAGGCGACCTTGGCGATGCGGGCCGAACCGTAGGTGGCGACGTAGCGCGCGACCTCGCCGGTGCCCATCGAGAAGCCGACCAGCACGGCGTCCCGCAGGTCGAGGGTCTCCAGCACGGTGTTGAGGTCCGCGGCGAAGGTGTCGTAGTCGTAGCCGGTGGTCGGCTGGGAGGACTGGCCGAAACCGCGGCGGTCGTAGGTGATGACCCGGTAGCCGGCGTCGAGCAGCGCGGCGCTCTGCCGCTCCCAGGAGTGTCCGCTCAGCGGGAAGCCGTGGATGAGGACGACCGGCTGTCCGGTGCCGTGGTCCTCGTAGTAGAGGTCGATGGAGGTGGAGTTCTCCTGGCCAACGGTGATGAACGGCATGGGGTTTCCCTGTCTTTCGGCCGGCGTGCGGTTGCGATGGAGCTCACCCTAGGAGCGGTCGCCGCCGGCTTGTTGCCTCGGAGAGCACTCGATGTCGTCCGAGAGTGCTCCGCGTGGGCCCGGCTGCTCACATGGGCTCAACTCCCGTGCGAGTGCACGGAAAGACCGCAAGCGGTGCGCCGTCGGAACAGGCCGACGGCACGCGCGTTCCTAGCCTGGTCCCCGAACCGTCCGGCCGTCCCCAGGAGCGCCATGACCAGCCAGCCACACCTCCACCAACACGCCGTCGAGATCCAGGAGTTCGGCACCGTCACCCAGCTGCCGATCGCGCTCTCCCACGACGCCCGGCAGTACTCGTGCCAGCGGCTCAACCGCGTCCTCGCGGACACCCAGTTCCTGTACGCGCTGTACAAGAAGTGCCACTGGGGCATGCGCGGGCCGACCGCCTACCAGCTGCACCTGCTCTTCGACAAGCACGCGCAGGAGCAACTGGAGCTGGTCGACGCGCTCGCCGAACGGGTGCAGACGCTCGGCGGGGTCGCCGTGGGCGATCCCCGGCACGCCGCACGGATCACCGGGGTGCCGCGCCCGCCGGACGGCATCGAGGACGTGCACTCGATGCTCTCGCGGCTCCTCGACGCGCACGAGACCATCCTGGCCGACGTCCGCGACGCCGCCACCCGGGTGGCTGGGCTCGGCGACGACGGCACCCAGGACCTCCTGGTCTCCCAGATCATCCGCACCGGTGAGACCCAGGTCTGGTTCCTCGCCGAGCACCTGGTCGTCACCCCCGAGACCGGGGCGTGACCGCGGGCCGGGTCCGTTCGTCGGCGGCCCGGCCCGCTCTGTGCCGAGCCCGTTCGTCGGCGGGCCCGGCACTTTTTCGTGCGCCCGTGCCCGCCGACGAAGCCGGGCCTCAGCCGCGGTGCAGGGCGAGCCTGGTGGCCAGGCCGCCGCCCACACCGGCGACGAGGGCCACGGGCAGACACCACAGCGGCCAGTGCGCCAGGCCGAGGGCCCCGTCGACCGACCACTGTCCGGGGCCGGTGGCGGTCAGCGCCGCGCCGATGACTGTCAGGACGAACGGGAACTCGTACCCGTCGTGCTGCACCCACAGCCCGTGGGGCCACTTGACCGTCAGCGCGACGGTCATCACCCCCATGACGCCCGCGCCGGCCAGCGGAGTGAGCAGGCCGAGGGCCAGCATCAGTCCGGCCCCGACCTGGGTGCCACCGGCGGCTATCGCGGTGAGCTTCCCGCCGCGGAAGCCGTCGCCCCGGAACTCGGCACTACCGCCTTCCAGGCCGCCGCCGCCGAGGTGGAAGCTGACCTTCTGGACGCCGTGGCCCGCGATCAGCAGACCGGCGACCAGGCGCAGCAGGAGAAGGCCCGTGTTCATGTCGGACTCCGTTGGGTCGGTGCGGTCGGTCAGCCGGCGGCGTGCGGGTTGATCATGGACTGGGCGTAGACCAGGCCCATGCCGTAGGCGCCGCCGTGCTCCTTGACCAGCTCGGTCACCGCGACGTAGGTCTCGGTGCGGGCCCAGTCGCGCTGGAGCTCCAGCAGGACCTGGATCCAGGTGACGGGCACGGCGCCGGCGGCGGTCATCCGCTGCAGGGCGTGCTCGTGGGCCAGCGGGCTGACGCCGCCGGAGGCGTCGGCCACGACGTAGACCTCGTAGCCCTGGTCCAGCGCGGACAGGGCCGGCAGGACGAGGCAGACCTCGGTCCACAGGCCGGAAAGGATGATCTTCTTGCGGCCGGTCGCCTTGACCGCCTCGACCAGGGCCTCGTCCTCCCAGGCGTTCATCGTGGTGCGGTCGACGACCTCCTGGTCGGGGAAGACGGCCTTCAGCTGCGGGAGGATCGGGCCGGAGAAGGACTCGGCGGCGACGGTGGACAGCACGCTCGGCACACCGAAGATCTTCGCGGCCTTGGCCAGGCCGACGGTGGCGTTGATGATCGCGGTGCGGTCGCCGCTACCGGTGCCGAAGAACATCTGCGGCTGGTGGTCGACGAACAGCATCATCGCGTTGTCGGGGGTCAGCAGGTCCGGGCTCGGAGCGGCGTGGACGTTGGCGAAGTCGACCATGGGTCTTCTCTTTCCTTGTGAATACGGCGAATTGACGTGACATCAGGCCGCCCCGGACCGCCGGGGCGCTCGTTCAACGACGCTAGACGCGGCGCCCCGGGGTGTTCTGCTCGCTGCGCGCCCGGGATTGTCCTGACAACGCACGACCGGCCGAACCGGGCCGGCCGACCGCCTCAGTGCGCTGCGGGGCCATCGGTCATGCGCTGCAGAAGTCCTTCGCGCGTGCCGGCTGCCTAGGTTTCGCCGGGTGGCCCCGCCTGGCCGCGATCAGCTCCCCCGATCCCCAGCACCGACCACCATCGACCGCCACCGAGCATCACCGCACTCCACCGCACTCCACCGAACATCACCGCACTCCACCGAACGAAGGGACCTCCCTTGTCCACCATGCCCGTCGCCGGAATCCGCCCCGGCGCCCCTGGCCGGCCTGCCGACCTCGTCGTGCGCAACGCCAAGGTGCACACCAACGACCCGCGCCGCCCCCAGGCCACCGCCGTGGCCGTCCGGGACGGACTGGTCCGAGCGGTCGGCGACGACGCGGAGGTCGCCCCGCTGGTCGGCCCCGGCACCCGGGTGGTCGACGCGCTCGGCCGCCGGGCCGTCCCCGGGCTCAACGACGCGCACCTGCACGTCATCCGCGGCGGCCTCAACTACGTGCTGGAGCTGCGCTGGGACGGCGTACCGACGCTGCGCGAGGCCCTGGCCATGCTCCGGCTGCAGGCCGAGCGCACCCCGCCCGGCCAGTGGGTGCGGGTGGTCGGCGGCTGGTCCGCCGACCAGTTCGCCGAGCGCCGGCTGCCCACCCTGGAGGAGCTCAACACGGCGGCACCCGACACCCCTGTCTTCGTGCTGCACCTCTACCAGTCGGCGCTGCTCAACCGGGCCGCGCTGCGCGCCGCGGGCTTCACCCGGGACACCCCCGACCCGGCGGGCGGCCAGATCGTGCGCGGCCACGACGGCGAACCCACGGGCCTGCTGATCGCCGCCCCGGGCGCGCTGCTGCTCTACTCCACCCTGGCCAAGGCGCCGACCCTGGACGAGGCCGACCGGATCGGCTCCACCCGGCACTTCCTGCGCGAGCTGAACCGTTTCGGCCTGACCTCCGCGATCGACGCCGCCGGCGGCTTCCAGAGCTTCCCCGAGAACTACGGCACCGTCATGGAACTCGCCCGCCGCGGCGAGCTGACCCTGCGCATCGCCTACCACCTCTTCCCGCAGACCGCCGGGCAGGAACTGGACGACCTCACCCGCTGGGTCAACACCGTGCGCCCGGGGGAGGGCGACGCCTGGCTGCGCCTCAACGGCGCGGGGGAGAACCTCACCTGGGCCGCCGCCGACTTCGAGAACTTCACCGAGCCCCGGCCGCAACTGGGCCCCTACGAGAGCGAGTTCGAGAAGGCCGTCCGCCTGCTGACGGAGAACGGCTGGGGCTTCCGGCTGCACGCCACCTACGACGAGACCATCCGCCGCGACCTCGCCGTCTTCGAGAAGCTCGCCGCCGAGGGCCTCTTCCCGCAGGGCAACCGCTGGCTCTTCGACCACGCCGAGACCGTCAGCCCGGACAGCCTCGACCGCATCGCCGCCCTGGGCGGCGCCGTGTCCGTGCAGAACCGCCTCTCCTTCCAGGGCGAGGCCTTCGTCTCCCGCTACGGTGCTCCGGCCGCCGCCGAGGCGCCGCCGCTGCGCGCCATGCTGGACCGCGGCCTGACCGTCGCGGCGGGCACCGACGCCACCCGGGTCTCCAGCTACAACCCGTGGGTCGCCCTGCACTGGCTGGTCTCCGGCCGGGCCGTCTCCGGGCGGCGCCTGGCCGCCGAGCACAACCGGCTCAGCCGCGAGCAGGCCCTGGAGCTCTACACCCTGGGCGGCGCCCGCCTCACCGGCGAGGAAGAAGTCAAGGGGCGTCTGACGGTGGGGAGTTACGCGGACTTCGCGCTGCTCAGCGCCGACTACTTCACCGTGCCCGAGGCCGACATCCCGCACATCGAGTCCGTCCTCACCGTCGTCGGCGGACGCATCGTCCACGCCACCGCGGAGCACCAGGGCCTGGCCCCCGAGCTGCCCGAGGTCTCACCCTCCTGGAGCCCGGTCACCCGGTTCGGCGGCTACCACACCACCCCCGCCCCCAGCCTGGCCGGCGTCCGCCAGGCCGAAGGCGTGCTGGAGGCCGTGGCCGCCTCCGGCGAGCAGCACGCCTGGCGCGCGGCGCGCGGCCTCGTCCTGCCCGGGCAGGGGCAGGTGCCGCTGGACCCCTGCTTCTTCTGACCGAAAGCCCGTTCCGCCGCTCTGGGGCAACCGCCGGACCACGGCGGGCCCCCACCCGCCTCCCCCTACCGCCCGAGGAGCCGTCGTGACCCAGCCCGCAGCCGATTCCCGTACCGCACCCCCGACGCCGCCGGTGCCCGGACCGCAGATCCACGACCGCCACCCGCTCGCCCTGGCCCTGTTCGGCCTCACCCTGGTCAGCGGCCTCATCGACGCCGTCAGCTACCTCGGCCTCGGCCACGTCTTCACCGCCAACATGACCGGCAACGTGGTCGTCATCGCCTTCGCGCTCGCCGGAGCACCCGGCTTCTCCGTGACCGGTTCGCTGACCTCCCTCGCCGCCTTCCTCCTCGGCGCGCTCCTGGCCGGCCGGCTCGCCACCCGGCACGCCGGAACCCGGCGCCCCGCACAGTTGCGCACGGTCTTCGCCTTGGAGGTCGCGCTGTACGGCGCAGCCGCCGCCGTCGTCTTCGCCTGGAGCGCGGACGGGCCCGCACAGTACGCCGTGATCACCCTGCTCGCCCTGGCGATGGGCCTGCGCAACGGCACCGTCCGCGGCCTCGGAGTACCGGACCTCACCACCACCGTGCTCACCCTCACCCTGACCGGCCTGGCCGCCGACTCCCGCCTCGCCGGCGGCACCGCCCCCCGCCGGCGCAGGAAGGTCCTCTCCGTCGCCACCATGCTCGCCGGCGCCGCCCCGGGCGCCGTCCTCGTGCTGCACGGACAGACCGCCTGGGCTCTGGTCGCCAGCGCCGCCCTGTCTGGCGCCACCCTCCTGCTCTACCGCGAGTGACAGACGCTCCGTCAGCACCGTCGCAGTGACGCCGGCCACCCGCGGGGGCGGGAGGGCCGGCGGCGTGGGGCGCGTGGGGCAGGCGGTGTCCGCGGTGTCCTGGCGATCGCGGGCGGAGCCGTACGACCATCTGATGGTTGGCCTTGATGTAGACAACTCCCTTTCGCTACCGCTCTGGTGACTGACCGTCGGCACATACGGCAAGGTCCGGCTCGACGGCCCGCTCCACGAAGCCCCGAACCCGTCAGCCGCTGGTCGGGCGCTCGCGCGCTGCCGCGTCGAAGGCCGCCAGTGCCGCCCGCAGCATCGGCAGGTCGCCGCTCCGGGCCGGGTCCAGGCCGGTGAGCGCGGTGGCCTTGCGCAGCCGGTAGTCCACGGTGTTCGGGTGCACCCGCAGCCGGGTGGCCGCCTGGCGCCGGTCGAACCCGGCGGCCTGGAACGCGCGTAACGTCTCCAGCAGCTCCGGGCGCCCGGCCAGTGGCGCGAGCAGCGCGGCCAACCCGTCCCGGGCCGGGCCCGGGCGGCTCAACTGGTACTCCAGCAGCACGTCGTCCAGCCGGTACAGGCCCGTACCGAGCCCGGCCGCCCGCGCCACCTGGCGCACCTCCCCGACCAGCCGGGCCGCCTCGGCCACCCCGTCCGGCGCGGCGGCGGCCGCGGCCACCAGCAGTTCGGCGCCGCAGATCCGGCCGAGCTGCTCGACCAGGGCGCCCAGCCGGACCCAGTCGGCGTCGCCGAGCCCGGCCACCGGCGTCTCCTGCGGGAGCAGCGCCAGGCCGCCCTCCTCGGACAGCGCGGTCAGCGGCACCCCGCGGCTCTGCCGCTCCAGCTCGTGCCGCAGCCGGCGGACCTTGCGGCGCGCCGCGACCGAGCGGTTGACGCCGGGCAGCAGCTCGTCGGGGTGCGGTCCGGCCGCGATGCTCAGCACCAGGTAACTGGGCGGCAGCGGCAGGCCGGCCCGGTCGGCCGCGGCCTGCGGGCTGCCGCCCTCCAGCAGCCGGGACAGCAGCGCCTGCCGGGCCACCTGCTCCTCGCCGAGCGCGGCCTGCCGCTCGCGCACGTAGCCGGTAGCCACCGCACAGCTGACCAGCCGTAGGTAGCCGAGCAACCGGTGCTGGGCGCGCAGCACGTCCGGCAGGTCGCCGGGTTCGGCGGTGGCCAGGATCCGGGTGGCGCACTCCTCGGCGCCCAGGTGGTAGGCGCCGACCACGGCCTCCAGCGGGATCCCCTCGTCCGCCCGCTGGGCCGAGGACTCGCTGATCTTCTCCAGCAGCTCCCGGCCCGGCAGTTCACCGGTGCGCAGGACCTCGACGAAGTGCCGGATCCCGTGCTCGGTGGCCCGGGTGATCTCGCCGCGCACCTGCTCGGGCGGCATGGCGGCGTACGCCGGCAGCTGGTCCAGCAGCCTGGTCAGCACCGCGGGCACCAGGAGCGGCAGGTCGGTCAGCAGTCGCTGATGCAGCGGCTGCCCGCCGCACCGCGGCGCCGAGTCGCCGGTCGCGGCTCCGCGGGAGCCGACCGCGTCCCCGAGGGAGCCGGCCAGGGGCGTGGGGGAGCCGGTCGCGGTCTGGGGTGCGATCACAATCCACCTCGCGAAAGTTTGTGAGCGATGCCCAGGAGCGGACCGGCGGCCGGACGGCCATCATTGTCATCCGAAGTTACCCACCAGTTGACAACGGGATCGTCCTCACGACACCCGGCAGCGGGCCCGCGCCTGACGCTCGCTCAGCCGCCCCACCCGGCGGACCCACCTGTGAATCGGGGAGACATGTCCACAACCGCCGCTCGACTCCTGGCCACCGCCCTCGCCGCGGCGGTGGCGGTCACCGCCGCCCCGGTGGCCGGCGCGGTCGCGAGCACGCCGAGCGCCACCGACCGGTTCTACGTCTACGACGGCAGCGCGCCGCTCGCCTCGCTGTCGCCCGGCACCGTGCTGAAGACCCGTCAACTGCCCTACCACCTGGTCGGCATCCCGACCCCGGTGACCGCGATCCAGCTGCTCTACCGCAGCACCGACGCCCAGGGCCGACCGTCCGCCAACGTGACCACCGTGCTCCGGGCACCGGGCGGCGACGGCCGCAGGGCGGTCTCCTACCAGTCGTTCTACGACTCGCTCAACCCCGCCGACGGGCCGTCCCGGGCGATCGCCGGCGATGTCACGCTGGGCGGGGTGATCGCCAACTCCGAGGCGATGTTCGTGGTGCCGTTGCTGCTCCAGGGCTACGACGTGGTGGTTCCGGACACCGAGGGCCAGTCGGCCGACTTCGGGGCCGGCCCCGAGTACGGCACCAACACACTGGACTCGATCCGGGCCGCGACCAACTCCGCCGCCACCGGCCTGGGCGCCGACACCGAGTTCGGGCTGATGGGCTACTCCGGCGGCGCCGTCGCCACCAGCTGGGCCGCCGCGCTGGCCCCGAGCTACGCCCCCGAGGTGAACCGGCACCTGGTCGGCTTCGCCGAAGGCGGCCTGCTGGTCGATCCGGCCCACAACCTCAAGTACGTCGACGGCGCGCTGGTGTGGAACGGCCTGATCCCGTTGGCGTTGATCGGCGTTTCCCGCTCCTACGGCCTGGACCTGACGCCCTACCTGAGCGACTACGGCCTGCAGGTCCACCAGAAGCTGCAGAACGGCTCGATCGTCAACGCGCTCGGCCAGTACCCCGGGCTGACCTGGGCGAAGATGGCCAAGCCGGAGTACGCCGACCCCGACTCGGTGCCGCCGTTCGTGGCCGCCGTGAACCGCGTCAACCTGGGCAGCGCCGGCACGCCGACCGTGCCCGGCTACATCGCGCAGGGCGGTGGCGGCTTCTGGGAGGGGACCTTCAACAACCCGGCCGGCATCGGCACCGGCGACGGGGTGATGGTCGCGGGCGACGTGCGGGCGCTGGCCCGGCAGTACTGCGACAGCGGCAACGGCGCGATCAAGTACGACCAGTTCGACCTGCTCAGCCACCTCGGCGTGCCGGCGCCCTGGGCGCCGCTGGCACTGGGCTGGCTGAACGACCGGTTCGCGGGCCGGCCGGCACCCTCGGACTGCGGCTCGATCCCGGGGGGCAACTCGCTGGCGTCGGAGGCGGTGCGGTCCTGACGGGCCGCCTGCGGCAGCCCCGGCACGCGCCGAGCGTGTCGGGGCCCGCCGCGCTGCCGGCCGACGGACGCGTTGCCTCCGGGGCGACCGGTGCCGTGCGTTCAGTCCTGAAGGACCGAGCGCCGGTCGAGGACGCGTAGGGCGGTGTCTCCCCAGCTGAGGTTCTCGCGTTCGAAGGCCATGCCGCGCAGGAGCGTGAGGTAGGGGCCGATGCGTTCGGCGTGGGCGAGGTACTGCTCCTCGGTGCGGCCGTCGAGCAGTTTCACCTGGAGGCGTTCGTAGCGGGCGAGCTTGGCGCGGGCCCATTCCATGCGTTCGGCGACGGCGGCGCGGACGGCAGCGGCGTCGCCGGCGTCGACGCTCTGGACCTTGACCAAGAGCTCGTCGCGGATGGTGCTCGGCTTGCTCGGGAGTTCCTCGGTGTAGGCGCGGACGGCGGTGCGGCCGGCCTCGGTGAGGGAGAAGAGGCGCTTGTTGGGGCGCTTCTCCTGGTGGATGACCCGGGCGGCGATCAGGCCGTCGGCCTCCATGCGCTCCAGTTCGCGGTAGAGCTGCTGGGGGGTGGCCATCCAGAAGTTGGCCACGGAGGCGTCGAAGCCCTTGGCGAGGTCGTAGCCGGACGCCTCGCCCTCCAGGAGGGCTGCCATCAGTGCGTTCCGCAGAGCCATGCGGGCAACGTAGCACCCCCATTGTCTAGTCAACAATGCGAGTAGTCGGCGTTCGCTCGACGCCGATCCGAGCCGCTGTGCGCGGGCTGTGGACATCCGGCCGCCGCCCGCGTGTTCACCAGCCGCCAGGTGACGTCGACCGATGGTTCGGCGTCACATGATCGAGGGGCGGTCCTCCGGGGCCGCCCCTCGCTCGCGTGCGGCCGGCGTTGCCGGGGTGGGACCTATCATGGCGTAGGTGAAGTTCCTGATGGTGCCCGGTGGTTGGTGCGGCGGGTGGGCGTTCGACCCGGTGGCGGCCGAGCTGCGCCGGGGCGGTCACCAGGTCGAGGCGGTGACGCTGGCGGGGCTGGAGCCGGACGGCCCGGACGATCCGGACCGGCCGCCGAACCTCGACACCCACATCGACCAGGTGGCCGAGCTCGTCGAGGGGAGCGGGGGCGGGCCGCTGGCGCTGTGCGGGCACAGCTACGGCGGGATGGTGATCGCCGGTGCCGCGGACCGGGTCGGTGACCGGCTCGACCAGCTCGTCTTCATCGACGCCTACGTCCCGGCGGACGGGGACTCCTGCTGGTCGCTGACCAGCGACCACTTCCGGGGGTTGTTCACCTGCGGCTCCCGTGCCGACGGCCGGTGGGTGGCCGTGCCCGAGCGGTTCGACCCCCGGGCGCGGCCGCATCCGTTGCCGAGCCTCCTCCAGTCGGTCAGGCTGGGGGGCGGCTCCGGGCACGGGTACGGCCGTACCTTCGTCAGCGGTGGCGCATGGCCGGCCAGCCCGTTCGGGCCGCTGACGGAGCGGTTGCGCGAGGACCCGGCCTGGCGGGTGCACGAGCTTCCGGTCGGTCACGACATCGCCCGCCGCGACCCGTCCGGTCTGGCGGCCGTGCTCGACGCGCTGGCCCCGGACACCGGCTGACGGGTCGCTGGTGTCCAGGGGGCGATCGGGGCGGTGCAGGGGAGTGCTACGCGTGGCAGGGGAGGACGATGTCGAGGATCTCCCGGACGCGGTCGGTGAGGTCCTGGCGGTTGTGCTCGACCCAGGAGATGTGCTGGCTGCCGAAGAACGCGGCGACGACGACGCGGGCGATGGTGGCGGCGTCGGCGGTGGGCTGCCAGGCGTTCTCGTGCTGGGCGCGGGCCAGGAGTTCGGTGATGAGCTGGGTGAACCCGCTGAACGGCGTCGGCATGTCGGCGTTGACCAGGTTCCGCTCGATCTGCAGCCGGGCACCGGCCTGCGCCACCGGGTTGTCCCGCAGGAAGACGGCGGTCTGCAGGAGGAACTCGGCGACCGCGTCCAGCGGCGGGAGCTGCTTGTCCATCACCGCCTCGGCGACGGCGGGCAGCTGGGTGTAGAACTCCTCGGTCACCGCGACGGCCACCGCCTCCTTGTTCTTGAAGTGGAAGTAGACGGCGCCCTTGGTCACCTCCGCCCGGTCGGCGATGTCCTGGAGCGTGACAGCGGGGAAGCCCTTGTCGGCGAAGGCCCTGGCAGCGGCGTCCAGCAGCTGCCTGCGGGTCTGGCCGGCGCGTTCCTGCTTGAGTTCCCGCAGGGCGGTCTTGGTCCCGACGGCTGTCCACAGATCGCTGTTGCGGCTGTTCATGGTCCCTCTCCCGTGCTGGTCTCTGCTGCGAGGCCGAGCCTTGCTTGATACCTCTGCGAAGGTATATTTTTGTTTCGCACCCGATTTTAATACGCCGGGGGGCCGCGGGCCAGCCGCCCGGGCGGTTTGACGTGAGAACGCCGTCTCCGGCCGCCCTGAGCGCGGGGTGCCGACGCCACCGAACGAGGGCTGAGCCCGTCCGTGGCGGTCAAGTGGACCCCCGGTGTGTGCGTCGATCGGCCGGTACTCGGCCGACGGGCTCCGCCCGGCCAGGAATGTCCCGGCATTGCACCGCTCCCGGTTTCCCGGGCCTTCCGCCGGCCGCGACCGATTTTATTCCCGTCGGTATATTCGGCGCTCCCGCCGGCCTTTGTTCGCGCGCTTGTCCACGCCCTCGTGTGCACCCGCTGTGTGCGTGCCGTGCAACCGGGGATTTCCCCGGTTGCACACTGTGCAGTCGATGCCGGAACAGGCTTGAAAAAAAATACCTTGGCAAAGGTATCCTTACGTTCGGGTCGATCGGAGCCGCACTGCTGGGCTCCGTGGCCTCCGGCCGTGATCGGCGTGCGCGGTTGGCGGTGGGGCGGCGCCCCACCGCCAGGGCGCGCACATCCGTTCGCGGTACGGGAAGGAGCGCGCGGCAAACCCCGGGAAAGCAGCCGAATTTGCTGGTCCTTGACAGGCCGACAAACTCCTTGGTTTCCTCGGGAAAGCGACAACGGAAACACCGAAAGAATTGCCGCGGAAAGCGCGGGAAAGAATTCGACGAACAATCATCCCCACAACCCAAAGGTGCGAAAAATGAAGTCCGCTTGGATCGATCTCCGTGGTTTCGCCGGTGAGCTCGCGTCTGCCGTCATCGAGGAGAGTGCTCACCTCGGTGTCGAGGCGGTCGTCTTCGACGACCCGGATCTGGCGGGGAAGGTCCCGCCGAACCTGACGAAGGTGGCGGTGGTCAATGGTGAGACGCCGACCACGCTGATCGACCGGTTGGTCGAGGTGGTGGATCTGCTGGTGGCGGATCACTCGATCGCGGAGAAGTTCGAGGGTCTGCGTCCGGGGCTGCGCACGGGTGTGCTGGTGCGGGTGCTGGACGAGCAGACGCTGGATGTCGCGTGCAAGGTGGCGAACCGGGCGGAGGTGACGCTGGTGGAGTTCCGGCAGGACCCGAGCAAGATTCCGCTGGAGATCCTGCTGGCGGCGGCGGACCAGGCCAAGGGTTCGATCGTGACGGTGGTCGAGGACATCGAGGACGCGAAGATCACCATCGGGGTGCTGGAGCGTGGTTCGGACGGTGTGCTGTTCACGCCGAAGCGGGTGGGTGAGGTGACCGAGCTGGTCGAGGCGACTCATGGTCAGGTGGCGTCGCTGGACCTGGAGCCGCTGGAGATCGTCCAGTTGCAGCACCTGGGTCTGGGGGACCGGGTGTGCGTGGACACCTGCTCGCACCTGCGTCCGAACGAGGGCATCCTGCTGGGTTCGTACTCCAGTGGTCTGATGCTGGTCTCCAGTGAGACGCACCCGCTGCCGTACATGCCGACGCGTCCGTTCCGGGTGAACGCGGCTGCGCTGTCGACGTACACGCTGACGCCGGGCAACCGGACGCAGTACCTGTCGGAGCTGCACTGCGGTTCGGAGATCCTGGCGGTCAGCACGGACGGCAGTGTGCGCACGGTGATCGTGGGGCGGATCAAGATGGAGTCGCGTCCGATGCTGCGGATCGAGGCGCGGACCGCGAGCGGTCAGCTGGTGGACATGGTCGGTCAGGACGACTGGCACGTGCGGGCGCTGGGCCCGGGCGGCAGCGTCCACAACTTCACCGAGCTGCGCAAGGGCGACGTCATCCTGGGCCACACCATGACCGACCAGCGCCACGTCGGCTACGCGATCCGCGAGTTCCTCCACGAGCAGTAAGCGCGTCCGACCCGCGCCGCTCACGCGGTCAACCGGGGAAACGGCCGGTCAGCGCGGCGCCCGACCAACGTCCTCCACGTCCCTAGGATCCGAAGGAAGAGAGTGCGTGAGATGGCGCTCATAGTGCAGAAGTACGGCGGAACCTCGGTCGCCACACCGGAGAAGATCATCGAAGCGGCCCGGCAGGCCCGGGCCGCCCGCGAGGACGGGCACCAGGTCGTCGTGGTGGTGTCCGCCATGGGCGGCGCCACCGACGGCCTGCTGCGCCTGGCCTCCGCGGTGTCCGACCACCCCGAACCGCGCGAGCTCGACGGCCTGCTCTCCACGGGCGAGGCCGCCTCCTCCGCGCTGCTGGCGCTGGCGCTCAACCAGCAGGGCGTCAGCAGCCGGTCGTTCAGCGGCGCGGAGGCCGGCATCCGCACCGACCACCGCCACGGCCGGGCCGCGATCGTCAAGGTCGACCCGCGCCGGCTGCGGGAGGAACTCGGCAGAGGAACCGTCCCCGTCGTCGCCGGCTTCCAGGGCGAATCGGTCCTCACCGGGGCCTGCACCACCCTGGGCCGCGGCGGCTCGGACACCACCGGTGTCGCCCTGGCCGCCGCGCTCGACGCGGACCACTGCGAGATCGTCACCGACGTCGCCGGCGTCTACACCGCCGACCCCCGGTCGGTCGTCGGCGCCCGGCGCCACGCCGGCCTCTCCTACGAGGAGATGGCCGAACTCGCGGTCAGCGGCGCCAAGGTGCTCGCCGCCGACTCCGTGGACTACGCCCGCACCCACGGCGTCGAGTTGAAGGTCCGCGCCAACAACAGCGCGACCGGCCCGAAGACCTGGGTCGGCCACGGCCGCAGCGCCGGCGGCCCGACGCCCGGGGACTCCTGGACGGCCAACGGCCAGAGCTGTCCGATCGCCGGCGTCGCCGGGCGCTCCGGCCTGGTCCGCTGCGTCCTGCGGCGGATCGGCCCGGACCACGTCCTGCGGCTGCTCCGGGAGTTGGCCGAACGCGAGACCGAGGTCGAACTGCGCCGCTACGGCAACTACGGCACCGAGGACCTCGGCGACATCGCGCTCACCCTCCCCGAGGAGAGCGCGGAGGAGCTGCGGGAACTGCTGGCCGACTCCGACCGCGGGATCCGCCTCGACGAGGCGCACTGGACCTCGAACCTGTCCAGGCTCTCCGTCGTCGGCCTCGGCATCGGCCGCCGGCCGTACGCGCCGCTGCGCCTGCTCGAAGCCCTGCGCTCGGTCGACGCCGCGCGTACCGACGTCCACGTCACCTCCAACCGGATCAGCGTGCTGACCGGGCGGAGCGACCTCGCCGAGGCGACCCAGATCGTCCACGACACCTTCGTGACCGATCCGGAGGTGCACCGGATCGAGGCGACGGACTCGGACGACGCCGACCCGACCTGGTCGCTGACCGCCGAACGCGGCCGCCTCGACGTCGCGGTGCCCGCCCTGGCCGCCGCCGAGTAGACCCGGGTACCCAGGCCACCCGCCACCCCCATCCCACGAGGGAGAACACCGATGTCCGCCATCCGACTCGACCCCGGCCGCCGGGGCGGGCCGACCATGCCCCGGCCCGCCGAGCGGCCGCGTTCGGAGCGTCCCCGATGACCACGACAGACACCACGACACCCACCACGACAGAGACCGCGACAGGGGCCACGACCCCGACCTTCGACCCCACCTCCGACCGTCAACTGGCCGACCCCTACCCGACGTACGCACAGATGCGGGCGCAGTGCCCGGTGCTCCACGACCGCGACCGGGACATCTTCGTCGTCTCCCGGCACGAGGACGTGGTGCGCGTCGTCCACGACGCCGAGACCTTCTCCTCCGAGAGCGCCGTACGGGTCACCTCGGCGCCCGAGGCCGACGAGGTCAAGCAGGTGATGGCCGAGGGCTGGTCCCTCACGCCGAACCTGACCGAGAGCGACGGCGAGGAACACACCCGGCTGCGGGTGGCTGTCAACCGGGTCTTCACTCCCCGGCGGGTCGCCGAACTGGAGCCCTTCACCCGGGACACAGCCGAGGAGCTGATCGCCCGCTTCGCCGCAGCCGGCACGACCGACATCATCGAGAGCTACGCGTGGCCCCTGCCGCTGATCGTCATGGCGCAGATCCTCGGCATCCCCGCCGAGGACGTGCCGCGACTGCGCCGGTGGAGCCACAACTGGCTGCGGCTGTCGGTCGGGACGGGCCCGGTCGACGAGCGGGTCGAATGGGCCCGCGACGTCGTCGAGATGCAGCACTACGTGATGGCGCTGCTCCAGGAGCCGGACCGGGTCACCGAGGGCGGGCTCATCTCCTCCCTGGCGGCCGACCCGGGCGAGCGCGCGCTCGACACCGTGGAACTGATGCGCATCGTGATGAACCTGATCATCGCGGGGCACGTCACCGTCACCCGTGCCATCGGCAACGGCCTGGTCACCCTGCTGGAGCACCCGCAGCAGCTCGCGGCCCTGCGCTCCGGCGAGGCGAGCGTGGAGGCGATGGTCGAGGAGACCCTGCGCTACGAGTCCCCCGTCCAGGGCCTGTTCCGGACCGTGACCAAGGAGACCGAACTGGCCGGCCGGCACCTCCTGCCGGGGGACCGGGTGATGGTCCACTGGGGCTCCGCCAACCGGGACGGGTCCGTCTTCGAGGACCCGGACGAGTTCGTGCTGCGCAGCAGGCCCGGCCGGCACCAGATGGCCTTCGGCCGCGGTGTGCACGCCTGCCTGGGCGCCGCGCTGGCCCGCCTCCAACTGCGCACCGCCATCCCGCTGCTGTTCGACCGGCTCCCCGGGCTGCGGCTGGGGCCCGCCGACTCGCGCACCCGCGAACGGCTGGTCATCGCGCGCGGATTCGAGGAGCTCCGACTCGACTGGGACGTCCCGCGATGAGCTACGACGTGATCGTGATCGGCGGCGGGTCGGCGGGGTGCGTCCTCGCCGCCCGGCTGAGCGCCGACCCGCGACTGTCGGTCCTCCTGCTGGAGGCCGGGCCCGACTTCGCCACCCTGGAGGAACTGCCCCCGGAGGTCGCCGACGCGACCTACGCGCCGTTCACCCACGACTGGGGCTACCACTCCGTCGCGGACGCCTTCGGCAACGAAGTGCCCGTCCCCCGGGGCCGCATCATCGGCGGCTCCTCCGCGGTCAACGTCTGCGTCGCGATGCGGGCCCGGCCCTCCGACCACGAGGCGTGGGCCGAGCAGGCCGGCCCCGCCTGGGGCTACGAGCAGATGCTGCCGCTCTACCGGGAGATGGAGCACTACCCGTACGGCGAGGAGAAGTACCACGGCCTGGACGGCCCCTACCGGATGACCATGCCGGTGGCGGAGGACCTGGGGCCGCACGCGGCCGCCGTGCGACGGGCGAGCGCCGACCTCGGGCACCCGCTGGTCGACGACTTCAACGCGCCGGGCGCACCGGGCTTCGCGTACACCCCGCTCAGCGCGGCCGACGGCGTCCGGCTGAGCACCGCGATCGGCTACCTCAACCCGGTCCGCCACCGGCCCAACCTGGAGGTGCGCGGCGAGACGCTGGTCGACCGGGTGCTGTTCGACGGCACCCGGGCGAGGGGAGTACGGTTCGCCGACGGGGAGGAGATCCCGGCCCGGCACGTCGTGCTCAGCGCCGGCGCCTACAACTCGCCCGCCATCGCGCTGCGTTCGGGCATCGGCGCCCGGGCCGACCTGGCCGAGCTCGGCATCGACGTGGTGGCCGACCTGCCGGGCGTGGGGCGCAACCTCACCGAACACCCCGCCTACTGGAACATCCACGTCGCCAAGCCGCCGCAGGAGCAGGCCACGTCGATGTTCGGCAGCGTGCTGAGCGTCGCGGTGGGGGAGGACGAGCCCGACTACGACGTCCAGGTCCTGCCGTCGGCGGCGGTGCCGACCGCCGGACTGCCCCCCGCGTTCGTCCGACCGGTCGAGAACCACCCGACCGGCTGGGACATGGTCTTCTTCGTCTCCTGCCTCCAGCCCCGCTCGCGGGGCAGCGTACGGCTCGCCTCGCGCGACCCCGAGGACGCGCCGGTCATCGACCTCGGCCTGTACCAGGACGCCGACGACGCCGAACTGGTCGCGGGCGGTGTCCGGCTGGCCCGCCGGCTCGCCCGGACCGCGCCGCTCGCCGACCTGCTGGTGGAGGAGCGCGTCCCCGGACCGGAGGTCGGCGACGAGGAGCTGGCGGAGGCGATCCGCCGGGCCCCGGCGCACTACAACCACGGCAGCTGCACCATGCGGATGGGCCGCGCTGACGACCCGGACGCCGTGGTCGACCCCGACGGCGCCGTCCACGGCGTCCAGGGGCTGACCGTCGCGGACGCCTCGGTGTTCCCGGTGATGCCCCGGGTGGCCACCAACGTCCCGGCCATCGTGGTCGCCGAACGGATCGCCGCCGTCCTGCGCGAACGACTCGCCGCGCACGACTGAGCTTCAGCAACCTTCAGCACCTTCAGCAACCTTCAGCAACCGGAGAAGCGCCGGCCTGCCCGGCGATGAGAATTCAGGAGGATCCCGTGTCCACGACCGAGGAAACCGTCGACGTCCTGCACACCAGGTGGTCGTCGAAGGACGACGCGTACCGGTTCACCGTCGAGAACCCGGCGACCGGCAAGCCCCTGGTGGTCATCCAGGGCGCCGGCCCGGACGAGGTGGACCAGGCGGTGGAGGCCGCCCACGCCGGGCACTTCGCCTGGAAGGCCCGCACCCCGCGCGAGCGCGGCAAGTACCTGTGGAAGGTCGCCCAGGTCATCCGGGAGCACGCCGACGAGATCGCGGCGCTGGAGTCCAGCGACAACGGCAAGCCGGTGACCCAGGCCCGCCAGTTCGACCTGGAGGGCGCCGCCACCGTCTTCGAACTGTTCGCCAGCCTCTGCGAGGTGATGCCCGGCCAGGTCCGCGACTCGGGCAGCATGCTGGACGTCACGGTGCGCGAGCCGTTCGGCGTCATCGGCGCCATCGTGCCGTTCAACTGGCCGCCGCTGCACACCGCAGGCAAGATCGCCCCCGCGCTCGCCGCCGGCAACGCCGTGGTCATCAAGCCGCCGGAGCAGGCCCCGCTGTCGGTGCTGCGGACGGTCGAGCTGATCCAGTCCGTGCTCCCGGACGACGTGGTGCACGCCGTCACCGGCCCCGGCACCGTCGGCGCCCGCCTGGCCGGGCACAAGCTGGTCGGCAAGGTCTCCTTCACCGGCGCGCCCACCACCGGCCAGGCGATCATCCGCACCGCCTCGGCGAACCTGACCCCGACCCTGCTGGAGCTCGGCGGCAAGAACGCCCTGGTGATCTTCGAGGACGCCGACCTGGACTCGGCGCTGCGCTGGGCCGTCGAAGGCGGCTACTTCAACCAGGGCGAGGCCTGCACCGCCTCCTCGCGCGTCCTGGTCCACGCCGACCTCCACGACGAGGTGGCCCGCCGCCTCGCCGCCGCCGTCTCCCGGCTGAAGGTCGGCAACGGCGCCGACGCCGGCACCCACGTCGGTCCGCTGGTGACCGAGGCGCAGCGCCGCCGGGTCCTGGACTACCTGGAGATCGGCGTCGCCGAGGGCGCCACCATCGCGGCGCAGGCGCCGCTGCCCACCGACCCGGAGCTGGCCGATGGCTACTACGTCCCGCCGACGCTGTTCACCGGCGTCACCCCGGACATGCGCATCGCCAAGGAGGAGATCTTCGGCCCCGTCGTGTGCCTGATCCCGTTCCGCGACGAGGACGAGGCCGTCCGGATCGCCAACGGCACCGACTTCGGCCTGGTGGCCGGCGTGTTCACCCGCGACTCCGAGCGCGCCCTGCGGTTCAGCCGGGAGCTGCGCGCGGGCGTCGTCTTCGTCAACCACTACAACCGCTCGTTCACCGGGTCCCCGTTCGGCGGTGTGGGCGCCAGCGGCTACGGCCGGGAACACGCCCTGGAGACCCTGCAGGAGTACAGCTTCAGCCGTACCCTGCGCCTGACCTCCGGTCGCGGCGAGGTCCCGCGGTGGGCCCCGTCGCTGGAGGTCGTCGACGCGGAGTGATCCGGCGTCGTCGTCGAAGTGATCACCCTCCCGGCCCGTGCCGGGAGGGTTCGTCGATACACGAGGTGGAGCGAGATGAGTACGACGATGCGCGCCGCGGTCTGCGTCGCGGCGGGCGGCCCCGAGGTCCTGGAGATCCAGGAGCTGCCCGTCCCGCAGGTCCGTGACGGCTGGAGCCTGGTACGCGTGGAGGGTGCGGGCCTGAACCGTTCGGAGCTGAGGACCCGCCAGGGGCACTCCCCGAACGTCGTCTTCCCCCGGGTGCTCGGCATCGAGTGCGTGGGGACCGTGGCCGTCTCCACCGACCCCGGGCTGCCGGCCGGGCGCACCGTCGCGGCGGTGATGGGGGAGATGGGCCGGGAGTTCGACGGCGGCTACGCGCAGTACGCGCTGCTGCCGAACGCACTGCTGATGCCGGTCACCACCACCCTGCCCTGGGAGGTCCTGGCCGCCCTGCCCGAGACCTACCTGACCGCGCGCGGCGCCCTGGACGCCCTGGGCCTGGACGACCAGGGCCTGGTGCCGGGCGGCGGGGGACGGCTGCTGATCCGCGGCGGCACCTCCTCGGTCGGGATGGCGGCGGCCCAGATCGCCGCCGCCCACGGCGTCGAGGTCGCGGCCACCACCCGCAACAAGGACAAGGCCGCGGCGCTGACCGCGGCCGGCGTCGACCACGTCCTGCTGGACGAGGGCGGGTCACTGGCGGCCGGCGTGCACGCGCTGTGGCCCGACGGCCCCGACCACGTCCTGGAGCTCGTGGGGACCAGCACCGTCCTGGACTCGCTGCGCCTGGTGCGCCGCGGCGGGACGGTCTGCGTGGCGGGCTCGCTCAGCGGCTGGCTGATCCCCGACTTCGAACCCATCGCCATGATCCCGACCGGGACCAGGCTCACCGCCTTCCACAGCGACACCCTCAAGGGCAGCAGCGGCCGGGGCCTGCTGCAGAAGATCATCGACGAGGTCGAGGCGGGCGCCTACCGGCCCAACCTCGACGCCGTCTTCGCCCTGGACGACATCGTGGCCGCCCACCGCCGCATGGAGGCGGACGGCGCCACCGGAAAGACGGTCGTCCTGCCCTGGGCCGAGCCCAGCGGCCCACGGACCGACCGATGACGCACCACCACCGCACGACCAGAGAATCCACTGACTATCCGGACCAGGAGCGCTGACATGGGGACCGAGTACATCGAGACCGCCGTCGTCGGAGGGGGCCAGCAGGGGTGTTCAGTCGCGGGCTCGCTCGCCCGGCTCGGCTACCACGCGGTGGTGTTCGAGCGGGGAGAGATCGGCCAGACCTGGGCCCGCGAACGCTGGGAGAGCCTGACCGTCAACACACCCAACCGGACCGTCACCTTCCCCGGCATGCCCTACGACGGGGACGACCCCGAGGGGTACATGCCGGCCCGCGAGGTGGCCCAGCGACTGCGGCGCTACGTGGCCGAGACGGGCGTCGAGGTGCGCGAGCACACCGCCGTCCGCTCGGTCGAGGCGCCCGTCGAGGACCCGGTCCACCCGGACGCGCGGTTCCGGCTCCACCTGGAGAACGGCGACACCGTCGAGGCCCGCAACGTGGTCGCCGCCCTGGGCGGCTACTCCTCGCCGCGCCTGCCGGAGCTGACCGCCCGGATCGACCCGTCGGTCACGCAGCTGCACACCCGCTACTACCGCAACCCGCAGTCGCTGCCGCCGGGCGCGGTGCTCGTCGTGGGCTCCGGGAACAGCGGCCAGCAGATCGCCGAGGACCTGCGCGACGCCGGCCGGGAGGTCTACCTCGCGGTCGGAAAGCACAAGACCTCGCCGCGCCGCTACCGGGGCGCCCAGGTCCTGGACTGGCTGCAACTGCTGCCCCTGGAGGGCAACCTGGAGTCCGCCTCCGGCGGCCGCGGCGACTCGCCCGTCCTGCCCGGCGTCTCCGTGCTCAGCGGCAAGGGCGGCGGCCAGGAGCTCAGCCTGGCCGTCCTGGTCGGGAAGGGCGTGCACCTCGTCGGCACCGTCCGCGGCGCGCAGGGCACCACCCTGCAGCTGGAGGACAACGTCCGTGCCATCGCGCAGGCCGCGGCCCGTGCGGAGGACGACCTCCTCCGGGCCATCGACACGGCGATCGAGAAGTACGGCCTGGTCGTCCCCGAGCGCACCCCCGTCCCCGCCTTCGACCCCTCGCTGTTCGCGGACTACGGGGACGAGCTGGACCTGACCGCCAACAACATCACCGCGATCATCTGGGCCACCGGGTTCGTGCCCGACTACGCGATCCTGCCGCCGACGGCACTGGAGGACAACGGCATGCCGGTGCACCGCGCCGGCACCGGCGCCCTGCCGGGCCTGTACTACGCGGGGCTGCCGGAGGGCGGATCCGTGATGCCGCTGCTGATCGCCTCCACCCGGGACCAGGCCGAGCGGGTCGCCCGGGGCGTCCACCTGGACAACACCCTGCGCCACCGCTCGCCGGCGGCGCTCGGTCCGCTCTGGACGTGACGCACCGACCCCCAACGGGTATGCAGGGCCCGGGTCTTGGACCCGGGCCCTGCGTGTTGTCCGGGCCGGGACCCTCGGCAGCTCCCCGCGGTGGCCGGTCCGGCCGGCTCGGACGGCTTGGACGGGCCGGCCGGTTCGCTCCCAGGGATCGGGGAGCAGGGTTCGGTCCCACGGACGGTTCGGTCCCACGGACGGTGAAGCGGGAGCACGCGCAGGGGCCCGCTGCCGTCGGCAGCGGGCCCCTGCGAGAACCGCGGTCGGCCGTCAGGCCGGGCGGGGGATGACCTCCAGGCTCTCGGGGCCGTTGATGATGAGGGACTTCAGACGGGCGGGCTGCTCCCCGGGGTGGGCGAGGGCGAGCTCGGGCAGCCGGCGGAACAGGGTGGTCAGGGCGACTTCCGCCTCCAGGCGGGCGAGGTGCGCGCCGAGGCAGAAGTGCGGCCCGTGGCCGAACGCGAGGTGTTCCTTGCTGCTGCGGGTGGGGTCGAAGCTCTCCGGGCACTGCGGGTGGAGCTCCGGGTCGCGGCCGGCGGCGGCGAAGCCGAGGCTGATCGCGTCGCCCTTGCGGATGAGGACGCCCTCGCCGAGGTCGATGTCCTCCAGGGCGACGCGCATGGGGATGTGCATCACCGGCCCTTCGATGCGCAGCGTCTCCTCGACGACGTCCTGCCAGCTGATGGCCCCCTCGCGGACCCGGGTGAGGTTCTCGGGGTGGTTGAGCAGGGCCTGGACGGCGCTGCTGATGAGGTTGACGGTGGTCTCGTAGCCCGCGCCGATCATCAGGAAGAGGGTGCCGAGCAGGACGGCGTCCGACATCGGCTCCTCGTCGGCCTCGGTCGGCAGGAGCAGGTCGCTGGTCAGGTCGGCGGCCGGGTTCTCCCGCTTGTACTGCAGCAACTCGCCCAGCCGTGCGTACAGTTCGTTGTGCGCGGCCAGTGCGGCATCCGGTTCGAGCGAGGAGTCCAGGACCGCGTCGATCCCGGTGCTGATCCTGCGGCGCAGGTGGTCGGGCACGCCGAACAGGTCGCAGATGACGGTGATGGTCAGCGGCAGCGCCAGGGCCTGGCGCACGTCGGCGACGGCGCCGGGCGGCAGCGCGGCGAGCGCGTCGACCAGCTGGTCCGCGGTGGCCTGGATCTGCGGACGCATCCGTTCGACCTGGCGCGGGGTGAACGAGGGGGCGACCCGGCGCCGGGAGGTGCGGTGCTCCTCGCCGTAGAAGTTGAAGAAGCTCTGCTGCAGGGCGATGGGTGCCAGCGGCCAGCCCTCGGGCATGTCGGCCAGGCCGGCCCAGTGCCGGCGGATGTCGCGCGAGACGCGCGGGTCGTTGGTCAGGGCCTGGATGACGCTGTGCCGGGTGACCGCCCAGGCGAGGACGGGCCCCGGCAGCTCCACCAGCACCGCCGGCGCCTCGCGCAGCGCGGCGGCCTCGGCGTGCATCGCACGGCCGGTGGGATCGAGGACGGGACACCTGAGAACGGACGGGGATGACATGCGGTACTCCCTCTCTGGACGTGGCGCGGAAGAATTTCCCGTGGCGGGGCCGGGTCAGATCCCGGCGGTGGCGATCTCGGGGGACGCGGCGGTGGCCGGCGTCTCGACGGCGGGCCGGGCGACCGTGCGCTCGGAGTACTCCCGCAGGAAGGCCGAGGCGACCAGGCCGATCACGCCCGCGGCCGCCATGTAGACGGCGATCGGCTTCCAGCTGTGGTAGCTGCTCAGCAGCGAGGTCGCGACGATGGGGCTGACGGCGCCACCGAGCAGTCCGCCCACGTTGTAGCTGATGGACATGCCGGAGTACCGCACCACCGTGGGGAACAGCTGCGGCAGGAACGCCGCCTGGGCGCCGTAGTTGGCGGCGAAGCCGGTGAACAGCAGCACGAAGCCGAGGGCCATCAGCGGGAAGGACCCGGTGTCGAGCAGCGGGAACCAGGCGAACGGGGCCACCGTCATCACGACGATGCCGCCGACGAAGACCGCCTTGCGGCTGTGGCGGTCGCCCAGCCAGCCGAAGAACGGCATGGCGACGATCAGGAACACGCAGGACACGACGAGCAGTTCCAGCATGACGTCGTGGCTCACGTGGACGGTCGCACCGTACTTGAGCGAGAACACCGACCCGAGGTAGAACACCAGGAACAGCGGGATCGTCGACAGCGACGCGCACAGCGTGATCAGGCCGTAGCGGGACAGGACTTCGAGCGCGGGCCTGGTCCTGACCGCACCCTCGGCCTTCGACTGCTGGAATTCGGGGGTCTCCGCGATCCGCAGCCGGACCTGGAGCGCCACGGCCACGAGCACGGCGCTGAGGAGGAACGGCAGCCGCCAGCCCCAGGCCAGCACCTGCCGGTCCGGGAGCAGGGTGACGAGCAGGAGCACGCCGTTGGCCAGCAGCAGGCCCCAGGCGTTGCCGGTGCCGACGATGCCGGTGAGCAGGCCCCGTCGGTTCGGCTGCGCGCTCTCCAACGCCATCAGGAAGCCGCCGCTGGACTCCCCGCCGACCGAGAAGCCCTGGACGAACCGCAGGACCGTCAGCAGGACCGGGGCGGCGACGCCGATCGTCCCGTAGGTGGGGAGCAGGCCGATCAGGACGGTTGCGCCGCCCATCAGGACGAGCGTGGTGACCAGGGTGGCCTTGCGGCCGATCCGGTCCCCGAAGTGTCCGAAGACGACGGCGCCGAGCGGCCTGCCCACGAAGGCGACCGCGAAGGTCGACAGCGACAGCAGGGTGCCGGTCATGGGGTCGAACGAGGGGAAGAAGAGCTTGTTGAAGTAGAGCGAGGAGAACGAACCGTAGATGAGGAACTCGTAGAACTCGATGCTGTTCCCGATGAGGCTGCTCACTACGGCTCTTCTGCGCTGCCCCCTGCTCATGGTGACGGCGTTCATTTTCGCCTCCGATCCGATGGGTCGACTGTGGGGGTGGTGCCGGTTCTGCCGGTGGTGCCGGCGGGGGCCCGAGGACGGGCGAGCGGGCCGTGCGGCCGGCGTTTCCGCCGGCGGCAGAGCCCGCTCGCCGATCCGGTGCAGTGCGCGTGGTCCGCTAACTCTGGAAGTCCTCCTCCCACCACTCCTGGGCCGACCGCGAACTCCGCTCCTGCTCCCGTCGGCGCAGCTCGGCGCGCTGGGTCTTGTTGGAGACGGTGGTCTTGGGCAGCTCGGTGAACTCGATGCGGCGTATGCGCTTGTACGGCGCGAGGTGTTCGCGGGCGTGCGCGAGGAGGAGCTGGGCGGTCTCGGCCTCCGGCAGGTAGCCGGCGGCGAGCGCCACGTACGCCTTGGGCACGGCCAGTCGCAGCGGTTCGGGGGAGGGCACCACGGCGGCGTCCAGGACGGCCGGGTGCTGCATCAGTACGCTCTCCAGTTCGAACGGGGAGATCCGGTAGTCGGACGCCTTGAAGACGTCGTCGCCACGCCCCACGTAGGTGTAGCGGCCCTCGACGTCCCGGGAGGCGATGTCGCCGGTGTGGTAGTAGCCGTCGCGCATGCTGCGGGCGGTCGCCTCGGCGTTGCCCAGGTAGGCGGTCATCAGACCGAGCGGCTGGTCGGCCAGGCGCAGGCAGACCTCGCCCTCCGCGGGGGAGCCCTCGACGGGGGTGCCGGTGCGCGGGTCCAGCAGCGTCACCTCGTAGCCGGGCAGCGCCCAGCCCAGTGTCCCGTCGGCGTTGTCCGGCTGCCCCGGCGGGTTCCCGATCGAGGCGGTGGTCTCGGTCTGCCCGTAGCCGTCCCGGACCGTGACCCCCCACGCCTCGCGGATCCGGCGCACCACCTCCGAGTTCAGCGGTTCACCGGCGGCCACCGCCTCGCGCAGCGCCATCGGCAGCCGGGTGAGGTCCTCGCGGATCAGGCTGCGCCAGACGGTCGGCGGCGCACAGAAGGAGGTCACCGCACAGCGCGACATCATCTCCAGCAGCGGACGCGCGGTGAACCTCGGCTGATTGACGATCATGACCGTCGCCTCGGCGTTCCAGGGCGAGAACAGGTTGCTCCACGCCCACTTGCCCCAGCCGGGCGAGGAGATGTTCAGGTGCACGTCGCCGGGGCGCAGGCCGAGCCAGTACATGGTCGACAGGTGGCCGACCGGGTAGCTCACGCTGGTGTGCCCGACCATCTTGGGCAGCGAGGTCGTGCCCGAGGTGAAGTAGATGAGCGACAGGTCCTCGGGCCCGGTCCGCTCGACCTCCAGCAGCGGCTCGGCGGCGTAGGCCTGCCCGTAGTCCTGCCAGCCCGCAACCGGCGCGCCGACGGCGATGCGCGTCCAGTCGCCGGGCAGCTCCGCCAGCTTGGGGGTGAGGCCGGACTCGGCGACGACGTGCTTCACCTCGCCGCGTTCCAGCCGGTCGGCCAGGTCGGCGGGGGTGAGCTGGACGGCGGTCGGGATCACCGTGCAGCCCAGCCGGAACGCGGCCAGCACGGACTCCCAGAGCTCCACCCGGTTGGGGAGCATCAGCATGATGCGGTCCCCGCGCCGGACGCCGGCCGACCGCAGCCATCCGGCGACCCGCCGTGAGCGCTCGGCCAGTTCGGCGAAGCTCAGTGCGGTGTCGGCGAGGAGCGCACCCTCCTTGTCCAGGTCGACCACGCGCAGCGCGGTGGCGTCGTTGCCCTCGGCGATGGCGTCGAACCAGTCGGCGACCCAGTTGAAGGTCTCCCCGATCCGTGGCCTCGGAAATGCCCGGGCCCGCGGCAGGTCCCCGTAGGAGGCCAGCAGGTGGTTGCGGGCGCGCCGGAACTCCTCGGTCGCTGTACCCATGGTGATTACCTCCCGTTGAAGGTCGCGCGGCCGGGCCCGTCGGCGGCGAAGCGCCGCATGCCGGTCAACCGGTCCTCGGTGGCGAACAGTGCGGCGAACACGGACCGTTCGATGGCCAGCCCGGCGCCCAGGTCGGTCGCCAGGCCTCCGTCGACGGCGGTCTTGGCGGCGTGCAGGGCGAGCGCGGGGCCGGTCTCGAAGCGCCGCGCCCACTGCAGCGCGGCCTCCAGCACCCGGTCGGTCTCGGTGACCTGGTCCACCAGGCCGATCTCCAGGGCCTCCTGCGCTCCGACCTGCCGGCCGGTGAAGATCAGCTCCTTGGCCCTGGACGGGCCGATCAGCCGGGGCAGCCGCTGGGTGCCGCCGGCTCCCGGGATGACGCCGAGCAGGATCTCGGGGAGCCCGATGCGGGCCTCGGTGCCGCAGATGCGGGCGTCGGCGGTCAGGGCCAGCTCGCAACCACCGCCCAGGGCAGGGCCGTTGATGGCGGCGACCACCGGCTTGGGGATGTTCGCCACCGCGTCGAAGGCGGCCTGCAGCACGGCGGCGTGCCCGACCATCTCGGCGTGCGTCATGGTGGCCATTTCCTTGATGTCGGCCCCCGCCGAGAAGGCCTTGGGGCCGCCGTACACGACCACCGCGCGCACCCGCGGGTCGGCCGCGGCCTGCTCGGCGGCCAGGCGCAGCGCGGACTGTCCCGCACGGTCGAGCACGTTGAGCGGCGGGCGCTCCAGGCGCAGGACGCCGACCGCTCCGTCGATGTCCAGCCGGGCGGTGGGGTGTCCCACCGCGGGGGCGGTCGTCACGACCACAGCAGACCTCCGTTGACTTCCAGGATGTGGCCGTTGACATAGGTGGACTCGGGGCCGGCCAGGAAGACCGCCGCGTCGGCGGCCTCGTCGGCGCCGCCGGCCCGGCCGAGCGACAGCCTGGTCTTGTAGTGCTCCCAGACCCGCTCGTTGGCGGTGAGCTCCTGGCCCATCCCCTCGTCGAGGATGCCCGGGGCCAGGGAGTTGACCAGGATGCCGCGGCGGGCCAGCTCGATCGCGCTGACCTTGGTGAACATCTCCACCGCGGCCTTGGTGGCGCAGTACCCGGCGGCGCCGATGGCGACCCGGGTCGCCATGCTGGAGGAGACGTTGATGATCCGGGGGGTGGTGCTGCGCTCCAGGTAGGGGACGGCGGCCCGGGTGCAGAGGAAGACCCCGGTCAGGTTGGTGGACACCATGTCCTGCCAGTCGTCGACCGCCAGCCGGTCCACCTTTCCGTCCCGGCTCACCCCGGCGTTGGCCACCAGGATGTCGATGCCCCCGAAGCGTTCGGCGGCCTCGGTCATCAGCGCGGCGACCGAGGCCTCGCTGGTGACGTCGGTCTCGACGTAGGCGCCGCGGCCGGGGGCGAGGTCGAAGACCTCCTTGATGTCATAGGGGTTGCGGGCGGCGCAGACCACCTGCGCGCCCTCCAGCAGGTAGCGTTCCGCGATCGCCCGGCCGAGCCCCCGGGTGCCTCCGGTGATCACGGCGGTCTTTCCGCTGAGCCTCATCATGATCCTCCCTGCCTGGAGTGGGACGTAGCGTGCGCGGCTGAGCAGCCGGCCGTACCGATCACGTCGAAGAGCGAGCCGCAGCCGCGGCAGTCGTAGGGCACCTTGCAGACCGAGCCGCCGAAGCGGCCGGCCCGCTGGACGTCCTCGCCGCCGCAGTACGGGCACCGGGGAGCGGCGCCGGCCACGCGGTAGCCGGCCATCCGCAGCACGTTCCGCCCGGCCGGGGTCACCGCGGACGGCTCCCAGGCGCCGCGCTCCCACACGATCTCGACCTCGCTGCCCGGAGCCGCCTCGTCGAGCGCGGTGCGCACGCGTCGGGCGATCTCGCCGAGACCGGGGCAGCCCAGCCGGGTGGGGGCCAGGTTGACCTGGATCCGGTCCTCGGTCAGCGACACCGAGCGCAGCACGCCGAGTTGACGCAAAGTCACGTCGATCTCCGGGTCGAAGACCCCGCCGACCACGTCGGCGAGCCGGTCGGCGAGCTCGTCGGTGCGCTGGTCGGTGCGCTGGCCGGGGAGTTGGTCGGTGCTCAACTGAACACCCCCGCCGCGTAGGTGTCGCGGACCACGCGGCCGCGGGCGAGGGAGTCGGCCAGTTCGCTGCCGCCCAGCCCGGCGGTCCGCGGCTGCGGGCGGGACGGCAGGCGCGACCCGGGGCCGCCGCCGACCAGCGCGACCAGACGCTCGTGCAGGGCCGCGGCCGGAGCCGGACCGCCGGGCAGCGCGCCCGTCCCGATCCCCTGCGGAAGGCCGCCGAACACGTCGCCGGCGAGCTCGGTCACCTCGGCGTAGGCCAGGGTGAACTCCGCCTCGGTCTCGGGCCAGGCGGTCAGCGCCTGCGCCCACCGCCGCCAGTGGTCCAGGTGGACCAGCTGCTCCTCGCGGACGGCGGCGATCGCCGACAGCAGCGCCGGGTCGGTGCCGACCTCCGCGGTCTGCTCGGCGAGCACGGTGACGGCCGCGGCGACGACCAGGCCGCAGGCCACGGTGGACGGCCAGTCGGTGAGCCGCTCGATGGCGCGCGACACCTGCCACTGCGCCTGCTCGCGGTCGAAGAACCAGGCGTCGATGGCGAGTTGGTCGAAGCCGTGCAGGGTCAGGATGGTCCCGGCGTGCGCCAGCGCCTCCTGTCCGATCGAGCCGACCGCCAGCGCCTCCTCCACGTCGATGTAGTCGCAGATGCGGGCGCCGAGCCGGTTGCCGAGGACGAACAGGTCGTCGGCGAGCGCCAGCCACAGGTCGCCGAGCCCGGCCTCGCCGGCCCCGCCCACCGCGTCGCGGTGGTCGTACGGCGCGCCGTCGCGGACCTGCGAGGCGGTGGCGGCGATCTCCGCGGCGGTCTCCGCGGCGGCGGCGCGGTCGCGCCGGCGGGCGGTGGGGAAGCCGGGCTGGCGGTGCGGCATCCGGGTCTTGGCGGCGAGGAGGTTCCGGTCCTCCGGGCTGGGGACGATCATGTCGGCGCGGCGGACGACCCAGAGCGTGACCAGGTCGTCGCGGCGCCCGTAGGTCTCCTTGGCCAGGTGCCAGGCGGTGTCCCGGCGCGGCGAGACGATCGAGCCCACGTGGTTGAGGGGCGTGCTGGAGCCGTGCTGCGCGAACACCTCGTAGATGTCGCCGTCGTTCCGGGTGTGCGGCATCACGCCACCCCCAGCATGGCGCGCCGGTACTTGGCGTTGCGGTCGAGGGCGTTGCGCACCCAGTCCAG
Source organism: Streptomyces sp. 1114.5 (assembly GCF_003635085.1). NCBI lineage: Bacteria > Bacillati > Actinomycetota > Actinomycetes > Kitasatosporales > Streptomycetaceae > Streptomyces > Streptomyces sp. 1114.5. The sequence continues at coordinate 712,652 of NZ_RBXE01000002.1, forward strand.
TCGCCGCTGCGAGGACGGCCCGCCGTTCGCGATCAGCTTCTTCACATCGGCCCAGTCGGGCATCGCGTACTCCCACTCGCCTGAGGGCGCCTGACGGACCAACGCCGGGTCCACGTGCACGCCGAGCTTCCGGAAGACCGGAATGATCTTGTTGAGCCACTTCTGGCGCACCGCGTCGTTGCTGTCCGGCTTCATGCCGACCTGCCACATGCGGTTGGTGTGCAGGGTGTCGGTGTCCGGCGGCCCGAGGTAGATGAGGATCCTGGTCAGCCACACCTCGAACGCGTCCTGCACCCGTTGGCGCTGCTCGGCGGAACCGTGCGTCATGACCTCGTGGGTCAGGTCCAGGGCGTGCTGGTAGTGGAAGGACTCCTCGCGCTCGACCTTGCGCAGCGCCCGGGCGTACGGCAGGTAGACGCCCTTCGCCAGGGACTGGAACTGGCAGATCGCGGCCGAGTTGGTCAACAGCAGCCCGGTGCCGAGCTCCTCCCAGGTCTGGAAGGAGAAGTGGAAGATGTTGTGCAGTTTGGTACGGCCCTCCAGGTAGTCGAGGAAGATCTGCTCGCGCGGTACGCCCAGGTCCTCGGCGACCCGGGCGACCGCGTGGCCGTGGCCGACCTCGTCCTGGATCTTGGCCATGAGCATCTGCCGCCTGGTGTGGCCGGGCGCGCGGTCCAGCCACTCGACGTACTGCAGCACGCCCACCAGCTCGTTGAGCGCCTGGACGCTGGCGAACCGCCTGGCGCCCTCCCGCACGTCGTCGGGCATCGGATCCCACAGCTCGTAGCCGCGGTGCCCCGCCGCATTCGCTGTCTGCATGTCTGTCTCCTTCCGTAGCTCTTGCGCGGTTCTTCGGCTGTCGTCGGGCCGGCTCAGTACCAGCGGACGACGGCGGCCCCCGCGGTCATGCCGCCGCCCACGCCGGCCAGCAGCAGGCGCTCGCCCCGCCGGAAGGGCCGGCGCTCGTTCTCCGCGCGCAGGGTGAGCGGGATGGAGGCCGCGGCGGTGTTGCCGAAGTGCGGTGCGGTGAGGGGAACCCGGGCGGGGTCGAGGCCGAGTTCGTCGCAGCAGGCTTCCACCAGCCGGGTGTTGGCCTGGTGCAGGATGAAGCGGTCCACCTCGTCCTGCCGGACCCCGGCCTGGTCGAGGGCCTCGCCGATCACCTTGGGGAGGACGCCGAGCGCGTAGTCGCGCACCTCGCGGCCGCGCATCCGGAACAGGTGCCCGCCGGCCTCCCGGGCCTCGGCGTCCAGCGGGGCGCGGGTGCCGCCCGCGGGCACCTCGACCAGGTCGCGGTGCTCGCCGTGGGCGACCAGCCGCCAGCTCAGGATGCCGTAGCCCTCGGGCACCGGGCCGACCAGCACCGCCCCGGCGCCGTCGCCGAACAGGCTGACGGTGCGCCGGTCGTCGCGGTTCATCAACGAGGAGTAGATGTCCGAGCCGACCACCAGGGCGTGGTCGCCGCCCAGCCCGGCCGGGCGCGCCGACAGCATCGAGTCGGCGACCGCCAGACCGTAGAGGAAGCCGGAGCACACCGCGTTGACGTCGAAGGCCGGGACGTCGGACAGCCCGAGCTTGTTCTGCAGGACCGCGCCGGTGGAGGGCTGCGGCTGGTCGGGGGTCGAGGTGGCCACGATGATCAGCCCGAGCCGGTCCTGCGCGTCGGGCAGGGCGGCCAGTGCCTCGCGGGCGGCGGGCAGGGCGAGGTCGGAGGTGGTGGTGCCGGGCTCCCGGTAACGGCGTTCCAGGATGCCGGTCCGCTCCACGATCCAGCTCTCGTCCACGCCGGTCCACTCGGCGACCTGTGCGTTGTCGATGACCAGCGGCGGCACGTGGCCGCCCAGGCCGAGGATTCCCATGCCCATCAGACACTCGCCTCCGGCACCTGCACGACGGCGCAGGTCCAGGTCCAGGCCGCCCCGCCGTTGACGACCAGCGCGAAGTCGCCCGGCTGGAGCAGGGCGTGGTCGCGCAGGTCGACCAGGTTGGCGAGGAAGTCCCCGCACCCCAGGTGGCCGGTGGCCGTGCCGAAACGCAGCGCCTCGGCCTTCAGCACGTCGGCCACGATCGGCGCGTAGATGGAGTCCAGCAGGCTCACGCCGAGCCGCGGCAGGGCGATGTACTTGATCCGGGGGTCGTCGAGCTCCAGCCCCGCCTCGTGCACGCTGTCCACGATCACCTTGCGGATCAGCCGGGCGGCGATCTCGCTGAACCGCTCCTTGCCGTGCACCGCCACGTAGGACTTCTTGGGGCGCTTCAGGTCGATGTACTCGTTGTGCGTCAGGGGCGCGGGGCTGAAGTCGTCGCCGTGCCGCAGCAGCAGCTCCAGCTCGGAGGCGGTCTCGGTGGCCATGGACACGAGCGCGTAGTCGTCGGATCCCGAGTCGTCGCCGCGGTGCACCAGCATCGCGGTCCCCGCGTCACCGAACCCCAGGCCGTAGTCGCAGACCCAGCGGCGGAAGCCGGGCGGCTCGAAGCGGTCGCCGGTGGTGATGAGTGCGGCCTCCAGCCCGGGGTCGGTGGCCAGGTGACGCGCGACCAGCTGGAGGGAGAGCGCACCACCGTTGCAGCCCTGGTACACGCCGTACGACAGGGCCTCGGGCGTGCCCAGCTCGTGCGCCAGGTAGTGCGGCGGCGACCACATGTCGTGCCCCTGGTGGTAGATCCAGGAGTGCAGGATCAGGCCCACCTTGGTGGGGCTCCACCCCGCCCGGTCGATCGCGTCGCGGGCGGCCGTCAGCGCCATCTCGGGACCGGACCACCGGGTGGAGACCGGCAGGTGGGGGACGCCGATCTTGGCCGCGTCCGAGGTGCTCAGCTTGCCCGCGGCGATGGCGTCCTCGACGGTCTCGTGGTCCGGTGGGAACCACGACGTCACGGTCTTGATCCGCAGGTCGTTTCCGAATTTCATCGGGCTCCTTCGAAAGCTCGGGATTCGTGGGGAGTGCGGCTCTCCGTCAGGCGAGCGGGTGTCGGCCGAGGGCCGGCGGTCGGTCCGACCGGCACGGCGTCCGACGGTTCGTCCGCCTGACACCGCGTCTGACCGGTGGTTCGTCTGACCGGCACTGCGTCTGACCGTGGTTCGGTACGGCCGGTGGTTCGGTACGGCCGGTGGTTCGGTTCGGCCGGCGGTGCGGTTTCGGCCGGGAGGAACGGGCACGCCGCATCTGGCGTGGCGGTACGCGGTCGTCCACCATCGGGGAGCTGACACCGGCGCTCTGCGCCGCGGGCGGCATCCCGGCTGCCGTCCAAGTGGGGGACATCCCCACTTGGACGGCGGGAGCCATTCCCGACCGACAACAAATACCTTACAGAAGGTATGTTCTTTGGGCCATGGTGATTCGCGTCGCAACTGCGGCGGGCCGGCCCGGCGGCGGGCCGGGTGCGAAGGCAGAAGCTCCGCCGCAGGTCGGTGCCGTGCGGGCGGAGCAGTGGGGGCATGGGTCGGCGCCCCGGTCGCCGAGCTGGCGACCGGGGCGCCGAGGAGCGCCGGCGGCGGGGCCTCCGACCGTCGGGTCGTCGGCCGCGCCCGCCCGGGGGTGGCGCTCCTGATGGTGCGTCAGCCTGCGTGTGAGGCTGCCTCGGTGAGGTCCGTCGCCACTTCCTCGGTGGCGGTGGTGGCGGGTGCCGGGGTCGGCTTGGGCTGCTTCTTCAGTGCCAGCCCGATGAAGGCGCCGCCGAGCGTCCCGACGGCGGCGACCCAGCCCGCCGTCTGCAGCCCGCCGACCAGCGCGGTGGTGTCCGGGGCGGACCCGGCACGGGAGTTGGCCACCGCGACCAGGGCGGCGAGGCCGAGGGCGCCGCCGATCTGACGGCAGGTGGAGGCGAGGGCCGAGGCGACACCCTGCTGGGCGGGCTCGGCGCCCGAGGAGGCGATGGCGACGAAGAGCGACGGGAAGGCGAAGCCGCCACCCGCACCCCAGATCACCACGCCCGGCAGCACCGCCCAGTAGGAGCCGTGCGCGGACATGCCGGCGATGATCGCGGCCAGCCCGACGGCGGTGCCGACCGAGCCCCAGAAGAGCGTGGTGCGGACGCCGAGCCAGCCCAGCACGCGGGCGTTGAGCTTCATCGCCACCAGCATGCAGGCGACGGTCGGCGGCAGGAAGGCCAGACCCGCGGTCAGCGGGCCGTAGTTGAGCACGTTCTGCAGGTAGGTGGTGAGCAGGTAGTAGGTGCCGCCCGAGGAGGCCTGGAAGACGATCAGCGCCAGCATGGCGACGATGAGGCCCCGCAGGCGGAACAGCTTCAGCGGCACCAGCGGGTCGCTGGAGCTGTTCTCGATCAGGACGAAGACCGCCAGCAGCACCGCGCCGACCGCGAGGGCGCCGGCGCCCTCGATCGAGCCCCAGCCCTTGTCCGGGCCGCTGACCAGGCCGAACACCAGCAGCGTCGAGCCGATGGTGGCAACCACGGCCCCGAGCGCGTCGAAGCTGCGGCCGTTGCCCAGCGGACGGTCGGCGGGCAGGACCCGGGTGGCGGCGAAGGCGGTGCCCAGCGCGAGCGGGACGTTCACGAAGAAGACCCAGCTCCAGCCGAAGGCGCTGGTCAGCACCCCGCCGAGGAGCGAGCCCGCGGCCAGGCCGGCGCTGCCCATGGCACCCCACACGGAGGTGGCGCGGTTGCGCTCCGGGCCCGCGGCGAAGGTGGTGAAGACGAGCATCAGGGTTGCCGGGGTGAGCAGCGCGCCGCCCACGCCCTGGGCCGCGCGGGCGGCCACCAGCAGCACGGCGTTCTGCGCGAGTCCGCCGGCGAGCGAGGAGAGGGCGTAGATCACCAGGCCGGTGACCAGCATGCGGCGCGGGCCGATCCGGTCGACGGCACGGCCGCCGAACAGCAGCAGGCCGCCGAGCGCGACCGCGTAGGCGCTCACGACCCACTGCAACGACTGGGCGGAGAAGCCGAGTTCGCGACCGATGTCGGGCAGCGCCACGTAGACGATGTTGTAGTCGATGGTGACGATGAACTGGGTGAACGCCAGCAGGGCGAGGATGTACCCGGCCCGCCGTGGCGATCGGGTTTCTGAAGTAGCCATGACGAGGTTTCTTCCTTCGGGACGGGCTGGGGTGGCGCCCGCACGGACGGGCACCGTAGGGACGAGAATAATCCCTTCGCAAAGGTATGTAAATCCGCGACGGGGGAGCCGGGCCATCCGCCGTGGCGTCAGTTGCCTGCGGTGGCCCGGCCTTTGGGCGAGGCGGGTGCGGCCGGTGCGGGCGTGACCGGCGCCGGCGTGACCGGTGCGGGCTACTCGCGGCCGTGCGAGGTGAAGCGCATGTCCGCGTACCGGGTGCCGGAGACCATTGCGGCGATCGGTTCGAGCGCGGCGAGTTCGGCGGCGGTCAGGATGAGGCCCGCGGCGGCGATGTTCTCGGCCAGGCGGGTGCGGCGGCGGGTGCCGGGGATCGGGACCACGGTGAGGCCGTGCACCGCGGCGCGCTGGTGCACCCAGGCGAGGGCGACCTGGGCCGTGCTGACGCCGCGTTCGGCCGCGATCTTCCGGACCGGCTCGACCAGGGCCGCGTTGGCGGCGGCGCTGGCGCCGGTGAACCGGGGCATCGAACGCCGGTTGTCGTCCGCCGCCAGCTGGCCGGCGTCGGCGAAGGCCCCGGCGAGGAAGCCCCGGCCGAGTGGCGAGTACGGGACGAAGGCGACCCCCAACTCGGCGGCGGCCGGGACGACCTGGCGCTCGACGTCGCGGGAGAACAGCGACCACTCGGACTGCACCGCGGCGATCGGGTGCACCGCGTGCGCCTCGCGCAGCTCCGGCCCGGTCACCTCGGACAGCCCGAGGTGGCGCACCTTGCCGGCCGCGACCAGCTCGGCCATCGCACCGACCGACTCCGCCAGCGGCACGGCCGGGTCGCGGCGGTGCATGTAGTAGAGGTCGATCGTGTCCACACCGAGGCGGCGCAGCGAGGCGTCCACCGCGGCGCGGATGTAGCCGGGGCGGTTGTCGACGCCCCGGTGGGCCGGGTCGTCCGCCCGGCGTTCGATGCCGAACTTCGTGGCGAGGAAGACCCGTTCGCGGTGGGCGCGGACGAACGGGCCGAGCAGCTCCTCGTTGGCGCCGAAGCCGTAGACGTCGGCGGTGTCGAAGAGCGTGACGCCGGCGTCGAGCGCCGCGTCGAGTGTCGCCAGGGCCTCGGCCTGGTCGGTCGGCCCGTAGAACTCGGACATGCCCATGCAGCCGAGGCCCTGGACGCCCACCGCGGGGCCGTCGGTGCCGAGCGGGGCGGTGGGGAGAGTCATGCGGTTGTGTCCTTTCGTGACACTGACACGGGTGTGACGGCGGGCTCGGTGGAGGTGGTGGAGGGCCTGGTCAGATCAGCTGCAGGTGCTGCAGGTCGGTCAGGTACTTCTCGATCAGCGGCCGGGACAGTCCGGGGATGTCGCCCTGGGCTCCGATGCCGGCGCCGCGCACCGCCCGGCGGAACCGTTCGGCGGGGACGGCCGAGCCGGCCACCGGGGTCGCCGGTGCGCGGTAGGCGTGCAGCAGGGGCAGCAGGGAGTGCTGGCGCTGCCGCTCCGGGAGCCCCCGCAGGGCGGTCGCGAAGCGCTCGTGCCACTCGCCGTGGTCCGCGATCCGGTGGATCGGCGTGCCGGCGGCGATCAGCCAGTCGACCACGGTGTCCAGCGAGACGCCGTCGTCGTGCGGGTTGACCGCGTTGTACGTACGGTGGCCCGCCTCGCCGCCGCCCAGGGCGGTCACCGCGGCGGCGACGAAGTCGGCCGGCAGCCCGTCGTAGTGGGCACGCACCGGCTGCTCCGGGTCGGTGGCCCGGTAGAAGGACCGCGGGGCGATCCCGGTGGCGATCAGGCTGAGCACCAGGCGGGTGAAGGTGTCCGTGACGTTGACCTGCCCGGTGTAGCGGCCGTGGGCGAGGATCATGTCCGAGCGGAAGACGGTCACCGGCAGCCCGCACAGGTCGTGGGCCTCCCGCAGCAGCACCTCGCCGGCCCACTTGCTGGTGGCGTAGCCGTTGGCGTGGCTCCCGTCGATCGGCCGCTCCGGGTCGGTGGTGCGGATGTCGCCGTCCTCGTCCAGGGCGCCGTGCGCGGCGACGGCCACCGAGGAGAGGTAGGAGACCGGCTTGAGCCGGGTGGTGAGGGCGAGGCGGACGAGCTCGGCGGTGCCGGCGACGTTGGGGCCGAACAGCTCCCGGTACGGCAGCACGTGGTTGACCAGCGCGGCGGGGTGCACGATCAGGTCGACGGTGGCGGTCAGGCGCTCCCAGTCCGCACCGGCCAGGCCCAGGTCGGCCGCGCCGATGTCGCCGGCCAGCACCTGCAGGGTGCCGTCGGCGGTCAACTCGGCGAAGCGGCGCTTGAGTTCGCTGTCCCCGCTGTCCATGGCCCGGTCCAGGCGCTGCCGGGCGTCGGTGTCGTCGGTGCCGCGGACCAGGCAGATCAGGGTGCCGCCGACGGGGGCGAGGCGCTCCAGCCACTCCAGGCAGAGGAAGCGGCCGAGGTAGCCGTTGGCGCCGGTCAGCAGCACGGTGGCGGGCGCGCCGGTCGGCCGCGGGAGGGAGGGGGCCGCGGCCAGGGTGGCCGGGTCGATGAACCTGTCCAGGGTGAGGTCGGCGGCCCGGACGGTGGCCGGGTGGTCGCCGTGCACGTCGGCGAAGGCGGGGCGCCGGGCCGGCCGGGGGCTGTCGCCCGGTCCGGCGGCCGCTCCGGCGGCCTGGTCGCGGGCCTGCTCGATGTGGTCGGCGATCCGGCGCAGGCTGTTGGCCGGGCCGATCAGCGTTCCGACCGGGACCTCGACGTCGAGGACTTCCCGCAGCAGGCCGGAGAGCGACAGCGCGGAGAGCGAGTCGCCGCCGAGGTCGGTGAACCGGGTCGTCGGGTCCAGCTCGCGCTCGCCGGTGCCCAGCAGCGCCTGGACGGCGCGGGCGACGGTCTCCAGCACCGGGCGGCCGGTGTCCTGCCGCAGCTCGTGCAGCTCGTTGGCCCGGCTCTCGGCCAGTTCGGCGTAGCGCTGCTCCAGCCGCGGGCCGTAGTGCGCCTTCAGCCGGGGCCGAAGGTGCTTGGTCGAGTCGGACAGCAGGCCGTTGTCCTGGCTGAACGGCTCGGTCTCGATCAGCAGATCGCGGGGGACCTCGTACGGCTGGAGTCCGGCGTCCCGGGCGATGCGCTGTAGCGACGCGCTGATCGCGGCCTTCAACGCGGCCTCGTCCGGGGTCTGTTCGAGCGCTTTGGGGGTCGGCACCACCACGGCGAGCAGGAACGCCTGGGAGCTGTTCCCGTACACGAAGACCTGGTGCACCAGCGGGCTGGCGACGTAGGCGGCCTCCAGCTTGGCCAGCGCCACGAACTCGCCCTGGGAGAGCTTGAGCACGTTGTTGCGCCGGTCGACGTAGACCAGCCGGTCCGGTTCGAGCTCGGCCATGATGTCGCCGGTGCGGTAGTACCCGTCCTCGTCGAAGACCTCCGCGGTGACCTCCGGGCGGCGGTAGTAACCCGAGGTGAGCAGCCGGGACTTGAGCAGCAGTTCGCCGCGGGGGTGCGGGGAGTCGGTGGTGAAGTACCCGAGCTCGGGGACGTCCACGAGCTTGTAGTCGAGCACCAGCGCCCGTTGGACGCGCTGGTCGAGCATGACCAGGCCGGTCTCGGTGGTGCCGTAGCTGTTGAGGAAGGGGATCTCCAGGCAGGCCTCCAGGAAGTCGACCAGCTCGCGGGCGAGCGGGGCCGAACCGCACGGGGCCAGGACCAGCCGGCCGCCGAACACCTCCTCGCGGAAGTGCGCCAGCAGCCCGGCGTGCTCCGCCTCCGGCAACTCGCCGTGCGGGGCGAGCTGTTCGAGTCGGCTCTGGTAGCTCTGGAAGACCATCTCGCAGACCCGCGGCACCAGGGCGAGCTCGGTGGGCCGGATCAGCGCCAGGTCCTCCAGGAAGGTGGAGAGGTCGCTGGTGGCCATGAAGTAGGCGATGCCGCCCTGGGCGAGGGTCTTGGCGACCAGCCGGCGCGCCACGAGGTGGCTCTGCGGCAGGAAGTTGGCGGTGATCGTGGGGTACTGGTGCTCGGACTCCCAGCGCGGGCGCCACATCAGGGACACCGTCGACTCGCTGAACATCACGCCCTTGGGGCTGCCGGTGCTGCCCGAGGTGTAGATCAGCGATGACAGCGCCCCCGTCGCCCCGGTGCCGTCCGCCGTTCCCTCCGCCGTGCCGTCCTCGGCAGGCAGCGCCGGCGGGTCGGGCAGCTCGCGGCCGCGCCCGATCACCTCGGACAGCAGCTCCAGGGTCAGCGGCGAGCCGGCCGCGGCCAGCCGCCGGGACGCGGCCGCCACGGCCTCGCGGTGCTCGTCGAGCTCGGGGTGGTGGTCGAAGACGATCAGCCGGCGCACCGGGCTGTCCGCGTCCAGGGCGTCCAGGACCGGACCCAGCCGGGCCACGCTGGTGGCGAAGACGCGCGGCGCGGCCTCCGCCACCAGGTGGGCGATGTGCTCCACGGAGGCGTTGTTGTGCAGCGGCACCGCGACCGCACCGACCTGGCTGCAGGCCAGGTCCACCGCGGTGTAGTCGGCGCCGGCGAAGCCCAGGGTGGCGACGAAGTCCCCGGCGCGCAGCGGGTGCTCGGGGTGGTGGTACCAGTCGGCGGCGATCGCCCGCAGCCGCTGCCACAGCTCGCCGTACGTGACGGTGTCGAAGCGGGGGAGCAGCCGCAGCTCGGTGCGCCCGTCCACCGTGACGAACTCCCGGGCGCGCTCGCCGAGGGCCGGCCGGTCCGCGTACCCCGCGAGCGTCCGGCGGACGATCTCGGCCAGCCGCAGCCCGTCCTCGGCGGTGGCGTCGTGGACCTCCCGCAGCGGCAGGTGGCCGGCGAGTTCCGGCTCGGCCGCGACCAGACCGGCGATCCGCGCTTTCCGGTTGGCCTCCAGCTCGGCGCGCGTGGAAACGACTCGCGCATTGTTCTTCATGACTACACCTTTCCGGCCGTGCCTGCCCGACCGTTCACCCGCCCGCGGGGAGCCGGGGCGGAACGCCGTACGTAACCAAGTCGGTCCGACCGGCGCGCCGAGGCGGTGCGCCGATCGCCGTGTGCGAGTCGTCGAGAAAACCGGGGCTCGGCCGCCGGCCACAGAATTCGCTCTTTTCCGGTGCGGGAATCCGGAGGGGAAATCCCGATCGGGCCGCGGTGTCCCGGCGGAATGCGCGGGGACAGCAGGCGGCCGGAGCGCGGCCAGCGTAGCGCCCGGTTCGAGCGGCGGGCCAGCCTTCTGCAGGCGGGCCCTCCTCCTGCCCGGCTCGCCGCCCGAGCCCCTGCCGGCCCGCCGCCCGAGCCCCTGTCCGGCTCGCCGTCCGGAGCGGGTGTGCAACCGGGGAAGAGGTCCAGTTGCCCACCCCGCATGCCCTCTGACCTGGGAAAACAAGAATATACCTTGTTAAAGGTATTTTTTGCTGGCACTGTCGATGACGTCGGCGGAGCGCCCCACGCCTCCGCCGGACGGACAACAGGACACCAGGACGTGGCAACCGAGGACGCGACCGAGGGGGCGGAATGACAGACGTCGAGGCGATCCACACCCGCACACGGAACCAGGACTCCGGCCCCCCGGGGCTCGACCTCGCCGGCACCCACCAGGCGGACATCGACGTCGGCGCGGAGGTCCGCTGGATCCCCATCGCCGACCTGGTCCTCTCCGACTCGCCCCGCACGGCGGGGGAGGACAGCGAACACGCCCGAACCCTGGCGGAGCTGGGGTCCGGAGCCGAACTGCCGCCCATCATCGTCCAGCGCGGCACCAACCGGGTCGTGGACGGACGGCACCGGGTCCGCGCCGCCCAGCTCAGGGGCGAGCGGGAGATCCGGGCCTGCTTCTTCGACGGCGACGACCCCGGGGCGTTCGTCCTGGCCGTGCGCCTGAACGTCCGGCACGGCCTGCCGCTGTCGCTGGCCGACCGCAAGGCGGCCGTGCGGCGCATCCTGGCCGAGCACGACACCTGGTCGAACCGGGCCATCGCCGCGATCGCCGGGCTGTCGCCCAAGACGGTCGCCGCGGTGCGCGCGGAGGCCGGGCAGCCCGCCGGGCAGGCCAGGGTCGGCCGGGACGGCAGGGTGCGGCCGGTGGATGCCGCGGCCGGGCGCGAACGCGTCCGGGAGATCCTGGCCAGGGAGCCGAACTCGTCCCTGCGCGCGGTCAGCGCGGTCGCCGGAGTCTCCGTCGGCACGGTGCGCAGCGTGCGCGACCAACTGCGCCACCAGCTGCGCGAGCGGGGTGCGCCACCCGCCCCCGCCCTGCGGGCCACGGTTCCGGCGCGCTACCCCGAGGCGCCGCCGAGCGTCCCGGTCATGCGGGCCACCGTCCCGCTGCGCAGCGCCGAGATGATGCTCAACTCGCTGCGCACCGATCCCTCGCTGCGGTTCAACCAGTCCGGCCGGCTGCTGCTGAGCATCCTGGCGGTCGCCGCGATGGACCCGGACGCCTGCGAGCGGCTGATCGCGGACCTGCCCGACCACTGCCTACACTTCGTATCCGAACTGGCAATGGTGAGCATGCAGGGCTGGCAGGAACTCGCCGTGCAGCTGGAAAGGCGGCGGTCCGCTCCCTTGACTTCTGCGTCGGTCTCGGACGTTTATTGATGTCCGGGGCGCCGGACAATCCGGCGCCGAAGCAACGGAAAACCAATTCGACGGAGTTCTCGAAACGGCGGCCTTGACATTACCGGCCGATTTTTGATCCCGTCGGGGACAACAGAAGTCGAGAGCCACGAACGATCTCCGGAAGACGGGAAAGGGGCAGGAAAATGACCGAGTCATACGGCTGGACGGGAAAGCGCCGTCGGATGCAGCGGATCATCAATCCGACGTCCGGCACGACGTTCCTCGTGCCGCTCGACCACTCGCTGGCGGACGGCCCGGTGGCCACCACGACCGGATTCACCCGGCTGGTCACGGCGATGTCCGCCAACAACGTGGACGGGATCGTCGTCCACAAGGGCCGGGTCCGCTTCCTGCCGGCCGAGCTGCTCAGGGACCTGGCGCTGATCGTCCACCTGAACGGCAGCACCCGGCACGCCGCCGACGTCGACGCGAAGATCATGGTCGGCGCGGTGGAGGAGGCCGTCGCCCTGGGCGCGGACGGCGTGAGCGTGCACATCAACCTCGGCTCGAACACCGAGGCGGCGCAGCTCACCGACCTCGGCACCGTCGCCGACCACTGTGCCCGCTGGGGCGTCCCGCTGCTCGCGATGATCTACCCCCGCGGGCCGCGCATCTCCGACCCCGCCGACCCGGTGCTGCTCGCCCACGCGGCGAACGTCGCGGCCGACCTGGGCGTCGACATCGTCAAACTGCCGTACACCGGCTCGCCGTTGACGATGGCCCAGGTCGTCCAGGCCAGCCCGATCCCGGTCGTGACCGCCGGCGGCGGCGTGATCGGGGACACCGACAAGTTCCTCGGCCTGATCGAGAGCACCATGGAGTCCGGCGTCACCGGCGTCGCCGTCGGACGCAACGTCTTCCAGGCGGCGGACCCGGGCCGACTGGCCCGCTCCATCGCCGAGCGCGTGCACGCCGGCCTCCGGCTGCCCGAGGCCCTGGTGCCCGACCTGACCAGCTCGGCCGTGACCGCCGCCTGACGGCCGGCCGCGCCCACCGATCCACCGCACGCCCGCACTGCACGCCGCACCACCGCACCTCGTGCACGGCACGCTGAACCACCGCACATCGCACGCTGAACCACCGCACATCGCACGCACGCTGACAGCCGATCACACAGCAACGGAAGAGGAATGACGATGAAGTCCGCTTGGATCGATCTCCGTGGTTTCGCCGGTGAGCTCGCGTCTGCCGTCATCGAGGAGAGTGCTCACCTCGGTGTCGAGGCGGTCGTCTTCGACGACCCGGATCTGGCGGGGAAGGTCCCGCCGAACCTGACGAAGGTGGCGGTGGTCAATGGTGAGACGCCGACCACGCTGATCGACCGGTTGGTCGAGGTGGTGGATCTGCTGGTGGCGGATCACTCGATCGCGGAGAAGTTCGAGGGTCTGCGTCCGGGGCTGCGCACGGGTGTGCTGGTGCGGGTGCTGGACGAGCAGACGCTGGATGTCGCGTGCAAGGTGGCGAACCGGGCGGAGGTGACGCTGGTGGAGTTCCGGCAGGACCCGAGCAAGATTCCGCTGGAGATCCTGCTGGCGGCGGCGGACCAGGCCAAGGGTTCGATCGTGACGGTGGTCGAGGACATCGAGGACGCGAAGATCACCATCGGGGTGCTGGAGCGTGGTTCGGACGGTGTGCTGTTCACGCCGAAGCGGGTGGGTGAGGTGACCGAGCTGGTCGAGGCGACTCATGGTCAGGTGGCGTCGCTGGACCTGGAGCCGCTGGAGATCGTCCAGTTGCAGCACCTGGGTCTGGGGGACCGGGTGTGCGTGGACACCTGCTCGCACCTGCGTCCGAACGAGGGCATCCTGCTGGGTTCGTACTCCAGTGGTCTGATGCTGGTCTCCAGTGAGACGCACCCGCTGCCGTACATGCCGACGCGTCCGTTCCGGGTGAACGCGGCTGCGCTGTCGACGTACACGCTGACGCCGGGCAACCGGACGCAGTACCTGTCGGAGCTGCACTGCGGTTCGGAGATCCTGGCGGTCAGCACGGACGGCAGTGTGCGCACGGTGATCGTGGGGCGGATCAAGATGGAGTCGCGTCCGATGCTGCGGATCGAGGCGCGGACCGCGAGCGGTCAGCTGGTGGACATGGTCGGTCAGGACGACTGGCACGTGCGGGCGCTGGGCCCGGGCGGCAGCGTCCACAACTTCACCGAGCTGCGCAAGGGCGACGTCATCCTGGGCCACACCATGACCGACCAGCGCCACGTCGGCTACGCGATCCGCGAGTTCCTCCACGAGCAGTGACGGGGCCGGGGCCTGTCCTCAAACCCGCGTCGCCCCACAGGCGGAGGTTTGAGGACAGGCCCCGGTACCGCCGGCGCCCCCAGAGCCACCCGGCCGCCCCACGCCCCGGTGGGGCGGCCGGGTCTCCCACCGCACCGAGGAGCGACGGCAGGAGCGGAACCCGCTGCACGGCACGGCAGCGGACCGCACACGCAAGAAGGAGCAGGCCCGGGATGCCCGGGTCTGCTCCGTGCTGTCCGGTGGGTCGAACGGCAGGTCGGACAGTGGACCAGACAGCGGATCAGTCGGCGGGGGAGTGGCCGGGCAGGACGGCGTCGACGATCTCGCCGACGCGCTCCTTGAGGTCCTGGCGGTCGCTCTGCACCCAGGAGATGTGCTGGGCACCGAAGAAGGCGGAGATCAGGATGCGGGCGTAGCCCTCGGGCGAGAGCCCGGGCCGCAGCTCGCCGGCCTCGTCGGCCTGGGTGAGCAGGCCGGTGAGCAGGGCCTCGAAGTCGGCGTACGGCGTCGGCAGGGTGGTGCCGATGTAGGCGCGCTCGATCTGCAGCCGCGCGCCGGCCTGGATCACCCGGTCGTCCCGGAAGGCGTCGGCCGTCCGTTGCAGGGCCTCCACGACCGTCCTGAGCGGCGGGAGGCCGAGCTTGAGCGCCGGTTCGAAGATCAGCGGCAGCCGGCGGTAGAACTCCTGCACCACGGCCTCCGCCAGGGCCTCCTTGTTGGCGAAGTGGAAGTAGACGGCCCCCTTGGTCAGGCCGGCGTGTTCCGCGACGTCGAGGATCGTCACGCCAGGGAAGCCCTTCGCGGCGAAGACCGCGGCGGCGGACTCCAGCACGGCCTGCTGGGTCTGGAGGGCCCGTTCCTGCTTGAGTCGTGCTCCCTTGGCGTTCGTCACCGCGTGGTGCCGGTTTCTGCTTTCCTGATGTGTGGCCACTTGTGGACATCTCCTTGCGCGTGCGGCCGAGCCTCGACCTGTGCCGGGCCACCGCGTGGCCCATAGGCGTTGAGAATACCTTCCCGAAGGTTTATTCTACTCGGCAAGCAAGACACCGCGCCGCAGCGGTTGCGGCGTGTGCTAGCTGACCCCCGGGGGAAGTTATGCGAGCAAGTCACGATCCGCTAGCCGGTGAGACCGACGCTTCCGCAGTCACCCTCTCCGATGATCCCGGCCAACGGCTCAGTTACCAGCAGACGGTCCCGCGCCATCTGGTCCACCGCGCGGCAGTCTCCGAGGTCTTCCTCACCGACGCCCGGCCCTCGGGCGACGACCGCTTCCTGGTCGCCGCCCAGTGGCCCCGGGACCACGCCCTCTACTACCCGGACGGCGAGGGCCACGCCGATCCACTGCTCTTCGCCGAGACCATCCGCCAGGCCATGGTCTACCTGACGCACGCCTACTACGGCGTGCCGTTCACGCACTGCTTCGTCGGCAGCGACTTCGACTTCGAGATCACCGATCCCGAACTGCTCCGGGTCGGTGCCACGCCGCTCCAGCCGGTGCTGCACGCGCGCTGGACCGATCTGGGCAGCCAGCCCCCGCGCCGGACCTCGCTGCGGGTGGACGTGGAGCTGTCGATCGGCGGGCGGCCCTGCGGGCGCGGTTCGATCTCCGTCATCGCGCTGGACCCCAAGCGCTACCGGGTGCTGCGGCACCGCGGGGCGGGCGCCGCGGTCGAGGCCGGGGCCGAGGACGGGGCGCGGCCGGCGAGCCGGCTGCCCGCCGCGCGCGTGGGTCGGCTGCGGGGCCGGGACTGCGTGCTGGAGCGGACCGAGAGCGGGGCCTGGCAGATGCGCGCGGCACTGGACCACGCCGTGCTGTTCGACCACCCGACCGACCACATTCCGCTGATGGTGCTGCTGGAGGGCTTCCGCCAGCTCGGTCACGTGCTGATGCGCGAGCCCGCCTCGGTGGGCCGGCCGGAGGGGCCCCTGCCCGTCCTGACGGGCGTTCAGGTCTCCTGTGTGGCCTTCGCCGAGCTGTACGCCCCGGTCGAGTTCCAGGTCCAGGACGGCTTCGGCCGCCCCGGGGAGCTGCGGGTGGACGCCGTCCAGGCCGGCCGCCGGGTGGCGACCGCCACGATGACCTGGGCCCTCCCGGGGACCGCGGACCAGCGGGTGGAGCCGCGGGTGGACGATCTCGTGGCGGAGCAGCGGGTGCTGGTGCCCGAGGCGGTCGTGGTCTGAGGGAGTGTCTTGTGGATCTCGTCGGACCCGGCAAGGATCCGTACGACACCCCCTGAGCGTCCGGGGCGCCCCGGCCGACGCGGTCACCGCGCCGGGCCGGGGGTCCCGGTCACCACTCGGTGCCGGACAGGACGGGGATCAGCTGCCGGATGTCGTCCACCCGGCGGACCAGGTGCGCCGCATCGGGCCAGCAGGAGTTCACCCAGGCGCCCAGCAGCACCACCACGGCCAGATCCGCCGCGGGTTCGGGCTGGTCGGCGTGGACCGCGAGCTGTTTCGCGATCCCGCGGATGTTCTCCAGCACCTGGGGGGCCTCGCCGCTGTTCCAGCCCTCCTCCAGCACCAGCCGGAGGCCGGCCCGCACCCGGGCGTCGGCCTCGATCTGCTCGGCCACCGCGGTGACCAGCCGACTCAGCCGCACCGGGGTGCCGTCGGCGGCCTGCGTGGCCGTCGTCAGCACCTCGGCGAGCACCTCTTCGAGGTGTGCCACCAGGGCGTCGGCGAGCGCCTGTTTGGACTGGAAGTGCCCGTAGAGGGCGCCCTTCGTCAGGCCCGTCCGATCCGCCACCCGCTGCAGGTTGGCCAACGCGAACCCTCGCTGCAGGAATTCTGACGCGGCAGCGTCAACGATCAGGTCGTGCGTGCGCAGTGCGCGAGCCTGGCGGACCACTCTTTACCTCCGAACCGAGGAATCACGGTACAAAGATACCTGCATGAAGGAATTTTTACACCCGTTCCGACGCTTCCTCCAGTCGCCGGCCGGGTTGTCGACCGAGAGAGGCACACGACCATGAGCGCTACCGACGTTCTGGCGCCCGCACCGGCTCCGGCGCCGCCGGCCGGGCCACCGCCCGTCCCCCTGGCCCGGGTCACCGCCCTCGCCGCCGCCGAGGCCGGCACGGCGGACGAGACCGGCCGGCTCTCCTCCGCCCTGACCGACGCCCTGACCGGCGCCGGCTTCCCACGGCACTTCGTCCCCCGCCGCTGGGGCGGAACGGCAGGCGGCTACCGGGAAGCCGTCGACCGTACGGCCGCACTCGGTGCCGCCTGCGCCTCCACCGCCTGGTGCGCCGGCCTGTACGCGGCCCACGGCCGCTTCGCCGCCCAGCTGCCCGAGCCGGGGCAGCGCGACCTCTGGGGAGCCGGCCCCGACGTCCGGATAGCCGCCGGCCTCACCCCGCCCGCGGGCACCGCCGCCCCCGTCGACGGCGGCTGGCGGCTGGACGGCGAGTGGGCCTGCGTCAGCGGCGGCGAACACGCCGACTGGGTGCTGCTCGCCGCCGTCGAACAGGTCCCCGCTCCCGCGGGCCGCCCCGGCGAGGCCGGCCGCGGCACCCCGCCCGTCGCCCGGGTCTGCGCGCTCCCCGTGCAGGACGTCACCGTCCTCGACACCTGGGACTCCACCGGGCTGCGCGGAACCGGCAGCAACTCCGTGGTGGTGAACGGGGCTTGGGTGCCCGCCCGGCGCACCGTCCCGCTCGCCGAGCTGCTCGCCGGCCGGCCCGGAGAGGGACGCGCCCACTGTCACACCCTCCCGGCCATGCTCGGCGGCCCGCCGCTGCTCGCCACGGCCGCCCTCGGCGCCGCCCGGCACGCCCTCGCGGCCTGGACCGACTGGGCCACCGGACCCGCCCCGCACACCGCACCGCTGGAGACCGACGCCGCCGCCCGGTACGCGCTGGCCCGCTCCGCCGCCGAGACCAACGCGGCCGGCCTGCTGCTGGAAGCCGCCGCCGACCGCGCCGACCGCACCGATCCCACCGACGCCCCGGCCCTCGCGCAGGCCGTCGCCGCCAACCGCCGCGACACCGCGGTGGCCGTCGAGCTGCTGGTCACCGCCGTCGAGCGACTGTTCCGCACCGGCGGAATCCACTCCCGCGAGCGCGGCGGCGAACTCCAGCGCTGTTGGCGGGACGTGCACACCGTCGCCGCGCACGGCGCGCTGCGCCTCGAACCGGCGGCGGACGCCTACGCCGCCGCGGTGGCCGGGCGATGACGCCGCCCCGCCGCGGGCCGGACGGCGCCGGCTACCTGGTCTTCGCCGACGTGGACGAGACGGTGATCCGCTGCCGGAGCCCGCTGGAATTCCTCGACCACTACTTCGCGGAACGCCACGGACCGGAGGGCCGGCGCCACGCGGCCGCCGTCCGCGCCGACCTGGACGCCACCGTCGCGGCCGGCCGCCCACGGGAGGAGGCCAACCGCCGCTACTACGCGGCCTGGCGCGGGGAACGCCTCGCGGACGTCCAGGACTCCGCGCACGACTGGTACCTGCGGCGCCGCGAGAAGCACGGCTTCTTCATCGGCGAGACGGTCGCCGCGCTGCACCGCCACCGCGCGGCCTCGGCCGAACTGGCCCTGGTCTCCGGCTCGTTCGCGGCGTTGCTGCACCCGCTCGCCGAGGAACTCGGCGCGACCCACGTGCTGGCCGCCGAGCCCGCGGTCGAGCGCGGGGTGCTGACCGGCGAGCTCGTCGGACCACCGATGATCGGCGAGGGCAAGCGCCAGGCCGTCCGTGCCCTGCTCGCCGACCGTCCCGCCATCGACCCGGGCGACTGCCACGCCTACGGCGACCACGTCTCCGACCTGCCGATGCTCCAGGAGGTCGGCCACCCCACGATCGTGGGCGGCTCGCCCGAACTGCTGGCGCTGCTGCCGCGGGCGAACCGGCTCGGGGTGTGGGTCGGCGTGTGACCGGACCGGGCACCGAGCGCCGCGGGTCTGCAGGGGGGCGGCAGACCCGCGGCGCTCGTTCGGAGGTGGTTCAGCGGTTTCGCAGTCCGGTGGTACGGCGGCTCAGCGGGCGCCGGCCGGCACCTGCTGCGCCCCCGGGGGCGGGGCGGGCTCGTCGCCCGGGCCGGTCCGCAGCGCCCAGCGCGTGGTCGGCACCGCCGCGAGGCCCGCGGCGAGGATCAGCACGCCGAGCAGGATCCACCCGGCGAAGCCGAGGCCGAGGCAGAGCAGCGTCGCCAGGGACTGCGAGACCACCCGCCCGATCCCCGATCCCATCGAGAAGACGCCCTGGTAGCGCCCCTGCGACTCGGCCGGGGCCAGCGCGAAGCTCAGCTCGAAGCTCGCCGCGGAGTACCAGATCTCACCGAAGGTGTAGACCACCATGGCGAGCACCAGGACCGCCGAGGCCAGCCACCCGGGCAGGGCCGCCATGGCGCCCATCAGCGCGAAACCGGCCAGCACCGCGAAGCCCGAGCGCGCCATGAACCGGGCCGCGGCCGCGGGGGAGTCGATCCCCCGGGACATCCGCACCTGGAGCAGCACCACCAGGACCGTGCTGAGCGGCACGATCACCCCCACGATCGCGTGCGGGGCGCGGGTGTGCAGGAAGATCCACAGCGGCAGCACCAGCGGCAGGACCGGGAACTGCTGCATCATCACCGCGTTGAGCCCGACCAGGCACAGGTACGGCCGGCTCACGCCCGCCCGCCGCTGCCCGTCCGCGCCACCGGGCGGGACCGGCGGCACGTGCGGCAGGCGGCTGACCATCGCCGCGCAGACGGCGAAGGTGACGGCGTTGCCGAGGATCAGCAGCTCGTAGCCGGTCCGGGTGCCGGAGCCGATGGCCAGCGCCGCCAGCGGCCCGCCCAGCGCGACGCCGAGGTTGCTGCCCGAACGCAGGCAGGAACGCAGGTGCGTCGGCCGTTCACCGCCGACCGCCCTGACCAGCGGGCCGCGCGCGGCCGCACTGGCCGTCGCCGCCAGCGAGATGCAGGAGCAGAGCAGGACGAAGGTGGTGAAGGAGCGGGCGAGGACCAGGGCCGCCATCGCCAGTGCCTCCGCGCCCAGCATCACCAGGTACACCCGGCGCGGGCCGCTGCGGTCCGCGAGCCGGCCGACCGGCACGCCGGCCAGCAGGCCGATCAGCCCGGAGACGGTCAGGCCCAGACCGACCTGGGTCTGCGACATCCCGACGACCCGGACGAAGAACAGCGCGCTGCTGGTCAGATACATGCCGGTGCCGACGGTGTTGACCACCGTCGCCCAGAACAGCGTCCGGCCCGGGCCGCGGTCCGGCAGCATCGAGAACCCGGACAGCGCCCGGCGCACGGCGGTGGTCACGACGGCCGACACGGCTCGGCCTCGGTCGTCACCGACCGGGCGAACCAGTCGCTCAGGGCCAGCATCCGGGCCTGCACCTGCTCCTCGGTGTCCCCGACCACGAGCGCCGAGCCCGCCTTGAGGTTCGAGGCCGCGCTGATGTCCGGCACGGTGGCGCCCTTGGTGAGGCTCACGATCGCCTCGACGCAGCCCGGCTGCGCGAGGACCGCCGCCACGTCGGGCACCTCGACCACGCGGCCGGCCGGAGCGGAGAACTGCATCCAGCCGCAGACCTCCGGACGGTCCGCGGGCACCGGAGCCATCGGCAGGCCGAGGGCCGCGCGGGCCCACTCGCCCGGCAGGTCCACCCCGAAGCGGTACCGGATCGACTCCCGGATCATGGCGCCGCCCACCCGGCCGGCGCACTCGCTGAACGTCAACGCGCCGTCCCGCTCGAACATCTCCAGGTGGAAGATCCCCTCGCGGTGCCCGAGGGCGTCCAGCGACTCCTGGAGCAGCGCCTCGGTGGCCGCGTACAGCCCGGGATGCCCGGCCGGCTCCAGCACGACGGAGCCCACCGGCACCCCGGCCTTGATGTCGATGACGTTGGTCAGGTACCGGGAGACCGCGAACCACTGCACCTGGCCGGCCCGGACCACCCCGTCGACGTGGAGCTCGGTGCCCGCCACGAAGTCCTCCACGAGCCAGGGGCCGCGCGGCGGTTCGGGGGCCTCCGCCAGCAGGCGGGCCAGCGACTGCGGGTCGGCCAGCACGTGGGTGTCCCGGGAGCCGCCGCCGGCCAGCGGCTTGACGACCACCGGGCGGTCCCAGTCGTCCACCGTCAGGTCGGTGAGCAGGTCGACCACCCGGCACGCCGTGACCGGCACCCCGGCGGCGCGCACCAGCTGCTTCTGGACGAACTTGTCCCGTACGGCGATCGCGGTCGGCACGTCCAGGCTCGCGCAGCCGCCGACCGCGGCCAGCACGGCGGCCGTCACCACGGAGAGTTCGCGCATCGAGCAGACGTGCGAGAACGCCGACAGGGTGAGCCCGTGCCGGGCGAGACCGGAGACCACCTCCTCGGAACTGCGGGTGTCCGGCACGGTGAGGAACCGGACGGCGTCACTGGGCTCCAGCGCCCGCGCCTTGTGCAGGTCCCGGGGGTCGAGGACGTTCACCACGTGGGCCCCGAGCTCGGTGAGCGCCGTCAGGGCCGGCTCGTACCAGCCCAGGAGCAGGACCTCGGCAGATGACTGTTCCAACTGTGCGCTCCTTGAAGCTCTTCCGCGGTGCGGTGTGCCCGGGGTCGTCGGGGCGGACGGGGCGTCGGGTGGGGGTGGATGGGCCGGGCCCGGGGACTCCGGCCGGTCAGTCGTCGAGTAGGACGGTGTCGGCGATGTCGGGGGCGAGGGAGGCCCGGCCGGGGGAGACGGTCACACCGGCCTGCGGCGGGTAGTCCGCCGCGCAGCGGGAGGCCAGGCCGGTCGCGGCGGACTCGGCGGCCTCGACCCGGTCTCTGGCGATGAACAGGACGACGACGGCGGTGCGCCCACGCGCTTGCACGTAGACGTGTTCGAGGGAGTCCTCGACCGTCGAACGCTCTCGGATGCGGAGGTCCAGTTCCCGCGGGTCGAAGGTCGATCCCCGTGCGGTGAACCGGACGTGCACCAAGTACACGACGAGCTCGCGGTGGTCCGGCCGTCGCTCAGTCGCCCCAGGTGTTGTTCGGGGCCATCACGACGGCCTCGGTGGCGATGCCGATGCCGGAAACCTGGGCGCCGGAGGCCTGGGCGGTGGAGGCGGCGGGCGCCGGGGACTGCTCGGGACCGGCCGAGCCGGCGGAGACGACGATCACGGCGCCGACGGTCAGCGCGAGGGCCCAGCCGCCGAGGGAACGGGCGGAAGCGGAAATACGGGACATGCTATTCCTCCGTGGTGTTCTCAGAACGGGAAATTCGGGAAATGGTGATGAATGCCGTCGGCGCTGTTCCCGCGTTCGGATCCCAGCTTTGCCCGGTCACCGGCCCGTTGTCTGCCCCCGGAGCTGACAGCGTGTTGCGTTTGCAGCATCAGGACAGGGCTTGTTGCGGTTTCACTGCGTTCTGTTACGGTGGCCGCGATTGTGGAGGCGGAACGTACGCCTGAACGGGGGCACGAGATGGAATTCAGCCTGTTCGGTCTGAAGGAGGACGAGGAGCTCGTCTACCGGGAGATGCTGGCGGAACCGGGGGTCCGGAAGCAGCAGATCTCCGAACGCCTGGGCTGGCCGGTCGACCGGGTCGTCGCGGCCCTGGACGACCTGGCGCGGCGGTCGCTGGTACGCCCCTCCGTGGAACAGTCCGGTGAGCTGCGCATGGTCAAGCCGGAGGTCGGCCTGCGCCAGCTGCTGCTCCAGCAGGAGAACGAACTGCTGGAACTGCAGAAGCAGTTGGTCGCCTCGCGGCTCGCGGTGACCCGGCTGATCGACGACGCGACCCGCAGCGCGCCCGACGTGGACGGCGGCGCGGTCAGGGTGATGGGCGCCGACCAGATCCTCGCGCACATCGAGGAACAGGCGATGAGCTGCGAGAGCGAGATCGCCGTCTTCGCACCGGGCGGCGCACAGAAGCCCGAGCAGCTCGACGCCGCCCGCCCGCTGGACCGGCTGGCGCTGGAGCGCGGCGTCCGGGTCCGGTACGTCTACCTCGACAGCGTCCGCAACGACCCCGCCACCGTCTCGTACGCGCGCTGGCTCGACGAGCACGGCGGCGAGGTGCGCACCGTCGCCTGCCTGCCGCCGCGGATGATCGTCTACGACCGCACGGTGGCGCTCGTCCCGGTGGACCCGACCCGGGGCACCAGCGGGGTCCTGGTGCTCACCGGCGCCGGCGTGGTGGAGGCCCTGGCCAACCTGTTCGAACGGGTCTGGTCCGAGGCCACGCCGTTCGTCTCCGGGCGCACGCCGGCCCGGAACGACTCGGGGCAGCCCGAGTTGGGGCCGCAGCACCAGGCGGTGGTCCAGCTGATGATGGAGGGCTTCACCGACGAGGTGGTGGCCCGCAAGATCGGCGTCTCGGTGCGCACCTGCCGTCGGATCACCGCGGAAATCATGCAGCAGTTGGGCGCGCGCAGCCGTTTCGAAGCGGGCGCCCGGGCCATGGCCTGCGGTTGGCTGGTGGCGAACTGAGAGCAGCTGATCGTCGTCAATGTGCTTGAATAGAAGCATTCTTGATGGACCGTCAGGTGAACGGTGAATCGGCGATCGGGGGAATTCCCGGTCGCCGATTCGCCATTGTGCTGGAATGCTGTCGCTACGCGCACGGAGCTTTGTCGGTCTACTTCCGGCCGCTCGGATCCGTGAGGATCCATCGGGCCCGGGCGAGGCTCGCGGCCCGCATGCGGGGGGCGGCGTCGGAGACCGCCAGGCCCCACGCGGCCACGGCGAGGGTGCGGGCCGTGACGAGCAGGTCCAGCAGCGGATCCCGGGGGTCGGCTCCGTAGGCGCGGACGGCGGCGTCGGCCCAGTCGACGCCGTAGCCGCGCTCGCCGGTGCCGAGCGCGCGGGCCCGGGCGGCGAGGCAGGCGAGGTCCCAGAGCGGAGGCCCGGAGGCCACGTCCTCGAAGTCCGTCCAGACCAGCCCGCGCGGGGTCGCCATGACATTGGCCGCGTGGGCGTCGCCGTGCAGCGGCTGGGCCTCGGGGGCGGCGTCGGCGATGGCCGCGCGGACCTCGTCGTAGCGGTCGGACAGCCGCCGGAGCTCCTCGGCCGTCAGCCCGCATTCGGCCGTCAGCCCGCGGAGCCAGTCGCGCCCCTCCTCGACCAGGCCGAGCGCCGGCAGCGGGATCGGCAGGTCGCGGAGGTTGGCGTGCAGCCTGCGCAGGGAGCGGCCCAGCTCCTCGGGGTCGAGAGCGGCCGCCGGGTCCGGATGCTCCAGGGCCGCGAAGGTGAGGACCAGCCCGTCCCGGTGGTGCGGCCCGGGCGGCAGCGGGGGCGGGCAGGGGCGCGTCGCATCGCGGCCGTCCAGGTGCGCCAGCACGGCGACGTCGCGGGCCAGCCACTCCCCGGTGCCGTCGCGCAGTCCGGCCATCAGTCCGGCGATCCGGGCGACGACGGGCAGCGGGTCGAGCCGGACGAGGACGTTGCTGGCGTCGCGCAGCACGACGGGCCGCTCGACGGCGAGGCCGTACTCGGCCGCGACGGCCACCGCGGCGCGGGCGGCCCGGTCCGTCTGGTTCTCGGTCACCGGTTGATCCTCTCGTTCGGGCGCGCGGCCCCTCGGGCTCGGGGGCGTTGCGGTCCGGGGCCGTCGTGGTCCGGAGCCGTTGCGGTGCCGGGGCCGGGGCGGTGTGCGCCCCGGCCCCCGCCCCTCGTCACGGCAGCCGGTAGCCCAGGTCGGGTTCGAGCACGCCGGTGTCCATCTGGGCGCGCTGCAGCCGGCCCGAGTGGTCCCAGTTCATCGACTGCCAGCGGGTGAACTGGTCCAGCACCCAGACGCCGGACTGACGCGAACCGTTGCCGGAGCGGCCGTTGCCGCCGAAGGGCAGGTGCGCCTCGGCCCCGGAGGTGGAGTTGTTGATGCTGATCATGCCCGCTCGCACGCCGCGCCGGAAGGCGAAGGCCGCCTGCGGGTCACGGGTGTAGATGGCGGCGGACAGGCCGTAGCCCGGCGCGTTGGCCAGCTCGATCGCCTGGTCGAGGCTCCGGTAGGAGGCGACACCGACCAGCGGGCCGAAGGTCTCCTCCTGGAAGAGCCGGTCCTCCGGGCGCACGCCGTCCACCACGGTCGGGTGGTAGTACAGACCCGCCTCCGGGTCGCCGACGAAGCCCGCGCGCGGCCGGTCACCGGTGATCCGCCCGTGCGCGGTGGAGCCGTGCACCTCGTGGTGCGGGGCGATCCAGCCCAGGCACTCCTCGAAGCGCTCGGCGAAGTGCTCGGCCAGCAGCGGACCGTAGAGCACCGGCCCGGTCGGGTCGCCGATCACGGCCTCCTCGACCGCCCGGACGAACTTCGCCAGGAAGGCGTCGTGCACGGACTCGTGCACCAGGACGGTGCCGAGCGAGGTGCACCGCTGGCCCGCCGTGCCGAAGCCGGAGAACAGCGCGCCGTGCACGGCCAGGTCGAGGTCGGCGTCCGCGGTCACCACCATCGGGTTCTTGCCGCCGAGTTCGAGGCACGGGGTCTGCAGGTGGCGGCCGGCGAGCTCGCCGATGCGCCGGCCCACCTCGGTCGAACCGGTGAAGCCGATCTTGTCGACGCAGCCCTCGGCGAGCGCGGACTCCAGGCCGGCGAAGGTCTGCGCGCCGTCCGCGTGCACGATGTCGAGCACCCCGGTGGGCAGGCCGGCGTGCGCGAACAGCTCGTACAGCGCCTGGGCGGAGGCGGCCGCGTACTCGGCCGGCTTCCACACCACGCTGTTGCCGCACAGCAGCGCCGGCACCAGGTACCAGGAGGGGACGGCCACCGGGAAGTTCCCCGCCGTGATCACCGCCACGACGCCGACCGGCTCGCGGAAGGTGAACAGCTGCTTGTCGGGCATCTCGCTGGGGACGGTCTGGCCGTAGAGCCGGCGGCCCTCGCCCGTGAAGAAGTCGCAGGTGTCGATGATCTCCTGGACCTCGCCCAGCGCCTCCGGGTACGGCTTGCCGATCTCCCGGGTGACCAGCGCGGCCAGCCGCTCCTTGTTCGCCTCGACCAGCCGGCCCGCGGCGGCGATCACCCGCCCGCGCACCGGCGCGGGGGTGTCCGCCCAGGCGCCCTGCGCCCGCCGGGCGGCCCGGCAGGCCGCGAGGAACCCCGCGCTGTCGGCGAGCCGGACCTCGGCCACCACCTCGTCGCGGCGCGCCGGGTTGGTGGAGGTGTACGTCCGCAGCCGGTGGTCCTCGGGCAGCGGCCCGCCGTCGACCACGGAGGCGATCAGCCGGGTGCTCATACGGCCGCCACCTCCTTCGCCATGCCGGAGAGGGTGCGCTCGATCGCGGACAGTGCGACGTCGATCTCGTCCACCGAGACGGTCAGCGCGGGGCGGACCCGGACGGTCGCCTCGCCGCCGGCCAGCAGCAGCACCTTCTCCTCCACCCGCAGCCGGTGCAGCAGCTCGTCGCGGGTGGCCGAGTCGGGCAGGTCGAAGGCGCACATGAGGCCGCGGCCACGGGCGTTGGACACCAGCAGGGGGTGGCGGCGGGCGAGCTTGCGCAGGCCGTCGAGGAAGTAGCCGCCCATCACGGCCGCGCGCGGGATCAGCCGGTCGCGCTCGATGACCTCCAGCATCCGCCGCGAGCGCACCATGTCCACCAGGCCTCCGCCCCAGGTGGAGTTGATCCGGCTGCTGACGGTGAAGACGTTGTCCGGCACCTCGTCCACCCGGCGCCCGGCCATGATCCCGCCGACCTGCACCTTCTTGGAGAAGGCGACGATGTCGGGCTCCAGGCCGAGCTGCTGGTAGGCCCAGGCTCCGCCGGTCAGGCCCACGCCGGTCTGCACCTCGTCCAGCACGAACAGCGCGTCGTGCTCGCGGCACAACTGCTGCATGGCGCGCAGGAACTGCGGGCGCAGGTGGTTGTCGCCTCCCTCGCCCTGGATCGGCTCGGCGATGAAGCAGGCGATGTCGTGCGGGTGCGCCTCGAACGCGGCGGCGGCCTGCGCCAGCGCGTGCGCCTCGGCCCGCTCCACCTCGGCCAGGTGGTCCTCCATCGGGAAGCGGATCGCGGGCACGTCGATGCGCGGCCAGTCGAAGGCCGGGTAGCGGTCCGTCTTCGCCGGGTCGGTGTTGGTCAGCGACATGGTGTAACCGCTGCGGCCGTGGAAGGCGCGGGTCAGGTGCAGCACCTTGCGGCCCAGGTCGCGGGAGCGGCCCCGGGCCTCGTTGTGCCGGCTCTTCCAGTCGAACGCGCACTTGAGCGCGTTCTCCACGGCCAGGGCGCCGCCCTCCACGAAGAAGAGGTGCGGCAGTTCCGGGTCGCCCAGCACCCGGGCGAAGGTCTCCACGAACTGCGCCAGGTGCGTGGTGTAGAGGTCGGAGTTGGCCGGCTTGTTGGCGCCGACCGCGGCCAGCACCCGCATGAACTCCTCGTCCTCCACCACGTCCGGCGGGTTGATGCCCAGCGGGCTGGAGGCGAAGAAGGTGTACATGTCCAGGTACGCCTCGTTCGTCACCGCGTCGACCAGCCAACAGCCGCGGCTGCGTTCGAGGTCGAGCACGAACGGGTAGCCGTCGACGAGCAGGTGGCGGGCGAGTCGCGGGTGGACCTCGGCCGGGGCGATGTCCTGGGCGGGCGGCAGGCCCGCGGTCAGCGGTGAGTGCAGCATGGGCGCTCCTTGGGTTCGGGCCCGGAAACGATGCCTGACCGGTGCTCAGATGGGGCGGACGAAGTCCACGCGCCCGCTGGGAATACGGGCCGACCGGCGTCGGACAAGGGAAATGGCAACGCTGTCTCTTAGGCATCGAGGACGCTATTCATCGAATGCGTCGGCTGTCAAGGGAAATCGACTCGGGGTGCGGGAGAGGACGAGGCGCGGGCCGCCCGCGGCGGGTTCCGAGGCCGGCGAAAGGCCGGCGAAAGACCGGCGAAAGCCCGCTGCAAGGCCGGCGCGAACCTGGTCGGTTCGATGAAAGCCCAGGTCAGAGCTGGTCTCGGGGATGGCCGCATGCTGCAAAGGCCGGGTGGTGCCAACGGAAGATGTGGCGTCCGCGCCGCCCGGGGTGCCACAGTGGCGATACGCGGAAGCCGCTGCGGAATTCGCCGGCGGAAATACCCCGACGGATACCGAACCCGTTTTCCCGTGAGGTATCCCGAGGTATCCAGACGTATCTCGACGTATCTCCACGGCGGCCGCCGCACCATTCCCGGCCCGCCGGAATTCCCCCGATGCCGCCGCCCGGTCGGCGCGTCGCTCTGCATGATGTGGAGGTGCCTGAATGGCCCTGCTTGTTGCCGACCCGGAGCGGACCGCGCGGCAGTTGACCGACGACCTGCGGGACGACCCCGTCGCCCTGCCGGGCGCGGCGGTCGGCCTGCGGCCGGCGCTCCTGGACGCCGCGGTGCACGACCGGCTCGCCGAGGACGCCGTGCGCTTCGTCCGCCTGGTCCAGCACGCGGCCTGGAGCCGGGCCGCCGACGCCACCCGGCTCGCCGCGGCGCTCGGCCTCGGCCCGCAGGAGTACCGCCCCTTCGGCGACCCGGCCCTCGAAGCCGCCACGGCCGGACTCTTCGCCCGGCCCGACGCGCTGCTCAGCGGCGGCCGCGCGCAGTTCCTGGAGTGCAACTTCGGCGGCGCGCTCGGCGGCGTGATGAAGAGCCACCTGCTGCTGCGCAGCTACGCGAAGCTCTACCCCGGGCTGCTCGGGCCCGCCGGCACCGCCACGGCCGTGGACCCGCTCGCCGCCAAGGCGGAGGTCTACCGCGAGGTCTGCGCCCGGCTCGGCGTGCCGCCGAAGGTCGGCATCCTGGGCACCGCCCGGGAGGAGAACATCGCCGGCGCACGCTACTTCGGCATCGAGGTCGACCACCTGCGCTCGATCGGGTTCGACGCGGCGTTCGTCGAACCCGAGGACCTGGACGGCGGCCGGGAGGCCGAACACCCCGTCCTGTCCTGCCACTTCATCCCGTCCGAATGGCGCCGCATGGGCGTGCCGCTGGAGCCGGTCGAGCGGGCCGCCCGGGCCGGGGTCGCGCTGCTGCCGTCCCCCGCCTCCGCGCTGCTGTCCGACAAGACCCTGCTGGCCTGGCTCTCCGACGGCTCGGTGCCGCTCGAAGCCGCGGACCGCGCGTTCCTCGACGAGGTGCTGCCGTGGACCCGCCAGGTCCTCGCCGGGACCACCGACTTCGAGGGCAGCCGGGTCGACCTCCTCGACCTGGCGGTACGGCGCCGCGAGACGCTCGTCCTCAAGCCGGCCCGCGGCTTCGCCGGCCAGGGCGTCCACCTCGGCGCCCGCAGCGCGCCGGAGCAGTGGCGCCGGGCGCTCGACCGGGCGGTCGCCGAGGGCGGCTGGATCCTGCAGCGCGCCACCGACGCCGACCCGATCCCCATGGACTTCCACGATCCGGCCACCGGATCGATGGTCAGCACCGACAGCAACGCGGTCGTCAGCCCGTTCGTGATGGGCGACCGCCCCGCGGGCTGCATGGTCCGCCACGCCCCCGGCCGCACGGCCGGCGTGGTCAACCGCTCCGCCGGAGCCGCGACCAACGTCGCGGTCCGCCTCCCCGACTCCTCGCAGGACTGACCGCCCGCGCCCCACCGCGAGCGCTCCGTCCCCGTCCCACCCCCGTCACAGCCACCCCCCATCACCACCGCAGGAGAGTCCCGCCATGCCCATCGCCAAGTTCGCCGGCCTGGAGTCGCGCACCCCGCGCGGCGCCGCCGACCCGGAGCTGGTGCGCCGTACCACCTACAACGAGGAGCAGCTGCCGCTCGTCCTCGAATCCGAGTCCGACGTGGACCTGCCCGCCTGGATCGCGGCGCACCGCGAGGAACTGCGCGCCGACCTGCACCGCCACGGCGCCCTGCTCTTCCGCTCGGCGCAGCGGCCGGACTTCGACGCCGTGGTGCAGGCCTTCAGCGGCGAACTCGTCGAGTACCAGGGCGGCGCCGCGATCCGCAGCAGGGTCGGCCAGAACACCTACACCGCCAGCGAGTACCCGGAAGAGCTCGACATCCGGCTGCACAGCGAGTTCTGCTACTCCAACGACTGGCCGATGCTGCTGTTCTTCCAGTGCGACATCGAGCCGCAGGACCGCGGCCAGACGCCGATCGCCGACAACCGGAAGATCCTCGCCGCCATCCCCGAGCACATCCGCGAGCAGTTCGCCGAGCGCGGCCTGACCTACACCCGCGGCTACGGCTACAACCGCACCTGGCAGCGCTCCTACGAGACCGAGAGCCGCGAGGAGGTCGAGGCCGTCTGCGCCCGCGAGGGACGCACCGTCGAGTGGATCGGCGACGACCGGCTGCGCACCTCGGAGCGCCGCGCCGCGGTCGCCGAGCACCCGGTCACCGGCGAGAAGGTGTGGTTCAACTACGCCCACGGCTTCCACATCTCCCGGATGGACAGCGGGATCCGCGACGCCCTGTCCACCTCGCCGGAGGACACCGACGAGCAGCTGTGGCCCAACAACGTGTACTGGGGCGACGGTTCGGAGATCGACGCGGAGACGATCACCGTCGTCAACGACATCGTCGAGCAGCACGCGGTGCAGTTCGACTGGCGCGAGGGCGACGTGCTCGTCGTCGACAACATGCTCGCCGCGCACGGCCGCCGCCCGTTCAGCGGCCCGCGCCGCATCCTGCTGAAGATCGCCGAGTCCTACCTCGCCACCCAGGGGGTCCAGGCATGACCACCACCGTCCAGGACACCGCCCTCGCCCCCGCCGAGGCCCGGGTGACCGAACTCGGCCCGATCCAGCGCACGCTGCTCGGCACCGGCGACCGCCGGCTCTCGCTCACCGTCCGGATCCCCTCGGCCCAGGCCGGCCAGGTCCGCGCCGCCCTCTCGGCCGCGCTCGCCACGGCCCCGGTGCTCGGCGCCGAGCTGGTCGAGGTACCCGGCCTGCGCATCCCCAGCCAGCGCCCGGCGGCCGGCGCGGACTGGACCGGGGGCGAGCTGGCCCTCGGCACCTTCCGCGCCCGCGTCACCGACAGCTGGGACGGCCCCGAACTCACCCTCTCCTGCGACGCCATGTTCGCGGACACCACCTCCGTCAGCCTGCTGCTGGCCGAGGTGGCGCAGCGCCTGGGCACCGCCGGCGCCCCGTCCGCCGACGCCCCCGACTACCTGGCGATCGCGCCCGGCCACCTGGCCATGCTGCGCGAGGGCGAACTCGCCGAGGAGGAGCGGTTCTGGGCGGGCCGCCGCCCCCGCACCGAGGGAGCGGCGAAGCAGCTGGCCGACGCCGTACCCGGCCGCACCGACGCCCCCGAGGCCGAGCACGTCGCCCTCGGACGCCCGCTGACCGGCCCCACGCTCGCCCGGCTGAACGCCCTCGCCGCCGAGACGGCCACCACCCCGGCCGACGTCGCCCGCACCGCGCTGGCCGCCGTGCTGCACCGCATCGGCCTGCCCGCCGGCAGCCTCGGCTGGACCGGCGACGCACGCCAGGCCATCGGACTGCCCACCGTCCCCGGCCCGTTCACCCAGGTCGTGCCCTGCGCGACGGCCCCGGACCCGACCCAGGGCGGCCCGGCCGCGGTGCGCGCCCAGCGCGCCGAGGACGAGCAGGCCCTGGCGATGCTCGGCGGCCCGACCCACGGCCCGGCCGACCCGACCCCCGAGCTGGTCTTCGACTCCCACGGCCTGCCGCAGCTGCCGGCCGGCTGGTGCCTGGAATCCTGGTCCTTCCCGCTCGCCGGCCGCGCCGTCTTCTCGCTGCGCGTCCAGGGGGACGCGGCCTCGCTGCACGTCGAGAGCGCCGGCCCGGAGCAGCAGGACCGCCTCGCCGCGGTCCTCGCGATGTGGAGCGCCCTGCTCACCGACCTGGTCCACCGGACCGACGCCCCGCTCGCCGCACTGCGGCTGCTCCCGGAGCAGGACGCGGCCGAGCTCGCCGAGCGCCTGCAGGCCGGTCTGGCCGCCCCGGCCGCCGACGGCCTGGTCGCCCGCTTCCGCGCGCACGCCGCCGCCAAGCCCGGGGCACCCGCCTGCCGACAGGGCGACCGGGTGTGGACGTACGCCGAACTCGACGCCCGGGCCGCCGCGATCGCGGGCCGACTGGACGGCCTGCCGGTGGGCGGCGTCGTCGCCGTCCTCGCCGATCTGGACGCCGACCTGCTCGCCGCACTGCTGGCCGTCAACGCGCTCGGCGGGGCCTTCCTGCCGCTCTCGCCGCAGGAGCCCGCCGCGCGGATCGCGGACGCCCTCACGCGCTCCGGGGCGCACACCGTCGTGGTCGGCGCCGGCGCCGAGCCCGCGCTGCTCCCGGCGGACTGCCGGGCGCTGGTGCTGAGCGAACTGCCGGGCGAGCCGGCGGACTCCGTGACGGCCGGCGCGACGGGCGAGGTGACCACCGGGGCGACGGCCGGCCTGGCCGAGCCCGTCGCCACCGGGCCCGACGCCCTCGCCTACCTCCTGCGCACCTCCGGCTCCACCGGTGTGCCGAAGCTGGTCGGCGTGCGCCGGAGCAGCCTGGAGAACTACCTGCGCTGGGCGGACGAGGACCTGCGCGTCGCCGCCACCCCGCTGCCGGTCGTCTCCAGCCCGCTGTTCGACGCCTCGTTCAAGCAGACCCTCGGCGTGCTGTACGCCGGCGGCTGCGTCCGGCTGCCGGCCGCGGACCGCCTGGACCTCGCCGCGGTGCGCGCCGAACTGGCCGCCTCGGCCGAGCCGGTCACCCTCAACTGCGTGCCCAGCTACCTCTCCGCGCTGCTCGCCGAAGAGGAGAGCGCCGGCCCGGACACCCGGATGAACCTCGCCCGGGTGCTGCTCGGCGGCGAGCCGCTGGACACCGACCTGCTCCGGCGGATCTGGACCCGGCACCCGCAGGCCGAGGTGTGGAACCTCTACGGCCCCACCGAGGCCACCGCCACCGCCACCGCGGGCCGGATGACCCCGGGCGGCGGCGTGCACGTCGGCACCGGCGTCGCCGGTGCCGGGCTCGCCGTGGTCGACGAGCAGGGCATGCCGGTGCCCGACGGCGTCCTGGGCGAGGTCGTGGTGACCGGTCCCGGCCTGGCCGTCGGCTACCTCTCCGGCCACCAGGGCGACTCGCCGTTCCGGACGCTGGAGATCGCCGGCCGCCGCGTCGACTGCTACCACACCGGCGACCTCGGCGTGCTCGGAGCGGACGGCACGCTGCGGCTCTTCGGCCGCGGCGACAGCCAGATCAAGCTCAACGGCTGGCGGATCGACCTGCACGAGATCGAGCACGCCGCCCGGCGCGGCGACGGGGTGCGCGACGCCGTGGTCGTCCTGGACCGGCGGGCCGAACGGCCCTGCCTGCGGGCCTTCGTCACCGGCACCGCCGACGCGGACCAGGTGCGCGCGGAGATCGCCGCGATCCTGCCGCAGCCGATGGTGCCCGACTCCGTCACCGTCCTGGAGCGCTTCGACCTCACCGCCACCGGCAAGGTCGACCGTACGGCGCTGCTCGCCCGGGCCGTGACCGCGGCCGAGGCCGACCCGAAGGACTACGACGCCGAGCAGCTGGTCGTGGCCACGGCCTGGCGCGAGGTGATCGGCGGCGGCTGGCCGCGCCCGGACGACGAGTTCTTCGCCTGCGGCGGCCACTCGCTGCTGCTGGCCCGGCTGGTCAACCTGCTGCGCGCCCAGGGGTACGAGCAGCTGTCGCTGCGTCAGGTGGTGCGCCGGCCCACCGTGCAGTCGATCGCGGGCTACCTGCGCCCGCAGTCGAACAGCGCCTGATCAAGGCCGTCCGACCAGGCCGTCCGATCCGGGCCGCCTGATCCGGGCCGCCTGATCAAGGCCGTCCGACCAAGGCCGCCGGGCAGTTGGCCCGGCGGCCTTCCGGCACCCCGGGGGCGCGCCCCGCGCCCCGGGCCCCCGACCACGAGAGGAACACCGTGATACGCGGCAATCTGCTCAGCCTGCGTGCCGCGGGCCCCAGCGGCGACTCGATCGCCTTCGTCCACCCGGCCGGCGGCAGCGCCGGAGGCTTCCGCAGGCTGTTGCCGCACCTGCCCCCCGGCCCGGGCGTCCTCGCCTTCGAGGCCGATGCGGACGCCCCCGCCGACCGCTGCTCGATCGGCGCCATCGCCGCCGACTACCTCGAAGAACTGGCACCGCAGGCCGACCTGCGCCGGACGGTGCTGGTCGGCTGGTCGCTCGGCGGCGCGGTCGCGGTGGAGATGGCCCGGCTCTCCGAGCAGGCCGGCGCCGCGCCGCGCGCCGTGCTGCTGCTCGACAGCGCGACCCCGGCCGTCCTCGGCGTCCGCCCCCGCCGGCCGGCCGCGGAGATCGCCGCACTGTTCGGCGTCGCGGAACCCGACCTGCCCGCCGACGCCGACGACGCGCAGATCCTCGCGGCCGTCGCCCGGGCCCTGGAGGAGCGCTCCCCGGGAGCCGGGTTCACCCCCGCCGACCTGGAGCCGTACGCGGCCACCTACCGCTGGCACCTGCGCGCCGCCCGCGCCGAGTTCACCGTACGGCCCTGCGCCGCGCCCGTCGTCCTGGTCCGCGCGCTGGACGAGAGCGGCTGGGGCGACGCACCGCAGGACCTCGGCTGGTCCGCGGTGTTCGGGCGTGCCGTCCCGCAGCGCTGGACCCCGGGCACCCACCACACCCTGCTCGACCCCGCGCACGTGGCCGCCGCCGCGGCGCTGATCGAGGACTGCATACCGACCGAGCGGGTCGGCGGCTGAGCCCGACCGCCGGACCATTCCCGCCCCGACTCGGCAGAACCCCAGGAGCCACCCCATCATGTCGCTGACCCCGCCGGACCACCGACCGGACCACGAACCCTACGACGGGCCCGACCACGGGCCCTACCAGGACTCGGACATCGCCGTGGTCGGCATGGCCGGCCGCTTCCCCGGCTCGGCCGACCTCGCCGAGTTCTGGCGGCACTGCCTCGACGGCGAGGACCGGGTGACCCGCTGGGAGCCGGGCGCCGGGTCCGGCGGTGCGTCCGGCGGTGCGTCCGGCGCGCGGGTGCCGGCCGGTGGGCTGCTGGCGGACCCGGACCGGTTCGACGCCCCCTTCTTCGGACTCACCCCGCACGAGGCGGAGTTGCTCGACCCGCAGCACCGCGTCTTCCTGGAGGTGGCCTGGCACGCCTTCGAGGACGCCGCCGTCGTCCCGGGCGAGGCCGAGCGGACCGTCTCGGTGTACGCGGCGGCCGCGCCGAGCCGCTACCGGATCTCCGGCCCGGTGGACGGGCTGGACGAGAACGAGCGCTACCGGCGCATGATCGCCAACAGCCCCGACTTCCTGGCCACCCGCGTCGCCTACCTGCTCGACCTGCGCGGCGAGGCGGTCAACGTGCAGACGGCCTGCTCCTCCTCGCTGGTCGCCGTGCACCTGGCGGTGCAGAGCCTGCGCGGCGGCCTGACCGACGTGGCCCTGGCCGGCGGCGTCTCGCTCGACCCGGACCAGGACCTCGGCTACGTGTACCAGGAGGGCATGATCGCCTCCCCGGACGGGCGCTGCCGCCCCTTCGGCGCCGCCGCCAACGGCACCGTGCCCGCCAACGGCGCCGGCGCCGTGGTGCTGCAGCGGCTCGGCGACGCGCTGGCGCAGGGCCGCACCGTGCACGCCGTGATCCGGGCCACCGCGACCAACAACGACGGCCGCGCCAAGAGCAGCTTCATGGCCCCGAACGTCCAGGGACAGGCCGAGCTGATCGCCACCGCGCTCGCCCTGGCCGACGTCCCCGCCGAGACCATCGGGTACTTCGAGGCGCACGGCACCGGCACCCGCCTGGGCGACCCGATCGAGATCGAGGCGGTGCGCCAGGCGTACGAGCTGTTCACCGAGCGGACCGGCTTCTGCGCCCTGGGCTCGCTCAAGGCCAACTTCGGACACCTCGACCGCGCCGCCGGCGTCGCCGGGCTGATCAAGGCGGTGTGCGCGGTCCGCGAAGGGCTGCTGCCGCCGCTGGCCGGCCACGAAGCCCTCAACCCCGACCTGGACCTGGCCGCCACGCCGTTCCGGATCCCGCAGGCCGCCGAGCGGTGGACCGAGCCGGTGCGCCGCGCCGCGGTCAGCTCCTTCGGTGTCGGTGGCACCAACGCCCATGCCATCGTCGAGAGTTACGCGGCCGAACCGGCCCGCCCGGCGGCCGACCGACCGCTCGCCCTACCGCTCTGCGCCCCCGACCGGGCCGGGCTCGAACGCCACGCCCGGGCGCTCGCCGACAGCCCCGACCTCGCCGCGGCCGCCCTCGCCGACACCGTGCACACCCTGGCCCGGGGCCGCTTCGCCCACACCGGCGCGCGGACGGTGCTCGTCGCCGCCGACGCCGAGCAGGCCCGCAAGTCGCTGCGCGCGCTGCCGGCGGTCGCGGACCGGCTGTCCGCCGACCGGTACGGCGGTGACGCCCCGGTGGTGTTCAGCTTCCCCGGGCAGGCGGGCCGGGCCGGCGGGCACGCCGCCGACCTCTACCGGGCCCACCCCGTCTTCCGCGCCGAGATCGACCGGTGCGCCGAGGCCCTGGACCTGACCGGGCCGGACCTGCTGGAGCAGCTGCTCGGCCGCGGCAACGGCTACGGCAACGGTGATGGCGAGGGGCCGGCGACCGCGGGCAACCCGTACCAGCCGGCGCTGGTGGCCGTGGAGATCGCCTACGCCCGGCTGCTCGAACACCTCGGCGTGCACGCCGACACGTACCTCGGCAGCAGCCTCGGCGAGTACGCCGCCGCCCACCTGTCCGGAGTCTTCGAGCGCGCCGCGGTGATGCGGCTGCTGCACACCAGGGACACCCTGATGCGCGGCTGCGAGCCGGGCGCGATGCTCACCGCCAACTGCGCACCGCGGGACGTGGCCGAACTGCTGGGCGAGCGCCTGGCCTTGGCCGGACACAACGCGACCGACCGGCTGGTGCTCTCCGGCGGCGTCGCGGAAGTGGAGGCCGCACAGCGGGAGTTGACCGCCCGCGGGATCAACTGCCGGATCCTGCCCGGTGCGATCGCCTTCCACTCGCCACTGATGGACCCGATCCTGGACGCCTACCGGCAGGCCGTCGCCGCCGCCGACCCGCGACCGGCCCGCGCCGCGATGCCCTCCACCCTGACCGGAACCTGGGCCGAACCGGAGGAGTGGGCGGCCCCCGACTACTGGGTGCGCCACCTGCGCGAGCCGATCCGGTTCGCCTCCGCCGCCGGGTGCCTGCTGGAGGCCGACCGGCTGCGCTTCTGCGAACTCGGCCCCGGCACCGCACTCACGGCACTCGTCTCCCGTGCCACCGCGGAGGGCACCGGCCGCACGGCCGAGCTCGCGGTCGCTGTCTCGGCCGGCGCCGACGACGGCTTCGAAGCGCTGGCCACCGCGCTCGGCCGGCTCTGGGCGCTCGGCACCCCGGTCGACTGGGACGCGCTGAACCAGACCGCCGACCGTGCCTTCGTCCGCCTCCCCGGCTACCCCTTCGCCGCACACCGCTACTGGCGGCACGAGCGCACCACCGCCACCGCCCCCGCCGCCGAAGGGCTGCGCGGCGCCGAAGAGTTGAGCCTGCCGGTCGCGCGGATCTCCCCGCGCGGCGCCCTCACCCCGCCGGCCGAGGCACTGCGCGTCGCGCTCCTCGTACCGGCGGCTGCCGCCGGCTCGCCGTCCTCCTCACTGGTTGCCGAACTGGCGGCCCGGATCGAGCGGGCCGGCCACCAGGTCGAGCTGCTGGCGCCCGGAGACTCCCCGCGCTCCCCGGCCCAGCACGTCGTCGACCTCACCCTCGCGGTGGCCGCCACCGGCGTACCCGCCGACCCCGCCGAGCCTGCCGAGCCCGCCGGGCCTGCCGAGCCTGCCGGGCCCGAGGCGCTGGCCGCCTGGCTCGAACGAGGCCTGCTCGCCCCGGCCCGCGCCCTCGCCGCCCACGGCACCACCGTGCGCTCGGTGCACCTCGTCACCCGGGGCCTGCTCCCGGTCACCGCCGGCGAGCAGCCGGACGCCTCGGCCGCGGCCATCCTCGGCCTGGTCCGCTGCGCCCCGCACGAGCTGCCCGGCGTCTCCGCGCACCTGGTGGACCTGGACCCGGCCCCGGACGCCCGCACCGAAGCGGCCGACGACCTCGACGCGCTCGTGACCGAGATCCTCGCCCCGAGCCCGGAGGACGTCGCCCTGCGCGCCGGCCACCGCTACACCGTGCGCTACGAGCCCGCCCCGGCCGACCGGCCCACGCCGGTCCGGCGCGGCGGCGTCTACCTGCTGCTCGGCGGCAACGGCCGGATCGGCGCCGCCGCCGCCCGGGCGCTGAGCGAGGAGGCCCCCTGCACGCTGGTGCTCGCCGGCCGTACGGTGGGCCGCCCGGCCGCCCCCGAACACGCGGCGATCCTCGCCCAGGTGACCGAACTCGGCTCCACCGTCGAGGAGTTGGTCCTGGACGTCACCGACGCCACCGCCGTCCGGGCCGCCGTCGCCGAGCTCGTCGCGCGGCACGGACGCCTGGACGGGGTGCTGCACCTCGCCGGGCACACCGACACCAGCGAGTTCCGCGAACTGACCGACACCAGCGCGGAGAACGCGCTCGCCATCACCGCCGCCAAGGTCCGCGGCGCGGCGATCCTCGCCGAGGCGCTGCACGGCACGGACTGCGACTTCGTCCTGCTGTACTCCTCGATCTCCACCGTGCTCGGCGGATTCCGGTTCGGCGCGTACGCGGCGGGCAACGCCTACCTGGACGCCCTGGCGGCCCGCCCGCGGCCCGCGGACGGCCCGGTGTGGCGCAGCGTGCGCTGGGACGGCTGGAGCGCCGACGGCACGCCGGGGCCCGACGCGCTGGGCACCGACGCGGGCGTCCGGCTGCTGCGCCGGGCGCTGCGCTCCGACGCCCCGGTGCTGGTGGCCGCCGCCGGAGACCTCGCGGCGCGCCGCCGCCGGGTCGCCGCCGGGCTGGCCGAGGTGGCCGGTGCGGCCGGGACGGGCGCCGCCCTCGACGGCGGATCCGTGCTCGCCGCGGTGGCCGCCACCGTCGCCGAGGTCACCGGTCAGGCCTGCGCCGACCCGGAGCAGAGCCTCGCCGGCCTCGGCGTCGACTCGCTGCAGATGATGCAGATCGCCGCCCGGCTGCGCACCGCCCTGGGCACCGCGGCCTCGCTGGCCGAGATGCTGCGCGCGAGCACGCTCGGCGCGCTCGCCGAGCTCTGCGCCGACGGCACCGCCACCGGCCCGTCCGGCCCGTCCGCCACCGGCCCCGCGACCCCCGCCTTCGAGCCCTCGGACGCGCTCTCCACCATGCAGCAACGCCTCTGGTACCTCTGGCAGTTCGACCCGGACTCGAGCCACTACAACGTCCCGTTCGGCTGGCGGCTGCCGCAGCTGGACGAGGCCGGTGCCCGCGCCGCCGTGGCGGCCCTCCTGCAGCGGCACACCGAACTGCGCACCCGGTACCTGCCCGGGCCGGACGGCGCACCGCTGCGCGTCACGGCCCCGGTGGACGCGGTGCCCGTCGACACGGTCGACCTGGGGGCCGACGGGGGCGCGTCCGCGGGCGCGGACGAGGCGGAGCTGGAAGCCGCCTTCCAGCGCGCGGCGCTGCCGTTCGTCCGCCGGCCCTTCGACCTCGAACAGCACGCCGTCCGGGTCCTGATCGCCACCGAGCCCGCAGCCGTACGCGTCCTGCTGGTCTGCCACCACGTCACCATGGACGCCTGGTCGGTGGACATCCTCCGGCGCGACCTCCTCGCCCTGGCCGACGGCACGGCGCCGGAACGACTCGCCCTCCCGCCGGCGGACTACAGCGACTTCGTCGGCTGGGAGCGTTCCCTCGCCGCAGAGGTCCGCGAACGCGACCTCGCCTACTGGCAGGAGGTCATCCGCGGGCTCGACCCGTCCGCCCCCGTCGCCGACAGCGCGGCCGAGGGCGTGCCCGGCGAGGCCGCCGCGCTGCGCCGGCTGCTGCCCACCGAGCTGACCCGGCAGCTGCGCCGGGTCGCGAGCGAACAGGGCACCACGCTGTACGCGCTGGCGCTCACCGCCGCCTCGGTGGCCCTGGCGGAGTGGTCGGGCCGCGCGGAGGTGGTCGTCGGATCGAACCTCGCCAACCGCGCGCTGCCCGCCTTCGAGTCGGTCGTCGGCATGTTCGTCGACCCGGTGGTGCTGCGGCTGCGCCCGCACGCCGCGGGCGGACGGCTGCGCGACGCCGTCGGCCATGTGCGCGAGGTCTTCCTCGGCGCCCTGGAGCACGCCTCGACCCCGTACCAGGAGGTGGTGAACCGCTCCGGGCTCGGCGGCCAGGAGCAGCGCAACCCGCTCTTCTCCGTCGTCGTCACGATGTTCGACGGCGAGCAGCACCCGGCCGGCCCGGACGAGGTGACGGCCTTGCGGCTGCCGCCGCCCGGCGCGGTCAAGTTCGACCTGTGCATCGAGTTCCTGCCCCACCCGGACGGGCTGACCATCCACCTCCTCTACGCGCCCGACCGCTACCTGCGCGCCACCGTCGAACGCTTCACCACGCGGCTGGCCGAGCTGCTGACCGCGCTCGCCGAGGGCCGGGACGACGAACCGCTGCCCGCGCCGCAGACCGCGCGGTTCGCGGACGGCAACCGCTTCGCCCGCCGCTTCGCCCTGGCCGCCGCTCCCGCTGCTGCCCCCGCGGCCCCTGCGACTGCCCCGGCCCCCGCGACCGTCCCCGACCTCGCGACCGCCCCCGCGACCGTCCCCGCCCAGACCTCTTCCGTCTCGTGAGGCACGCCATGACCACCACACCCGACACACTGGCCGCCGTCCTCGCCGCGCGAGCCGCCGAGGCCCCCGACCACCCGGCGCTCACCGACCGGTCGCGCCGGTGGACCTGGGCCGAACTCGACCGCAGGGCCCGGCAACTGGCCCGGGCCCTGCGGGAGGCCGGAGTCCGGCCGCGCGACCGCGTCGCCGTGGTCGGCGGCCGCAGCGCCGAGACCGTGCTCGGGCTCCTCGGCATCCTGTACGCGGGCGCCGCCTACTGCGTCGTCGACACCGCGTTCCCGGCCGGGCGCCGCGCCGCGGTGCTCGCCCGACTGCGGCCCGCCGCCGTCGTGGAGGCCGCCCCGGGCGAAACCCCCGGCGGCCTCGACTGCCCGATCGTCCCGCTCGACGCGCACACCGTGCTGTCCGAGGCCCCGGCCGTGGACGGGCCCGCCGAGGTGGACCCGCAGGACCTCGCCTACGTGCTCTTCACCTCCGGCTCCACCGGCACCCCCAAGGGCGTGCAGATCGAGCAGCACTCGGTGCTCAACATGGTGCGTGCCGTCAACGAGTTGGCGCCGTGCCTGAACCGGCCGGTCGGGACCATGGTCGGCAGCCCCGGATTCGACGTCACGGTCTGGGAGGTGTTCAACACCCTCGTCAACGGCGGCACCGTCCACGTCCCCGACGACGAGGTGGTGCGCGACCCGGAACGGCTCTGGGACGAGCTCTGCGAGCGCCGGGTCAACCACGCCTACCTCCCCGCCGGGATGCTGGCGGAGCTGGTCGACATCGTCGAGCAGCGGGCCGCGGGTGGCGAGCGGGTCTCCGGCGGTGACCAGGCCTCCGGCGGTGACCAGGGCGCCCGGGCCTGCGTGCTGGACCGCGTGCTGGTCGGCGTCGAACCGCTGCCCCAGCAGCTGCTCGGCCGACTGGTGGCGGCCGTACCGGGCCTGCGCCTGATCAACGGCTACGGCCCCACCGAGTCCACCGTCGTCGGCGCGATGCACCTGTTCGACCGGGTCGAGGACCCCTGGCGCCGCACGCCCATCGGCCGCGCGGTCGCCGGCATGGCCGTCCACCTGCTCGACGACGAGCTGCGCCCGGTGCCCGCCGGCGAGGTCGGCCAGATCGTCCTCACCGGCGCGGGCCTGGCCCGCGGCTACCTCGACGCGCCGGAGCTCACCGCGGCGGCCTTCGTCCACCTGCCGGACTCCGGCGAACGCGCCTACCTGACCGGCGACTACGGCAGGCTGCTGCCCGACGGGGCCCTGGAGTTCGCCGGCCGCCGCGACAGCCAGCTCAAGATCGACGGGGTCCGGGTCGAACTCGGCGAGACCGAGGCCGTGCTCGGCGCGCACCCCGCGGTGCGCCGCGCCCTGGCGATCGTCACCCCCACCCCCGTCGGCCCACGGCTCGCCGCCGCGATGGAGGTCGAGGATCCCGAAGCCCCCGGCCTCGCCGAGGAGTTGGGCTCCTGGGCCGCCGACCGGCTGCCCGCCGCCGCCCGCCCCACCCGGATCATCCTGACCGCGGCCTTCCCGCTCACCGCGAACGGCAAGGTCGACACCGCAGCCCTGCTCGCCGACCGCTCCCGGCCCACCGCGCTCGGCCCGGCCACCGCCGCCGAGGGCGAGCGCGAGCAGCTGGTCCTCGACGTCTGGCGGGAGGTCCTGGACGCCCCCTGGCTGGGCGTGACGGACCCGTTCCCGGCCGTCGGCGGCGGCTCGCTGGCGGCCATGCACATCGCCTCCCGGCTGCGCCGGCACGGCCTGGCCGTCGGCGCGACCGACACCCTGACCGCCGGGACGGTGCGCGAGCTCGCCCGGAGGACCGCCACCGAGCAGCCCACCGACGAGCCCGAGGCACCCGGCAGGGCGACGCAGCCCGGTGCCCGCCTGGGCCGCAAGCCGGCCGCCCGCAGCCAGGAAGGGCTCTGGGCCTGGCGCGAACTGCACCCGGAGAGCTCCGACACCACCGTCGTGCACGCCGTCCGGCTCGACGGCGCGTACGACCGGGACCGCCTGCGGCGCGCCGTGGCCCGGGTCGCCGCCCGGCACGAGGCACTGCGCACCGTCTTCGCCGCCGGCGAGGACGGCCGGCCCGTCCAGCTCGTCCAGCCCGCCCCCGGCGCGGACCCTGCCCCGTCCGGCGCGGACCAGGTCCCGTTCGGCGTCCACGCGGCGGCCGACCGGGACGCGGTGCAGGCCCGGATCGACCACTGGCTGCGCCACCGCTTCGACGTCTCCCGAGCCTGCTGGCACGCCGAGCTGGTCACCGCGCCCGGCACCGCGGCACTCGTCCTGGCCGCCGACCACCTGGTGTTCGACGGCTGGTCGGCGGAGCTCTTCGAGGCCCACCTCGCCGAGGCCTACCAGGACCCCGACGCGGAACCCGCCCTCGCCCCCGGCGCCCACCCCGCCGATGCCGCCGAGGCGCAGCGGCGCCTGCTCGCCGGGCCGCAGGGCACGACGCTGCGTCAGTACTGGTCCCAGGCACTGGACGGCTTCACCGACACGATGCTGCTGCCGGAGCCCTTCACCGCGGGGCCCGCGCCGGCCCGCCGCACCAGCGTGCTGGAGCAGCGCCTGGACGCCACCGCCACCGCCGCGCTGGGCCGGCTCGCGGCCGCGGCGGGCACCACCCGCTTC
The DNA here is from genome assembly GCF_003635085.1 of Streptomyces sp. 1114.5. NCBI lineage: Bacteria > Bacillati > Actinomycetota > Actinomycetes > Kitasatosporales > Streptomycetaceae > Streptomyces > Streptomyces sp. 1114.5. The sequence goes on from NZ_RBXE01000002.1 coordinate 755,637, forward strand.
ACCGCCGTCACCGCCGCCTTCAAGGCCTACCTGCACCTGCGCGGCCTGGGCCCGGACAACACCGTGAGCATCGCGGCCTCCACCCGGGACACCTTCGACGCGCACAGCGCCATCGGCTACTTCGTCAACCTCGTGCCGCTGCGCGACCGCGTCCGCGAGGACCAGTCGTTCCCCGCGTACCTGCGCGAGCTGGCCGCCCTGGCCGGCCGGGCGCTCGACCACGCGGCGCTGCCGTTCGAGGAGATCATCCAGTCCCTCGACTTCACCGGCGGCACCCCCGGACCGGCACGCGTCGTCGTCGCGCAGCACGTCGCGCCCGCCGGCCCGCGCACCGCCGCCGGGCTCACCTTCGGCCGCTGGCCGTCGATCCCGAGCAACGCCGTGTACGACCTCGCGCTGTTCGTCGAGGACGGTCACGTGGCCGAGGGTTTCGGGGACGAGGACGAGCGGATCCGGCTGCGCTGGCTGTGCGACCCGGCGCAGTTCCTCGACGGCACCCGCGAACGGCTCGCCGACGGCTTCGCGGCCTTCCTCGCGGCGCTCGCCGAGCACCCCGAACTGCCGCTCGGCGAACTGCCCGCGATGGGCGCCGCCGAGCAGCTGACCGTCCTCGGCGGGCCGGGCCGGCCCCTGCCGCCGCCGGCGCCGCGGGAGACCCTGACCGCCCTGGTCGACGGCCACGCGGCCCGCGACCCGCAGGCCACCGCCGTCATCGACGGGGACCGCCGGCTCGGCTACGCGGAGCTGGTGCGCCGGGCCGAGGCCATCGCGGCCGGACTCGGCGCCGACGCGGACCAGCAGCACCCGGTCGCGGTGGTGCTGGAGAAGTCGGCGGACCTCGTCGCGGGCCTGCTGGCCGTGCTCAAGGCGGGCTCCTGCTACCTCCCGCTGGCCCCCGAGCACGCCGCCACCCGGCTGGCCGACCTCGCCGGCCGCTCCGGCGCCCGGGTCGTGCTGACCCGCGAGGGCCTGCTCGACCCCGCCGAACTGCCGGACGGGATGTCGCTCGTCCTGGTCGACCGCGTCGCCGACCGCGTCGCCGACAGCGCCGCCGGTGCCGCCCGGGTCGCCGACAGCCCCGCGCACGACGCGCTGGCCTACGTGATGCCGACCTCCGGCTCCACCGGCGTCCCCAAGCTCGTCGGCATCCCGCACCACGCCGTCGTGCGGCTCGTCCGCGAGAGCAGCACGCTGCCGCTGGGCCCGCAGGACCGCACCCTGCTGGTGGCCAACTCGTCCTTCGACGCGGCCACCCTCGAAGTCTGGGGCGCACTGGCCAACGGCGGCACGGTCGTGGTGCCGACGGCGCGCGAGCTCAAGGACCCGCTGCTGCTGTGCCGGGCCATCGAGCGCCACCGGATCACCGCGGGCTTCTTCACCGTCACCCTGTTCGCGCGGATGGTGGAGGCCGCACCGCAGGCCCTGGCCGGGATGCGCCACCTGCTGGTCGGCGGCGAGGCGGTTCCGCCCGAGCTGTTCGCCGAGGCCGCCCGCTCGGTGCCGCGCTCCGTCCTGATGAACGGTTACGGCCCCACCGAGAACACCACGTTCTCCTGCTGCCACCGGCTGGACCGGGATCCCGCCGCCGGTCGCTCGGTGCCGATCGGCCGCGCGATCCACGGGTCCACGGCGCACGTCATGGACGAACGGCTCCGGCCGCTGCCGGTCGGGGCCGTCGGCGAGATCGTGGTCGGCGGCCCGGGCCTGGCCGTCGGCTACCTCAACGACCCGGAGCTGACCGCGCAGCGGTTCCCCGCCCACCCCTGGGCGCCCGGTGAGCGGGTCTACCGCACCGGCGACTACGGCCGGGTGCTGCCGGACGGCGCCCTGGAGTACCTGGGCCGCCGGGACAAGCAGCTGAAGATCCGCGGTTTCCGGATCGAGGCCGGCGAGGTCGAGACCGCCCTCGCCGCCCACCCCGCCGTGCGCCACGCCGTCGCCTTCGCCGTGGACTCGCCCACCGGCCGCCAACTCGCGGCCGCCGTCGAGACCGTGGCCGACTCCGCCGTGACGCCCGAGGACCTGCGCGACTGGCTCGGCAGCCGGCTGCCCGGGTACCTGGTGCCCGCCCGGGTGGGCGTCCACCGGGACCTGCCGCTCACCGTCAACGGCAAGGTCGACACCGGCGCACTGGCCCGGCAGCTGCAGGGCGCGGGCCCGACGGGGGCGGGAGGCCGGCGCCCCGCCGAGCGGGCCGGGACGCCCGTCGAGGCGGTGGTCCTCGACGTCCTCGGCGACGTCCTGGCCGCGCAACTGGGCCCCGACGACAACGTGTTCCACCACGGCGCCGACTCCATGGCCGTCCTGGCCCTGTGTGCCCGCCTCGCCAAGCGCCTGGACCGGCCGGTGCCGTCGCACGTCGTCTTCGAGTACCCCACCGCCCGTTCCCTGGCCGCCCGCCTCACCCCGCCGGCCGAGACCCCGAAGGCCTCGCCCGGCTCGCGGACTCCTCAGCCCGAGGACCCACAACGCCGCGCCCTGCTCCGACGGGTGGCCGCCGCCCGGGCGGTGCGAACGCCACGCTGAGCCCCGCGCCGGCACGCCCTGCACGGCCCGGTTCTCACCAGCCGTGCAGGGCGTCGCGCGTCGCGCAGGGTGTCGCCGGCGAGCTTGAGGGCGACGTGGTTGGCGGCGGTGTCGCGCAGGCTGTCCGGCATCATGAAGTCGTGGACCATGCCGAGCACGCGCACGGCGGTGACCCGCACGCCTGCGGCGCGCAGCGTCGCGGCGTGGGCCTCGCCCTCTTCGCAGAGCACGTCCGCCTCGTCGGTGATGACCAGGGTCGGCGGCAGCGCCGCGAGTTGTTCCGGCGAGGCGTACGGGTGGGGCGCGCTCGGCCGGGCCGGTGGTGTATTCGTCCCAGAACCACTGCCCCTCGCGGGTGAGGAAATGAGTCGACCGGCCGATCCGGCTACGTCAGGTCGTCCCAGACGTGGTGGCCGACCGTTCCGCTTCCTTTGCTCCTCGCGCGTGTGCGGGCGGCATCGAGATCGAGGATGGCGCGGTTCCTCGGATCCCCGAGCAGCTTCTTGAGGTGGGCCTTCAGCTCGCGTTGCCGTTTCTCTGCGGTGGCGGCGTCCACCGTGCGTCGTGGTGCGCGACGCTTGTTCATGACGGCCGTCCCTTCGGATCGTTGTGGAACGGGTCGTTCAGGGGCTGGTCCCGCGGCTCCCAGAGTCGAGGCCAAGGACCCGGGACCGGAATTCGCCCCGTTCCGGACCGTTTGCTTCCGCTCCGAATCTCTCCCGATTCCCCTCGGCGCAGTGAATTCTTCGTCTCTCGCAAGATCGACATCACCTCTCGAATGCGATCGGCCATGGGTACGGAGCCGCTTGGGATCGAGAGTCCCATCGGTATCGAGTGATGGCAAATCAATCCCCGGTAATTCCCATTGCTCTTCGCGGGTGTCGGTCTTGTGGTATGGCGATTCTTGTCGAGGGCATTTCAATCGAGACTGGCGGATCAGAGCGGGGACGATCTTCTCGATCGTCACCAATGCCGTAGCATCGGCAAAGGTGTCGATTCCCCGGTGAACAGGCAAATCGGGCTGGTCGTCGCAAAGGGCGCAATTCGGCGAAGGTGGCGATCCGGTGGGGTTTGCGTCGGTCGGCCCGCTGTCCACCGGTTTCCTTGTGCGGCCCTGTGGGGCTGGCTATCGTGTGCATCCTGGACTCCGACTTCGACCGGCGAGTCGACCACGGGTCGGGGGGTTTGCTGCGCGGATGTGTCCGTGCGGATGTTCGACGGTCGGGGAATCGCCCCGGCGATCGCGGTCCGGGCCGTCGTCTCCGTGTCGATATTTGTCGCAGCAATGTCAATCGGAGGGGTGTCCTGTCCATGCCTGTCTCGCGGCCACACGAAAACGACGTCGTCGCCGTCGTGGAAGACCTCTCGCGTCGGGTGCTCGACGTCTACCGGGTCGATCCCGGTCACGTTCGGGAGCACGCGAACAACGAACGCCGCATCACGCAGGGCGGCTACGGAGAGCGCCAACTGTACGAGTTGGTCCAGAACGGCGCCGACGAGAATCTGGAGTGGGAGACCGGCGCCGACACGAAGATCCATGTGCTGCTGACGGAGACGCACCTCTACTGTGCGAACACCGGTACGCCCATGACGCCGGACGGCGCCGACACAATCCTGCGCATGGCCGTGTCGAGGAAGCGCACCGGCAAGATCGGGCGCTTCGGTGTCGGCGTCAAGTCCGTCCTGAGCGTGTCGGACACGCCGCGTTTCTACAGCTCCACGGGATCCTTCGGCTTCGACAAGCAATGGTCGGCGCAAAAGATCCGCGATACCGTTCCGGAACTCACCGATTTCGACCCGACTCCGGTTCTCCGGATGGCGCAGCCACTCGACCTGGAGGCGGACCGGAGTTCGGACAGGTATCTCGACGGGCTCATGCAGTGGGCGTCGACCGTCGTGATGCTGCCCCTGAACGAGGGCGCACACGAGCGCCTCGGGCGGGACATCGTGAATTTTCCCGCGCATTTCATGCTCTTCTCGGCGCACCTCGACCGATTGGTGCTGGAGGATTCGCGTCCTGGGCACGAACTGCGAAGGGAACTGACCCAGGCGGTCGATCGGGGTGAACATCGCCTCGTCGAGCGTTGCAATGACGATCCGCGTCCCGGTGAGCGGTGGTCAGTCTTCAGTTGGGACCACCGGCCGAGCGAGGAGGCTGCTGCGGCCGCCGGCGAACTCCACGACCGGCCGGTCGTCACCATTTCCTGGGCCGTTCCCGCCAAGGGGCACCCACTGCGCCTGAAGCGCGGTAATTTCTGGGCGTACTTTCCGACGCACTACGACACGACTCTCACAGGAATCCTGAACGCGCCGTGGCGTACACCGGAGGACCGTCAGAATCTCACCAAGAGCATATTCAACGAGGAACTGGTCCGGAAAGCCGCCGAACTCGTCGTCACTTCGATTCCGGAATTGATCGAGCCGACGGACCCCGGTTCGTACCTCAGCCTCCTGACCGCGCGAGGCCGTGAGGCGTCCCAGTGGGGCGATGCCCTGCTGAGCGATCGTGTGCTGGCGACCGCGGCTCGCCTCCCGTCCCTGCCGGACCAGGAGGGCATGCTTCGGCTCCCGCGCGAACTCAAGCTCCATCCGGAGGGTCTCGACCCGGAGTGGTTGCGAATGTGGGCCGACCACCCCGGACGTCCCCGGAACTGGTGCCACCACAGTGTCGAGAACCGTGAGCGGCGCTCTCGCGCCAGGGACATCCTCGTCGAGGCCGGCGGTGCAGTGGCCTCGCTGCGCGAGTGGTTGGAGGCCCTGGTGGAGGACCGATCCGTCGACGGGGCGAAGCGCGCCCTGGCGATCGCGGCCGCCGTCACCGAGGGCGGCAACGCGGCGCAGGCCACCGACGCCCGCGCGGCGGAGATCCTCCTCACCGAACGAGGGGACTTCCGGTCCGCGGCCGACGGGACGGTCTACCGCCGGCACGGCGGCACGCGCCTGCCGTACGAGAGCACCGTCTACCTGCACCCGTCGATCGCCGAAGACCCCGATCTGCTCGAAGCGCTCGGGCACCTGGGCATCCAGGAGGCGAACGCGGCAGGGCGCCTCAGGGCTGCCGCGATCACGGGCTTCACCCGCTACCGCAACGGCGACTGGGAGGAGTTCTGGCAGCTGGTCCGCACCGTGGATGCCGGCAGTGCGGCCGAGATCCTCCGGGAGATCCTGCCGGACCCGCTCAGGTTGCTGAAGGTCCGCACCGCTTCCGGGGTGTTCCGGCCCGTCCACCAGACCCTGCTGGCCGGCCCGGTCGTCCCCGCGGACGGGCAGCGCGACCGGACCCTGCTGGTCGACCCCGTCTTCCACACCGGCGACGTCGAGCTGTTGCGCGCGCTGGGTGCAGTCGACCGCCCCATGGCGAACACGGCGCCCCACGCGGCGGAGTGCTACGGCGAGTACAGCAAGGTCATGTACCACCAGTACTGTGCGTCCCTGCCCGCGGACAGCACCCGTCCCCGTTCGGGGTCGGTCAGCCTCATGGGGACGTACCCGCCCGGCCCCATCGACCTGCTGCGGGACCTGTCACGCGAGGGGAAGGCGGCGTTCGCCCGGGAGCTGCCGCCGGAGGGCAACACGGCGGACTGGTCCTGCGCCCGCACCAACGGTACTGGTCGACGGCTGAGCGTCGACTCCCCGTTGATCTGGATGCTCCGCCAGGAGGGCTGGTTGGCGACGACGTTGTCCCACCGCCGCCCGGGCGACTGCGTCAGCCCGGAACTGGACGTCGACGGCGCCTTCCTGCCCAAGGCCGACCTCCCGGTCCGGTACGCCCGCGCCCTCGGTCTCCCCGCGCGGCTCACGGACGTGCCCCCGGCGCTCTGGAACGAACTCGTCGAGCGGATCGATGCCGCGACCGACGCCCTCTTCGTCGGGGCGGCCTACACCTTCCTGTTGCGGTCCGCGCCCGCGGGCATCGTGGACAGCGTCACCCACGCATTCCGGTGCGGGGCCGGGGACGAGACGGCCACGAGCAGCGACATCGCGGTCACCGCAGACCGTGGACAGTACGACGTGCTGGTGCGTGAGAGGGTCCCCGCACTCCTCGTCCCCACCGACGAGGACGCGGCGTTCCTGATCGATCGCCATCGCTTCCGGCTCCCCTCCGACCTGTTGGTCGAGGAGATCCACGCGGTGCTGTCGGAGACCCCGGTCCCGCTCACCGACCTGTTCCCGCGCCTTCGTCAGGTGCTCCCCCGCGGGACCGCCTGGAAGCTGGCGCACTGCTCGGACCTGATCAAGATCGTACGAGGGCGGCCCGAGGGACGGCGCGAGGAGCCGCTGTCCGAGGCGCTCGACGGCTACACCGTGCTGCTGGCGGAGGAGCAGGACGAGGAGGCGACCCTGCAGGCCGTCGACCGCCTGGTGGGGTTGCGCCTCGGTGCGGAGGGCTGCCGGGACCTGCTGCGCCAGCAGGCCAAGGACCGGGAAGGCGAGCGGTTCCTGCGAGTGCGTCAGGAGGATGACCAAGCCAGAAAGTTGCTTCTGGCCCTCGGGGAAAGGCGGCTCCTCGACGAGCTCCCCCCGGGGCTCGCCCTCGCGGATGCGGAGATCGGAGGCGTCCCCATGGACGGTCTCCGCGCCGCACAGCTGCTCATCGAGGCGCACGGCGAGGACGTCCTGCGAGTCCTCTCCTCGGCGTTGACCGAAGCCGGCTTCCAGGTGCCGCACTCCTGGACCGGCGGTGCGACCGCGCAGCGGTTCGTCAGCTCCTACGGTTTCCCCGAGGCCTGGGCCGGCGACCCGGAGACGCCCGCCTCGCCCGCGCCGTACGAGACGGTTCCCGGCCCCCGTCGGCCGCTCGCCCTGCACGACTACCAAGCGGCCCTGGTGGAACGGATGTACGCGCATCTCGCCCAGCACGAGGAGAAGCGCGCCATGCTCCAGGTCCCGACCGGCTCGGGCAAGACCCGGATCGCCGCCGAGGCCGGTGTCCGGGCGATCCGCGACGGCCTGTTGAAGGGGCCGGTGCTGTGGATCGCCCAGAGCCAGGAGCTGGCCGAGCAGGCGATCGAGACGTGGGCCTACGTCTGGCAGACCGAAGGATCCTCGCAGCCGCTGCGGATCACCCGCATGTGGGGCGGTCTCCCGGCGGCCGTCCCGGTCGCCGACGGGCCGCAGGTCGTGGTGGCGATCGACGACACGGCCGTGACGAGGCTGCCGCAGGAGAACTACGCCTGGCTACGGGACTGCTCGCTGGTCGTCGTCGACGAGGCCCACTTCGCCGTACCCCGCACGTACACCCGGATCTTCGACGCCCTGGGCATCGATCAGCGTCGGACCTCGCGGCACCTCGTGGGCCTGACCGCCACCGCCTTCCGCGGTGACAACGAGGAGGAGACCAAGACCCTGGCCTCCCGCTTCGGGCACAAGCGCCTCGACCAAGGCGTCTTCGAGGACGACGATGCCTACACTCACCTGCAGTCGATTCGCGTGCTGGCCAAGGTCGAGCACGAGGAACTGCTCGGCGCCTCCTGCGTACTGGACGAGTCCCAGGTGCGCGAGATGGAGCGCACCCACGCGATGGCGCTGCCGGCGGAGGTCGTCCGACGCCTGGCGCAGGACGTGGAGCGCACGCGTCGCATCGTCGACCGGATCGGGCGGCTTCCGGTGGACTGGCCGGTCCTGGTCTTCGCCACCTCGGTCGAACACGCGCAGGTGCTGGCCGCGTTGCTCCAGGACCGTGGCATCACGGCCGCGTCCATCGACGGCCAGACACCCCCGAGCACCCGCCGCAGGCGCATCGCGGCCTTCCGGGACGGGCGCATCCGGGTCCTCACCAACTTCAAGGTGCTGACGCAGGGCTTCGACGCACCCGCGGTGCGTGCCGTGGTGGTCGCTCGTCCGACGTTCAGCCCCAACACCTACATCCAGATGATCGGTCGCGGCCTGCGAGGCGAGCTCAACGGTGGCAAGGACTCCTGCCTGATCCTCAACGTTGCCGACAACATCGAGAACTTCGGCCGCGGACTGGCGTACACGCGCATGGAGCACCTGTGGCACAAGGCATGACGGCGTCGATCGCGGGGCCCACCGTGGTCCAGCAACAGGTGATCGAGCAGCCGGTCGACCGGAAGACGCTCGTCACCGCCGGCGCGGGCACCGGCAAGACGTTCACGCTGGTGCGACGGATCGAGCATCTCCTCGCCGAGCGGCTGGACAGCGGAGCCCTGCTCGTCCTCACCTTCTCCCGAGCCGCGTTCGCCGAGTTGCGGGGGCGGCTGCATGCCGCGGGTGGTGGCGCCGCCCACGTGCGGGTCGCCACCTTCGACGCGTGGGCGCTGCAACTCCTGCGGGAGGGAACGGGCGACGAAGCGTGGACCGGACGGACCTTCGACGAGAGGATCACGGCGGCCACCGGACTGGTCGAGGACGAGAGCACCGCGCCCGAATCGCTGGAGGACGTCCTCCACGTGGTGATCGACGAGGTGCAGGACCTGGTCGGCGTGCGACGGCAGCTCGTGCAGACCTTCCTGGACGCCTACGAGTGCGGGTTCACGGTCGTCGGCGATCCTGCCCAGGCCATCTACGGGTTCCAGGTGCCGGATCCGCAGGAGCGGGCCGCCGAGACGGCGCGCTTCTTCTCCTGGCTCCGTACCCGTTTCGAGGGCGAGCTGACGGAGTTCACCCTGGACGACGACTTCCGTGCCGTCACCGACGAAGCCCGCTGCGCCCGCCCCCATGAGGCCGCGGTACGGTCCGCCGCCACCTCGGCGCAGGGCCGGGACGCGTACGAGGAACTGCGTCTGGAACTCGCGGCCCGCATGGATTTCGGCGATCCGCAGGTGGCGTACGTGCGCAGGGCGCTCGAATCGCCGGACCTCGAAACCGCGGTGCTGTGCGCGACGAACGGCCAGGCACTGCTCGTCTCACGGTGGCTCGCCGATCTCGGTGTCCACCACGTCGTCCGCCGCGGGGCCCGTGAGCTGGCTGCCCCGAGCTGGATCGCGCTCGTCGCCCGAGCCCTGGGAGGAGCGCGTACGGCGACGCAGGGCGACTTCCTCCGGGCCTGGGCGGCCGTGCACGGCCCCGCCGCGCCCGAGGACGGCGAACGGGCGTGGCGGCAACTGCTGCGCGTGGCGGGGGACCGGGGGCGTCGTGGCGTCGACCTGAGCCGGCTCCACCGGGCGGTGGCCTTCGGCGACCTGCCCGACGAGCTCGGTGCACAGGCCCCTGGTGCCCTCGTCGTCTCGACCTTCCACCGTGCCAAGGGTCTCGAATTCGACCGGGTGCTGATCGTCGATCCGGGACAGCCGGACGACCGCCCCGAGACGGTCGCCGCCGAGCGTTGCGATGCCGCACGGGCGCTGTACGTCGCGATGACCCGTGCCCGCGAGGAGCTCTACCGACTGACACCACCGGAGGAGTACCTCACCCGGCCCGGCGGGTTCGCCCTCGTCCGAAAGGTCAAGGGCAGCGAGCGCTGGGGCCGCTACGGCTACAAGGCGTACCAACGGTCGGGCCTGTCCGCCCTTGAGGGTGACGTCCACCGGGCCCACCCCGCCGGACTGGAACAGATCGACTGCGACCCGCAGGAGACACAGGACTATCTGGCCGGTCGGGTCGGGCCCGGAGACGAGATCGTGTGGAGCCGACTGGACGACACACCTGTCGACCACGACGACCGTACGGCGCCCGGGTACGCGCTCCTGCACGAAGGTCGGGCGATCGGGGTCGCCTCCGAGACGTTCCGGCGGGGCCTCTACGGCTTCATGCAACAGCGGTACACGAGCCGGCCGTCCGGTTGGCCCCGCACCATCAGCGGCCTGCGCGTCGACGTCGTGGAGACAGTCGCCGGAGAGCACGCCGCCGCCTCCCGGGCCGGTCTCGGACCCCGGGGACTCTGGCTGGCCCCCCGGCCGACGGGGATCGGCCGATTCGCCTACGACCGCGAGGACAAGGACGCATGACGGACGACCACTCCCGGCACTACGACTTCCGGGCCGGGCTCGCCGAGAGGCTCAAGTCCGACCTCCTGGGCCCCCAGGGCGGGGCCGACGAGCTCCTCGACGACTGGCCGGCCGGCACGTACGCGACCGGTGTCCTCTTCCCCCGGACGCTCCGCCGGTCCGCCGAGGAGCCCGAGGACTTGGATCGACTCGCCCTCGACCACGACGAAGCCGACACGACGACCGCCGTCGACGAGAGCCCCGACCCGGGCGTCGCCCTGGCCAGGTCCGCCCGGCCCTCGGCGACCGGCATCACCTTCGCCGTCGACCCGGCCCGCAGCCGGCACATCGTCATCCAGGCCCGCGCGGCGGTGTACGAGCCGTTCAACACGGCCGGCGACCCCGTCGTGCCCGAGCGCGTCGAACAGCGCAGCACCGAGCAGCCGGACCTGCAGTGGCGCCGCAGATGCCTGGAGCTCCGTCCGGTCCCCCTCGACGTGCTGGCCCCGCCGGACACGAAGGAGGGCCTCCGGCTCGCCGAGGGGCTGAAGCTCCGCCTGCAGGTACGGCCGGCCGGCCCGCGGGGGGCCGTCGCCGTGACGGCGACGCTCGTCAACGGGCACAGCGTGGCGGCGCAGGACCTCAAGGACCCCAAGTGCTTCTTCCAGGTCGGGCTCCACGTCTCCGTCCCCGACGGGATCCCGGCGCTCGTGGAAAGGCCGTCGGTCCGCGACCTCGACGACGAGAGCGGACTCACGCGTCTGTTGTACCGCCACGCGCCGACGTTCGCGGTCGGCCACGGCTGCGCGGCCGATTGGTCCTGGACGCCCACGCCCGTCGGTAGCCCGGACCGGCTTGAGGTGCCGGAGGGCGTCGCCGCCGTGTGGACCGAGCACGTGCCGGTCAGCGAGGTCCTCCTCGCCGACTCGAACCCCGACATCCCGGTCACCGGATTCGGCATGCAACGCCTCGCCGAGGCATCGACCCCGGAACTCCTCCACACCCTGAGGGAGTTCGTCGCCGGATACGAGCAGTGGATCGCGGCGCGGGTCCGAGACGCGGAGCTGCTCCGCGGAGGAGTCCACGGTGACGACCGGTCCATGAGGCTGGCGGCGGAGCAGGTCGAGCGCTGCCGGACGGCGCAGGCACGGATGAGCGCCGGGATCGACCTGCTGGAGCGCGACGCGCAGGCCCTGGAGGCGTTCCGGCTGGCCAACCACGTCATGGCCCTGCAGCGCGGCAGAGGACTCTGGATACGACGAGGGCGTGCCGGCACGCCCGCCCCCGAGGGCGAGTGGCGCCCGTTCCAGCTCGGGTTCGTCCTGCTGTGCCTGAACGGCATCGTGGACGCCGACCACCCCGAGCGCGACATCGCCGACCTCCTCTGGTTCCCGACCGGTGGCGGGAAGACCGAGGCCTACCTCGGTCTCATCGCCTTCACCACCTTCCACCGCAGGCTGCGTCTCGGTTCCGAAGGAGGTGGGGTGACCGTGCTCATGCGCTACACCCTGCGGCTCCTCACCCTCCAACAGTTCGAGCGTGCGGCCCTGTTGATCTGTGCGATGGAGCGCGTGCGGGCACGACACCCACAGCGTCTGGGCAGCGAACCGATCTCGATCGGCATGTGGGTGGGGAAGGCGGCCACCCCGAACACGCTCAAGGACGCCGAGGGGTCGCTGGCACGGCTTCGAAGGGGGGAGACGCTGCAGGAAGAGAACCCCGTCCAGCTCAAACACTGCCCCTGGTGCGGAACCCCGTTGATGGTCCGCAACCACGAGGCCGACGCATCCCGCAGGCGGATGGTCATCGGCTGCGACGACGACGGATGCGACTTCGCCGATGGTCTCCCGGTGCACGTCGTCGACACCGAGATCTACCGGATCCGACCCACGCTGGTCATCGCGACCGCCGACAAGTTCGCCCGCGTCGCCTGGCGCGAGGACACGGCTGCCCTGTTCAACCGCGACGAGGCGAGGCTCGCCGGGCGCACGCCGCCACCGGAGTTGGTCATCCAGGACGAGCTCCATCTGATCTCCGGACCGCTCGGCACGCTCGCCGGCCTCTACGAGGCGGCCGTCGACATCGCCTGCGCCCGACCGAAGGTCATCGCCTCCACAGCGACGATCCGCCGCGCGCAGGACCAGGGTCGAGCGCTCTTCGACCGCGCCGTGGAGCAGTTCCCGCCGTCGGGTCTGGACGCCCGCGACTCGTGGTTCGCGGTCGAGGCCCCCGCGGATCGGAAGCCGTCCCGCCTCTACGTCGGACTTCTCGCGCCGGGCCTCTCACAGGCGACGCTGCTCATCCGTGCCTATGCCACGCTGCTCCACAACGCCAAGCACCTCGAATGCGCCGACGACGAGGTGCGTGACACCTATTGGACGCTGCTCGGCTACTTCAACAGCCTCCGTCTGCTGGGGGCAGCCGAACTGCAGGTCCACGCCGACGTCAACGAGCGGCTGCGGACCCTGGCGGTGCGGGACGCAGTGGAACCGCGACAGGTCCTCCCCACCGAGATCACCAGCCGCGTCCCGTCCAGTGCCCTGCCGGACCTGATGGCCGCCCTCGGTCTGCAGGCCGGAACCCCGGGGGTTCTGGACGTCGCACTCGCGACCAACATCATTTCCGTGGGCGTCGACTTCGACCGCCTCGGCCTGATGGCCGTCACCGGCCAGCCCCAGACCACGGCCGAATACATCCAGGCCACCAGCCGGGTCGGCCGCGCCCACCCCGGCCTCGTCGTCACCCTCTTCAACGCGGCCCGGTCCCGCGACCTCTCCCACTACGAGGGTTTCGTCAGCTACCACAGCGCCCTCTACCGGCAGGTCGAATCCACCAGCGTGACACCCTTCTCGCCCCGCGCCCGCGACAAGGCCCTGCACGCCGCGTTCGTCGGGCTGCTGCGCCTCCTCCACCCCGAGACCCGGAAGAACTCGGCAGCCAACCGGCCTGCCGAGTTCCGAGCCCGGCTCGACTCGGTGCGCGAGCAGTTGGTCGAACGCATCCGACGGATCTCACCCGAGGAGGCCGATCACGCGGACGAGGAGATCCGCGCCTTCGTCCGGAAGTGGCACCGACTCGCGGTAACGAACGGGGACTTGGTGTACGAGGCGCCGTACGAGTTCAAGGCCGCCCCCAGGCGCAGGGCCGACTTCGCGCTGCTGCGCACCCATACGGATCGCGACCTCACCGAGGGCCGCTCCACCCTGTGGAGCCTGCGTGACGTCGACGTCGAGTCCCACCTCTACCTGGAGAGCTGACATGCCCCGCAGAACGTCCACCGATTCGGCCGCGCCCGTCGACGCGCGCAAGCGTCCGGCCGTCGGCTCCGTCCGCCGGGCACAACTGATCACCACGTACGGCGTGGGCGGACTCATCGCCGTCGCCGACCAGTCGTACATCGTCAGCGGCCTCGACAGCTGGGACGTTCCCGCCGAGCCGAGTCTCCGGGACCAGCGGCTCGAACCGCTGCTCGGTGTCAGGGGTTTCCACCGCCCGCCCGCCACACGTGTTCCCACGGGGCGGGGTGTGCGGGTCCGACGCTTCCCGGTGACGTACTCCTGCCCGGAGTGCCTGACGCTCGACGGTTTCCGTCGACTGACCGGAGGTCGGGACGACAACAGATGTGCCCGGTGTGCCGGACCGTTGGTCCCCTCCCGCTTCATGGTCGCCTGCGAGGACGGACACCTCGACGAGTTCCCCTACTGGGACTGGGTCCACCGGGACCCGAAGGGGCGCCGCGGTACCGGCGGTTCCTGCACCCGGGACGGGGCCGAGCTGACGATCGAGGCCGACGGGCGGACGGCGAGCCTTCGCGGCATCGTCATCAAGTGCAGCTGCCGTCGGGAGGCTTCCATGGAGGGGGCCTTCGGCAGGACGGCCTTGCTCACCCTCGGTATCGGCTGCCGGGGCCGACGTCCCTGGCTCGGACGCGATGCCGCGGAGAGCGGCTGCGCCCGTCTGCTGCGGACGCTTCAGCGTGGTTCCTCCGCGGCCTGGTTCGCCGACCTCAAGTCGGCGCTGTCGATCCCGCCGTGGCACACCGAACTCATGGAACTCGTCGATGCGGACCGTCGACACCTGATCGGGAAGAGCGACCTCCGGGTCGAGGAGTTCGCCGAGGACGAGGGCTGGTTGGCACCGGGGCGTTACAGCCTCGACCAGGTGCTCCGGACCGTGCGCGCCCTGGAGAACGTTCGAGCCGTCGAGCCCGACGAGAACGGGGACGAGGAGTTCCGCTTCGTGGCGGGTGACGTGCTGCGACAGGAGGAGTACGAGCAACTTCGCAAGGTCACCGAGGACTCTCCCGAGAACAAGCACTTCGTCTGCGAGCCGCCCGTGGGAGACTCCCCGGACATCCCAGGAGTCGACCGGGTGATGCTGGTCAAACGACTCCGCGAGGTGCGCGCGCTGGCCGGCTTCACCCGGATCCGGCCGTCGCAGGGGTCGAAGGCGGACCGTGACCGGGTGGCACGCCTGAGCACCGATCGGGAGATCGGCTGGTTGCCGGCGATCGACGTCGTCGGCGAGGGCGTCTTCCTGGCCCTGGACCGGGAGTCCCTGACTGCGTGGGAGGACGCGGTCCGTGCGGTGCCCGACCGCGTCGCCGGGATGCGGGCTGCCCACGAGGATCTGCTGCGCGACCAGGGCTGGGAGAGCCCCCGTTCACCGCTGACCTCGCGCTTCGTCCTCCTGCACACGCTCGCGCACGTCCTGATCAACGAGTGGAGTCTGGACTGCGGCTACCCTGCGGCATCGCTGAGGGAACGCCTCTACGTGAACGACAGGATGGCCGGAGTCCTCCTCTACACGGCCACCAGCGACTCCGCGGGCAGTCTGGGCGGCATCGTCGCCCAGGGCGAACGGGCGCGACTCGCGAGTTCCCTCGCCCAGGCCCTCGAACGGGCGTCGTGGTGCTCTGCCGATCCCCTGTGCATGGAGGCGGAAGCGGGAGGGACCGACGGCCTCAACCTCGCGGCCTGCCACAGTTGCGTCCTCCTGCCCGAGACCAGTTGCGAGCTGAACAACACCTTCCTCGACCGTGCCCACCTGGTCGGCACACCGGACGGGGACTTCCCGGGCTTCTTCACCGTCACCTGAAACCCGGCGACCCGGTGCGGTTCGGGGTGGGCGTGGCCGGTCGGCCCCTCACCCCGGACCTGCCGTGACGGGGTGGTGCGCTGCCGTGCGTATCCTGACCATCGACTCGGGCGGGTGGGGATGCGATCATCGATGGCTCAAGGCCTCGGCCCTCGCCGAGTTTTCCGACAAGCCCAAATGGTGATCATGGAAGAGTCCCGCCACGAACGCCTGAGCTGCCTCGCCGTGTGCGCCGGGGCGGGCGGCCTCGCGCTCGGCCTCGAACAGGCCGGTTTCGATCCGGTGCTGCTCCTGGACAACAGGCCCGTGGCCTGCGAGACGTTGCGGCTGAACCGCCCGGACTGGAACGTCCTCGAAACCGACCTTCTCGACTTCGTTCCCGAGGAGCACCGGGAGGTCTACGACGTGGATCTCCTCGCCGCCGGTCTCCCTCGTGTGAAGGCGAGTGCCGCACGGGTGCGCGAGAACAGCGCCGAGGAACTCCGGCTGCTCGAAGCGACCGTCATGCTCCTGCACGGTGTGCAACCACGTGCCCTGCTCGTCGAGAACCTCTCCGAATTGGCCGACAGACCCGCTTACGAGCCCATCCGCACGGAGATCGAGACCGAGCTGGAGCACCTCGGGTACCAGCACCGTTGGTTCGTCGTCAATGCGATGGAGCACGGTGTGCCCCAGGACCGCAAGCAGGGGATCCTGGTGGCGTTCAAGGGGGACGTCATCCACGACTTCGTCCCACCGCTGCCCGATACCGGGCCGCCGTTGACGGTGGGCGAGGTGTTGGGTCCTTCGATGGCCGCCCGAGGCTGGCCGCACGCCGCGGCGTGGGCCGCCCAGGCCGATCGCGTCGCCCCGACCCTGGTCGGGGGCTCCTGGAACCGCGGCGGGCCGGATCTGGGGATGACCGGGTCGAAGCGCTCCTGGGCCCGGATGCGGGTCAACGGCGCCACCGTCGCCGATGTGGTTCCCGGGCCGGAGGACCCGTGGGACGCGTCACCGGACGGTACCGAGATGGTGAAGCTGACCGTGGAACAGGCGGCACGGCTGCAGGGCTTCCCGGACGATTGGTCCTTCGCCGGGACCAAGACCTCCCGTTACCGCCAGGTGGGCCACGCGACGCCGCCTCCGGTGGGTCGGGTCCTGGGATTCGCGATCCGCGCCGCCCTGGGC
Source organism: Streptomyces sp. 1114.5 (assembly GCF_003635085.1). NCBI lineage: Bacteria > Bacillati > Actinomycetota > Actinomycetes > Kitasatosporales > Streptomycetaceae > Streptomyces > Streptomyces sp. 1114.5. The sequence goes on from NZ_RBXE01000002.1 coordinate 772,313, forward strand.
CGTCCGGCTCCCGCACCGCCGGTCCGGCGGTGATCTGGGCGGCGGTGCGCAGCGTGTGACGCCGGGGCGGGACGGCACCGGGTGTGTCGTTCCGCCCCGGCGGCACAGGCCGCCGCTCAGGGGGCGAGCAGGTGGGAGAGGAAACCGATCGAGGGATCCTCCGGGGTGCCGACGATCAGGGCCCGGTCGAGCAGTCCGTTGTTGTGCTCGCAGCTGGTCTCCGGGAGCATCACGCAGGCGTGACAGGCGGCCAGGTTGGTGCCGCCCGCCCCGGAGACCTCACTTTCGATGCAGAGCGGGTCGGCGGAGCACCACTCGGCGCGGTGGACGGCCGAGCGCACGGCCCGATCGAGGCGGTCGATCTCGCCCTGGGCGACCAGGCCGCCGAGGCTGCCGGCCGAGTCGCTGGTGGCGGTGTAGATCAACACCCCGGCCATGTCGTCGCCCGCGTAGATCCGTTCGCGCAGCGATGCGGCCGGGTAGCCGGAGTCCAGGCTCCACTCGTTGATCATCACGTGCGCGAAGGTGTGCAGCAGGGCCATGCGCGGGGTGGCGGGGGAGAGCGGGATCCGGGTCGGGTCGGAAGCCCGATCGGCGAGGACCCGCTGGTGGCGCTCGCGGATGCGCGCCGCGCGGGCGGCGACGGCGGGCAGTTCGGCCCAGGCGTCCACGAGTTCCTCGTCGAACCGGAGGAACACGCCCTCGCCGTGGACCTCCATCGCCGGCAGCCAGTCGGTGGGAGCGAGTGACAACGCCGCCTCGTGGCTCTCGGAGGAGGTCTCGGGATCGACGACCCGGGTGAAGGACGTGAGGGCACGGACCTCACGGAGCTTCTTCACCAGCATCGGGGTGACCAGACCCAGCCCGGTCAGGGGCTTCTCGTCGCCGATCGGCGGTTCACAGACGAACTCCTCGGTGTGCCGACCGGAGTCCTCCGGGTTGCCCGCGCACAGGCGCCGGTACTCCAGGTCGCGCAGGGCCCGGTAGCGCTGTTCCTGGTCGCGGTCGGGAGAGTCCTCCCCGGACGGATCCTCGGCGTCCATCGCGGCGATCAGGTCCAACACCTGCTGCGGGCTCACCGGGGAGGGAGCCCCGTCGAAGATGTACTTCAGGTGGATCTCCACCTCCGCGAGGCCGGTGCAACCACGGAGCTTGTCCCAGTGCCGGTCCAGGGCGTGCACCCGGGTGTCGCTCCAGGGCGGGATGGACAGGGCCGAGCGCAGCACCGGCTGCCAGACGGCGGAGGAACCGCGCTGGAGGGTACGGGGCGTCAGAGAGCAAGAGAGCCTGGGGGCGTCCTTCAGCCAGGGACGCTCGCCCCGGCAGCCGATGTTCAGCTCCCGGAGGGCACCGGCCCGGAAGGAACCCTCCATGGACACCTCGGGCACTCCACAGGAGCAGGACAGGACCACCGAACGGAGCGAGGAAGTGTGGCCCGACGAGCGGAGACTCATCCGGCCGTCGCAGGAGAAGGACACGCCCTCGCCGCGCCGCCGCCGGTGCAACCAGTCCCGATAGGGGAAGTCGGAGATGTGCCCGTCCTCGCAGGCGACCACGAAGCGGGACGGCACCAGGGACTCGCGGCACTCGCCGCACTCGTTGCGGCCGGGCGGAGAATTGAACTTCGCCACGTGGTCCAGCGCGTGGCACCCGGGGCAGTGGTGCCAGAGCGGGAAGCGGCGCACCCGGATACCGTCCCGACTGTCGTCGCCAGAGGCGGGCGGCAGACGGAAGTGCCGCACCCCCAGCACCCGGGCGAGGCGGGGCTCGCGGATCACGGGAGCCTCGTCGAGGGGCCACTGCTCCGCCGCGGAATCGATGCCCGCCACGATGAAGGACTCCTGGTCCACGGCGACCAGCGACCCCACGCCGTAGGTGGTGATGGCCTGGGCCCGACGGACCGCACCGCGGCGGGGCAGGTTGCGGGTCGGTGCGGCGGACCCGGTGGTGCCGCGCCGGCGACGGGACGGGGGCGGGGTCATCGGGATGCCTCCATGAACAGGGCGGACTCGGCGTCGACGTCGCGGAGGGACCACAGGGTCTCCCACGCCTCGACGTCCTCCAGGGCGTCGTTGTAGGGCTTGAGCAGCGAGGGGACGGAACGCCCGCGCCTAGGTTCGTAGTACAGGCCGCCGTGCGCTTCGGCCTCGTCGTGCCACCAGTCGACGAACTCGTCGAAGGCGGCGGCGACGTGGGCGACCTCCTTGGCGGCGGTCTCCTCCGGGGACACGCTCTCGACCCGGGAGAGGATCAGCGGGCGGATCACCGTCCGCAGCTCGTCCCGGAAGTGGCCGATCCTTCCCGCGTCCTCGTCCCTGCGGGCCGCAGGGATCATGATGCGGGCCAGGGCGACGATCACGGCGTGCAGACCGCGGGCACGGGCCCGGGCCGAGAACGGGGTCACCGAGGTGGACTCGACCTCGCGGTACAGCGCGGAGTGGAAGTGCTGGAAGTTCTCGTAGTGCGAACGGTCCCGGGGGCGGACCGCGTTGAGCATCACCGCGACCAGGCCCGGGTGGGCACGGCCCACCCGGCTGGTGGCCTGGATGTACTCGGCGGTGGTCTGCGGCTGGCCCATGACGGCCATCAGGCCGAGCCGGTCCACGTCCACACCGACGGCGATCATGTTCGTGGCCAGGAGCACGTCCGTCACGTCGGCCGCGTCACCGTCCGTCAGCCTGCGCTCGATCTGCTTCAGGCGGGCCGGGATGTCACTGGCGTCGACCCGGCTCGTCAGCTCGGACTGATTGCCGACGGAGCGCGGATCGCAGCCGTCGCGTTCGGCCAGGTGTTCCAAGTGGGCGACGACGTCGTCGTGGACCTGGAGTTCGGCGGCGGACAGCAGTCGAAGACTGTTGAAGTAGCCCACCAGCGTCCAGTACGCGTCGCGGACCTCCGGGCCCGCGTCGCCGCGCAGTGCCTGATGGAGCAGTGTGGCGTAGGTGCGGACCAGCAGGGTGGACTGGCTGGTGCCCGGGGCGAGCAGGCCGACGTAGCGGCGGGACGCCTTCTCGCTCGCCGGGGTCTCCACGGCGAACCAGGAATCGCGGGCGTCCAGACCGGCGGGCGGGAACTGTCGTACCTCCCGGGAGAACAGGGCCTTGCCCTGGTCGGCGGCCCGGCGGATGGTCGCGGTGGAGGCGATCACCTTGGGGCGGTCGGCGAGCACGTCGACGGCCGTCTCGTACAGGCCGGTCAGGGTGCCAAGCGGTCCGGAGATCAGGTGCAGCTCGTCCTGGACGATCAACTCCGGAGGAGGGGTGGAGTCCTCACGGTCCCGGTTGAACAAAGCGGCGGTCCGCTCGCGCCACGGCATCGAGGCGAACTTGTCGACGGTCGCAATCACCACGGTGGGCCGGGCCGCGTACACGGCCTGGTCGACCAGGTGCACAGGCAGCCCGTCGGAGAACGCACAGTCCGTGCCGGGGCAGCGCACGTCCATCCGGTCGGCCTCCTCGTCCACCGCGTAGTGGTGGGCGTCGAGGGCGGTCCCGCACCACGGGCAGGCGTGCAGCTGGACGGGGTTCTCCTTCTGGAGCACCCGGCCGGAGCGGGCCGCGGCGAGCTGCCGGGAGGCGACGTCCAGGGTGTTCGGGGTGGCGGAACGTCCCACCCACATGCCGATGGAGATCTCCTCGTGGCCCAGTTCCCCGGGGTTCTCCAGACGCAGCCGTTCCATGGCGCAGATCAGGATCGCGGCACGCTCGAACTGCTGGAGGGTCAGGAGGCGCAGCGTGTAGCGCATCAGGACGGTCACTCCACCGCCCGCCGCTCCGAGCCGCATCCGGCGCAGGAAGATGGTCAGCGCGATCAGGCCCAGGTACGCCTCGGTCTTGCCGCCACCGGTGGGGAACCACAGCAGGTCGGAGACGCCACGGTCGGCATGCTTCGGGTCGTCCACCCCGGCCAGGCACAGCAGCACGAAGGCGATCTGGAAGGGACGCCAGCGCGCCGAGGTCGGGTCCGGCTCGCCGATCCGACCGCCCTTGACCCAGGCACTGCGCGCCCGCTGGCTCGCCATAGCCCGGTTGGCCAGACGGAACGCGCGCATCAGATCGGGCTTGTCGCGCAACAGTGTGATGCCTTCCCGGATCCGCTCCAGGGCCTCGCCGCACGCGCGGACCCGGTCGGCTGCGGCCGCCTCGTACGAGGTGCCGAGGAGCGCGTCGGCCTCGTCCCGCTTCCGTTCGATCCACCGCTCGTAGCCCTGGGCCAGCCCCTCCAGGGCGGCGATCACCGCGGAGTCGTCGGCCTCGGCGAGGCCGAGCATGGTGAGGGCACTTGCGTCGATCGTCGGGTTGGAATCGGTGAGCAGCACCTCGTGCGTGGGCACGAACTCGGTGCGTACCTCGGCCACGCCCGCCCGCACCACGTCGGTGAGGCCGATCGGGGGCGGGGTCCAGTCCCACACCGCCGCGCAGCCGTGTCCGGCCGCGAAGGTGGGGGCGTGCCGGTGCAGCAGCCGGCTGCTCTCCAGCTCGGCGTCCACGGCGGACAGGGAGGTCGGGCGCTCCACGAAGGCGCTCGACCCGTTGGCGGCACGGACCGTCAGCCCGCTCTGGAAGAGTGCGAAGGCATCCTGGAGCTCCCGTTCTCCCACCTTCTGGATGTTCACCAGGGTGACCGTGACGGTGACCGTGCCGGTTTCCGGTGACGGGCGGCGTACGTGCACCTCCAATCGGGCCGTGCGATCGATCAGGTCGCGCGAGGCTCCCCGCCCCGGGTACCTGAGGTCGACCGTCGTGTCCGGCAGGTCAAGCTCCACCCGGCGCCAGCGTTCCCGCTGGTCGGAGGTGGTGCGGGCCTCGCTGCGCCGGGCCGAGACGGTGCGCCCCTCGGCGTCCTGCGGTTCGTACACGGCGGCGCGGGCCGAGACCACGATCTCCTGGCACACGGCGAGGTCGACCGCGAAGGTCAGGCCGACACCGGACGGCCGTCGGTCGCCGGAGCCGGCGCGGTCGGCGGTCGGGCCGGCCTCGTCGAGGCTGTCAGCCCTGGTCAGGGGCTCCTCGTCGAGACCCTCCTGCTCGGCGACGTCCTCCCGGAAACGAAGGCCGGCTTCGGCATCCGCCGGACGCGGGTAGAGCACGCCGACGGGATAGCGGGTGATGGGAGCGTCCTGGTCCAGGACCTCGGCGCGGCCCTCCGCGGAAGCTTCGGCGTCCGGGCCCAGCAGCTCCCTGCGGAGCCGGGCCACCAGGTCCTCACGGACCGCGTAGTGCGCGGCGTGCCGCCCTGCGTGGATGGTCATTCCTGTTCCTCCTCGATTCCGGTGATGCGCCGGAACCGTCCGATTCCGCCGATGCGTGGGGCGATCCACACTCCGTGGTCGCTCAGGCCGGCGTTGGCCCCGGCGGCCGGGCTGCCCGCGACCGACTCCAGACAGTCGATCCGCAGACCGGAGATCTCCTCGGGCCAGTGGATCTCCCAGGTCGCGCCGACCTTCAGGACGGCGTGCAGTTGGCTGCGGAACGTCTCGGAGGCCTCGCCGATCTCCCGTCCCTCGTGCAGCAGCGCGTACCGGGGGCTCTGCTCGGCGCCCATCGGGAGGGTGTCGCGCAGCCGGAAGGTCACTGCGTCCCCCGGCCGCACCCGTTCCAGCAGGTACGCCTGAGCGGCCTGGGCGTCGATCGGGGCGTCGGCCGGTTCCAGGGTGTCCACGTCGCCGGCCCGTACTTCGACTCCGTCGCGCCGCCACCGGTGGCGCGGGTTCGGGACGCCCCGGTACCACCGGCCGGTCGGATTGTGCCGGAGCACCGTCACCGTGTCGGGGGCGGGGATCCGGTACAGGTCCTCCCTGGCCCGGGTCATCGCCACGTAGAGGGCGCGGGCCTCGGCGGGTACGTCGAGGTCGTCGGTGCGACGACGCAGTTCGGTGGTGGTCGGCGGAGTGAGCAGGACCACCCGGTCGAACTCCAGTCCCTTGGACCGGTGCACCGTGGACACGACGAGCCGGGCCGGTTCCGGATCGGCCAGCTCGTCGGGGAACCGGCGCTCGGCCACCAGCCTGCGCAGCCGTGCGACGTCGAGCGTGCCCCGACCGGCGCCGCGCGCCGCAGGTCGCAGGGATCGCCACACCCGGTCGAGGTCCGTGCCCTCGGGCAGCGGGATCGAGGCGAGCAGCTCGCGCAGCCGCTCCTCGGCGAGTGTGGCGGCCCGGGTCCGGCGCAACACCTCGGCCACCCAGTACGGCACGGGCCGGTCCTGGAGCGAGCGTCGCAGGGCGTGCGGGACCCCCTCGGTGTGCAACAGCTCCGAGACGACCAGGGCCTGGCGGTTGTCCCGGCACAGGATCGCGCAGGTGCCGGGGAAGGACCGCAGCGTGTCCAGGGTGAACGCGTCGGTGAGCGCACCCAGGTCGGGAAGGTCGAGGAGCAGCGCGCGCAGCTCCTCGTGGAGGCGGGCGGCGGTCGTGTCCGCGCCCTCGGGCGCGCTGCCGATGCCCTGGACTGCCGGGCCGAGCGCGAGTGCGGTGCGCGCCTCGGGGGTGACGGCCCGGAAGTTCCGGGTCAGGCGCAGTTCCACCAGGTCGTCGGCGTAGGAGATCCGCACCCACCGGAGGAAGAGGTCGGCGCGGTCGGCGTACTCCTCCGGATCGCGGATCTGGAAGTCGTAGACGGCCTGCGCCGGGTCGCCGACCAGGGTGAACCCGCACGAGTCCTGGAGCCGGTCCAGGAGCGACTCCACCATCTCCCGGCGTGCGCCCACCAGGTCCTGGACCTCGTCGACGATCACGTGCGTGGGCGGGCCGGACTCCAGGGACTCCAGCGCGCCCTTCTCGATCGCCTCGGTGGCCGCACGGATGCGCTCCTCGAAGGAGAGCGCCGACCACTGCCCGTCCGGGTACGCCTGCAGCAGCAGGGAGTGCGCCCAGGAGTCGAAGGTCTGCACCCGCACCCGCCGCGCGTGCTCGCCGTACCGGGCGATCCGGTCCCGCAGCTCGCGGACCGCGGCCCGGGAGAAGCTGAGGACCAGCAGCTCGGAGGCTTCCAGCGCCTCGTCCGGGTCGGTGTGGCCGACGAGCGCGTCCATGCGGCGCACCAGGGTGTGGGTTTTGCCCGTCCCCGCCCCGGCGGTGACCAACAGCCGGGTGTCCCACGGCCGGTCCACGACGGCCTGCTGTTCGGCCGTGAGGACGGGGCCGTCATCGGCGGAAAAGGTCACGAGGCGCTCCACAGGTGCTCGAACCGGGTGAAGGCCAGGGCGGTGTCGAAGTTCCGGATGTTGTCCCGGACGTTGAGGATGAGGCAGGTGTCCTTGCCGCCGTTGCGGGGGCCGCGCAGGCCGCGTCCGATCATCTGCTGATACACGTTCGGGCTGTAGACGGGCCGAGCGACGACCACCGCGCGGGTGGCCGGGGCATCGAAACCCTGGGTGAGGACGCCGTAGTTGGTGAGCACCCGCACCCGGCCGTCGCGGAACTCCCGGACCCGAGCCCGGCGGTCGTTGTCGGAGGTGGTGGAATCCACCGAGGACGCGGAGATGCCGTGGTCCTTCAGTCGGGCCGCCAGGTACTTGGCGTGCTCCACGGAGGTGGCGAACACCAGCACCGGCCAGCTCTCGTCCATCGCCGCGATCTCCGAGACGATGCGACGACTGCGGTCGTGGTCGTCGGCCAGCCGCTGCTCGGCCGCCTTGGACAGCAGACTGAACTGTTCGGCGTTCTCCCGCTCCTGGCGGGACAACTCGATGGTGCCACCGGTCAGTTCCCGGTGTTCGACCCGCGCCAGCACGCCGATCTCCTGGAGGTGCCCGTAGGCGTCGTCGGCAGGGAAGACGCCCTCGTCCAGGCGGCGTGCTCCGAACCTGTTGACCAGCCGGCGCGTCTGCTCGTCGCTGCTGCGGAACGGGGTGGCGGTGAGGCCCAGAAGGTGTCGTTCGGTCCGGTGTTGGGTCAGTCCGAGCAGGCCCAGGATCTCGGTGTAACGCGTGCCGTCCGTCAGGTGGGCTTCGTCCCACACGACCAGCGCCGCCTCCCGCAGCCAGGCGTACCGGTCGGTGCCCAGACATGCCTGGAGCTTGGCATCGGTGGCCACGACGAGCTGCGGCCCGTCGGTGACCGGAGCCGCCTCGTTCGAGGTCCACAGCCGGTTGATCGTCAGCCGCGCCTTCGCGCCGGCCTTGCTCCAGACGAATTGCCAGCTCTGTACGGCCTGTTCGCACAGCTCCTCGGTCTGGGCGATCCACAGGATCGGGCCCTTGGGTGTACCGGTCTGCTTGACCCAGCGGATGACGGCCTCGGCCGTCACCCGCGTCTTGCCGGCACCGGTGGGCAGGGACAGCATCGCGCGCTGCGGAGTGAAGCGGTCCAACATCTCGAAGATGTTGACGGCGAGCCGCTCCTGGTAGTCGTGCAGGTGGGGGAAGTCCCGGGGGCCCTCGACGGTCAGGCTCTGTTCGAGCGTCGGGGCCCGGTACCCGGCGAAGGGGGCGGGCAGGCCGAGCTCGGCGACGAAGGAGACGGCCGCCGAACCGCCGGTATAGGACGACGGGGCGCTCGGGAAACGCTCCTGGATGTCACGGACGTGGGTCTTGAGCACGGTGTCGCCGTGCGCGTTGAATGCCATCTGGGCGATCCGGCGGCCGGTGGGCTCCTGCCCGTCCGAATCCTGGCGCTCGGCGTCCAGCAGCCCGGCGGGGAGCCGGTCGCGCAGGGCCTGCGCGCCGATCAGCAGCTCCAGCTTGGCCGTCACGTCGGTGGCATCGCGGATCTCCTTCAGCGCCGACCGGACCTTCTCGTCCTGCTCCTGGCGGGTCTGGGCCTCCAGGGCCGCCCGGCAGCCGGCCTCTCCCATGCGCAGACCCAACTCGCGGTCCACGGCCCGGAGCGCGCCCAGCCGGTCCAGCGAGTCCACGACCTTGATCACGTTGCCCTGGCGGGCGCTCTCCAGGGACCTGGCCCGAGCGCCGTTCGGAGTGCGGACGACCTCCTCCAGCGTGGAGCAGCGCAGCAGGGAGTAGGTGGCCACGGAGCTGCCCATCTTCTGCCGCAACGTGGGGAATTCCTCGACCAGCGGGACCGGTTCCACGGTCGATTCGTGCCGGGTCTCCCGGCTGACGACGTCGTCGTGCCGCAGCATGCCCCACTGTTCGACCATGAGGTCGGCGGCTTCCTGGTCCGGCATCAGCAGCGCGGGAACTCGCTCGGCCTGCAGGGAGCGGTATTCCTCCGGGTTCGCTGCTACGGCGATCTCGCCGTCCGCTCGGGTGTCCCAGCCGTCGCCGATCCGGCAGCGAGTCAGCGAGTCCTCGGGGAAGGAGATCTCCAACCGGGTCAGCAGAGCGTAGGTGGAGCCGACGAACGCGTCGTCCTCGCTCTCCTGAAGCTTCTCCAGGAGCCGGCTCCACTGCTGCGGGCGGACCTTCTCGACGCTCTCCGCGAGCCCCAGCTTCCGGGCCTTCTCCGCGCTGAGCGAAGCCACCGGGAGCACGTCACGGTAAGCGTCGAGCTGGGGCCCCACGGCCTCCTTCAGGGGCTTGAGGCCCTGCGAGGTCTCGACCCGGCCGTGACGGGCGAGCATCCAACGGATCGGGGAGGACACCGATTGGCGTGTGTTGGCCTGCACCCCGATCTGCAACGTCCAACTCTGGACCACCGCCTCCTCGGGCAACACCCGGAGGAAAGCCGCGCGGGCTTCCTCCGAGAGCCGTGGCAGCAGGTGCAGCGGCCCACCGACAGGTGAGCCGTCGATCCGGGTCCTGTTCAGGGCCGGCCGGCTCGCCCGGTCGTCGAGAGTGCGGCAGTACGCCTTGTGCATGGCTTCGCGGTACTCCTGGAACCAGGCCTCCTCCTCCGGCCTGTGACGAGCGGTCGGAAGGTCATGCAGACCCAAGTCGCGGAAGAATCCCGCGTCGTCGGAGTGGAAACGCATGTCCACCGCGATCTCGGGGTCGCTCTCCGCGGTGACGACCATCCCGGGCATCATGCAGTCGCGCATGAGACGGAAGCGGCCGTCCTCGGTCCGCACCATCAGGGTGCGGGTCGGCTCGGGCACCCGCTCGGTCACCTCGTGGCCCACCACCGAAGCGCCCGCCCGGTGGAACAGCTCCCAGAAATGCGTCCACTCCTGGGGGCCGTACGCGTCGAAGCCCTGGTCGATGACGCTCACGAAACGGCCCCGGACGTCTGCTTCCCGGATGCCGAGCGCGGTGAGGGCTGAGGAGAGCGACCGGTCGTCGGACAGGGCGCGGTCGACGTAGACCAGCGACTCCGGCAGACCGTCCTCCTCGGTGCGTCGGTACACGACGCTGCGCAGTGGGGCGACCAGACCGTGCTCCTCGGTGAGCACGATCCTGGCCTTGCGGGCCTCGTCGGAGGAAGGGGCCTTCGCGGCGATCATGTCCGCGACGATCCGGATGGCGGCCGCAGAGGCCTCCGCCGAGCCGTCGGAGACCAGCGCTTCCAACCACTCGACCACCGAGGCTCGCTGCCGGCCGGCGGCGGCCAGGATGTGCTGGACCTTGCCCGCCCGCAGGTCGGTGGCCTCGACGGCGGGGTGCACCCAGTCACGGGGACGGCCGGCGTAGGAGTGCCACGTCCGCAGCAGACGGTTGACGGTGGTGCCGTCCTTCCCCAGATCCGGGTGGATGTTCAGCTCGCCGGGGGTGCGCAGGATGCCGTCCTGGTCGGGCAGCGACGGGCGCACCGCGGTGGCGGCCCAGATCTGCTCGGTAAGCAGGCGGTCGGCCCAACTGATCGTCTCCACGCCCTTGGCGCGACCGGGCAGCAGCGGGAGGTACGCGCCGGGATCCTCGGCCGGGGCGAGCTCGGGCAGCGACTCGACCACGAGCCGGGCCGCGACCTGGATCATCTCGATGTTGAACGGCGAGGAGTCCAGCAGGTTCTGACGGTCCTCGTTGGTCTTCCAGGCACCGTTCAGGATGCCGCTGAGGGTCATCTCGTACTTGGTCGGGAAGAAGGACCAGAACCTGCCGCGGCCGCGGGCGTCGGTGGCGGCCAGCAGGCCGGTCCGCTCGTCCTCGCGGTAGGCGGGCACCGCCCACGCCACGTCGACGGACAGTCGGTCGTGCAGTTCGCCGGCGTCGCGACGGGCGGCGTCGGTGGGCGTGTGGGTGCGGGTGAAGACACGCCACCGCGAGTCGGCCGGCGGCCTGCCGACGCGCTCCTCGTGGATCGTGTGCAGGCTGTCGTCCCGCTCGGAGTACAACGCCCGGCGGGCGATCGGGCGGGGCCGGCGGTCCTCCAGGACCACCTGGCCCACATGCGGGGAAAACAGGTGGAAACCGGCGGGGAATTCCTCGCGGGTGTCGTGGCCTGCCACGCCCTGGTGCCCGTGCATGTCCTTGCCCAACCGGTCGGCGGCACCGGGCAGCAGGGGCAGCCGGACCACCGTGGTGGCCCACTCCAGGAGTTCGTCCAGCACCCGGTCCCGAAGGCGCTCGGCCGCCATGTCCAGTTCGCGGGCCATGCGCAGTACGGGCGCCTCGAAGGTCTCACCGAGCCGTTCGCGCACGCCGGGGACGTTCCGGATCAGCTCGTACGACCAGGCCCGGTCGAAGCCGAAGCTGCCGTCGCGACTGAAGAACTCGGGTGCGTCGGTCACCACCAGGACCGACTTCACCCCCACGCCGAACCGACCGATCTGCCCCCCGCGCTTGCGGGACATGCTCATCCGCAGGATGGTCTCCGCGCCCTCGGGTGTGACCGCGTTGCCCTGGTTGGCGCAGTACAGACGGGCGTCGGTGAGGACGACGTGGATCCGTCCGCCGGGTTCGTCGCGCAGCTCGTCGGCCGCGTTCTGGACGAGCTCGAAGAGCTGTCGGTCACCGTACCCGCCCTGGGTGATGCGGCGTTCGCCGTTGGCGTGTTCGGGGATCAGGCCGGGGTCGATACCGTAGGTCTCCAGGACGCGACGGGACTGTCGGACGACGGTGCGGATCACGGGAGACTGCGTATCGGCCACGAATGGTTCCACTTCGGGTACGGGAAGGCGGATCGGGGAGACGGTGGTGCCGTCAAAGGGCGCACCGCGGAACGCGTGCGTGGATCAGGGAATTCAGGAATCCGTAAGAGGATTCAGGGAAGGCCGAATGAACCGGCATCGACGTGCTCGGCTGCTTTCCGATGAAGCTGACGCGCAGTCAATCATGCGTCCCTGACTGCACACAAGGGGCGGTGGTGGAAATTTGATGTGCGATCAAGTCGGGGCTTTCCGAAGGAAATCGGGCACGTCGGAAAGGCTTTCGGGTCCTGGGTTTTCGGCTGCATCGACAGTCTCCCGTGCTGGACGCGGCGCTCGTCAAAGGTCAGTTGACAAGGGGGTGTCACTGTCAACAGCGATGCGGTAGCGTGGCTCACGCCTCGTCAGACAAGCGATGCGGGAAGCAGGTGGGACGTGAAGGCGGCTGAGGACTTCGGCCCCTGGCTGGCGCGCCAGCTCAGGAACGCCGGGAAGAGCCAGACCGATCTGGCGGAGGAGCTGGGCGTGACCCGGGCCGCCGTCTCGGCCTGGATCGTCGGCCGCTCCGTACCCCGAGACGAGACCATCCGGCGCATCGCCGAGGTACTCAAGACCGACCTGGAGACCATTCACACCCGCAGCTCCGACGCCCAACTCGGGCTGCCCGTCCAGTGGTACCACCGGCCCGCCCACGCCGACGGCGGCCGTGAGTACGGCAATGCCGCTGCATTCGCCTTCGAGGCCGACGTCTCGGTCCTGGCCCGTGAGGCCACCCAGAACAGCCTCGACGCCCGCCTCGACCCGGCCGAGCCCGTCCGGGTCCGCTACACCCTGCACGAACTCACCGGCGAGGCCCTCGCCCGGTTCCGCGAAGCCATCGAGTGGGAGCGCCTGCGCCCGCACTACGAGGCGCTGACCGCCGACGGCGGCAAGCAGAGCAAGGTCTCGCGCACGATCGCGGCCGGGCTGCGCGACATGTACCAGCACGACCGTCTGGTGCTGCTCCGGGTCGACGACTACAACGCCACCGGTCTGACCGGCGGCGACTACGAGGACGGGCTCTTCGCTGCCGTGGTGCGGCGTCAACTCGACAGCCAGAAGCGGGACCTGGGGGCAGGAGGTTCCTACGGCCTGGGCAAGGCCACCCTGTGGGCGACCAGCCGACTCGGCCTGGTGCTGATCAACTCCACCCTCTCCGAACCCCACGAGGGCCGCACCGAGCGCCGCCTCGTCGGACGCCTCGATCTTCCCTGGCGTGAGGTCGACGACCGAGCGTGCGCCGGTCCGGCCTGGTTCGGACGGCCCGACCCGACCACCGAGTCCGCGGACGTGGTTCGTTCCTGGTGGGCGGACGAGGAGACCGTCGAGAAGCTCCACCTGACTCGTGAGAGTGCGGCTCCCGGCACTTCCTTCCTCATCGTCGGCGCCCACGACGTCGCCAGTCTGGTGGCCGTCAACGGTGCCGTGGACGAGGAGGAGTCAACCGAGGACGACGACTCCGTCCACCGCATGCATGCCCGACTCGTCGACGCGCTGGGCCGCAACTTCTGGGCCGCGATGACCGGTGGCGGCGACCACAAGCCGCACCTGGAGGCATCCGTCCGCACCTACCGCAACGGAGAGGTGCTGATCCCCGAGGAGCACGTGGACCCTGCCGCGGCCCAGCCGTCCCGCACCCGTGCCCTGCGGGCCTTCCTGGAAGGCGCCACCGTCGACCGGCTGACCGGCCCCGGCCAGGTCGCCCGGACCACCGTGCCGCTCAACGTGCCGCTGCACGGCGGGCAGGCGCGCGGCGGAGTGTCGCACGAGGCGGTGCTCCTGGTCACCAACGCCGAGGATGCCGACGGACGCCCCAATCGACTGGTGTCCATGCGGGGAAACCGCATGACCGTCAAGGACAGCGCCGTCACCAACATCCCGATCGGCACCAACCCCTTCCAGGCCATCCTGCTCACCGGCCGCGCGGCGGGCCCGGACGCCCCCGGTGCCGAGGCCGCCGAGGAGTTCCTCCGCGCCTCCGAACCGCCGGAGCACAACAAGTGGGGTCAGACGGAGGAACTGCGGCTGTCCTACTCGCCCTCCGCGCACCGGCGCATCGCCGCCCTGACCGCTGCGGCGAACGGTGCCGTGCGCGAGCTCGTGGCGGTGCCCAAGGCCAAGCGCCGCAACGGGGGAGAGGCGAAGATCGCCGGTCGGCTCAAGGTGGGCGGCGGCGCGAAGAAGCCGCGTCAGGCGGCCGCGGCCCTGCCCGAACTGGACAACGTGGACGCGCTGATCGACGAGACCGGAGCCTGGTCGGTCACCGTCGACCTGCGGGTGTCGCCCGGGGTGGACACGGACCGGCCGGTCACGCCCGTCGCCAAGTTCGACGTGCGCTCCGGCCCCCGTCCCCTCGCCCCCTGGAAGGACCTGGTCGCCGTCAGCGGCTGCGAGGTCGTCGATGGGGCCCTCCAGTTGTCGCCGGGCAGTCGCAAGGCCGTCTTCCGGGGCGTCACCGACGTGTCCCGGCATCCGGTCCGAGCCCAACTCACCGGGCTCGTCGTCGAACTCCGTAACGGAAAGGGAGAGCAGGCGTGAAGGTCTACCCCTACCGGCGGCTCACCGGCAACGTGTCCTGGCGCGTCGACAGCGTCCAGCTCAAGGCCGAGGGTGAGCCATGGGAGGACGTGGAGAGCAAATACCTCTCCACCGTCGAACGAGTCGTCGCCCTCGGGCCCGACGAGGATCGTCCCGACTGGAGCGAGGCCAGGCTCCGGCTCTCCGCCGGCATCCCGGCCAAGGCGCTGGACCCCAACGGACCCTGGCAGAACGTCAAGGTCGTCGCCGTCCTGACGGAGCGGGCCACCAACACCCGTGCGACCGTGGAGTTCTCCTCGGTTTCCGTGGACGGCCGCGAGCGGACGGCCGAGCTGTACCTGAACCGCTGCGACCTCCTCGATCGTGCCACCCTCGCCGTGCACGTGGTGGCCACCGTCGACGGTGTCCCGGGGCGGGTGATCGCCACCGCCGACACGGAGTGGTTCGTCGACGTCATCGAGGTCGTGCCCTCGCTCGCCCGCGAATTCGATGTCAAGATGATCAAGTTCGGGTCCGGGGCGAGTCGACTCCAGCGCTTCAAGGACGCCCCGTGGCTGGTCGACACCACCGGTCGCCTTCCGGCCGTGCGCATCAACACCGACTTCGACGGGCTCGGCGACCTGATGGGTGCGGACGGTGGGAGCAGCGCGGAGAAGACCGTCCGGGAACTCCTTCTCGTCCAGATGGGCTCCGAGGTCTGGACAGCCGTCTTCCACTCCGCCGTCGGCGACCTTGAGGTCGAGGAGGACGGCGTCCCGGTGTTCCCACACGGCTGGCAGGGCGAGGTGCTCCGGGAGATGCTCCCCGACGTGTATCCCGACCGCGAGCCGGAGCAGGCCCTGCGGGAGGTCCATGCGGCACGCACCGGATCCTCCGCCGCCGGATGGGGGGAACTCCAATCCCGGATCCACTTCGCCGCCTCCCGGCGCGCCGGCGTCCCCAGGACGCTCTCCACCACCATCCACGACCTGGAACGCCTCACGCAGGGGGACGACGCATGACCGACCGGCCCAGCTTCCTCCCGGAGCGCTTGGCCCTGCTGCCGAACGCCGAGGTGGCGGAGTTCCTCACCGAGGGACTGCTCACCGGGCGCGAGGACGCGCTGAGCATCAAGCTCAACGACGTCACCGAACCGCTTCCGCACGCCGATCGGCGCGGTGAACTCCGGCCGATCCGGGAACTGGCCGAGGACGCCATGGCCTACTGCCGGAGCAACGGTTTCAAGGCCACCCAGGCCGACGCCTGGCTCGCCCCGCGCCTCCACGCGGCGCTGCGGCTCACCCGCCGCGAGGCGGCCGACCCCGGGTTCTGGAACTACCTCGCCCTCGGCGTCGCCCCGGACTACGTGGTCTGGCGGCACCTGGCGGAACCCAAGGACGGCAAGGCGGCCAAGGTGGCGGCCGTACGCTTTCGCGGTCCGTACCACACACAGGCTTTCGCCCGGCTCTGGTGGGCAGCCGAGCTCTTCCGCAACGGCCCGGACTACGGACCGGTGGTCACGGCCTGCGGCAACCAGGACATCTTCAACACCGCGCTCCGGATGTCTGTGATCAACCACCGGCCCACCGCGCAGGCGATCGTCCGACTGGTCGCGAAGGGCGATGGTGCCACCGGCCGAGAGGCCAATGCCTTGGCGGGAGCCGTCAACGCCTCGGCGGCGACGCTCATGTACGACGTGATCGCTCCCGACCACCCCGAGCGCGACCCCCGTCCGCTGCTCGACTGGATCGCGGAGGCCGAGTCCGCCCGTCAGGTATCAAGGAACGTGCTCCCCGCGGGCCCCGACGAGGAACCCGCGCCTGAGCTTTCGGTGAGCGTTCTTGCGGACTACTTCGCCGACTTCCTCGCGGATGCGCCGGAGGCAGGGGCCTGAACCTCGGGTATCGGGCAGCCGGTGCCGCAGTCGTCCTCGGCGTCGCAACCCTCCCGGCGGAGGGCCCGGTACTGGTCCCCCCCTTGTCGAGTCGGGGCCAGCTCTCCCGCAGCACCTCCTCCGGCGGGAGTGGCCTGGCCAGCGCAGCCGCCAGCACGTGCATGCCGAACAACGGGGGCACGGCGTTGCCCACCTGCTGGGACTGGTCGCCGCCCTCCCAGGGGTAGTCGGGCGGGAAGGTCTGGAGGATGCCTGCCTCGCGGATGGTCAGTCGGTCGGGGTCGAGTTCGGGGCCGTTCGGATGCCGTCGGACAGCGTTGCGCGAGACCTTCCCGGTGACGGTGAACGACGGCTGCCGGTACGTGCGGATGCCTCGGTTCCTGGGGTCGCCGCCGCTGCCGTAGTTCGACACGATCTCGAACGGGGTCTCTCGGCCCGTGAGCACGTCCTCCATCGCGACCCAGGGCCTGAGCGGCGCAGCGGTCCCGTCCACGGGCAGTGCGATCTGGGCCTCGTCGGGACTGCCCTGCTCCGGCTTGCGCAGGTTGAAGACGTGGTGGGTGGGAGCGGGGATCGCAGGAGCCTCGTGCTCGTCGAGCCGCGCGATCAGGATCGTGCGGCGACGGGTCTGCGGGACGCCGTACGCCTCGGTGTGCAGAGTCCTGACCTCGGCGACGTTGTACCGGGCCCTCGTTCCGTCCTCCCGGGGCAGTCCCTTCTCCAGGGCCGCCTTGTAGACCTCCCAGAGTGCCTTGACCGCGGGCACCTGCTCCAGGACGATCACGTCGAACGGACGCCGGTCCCGGTTCGGGGAACCCAGAGCCTTGATCGCGTATCGGAGCGGTTCCAGGACCAGGGCGGTACGAGGGTCACCGCCCAACTTCTCCAGCTGCGCGTCGACATCGTCCTCGTCGGCCCCGTCCACCAGCCGGTGGATGAGCTTCTTGACCTTCTCCAAGGCTTTGCGCCCGGCACCGTTGCCGGCCACTGAGTACGTCTGGCAGGGCGGACCGCCCGCCAGTACGTTCAGGTCCGCGTCGAGCTCCTCGAAGCGCTTGCGCCGGATGTGGCTGACATCAGCGTGCCACGTCCTGAGCCCGGCCGCGTAACGCGTCTCACAGGCGTCCTTGTCCCACTCGATCCCGAGTGACCTCACGCCCAGCATCTTCGCGGCCACGTCGAGACCGCCCGGACCGGCGAAAAGATCCAGAATGTGCGGTTTCGCGAGGAATGGAGCGGCTGCGTCCGTGCTGGTCATGTGGACAGAGTCTAGCCAGGGACGGGACGTGTGATGTACTCGGTCGTCGGTTCCGCCGGGCTCAACCCGCGCCTCGGCCGCCGCTCGTGGACCAGGACGGCGATGCGCTCGGCGGCTTCGGCGGCGCTCTCGTGCTCCCAGACGCGGACCGACAACCACCCCGCCGCCGCGAGCCGCGAGTCCGTGTCCGCGTCCCGGGCGCGGTTCTTCTCGATCTTCTCCCGCCAGAAGTCGGCGTTGTTCTTGGGCCACGTCGCGTGCTCCGGGCAGCCGTGCCAGAAGCAGCCGTCGACGAAGACCGCGATGCGCGCCGGGCCGAAGAGAATGTCGGCTTCGCGGCGCACGCCCTTGAGCGGCTTGCGGTGGACGCGGTAGCGGAACCCCGCCGCGTGCAGGGATCGACGGAGGGTGACCTCGATACCCGTGTCGTGACTGCGCTGCTTGCTCATCCGGGCGCGGATCTTCGGCGTGGTCTCCAGGGAGGGCATGATCCCATTCTGGCTCCGGGCACCGACATCGGTCCTGTGCATCCGCCGGTCCGTGCCCTCGCCGGGGGCACGGACCGGCGCCGCCCCCCGGTGGTGGGGGCCGGCGCCGGGGGTGGGTGGGTCAGGCGAGGGTGGACACGGCGGTCTTGACCTTGTCGGCGATGGTGGCGGGGAGGGGGACGTAGCCCTTCTCGCCGATGGCCTGCTGGGCGGGGTCGCCGATGGTGTAGGTGAGGAAGGACTTGAGGGTGTCGAGGGTCTCGGCCTTGTTGCCCTTGTCGCAGACGACCTCGTAGGTGACGAGGACGATCGGGTAGGCGTTGTCGGCCTTGGTGCCGTAGTCGAGGGAGAGGGCGAGGTCGCCCTCGGTGCCGACGACGGTGGAGGTGGCGAAGGTGTTGGCGGCGTTGGCGGCGGTGGCCTCGACCGGCTTGGCGGCGCCGGTGCTGATGGCGGCGCTCCTGAGGTTGTTGATCTGGGCGTAGGACAGCTCGGCGTAGCCGATGGAGTTCTTGACCTGCTTGATCTGGGCGGAGAGGCCGGCGCTGCCGTTGGCGGACTGGCCGCCCTTGCCCTTCCACGCCTTGTCCGGGGCCGCGCTCCAGGCGCCGCCGGAGGTCTTGGCGAAGTAGGAGGTCAGGTTGAAGGTGGTGCCGGAGTCGTCCGAGCGGTGGAAGGACTGGATGTCGGCGTCCGGCAGCTTGGCGCCCGGGTTGAGGGCGGCGATGGCCGGGTCGTTCCACTTGGTGATCTGCGAGTCGAAGATCTTGGCGGCGGTCGGGCCGTCCAGGACCAGGTTGTCGACGTTGTCCACGTTGTAGACCAGCGAGACGAGGCCGCCGACCATCGGCAGGTCGATGGCCTTGCCGCCGGAGCAGACCGCCTTGGAGGCGTCGACGTCGGCGGCCTTGAGCACGTAGTCGGTGCCCGCGAAGGCGACCTTGCCCTGGGTGAACTGCTGGACGCCCGCGCCGGAGCCGCCGCCGCTGTAGTTGATCGTGGTGCCGGAGCAGGCGGCGGAGTAGGCCGTCTTCCACTGGTCCATCGCGTTGCCCTGCGCCGTGGAGCCCGCGCCGAGGAGGGTGCCGCCCTTGCCGCAGGCGACCGCGCCGCCGCCGCTCGCGGAACCGCTCGCCGCGGTGTTCCCCGTCTTGTTGTCGTCGCTTCCGCACGCGGTGAGCGACAGGGCGCCGGCCAGCGCCACCGCGCTCAGGGCGAGGGTGGTGGACCGGCGGTTGCGCTGGAGCATCTGTGGGTTCCCTCTCGTCGACACGGTCCCGGTGACCTTCGGCGGAAAGAACGTAGACGTCCCGAATGAACACGGTTCCGGACGACAGGTGAATCCGTGGTGAACCACAGGCGTGCGGTGCGGAAATCATCGGCTTCGCGCTTATGACAACAGCATTGACGTGTGACGGCGGCGCCGGTTTCATGGCTCGCACTTCCGCACGCGCCTCCCCCTCCGGCGCGCGCGTTCCCCCCACACGTGCACCCCACGAACCACGTGCACCCCCACGACCAAGGCGGTGATCCGTTGGCATCGACGGTGAAGGACCCGGGCAGCGCTCCGAGAACGGACGCGAGCGCCCCCCACGTCGTGATGCGGCAATCCCTCGGCCTGCTGGACGGCGCGGTGATCGCCGCCTCCAGCACGGCCGCCACCAGCAGCATCGGCATCGGCCTGGGCCTGATGGCCGGAGTGGTCGGCCTCCACCTCCCGGCGATCATGCTGCTGGCCTTCCTGCCCGTGCTCGCCATCGCGGGCGGGTACGGACGGCTGAACACCGTGGAACCGGACGCCGGCAGCAGCTACCGGTGGGTCGGACGCACCCTCAGCCCCTGGCTCGGCTTCCTCACCGGCTGGGTCAACACCGTGGGGACCGTCGTCTTCATGGCCTACACCACGACCGTCACCGGCTCCTCGGTCATCCAACTGCTCGACCAGGCCCACCTGCGCAGCATCGCCGGCCTGCGACTGGACGCCGACTCGACCGTCCAGTGCACCCTGCTCGGCCTGGTGGTCCTGATCGGCGCCGCACTGATCGCGGTACGCGGCCTGGACCTGGCGGCCCGACTGCAGAAGGCCCTGCTGGTGTTCGAGTACGCCGTGCTGCTCGGCTTCTGCGGATACGGGCTGTTCGCGGGCGACCAGCCGTTCTCGCTCCAGTGGTACAACCCCTTCGACATCCCCTCCTTCGACGCCGTCGCCCAGGGCATGGTGCTGGCGGTGTTCTGCTACTGGGGCTTCGAGTCGGTGTTCAGCGTCGGCGAGGAGGTCCGCGACCCACGCGACGCCTCCCGCGGCGGCATGCTCGCCCTCGTGGTGATGCTGCTGCTCTTCCTGCTCGCCGGCACCGCCTTCCAACGCGTACTGCCGATGGGTGAGTTGGCCGACAACGGCGCCCACGGGCTGACCTACTTCGGTACCACGCTCGCCCACCAGCCGCTCGCCGCACTGCCGTTGATCGCCCTGATGTTCTCCGCAGTCGCCTCGCTGCAGTCCTCGGTGATCCCCACCGCCCGCGGACTGTACGCGATGGGACGCGACCAGGCACTCGGCCCGGTCTGGACCCGACTGCACCCCCGGCACGCCACCCCCGCCGTCGGCACACTGCTGATCACCGGCGTCGCCGTCCTGCTCGCCCTCGCCTCGCTGGCCATCCCGACCGTCAACGACCTGATCTCGGCCGCCGTCAACGCGATCGGCATCATCGTCGCCCTCTACTACGCGCTGACCGCCGTCGCGGCCGCCGTCCGCTTCCGCGGCCTGCTGCGCACCCACCCGGCGCAGGGCCTGCGCGCGGTGGTCGGCCCGCTGCTGGGCGCGGCGGCGCTGCTCGTCGTCGGCGGCTACCTGGCCTGGAGCTTCTACGACTCCACCGACCACTTCGAACTCGCCGCCGACAACGGATGGTTCGAGCTGACCGTGGTGGTGCTGATGGTCGTCACCGGACTCCCGGCGGCGGCCTGGGCCCGCTGGCGGCGCCGCTCGCCGTACTTCCTGGAACGGGCCAGGCCCGTCCCGGAACGGCCCAGGCCCGCCACGGAGCAGGCGGGCTGAGGACGCCCCCCATGCCCAACCCCATTGTGGGACAAGAGATTCACCGGACCCAGGAACGGAGCACCACCCCATGACCGAGGCCGATCTGGTCTTCACCGGCGGACCCGTGCACACCGGCGACGCCGCCCGCACGCGGGCGACCTCGCTGGCGGTGATCGGCGAACGGATCGCCGCCGTCGGGCACGACGAGGTCCGGGAGTTGATCGGGCCGCGAACCGAGGTCGTGGACCTCACCGGCAAACTGCTGCTGCCCGGCTTCCAGGACGCGCACATCCACGCGGTGTTCGGCGGCACCGAGTTGGCCGTCTGCGACCTCACCGGCACGGTCGGCGTCGCCGACTACCTGGAACGGATCCGGGCGTACGCCGAGGCCGACCCCGGGCGGGAGTGGATCACCGGCAGCGGATGGTCGATGGAGAGCTTCGGCGGCGGCCTGCCGACCCGTCAGCTGCTCGACTCCGTCGTCCCCGACCGGCCGGTGTACCTCACCAACCGGGACCACCACGGCGCCTGGGCCAACACCCGGGCGCTGGAACTCGCCGGCCTCACCCGGGACACCCCCGATCCGGCCGACGGGCGGATCGAGCGCGAGCCCGACGGCACCCCCAGCGGCATGCTCCAGGAGGGCGCCACCGCGCTCGTCGCCCGGCTGCTGCCGCCGTCCACTGCCGCCGACCGGCTGGAGGGGCTGCTGCGCGCCCAGCGGCTGCTGCACTCGCTCGGCATCACCGGCTGGCAGGACGCCCTGCTCGGCGAGTTCAACGGCCAGCCCGACCCGTCCGACGCCTACCTGGCCGCGGCGCGCTCCGGCGCACTGACCGCCCGGGTGACCGGCGCGCTCTGGTGGCAGCGCGACCGCGGCGCCGAACAGATCCCCGAACTCGTCCGGCGGCGCGCGGAGTCGAGCCACGGACGGTTCCGGGCCGGCTCGGTGAAGATCATGCAGGACGGCATCGCGGAGAACTTCACCGCCGCGATGACCAGCCCCTACCTGGACGGGTGCGGCTGCGCCACCGCCAACTCCGGCCTCAGCTTCGTCGATCCGGCCGCGCTGCGCGGCTACGTCACCGAACTGGACGCGCTCGACTTCCAGGTGCACTTCCACGCGCTCGGCGACCGCGCCGTCCGCGAGGCGCTGGACGCCGTCGAGGCCGCCCGCACCGCCAACGGCCGGCGCGGCGCCCGGCACCACCTCGCCCACCTCCAGGTCGTCCACCCGGACGACCTCGCCCGCTTCGCGCAGCTGGGGGCGATCGCCAACATCCAGCCGCTGTGGGCCGCCCACGAACCGCAGATGGACGAACTGACGATCCCCTTCCTCGGGCCCGAACGCGCCGCCTGGCAGTACCCGTTCGGCGCCCTGCAGCGCGCGGGCGCCACCCTGGCGGCGGGCAGCGACTGGCCGGTGAGCAGCCCGGACCCGCTCGCGGGCCTGCACGTGGCGGTCAACCGGATGGAGCCGGGGGCCACCGACGGCCGGGTCTTCCTGCCCGAGCAGCGGCTCGACCTGGGCTCGGCGATCGCCGCGTACACGGCCGGGTCCGCATACGTCAACGGGCACGACGACGCGGGGGTGCTGGCGGCCGGGCGGCTCGCGGACCTGGTCGTGCTCGACCGGGACATCCTCACCGGGCCGGCGGAGGAGATCGCCGAGGCGCGGGTGCTGCGGACCTACGTGGGCGGGGAGTCGGTGCACGCGGCGGACTGAGCGGGGCGGGTCTCCCGGGCCGGGGCCTCCGGTTTCCCGGGACGGGCCTCCGGGCGGGGTCTCCGGTTTCCCGGGACGGCCCTCCGGGCGGGGCCCTCGGGCCGGGACGGCCGCCGGTGGTGCGCGCACGGGGGCGCACCACCGGCGGCCGCGTGCGTCCGCGAGTCGGCCGCCCGGCCCGCGTGCCGCCAGTCGTCCCGGCCGACGTGCCGTCAGCCGTCCGGTCCGGTGTCCGCCGACCGGAGCCGGGCCGCGGCGGCGTCGAGGAGCAGGTCCAGCGCGTACGGGTAGCCGCTGCGACGCATGTCCGAGGTGAGCAGGTGGGCGGTGGCGGCGATGTGCGGGTGGGTCGCGGCGTCGAGGCGGGCGTAGGAGGCCTGCCAGACCTGGAGGTCCGCAGCCGCGGCGGGCGCGGGCAGGGCGAGGGCGGCGGCGTCCAGGGCGGCGAAGGCGAGGCTCTGGTCGACGAAGGCGTGGTAGACGCGGACGGCCTCCGCGTCCGGGAAGCCGGCGGTGCGCAGGGTGCCGAGGATGGCCTCGACGGCGGCGATCTCGTGGGTACGGCCGGTGGTGCGGTGGGCGGCGAGCAGCGCGGCCTGCGGGTGGGCCTGGTAACTGGCGTGGATGCGCAGGCCGATGGCGCGCAGGTCGGCCCGCCAGTCCCCGGTGGGCTGCCAGCCGTGCTGGGCGCGGCCGATGAGCTCGTCGGCGATCGCGAGCAGCAGGTCGTCGGTGCTGTGGAAGTAGCGGTAGACCGCGCTCGGGTCGGCGCCCAGTGCCGCGCCCAGCCGCCGTACGGTGAGCGCCTCGGCGCCGTGCTGTCCGATCAGCCGGATCGCGGTGTCGACGATCAGCCCGGCCGAGAGGACGACGCCCTGCTTGGTGGGGCGCCGCCGCCTGCGCTGCGGTTCCGGGACTACGCGATCGCTCATCCCGGCAGGCTATGTCAACCACGTTGACGTGGAGAAGACCCCGGACGGGCACCGGACTCGCCGGCCGTGCGCACCGCCCGGGGTGCTCAGCCGTCGACGGGGGACGGGGCCCAGGCCTTGCCGTTGTAGAAGTAGCCGGGCGCGCCCTGCAGGCCCACGGTGCGGAAGGGGCGGCCGTTGTCGTCCACGGGCAGCGTGCCGTGGCTGAGGCCGCTGTTCCACTTCAGTTCGAGGTACCAGGTGACGTCCTGGGAGAGCGTGGTGGCGTCCACGTCGATCACCTGCGGGTCGGTGTCCGAGACCCGGTAGGGGAAG
Organism: Streptomyces sp. 1114.5; assembly: GCF_003635085.1. Lineage (NCBI taxonomy): Bacteria > Bacillati > Actinomycetota > Actinomycetes > Kitasatosporales > Streptomycetaceae > Streptomyces > Streptomyces sp. 1114.5. The sequence continues at coordinate 796,446 of NZ_RBXE01000002.1, forward strand.
TCGGTGACCGGGGTCTTCTTCGTACCCTCCCGGCCCGCGACGGGGACGGCGTGCGGTGAGGGCGAATCGAGGTCCACCGCGAAGGACGCCGGGACGAGGGCCCCGCCGCAGCCCGCGCCGGGCGTGTAGGCGTTCCACTTCGGCGCGGGCTGGGTGCTGACGATGTGCACGTACACGTCGTTCAGCACAACCGGGGTCGGGTTCTTGCCCAGGGCGGTCAGCTCAAGGCGCAGGTGCCCGGCCGGTACGGCGTGCTGCCCGGCCGCCCAGCTCCCGGTGCGGGCGGCGGAGTCCGGGGGCGGGGCCACCTGGGAGGGGGTGCGGGAGGAGAGGAACCACTGGCCGCAGGGGCTGCCCCAGTTGTCGGCGAGGACGTTGACGTGGAACGGGGCGGTGTTCTCCTCGGGCGAGGGGGAGGAGGTGGGAGAGGCGGCGGCGGGGGATCCGGCGGTCGGACTGCCGGTGGCGTCCGGGGGAGCGGCCGCGGGTGCCGTGGCGGGCGTCGTGGCGGGCGTCGTGGCGGCGGGCCCGCTGCCGGGGGTGGGAGCCGCTGCGGCCGTCGGGGAGGTGGTCGTGTCCGTCGCGCCGCCGCCCTCGCGCAGCACGAAGACCGAGACCAGCGCGGCCAGGGCGGCGACGGCCACGGCGCTCAGCAGCACGCGGGTGCGGGTACGGCGGCGCGGCTCGACGGACGGGTCCACGGGGCGCACGGGTTCCACCTCCTCTGCGGGTGCGTTTGCGGGTCCGTTGGTGTTTGCGGTCACGGGCACGGGTGCGCTTGCGGGCTGTGGCGCGGGCGCTGGCGCGGGCTCCGGCTTGGCGGCGGCAGCCTGGGCCGTTGCCGTACCGGCCGCACCCGCCTCCCGCCGCCGGGCCGCATCGGCCAGGATCCAGCGCCGGTGCAGCTCGACCAGTTCCTCGGCGCGTGCCCCGCAGGCCCGGGCCAGGCGCTCCACGGGCGCGTACTCCGCCGGAACGGCAGCGCCGTTGCAGTAGCGGTGCAGCGTGGAGGTGCTGACGTGCAGCCGGGTCGCCAGCGCGCCGTAGCTGCGGCCGGAGCGTTCCTTCAGCTCCCGCAGCATCGCCGCGAACTCGTCGGTCTCCACACCCATGCGCCGTCCACCCCTCGCCCCGGACCGGCCCCGGATCTGCTCGAAGCCGCAGCTCACGGTACCGGCTCGGCGCCGGAGCGCTCGGGGGAGGGGCAGCACGGCGGCCTCGCGACGGACCGCGCCGCTCAGGACTGCCGGTCCGCGGTGGCCGCCGAGGCGGCCGCATCCGCCACGCTGTCGCGGTACAGGCCCAGCTTCGGCCTGAGCACCTTCGCGCCCTGCCCGAGCGGGAAGTTCAGCGTCTCGGCGGCGGGCATGTGGTCCCCGTCGGCCAGGACGTTCACCTCGTCGACACCGGACACGGTGCCGGAGCCCGCCCCACCCGGGTTGAGGTCGAGCACCGCGTACGCCGTCCGGCCGGGCGCCACCGGGTACGCCGGGGCACCGCCCAGCCCGCTGGGCACCAGCGGCCTGACGTCCTTGCCGCGGTCGGCCGAGTGCGAGTCACCGAGGCTCAGCAGCGGGTAGTAGCCCAGACCGCAGGCCGTCGTCCCCTGGTTGCGGACCTCGATCACCCGCTGGCTCGGCGCCCCGGCCCGGCTGGTCACCCGGACCGACAGCTTCTTCGACTCGCAGGGGTGGGAGTACGCGTAGCTGTCACCGCCGCCCCCGCCCGGGGCAGCGGGCGCAGCGGGCGACTCGGCGCGCCCCGGAGCGCCGTTGGCGGCAGGCGTGGCCGAAGCCCCTGACACCGGTGCAGCCGAAGTACCGGCCAGCGGCGCCGAGCCGGCCGGGGCCGCCTGGGTGGGCTTCGCCGACTGCTGCGCACCGCCCGAACCGCCACCGGACTGGCAGGCGGTCAGGCTGAGCGCGGCCCCGAGGGCGAGGGCAGCCGGGACGAACAGAACACGACGAACGGACATGGAGGTTCCCCCGTGACAGTGGTGGATGAACGAGCAGACCGGGCGGCCGGGCCAACGCCACCGGCCGCCGACCACCACAGTGGCCCCCCGCCCGTCCCACCCGCCAGACCTCCCCACCCAACCGGGACACTGGAACGGTCCCACCCCCTCTGACCTGCCCTTTCTCCCTCACCTGGAACGCCCCACCGGAACGCCCCAGCGCCACCGGAACGCCCCGGCAGCATCGCCTTCCCCCGACCAGGGGGTGGGCCCAGACCCACCCCGCACCGGAGGACAGGGCCTGTTGCCGCTGCGCGGGCTGCTCGGACCGCCCCCTCGGCCTCCTCCCGGCGTCCGCCGGCCTCGCCCTCGCCCGCGACGTCCTCGCGATGATGGCCGGGGGCCGCTCCAACGCCGCGATCGCCCAACGCCTCCACTTCAGCGAGGGCGCGGTCAGCAATCACACCTCCACCATCTTCGCCAAGCTCGGCCTCGGCGCCTCCGACGACGACAACCGCCGCGTCCTGGCCGTACTCGTCTACCCGGACGGAGCCCGCCCGGCGTAGGAACCGGGGGAACCGGAAGTGGGTGGGACCGACGTCCGGTGCGGGCACGCAGGTCGTCGGTCGGCGCCCTTCCCGCGGTGCGATCTGCTGTCCTACGACCCGTCCTCGCTGCCGCCGTCGCGGATGACCTGGGCGCGGCGGAACAGCTCGTCCGTCTCGGCGGCGAGCACCCCGCCCAGCAGCAGGCCCGGGTGGTAGAAGGATCCGGCGGCCTTGGCCACGGCGGTGGCGGACAGGTCGATCTGGTCCACGCCGGTGCGGCGCAGCCCCTCGATCGAGGTCGCCCAGACGACCTGGCCGATGCCGGCCCAGGCGCAGGCGCTCATGCACATGGGGCAGGGTTCGGCGGTGGTGTACAGGGCGGTGTCGGCCCATGCGGGACCGCCGTAGGGCTGTCCGTAGTCGTCGATGGCGACCATTTCGCCGTGCTGGGTCGGGCTGTCCGCGGAGGCGGTGCCCCGGGCGACCACCCGGCCGGAGCGGACGATCACCGCGCCGAAGGGGTAGCGCGCGTTGCGGCGCCCCTCCTCGATCGCCGCCGCCATGTGGTGCTCGTGGCTCCGCGGCGCGGCGGCAGTCACGGCGGCGGCCGCCGCCGGTGCCGCGTACGGCGCGAGCCCCACCGCGCCGGCCGAGCCCATGAAGTGACGCCTGCTCAACACCGCGGTGTGCTCCGTCCGGTCGGAGTACGGGGGTTCCGCAGCATTGTCCGCGGCCACGTCCCTCCAGGCCGGCGTTCCTGCCCGTTCGCGTGGTGGTGGCCGAACAGGCCCGCTTGGCGGTCCCGGTCGTTGGGGCGACGGCCGCCCGGGTGACGCGGGGTTTGTCCCTCCGGCTGCCACGGAACGACTTCCCGCCGTACCTGACGCGGCACCAGGTTGTGCCCGAACCCGAGGGGTGGCATGGCGACCGCAGGCTCCCAGGAGGCTCCCCGGCAGGCCCGGGCGCTCTCGCTCGTCCGGCGTCCGAAGCTGTGGCTCTTCCCCACCGTCCTGTGCGGCCTGCTGGCCGTCGTCCTCTCACTGCTCTACATGGGCGGCATCGTCAATCCGACCGGCCATCTGCACCGGCTGCCGATCGCCCTGGTGAACGCGGACCGGGGCGCACCGCCGCCCGGCCAGCCGGAGAACTTCGGCACCCGGCTGACCAAGGCGATCGTGGCCGGCACCCCCGGCCGCACCGTCGACTGGCGGCAGGTGGACCAGGCCGGGCTCCGCGAACAGCTCGCCGCCGGTAAGGTCTACGGCGCGCTGGTCGTCCCCGAGGACTTCACCGCCGCCGTCACCGCGCTGGTCACCGGCGGGGCCACCGAACGGCCGACCCTGACCGTACTGACCAACCCCGGCCTGGGCAGCCTCGGCTCCTCGTTGGCCTCCCAGATCGCCCAGAACGCCGCCCACCAGGGCTCCCAGGCGGCAGGCCGTGAGCTGCTGGCCGCCCTGCCGGCCACCCCCGCCCCGGGCTCGGCCACTCCCGCGGGCCCGGACACCGGAGCCACCGCCCGACTGCTGCTCGCCGACCCGTTCGCCGTCGCCACCCAGGTCGGCCACCCGATCGGCAGTCACAGCGGGCTCGGCCTGAGCGCCTTCTACTTCACCCTGCTCGCCGTCCTGACCGGCTTCATCGGCGGCAACATGATCCACAGCGGTGTCGACACCGCCCTCGGCTACAGCGACAGCGAGATCGGCCCCTGGCACACCCGCCGCCCGACCGTCCCGATCGACCGCACCCAGACCCTCCTGCTCAAGATGGTCATGACGGCCGGGATCATGTTGCTCACCACCTCCCTGGTGATGCTCTGCACGGTCGGCATCCTCGGCATGGACGCCCCGCACCTGGCGATGCTCTGGCTCTTCGCCTACTGCGCCAGCCTCGCCGTCGGCCTCGGGGTGCAGGCGATCAACGCCGCGTTCGGCGGGATCGGGCAGCTGGTGTCGATGTTCGTCTTCATCGCGCTGGCCCTGCCCTCCTCCGGCGCGACCGTCCCGCTGCAGGCGGTGCCCGGCTTCTACCGCTTCCTGAGCGTCTTCGAGCCGATGCGCCAGCTCAGCGACGGCATCCGGGCGATCCTGTTCTTCGACGCCCGGGGGAACGCCGGGCTGGCCCGCGGCTGGGTCATGATCGCCATCGGCGTGGTGCTGGCCCTGGCGTTCGGCTTCGGGATGACCCGCTACTACGACCGCAAGGGCCTGCACCGCTGGACGCCCCAGCCGAGCGACTGAGCGGTCGGAGGGCCGCATGAGGTCCGCTCATGCCTTCGCGCATGAGCGGACCTCATGCCGTGGTGGCCATGAACAACTCTCATGCCGCCTTGCGTATGAACAACTCTCATGCGGAGGTCATGAACAACTCTCATGCCGTGGCCATGAACGACGCTCATGCCGTGCTGCGTGAGCCGAGCTCATGCCCCTCATGACTTCGTCACGGTCACCTTGAGGTGCTTCATGATCGGCTGGTCGCTCTGGGTGCTGTAGTCGCCGATCGCGCACAGCACGTTCATCTCCGGCATGTACCCGGCCGCGCAGCCGCGCGGGATGTCGTACGGGACGGCCAGGTAGCCGGTCACCGAGCGGGTGCTGCCGTCCCGGGCGGTACTGGTGACGTCCACCCGGTCGAACTCGTCGATGCCGCGCTCACGCATGTCGTCCTTGTTCAGGAAGACCAGCGTGCGCAGGTTCTTCACGCCCCGGTAGCGGTCGTTGTCCGAGTAGATGGTGGTGTTCCACTGGTCGTGCGAGCGCATGGTGCCCAGTGCCAGGGTGCCGGGCTCGGGGACGACGTCGGGCAGCGGGGCGGTGGAGAACTCGGCCTTCCCGGAGGGGGTCAGGAAGACCAGCTCGCGGGCCGGCTGCTTGATCCGGAACCCCAGCGGCAGCCGCACCCGGCGGTTGAAGTCCTCGAAGCCGTCCAGCACCCGTGCCATGGTGTCGCGGATCCGGTCGTAGTCCTCGATGTACCACTCCCACGGGGTGGGGCTGTCCGGCAGCGCCGCGCGGGCCATCCCGGCGATGATCGCGGGCTCGGAGAGCAGGTGCGATGAGGCCGGTTTCTTCATGCCGACCGAGAGATGAACCATGCTCATGGAGTCCTCGACCGAGGTGGACTGCACCCCGCCGCGCTGGTGGTCCTTCTCGGTGCGGCCCAGGCACGGCAGGATCAGCGCGCTGCGGCCGTGCACCAGGTGGCTGCGGTTCAGCTTGGTGCTCACCTGGACGGTCAGCTCGCACCGGCCGAGTGCCTCGTAGGTGTAGGGCGTGTCCGGTGCGGCGAGCGCGAAGTTGCCGCCCATGCCGACGAAGACCCTGACCGCGCCGCGCCGCATCGACTCGATGGTGGCGACGGTGTCCAGGCCGTGCTCGCGCGGCGGCTCGATCCCGCACACCTCGGCGAGCCGGTCCAGGAACTCCCCGTCCGGCCGGTGGTCGATGCCGCAGGTGCGGTTGCCCTGGACGTTGCTGTGCCCGCGCACGGGGGACGGCCCGGCGCCCTCGCGGCCCAGGTTGCCGCGCAGCAGCAGGAGGTTGACGATCTCCCGGACGGTGTCCACACCGTGCTCGTGCTGGGTGATGCCCAGGCACCAGCTGAAGATCGAACGGTCGGCGTCGCGGTAGATCCGCGCGGCCTTGAGGACGTCCGCCCGGCCCAGCCCGCTCTGGCGCTCGATCTCCTCCCAGGGCGTGGCCGCGCAGACCTCCCGGTAGGCCTCGAAACCGGTGGTGTGGCGGTCGATGAACAGCTGGTCCAGCGCCTTGTCGTCGGTCGCGGACTGCTCCAGGACGGCCTTCGCCATGCCGCGCAGCAGCGCCATGTCGCCGCCGATGCGCGGCTGCAGGTTCAGCGTGCCGGTGCGGGTGGACTTGTTCAGCGCCATGTCCGTGAAGTCGTGCGGGATGATCGTCCGCCTCGCCGCCGCCTCGACCAGCGGATTGACGTGCACGATCTGCGCGCCGCGCTTGAACGCCTCGGCGAGCGCGGTCAGCATCCGGGGCGCGTTGGAGGCCACGTTGACGCCCAGGATGAACAGCGCGTCGGTGACCTCCCAGTCCTTGAGGTCGACCGTCCCCTTCCCCGTGCCGAGCGCGGCCTGCAGGGCCCGCCCGCTGGCCTCGTGGCACATGTTGGAGCAGTCCGGCAGGTTGTTGGTGCCCAGCTCGCGGGCCATCAGCTGGTACAGGAAGGTCGCCTCGTTGCCGAGCCTGCCGGAGGTGTAGAACGCCGCCTGATTCGGGTCGTCCAGTCCGCGCAGGGCCCGGCCGACCAGGTCGAAGGCCTCCTTCCAGCCGATCGGCACGTAGTGGTCGGTGGCGGAGTCGTACACCATCGGCTCGGTGAGCCGGCCCTGGTCCTCCAGGGCGAAGTCGCTCCACCCGGACAGCTCGGTCACCGAGTGCGCGGCGAAGAACTCGCGGCCGACCCGCCTGCGGGTCATCTCCCAGGTGACGTGCTTGATGCCGTTCTCGCAGATGTCCAGGTGCAGGCCCTTGGTGTCGTCGGGCCAGGCGCAGCCGGGGCAGTCGAAGCCCCCGTTCTCGTGGTTCATCCGCATCACCGCGCGCGGCCCGTCCACGTACGCGCCCTCGCGCACCATGAAGCGGGTCACGCTCTTGGCCGCGCCCCAGCCCGCGGCCGGGTGGTGGTACGGCTCGAACTGCGGAGCCCCGTCGGGGGAGGGGCCCACCTCGGGCTCGGGCCGCTCCTGGGCGGGGGTGGTCCCGGCGTGGGCGGGTGTGGTCCCAGCGCTGGTCCCGGCGTCATCTGAGGTGGTCACGGCACATCGCCTTCCGTCGCGGGGGTCGGGATTCGGCGGACACCCGGCGCTCGGGTCGAGGCTATGGCGGGCGCCCACCGCCCGCGACCCGGGCCGAGCGGGCCAGGGCAGGCCGCCCGGCCCGGCGGCACTCCGGTCAGGGCAGGCTGCCCAGGACGGCGGCGATCTCGGTGCGCCGGGCGACCTCCAGCAGCGCCCGCGCCATCACCGAGCCCGGCTCCCGGGCGGCGATCACCAGCCCGATCGGTGCACTGTGCACCGGCTCCACCAGCGGGACGGCCTGCATCCCGGGCGGCACGCCGAACACGTGCAGCCAGGCGTACGGCACCACGCTCGCCCAGTGCCCGGTGCGCACGTGGGCGAAGAGCGAGGCCACCGAGTCCGTCTCGACCCGCGGCGTCGGCGCCAGCCCGAGGCCCGCGAACACCTCGTCCAGCACCCGTCGGCCCTGCATGCCCGGGTGCAGCAGGCACAGCGGCAGCCGGGAGGCCTCCTCCCAGGTCGCCCGGGAGTGGCGGGCCGGTCCGTCGGCCGGGCTGGTCAGCAGGACGTACCGCTCCTCGTAGAGGGGGAGCGTGCGCAGGTCGTCGGCGCCGGGCCCGGGCAGGTAGGTGATGCCCGCATCGATCTCGAAGTTCCGTACCTGGCGCAGCAGTTCCTCGGAGCGCAGATCGGTGGACAGCTCCACGGTGGCCAGCGGATGGGCGGCGCAGAGCGGCCCGGTGAGCAGCGAGACGGCGCCCGAGGCGGTCGGCACCGAGCCGATCCGCAGCCGTCCGCTCAGACCGGTGCGCAGGGCGTCCACCTCGTCCCGCAGGGCGTCCCGGTCCGCCAGGATCCGCTGCGCCCACCGCACGATCCGCTCGCCCTCGGGAGTCAGCCCCTCGAAGGCGCGCCCGCGACGCACCAGCAGCACCTTCAGCTCGTCCTCCAGCTTGCGGACGGCCTCGGACAGGGCGGGCTGGGAGACGTGGCAGGCCTGGGCGGCCCGGGCGAAGTGCCGCTCCCGGGCGAGGGCGACGAGGTATTCGAGCTGGCGGAAGAGCATCTACTCGGCCTTGAGGGCGGCGGCCCCGTGGCCGGTGGCCGGCTCCGTGTCGATGCGGCCCGTGTCGATGCGGTCCGTGCGGGTGTAGACGTTCATCGATTCGCCGCGCAGGAAGCCGACCAGGGTCAGGCCGCTCTCCTCGGCGAGGTCCACGGCCAGCGAGGAGGGCGCGGAGACCGCGGCGAGCATCGGGATGCCCGCCATCACGGCCTTCTGCACCAGCTCGAAGGAGGCCCGGCCGCTGACCATCAGCACCGTGCCGCGGGCCGGCAGCAGGCCCTCCCGCAGGGCGTGGCCGACCACCTTGTCCACGGCGTTGTGCCGACCGACGTCCTCGCGCAGGCAGAGCAGCCGCCCCTCCGCGTCGAACAGGCCCGCCGCGTGCAGACCGCCGGTGCTCTCGAAGACCTTCTGGGCGGCGCGCAGCCGGTCGGGCAGGGCGGACAGCAGCGCGGGGGTGACGCGCAGCCCGTCCTCGGCGACGCTCCAGGGCGCGGTGGTGCGCACCGCGTCCAGGCTGGCCTTGCCGCACAGGCCGCAGGAGGAGGTGGTGTAGAAGTTGCGCTCCAGCGAGGCGTCGGGGGCGGGCACACCGGGGGCGAGCACGACGTCGACGATGTTGTAGGTGTTGCCGCCGTCGGCGGTGGCGCCCGCGCAGTAGCGGATCCCGGCGACCTGGTCGGCGGCCTGCAGCGCGCCCTCGCTGACCAGGAATCCGGCCGCCAGGTCGAAGTCGTTGCCCGGGGTGCGCATGGTCACCGTCAGCGGGCGCCCGCCGACCCGGATCTCCATCGGCTCCTCGGCCGCCAGGGTGTCGGGGCGGTGCGAGGGCGTGCCCTGGCGCAGGCGCAGCACCCTGCGCGGAACGGTCACTCGGCCCATCGTCGTCGGCTCCTCGGTGGTGGTGTCGGTCTCGGTCCCGGTCCGGACTGTACGGACTGTACGGACGAACCCTCGCTTGGATCGTCGTTCGGATCCTCACCCGAATCCTCGCCCGTCCCCGTCCCCGTCCCCGACCCCGACCGCGCCGGGCCCGCCGACGCGGGCAGGTGGCGGCGGCTGTGCGCACCGGTGACGGCCAGGCAGAGCACGCCCACGACGGCCATGCCCACCAGCAGGGCCGGGTAGGAGGCGTGGCCGGCCGTCCCGGCGAGCAGCAGCGGGGTGAGGAAGCCGCTGGAGATGGTGCTCTGGTAGAGCGAGGCGGAGGTCGGGCCGCGGCTCCGCGTGGCCAGTCGTTCCACCTCGTGCAGTCCCGCGCCGAGCGTCAGCCCGTACCCGGTGCCGAGGACGACGGCGGCCACGAGCACCAGCCCCACCGAGTCGCGCTGGGCGGCGAGGGCGCCGATCAGCAGCCCGGCGATCACGGTGGCCATGGCGGTGAGGGTGGCCCGGGCGCTGCCGTGGTCGTCCAGACGGGCCGCGAAGGGCTGGGCGAGCACGCCCATGGTGAGCGTCAGCGCCGCCACCAGGCCGCCGAACAGCGGCGCGTAGCCGGGCACGCGGTCGGCGACGAGCGGGGGCAGCACGACGTACGCCACGGTGGCGGCGCCGAGGACGGCAGGGCTGGCAGGGAGCACGACGTAGCGGAACCGGGGGTGCTGGACGGCCGCACGGTGCTCCGCCACGGTGGCCGCACCGGCGTGGGCCCCGGCAACGCCATCGACCCAGCCGCCGTTACGGGCTGTCGCCGGCAGCGTTGCCGTTTCGGGGAGCCGGCGGGTGGCGCGCAGCACCAGCAGGCAGCCCAGGGTGTGGGCGAGCGCGGGCAGCACCGTCGGGCCGGGCAGCCACTCGGCGAGCACCCCGGTGGCCAGCGCGCCCGCCGCGAAACCGGCTCCGGTGGCGTACATCGCACGGCGCGCCGAGGTCTCGGGCGGGACGGACGGCCCGGACAGCTCCCGCAGCCAGGTCGTCCCGGCCAGGAAGACCAGCCCGGCCGCGAAGCCGGTGACGGGCCGGGCGGCGTACACGGCGGGCTCGTCCGCGACGGCCAGTACGGCGCTGGCGACGGCCGACAGCACCAGTGCGCCGCGCACCACCCGTCGGCGGCCGTACCGGTCGGCGGCGGGGCGACCCAACAGCAGACCGGGTACCAGCCCGACCAGGTAGACCGAGAACATCGCGGCCAGCGACAGCGCCGACCAGTCGGTGCGCGCCCGGTAGACGGTGGCCAGGGCGGTGAACTGGTTCGCTCCCCAGGCGGCCACGGCCACGGCTGCTGCCGCCGGGAGCCAGCGGCGGGCGGCGCGGGAGGCGCGCGAGGCGACCGGCGTCGGAGTCGGGGCCGGGGGCAGGTGCGTGCTCATGCTCTGCGCTGCCCCATTTCCGGATCTCGGATTTCCTGGATTCCTTTTGTCCAGTGTGTTGTCGGCGGTCGAGAACCGTCAAAGCGGAAATTCCGCTGAGCTGATAGGCGGCGCTTATCGAGGGATTTTCCTTCGCGCCTGCCAAGGGCGCGCCGCATTTCCCCGACCGGGCGGGCGACCGGGAATTCCCCGCATTGCCGCCCGCCCCGTCGGAGGCCGTCACACCGCCGGAGGCCGCTACTCCCCGCCCCCGCGGCCCACCGCCACCACGACCGCGCTGGCCGCTCCGCCCGGCGTCTCGTAGTTCACCGTGTCCCCGGCGTGGCGGCCCAGCAGTGCCTTCCCGAGCGGGCTGTCGGCCGTCACCAGGGTCAGCTCCCGCTCCTCGGCGAGCTCGGAGACCTCGACGGTCTCCTCCTCCCCGTCCGCGAACCGCACGGTGACGGTGGACCCCACCCCCACCACCTCGGTGGACGGCGCACCGGCGACCGACGCCTCCCGCAGCCGTCCCTCCAACTCGGCGATCCGCCGGTCCAGCCGCGTCACCTCCGACGCCCGCTGCAACTCGTCCGCCGCATCCGCCCGGTCCCCCACGGGCTCCACCCCACGCAGCGTCGCGGCCACCTGCTCCCGCTCGGCCCGTAGCTGTGCCAACTCCTCCTGCACCGCGTGCAGGCCCTCAATACTGATGGGTTCGGGACCACCGGTCATTGCTGCTCCCGGGTCTCTCGCGGAACGGATCTCTCACGGAACGGATCTCTCACGGAAACGGGTCTCTCCCGGAACGGACCTGTCGTGGAACGGATCTGTCGCGGAACGCTCGAATTACCGGCCGCCTCCCATTACCCCACCCCACCCGGCCCCGGGCAACTCCGTGCCGCGGTACCGCGGCCCAACTCCGGCTCCGCCTCCGCCGGTTCGATCCCCTCGACCTCGTTCGGCCGTCGTAGGAGGTCCCGCCGTGTATCCGTGACGAGGGCCGCCCGCGCGGGGTCCCGGAGCCGGCCCCGAGGGTGGCGGTGATCACCTTCCGGGGTGGGGCGGCGGGGGAAACCGCAGGTGGGCGGGGTGGCGCAGGCGCGGGAAGGTGGGACCGGCCGCTGGGCCGCGGGCGGGCGAAGCTACCATGTGCGCAACACCCTCAGCTCGAAAGATGGACTTGTGACTGTCAACGACGACGTGTTCACGGACTGGAAGAACCGCGAGGAGATCGCGGAGTCGATGATCCCGATCATCGGGCGGCTGCACCGGGAGCGGGATGTCACCGTTCTGTGCCACAGCCGTTCCCTGGTGAACAAGTCGGTGGTCAGCATCCTCAAGACGCACCGTTTCGCCCGGCAGATAGCGGGCGAGGAGCTCTCGGTCACCGAGACGATGCCGTTCCTGAGCGCGCTGACCGCCCTGGACCTCGGCCCCTCGCAGATCGACCTCGGCATGCTCGCCGCGACGTACAAGGCGGACGACCGCGGTCTGTCGGTGGAGGAGTTCACCGCCCAGGCCGTCGCGGGCGCCACCGGCGAGAACAAGCTGGAGCGCCGGTCCGCCCAGGACGTCGTGCTGTACGGGTTCGGTCGCATCGGCCGACTGGTCGCGCGGCTGCTGATCGAGAAGGCCTCGGGCAACGGCCTGCGGCTGAAGGCCATCGTCGTGCGCAACAGCGGCGGCGACGACCTGGTCAAGCGGGCCTCGCTGCTGCGCCGTGACTCCATCCACGGCCAGTTCCAGGGCACGATCACCGTCGACGAGGCGAACAACAAGATCATCGCCAACGGCAACGAGATCACGGTGATCTACTCCGACGACCCGACCAAGGTCGACTACACGGAGTACGGGATCCGGGATGCGATCCTGATCGACAACACCGGCCGGTGGCGTGACCGTGAGGGCCTGTCGAAGCACCTGCAGCCCGGCATCGCCAAGGTCGTGCTGACCGCCCCGGGCAAGGGCGACGTCCCGAACATCGTGCACGGCGTCAACCACGACACCATCAAGCCGGACGAGCAGATCCTGTCCTGCGCTTCCTGCACCACCAACGCCATCGTCCCGCCGCTGAAGGCGATGGAGGACGAGTACGGCGTGCTGCGCGGGCACGTGGAGACCGTCCACTCGTTCACCAACGACCAGAACCTGCTGGACAACTACCACAAGGCCGACCGTCGCGGCCGCTCGGCACCGCTGAACATGGTGATCACCGAGACCGGTGCCGCCTCGGCCGTCGCCAAGGCCCTGCCGGACCTCGACGCGAAGATCACCGGCAGCTCGATCCGCGTGCCGGTGCCGGACGTCTCCATCGCGATCCTCAACCTCCAGCTGAAGCGGGAGACCAACCGCGAGGACGTCCTGGAGTACCTGCGCAACGTCTCGCTGACCTCGCCGCTGAAGCGCCAGATCGACTTCATCGACTCGCCCGACGCCGTCTCCAGCGACTTCATCGGCTCGCGCCACGCCTCGATCGTGGACGCCGGCGCGACCAAGGTCGAGGGCGACAACGCGATCCTCTACCTGTGGTACGACAACGAGTTCGGCTACTCGTGCCAGGTCGTCCGGGTCGTGCAGTACATCTCGGGCGTCGAGTACCCGACGTACCCGGTTCCGGCGGTCTGACCGGACTGCGGTAGTTCGTCAGTGGGGCGGTGGCCGGTCGGTCACCGCCCCGTCGGCGTTCCCGGGGCCGGTACCGGGCGGCCGGGACGCTGCCGGACGGGCGTCCGGGGCCCGGCGGTGGGCGGGGGCGGAGCTGCGGCTATGTTGAGGGATCACTGACAGCCGGAGGGAGCGGGGCGATGGGGATGGGTGGTCGGCGGATGGCCGCCGCAGTGGCGACCGGGGTACTGGTGGCGGTGCTGGCCGGGTGCTCGTCCGGGGGGTCGAAGGACGTCAAGGGGGCGGCGCCGGGGGTGCCGAGCGCGGCCGGGGCGAGTACGGCCGGGGCTGCCGGCACGGCTGCGGCGACCGCGCCCGCCGCCGGTGAGACCGCGTCGGCGCCGGCCGGTGTCGCGGCCGGTGCCGCCTCCGGGGCTGCCCCGGCGCCCGCGGGTGGGACCGCGCCGGCCGCCGCGGAGACGCCCGGGGCGGACCTGGAGGGCGTGCTGCTGGACGACAAGGTGGTCGGGCAGGTGCTGCCGGACGCCAAGGTGATGGCCGGGTGGGAGGAGGAGAAGCGCAAGGTCGACACCGCCGACCACACCGTCACCTGCACCGCCGCCGTGCCCTGCACGGGCAAGCCGCTCAGCGGGTCGGTCCGGTTCTCCTCGGGCGACGTGGTCACCCGCTTCATCGTCGAGACCCTGCCCAGCCGGGACGCGGCCAAGAACCGGCTGAAGGAGTCGTACGCCTCGTACGCCGCCGGGCCGTTCAGGAAGCTCGACGCCCCGGCACTGGGCAGCGAGAGCCAGGCGTTCCAGGGGCCGCTGGCCGAGGGCGAAGGCGTCGGCATCGTCGTGCGCTCGGGCACCGTGGTGGCGAGCGTGACCACCGAGGGGGGCCCGGTGGACGTGGCCGCGACGCGGCGGTTCGCGGTGATGCTGGTCAAGCGGATCGAACAGGCGCAGGCGGGCAAGACGCCGGACGCCGGGCTCGGCCTGGCCTGACGGGCGGAGGCGGTCGGGGTCTTCTCCTCCGGTGCGCTCCCCGCCGTGGGAGGGCGCTGGGCTGGGGAAACGGTTGCCGAATGGCGCGGCAGCTCCGACGGCAGCCACACCATCCGCACCCTGCCCGCCGCGGCCAAGCCGGAGCCGGGCACCACCGTGACCCTGGCCCCGCGCGCCAAGCCGGCGGGGCCCCGGGGGCGCGCCCCCGGGGCCCGCGTACCTGTGGTTCCGTCGTGCGGTTCCGGTGTACGGGTTTTCGCTGCGCGATCTCGTCGCGCGGCTCGGTCAGCAGGGCCCGTCGTCGGCCCAGACGCCCCACTGGCCACTGGCGGTCGGCACCTCGTTGAGCGTCCACCACTTGGCGTGGTAGTTGCGCCCGTTGTACGAGACCTTGGCGCCCGCGGTGTACGTGGTGCTCGCGCTCCAGGGCGGTGCGGTGCAGGTGCCGGGGGTGGTCGGCGGGGTGGTCGGGGGAGTCGTGGGCGGGGTGGTGGGCGGCGTGGTGGGCGGGGTCGCGCCGGCGAACTTCACCGTGTACTTGGTGAAGTCCCAGTCGTTCTGCGCCACGCTGGAGCACGAGCCGGACAGCCCCGGGTCCACCGGGCCCGGGCACTGCCGGTCCCGGTTGACCGACCAGTAGGTGTACCGGGCCAGGCCGTGGGCGGTGGCGAAGTCCAGTACGGTCTGGAAGTCGGCCTGGCGGAAGTACTCGGCGGCGTCGGTGCGGCCGTTCATCATCGACACGCCCTCGTGGGCGTACGCGGTGGCCTCGTTCCAGCCGAAGGTGCTCTGCAGGATCTGGTTGAACTTCACCAGTGCGTCGGTCTGCGCCGCCGCGCCGTTGAAGCCGCCGTCGAACGGCATGATCGAGTAGTTGTTCGGCGTGAAGCCCTGCGACTTGGCCTCGTTGAGCATCTGGGTCCCGAACCAGCCGGTGCCCGCGTTGGTGCCGGCGGTGGTGATCGAGACGTACAGACCGGGGTTGTTCTGCTGGAGGATCCGCGCGGCGCCGATCTCGTTGTGGATGGCCGCCGTGTTCTCGTACTCCGGTTCCTCCAGGTCGAAGTCGATCGCCTTGAGCTGGTACTTGGTGATCACCTTCTGGTACCCGGCGGCGGTTGCCTCGGGCGTGCCGCAGACCTGGCCCAGCTTGGTGCCGCCGTACCCGCCGACCGACACCGAGACGTCGCCGCCCTTGCCGCGGACGGTCTGGATGACGTTCGGCATGGTGGTGTCGGTGTCGATCGAGGAGGTGCCGCCCCAGGCGGGGGAACAACTGTTGCCCTGGGCGAGGATGAACGCCAGCTGGAAGGCCTTCTGGCCGGTGGCGTCCATGACGGCGGCGGCGTCCGGCGGGCTGTTGTCCTCGGGCATCAGGTACGGCGCCGAGGCGTACCAGTTGCTGCCGAGGCCGGCGGCGGCGGTGACGGCGGTGGTGTCCGCGGAGGCGGAGCCGGTGCCGGCCAGTGCGGCGAAGCCTCCGGCGACCAGGCCGAGCACGCCGGCCACGGCGAGGGCGGCCCGGCGGGGGCGGCGTCGGTGTTCCGGCAGGGTCTGCGGGCTGACGGGGTGTGGGGGATGAGCGCGTTCCATCGGAAGCCTTCCAGGAAACGGCGGTGGGGGAGGTGCCCGTACGCGCGCCGGAGGTGGGGGTGGCGCGGCGGCGGGCCGAACGACCCAGGGACGTCCGGTGGTTGCCGTGGGCTCCCACTGGTATAGACCTGTCCCGGAGGGCGGGTCAAGACCCGGCGGGAGGGAGGAGTGGTGAACGCCGCGTGGTGAACGCTGCGTGGTGAACGCTGCGTGGTGACTCCCGTGTGGTGGCTCCGTGTTGGTGAACCCGGCGAATCCCGCCGGCATGACCCGGGCTTCGGCGCTGCGTCGGTGCCGTCGGTGCCCTCCGCCTCCTCGTGGTCCGGTCAGGGGAGTCCACGGACCGGGGGAGCCGGGACGGGCCCGGCGGCCTTGAGGGTGCGCAGGACGGGGGCGGTCTCCAGGGCGGCGATCTCCGGGACCGCGCCGAGCCGCTGTGTCAGGTACCGGTGGAGGTCGGCCGGGTCGGTGCACAGGGCGAACGCGGCGAGGTTGCTGGGGCCGGTGGTGGCGGCGACGAAAGCGAGTTCGCGGTGGGTGGCGAGGACCCGGCCGACCCGGTCGAGGTGGGCGGGGGCGACGCTCAGCCAGAGCAGCGCCTGCATGCCCGCGCCCAGCAGCCTGGCGTCGAGTTCGATGTCGAGGAACACCGTTCCGTCCGAGCGGAGTTCGGCGAGCCGGCGGGCCACGGTGGCCGGGGTGCGGCCGGTCGCGGCGGCCAGATCGCCGAGGGGTGTACGGCCGTCCCGGTGGAGTGCGCCGAGCAGGGCGTGGTCGGCTTCGTCCAGGCCGCCGGACGGTGAGGTCACGGCAGCCGGGTGGAGCAGGGCCTGCTGTTCGTCGGTGAGCGCCTCGGTGCTGACCGGCCAGGCGGACGGGCCGCCCCGGTAGGTGTGCAGCAGGCAGTGTGCGGAGACGGCGGTGACGGCCGCGCTGCGGGGGATGTCGCGCAGCAGCAGGGTGTGACCGGCGGCGCCGGGGCCGGTGTCCACGATGGCGGTGATCTCGGTGCCGCCGGAGGCGAGCTTCACCCAGGCGGTGTCGGGGCGTCGGACCAGCGCCTGGGCGAGGTTCAGGGCGGTGTGCGGGCCTGCGGTGAGGCGCAGCAGCCACTGGGTGCGCCCGGCCCGGTGCGGATCGGCCAGCCCGACCACCCGCAGCCCGGCCTCGGCCCGTAGCCGCCGGTAGCGGCGCGCGACGGTCTGCGGGGAGACGTCGAGGACGGCGGCGATACGGCTGAACGGGGCGCGCCCGTCCACCCGCAGGGCGTGGACGAGCGCGCGGTCGAGTTCATCGAGCACGGGTGGGCTCCCGTCGGTCGGACACACCGTCCGATTCTGCCGTGCGCGCGGCGGGGGGAGCCTGGTCGCTGGGGTGGGAGTCGGGATCGGAACCGGCGTGGGCGTCGCTGCAGCCATCGGCGCGGGCATCGGCGCGGACGTCATGAGTGGTGCTCATGACGCGTGCGGCCACGGCGACGGCGGCCAGCACACCGAGCGCCATCCAGCAGGCGTGCTGGGCCCCGGCGGCCTGCGGGGCGGACAGGTAGATCCGGCCGAGCACCGCGACGCCCAGCGTGGAGCCCAGCTGCTGCACGGCGTTGAGCAGGCCGGCCGCCGAACCGGTCTCCTGCGGTCGCAGCGGCCGCAGGGCGGTGGTGAAGAAAGCGGGGGTGAACAGCCCCTGCCCGAGTCCGACCACCGCGAGCGCGTACGGCAGCAACTCCGGCCGTTCGCCGGTGCGGTAGGCAGCGACGGCGGCGACCATCCCCGCCGCCATGACGGCGATCCCGGCGGGCATCACCCGCGCTCCGTACCGCCGGACCAGCGACGTGCCCGCCCACACTGAGCCCACCGCGAGCCCGGCCGACATCGGCAGCAGCGTCAGCCCGGAGGCCAGGGCGTCGGCACCGCTGCCGAGTTGGAGCTGAAGCACGACGACCAGGCTGAGCCCGGTGGTCGCCGCGAAGGCGAGCGACAGGGCGGTCAGCGCGGCCGGGAACCGTGCGGTGGTGAACAGGCTCGGCTCGACCAGCGTGTCGGCGCCGCGCCGGGCCCCGCGGCGCTGGTGGACGGCGAAGCCCACCGCGACGGCCGCCCCCAGGGCCGCTCCGGCGGCCGTCCAGCCGGGCGGTGTGCTTCCGGCGGCCAGGAGCGGCAGCACAACCAGCCCGGTGGCCAGCGCCGCGAGCGCGCTGCCGACCGGGTCGAGACCGGGGCGGCGCGGGGCGCGGTCCTCGGTCAGCTGCGGGGCGAGGGCGAGAACTGCCAGCGCGAGCGGAAGGTTGACCAGGAAGACCGAGCGCCAGGAAGAGCCGAACAGGTCGGCGTGGGTGAGCACCCCGCCGAGTACCGGCCCGGAGACCGCCGCAAGGCCCATCACCGGCCCGATCGTGCCGAGTGCGCGAGCCGTCTCCGGGCCGCGGAACATGGCCTTGATCAGGCCGATGGTCTGCGGCACGATCACGGCCGCCGCCGCGCCCTGGACGGCCCGGAACACGAGCAGCGTGCCGAGGGTGGGCGCGCAGGCACAGGCCAGCGAGGCGAGCAGGAAGCCCACGACGCCGACCCGGAACACCCGGCGCCGCCCGGCCCGGTCGCCGAGCCGACCGCCCGTGAGCAGCAGGACGGCGAACGGCAGCGTGTACGCGGTGGTGAGCCAGGGCACGGCGGCGGCCGGGCCGCCCAGGTCGGCGCGCATGCGCGGCGCGGCGACCTGGACGATCGTCGCGTCCAGCAGGTTCATCGCCTCGGCGGTGAGCAGCGCGCAGAGCGCCCACCAGCGGCGGGGGTGCGGGCGTGCGGGCACCTGGTGCGTAGGCGCCTGCTGTGCGGACTCCTGCTGTTCGGGCGTCGGGTGTGCGGACATCGGGGACTCCCTCGGGTGTACGGCTGGAATGCCGTCACCCTGCGCCCGTACGCCCGCGCCGACCAGTCACGGCCGCCCGGGGCGGTGGGAAATTCCACCGACCCGGCCTTTGGCGCCGAAAAACTCCACTCAGCCAGGTGCCACCGCCACTGCCGTTGCCGCCATAGTCAGCGCCCCCGCCCTGGCCTTGGCCCCGGCTTTGGCCTTGGCCTTCGTCATCGCCCCCACGCCGGCCAGCAGACCGCTGGCCGCCGGCGACCACGGCCGGCTGGCCGGCCCGGTCAGCGTCAGCGTCCGGTGGACGGCGGGGCGGATCGGGACGAGGACGCAGTCGGCCGGAAGCATGGTCACCGCCAGCGCGGGAATCACCGAGATCCCGACACCCGCGTTCACCATGCCGATCAGGGTGTTGAGGTCGCGGATGCGGTGCCGGGGCGCGAAGCGGGCGCCGGCCCGCCGGTAGGCCTCGCGGATGTGGCGCTCGCATCCGCCCTCGGAGAGCAGGAAGTCGTCGTCCTCCAACTCGGCGACGTGGATGCTCTCCTGGCCAGCGAGCGGGTGGTCGCGGCGCAGCAGCGCGTGCATCGAGTCGGCGCCGAGCGCGACAGCCCCGGGCTGCAGGGGCCCGGTGTCCACCAGGACGGCGGCGTCCACCGTGCCGGCTTCCAGCCAGGCGGCCAACTCGGCATCCTCGCCCTCGAAGACCCGGACGGTGACCTCCGGGTACGAGGCCTTCCAGTCCCGCAGCAGCCCGGGCAACAGAGACTGGCAGACGGTGGTCGGCGCGGCCAGCCGTACGGTGCCGGTCAGGCCGCCGGTGTGCTGGGTGGCGATGGTGCGCACCGCGGCGGCGGAGGCGACGGCCGTCCGGGCGTGCGGCAGGACCTGCTCGCCCAGCGGAGTGGGCCGGCACGGGGTGCCGCGCATCAGGACGGGTGCGCCGAGGGCCCGCTCCAGCGCGCCGACGGAGTGTGAGACCGCGGACTGGCTGATACCCAGCTCGTCGGCGGCCGCGCCGAAGCTGCCGGTGTCGGAGACCGCGACCAGTGCCCTGAGCTGGGCCAGGTTGACGTCCGCGCTCACCGGACGCGCTCGGTCATGGGACCTCGGGTCATGAGACTTCCTCATCCAGGCCGGAGTGCCACTTGTTGGACTCATGGTCGGACGGCACAGCATCCTCTGTCCAGGTGCAGGGAACAGCGGAGGAATGCGGGGGTGTTTGCGGTGCGGCGCTGGTTGCCGGGTTTTGTGGCACTGTCGGCGATTTGGGGTGCGAGCTTCGCGCTGATCAAGGTGGCGGTCGACGCGGGGGTGCCCCCGGTCTTCGTGGCGCTGTGGCGCTGCCTGCTGGGCGCGCTCACGCTGGGCGCCGTCCTGCTGCTGCGCGGCGAGCGGATTCCCCGCGATCGTGCGCTGTGGGGGCACTCGGCGGTGGTCGCGGTGCTGCTCAACACCGTGCCGTTCATTCTGTTCCCGTTCGGTGAAACCAGGGTCAGCTCGGTGCTCGCCGGGGTGATGAACGCGACCACGCCGCTGTTCACCATGCTGTTCGCGGTGCTCACCGTCCCGGACGAGCGCCGCCCGGGCGCCCGCCGACTGACCGGCCTCGCCCTCGGCTTCGTCGGCGTGCTCACCGTGCTCGGGGTCTGGCACGGCATCGGCTCCGGCGAGGCCGTCGGGGGCCTCGCCTGCCTGGCCGCCGCCTGCTGCTACGGGGCGGGCTTCGCCTACCTGCGGCGCTTCCTGTCCGGGCGGCCGGAGTCGGTCACCACCCTGTCCGCGCTCCAGGTCGGCTGCGCCGCCGCCGAGTTGGCCGTCATCGCACCGCTCGCCGCGGGGGCCCCGCACTGGCCCGGGGCCGGCCCGGCCGTCGCCCTGCTGGGGTTCGGCATGGTCGGCACCGGCCTGGCGTACCTGCTGAACCTCGGCCTGGTCCGGACCGCGGGCACGACGGTGGCCTCGGCCGTCACCTACGTGATGCCGCTCTGGTCCACCGCGATCGGCGCGCTGTTCCTCGCGGAACCGGTCGGCTGGAACGCCCTGGCCGGCGGCGCGCTGGTGATCGCGGCCGTCGTCCTGGCCCGCCCCCGCCCCCGGCCCGCGGCCGACCCGGCGGACCAGGCCCCGAAGGCGCGCCAGGCCGTCGGTTAGGGCGCGCGCCGCCCCGACGACGGCACGTACGAAGATGCCACGCATGGGGATCTCCCTCCCCGAACGGACCCTCCCGGACAAGCCGGTGGGAACCAGGCTGATCGGACAGCCGAATTCGTACCCGATCTTACGTTCGGTGTCCACTGAATTACGGAATGTCTCAGGGTCCCGCTATGGTGGCCGCGTGGTGAGGACGTGGGACGGGGCGGTGGAGCGGGCGCAGGACCGGTTGGCGGCCGGCCCGCGGCTGAGGTCGGCCGCCGAGGGAGAAGAACAGCGGTTCGCACTCTGGGACTTGGCGTCCCTGGTGGAGGGCGAGCTGGGCGAGCTGGTGACCCCGGACGCGCTGGCGCCGCGGGCCGAGCGCGACTGGCGCGCACGACTGGGGGAGAGCGGCCGGGAATGGCCCGGCGGGGAGCTGTACCGCCGCCGCTACTGGATCCTGGACGAGGGCGGGGCCGTCGCGGGCACGGTCGCGGTGGACAACTGGACCAAGGGCCCGGGCCAACTCGCCGTCTCCTCCCTCTACCTGAGCCCGGCCGCGCGCGGGCGCGGGCTGGCCGCGGCCGCACTGGACGCGGTGTACCGGGCGGCCACCGCCGAGGGCCTGCCCGGGTTCCGGTTGGAAGCGCACTGGACCTGGCGACCGGCCGTCCGCTACTACCTGCGCCGCGGCCTGTGGGTGATCGGCTGGAAGCGCTCCCTCTCGCTCGCGCGGATGCCCCAACTCCCCGCCTACCGGGTGCGCGAGGAGGACGGCCGGCTGCTCCTGTTGGTCGCCGACCGGTCGCGCGGCTGGGTGCCGATACTGGCTGCCGGCCGCGAGGGCCGCTGGCTGCGGCTGGACGAGACCGCCGACTACCGGGGCGCCGACGGCTGGGTGCACGAGTACGCGCGCTCCACGCTGGCCCTGCACCTGGCCCTGGCGGGCTTCCCCCTGGTGCGCGGCCCGCAGTGGTGGGCCGAGGCGTGGCGCTGGGCGGACGCGGGCGAACCGGAGGGACTGGCGCACCGGATCGAGGAGTTCGAGCGGGCCGCCCGGGCGACGGGCCGCGGCACGGCCACCGCGCACCCCCAGGTGCCCGCTCCCCACGCGCCCGCGGCACAGGCCCCGGCGCCGACCGCGCTGCCCTCTCCGCAGCTGGCAGACTCGGGGGATGGCTGAGATCGAGATCGACGGCGCCCCGGCCGACCCGGCGCGGCTGGCCGCGCTGGGGCTGCTCAACTACGGGCACTTCACCACCCTGCGCGCCGAGGCGGGCCGGGTCCGCGGCCTGACCCTGCACCTGGACCGGCTGGTCCGGGACTGCCGGACGCTGTTCGCCGCCGAGCTCGACCGGGCCGCCGTGCGGGAGCGGATCCGTGCGGTGCTGCCCGCCGACGGCGCGCCGGTGACCGTCCGGGTCACCGTGTACGACCCGGCACTCGGCCTGGAACGCCCAGCCGCCCCGGCCGCGCCCGCCCTGCTGGTCACCACCCGCCCGGCCGCGGCCGCCGAGCCCGCCCCGCTGCGAGTCCGCAGCGTCGCGTACCGGCGGGAGCTGCCGCAGGTGAAGCACGTCGGCCTGTTCGGCCTGGTCCACCACCGCCGACAGGCCCAACTCGCGGGCTGGGACGACGTGCTGCTGGTGGACGAGGACGGCCGGGTGACCGAGGGCGCGACCTGGAACGTCGGCTTCCTGGACGAGGACGGGCTGGTCTGGCCGCAGGGCCCGAGCCTGCCCGGCGTCACCGAGGCCCTGCTGTCCGGGGCTTACCAGGGACCGCAGTCCCGCGAGCCGCTGCCCGTCGCCGAGCTCGGCCGCTTCACCGCCGCGTTCGCGGTGAACGCGGGCATCGGCCTGCGGCCGCTCGCGGCCGTCGACGGCACCGCCCTCGACCCCGCCCACCCGCGGCTCGCCGAACTGTGCGCGGCCTACCTCGGGATCGCCGCCGAGCCGCTGTAGGGACAACCTCCGTAGGCACGACGCCGTAGGCACGACCGCTGCGGGGACGACCACCGCCGTGGGGATAACCCCACCACCGGTCCGCCGGTGACCTCCATGGTTCGCCGCGCCCGGACTTCCTAGCGTGGAGCACGTTGACGACGAGCGACACGGAACCGAAGGAAGGCCCCTCCATGGCACGCCGCCACCTCCGCCGCAGGACCGACGAGCACGGCACCGATCCGACCGGCCCCGGCGGCGGGTACGCCACAGACGCGTACGGCGCCGACCCGTACGCCGCACCGCAGGCGGCCCCCGCGATCGAACTGCGCGGCGTGCGCCGCAGCTACGGGCACGGCGAGGGCGCGGTACAGGCGCTGAGCGGGATCGACCTGGCGCTCGCCCGCGGCAGCTTCACCGCCGTGATGGGCCCGTCCGGCTCCGGCAAGTCCACCTTCCTGCAGTGCGCGGCGGGCCTGGACCGTCCGGACGCGGGCGAGATCCGGCTCGGCGGCGAGGAGATCACCGCGCTGAACGAGAACCGCCTCACCAAGCTGCGCCGCAGCCGCATCGGCTTCGTCTTCCAGTCCTTCAACCTGCTGCCCTCGCTGAGCGTCGAACAGAACGTGCTGCTCCCGCAGCGGCTCGCCGGCGAGCGCCAGGACCGCGCCCGGGCCCAGGACCTGCTGGAGCGGGTCGGCCTCGATCGGCACGCCCGGCGGCGGCCCGGCCAGCTCTCCGGCGGACAGCAGCAGCGCGTCGCGATCGCCCGCGCGCTGATCACCCGCCCGGACGTGGTGTTCGCCGACGAGCCGACCGGCGCCCTGGACACCAGTACCGCGCACGAGGTGCTGGGCCTGCTGCGGCAGGCCGTGGACTCCCTGGGCGCGACCGTCGTGATGGTGACCCACGACCCGGTGGCCGCCTCCTTCGCCGACCGGGTGCTGTTCCTGGCCGGCGGCGCGATCGTGGACGACCTGCCGCACCCCGGCCCGCAGGCCGTCGCGGACCGGATGGTCGCGCTCACCGCCCGCCCGGTGGGGGCCGCGGCATGACGAACGGACTCGCGCGCGCCTCGGTGCGCTTCCGGCCCGCCTCCTTCGCGGGCACCCTGGTCGCCCTGCTGCTCGGCGCGGCCGTCGTGGTGGCCTGCGGAGTGCTGCTGCAGACCGGTCTCACCGCGGGCCTCAAGCCCGACCGCTACGCCTCCGCCCCCGTCGTGGTCGCGGCCGAGCAGGCGGTGAAGATCGAGACGAAGGTCGGCGAGGACACCGAGACCCGGGAGCAGGCCACCCCGGAGCGGGCCCGGACGGACGCCGCCCTGGTCGGCCGGCTGAGCGCCCTGCCGGGGGTCGCCGCCGCCCGGCCGGACACCGCCTTCCCATTGCCCGCCTCCGCCTCGGCCCCGGCGCTGACCGGCCGGGGCTACGCCGCACTCGGCATCGCCGGACCGGGCGATCACCTGGTCGAGGGCCGCGCACCCGGCGCGAACGAGGTGGTGCTTGACGCCGACACCGCGCGCACCGCCCGCCTCGCGCCCGGCGCGAATCTCACGCTCACCGCGCCCGGCGGCACTGCGAGCTACCGGATCTCCGGCCTCGCCGCCGCCCAGCCGGCCGGCCCGACCGCCTGGTTCGCCGACGCCACCGCCGACCGCCTCTCCGGCCACCCCGGCCGGATCGACGCCATCGCCGTCCAACCCCGCGCGGGCGTGACCACCACCGCGCTCGCCGCGCAGGTCCGCCAAGCTGTCGGCGGCGACGCCAGGACCTTCACCGGCGACGGCCGCGGCACCGTCGAACACCCCGCCCTCGGCGAGGCGCGGACCACGCTGATGGGCATCGGCGGCAGCTTCGGCGGCTACGCCGTGATGACCGCGATCTTCGTGGTGATGAGCACCGTCGCCCTCGCCACCGGCCAGCGCGCCCGCGAGTTCGCCCTGCTGCGTGCCGTCGGCGCCACCCCGCGCCAGATCCGGCGCACCATCGCCGCCGAGGCGATGCTGGTCGCACCCGTCGCCGCGGCACTCGGCATCCTGCCCGGACTCGCCCTCGCCCGCTGGTGGTTCGACCAGCTGGTCGCGCGCGGGGCCGTCCCCGCGGGCATCCACCTCGACATCGGCCCGCTGCCGCCGCTCGCCGCCGTCCTCACCTGCACCCTCGCCGCGCTGACCGCCGGCTTCCTCGCCTCCCGCCGGCCGTCCAAGCTGCGCGCCGGCCAGGCGCTCGGCGAAGCCGCCGTCGAGGCGCCCCGGCCGGGCAAGGTACGCACCGTCCTCGGGCTCGTCTTCGCCGGTGGCGGCATCGCGATCGCCGGTGTCGCCGCCGCCCTCGACGGCGACAAGGCCGCGCAGACCGCCCTCGGCGTGGTCATGTGCCTCATGCTGGCCGTTGCTCTGCTCGGCCCCTGGGTGGCACGGATCGCCACCGCCGTGCTCGGCGCACCCCTCCGGGCCGCCGGCGCGCCCGGCTCGCTCGCCGCCGACAACACCCGCGCCAACGCCCGCCGTCTGGCCTCCGCGATCACCCCGATCGTCCTGGTCACCGCCTTCTGCGGCACCCTGCTGATCCTCCAGAGCACCCTGCGCCACACCGCCGGCGAGAACGTCCGGGCCGCTGTCACCGCCGACCACGTGATCGGCGCCACCGGCCCCGGCCTGCCCGCCGGCACCGCCGAACGAGCCGCGAAGGTGCCCGGCGTGGACACCGCCATCGGCGTGCTGCGCACCGGCCTCGTCTACCGCAGCGGCGGCGAACTGGGCTCCGCCCCCGCCCTCGGCATCGACGGGGACCCGGCCCGGCTGCCCGCGGTACTCGACCTGGACGTACGCGACGGAGCCCTCGCGGACCTCGGCCGCGCCCCCGACACCATCGCGCTCAGCACCGGACTGGCCGACACCCTGGACGCGAAGGTCGGCGAGCGGGTCGCGCTGCGGCTCGGCGACGGCACCGCCGTCCGGCCCATCGTGGTCGCCGTGTACGGCCGCGGGCTCGGCGTCGGCCAGGCGCTGCTGCCCCGGGCCGCCGTGAGCGGGCACGTCACCACCGGGTACGACAGCCAGGTGCTGGTCGCCGACACGCCGGGCGCCGACCGGGCGGCGGTGGCCGCCGGGCTGGGCGCGCTGGGCGGGGCGAACGTGACCGACCGGGCCGGGTTCGCCGCCCAGTCCGACAAGGCCATGGAGCTCAGCGGCTGGGCCAATTCAGTGATGGCCGGTGTGCTCGGCGGGTTCGCCGCCGTCAGCGCCGCCAACACTCTGGTGATGACGGTGCTGGACCGCCGCCGCGAGGTCGCACTGCTGAGACTGGCCGGCACCACCCGGCGCCAGGTGCGCGGCATGATGCGCTGGGAGGCGCTGCTGGTGGCCGCGACCGGGCTGGCGCTGGGCGCGGTGATCGCCTGGATCACCCTGGTGCCGGTCGCCCGGGGCGTCGCCAACGCCTCGCCGTACGTTCCGCCGACGCTCGCCCTGCCGCTGGCCGCCGGAGCCGTGCTGCTCTGCCTCGGCTCCACCGGACTGCCCGTCCGCGCGCTGCTGCGGACCCGACCGGTGGCACTGGGAGCGGCCCGGCAGTAGCGGGGGGCGATGAGAGAAGGCTGATGAGAGAAGACCGATGAGAGAAGGCTGATGAGAGGAGGTCATGGGGCGGCCCGGTGAGAGGAACTCATGGGGTCGCCTCAATGGGTTAACCGCATGGTCCAAATGCCTTGATCGGAGCTGATCGTGATGTCCGATCAGCTACGCTCTCGCCCGCTCCGCCCCCGTTCCGCCCCCGACCCGCCCGCCCGAAGCAGAGAGTAGGCCCGACATGAGCAGCCCCCCTGCCGCCCCCGCGCCCCGCTGGCCGCTGATCCTGCTGCGGACCACCGCCACCGCGCTGGCCGTGCTGGCCCTGCTCCAGGTCATGCTCGCCGGCAGCTTCCTCAACGGCACCTACGACTCCCTGAAGGACCACGAGGACACCGCGATGCTGCTGGCCACCGTCGTGGTGGTCCAGCTGGCGGCGGCCGTCGTGGTCCGGTGGCCCGGCCGGGGGCCGCTCTGGCCGCTGTGGACCACCGGGCTGCTCACCGCCGCGGTCATCGGCCAGATCGCCGCCGGCTACGCCCGGTCGCTCGGCGTGCACGTCACCCTCGGCGTGCTCCTGGTCAGCGGCCTCCTGTTCGGCCTGGTCGGCGCCTGGCGCCTGCCGCTGCCCGCCCGCTCGGAGCAGTACGAGGCGGGTCCGGACGGCAGCGGGCGCCTCCCGCGCCCCGGCGCGCCGCTGGAGGTGTCCAAGTGAACCGACGCCGGTTCCTGGGCATCGGCGTCTCCGCGCTCGGCGCGGGCGCGCTGGCCGCCGTCGCCGCCCCCTCGGCGGCCCGGCTGTTCGCCGCGGGCCAGCCCGGTCGGCTGCTGACCAGCGAACTCGACCTGCCCGAGGCCTTCCGGATCCCGCTGCCGGTGCCACCCGTGCTGCAGCCCGTGCGCACCGACGGGACCACCGACTACTACGAGATCACCCAGCAGGTCGCCGAGCTGGAGATCCTGCCCGGGGTGAAGACCCAGGCGTGGACGTACGGCGGCAGCTTCCCCGGGCCGACCGTGGTCACCCGTGCCGGGCGGACGGCCGTGGTCAAGCACCGCAACGAGCTGCCGGTGCCGTCCGTGACCCATCTGCACGGCGGGCACACCCCGGCGGACAGCGACGGCTACCCGGTCGACCTGCTGCTGCCGGTGGGATCGGCGACGGACGCCGACCAGCGGACGGCCGGCATGGCAGGCATGAGCGGCATGCAAGGCACGCCCGGCGCGACTGGTACGCACGGAACACCCGGTACGCACGAGATGCATGGGATGCCGGGGATGCGCGCCGCGGCGGGCCGCAACGTCGTCGGCGAGCGCAGCTACACCTA
Organism: Streptomyces sp. 1114.5; assembly: GCF_003635085.1. Classification (NCBI taxonomy): domain Bacteria; kingdom Bacillati; phylum Actinomycetota; class Actinomycetes; order Kitasatosporales; family Streptomycetaceae; genus Streptomyces; species Streptomyces sp. 1114.5. The sequence continues at coordinate 824,114 of NZ_RBXE01000002.1, forward strand.
TCCGGGCAAGCAGCGCGCCGCCACCCTCTGGTACCACGACCACCGGATGGGCTTCACCGGCCCCGGCGTCTGGCGCGGCCTGGCCGGCTTCCACCTCGTCCACGACGAGCCGGAGGACGCCCTGCCCCTGCCGCGCGGCGAGCGCGACCTGCCGCTGATGATCGCCGACCGCTCCTTCGCCGCCGACGGCTCCTTCCGGTACCCCGCCGTCGACCCGTCGCTCGCCGACCCCGGCGTCACCGGCCCCTACGCCAACGGCGTGCTCGGCGACGTCCTCCTGGTCAACGGAGCGCCCTGGCCCCGGCTGGACGTCGACCGCGCCCGCTACCGGCTGCGCCTGCTCAACGCCTCCAACGCCCGCCCCTACCGGCTCGAACTCGACCCGCAGCCCGCCGGCGGCGGCGCCCTGGTCCAGATCGGCTCCGACGGCGGCCTGCTCGCCGCCCCGGTCGCCCACGACGGCATCCAGATCGCCCCCGCCGAACGCTTCGACGTCGTGGTCGACTTCTCCCGCTACGAGCCCGGCACCCAGGTGCGCCTGGTCAACCGCCTCGGCAGCGACCGGACGGCGGAGGTGATGCGCTTCGACGTCTCCTCGAAGCCGGTGAAGGACGACGCGATGGTGCCCGACAAGCTCGTCGCCGTCGAGGCCTTGGACCCCGCCGCCGCCGTCACCACCCGCGACTTCGCCTTCCGCCGCAGCCGCGGCGACGGCTGGACGGTCAACGGCGACCCGTACCAGCCCGGCCGCAGCATCGCGGCACCCGCCCTCGGGACGGTCGAACGCTGGCGCTTCTCGTCCGACCTGCACCACCCCGTGCACGTCCACCTGGACCATTTCCAGGTCATCGGCCGCAACGGGGGCGACCCGGGACCGTTCGACGCGGGCTGGAAGGACACCGTGGACCTGCGCCCGGCCGAGGCGGTGGAGGTGCTGGTGCGTTTCACCGACTACGCGGGGACGTACATGCTGCACTGCCACAACCTGGAGCACGAGGACATGGCGATGATGGCGGACTTCACCGTGCGGTGACCCGGGCGGTTCGTCCGAACGGCCGAGTGCCGGAGGGTGTGCGCTGCGCCCTCCGGCACTCGTGTCCTAGCGTCGCGGGGAGGGTACCCGTCGCCTCCTGGCGGCGCGGGGAGGGGTGCCCGAGGGACGGAGCTGCCGCATGACCACCCCCGCCGAACGCCGCCGGCGCGGCCGAGCCGCCCGGGACCGCGTGTCCCGCTCCGCCCACGGCCGGTGGATCCCCGCCGCCGACCGGCCCGACCCGATCGGCGTGCTGCAACGGCAGGCCGAGGACCGGGTGGCCCGGCTGCTGCCGATCCGCTACGGACGGATGGCCGACAGCCCGTTCGCCTACCTGCGCGGCGCCGCCGCGGTGATGGCCGCCGACCTCGGCGCCGTCCCCGGCACCGGCCTCACCGTCCAACTCTGCGGCGACGCGCACCTGGTGAACTTCGGCGTGTACGCCTCCCCGGAACGCGCCCTGCTCTTCGACGTCAACGACTTCGACGAGACCTTCCCCGGCCCCTTCGAGTGGGACGTCAAGCGCCTCGCCGCCAGCGTCGCCGTCGCCGCCCGCGACAACGGCCAGGACGAGCAGCGCGTGCGCCGCGCCGCCCGGGCGGCCGCCGAGGGGTACGCCGTCGCGATGCGCCGACTGGCGGGTATGGGCGAACTCGACGTCTGGTACACCCGGGTGGACACCGCGGACCTGCTGCCGATGCTGCGCAAACCCCGCCGGCGCAAGCGCGCCGAGACCAACCTCGCGCACGCCCGGCGCCGCACCAGCCTGCAGGCCTTCGACAAACTCACCGAGGAACGGGACGGGCAGCGGCGGATCATCAGTGCGCCGCCGCTCGTCGAGCCGTTGAAGCGGTCCGAACTGGGCGGCATCGGCAAGGTGTTCAGCGACTACCGGGCCACCCTGGCCGAGGACCGCCGGGTGTTGCTCGACCGCTACCGGTTCGTGGACGCCGCGACCAAGGTGGTCGGCGTCGGCAGCGTCGGCACCCGCTGCTACATCGTCCTGCTGGAGGGCCGGGATCCCGGCGACCCGCTGTTCCTGCAGCTCAAGGAGGCAGGACGGTCGGTACTGGAGGATCACCTGCCGGCCGCCCGGGTGGACGCCGAGGTCGCCCCCCACCACGGCGGCCGCCGGGTCGTCACCGGCCAGCACCTGATGCAGGCCGCCAGCGACATCTTCCTCGGCTGGACCACCGGCCCGACCGGGCGCCACTTCTACGGACGCCAACTGCGGGACATGAAGGGCTCGGTGGAGATCGGCGACCTGAAACCTGCCGGCCTGCGCGCCTACGCCGACCTGTGCGGCCGCACCCTCGCCCGGGCCCACGCCCGCACCGGTGACCGCCTCGCCATCGCGGGCTACCTCGGCGGCGCGGACACCTTCGCCGAGGCGATCGCGGACTTCGCGGTGCGGTACGCGGACCGGACGGTGGCGGACCACGCGGAGCTGGTGGCGGCGATCGCGGCCGGCCGGGTGCCGGCGACCCGCGGTGTGTGAGGCGGTGGTGTGTGAGGTGGTGTGTGACGTGGGGCCGGGAGCCGGACCGGGCGCCGGGAAACGGGCGGGCCGGGGCGGGGGCGGTCAGGTCGAGCCGAGGTTCGTGACGGCGGCGAGGCGGTCCAACTGCTCCAGCTGGTCCGGCGGTTCGAGCGCGCCGAGGCGGGCGACGAGGTGGTGGGCACCGGCGGCCGTGTAGCGGGCGAGCGTGGCGGCGACCTCCTGCGGTGTGCCGAGCGCGAAGGCCTGGATCCGCTCCGTCTCGGCAAGCGGCAGACCGTAGTTGGCGCGGGTGTAGGCGTCCATGACGCGGCGGGCGGACCGGGCGCTGCGGTCGATCCGGACGTTGACGAACAGGGCCGGGGTGACGGACTCAGGCGCACGGCCGGCCTGCCGTGCCGCTGCGCGCACGGCGGCGAGCCCGGTGGCGTAGTCGGCGGGGTCGGGCGGGTAGGGCATCCAGCCGTCGTAGTGGCGGCCGGTGCGGGCGAGGGCCGCCGGGGTCGCGCCGCCGAGCCAGACCGGTGGGCCTTCGGTGCGGAACGGCCTGGTCGCGGGCGGGAGTTCGGTGAAGGAGTGGAACGCTCCGCGGAACTCCGTCGCCCCGGCCCAGAGAGCCCGCCACAGGGCGACCGTTTCGTCAAGCCGGGCGAAGCGGCGCTCCCACGGGACCTGGGAGAGTTCGTGCAGCGGCCGGCCGAAGCGTCCCGGGAAGCCGGCGCCGACTGCGACCGTCAGCCGCCCGCCCGAGAGCTGGTCCACCGAGGCCAGCGTCTGCGCGGTCTGCACCGGGCGGCGCAGGACCGGCAACAGGGCGCCGGTGCCCAGCCGGATGCGCTCGGTCACCGGGGCGACGGCCGCCAGCATGGTGAGCGGTTCGATCCTCGGGGTGAGCAGGGAGTCGTTGACGAAGAGGGAACAGAAGCCCGACTGCTCGGCCCGGCGGGCGAATTCGATCAGGCTGCGGGGGCCTGCTGCCGCCCACTGGGCCTGGCCGGTGGGAAGGTAAACACCGATGTCCATGGCGTCGATGCTGGTCGCCGGGATGCATGGGCTCAATTCCCCCGGGGGAATGGCGCGCTGCGGCCCGCCCGGTGTTGGCTGGTGGCGTGGACTTCCCCCGAGCGCTGCGTGAGCGCCGTTCCAGCCGCCGGCTCAGCCAACTCGACCTCGCCCTCCGTGCGGGCACGACGCAGCGGCACGTGAGCTTCATCGAGTCCGGCCGCTCCGCACCGGGCCGAGGAATGGTCGTCCGGCTCGCCGAGTCGCTGGACCTGCCGCTGCGGGAACGCAACGAGCTTCTGCTGGCCGCCGGTTACGCACCCGCCTACCCGGAGACGCCGCTGGACGGGCCGGAGCTGGCACCGGTGCGGGAGGCGATCGACCACCTGCTGGCCGGCCACCACCCCTACCCGGCACTGGTGGTGGACCGCCGGGGCGACGTGGTGGCCGCCAACACGGCTCTTGCGGTGATCACCGAAGGTGTCGACCCGCGCCTCGTCGGCCCCGGGACCAACGCCTACCGGCTGGCGCTGCACCCGGACGGCCTGGCCCCGCGCATCCTCAACTTCGCCGCCTGGGCCCGGCACATCGTCGAACGCACCCGCCATCTCGGCGACCTGCACGAGGAGTTGTCCTCGTACGTGCCAGAAGTCGAGGTGACGGAGCAGCACTTGGGATTCGCCGTCCCGCTGGAGCTGCGCAGCTCGCTCGGTGAGCTGCGCTTGATGACGACCGTCACTTCCTTCGCCACCGCGGTGGACGTCACGCTCGCCGAGCTGAAGCTGGAGGCCTTCCTTCCGGCGGATGCGGCGACCGCGCGGGCGCTGCGGCGAGCTGCCGGTCAGAGCCCGGGGAACTGGTAGTCGGCGGTGGCCCGACCGGAGCAGGTGCACGCCGTCCTCGGCCCACAGCCCTTCGATCGCCTGCCGGCGGGAGCCGGGGAATGGCTCGGTGGGAACGGTGAGCAGGAACGGGCGGGGTGGGACGGCCTGGCGGCGAGCGGAGGAGCGCCGGGTCAGGGGCGGGGCCGGAAGCCGTCCAGCACCAGCCGGAAGAGATGGTCGCGCCGCTCGGTGAGGGTGGGCGCCCGGTCGGTGATCCAGCTCAGCGCGTTGGCGAGGGCGAAGACGTCGAGAGGGGTGACGTCCGGGCGGATCAGGCCGTCCCGCTGGGCGGCGGCGAGCAGGCGTCCGCCGGCCTGGCGCATCCGCAGGCAGCCCGCGTACAGGGCGGACTCCGGGTCTTCGAGGGTGGCCATCAAGGTGGCGGGCAGGCCCTGGTAGGCGCCGGCATCGAGGGTGAACTCGTAGAGCCAGTCGGTCAGGGCGCGTTCGGCCGGCTCGGTGGCGGCGAGGGTGTCGGCGCGGGCGGCGAGGTGGTCGAAGCGGCGGCCGAGCAGGGCCTCCAGCAGGTCCTCCCGGGTGGGGAAGTGCCGGTAGAGCGTGCCGAGGCCGACCCCGGCGCGGCGGGCGACGTCCCGCAGCGAGGCCTGGGTGCCCTGCTCGGCGACCAGGGCGGCCGCCTCGGCCAGGATGCGGTCGCGGTTGCGCTGGGCATCGGCGCGGGGGGTGCGGGGATCGACGGGAGTGCTCGGCTCAAGGGGCATGGGGTTCCTCGTGGTTGACAATCGGAGCAGCGCTCCGGTTAATCTCTTCCGGAGCACTGCTCCGGATTCTAGCCGGGCAGTCCGACCTGCGTTGGGGAGAAGCATGGGTGCGGAAGCGACGATGAAGGCCGTCCGGCTGCACGCCTTCGGCGGGCCCGAGGTGCTGGTGTACGAGGAGGCGCCGCGGCCGGAGCCGGGGCCCGGCGAGGTGCTGGTCCGGGTCCACGCCGTCGGCCTCAACCCGCTCGACTGGTACGCGCGGCGCGGCTTCGTCGACTTCCCGCCCGAGGTGCGGCCCGACTGGCGACCGCCGCTGATCCTCGGCACTGACGTCTCCGGGGTGGTCGCGGCCGTAGGCGGCCCGGACACCGGGTGGAGCGTCGGTGACGAGGTCTTCGCGCTCGTCAACTTCCCAAGCCGCCCGGTCGGTTACGCCGAGTACGCCGTCGTGCCGGTCGCCGACCTGGCCCGCAAGCCGGCCGCGCTCGGGCACGTCGAGGCCGCCGCCGTCCCGATGGCCGGGCTCACCGCGTTCCAGTTCCTGCACAAGCGCCTCGGTTACGACGGGGGCGGGCCGGCCGTGGTCGTCGGCGCGGCCGGCGGGGTCGGGCACTTCGCGCTCCAGCTCCTGCGCCTGGGCGGGGCGGAGGAACTGATCGCGGTCGCCTCGGGACGCCACGAGGAGTTCCTGCGCGGCCTCGGCGCCGACCGCTTCGTGGACTACACCCGCACCCCGGTCGCCGAGGTCGTCGAGGGCGCCGACCTGCTGGTCGACACCGTCGGCGGCCCCGAAGCCCACCGCCTGCTGCCCGCCCTGCGGCGCGGCGGCCGACTGGTCTCCTGCTTCCTCGGCGACTACCGGCCCGAGCGGGCGGCCGAGCTCGGGGTGGAACTCCAGCAGGGCCGCTGGCAGGTCCGCTCCAGCGGCGCCGACCTCGCCGAACTGGCCGCCCTGCTGGCGGACGGCCGGATCCGGGTGGCGCTGGACAGTGTGTACCCGCTGCGCGAGGCCGCGGCCGCCCACCGCAGGGCAGCGCAGGGGCACATCCAGGGCAAGATCGTGCTCAGCGTGGTCGAGTAGCGGGAGCTGATCGGTCCGCGGCCCTCCGTCCGCTGGTTGCCGTCCGTGGTCCGGTGGTCGGCGGCAGACGGCGCGGACGGTGCTGGTAACGGCATGAGCGAGGCTCAAGAGGGTGGCCCATGAGCGTCGCTCATGACCGCGAACGATGAGCGTTGCTCATGGGCGCCGACATGAGCGTCGCTCATGGGCCGGCGGCCTCCCCAGGAACCGGGTTATTCCACTTGCCCCGGCCGGCCGGTGTGACGTTGGCTTGGCTGCGTGAACGAACTGCGCACCGAACGCCTTCTGATCCGCCGCTGGCGGGAGTCCGATCTCGCCCCGTGGGCCGCGATGAACGCCGACCCGGAGGTCCGCGAGCACCTCGGGGACCTGCTCACCCGCGAACGGAGCGACGCCTCGGTGGCGCGCTTCGAGGCGGCGACAGAGCAGCGCGGGTACGGCTGGCTGGCCGTCGAGGTGCGGGAGAGCGGCGAGTTCATCGGCTTCGTGGGCCTGGACGACATCGAGGAGACGGACCCGGTGGACGGGGTCGAGATCGGCTGGCGGCTGGCCCGCTCCGCCTGGGGCCACGGCTACGCCACGGAGGCGGCCCGCGCCGTCCTCGCGCACGGCTTCGACACCCTCGGCCTCCCCGAGATCCTGGCCATCACCACGGCCGCCAACCTGCGCTCCCAGTCGGTGGTGCGCCGCCTCGGCATGACCCACGACCCCGCCGAGGACTTCGACGACCCCGCCGCCCCCGAGGGGCCGCTGCGCCACAACGTGGTCTTCCGGGTGCGGCGGGAGGACCACCTGTCGTAGGGCAGCCCGTCGGTGCCGGACGCGCGGCCCGAGCCGCACCGGAACCGAACTGCCGGATCGGCCGGGGTGATTGTCAGTGGTGGGTGCAAGGGTGGCCCCATGCTGGCGATCACGGTGCAGACGAACGACGGACAGCGGTGCTTCCGGCCGAGTGCGGACGAGTTGGCGGGGCTGGTCCGGCGCATCGGTGCGGAGGACGACCGCTTCCTCGTCGTGGAGCGGATACCGGACTTGCCGGACGTGTACATCCAGGTGTGGCACGCCGCCGGCGGGGACTACACGCTGGAGCACCGCGACGGCTCCGCCGAGCGGCACTTCGAGGTGCGGCTGGACGGACCGGGGCAGGTGGCTCAGGTGATGACGGCGTGGGCGCGAGGTGCCGCGGGCTGGGGTGACGGTCTGGGCTGGGCGTCGCTCGACATGGGCCCGGCCCCGGAGCCCGTACCGCCGCTGGAGCTGGCGGCGGGCGCGCGGCGGGAGCTGGAGGACCGGCTGCGGCTGAGTCTGGCCTGTGGTTACACCGACCGGGCCCGGCTCGCGGAGGAGGCCGAGGAGTTCCTGGTCTCGGACGGCCGCCGGCCGGTCTCGCGCGCCCAGGCGGAGCAACTCGCCGACCGGCTCTGGCTGGAGCGTGTCGGCGAGCAGACCGGCTGGATCGGCGAGACCGACCCGGAGCGCCTGGCCCGCGCCTTCGCCGCCCTGGAGGCGGGCGGCATCACGGCCCGGGAGGACTTCACCTGCTGCCGCTCCTGCGGTGAGGCCGAGATCGGCGCCGCCGGCGCCGCGGACGCCCGCGGCTTCGTCTACTTCCATTCCCAGTGCACCGAATCCGCGGCCGCGGGCCGGGGCCTCTCCCTCCTCTACGGTGGCTTCGACGGCTCCCCGTCGACCACCACCGCCATCGGCCACGAGGTGGTCGCCGCCCTCGCTGCCGTCGGCCTGCCCGCGGTCTGGGACGGCGACGCCTCGCACGCGATCGAGATACGTCCGCTGCTCTGGCGGCGCCGGCTGGGCGGGTGAGCGGCGTTCTGCAGCGGGGGCAGGTGCCGCGCAGTAGCGTGCGGGAGCTCCGCCGAGCCCGGCAGGTCGAGGCCGCCTACCCGGTCAGGGCAGCAGCCGACCCACCACGGACTGCCGGCCAGGCGGGCACCGGCCAGGAGGGCATGGGACGAGCGACGGCGTGCTGCCGGTGATCCCGACCGACTCCTGTCGGTGGGGATGCGTGGCGCTCATCGGGTGGTGGTGGCGATGAGTGCCGTGAGCACGGTGGCCGCGTGGATCGTGGACGCGGTGACCGGTGCCGCGGGCGGGAGCGGCCGGGCCGCGGCACCGGTGTGTCAGGGCACCAGGAGGTGCAGGGCTGCTCTCTCCACTGCCACCTCCACCGGCAGCGGGGTGATGAACTCGCCGTCGGCGTAGGCGGTGATGCCCGGGGACTCGATGCGCAGGGACTGGGTGCGCAGCGTGGTGACCTCGGGGCGGGTGGTGTGGGTGCCCTTGAGGAGGGTGGGGAAGAAGCGGGCGATGCGCAGCCGGGGCATGGCGTCGACGAGGGTGACGTCGAGCAGGCCGTCGTCAGGGAGGGCATCGGGGCACATGAGCATGCCGCCGCCGTAGCTGCTGGTGTTGCCGACGGCGGCGAGGGTGAGGTCGCGTTCGATGACGGTGCCGTCGGCGAGGGTGATCCGGAACGGCAGGGGGCGCAGGTTGGCGAACTCGATGAGGATGGCGAGGTTGTAGCGCATCCGGCCGCGCGGCCAGCGCAGGCGGTTGGTGCGGTCGCTGACCAGGGAGTCGAAGCCGGTGGCGAGGATGGATCCGTACCGGCGGACGGTGCCGTCGGGGCCGGTGACCCGGCCGAGGTCGACGGCCCGTACCCGTCCGGCGGCGATGACGTCGGTGGCGGCCTCGGGGTCGCCGAGCGGGAGGCCGTACGCGCGGGCGTGGTCGTTGCCGGTGCCGGCCGGTATCACGCCGAGCGGGACGGGGGTGCCGGCGAGGGCCTGCAGGGCGAGGTTGATCATGCCGTCGCCGCCGACCACGGCCACCGCGTCGACGCCGTCCGCGGCCGCTTCGCGGGCGAGACGGACGGCGTCCTCGGCGGAGCGTCCGGCGTGCGGTTCGGCCTCGATGCCGAGGGAGCGCAGGCGGGCGACGGCCCGCCCGGCGGCGGGGCCGGCGTGACCGGCGCCCGCCGCCGGGTTGCTGAGGACGGCGACCCGGCGGATGCTTCTCCGGCCGGTCGGGCCCGGAGGGCCAGCCGGCCCAGAAGGGCCGGTCGGACCGATCGGGCCGTTCGCCCCATGAGCTTCGCTCATGGGATCAGCTTGCCGGGGTTGAGGATGCCCGCAGGGTCGAGCTCGGCCTTGACGGCACGCAGGATGCGGACGCCGAGGTCGCCGACCTCGTCGGTCATCCAGGGGCGGTGGTCGGCGCCGACGGCGTGGTGGTGGGTGATGGTGCCGCCCGCCCCGAGGATGGCGTCCCCGGCGGCGCGCTTGGCCGCGTCCCAGTGGGTGAGCGGGTCCTCACCGAGCGCGGCGACGACGGTGAAGTAGAGCGAGGCGCCGGTCGGGTAGACGTGCGAGATGTGGCAGAGCACGAGCGCACCGGGCAGGGCGGCGGTGAGCGCCTCGGTGACGGCGGCCCGCAGGGCGGGCAGCCGGCTCCAGCTCGCCGCCGTCTCCAGGGTCTCGCACAGCGCACCGGCGTTGAGCAGCGAGTCGCGCAGGTAGGGGGCGTTGAACCGGCCGTGTTCCCAGGCCCGGGCGGGGCCCTCGCCGAGCGAGGTGGCGCCGGCGGCGAGCAGGGCTTCACGGGTGGCGCGGTGCCGGGCGGCGGCCTGGTCGGCGCTGCCCTCGAAGACGGTGACGGCCAGGCAGCCGCTGACCGCCGGGGCGCCGCCGATCTGCTCGGTCATGGCGAGGTTGACCATGGTCTCGGCCTCGTCGGAGAGCCGGATCACGGTCGGGCCGGTGCCCTGCTGCTCGACGGCGCGCAGCGCCGCCGTCCCGGTGGCGAAGTCGGGGAAGCTCCACGCCTCGTACACCTTGACGGCGGGCAGCGGGTGAACGCGCAGCCGGACGGCGGTGATCACGCCGAGGGTGCCCTCGGAGCCGAGGAAGAGCTGGCGCAGGTCGGGGCCGGCGGCGGAGGCCGGGGCACGGCCGAGGTCGAGCACCCCGACGGGGGTGATGACTCGCAGGCCGCGCACCATCTCGTCGAAGCGCCCGTACCCGGCGGAGTCCTGGCCGGAGGAGCGGGTGGCCGCGAAGCCGCCGATGGTGGCGTAGCGGAAGCTCTGCGGGTAGTGGCCGAGTTCCCAGCCGCGTTCGGCGAGCAGTTCCTCGGCGGCCGGGCCGGTGAGGCCGGCTCCGAGGACGGCCTCGCCGGAGGTCTCGTCCAGGTCGAGCAGCCCGTCGAGGCGGCGCAGGTCGAGCGAGACGACGGCTTCGAGCCCGCCGCGCTCGGGGTCGAGGCCGCCGACGACGCTGGTGCCGCCGCCGAACGGGACGACGGCGATGCGGTGTTCGGCGCACACAGCGAGGACGGCGGCGACCTCCTGCTCGTTGCCGGGCAGCACGACCGCGTCGGGCGCGTCCTGCGGCTCGCGGCTGCGGCGGCGCAGCAGGTCGGGGGTGGACTTGCCGCCGGCGCGCGGGAGGCGGTCGGCGTCGGCGGTGCTGACGTGGGCCTCGCCGACGGCGGCGGCGAGCGCCTTGAGGCCCGCGGCGGGGAGCCGGGAGGGGCGCAGGACGACCTCGTCGGCGCTCGGGCCGGGGGAGGCGTCGCCGGTGACGCCGAGGGCGGCGGCGAGCAGTCCCTTGATGTCGGCGGACAGCTCCTTGGCGAGGGCCGGGTCGCCCCAGGCGTCCCACTTCATCGGGGGGAGCGGAAGGGCCGCGCCGGCCGGTCCCGCTTGCGTCTCAGGTGCCATGCGTTACAGTTTCACACATCATGTCAAGTAGTAACGCCGCCGAGTCGGCGACCCCAGCCGAGCAGCCCGGCAGCGTCGGAGCCGCGCGGCCCGCGAAGCCCGGGGCCCGCAGCACCGACGACGCGATCCTGGACGCCGCCGCCGACCTGATCGTCCATCTCGGTGTGCGCCGCACCCAGTTGGCCGAGATCGCGCGCCGCGCCGGGGTCAGCCGGCCGACCGTCTACCGGCGCTGGCCGGACGTCCGGGCGGTGATCGGCGCGCTGCTCACCCGGGAGATCCTGGCCACGCTGGAGGGCACCGCGCTGGACGTCGAGGACCGAACGACCCTCGTGGAGCGGGTCGTCGAGGTCGCCGTCCGGCTGCGCGACCACCCGGTACTCGGCGCGCTGCTCCGCTCCGACGACTCCGACCTCCTGCTGGAGTACGTGGTCGAACGGCTCGGCGCCAGCCAGCGCGGCCTGCTGGAGGCGCTGCGCAGCGGAATCGAACACGGCCAGGCGCACGGCTCGATCCGCGCCGGGGAACCGCTCGAACTGGCCGCCATGGTCCTGCTGATCGCCCAGTCCACCGTCCAGTCGCACCGCATGGTCGCCTCCCTGCTGCCCGAGGCGGCCTGGCGGCGCGAACTGGCCAGAGCGCTGAACGGATACCTCGCACCATGACGACGCCCGCCGTCGGTCCCTTCGCGGGAACGAGCCGACTCAACGCCGCACGCCGCACACTGGAACTCCAGGCGCTCGGCGACGACCCGCACGTCGACCTGCTGGTCATCGGCGGCGGCGTCACCGGCGCCGGGGCGGCCCTGGACGCCGCCTCGCGCGGCCTGCGCACGGTGCTCGTCGAGTCCCGCGACCTGGCCTTCGGCACCAGCCGCTGGAGTTCCAAGCTGGTGCACGGCGGCCTGCGCTACCTGGCCTCCGGCCGGATCAAGGTGGCCCGGGAGAGTGCGGTCGAACGCGGCGTGCTGATGACCCGCACCGCCCCGCACCTGATCCGCGCGCTGCCCCAACTGGTGCCGCTGCTCCCGGACCTGCTGCGCCCCGGGCAGGGCGCGCTGATCCGCGCGGGCTTCCATGCCGGGGACGCGCTGCGGGTCAGCGCCGGCACGCCCGGCACGCTGCTGCCCCGGGTGCGCCGGATTGACGCCGCCCGCACCCGGCGACTGGTGCCGGGCGTGCGGACCGCCGGCCTGCGCGGCGCACTCGTCGCGCACGACGGTCAACTCGTGGACGACGCACGGCTGGTGGTCGCCCTCGCCCGCACCGCCGCGCAGTACGGCGCGAGCGTGCTGACCAGGGTGCGCGCCGAGTCCGTGACCGGCACCTCCGCCCGGCTGGTCGACACGCTGACCGGGCAGGAACTGACCGTACGGGCGGGCGCGGTGGTCAATGCCACCGGCGTCTGGGCGGGCGAGGTGGACACCTCGATCACGCTGCGCCCCAGCCGCGGCACCCATGTCCTGGTGGACGCCGGGGCGTTGGGGAATCCGACCGCCGCCCTCACCGTGCCGGTGCCCGGCTCGACCAGCCGTTTCGTCTTCGCCCTGCCGCAGCAGCTCGGCCGGGTCGCGATCGGCCTGACCGACGAGGACGCCCCGGGCCCGATCCCGGACGAGCCGCAGCCCACCGAAGCCGAACTGGCCTTCCTCCTCGACACCGTCAACACCGCCCTCGCCACCGCGCTGACCAGGGCGGACGTACGCGGCGCCTACGCCGGGCTGCGTCCGCTGATCGACACCGGCGGCGGCAGCACGGCCGACATCTCGCGCGAGCACGCGGTGCTGGAATCCCCGTCCGGGGTGGTCACCGTGGTCGGCGGCAAGCTCACCACCTACCGCCGGATGGCAGAGGACGCGGTGGATGCCGCCGTCCGGCTGCGCGGCCTGCCCGCCCGGACGTGCTGGACGGCCCGACTGCCGCTGGTCGGCGCCCCGGGGCACCGGGACAGCCGCCCCCTGCCCGGCGAGGGGGTGCCCTCCTCGCTGCTCGCCCGGCACGGCGGCGCCGCCCACGAGGTGCTGGCCGCAGGGGAGTTGACGCCGGTGGCCGAGGGCCTGGACGTGACGCGCGCCGAGATCGCGTACGCCCTCACCCATGAGGGTGCGCTGGACGCCGCCGACGTGCTGGACCGCCGCACCCGGATCGGGCTGGTCGCCGAGGATGCGGAGCGGGCCCGGAAGGCGGTCGAGGAGATCCTGACGGAGTGTCAGGAGGGCTGATCCGCCCAGCGGAAGGGCGTCAGGTCCGGCTCGACCCAGGCCGTCCGGGCCTGCTCGCTTGCGAGCGTGGCGGGCCGGTAGTGGCGGGCGAGCAGTTCCTTGTCGAGCAGGTCGGGGTGGCGGTCGGCGAATCCGTCGAACTCGTTGAACCCGTCGATCTCTTCGATCTCTTCGATCTCTTCGATCTCTTCGATCTCTTCGATCTCCGCGAAGTCCGGTGCGGCGTCGGCGTGGTGGGCGGCCAGGTGGTGGGCGACCAGTTCGACCCAGGCGCGGGTCATGGTGACGTGGAACTTCTGCGGCGCTCCGGCCTTGGCGGCGGTGCGCCGGATCCCGTCGGTGATCAGGCCGAGGGCGGCGTCCACGCCGTGCCGGCGGACCGCGAGCCAGGTGAGGCGGACGTGCTGGCGGTGGCCGAAACGCTCGGCGCCGGTCATCGCCTCGCCCAGCAGCAGCCCGAAGGCATCCGGGGCCTCCTGGGTCTCCTGGGCGTCCGGGGCGTCCGGGGTGTCCGGGGTGTCGGCGGGAGCCGGAGCGTCGGCGGGATCGGGGGAGGTGGAAGGGGGTGTCGGGGAGGTCATGCGGAGGCCTTCGTCAGGGCCCGGAGTGCGGCGTGGAAGCCGTCCACCTGGGCGGGCGAGAGGTCGCCGAGCGCGCGGCGTTCGAGGTCGGTCACGGTTCGCCGGATGGTGTCGGCCGCGAGCCGGCCGGTGGGGGTGAGTTCGATCAGTACCGAGCGGCGGTCCCCGGCGCGGGTGCCGCGGGTGATGTGGCCGCGCCGCTCCAGCCGGTCCAGGATGCCGGTCAGGGTGGTCGGCCGGGTGCCCACGGCGGCGCCGAGCTCGGAGACCGTCCGGCCCCGCCCGTCCGCGAGGTTGGCGAGCGCGTTGATCTCGGAGGCGGTCAGGTCGAGGTCGACCAGTTCGGCGGCGAGCAGCTGCAGCGTGGCGTGCGTCGCGCGCTGCAGGGCCAGCAGGGCGGATTGCTCGGGGGAGGTCGCGGTGGTTGCGTTCTCGGACGTCACGTTTTCGGATAGTACGGTTTCGTAGTATTCGGTCGCAAACGGCCGAGGCAGGGTGGGGAGGGGTGGGGTGGGGCCCGGGCCTCAGCGCGCCGTTCGCTCCGGCATGGCGTGCTCGGCGCCCGCCAGCTCCAGGACGCAGGAGAGCGGGTGCTCGGCCGTGCCGGTGCGCTCCAGGGTGACCGCGAGCGGCCGGGGCGGTTCCTCGGCGAGCTGAGCGGCGAGCGTCAGAGGGTAGCCGCCGTGCCCGTGGACGCGGTGGAAGGCGAGTTCCTTGCCGTCCACCAGCAGTTCGGTCTCGGTGATCCAGCCGGAGCGGACGTTGACGGTCACCGAGTGCCCGCCCTGGTCGACGTGGAAGCTGTACCGCTGGCGCATGGGAACCTCCCGCGAGGCGCCGCACCCGGGGGACCGGGATTCGGGGGATCGACGCCAGTCTAGGTCGGGCGCACCGCCGGGGCGCCCCGGCCGGGGCGACGGGCGCGAGGTCGGTTGCAGCGCCGGCCCGGGTACGGCCGTACGGACCGGTGCGAGCGGTTCCGGCCGGGAACCCCGAAAAGCCCCGGAGAAGCCCCGGAGAAGCCCCGGAGGCGACACCGGGGAGAATTCCTGGGTGGAGCCCGCCTGCAGGCGGATTCTCGTGATCTCTACAGTGTTGTAGATTCGTCCGCAGGGAGAGATCGAGGAGGGCATTGTGGGAGTTTCGCTGGCCAAGGGCGGCAACGTCTCGCTGAGCAAGGAGGCGCCCGGTCTGAGCGCCGTGATCGTGGGTCTCGGCTGGGACGTGCGCACCACCACCGGGGCCGACTACGACCTGGACGCCAGTGCGCTGCTCTGCAACGCGCTCGGCAAGGTGGTCTCGGACCAGCACTTCGTCTTCTTCAACAACCTTCGCAGCCCCGAGGGTTCGGTCGAGCACAGCGGCGACAACCTGACCGGTGGCGGCGACGGCGACGACGAGCAGATCAAGGTCGACCTGGAGCGGGTGCCGGCCGACGTGGCCAAGGTCGTCTTCCCGGTGTCGATCTACGACGCCGACGCCCGGCTGCAGAACTTCGGCCAGGTCCGCAACGCGTTCATCCGGATCGTCAACCAGGCCAACGGCCAGGAGATAGCGCGCTACGACCTGTCCGAGGACGCCTCGACCGAGACCGCGATGGTCTTCGGTGAGCTGTACCGCAACGGCGCCGAGTGGAAGTTCCGTGCCATCGGCCAGGGTTACGCCTCGGGCCTGCGCGGCATCGCCACCGACTACGGCGTCAACGTCTGATCCTCGCAACGGATTCGACCGGATCCGGCCGGGCCCCGCACGGGGCTCGGCCGCATCCCGGTGGTGCCCCGCCGGGTTCCGGCGGGGTTCCGGCGGTCATGGTCATGGTCATGGTCATGGTCGCGGAGACGGGGACGGGGACGGGGATGGCTCGGTCCGGCCGAGCGCGTGGCCGCCGAACCCTGCGCTGCCGGTGACCTGGTGCTGCCACCAGGCGACCATGGCCGACTCGCCCATCGCGGACCAGTCCGGCGCATCGGTGACCTGGGCCCGGCCGAGCTTCCGCCCCAGGTCCACCAACTCCCGCCCGGCCGCGCTGCGTTCGCGGTCGTAGGCGGCCAGCAGCGCCGACCAGGAGCCGGCTGCCCGGCCCGCATTCCCCGCGTTCACCGCATTCCCCGACTGCCCCGCCTGCTCGAAGGCGTGCGCGTCCTGGAGAGCCTTCACCGCACCGCTGGTGTTGTGCGGACGTACGACGGTGGCCGCGTCCCCGCCGATGAGCAGTCGCCCGGCGGTGCGGTGCGGCGTCGCCAGGTCGTAGACCGGCTGCAGGAAGGTCCGTTCGCGCGGGGTCAGTGTGACCACTCCGGCCCAGTACGGTGGCAGGTGCCGTTCGGCGAGCTGCCGCAGCCCGTCCAGCCGTGCGTCGGTGAGGGCGCCGGCCGGGATGCTGGTCGGGCCGTCCAGGCGCAGCCAGGCCGGGGTGGGCGCGTAGAAGACCCAGTTCACCTGAGTGCTGCCGGGGGCGAGTCCGGGGATGCGGTAGATCACGACCTGCCCGCCGCGGTAACAGACGGTGATGCACTCCTCCTCCGGCCAGGCCCCGGCACCGCCGGGCAGTTCGGCCAGTAGCGCGGTGTCGTAACTTCCGCGCCAGCACACGTACCCGGCGAACTCGGGTGCGGCCTGCGGGCAGACGGCGTCGCGCACCACCGAGCGGTAGCCGTCCGCGCCGATCACCAGGTCGTACGGGTGCCGGCCGCCGTCGGCCTCCTCGACCCAGGCGCCCTCCTCGTCGCCGCCGACCGCGGTGACGGTGGTGCCCAGCCGGTACTCGACCTGTTCGGGGGTGCGCTCGCGCAGCGCCTGCCAGAGCACGGCCCAGTGGTGGGAGTGGAACGGGAAGGGCTGGTCCCAGAGCAGCCGCCCACGCCCGTCGGGGCCGTCGCCCTCGCCGGCCGGCCCCCGGGTGACCCAGCGGCGGACGGTCAGGCGGTGGCGGC
This sequence comes from Streptomyces sp. 1114.5, assembly GCF_003635085.1. Classification (NCBI taxonomy): domain Bacteria; kingdom Bacillati; phylum Actinomycetota; class Actinomycetes; order Kitasatosporales; family Streptomycetaceae; genus Streptomyces; species Streptomyces sp. 1114.5. The sequence continues at coordinate 840,807 of NZ_RBXE01000002.1, forward strand.
GGGTGTCCGTGGCGAGGTGCCCGGCACGGACCAGTTCGTCGAAGCGGTCGTTGTGGGTGCAGATCCCCACGCCGCGGTCCTCCAGTCGGCCGGGGCTGCGCTCCAGCACCACGACCCGTTCCGCGCCCAGCCGGGCGGCGGCCCCGGCGAACGCGCTCCCGGCGATGCTGCCCCCGACCACGGCCACCGAACCACCGCGCACGGCCGCCCCCTCTCTCGGGCCTGTGACTTCCCGAGCCTGTGTTCCCAAGCCTGTGATGTCCGAGCCGTGTGATGTTAGAGCCCTGTGACGTCCGAGCGTGCGACGTCCGAGCGCGCGACGTCCGGGACACGACGATACGCGGCCGCCGTGGCGCGCGGGCCGGGTTCGGCCGAGTCGCGCTCCGCGGGCTTTATGCAACTAGTTGCATGCCGCTCCGCCCGTCCCCTACCCTGCGGTAACCACGACACCCAGCCCGCGCCCCAGGAGACGTCGATGAGCGCCCACCCCGGCAGCAGCCGCTACCCGCACCTGCTCAGCCCGCTCGACCTCGGCTTCACCACCCTGCCCAACCGCGTGATCATGGGCTCGATGCACGTCGGCCTGGAGGAGGCCCCCGGCGGGTACGAGCGGATGGCCGCCTTCTACGCCGAGCGCGCCCGCGGCGGCGTCGGCCTGATCGTCACCGGCGGCATCGCCCCCAACGAGGCCGGGCGCCCCTGGGAGGGTGGCGCGATGCTGACCACCGAGGAGGAGGCCGACCGGCACCGCGTGGTCACCGACGCCGTACACGCCGCCGGCGGGAAGATCGCCCTGCAGATCCTGCACTTCGGCCGCTACGCCTACCACCGGGACCTGGTCGCCCCCAGCGCCGTCCAGGCCCCGATCAGCCCCTTCGTGCCCAACGAGCTCACCGCCGAGCAGGTCGAGCAGACCATCGAGGACTTCGCCCGCTGCGCCGAACTCGCCCGCCGCGCCGGGTACGACGGCGTCGAGATCATGGGCTCCGAGGGCTACCTGCTCAACGAGTTCATCGTCGCCGCGACCAACCACCGCGAGGACGAGTGGGGCGGCCCCTACGAGCGGCGGATGCGCTTCCCGGTGGAGATCGTCCGGAGGGTCCGCGAGCGGGTCGGCGAGGACTTCATCATCGTCTACCGCCTCTCCATGCTCGACCTGGTGCCCGGCGGCTCCACCCTGGACGAGGTGGTCCTGCTCGCCCAGGCCGTCGAGGCCGCCGGCGCGACCATCATCAACAGCGGCATCGGCTGGCACGAGGCCCGCATCCCCACCATCGCCACCTCGGTCCCGCGCGGCGCCTTCGCCTGGGTGACCAAGAACGTCATGGGCAAGGTCGGCATCCCGCTGGTCACCACCAACCGCATCAACACCCCCGAAATCGCCGAGCAGTTGCTCGCCGACGGGAACGCCGACCTGGTCTCCATGGCCCGCCCGCTGCTCGCCGACGCCGACTTCGTCGCCAAGGCGCGCGACGACCGCGCCGACGCCATCAACACCTGCATCGGCTGCAACCAGGCCTGCCTGGACCACACCTTCAACCTCCAGATCACCTCCTGCCTGGTCAACCCGCGCGCCTGCCACGAGACCGAACTCGTCCTCGCCCCCACCAAGGTGCGCAAGCGCCTCGGCGTCGTCGGCGCCGGACCGGCCGGCCTCGCCTTCGCCGTCTCCGCCGCCGAGTGCGGACACGAGGTCACGCTGTACGACGCCGCCGAGGCCGTCGGCGGGCAGCTGAACATCGCCCGGCGCATCCCCGGCAAGGAGGAGTTCGACGAGACGCTGCGCTACTACCGCACCCGGCTCGCCGAGTTGGGCGTCACGCTGCGCCTCGGGACCACCGTCACCGCCGAGCAACTGGCCGCGGAAGGCTACGACGACATCGTCCTCGCCACCGGCGTCACCCCGCGAACCCCCGCCGACATCCCCGGAATCGACCACCCCAGCGTGCTCGGCTACCTCGACGTGCTGCGCGACGGCGCGCCCGTCGGCGAGCGGGTCGCCATCCTCGGCGCGGGCGGCATCGGCTTCGACGTGGCCGAGTTCCTCACCGACGAGGGCGACCAGGCGAGCCTCAACCCGCCGGTGTTCCAGGCGAGGTGGGGCATCGACCCGGAGTACCGCGAGCGCGGCGGCCTGCGCGCCCCCGAGCGCCCGAAGCCCCCGCGCAGCGTCCACCTGCTGCAGCGCAAGACCACCAAGGTCGGCGCCGGGCTCGGCAAGACCACCGGGTGGATCCACCGCACCGAACTCAAGCACCGCGGCGTGGTGATGGTCCCCGGCGTGACGTACGACCGCATCGACGACGCCGGCCTGCACATCACCGTGGACGGCGAGTGCCAACTGCTGCCCGTCGACACCGTGGTGCTCTGCACCGGGCAGGAGCCGCGCCGCGACCTGTACGAGGCGCTGCGCGAGCGCGGGCTGGCCGTGCACCTCATCGGCGGCGCCGACGTGGCCGCCGAACTGGACGCCAAGCGGGCCATCAAGCAGGGCACCGAACTGGCCGCCTCCCTCTGACGGCGGTCCCGGTGGCCGTACACCCCTAGGATCGTCGCCATGTCGCTGCCGCACGCCATCCTCACCGCCCTGCTGGAGAAGCCGTCCTCGGGGCTGGAGCTGACCAGGCGGTTCGACAAGTCGATCGGTTTCTTCTGGCCCGCCACCCACCAGCAGATCTACCGCGAGCTGGGCCGGCTGGAGGCCTCCGGACACATCCGGGCCCTCCAGCCGGACGGGCCGGTGCGCGGGCAGAAGAAGGAGTACGAGGTCCTGCCGGAGGGCCGCGCCGAACTGGCCCGGTGGACGGCCGACGGTGACGCGCCGCGGGCCGTCCGGGAACCGCTGCTGCTGCGGCTGCGGGCGGCCGCGGTGGTCGGCACGGACGGCCTGGCGGCCGAGCTGGAGCGCCACCTGGAGCTTCACCGTGAGCAGCTGGCCGACTACCTGGAGATCGAGCGGCGGGACTTCCCGGCGGAGAAGGCGGACGGGGAGAACCGGCTCCAGCACGCCGTGCTGCGGGCCGGGATCGGGTTGGAGGCCTTCTGGGTGGAATGGCTCACGGAGACGCTCGATGCGCTGCCGTCCGATGAGCGGCGCTCATCGCGACCGGGATGAGGCCCGCTCATCGAGTGCTTCGGCATGAGACCTGCTCATGTGTGCTCGGGGCTGCGGCATGAGGTTCGCTCATGGGGTTTCGCCATGAGGTTCGCTCATGTGCGCCGTCATGAGTTCCGCTCATGCGCACCCTGATGAGTTCTGCTCATCGGCCACCGTCATGAGCTCCGCTCACGTGCGTCGCACGGGCCGTGACCTGCGTCGATGCCTGCCCGCCGCGCCCCGGTCGGTACCCGGTGGGACACTGGTTGCCTGTCCCTGCCCGAACTCTCGACCGGGGGCTCGTATGTCTCTCCCGAGGCCTCTCCACGCTGTCACCGCCGCGGCCGTCGTCGTGGCGGTCGCCCTGGGCCCGGCGCACCTGGCGTCGGCCGCGCCGGCCCAGCAGCTTCCCTCGGCCGACCAGCTGAAGTCGGCGCTGCTCACCGCGGCCGACCTCGGCCCGGGTTTCACCGAGGCGCCCGCCACCGAGAGCCCCAGTCCGGGTGAGAACCCGAGCCCGGTCAGCGGCTGCGACACGCTCAGCGCCCTGATCAACATGCACGTCGGCCAGACCGGCCCGGCGAACCCGCGTGCCGAGACCGAGCTCGACGGCCCGGACGGCAACCCGATGGTGACCGAGGCGCTTGCCGCCGAGGCGCCCGACCAGCTCGCCACCGACTTCAACACGGTGGCGGATGCGTTCCGGACCTGCCACACCATCACCTTCAACGCGGGCATCGAGGACACGGTGACCTTCACCGTCACCCCCGTCACCCTCGGCGACCGCCAGGACGCCCCCGCCGTCCGTCTCGACGGCACCCTGGCCGGCGTCCAACTCAACGCGTTCATCGGCATCGAGCGCTTCGGTACGGTCGCCATGGCCTTCGGCTACTTCCAGCGCGAGGGCGCCTCCTCCCAGACTGCGTCGATGCAGTACCGCACCGCCGTCGCCAAGGTCGAACGCACCCTCGGCACGACCGCGGGCAGTACCACCCCGCCCACTGCCGTCGCCACCCAGGGCATGAAGGTCTGAGGGCCGATCACCCCGCTGCACTCCCCGGACGCGTCCTCGAAGTTCGGTAGGGTGATCGGCTCGTCCACGGCCCGACCGACGTGACGGTGGATGTGACCGGTATGCCAGGGCCGTTCCGGCGAGGCCGGGTGGAGAGCGCGTCGCCGGGCTCAGTCCCGGGCCGTGCCGAAGGGGTTGTCGATCACGTAGTGCCAGTGGCCGTCCGGGTCGCGGCGGGCGACGTCGGTGGCGGTGCCGGCGAGGTGGACGGGGGAGCCGTCCGGGGCCGTGCCGCTGATGCTCCAGTCGACGATCAGGAGGGCGATGTCGTCGGCCACGTAGGTGTGCCGGGGGCGGACCGTGATCGGCAGGCCGAGGGCGAGGAACTCGGCGTTGGCGCGGTGGAGTTCGGGCCCGACGGCGGTGGTGCCGGGCGATGGGACGAAGACGGCGCCGGGTTCGTAGACCCGGGCGAGGAGGGCCGGGTCGCCGGAGTTGAAGGCGGCGGCGAAGACGGCCGGGTGTTGTGCCGGGTCGGTGCTTGCGGGGAGGCTGCTGGGGTGGGTCATGTGAGCAGTGAAGCCGGGCGGGACGTAGGTCACCAAACGGGAAGCGACGTGCGCGCCGGGGACCGTTGCCGGGACGCCGAGTTGGTGCCGGACGAGCGCGGCCGTACGGCGCGACCGGAGGCGGACTGCCCGGTGGAGGTGGCACTGGCGGCGGTGGCGGGCCGCTGGACGACGCTGGTGCTGCGGGAGCTGATGCACGGCCCCGCCGCGTACGGGGACTTGCGCGAGCGGCTGCCGGAGATCAGCTCGAAGGTGCTCGCGGAGCGTCTGCAAGCCTTGGCCGAACGGGAGTTGGTGTCCCGGGAACGGCTGGCGGGCTTCCCGGTGCGAACGCGGTACCGGCTGACGCCGGCCGGGGAGGCGCTTCGCCCGCTGCTGGTGGAGCTGTACCGCACGGGGGAGCGGCTGACGGGCCGGCGGTGAGCCGAGGGCGCTGAGCGAAGGGGCGGCCGCACCCCCGTCGCGGCCGCCCCAGCACTCACCACATCCCCGGCTCGCCACATCACCACATCGCCGGCGAACCGGCGCACCGGCTCAGCCGTGGAAGGCGACCTCCGGGAAGGCCTGCGACGGCCCGTCGAGCAGATGGCGGCCGCGGTGGCGCAGGTGGAGGTCGAAGAAGGCGAGCGGGTAGGCCTGTTGGATGCGGATGCCGCGGTCGGGGTCGAGCGTCCCGACCATCTGCCGGACCTGCTGGACGGGAAGGCCGAGCAGTTTCGCCGCCTGCGGGACCAGCGTCATGTTGTCGCCGTACGAGGAGTGGACGGCCCCGGTGGCCTGGATGTCGAGCCGCCAGCCGCGCAGGTGGGTCCAGAAGGTCTGGGCGGCGGGGTTGACGGCCCGCGCGAAGTCGGCGGTCATCATCATGAACGGCCGGTCGAGGTCGGCGCTGGGGGCCGGGTTCGCCATCATCGGCCCGTCGACGGCGAGCCCGGCGCGGATGCGCGGGTCGGCGCCCATGGCGAGGGCGGTGGCGGTGCCGCCCTTGGACCAGCCGAACATGCCGACGGTGTCCGGGTCGAGGGCGCCGAGCAGGCCGGCCGGGAGGACGCGCCCGTCCACGTCGGGGTTGCGGCCCGCGGCGAGGCCTTCGACGCAGTCGAGGACGAAGCGGGCGTCGGCGGCGTGGTCCCTCGGGTAGATCGGGACGCTGTCGGACGGGGTGGAGACGGTGCCGTCCGGGAACTCGGTGAACGCGTCGTAGGTGTGATCGACGGTGAGGACGGCGTAACCGTGGCTGGCGAGTTCCTGGACGATGACCGTGTGGTCGGCTCGGTGGGAGCCCGCGCCGTGGGAGAAGACGACGACGGGCAGTCGGTGGCCGCTCCGGTGGACGGGCGCGCCCTGGTGGCCGGAGGTGAGCGGGGCGAGTGAGGGGTCGAGGGCGAAGCCGACGTCGGTGAGGAAGGCACGCAGGGCGCCGTCGGTCATCCAGGGGGCGAGCGGGTAGGCCGCGGCGTCGGCGCTGCGGGCCGGGTACCAGACGGTGGCCATCAGCTCGCGGAAGCGGCCGGGCCCGGCGGCCGGGTCGGGGCGGGAGGTGTCGCGCAGGTGGAGGGGCACCATGCCGACGGGGCACGGGCCGGTGGGTGCGGGGAGGGTGAGCCGGGCGGAGGGGGCCGTACCGGTGGCGGAACCGGGGGAGGGGGCCGAGGCGGCCCGGGCGGTGTCGGTGAGGCCGAGCGGCACGGCGGCGCCGACCGCCAGTGCGGCGGCCCCGCTGCGCAGCATGCGTCGGCGCGTCAGTCCGGTACGGCTTGCGAACGGCGTGGTGTCCATGCGCGGAACGCTGTCACGCGCGGCGGCCGACCGACATCAGCCCGCCGACGGAACCTCCGTCACCTCGTAGTGGCCCGGAGGTTTACGTCCCCGGGCTGATGCGACCGACACCCGGGCCGTCCCGGTCAGACGACGTTCTTGTCGATCAGCATCTGGAGCACGTTGACGTGGAAGTCCGGGAAGTCCATCGGCACGATGCCGAACCGGGCACGCTGCTGGGTGCGGGCGTTCAGGTACGGGTAGACGGTGTGGTCCATGAGGGCCTGCGAGCTGAGCTTGGGCCAGTAACCTCCGGCGTAGCTGAGGAAGTTGACGAACATCCTCGGGGAGTTCGGGGTGAGGAAGGCCTTGTCGAACTGGGCGACGATGTACTGGCCCTTCGCGCCCAAGGGGTCGAGGCCGCCGATCTCCCACACGTCCTGGGTGTCGACGTAGTCGTTCCGGCCGCTGGACCAGTCGATCAGGCCCCACGGGTTGGTGAAGTCGGCGAGCAGGACGACCTTGCCGCGGGCGGTGGCGAGGGTGGGCCAGCCGTAGAAGTGGAAGAGACCGCGGTAGCCGAGGCCGTCGAGGTAGTGGTCGACCCGCCGCAGGAACTCGTCGTCGCCGAGGGCCTGGCCGCCGGCCCGTTCGTTCCTGAGCCGCATCACGACGGTCTCGCCGGGGTGCGCCTGCAGGAAGGACCTGCACTGGTCCAGCACGTCCTGGAGGCGGATGTGCTGGTAGTTGTCGGAGTGGTAGATCCCGAGTTCGTCGGGTGCGCCCTGCAGGCCGTTGCAGCGGATGTCGAGGAAGCGCACGCCCTCCTGCAACTGTTGCGGGAGGCCCCAGTTCTGGGTGTGCGACCACTCGGTGCCGTAGGCGGGGTTCTCGCAGCACGAGTCGTGGGTGCCGGGGATGGTGAGGTCGAGCAGGGAGAGGCTGCCGTTCAGGTGGCTCATCCAGGTGTCGGTCGGCAGGCCGCGCGGGGTGGTCCGTACGGCACCCCAGGCGGTGGACGGCAGGACGAGGCCACCGACGACGGCCGAACCGCCCGCTCCGGCAGCCAACTTGAGAAGATCACGACGTGTGATGCCCATGGTGTGGCTCCTTAGGCCTACCGAAGGCCTGCCGAAGAGCGGTCGACGGCGGTCGATCGGCGGGGACGTGTGCGCTGTCCCTGGTCCTACCCCGTCGCGCGGTCGGCGAACAGCTGTTCCATGGGACGGCAGGTCGTCCGCGACCCCCATGAGCAACTCTCATGAGCGGAACGGGAAGTCGGCCGGGCCGACTTCCCGTTCCGGGCTCGGCTGCCGGGGCCGGGCCGTCCTTCGCCGGTCATCGGGTCTCGATGACGACCTTCTCGATGACCACGTCCTTCACCGGACGGTCGGTGCGGGGGTCGGTCTCCGTGGCGGCGATCGCGTCGACGACGTTCTCGCCGGCCTCGTCGGCGACCTCGCCGAAGATGGTGTGCTTGCCCGTGAGCCAGGTGGTCGGTCCGACGGTGATGAAGAACTGGGAGCCGTTGGTGCCCGGACCGGAGTTCGCCATCGCCAACAGGTACGGCCTGGTGAACGCCAGGTCCGGGTGGAACTCGTCGGCGAACTCGTAGCCGGGCCCGCCGGTGCCGTTGCCCAGGGGATCACCGCCCTGGATCATGAAGCCGTCGATGACCCGGTGGAAGACCGTGCCGTCGTACAGCGGGTCCGAGCTCGGCTGCCCGGTGTTCGGGTCGATCCACTGCCGTTCGCCCCTGGCGAGTTCGACGAAGTTCCGGACGGTCTTGGGGGCGTGGTTCGGCAGCAGCCGGATCACGATGTCGCCCTGGTTGGTCTTCAGCGTCGCGTACAGCTCTTCTGCCATCGCTAGTCCTTCGGTGTGTCCTACTGGCGCGGCCAGTCTTCCGACCGGAGCGGACCGACTCGGGACGACAGCGTGGCATCTCACCCGCACGAGTGAAGCGACAGCGGAGCGGGAATCAGGGGCACCGGTCGACGCCGCCTGGGACGCCTCGCCGGGCCTGCTCGACAAGGTCCGCCCGGCCTTTCCCGAGCTGCCGCCGGCCGGCGGGGCCCTGGCCCTGCGGATCTGGGGCCACCTGCCCGGCCTGGTGGCCCTGGAGGTCTACGGCCACCTGCGAGCCCAGGTCCTCGCCCCCGACAAGCTCCTCCGGGCCGAACTCGCCCACCTGCTCCGCTCCCTGGGCCTGGCCGTCGACTGACGCCCTTCCGTCAGCCCGGGCGGCCGACCCGGCGGCCGGTTCAACGGTCGGCGAGGTGTGCCGCCGTGCCGGTCGTCACTCATTCGGGTGGGGTGTGAGGGGGCGTCAGTTTAATCGTGCGTGCCCGGAACATGATGCGCCTGGGCGGCGCCTTCAAGGGCGCTTCCGGCTGTCATGGAAAGGGCGGTTCGTATGACTACTTCTGGTGGAGAGCCCATCCCCTCGATCACCGACGCGACACTCGACGACATCGCCACCAACGGCATCTGGGCGGGGGCCGGTCTCAATCCGAGCCCGGCGGTCATCGCCGTCGCCCGGGCTCTGCTCGCGGCTCTGGAGGGTGCCGAGGGCATCGCGCTCCCGCCGGAGTTGGCGGAGACGGTGGCCGACGTCCGCCGGCGGGCCGTCGCCGGTGTCTCGCGCATCGAGGCCTCGGACGGTGTCCAGCTGTCGGCGTTCTCGATCAGGCTGAGTGGCAGCGAGCCGCGTCCGGTCGTGATCGTCCCGGCCGGGTGGAACCCGTACGGCTGGCTGCCGTTCATGTACTCCTACCTCTCGCTCGCGCTGCGGGGCTACCACGTGCTGGCGTACACGCCCCGGGGGCTCGGCCTTCCGGGGTGGGTGTCCACCTCCGAGGGCTTCGTCGACGTCGCCGGGCCGAAGGACCGGGCGGACGGGTCCGTGGTGATCGACCACGCACAGGAGCACTTCTCCCCGAGCCGGATCGGATTCCTCGGCGAGTCCTACGGATCCGGCATCAGCCAGCTGGTCGCGGCGCACGACCGGTACGACGAACCGCGGGGGCGGGTCGACGCCGTGGTCGCGCTGAGCACCTGGGGCAACCTGGCCACCGCCCTGTACGACAACGGCACCCGGCACCTCGCGGCCGTACAGGCGCTGATCGAGTTCACCGGCGGCCCGCTGGAGGAGAAGTTCGACCCGGAGACCCAGCGGATCCTCCGGAACTTCCTCAGCGGCGAGGGCCTGGACGAGGTCGTGGCCTGGGGTGCCGAGCGCTCCCCGGAGTCGTATCTGGACCGCACCAACGCCCGGGGCATCCCGACCTTCGTCTCGAACACCTGGCACGAGAGCCTGTTCCCGGCCGGGCAGACGATCGACACGTTCGTCCGTCTCACCGTGCCGAAGCACCTGAACATGTGGATCGGCGACCACGGCGCGCCCGAGGGTCCTGGCCTGGCCGGCCTGGTGGGCGGGGTGCCGTTCCCGGGGCTGCGGGAGCCCATGCGGGAGGCCTACGAGTGGCTGGACCACCACCTGCTCCGCGCCGGCAGCAAGGTGCCCGACTGGCCGCAGGTGAACAACCAGATCATGTTCACCTACCGGACCGAGCCGGTCATCGGCGGTGGCCGGCGGATCACCGTCCCGGCGCGCCGCGAGCCGTACCCGACGTGGTCCGGGGAGCCCGCCGACATCGAGACCTGGTACCCCACCGGGACGGGTGGCACCGGTGACGGCGCGCTGGCCGAGAAGCCGGCCAGCGGCTGGACCCGGGACTTCACGGCCGGGGACCTGACCTCCGCCACCGCCATGGACGCCGTGATGGCGACCGGGCAGAAGGAGTGGTTCGGCAGTCCCAAGGCCTATGCGGTGGGCGGGTTCGAGCGGGAGCGGCTGCTGGTCTGGTCCACGGATCCGCTGTCCGGCCCGGAGGGTGTGGCCCGCCGGATCCGCGGCGCCGCGACGGTGCGGCTGACGGTGCGCAACACGGCCGGGGCCGCCACCCTGGTGGCGTACCTGTTCGACGTCGCTCCGGACGGCACCGCGCGGATCATCACGCACGAGCCGTTCACCGACCCGGACCTGCCCGCCGCGACGGACCGCACCGTCAGCTGGAAGCTCCAGCCCGCCGCGTACGACCTGCCGGAGGGCCACCGACTCGCGCTGGTGGTCAACAGTCGCGACAAGCTGTACGCGTTCACCGGCAGCGAAGGCAGCACGACGGCCGTCAGCTCCCCGAGCGGGAGCGAGGCGCGCCTGGAGCTGCCGCTCGGCTGACGCCCGGCCCGGCCGGGCCGACTCCTGGCCCCAGGCCGGTTCTGTCCGATCGCCGGTTCTGCCCGACGGCCCGTCGCGAGCTTGCGGCGGGCCGTCGGCGTATCCGGGGTCGTGGTCGCTGACCTGGGCGATTCCCCACAACGCGGTCCACACACGTTTTTAATACACCTGTTCGCTTCCACGTGGCCTACACCACAGTAGCTTCGCCGTGAACGGAGGTACGATCACGCTCGCACCTCCGATCGGAGGGGTACCTACATGCAGGAGCACAGAGGGGGAAGCTCAGCCATGTCCACGATCCTCGACGGTACTCTCACGTACTCGAACACCGTCCCGCGTGCCACCGTCCACCGGGCCGCCATCTGCGAGGTCTTCCTCACCGATTCCGTCCGGGTCGCCGAGGGCGAGTACCTCATCGCCGCGCAGCTCCCGCGCGTCCACAGCTACTACAGCGACAACGTCACCGCGCCCGCCGCCTATGACCCGCTGCTGCTGGTCGAGGTGTTCCGCCAGGCCTCCATCTACGCCGCGCACACCTTCCTGGGCGCGCCGCTGGACAACAAGTTCATCTTCGTCAGCGGGGAACTGAACATCACCGACCCGGAGGCGCTGCGGATCGGGGCGCGCCCCGGCCAGGCCGTGATCCGGGCCCACCAGGCCGACCTCAAGCACCGCGACGGCGTCGTCACCGGCAGCACCCTCGACCTGGTCCTCTCGGTGGACGGCAACGAGGCCGCCACCATGCGCACCGTGTGCCAGTGGATGCCGGGCGCGGCCTGGGACCGGATGCGCGACAAGGGCCGTGCCGTCCTCGCGCTGACGCCGGCCCGGCCGCACCACACCGGCCGCCGGGTGCCGGCGATCTCGGTCGGCCGCGCCTCCGGGCAGAACGTCGTGCTGGCCGGGGTCGAGGTGGGCGACCACGAGCTGCGCACCCAGGTCGTCGTCGACCAGGGCAACCCGGCGCTCTTCGACCACCCGCTGGACCACGTTCCGGGCGCGCTGATCTTCGAAGGGTTCCGGCAGTCCGCGATGTACGCGGCGCAGGAGCTGTTCGGGCTCTCGCCGCGCAGCCTGCTCCTCGCCCGGGTGGAGACGGACTTCACCCGCTTCGGCGAGTTCGAGCTGCCGACCGACTGCGTCGTGCGGGTGGTGGAGCCGCCGGCGGCGGACACCGTCGCGTTCGAGATCACCATGGTGCAGGAGGACGAGCAGATCGCCCGGGCCCGGGTGCACCTCACCCGCACCAGCCCGATCACCGGCGCGCTGGAGAATCGTTTCTCCTATGCCGCGGCCAGCGTCTGAGCGCCGCCGCCGAGCGCCGACACCGCGCGCCAGCACTGCGCGCCAGCACCGAGCACCGAGCACCGCAAGGAGACGCTGCAATGTCCAAGCCCATGATCTGGTTCGACTTCGGCGGAGTGCTCTCGCCGCCGCTGGACGACCTCTTCGACTCGTACCACGCCCGCACCGGCATCACCCCGCGCCAGCTGAAGACCGCCCTCGGCACCGTCGCCGGCGAGCTGGGCGTCGAACCGCTCGCGCCCATCGAACTCGCCATGCTCACCGAGGCCGAGTGGGGCGAGGCCATGGTCCGTGTCCTGCAGGACGGGAACCCCGGCATCGACCTGACCCGCGCCCGCTTCGAACGCTTCGGCGAGCAGTGGTTCGAGGGGGTCAACGCCAACCCGGTGATGGCCGCGACCGTCCGGCACGCCAAGGAGAACGGCTTCCGGGTCGGCATCCTCAGCAACAACGTCGCGGAGTGGGAGCCGTACTGGCAGGCCATCGTGGCGCCGGCCGGCGAGGTCGACTGCGTGGTCGACTCCTGCAAGGTCGGGTTCCGCAAGCCCGACCCGGAGATCTTCCGGCTCGCCGAGCAGGAGGCGGGGGTCACGGCGGAGGAGTGCGTGCTGATCGACGACCTCCCCGAGAACTGCGTTGCCGCCCGGCGCTGCGGCTGGCGCGCGGTGCACTTCCGCAACAGCGCCCAGGCCGTACGGGAACTGACCGGCCTGATCGGGCTGCCCGCGCTCACCTGACGCCCTGACCTCACGGGCCGGCGCTCCCCTGTTCCCGAGCCCCCTTGCTCCCGCACCCCCTCGCCTCACACGTCCAACCGGAGAACGCATGACCACCGTTGTCCCGTCCGCAACCGTCACCGTCACGGACGTCCCGCACCTGGACCCCGTCCCGGCCTTCATCCCGCTGGCCGAGCCCGGCCCGAACGGCGTGCCGCTGATCGAGCTGCCCAGCGGCCACCCCGCCGTTCACCTCACCCGGTACGCCGACGTCCACAAGCTGCTCACCGACCCGGCCTCCGGGCGCACCGAGACCAACGTCGAGGGCGGGCCCAGCTTCCTGCCCACGGTGATGCCGAAGGAGCTGCTGCTCAACCTGGACGCCCCGCACCACGCCAGAGTGCGCGGGTTCGTCGCCGCCGACTACAGCGCGAACGGTGTGGAGCGGCTGCGACCGGTGCTCGACCGGGTCATCGAGGAGGGGATCGCGCGGCTGCGCGCCGCCGATTCGCCGGACCTGTTCCGCGACCTGGTCGACCGGGTGCCGATCACCGTCAACTGCCACTTCCTCGGTGTGCCGCTCGACGACGTCGAGTACTTCCGGCCGTCCTCGCGGGTGGTCCAGATCGCCTCGCACGAGAACGTGCCCGACCTGGTCCAGCACTTCTACCGGGTCTACGGCTACGTGCAGGACCTGGTCACCGGTGTGCGGCCGGTGCTGCCCGGCGGGCTGATCGAGCAGTTCCGGGACAACCGGGACAAGGTCGAACCCGCGCTGGACGATGCCGAGTTGACCGGCCTGTTCTTCGGCTCGCTGCTCGGTGCCGACCAGAACATCGTGTCCGTGCTCACCAAGTCGCTCTACGCCCTGCTGGCTGCCCCGGCGCTGTGGCGCCGGCTCGCCGAGGAGCCGGAGATCGCGCCGCAGCTGGCCGAGGAGCTGATCCGGCTGATCCCGCTCGGCACCATCTCCGCCTTCCCGCGGATCGCCGGCCGGGACTTGGAGACCAGCGTCGGCCTGGTGCCCGAGGGCACCGTCGTGTACCCGGACGCCTTCGCCGCCAACCGCGACCCGGAGGTCTTCCCGGACCCGCTGGTCATCGACCCCGACCGTCAGCCGGCCAAGCGGCACCTGCAGTTCGGGTACGGCATGCACCACTGCATGGGTGCGGCGCTGGCGCGGATGGAGATCGTTTCCGTCCTGACCCGTCTGGCACAGGAGTTCCCGACGCTGGAGCTGGCCGTCGAGCCCGCCGACGTGCCGTGGGACATCGGCACGGTCCTGCGGCGGCCGACTGCGCTGCCGGTGCGGTGGTAGCGGCCGCGTAGGCCGGACGCGTTGGTCGGACGCGCAGGTCGGACGCGTAGGTCGGACGCGTGAGTCGGACCCGTAGGACACGGGGCGTAGGCGGAAGGGCGGGTACGGGATGCCGTACCCGCCCTTTCGGGTTCTGCCGGTCCGGGCCTACCGGGCCTGTCTGGCCTGCCGGTCGGGGTCGCCGCTGGGCTACGGTTCGCCGAACCATTCGCGCAGCGTGCCGGCCAGTGGGCCGCCGTCGGAGGCCCAGGCGACGTAGCCGTCCGGGCGTACCAGGACGGCGTCCCACGGGAGTTGGCGGTCGCTCTCGGCCCGGACCACGCGCAGCAGGTGCGACCAGCTCTCGGCCTGCTTGCGGTGCGCCTGCTCGTCGGCACCGAGCAGGAGCAGCACCGGGCGGCCGTCCAGCAGCAGGCGTATGACGTCGGTCGGGCCGTCCGCCGTGGTGAGGGGGAGGTTGGGCAGGAAGTGCCCCTCCCAGGGGGAGCCGTCCGAGGTGCGGGCGGGGTAGACGGTGTCCTGGGCGCTGATCATGTTGCCCAGGTGGGCGTTGGCGCCCTCGACGCCGAGCAACTCGGAGACCAGGTCGCGCAGCGGGTCCAGGCCCGGGTCGGGCCGCATCAGGGCGAGTTGGGCGCGGGTGTTGTCGACCACCCGGCGGGCGACCGGGCGGCGCTCGGCGGCGTAGGTGTCCAGCAGGTCCTTGCCCGCGGTGCCGGCCAGGGTGTGGGCGAGCTTCCAGCTGAGGTTGAGCGCGTCCTGCAGGCCGAGGTTGAGGCCCTGGCCGCCGACCGGGAAGTGCACGTGGGCGGCGTCGCCGGCCAGGAAGACCCGGCCCTTGCGGTAGTCGCACACCACGCGCGAGAAGTCGTTGAACTTGGAGAAGAACACCGGGTCGGTCATCGGCACCGGGTGGCCGAGGATGCGTTCGGCCTCGGAGCGGAGTTCGGCGAGGGTGAGCGGCGCGTGCCGGTCGGGGTGCGGGCCGCGGAAGTCGATGGTGAAGAAGCGGCTGTGCCCGTACGGGTTGACGCCCGCGATCGTCCAGCCGTGCGGGGTGCGGTTCCAGCCGGAGGGCACTCGGTAGGGGTCGGTCAGCCGGACCAGGCCGAGCAGGGCGGAGACGGTCGCGGGGTGGGTCTCGGAGGCGAAGCCGAGCAGGTCGCGCACCGAGCTGCGGGCGCCGTCCGCACCGACGACGTATTCGGCCGTGAACTGCCGTACGCCGTCCGGGCCCTGGGCAGTGACCTGGACGGCGTCGGGGCCCTGGACGAGGTCGGTGACGGTGTGGCTGCGCAGGACCGTGACGCCGCGGGTGCGGGCCCGGGCCTCGAAGTCCCGTTCCAGGTCGGCCTGGGAGCGGCCGTAGATGGGGGCGGGCTCGGTGCCGGGGGCGGTGATGACCAAGCCCGGCAGGCCGGCGAAGTGGAAGGCGTCGGCGTTCCGGCGGGAGAGGCCGTCGCCGGCGGCCGGCTGGGCGCGCAGGTGGCCGCGGCGGGCCAGGCCCTGGACGGTACGGGCGTGCAGGGTGCCGGCCTTGGGCTGGTCGACGGTCTCCGGATTGGTCTCCAGGACGACGGTGGAGACGCCGTGGTGGCCCAGCTCGGCGGCGACGAGCATGCCCACCGGGCCGCCCCCGACGACGACGACTTGGGCACGGGTGGTGACGGCGGGGTCCATTGGTGCGGAGTCCTTTCGGAGTGGATTGCGCGGGGCGATGAGGAACTCTCATGGGCGATCGGCATGAGTGGAGCTCATGGGCGGGGCAGGAGCGTATGAGTGGCGTTCATGAGCCAGCCCGATGAGAGGAGTTCATGAGCTCTGTCCATGAGCCGCACTCATGGGCCCGGCCTCATGAGTGGAGCTCATGGGCGCAGTGCATGAGCACCGCTCATGGAATGGGTGCGGGCCCGGCGCCGCTCGGGGGTGTCGGCGCCGGGCCCGGTCTCGGGGTGGTGCGGGTGAGGTGGTGGTGCGGGAGGGCGGCCCGGGGGTAGCCGCCCTCCCGCGTTTCGGAACGGCCCTGCGGCCGTTGGCTCTTACGGGAGGTCGGGGCGGCGGATCAGGCCTGGGCCTTCTGGCCGCCGCCGCGCAGCAGGGTCGCGATCACGACGATCAGCACGACGCCGACGGCCGCGAGGCCCCACAAGACGGAGTGGAAGGCGGAGTCGTAGGCGTTGGCGAGGAAGTCCACGAAGCCCTTGTGGTCGGTGGCGCCGGACAGGTCGGCCGCCCCGGAGAGGTCGCCGCCGGCCGCCTGGTCGGCGACCTTGTCGGCCTGCGAGGCGCCCTCGTGGGCGCCGATGCCGTCGGTGATCCGGGTGCCGAGCACGGTGGCCAGCGCGGAGCCGTACACCGCGACGGCGACGGCCTCGCTGCCCAGCCGCAGCGTGTTGAGGAAGCCGGCCGCCATGCCCGCCTTGGCCGGGTCGACCAGTTCCAGGGCCTGGCCGTCGACCAGGCCGGCCGACAGGCCCATGCCGGCGCCGGTGATCAGCATCGGGGCGGCGAGCGCCAGGACGGTGACGGAGGGGGAGAGCAGGGTGAGGGCGATGTCGCCGACGACCAGGCAGACCAGGCTGACGTAGATCAGGGTGAGCGCGGAGACGCCGCGGGTGACCAGCTTGGCGGCGAGCATCGGGAAGACCAGCACCGGCGCGGTGAGCAGCAGCATCAGCACGCCGGCGGCGCCGGTGTCGCGGCCGGTGACGGCGGTGAGGTAACTCGGCAGGTAGGTGAGCATGGTGACGAAGCCGAAGGAGGCGGCGACCGGCACCAGGCAGAGCCCGACGAAGCGGCGGTTGCGCAGCACGCTGAGGTCGAGCATGGGGTGGGCGCTGCGGTTCTCGACGGCGGCGAAGACGGCCAGCACGACGACCGCGCCGACGAACAGGCCGATCACCCCGATGCTGCCCCAACCCCACTGGGAGCCCTGCACGATGGCGGTGGTGAGCAGCACCATGGCGACGACGAACAGTGCGCTGCCGGGGACGTCGATGCGTCCGCCGCTGCCCGCGTCGGAGGGCATCGCGCGGGAGATCGCGGGGATCGCGAGCAGCACCACGGCGAGGGCGACGGCGTGCACCGCGAACACCCAGCGCCAGCCGAGGCCCTGGACCAGCACGCCGGCCAGGGACGGGCCGATGGCGACGCCGATGCCGGCGATGGTGCCGAACATCGCGAAGGCCTTCGCGCGGGCCGGGCCGTCGAAGACGGTGGAGACGATGGCGGCTCCGCAGGAGAAGATCGCGGCGCCGCCGATGCCGGTGAGGGCGCGGGCGGCGTCCAGCCAGATGACGTCGGTGGCGACGGAGCTGGCGAGCGAGGCGACGGCGTAGACGGCGACGCCGGCCGCGAAGGCCTTGACCCGGCCGATGACATCGGCGATCGAGCCCCAGACCAGGGTGAAGCAGGCGAAGGCCACGTTGAAGGCGTTCACCACCCACTGGAGCGGGGCGAGGTCGGCGTGGGTGCTGGTGCCGATGTCGGGGAGGGCGACCGCCGTGCCGGAGATGGACATGGGCACGACGAACACCGCGAGGAGGACCGCGGCCAGGGTCAGCGTACGGCCGGGCGGCTGCTGCCCTTCCGTCGCCACCGGTGGCGTGGCAGACGACGTGGTCTGCGTACTCATGGGGCACAACTCCAGGCTCGGCCCGGCCGCGGAGCGACCAGGTAAGGAATTTTTCGAACCTTACGGTGCCATGCGGCGAGGTACGATGCAACCCATACCTGAAGATGCCTGATGAAGCCTGAGGAAGGAGGATCCGATGCCCGACCCGGAAGGCCACCCCTCGATCGAGGAGATGGACCTGCGGACGGTCCTGAACGCACTCGCCGATCCGCTGCGCTACGGGGTGATCTCGGCCCTGCTGCGCGAGGCCGAGGGGGCGGCACGCACCTGCGCCTCCTTCAACCTGCCGGTCTCAAAGTCCACGATCACCCACCACTTCCGGGTCCTGCGCGAAGCGGGCCTGGTCCGCCAGGTGGACCGCGGCAACAGCCGCGCGGCCACCCTCCGTCGCGAGGACCTCGACAAGCGCTTCCCGGGCCTGCTGGACCTGGTCCGCGCCAACCCCTGAACTCCCCTGCCCGGAGAGGTGGTTCGGCGAGGGGTGGGTTGCGACTCCTGGCCGCCCCTCGCCGCCCCTCGCGCCCCTCGCCGCCCCGGACCCGCCGCGCCCGCCGCCCCGCGCCGCCCGCCACCCCCGCGGCTCACGCCGGTTCGTAGGTGGTGCTGCGTACCAGGGCGAGGGCGCGGGTGGAGTCCATGGGGTGGGCGAAGAGGTAGCCCTGGCCGAGCGGGCAGCCCATGGCGGCCAGCAGGTCGCGCTGTTCCGGGTGTTCGATGCCCTCGGCGATGACCTGGACGCCGAGCGTGTCGGCGATCCGCGAGATGCCCTCGACCAGGGCGTACTGCTGGGCGGAATGGCCGAGGCCGTCGATGAAGGACTTGTCGATCTTCAGCAGGGAGATCGGGAACTCCCGCAGGTAGGAGAGCGAGGAGTAGCCGGTGCCGAAGTCGTCGATGGCGATGGCGACTCCGAGGTCGGAGAGGGTGGCCATGTCGGCGTGGATGCGGTCGTCGCGGCGCATCAGCACGGACTCGGTGAGCTCCAGGACGAGGGTGTGCGGGTCGATGCCCGAGGTGGCGAGGGACTGGCGGACGACGTCCACGAAGCCGGCGTCGCGGAACTGCCGCGCGGAGACGTTGACGTTGACCCGCAGCGGGGGCCGCCCGGTCGCGGCGCGGACGGTGGAACTGGCCGCCTGCCAGGCGGCGGCCTCCTGGGCGGCGCGCTCCAGGACCCACGCGCCGAGCGGGACGATCTGGCCGCTCTCCTCGGCGAGGGCGATGAACTCGTCGGGCAGCACCATGCCGCGCCGGTCGTGCGGCCAGCGGACCAGGGCCTCGAAGGCGACCAGGTCGCCGGTGCGCAGGTCGACGATCGGCTGGTAGTACAGCTGGAACGCCGATTCCGCGATCGCCGAGTCGAGGTGCTCGTTCAGCTCGTGCCGTTCCACCAGCCCGGCCTGCAGGGCCGGCCGGTAGTGGCACCACTGGCGGCGGCCGGCCGCCTTCGCCGAGTAGAGCGCGAGGTCGGCGTGGGTGAGCAGTTCGGTCGCGTCCACGCTGTCCTCGGTGGTCGCCACCCCGATACTGGCACTCACCCGCACCGCACCCGCCTTGAGCTTGAACGGCTCGGTGAAGACCTCCAGCACGCCGGCCGCGATGGTGTCCACGTCCGCCGGCCGGGTCGCGTCCTCGACCAGCACCGCGAACTCGTCGCCGCCGAGCCGGGCCGCGGTGTCCGAGGAACGCAGCGCGGTGGAGATCCGCAGCGAGACCGCGACCAGCAGTTCGTCGCCGACCGCGTGGCCCTGGGTGTCGTTGACCACCTTGAAGTCGTCCAGGTCGATGAAGAGCACCCCGGTGACGGACCCGCTGCGCTCACCGCGGGAGAGCGCGTGCCCGACGCGGTCCTGGAACAGCACCCGGTTGGCCAGGCCGGTCAGCGAGTCGTGGAAGGCCCGGTGGGTCAGCTCGCGCTCCATCTGGCGCTGCTCGGTGACGTCGCGCAGGGTGAGCACCAGGGCACCGACGGTCGGGTCGGCCCGCAGGTCGTTGAAGCGGACCTCCGCCTCGATCGGGGTGCGGTCCTGGCGCAGCAACCGCCAGTGCTCGCGGGGGTGCTCGCGCGCGTGCTCGCCGCGCGGCGGGTCGCCCGCGCCGCGCATCCGGGCCAGCGCCTTGCCCACCTCCCGGCTGTCCTCCGGCGGGACCAGGTCGGTGACCAGGGTGCCCGCCAGGCGGGGGCGGCCCAGCACCGACTCGGCGGACGGCGAGGCGTAGCGCACGCCGTCGTCCGCATCGAGGATCAGGATGACGTCGCTGGCGTTCTGCACCAGGGTGCGGAAGTACAGCTCGCTGTTGCGGCGGGTCACCTCCTGGCTCAGCACCACCCGCTCGACGGCGAGGGCCGCCTGCGCGGCCAGGATCTCCAGCGAGCTCCACAGACTGGCCAGTTCCTGCTCGGTGCCGGTGACGATGAGCGCGCCGATCAGCGGGTCGCCGGACGGCCGTTCGGCGAGGGTGAGCGGGCAGATCAGGGCGTACGGCATGCCGTCCAGGTGCCCGGTCAGCTCGCGGGTGGGCAGGTCGACGGCCTCGACGGGCAGCAGCCGGGTCTCGCGGTAGGCGGCGAGGGCGAGCACCTGGTCGGAGTCGGAGGCGGTCCCCACCCGGTGCTGCGCCGCGCCGCGCTCAGCGTGCCGCACGTGCAGCACGCCCGCCTCGGCGACGGCGAGCAGGGCGACGTGCCCGGGCTCGGCGGGCATCAGGGTGGAGGCGGCCGACTGCACGGCGTCCGCGACCTCCTCCACGGTGACGGCCGCGGTCAGCCGGGCGCCGGCCTCGCGCAGCGCCCGTTCGCGGGCGATGGCCTGCCTGCGGGCGGAGACCACCACCGCCAGGCGGGCGAGCACGAGCAGGTACAGGAGCGCGGAGAACGCGCCGATCACGCCCGCGTTGCTGGTGTTGCCGGCCAGGGACTCGATGATCAGGATCGCCGGGGCGATCAGCGAGGCGAGGGTGAGCAGGACGAGCCGGGCGGCGCCGAGATCCGGCTGCTGGGTGGGGACGGGCCTGGTCAGCTCGACCATCGACGGGTGCAGCGCGGCCGCGCCCCAGGCCGTGTAGAAGGCCGCCCAGCCGAGCTCGACGGGCGTGCCGATGCGCCAGGTGCCGTGCAGCTGGATCAGCGCGTACAGCACGTCGGAGACCAGCAGGCCGACTGTGCCGACGGCGAGCAGCTGCAGCGAGCGGGAGTTGCCGCCGCGCGGGGTCAGCAGGCGCAACAGCAGGGCGAGCACGACGACGTCGCCGAGCGGGTAGGCGATCGAGACGGCCTTCTGGAACCAGGTGAGGTCCGGGTTCTGGGCGTACGGGAGGATCAGGTAGATCCAGGCGAGCAGGGCCAGGCCGATGGTGGGGATCAGCGCGTCGAGCAGCCCGGCGCGGTCCTGACGGGCCGTGCGCCAGCGGATGAAGCCGAGCACGCCGGCTGCGTACAGCACGTACTCGGCGAGGTAGAAGGCGTCCGCGACGGAGGGGAACGGGTTGGCCTCGTGCAGGATGTCCAGTTGGACGGCCTGCACCACCTCGCCCGCGGTGAAGCTCAGGTTGGCGAGCGCCAGGACGTACCAGAAGCGTGCGTGCGCGGGGCGGTTGAGGCGGACGCCGAGCACGATGGCGGCCACGCCGCCGAGCCCGATGCCCGTCCACCAGACGATCCGCTGGCCCGGATTGGCGTAGTAGATGCCGGTGAACACCACCATCCAGAGCAGGTAACAGGCCATCAGGCGTTGTCGCCGGCGTGTCAACGAGCTACCTCCTCCACGACATCACCCCGCCGGTCGGGCGGGGGATTCGGGTGAGGGCGGGGGCCGGGCCGGCTGCGGGGGGTTCGGTGGGCCAGGCTATCCGATTCTCCTGGCTCCTGGCGCCTCCGGGCCTTCCTGGCGGGGGCTGCGCGTGTCCGCGCGAGGACCCGGCGGGTGTCGGCGCCCGGTGCCGGGTGTGTGTCCTTGCCCGGTGTCGGGTGCATGCGTCTTCGCGCGGGTGTGCGGCGTCCGGTCGTTGTGCGACCGGACGTTCTCGATGTGTCGTGAGTGCGTATAGTCGGAAATGTCGCACTCCCAAGCATTCTGCCGCCACAGCACGAGGTCAAGCCGGTGGATGACGCAGCAGACAGCGCACGGGGCGTACGAACGGATGCGAGGTCCGGGCGTCACGCCGTGGTGCGCAACGACAACGGTCAGTACGCGCTCTGGCCCGGGGACTTGACCGTCCCCGCCGGGTGGCACCCGGTCCACGGGCCGGCCGGGCGGGACGAGTGCCGGGCCTGGGTGGAACGGGAATGGCGGCCCGCGGGGCTGGGATTCACCGGTCCCGGGGACGGTCCGGGAGAACCCGGGGGCGGTCCGGGGGCAGGCGCGGGTGAAGGTGCGGGCGCGGGTGAAGGCGCGGGGGGCGCGGGTCGCGAAGCGCCGGCGGCCGGATTCGCGGACACCGTGCACGGGTTGTTCCGCACGCGGGCGGCGCACGACCCGGATGCGCTCGCCGTCATCGCCGAGGACGCCACCCTGAGTTACCGCGAACTCGACCTGCTCAGTGACCGGTTGGCCGCCGAGCTGCGGGCGCGCGGCACCGGGCCGGAGCGGGTGGTGCCGGTCTGTCTGGAACGCGGGGCGGCCCTGGTCGTCGCCTGGCTGGGCGTGCTCAAGGCGGGCGGCGCCTTCCTGCCGCTGGACCCGGCGCACCCGCAGCGGCGGTTGGCCCGGCTGGTCGAGGACTGCGGGGCGCGGGTGGTGGTCACCGACGGTCACGAGTTTCCCGAGGTGGCGGGGGTGGCGGCGGTACGGGCGGACGGCACCGGTACGGGTACGGGTGCCGGTGTCGGTAGGGGTGCGGGTGCGGGTGCGGAGGCCGGGGTCGAGGAGGTCCGGTCCGACGACGGCGCCGTCCCGGACGACCTCGCGTACCTGATCTACACCTCCGGCACGACCGGCCGACCCAAGGGCGTCCCGGTCACCCACCGTGCGCTGGTGTTCACCCTCGACCGGATCGTCCGCGCGTACCGGCTGGCGCCCGGCGAACGCGTCCTGCAACTGGCCGCGCTGGGCTCGGACACCGCGCTGGAACAGGTCTTCGGAGCCCTGCTCGCCGGCGCCACGGTCGTCCTGGGCGGCGGCGGGACCGGCGGCGGGACGTGGGCACCCACCGAACTGGTGGGCCGGCTGCCCGGGCTCGGCCTCGCCGTCGCCGACTTCACCCCTGCCTACGGGCACCATGTGCTCGACCTGCTCCCGCCCGGCGGGCCCGGCCCGGACGGGCTGCGGCTCGTGGTGGTCGGCGGGGACGTCGTGCACGCCGACGACTGCCGCACCTGCCTGGACCGGCTGCCCGGCGCGCGGCTGCTCAACGCGTACGGGGTCACGGAGGCGGCCGTCACCTCCACGCTCTGCGAGGTCACGGCGGAGCTGCTGGGGGACGGGAGCTCGGGCGGAGGATCAGGCGCGGCCGGGAGCGCGGGCGGGAGTGGGGGCGCGGGCGGGGGGCCGGCCGCCCCCGTGCCGATCGGACGACCGCTGCCGGGGGTGCGGGTGCACGTGCTGGACGCGCGGCTGCGGCCGGTCCGCCCCGGGGAGAAGGGGCAGATCCACCTCGGCGGGCCCGGCCTCGCCCGGGGCTACTGGCGCAGCCCTGGCCTGACTGCAGAATCCTTTCTGCCCGACCCGTACGCGCCGCTGCCCGGTGAGCGGATGTACTGCACCGGCGACGCCGGACGCTGGCGGCAGGACGGACAACTGGAGATCCTCGGCCGCTTCGACGACCAGGTGAAAGTCCGGGGCCACCGGGTCGACCCGGCCGAGATCGAGGCGGTGCTGGCCGCCCACCCGGACGTCCGGCAGGCACGGGTCGCGGCCGACGGGACGGCCGCGGACGGCAGCCGGGCGCTCACCGCCTACTACACGCTGGCCGACGGGGCGGGCGGCAGCGCCGAGGGGATCCGGGCGTTCCTGGCCGAGCGGTTGCCGGAGTACCTGGTGCCCGCCGAGTTCGTGCCGCTGGAGGCGATGCCGCTCACGGCGGCGGGGAAGATCGACCGGCGCCGACTGCCGCACGCCCCGGTACGGACGGCGCCCCGGGCGGCGGGACCGGGCGGGACAGGCGCAGGGAGCGGCGCCGGGGGAGCACGGGACGCGGTCGAGGAGGCGGTCGGGCAGCTGTGGGCGGAACTGTTCGGCGTCGAGACCGTCGGACCGGACGACGACTTCTTCGCGCTCGGCGGCACCTCGCTGCTGGCGATGGAGATGCTGGCCCGCGCCCGGATCATGTTCGGCATCGACGTCGGCCGGGTCCGCACGCTCACCCGCTCACTGCTGCGCGAGTCCGTGCTGCGGGCCTTCGCGGGGGCGCTGCAGGAGGCCCGTACCGACGGCGGGGCCGGTGCGGGGCCGGGCGGCGGGGCTGCCGCCGGTACGGGGCCGGGTGTTGCCGCAGGCGTCGGGGCCGGCGTCGGCGTGGGCGTCGGCGCCGGCGGTGCGGAAGCGGCCGTCGACTGGTTCGCGGAGGCCCGGCTCACCGAACCCGTCGGGCAGTCCTGGAGCCCCGCACCCTCCCGGGCCGAACCCGCCGAGATCCTGCTCACCGGCGCCACCGGCTTCTGCGGCGCGCACCTGCTGCACGCGCTGCTCGCCACCACCCGGGCCCGGATCCACTGCCTGGTCCGGGCGCCCGACGAGGAGCACGCGCTGGAACGGCTGCGGGCCACCCAGCAGCGCTTCCTGCGGCACGACCTCGCCGACCGCCGGGTCGTCCCGCTGGTGGGCGACCTCACCCGGGCCCGGATCGGGCTGGCGGAGCGGCAGTTCGACTGGCTGGCCGGCCACCTGGACGCGGTCTACCACCTCGGCGGGCAGGTCAACTTCCTCTACCCGTACCACCAGTTGCGCGACGCCAACGTGGGCGGCACCCGGGAGATCGTCCGGCTCGCCGGACACAGCCGGGGCATACCCGTGCACTACCTTTCCACCCTCGCCGTGCTGGCCGGCTTCGGGGCGGCGGGCGTCGACAAGGTCACCGAGCGGACCCCGCTCGCCCATCCCGACCGGATCGGCGTCGGCTACGTCGAGAGCAAGTGGGTGGCCGAGCAACTGCTGCACAACGCGGCCGCCGCCGGACTGCCGGTCACGGTGCTGCGCACCAACGACGTCACCGGGGACCTGGCGAGCGGCGTGATGAACACCGGCACCGAGCTGTGCGCGCTGATCAAGTACCTGGCGGACAGCGGCACCTGCCCCGACGTTCGGCTGCTGCTCGACTTCGTCCCGGCCGACCGCTTCACCGGCGCCATCGCCCACATCGCCGCGCACGCACCCGCCGACGGCGAGGTCTACCACCTCACCTCCCCGCGGCCGGGCGTCCTCGCAGACCTGGCGGACCGGCTGCGGGCGCGCGGCCACCGGATCGTCCAGCTCCCGTACGGGGAGTGGGTGCAGCGGCTGGTCCGCTTCGCCGCAGGTAACCCGACGCACCCGATCGCGCCGTTCGTCCCGTTGTTCGTGGACCGCGCGCCGGGGTCGGAACTGTCGATCAGCGAGATGTACTTCCGGCCGACGTTCCCGCTGTTCGACCGGGCCAACGCGGACGCGGCGCTGGCCGGGAGCGGGATCGAACTGCCGCCGGTGGACGCGGGGCTGATCGACCACTATCTGGCGGGGCTGGAAGGGGAAGGGTTCTTGGGGGTGGCGCGATGAACATCACTCATGGGGGGCGACATGAGCGGGCGTCATGCGTGGACCTCATGGGGCGGCGCCATGAGCAAGTCTCATGAGGGGGAGCGATGAGCAAGTCTCATGGGCCGGTGCGATGAACAGGTCTCATGCGGGCAGCGCGATGAGCAGCGCTCATGGGGTGGCGGCATGAGCGGGGCTCATGACGCGGTCGGGGTCTTCGACGCGCTGGACGTCCGGCACGGCCTCGCGGACGGGCCGGTGGCCTTCGGCGGCAGGCTCGGGTCGCAGGAACTGCTGGCGGCGTACCGGTGCGGGCTGTTCCCGCTGCCGGCGGGGGACGTGTACGCGAGCGCGTACAGCGAGGCGCTGTACGGGGACGCCGTCGAGGCGGGCGAGGTGGCCCTGCTGCCGGGCGGGGACGATCCGTACGCGCTGGCGTGGTGGTCGCCCGATCCCCGGCCGGTGATCGCGCCCGACGGCGTACGGCTCGGGAGCCGGCTCGCCCGGCGGCTGCGCAACCGCTCGGAGTGGTGGACGACCGCGGACCGGGCCTTCGGGCGGGTGTTGGCCGAGTGCGCCGAGCGGCGCCGGCCCGTCTGGCTCACCGAGGAGTTGTCGACGGCGCTGGAGCACCTGCACGTACTCGGGGCGGCGCACAGCGTGGAGGTGTGGGAGGGGGAGGAGCTGGTCGGCGGGGTGTTCGGGGTCGCGGTCGGGTCGGTGCTGAGCCTCGACTCGATGTTCCACCGCCGCCCGGACGCCGCCCGGGTCGCCGTCGCCGACCTCGGCGCCCGGTTCGCCGCGGCGGGCGGGCGGCTGCTCGACGCGCAGTGGGACGGGCCGCACGTGCGCAGTCTCGGGGCCGAGCCGATGGCGCGCTCCCGGTACCTCGCGGAGCTCTCCGCCGCCACCGGGACGGGCCCGCTGTCGCTGGAGCGGCTGCCGGCGTCGCGGCTCGGCTGACCGGCGGCTGGGCCGACCGGCGGTCGACCCCCGCGATGGGCCGACCGGCGGTCGAACCCCGCGATGGGCTGACCCGCGGTCGAACCCCGCGATGGGCTGACCCGCGGTCGAACCCCACGTCAGGCGCCCGTTTGGCCTGTCTTCGACAAACTAATTCCTCGTCAGTAACATGACGCCGCGTGTTCAAGCGTTCGATAGGCAGGGCCGCCGGCCCCGCCGCTCTCACCCTCATCCTCGCCGGGGCCGCCGCGTGCGGGCCGACCAGCCCCGGCACCACCCAGAACGGCGCCGCCCCGGCGGCCGCCACCGTCGCCGACGCGAGCGCGACGGCGGCCGGGGGCAGCCCGGCCGCCGCCGTACCCGCCGCCGGCACCCCGCGCGCCAAGGCGGCCTCGCCCGCCACCGGCCGTCCGACCGCCGGTGCGGCGCCCGTCACCGCGGCGCCCGCCGGAGACCAGCAGGCCGCGATCGGCAGCCCCGGCAAGGACGGCAGCGCCGTCACGGCGGCGGCGAAGGGCCTGCAACTGACCGCCTACGACCCGGCGGGCGGCACAGCAGTCCTGACGGCGGCCGGCCCCCCGGCAGCTTCCCCGAGCTCGGCGCCGAGCAGCACACCGAGCGCCGCCGCCCCGAGCACGCCCGCCCCGAGCACCCCCGCCCCGGCCGCTGGCGCCCCGGCCGCCGCTGCCGCCGTCCAGCCCGGCCAGCTGATCGCCAGCCCGCCCACCGCCGCCGCGCCGCAGGGCGCGCTGGTGGCGGTCACCGGCGTCCGCCCCGGCGCGGGCAACACCGTCAACCTGACCACGCGTCCGGCCACCCTCGCCGAACTCCTCGGCGGCACCGAGGCCGACGGCAGCGTGCCCGTCGATCCGCACGGCATCACCGTGACACCGCTGGTCAAGGACCTCAAGGCGAGCGTCGGCGTGGACGGCAACGGCGTGAAGGGCGACGCCTCCGGCACCCTGGAGGTCAACCTCAAGGCCCCGGTCCCGCTGCCCGAGGGCGCCAGCCTGGACGCCTCCGGCGCGCTCCAGCTGCACCCGGCCGTCCACTTCGCCTACCACGGCGCCACCGTGGGCAGCCCGCGCACCGCGTCCATCGGTTTCGACCTGGGTGCCCACGCCCAGTGGAAGGTCACCGGCGACGTGGCCCGCAACACCGGTGCGGCCCCCATCCGGGTGCCCTTCGCCAAGCTGCAGGCCAGCCCGGTGCTGACCGTTGCCGGCCTGCCGGTGGTCGTCAACCTCGGCCTGACCTGCTACCTGGAGGTCAGCGCCGACGGCCAGGTCCACCTGGAGGCAGAGCAGGACGCCGCCGGCACCTGGGCCGTGCGTGCCGACTACACCGGCGGCAAGGGCTGGACGCCGGTCACCAACGCCGAGACCAAGATCAGCCCGGTCCACGTGCGGCTGAACGGCAAGGCGGGCGTGCGGGCCGCGCTCGGCGCCGAGATCAACCTCGGCCTGTACGACACCGTCGGCGTGGAGACCACCGTCGCCCCCTACCTGAAGGCCCAGGTCGAGGGCTCGCTGGTCGCCGACTCCTCCGGCAACCCGCCGCAGGCGCAGGGAAGTTGGTCGCTGCTCGGCGGAGTCGACCTGAACGGTTCGCTGCTCGCGCACCTGAAGGTCTTCGGCACCCCGATCATCGAGGGCAAGCTCCCGCTGCCGCCGTTCCACCGCGAGTGGCCGCTGCTGGGAGGCTCGGCCGCGCTGCCGTCCCCGCGCGCGAGCAAGAGCTGACGCACCGCCGACGAGGCCCCTTGACCGGTCCTCCGGTCAAGGGGCCTCGTCGTATCACCGGCCGGGCGGCGCGGGCGGGCAGCCAGACGGGCGGGTGCGGTCGGCGGGTGCGGCGCGGGCCCGAACGGTGATGGTGCTGACAGGATGGCCGCATGGAACGTGTGCTTGGAATCGGCGGGTACTTCCTGCGTGCTGCCGACCCGGCGGCCCTGAGTGCCTGGTACCGCGACCGTCTGGGCTTGGATGCCGACGAGTACGGGCTGTGGCGGCAGGCGTCCGGGCCGACGGTGTTCGCGGCCTTCGAGGCCGGGACGGACTACTTCGGATCCCGCACCCAGCAGACCATGCTCAACTTCCGCGTCCGCGACCTGGACGCGATGCTCGCCCAACTGCGGGCCGGGGGCGCGGAGGTGGCCGAGGAGACGCAGGACATGGAGGGTGTCGGCCGGTTCGGCTGGGTCACCGATCCCGAGGGCAACCGGATCGAACTGTGGCAGCCCGTCTGAGCGGGTCGACACCGCGGCCGGACGTCCACCGCGGCCGGACGTCCACCGGGGACGACGGCGACCCGTGTGATCACGTGGTCGGGAGCGGTCGAGCCTGCCTCCTCCTTCTCCTCCTCCGCACGGCCGAGCACGAGGGTCCGCGCGGCGGGCGCGTTGATCGATTGTCTGCCGGTGGTTGGTCGACTGGGGCCACTGACCAGTTCGGACCGAAGGAGGACCATCGTGATCAAGCGTGTCGTCGTGGGTGTCGCAGCAGCGGCCGTGATGTGGGGCATCGGCGCGGGCTCGGCTTCCGCGGCCACCGGCGCAGGCGGGGGCGGGTCCACGGACGCCTGGATCTGCCACGCCTGCCATGAGGAACTGCTGGTGACCGCTGCGGCGCCGGCGACTCCGGCTGCCTGGATCGGCCACGAGGAGCACCGCGTCCTGGCGGTCGGCGGTGAGGTCGCCATGGACAGCTGGCTCGACAAGCCGCGGCCGGGCGTGCTCTGACCTTTCGGGAGCGCCCGTCGGCAACGGGTTCGGAGCGAGACGTCGGATCGGCCGACTTCCCACTCCGTTCGCGTGGTCACGGGCGGGCGGGGTCGAACCCGCCGCCCGGTCAGCCTTCGTGTCGTTCGCCGCGACCGTCCCGGCCGGCCGTGCCTTCCCCTACTCTTCCTCCATGCTCTCTGTGGTGGTGGCCCCTTGGGCGGGCGAGGCGGAGCCGGTGTTCGTCCATAACCCGGACGAACTGCACGACGCCGCAAGCACGATGAAGATCGCGGTACTCGCCGCGCTGACCCGCAGCGGTGCGAACCTCGATGCC
Source organism: Streptomyces sp. 1114.5 (assembly GCF_003635085.1). Lineage (NCBI taxonomy): Bacteria > Bacillati > Actinomycetota > Actinomycetes > Kitasatosporales > Streptomycetaceae > Streptomyces > Streptomyces sp. 1114.5. Next base: position 870,142 of record NZ_RBXE01000002.1, read on the forward strand.
GAGGTTCCGGTGGTGAACCGCTTCGAGTCGGTCGTGGGCGGGGACTTCGGCAACGATCCGGACTGGGACAGCGATCCGCTCCCCTGGGAGCTGCTGGGCACCCACGTCCCCCTCCGCCTGCTCGCCGAGCGGATGATCACCCATTCCTCCAACCTCGCCACCAACCTCTGCCTGGCCCGTACCACCCCGCGGGCCGTCGCGGACGTGTGGCGTGACGCCGGGGCCACCCGCAGCGCCAGCCCGCGCGGGATCGAGGACTACGCGGCGCGCGAGGCCGGCATCCACAACCTGGTCACCGCCCGCGACCTGGTCCGCCTCCTGCACTCGCTCGCGGGCGAACCGGAGTTGCTGGACCTCCTGGAGCGCAACGACTTCCGGGTGGACCTCGCGGCCGGCCTCCCCCCGTCCACCCGGATCGCCTTCAAGAACGGTTGGGTTCCGGGTGCCCGCCACAGCGTGGGCCTCATCCAGCCGCTGGACTGCCCGCCCTACCTGCTCGCCGTCTGCTACACCGGCCCGCTCGCCACCGGCGCCGACCGCAACGACCCCGCGGGCCGCCTGCTGGCCCGGATCTCGGCGGCGGTCTGGGCCCGGCGCCGGGACATCGGCAGGGCGTTCGACGGCGACATCGGCGGCGAGTTCAACGGCGAGTTCAAGGGCGAGTTCAAGGGCGAGTTCAAAAGCAAGTTCGAAGGCGACTTCAACGGCCGAGGGCCGTCAGCCCTTCGAGCGCCGTTTCGTTCAGCAGGTTGATCCGTACGAACCCCTCGTGCCCGGTGAGTTCGAAGTGCCGCTGGTCGAGCGCGAGCAGCCGGTCGGCCACGGTGACGTCCCCGTGCAGGTTGAGGTGCAGTTCGGCGAGCGGTTCGCGCAGCCGCTCGGGGGCCGGCAAGTGGGCGCAGCGGTAGCCGCGGACGGACAGGTACGTGGTGGGGCTCACCAGGCGCAGCGTGCAGCGCCGCGATCTCGGCCCGCAGCGCGCGGTCCTCGTCGATCGCCGAGTAGCGGGTGACGTCGCCGAGCAGGTACGGCGGGGTGTCCGCGAGCGGGCCCAAGTAGTCGGCGACGTACGGGTGTCCGCCGTCGTCGTCGGAGACGAAAGCCGCCCGCCCGGGTGCTGCCGTTTGCGTTCCACGGACTCGTGCAGGTCGAGCATGCGGAACAGGGAGGACGCCGTACCTCCAGGGCGTCGGGCGGTCGGGACGGCCGCCGGCCTGCCCCGCGGTCGCATCCGGACACAAGGCCGGTCTCCGTGTGCATGACGATCAGTCAGAAGTGGTATGGGTGTGGAGCGTTCCGCTCATGCTGTCGGGGGAGAATCATGGGGATGGGCTGAAGTGTCGTCGCGCCTGCGGAGGTTCGCCAGACTGGTCACGGGGCTCGCCGTCCTGTCGGCGTACGTCGCGTTGCACCTGCTGATCAGCGTGGGTCTGGGCGAGGGAGCCGGCCCTAGCGCCGTCGCGGCGCTGTGGTTCGGCGTGGCCGCCCTGGTGCTGCTCGGCCCGGCCCTGTGGCTGCGCCGGCGCCGGCTGTCCGGGGTCGCGGAGTTGGTGCGGATCGTCAGTGGGTACGCGCCGCCGCGGAAGCCGTGGCAGCGGGCGCTCCTGTTGGCCAACAGCCTCGGCCTGGTGCTGTTCGGGGGCGGGACCTTCGCCGTCGACGGCTCGGAGAGGCAGGGGCACAAGATGCCCATGGAGGCGCAGTCCCTGCTGCTCTTCGGCGGCCTGGCCGCCATGGCGGCCGGCCTGCTCATCCTGCGCCGCACCCGTCCGTACGCGGCCCGCCCGGCGGCCCGCGCCCTGCGGCTGGACGGCCGGAAACCCGTGCTCTACCTGCGCAGTTTCGGCGACGACGAGACCGCCGCCGAGGTCGACGACGCAGCGGAGATCAATCTGCACACGCGGGAGGAACAACTCGCCGCCGGGCTGGGCGTCGTCGGCCCCGTGATCGCGGTGGGACGGCCGGGGGAGTTCCTTCCGCACCTGGGAGCGTCCCGCTTCTACCTGCCGCCGGACGACTGGAAGCCCACCGTCCTGCGGCTGATGGAGCTGTCCCAGCTGATCGTCCTGCGCCTGGGGCAGGGCGACGGGTTGTGGTGGGAGGTCGAGCAGGTGCGCACCACCCAACCGGCCGCGAAGCTGGTGCTGTTGGCCCCGGGCGGCCCCTCCGACCTGGTGGCCAGGCTGAACGATCACCTGCCCAGCCCGGTGCCGCCGGACGAGCTGGGCACGAGCGAGCACTGGATCTCCGCCGTCATCGTCTTCGACGACCTCTGGACTCCCCGGGTGTTTCCGGTGGGCCGCAGGCGCAGGGGGCTGTGGAGCCGGCTGCGGCGAGCCCTGACGATGGAGAATTCCACGGCCGACGTGGCGCTGGCCATGAAGACCGCGCTCGCCTCCGTGGGTCGCCGCCGACGGGGGATGATCTGGCGGTCCCGGGGAGCGACGTACCTGGCCGTGTACGCGGGTGCCGGGCTTGCGTCGGCGGTGGCCCTGGCGGGCTGGCTCGGTTACCGGGCAGTGCAGTTGACCGGACTCTGGTGAACACGAACCCTGGGGGAGACATGGACGATCCGCACGGAGGCAGCACGTCCGAGGGCGGCAAGTTCGACGGCAGCAGGTTCCGGGACAGCAGGTTCGAGGGCAGCAGGTTCGAGGGCAGCAGGTTCGAGGGCACGCGTACGGCCGGGACCGGAGCGCGGCAGCACAGGGCCCTCTCAGGGCTGGGGGTGGCCGCGTCGATCCTGATCGTGCTGGTGCTGGTGTACGACGTCCTGCACGCGGTGTCCGACTGGCAGGTCTACAACGCGGTCGAGGACGTACTCGCGGGAACGGCGACGGACTCGCAGATCCAGGCGGCCGACGACTTCGGGCGCTACTTCGACGGGCTGCAGGAACTGCTGTTCCTCATACCGGCCGGCGTGGTGTTCCTGGTCTGGCTGTGGCGGGCGAGGGCCAACGCGGAGTCGCTGGGCGGTCCGGGCAGCCAGCGCCGGGCACGGGGCTGGGCGGTCTTCTCCTGGATCACCCCGGTGGCGAACCTGTGGATCCCCTACCAGGTCGTGACGGACATCTGGAAGGCCGGCAGGCCCCGGCGGCCCGTGCCCGGTCCGCTGCTCGCCGTCTGGTGGGGGGCGTGGGTGATCGGGGGCTATGTCGGCCGGGCCTACACCTACGAGGTCACGCGGGACACGTTCTCGGAGGACGACCTGCGTCGCGCCGTGTACCTGGGCACCGTCTTCGTCGTGCTCAACGTGCTGGCCGGTGTGCTCATCGTCTACGCCATCCGTCAGATCAGCGTCTGGCAGACCCAGCGGAGCGCCGAAGCGCTCCGCTGAGCCCGCCGACCGCCGAGGCCGTCGGGCCGGCTGCCGTGATGGTCGGTCCGATCGCGGTGACGGTCGGACCGGCCGCCGTGACGGCTGGTCCGGCGATCAGTACGGCTGGACGAGGACGTGCGCCGCGCCCGGGATGCCGACCTTGAGGAGTTCGTCCTCCTCCGGGGTGGTCGGGGTGCCGGTCTCCTGCTTGAGGACCGCGCGGGACAGGGCCTGGACCCACAGGGCGCGCGGGCGGCGCCTGGCCTCCCAGGCGGCCAGTGCGGCGGGGACGGTGTCGGCGGCGTCCAGGCTCTGCGCGAGGACGAGCGCGTCCTCGACGGCCATCGCGGCGCCCTGGGCCAGGTGCGGGGTGGAGGCGTGCGCGGCGTCGCCTGCCAGCACGATCCGGCCGACGTGCCAGGGCCCCTCGACGGTCACCTGGGAGATCCGGGTGTGGACCACGGCCGCCGGGTCGGTGACCTGGGCGAGCGCTGCGGCGATCGGGCCGCCGAAGCCGGCCAGGCGCTCACGGAGCTGCTCGTGGGCGCGCTCGGGGTCCGGGTGGAAGCCCTCGGGCTCGGCGAACACCGTGCCCAGGTACATCAGGTCCGCGCTGATCGGGGTCAGCAGCGCCTTCGCCTTCAGGTTGCCGGCGGACATCACCACGCCCCGTACCTCGGGCGAACGCGGCAGCGTCACGCGCCAGTTGGCGAAGCCGGTGTACTCGGGCGCGTACGTCCCGCCGTACAGGTGCTTGCGCAGCGGCGAGCCGATGCCGTCGAAGCCGACGACCAGGTCGTAGCGGGCGGCGTGGCCGTCGCTGAGCGTGACGTCGACGCCCGCGCCGTCGTCCGTCACCGACGCGATGGTGGTGCCGAAGCGGACCGTGGCGCCCGCCTTGACGGCCGCGTCGGCGAGGACGCGGGCCAGGGCGGGGCGCGGGATCCCGTTGGCGGAGGGGGCGTCGCTCATCCGGGGCTGCGGGATCTCGGCGAGCGTGGCGCCGGCCGGGTCGCAGATGGTCAGCACGTCCCACTCGAAGCCGACGGCCAGGCAGTCCTCCAGGACGCCGATCTCGCGCATCACGTGCAGGGCGTTGGACGGCTGGACGATGCCGACGCCGAGCGCCTCCAGCTGCTCGCGCAGCTCGGCGACGTCGACGTGGTGGCCGCGCCGGGCGAGGGCGGTGGCGAGGGTGAGGCCGCCTACGCCGCCGCCGTGGACGAGGACGCGCAGGGGTGTGGTCATGGTGGTGCTCCCAGGGAAGTGCGGTTCAGCCGGGGACGGGTGAGGCTGGGAAGGTGGGCGCAAGCCGGGCGCAAGCCGGGATGGCAAGGGCCGGCCGGAGTCGGGGTCAACCGACGGGGGCGGTGGCGGCGAGGTCCATCAGGTGGTCGACCAGGGCGAGCAGCAGGTCCCGGCCGAAGGCGCGTTCGCGCACGTCGCCGAGGAGCATCGGGACCTGCGGGTCGAGGTCGAGCGCGGCCCGGATCTCGTCGGGGGTGCGGGTGTTGGTGTTGTGGAAGCAGTTGATCGCCACCACGAAGGGGATGCCCCGGCTCTCGAAGAAGTCGATCGAGGCGAAGCTGGTGTCCAGTCGGCGGGTGTCGGCGATGACGATGCCGCCGAGGGCGCCGTTGACCAGGTCGTTCCACATGAACCAGAAACGTTCCTGCCCGGGCGTGCCGAACAGGTAGACGACCAGCTCCGGGTTGACGGTGATCCGGCCGAAGTCGAGGGCGACGGTGGTGGTGTCCTTCTGGTCGACGCCGGACAGGTCGTCGACGCCGATGCTGGCCCGGGTCAGGTACTCCTCGGTGCGCAGCGGGGTGACCTCGCTGACCGAGCCGACCAGGGTGGTCTTGCCGACGCCGAAGCCGCCCGCGATGAGGATCTTGACGGCGGCCGGGGCGGCCGGGGCTGCCGCGGTGGTCCCGGCAGCTCGGCCGGCCGGGCCGGTCAGGCCGGTCGGGTGGGCGGCGGCGGTGGTGGAGGGGTGGGTGGCGGTGGGGTCGCCGATGGCGGAGTGGGGTGTTGCCATGTCAGAGTCTCCGGAGTCCTTCGCGTACGGCCGTGAGCAGGCCGAGGTCCACGCCCCCGGCGGCCCGGGCCACCGAGAGCGGGGCCCGGGCGCGCAGCAGGCCCTGGGCGACCAGGTCGCCCAGCAGGATCTTGGTGACCGAGACCGGGAGGTCCAGGCCGGCCGACACCTCGGCGACGGCCGCCGGGCGGCGGCAGCGTTCGAGGATCAGGCGGTGCTCGGGCTGCAGGCCGCGGGCACCGGCGCGGCTGCCCCGCGCCAGGGCCGCCTCGGCCTCCGCCTCGACCGTGGTGAGCACGGTGATGAGGGTGAGGTCGTCCCGCTCGGGTGCCGTCCGGCCACGGGTGATGGTGTACGGGCGGACCATGACGCCCGTCTCGTCCTCCGCCTCTGCGTCCTCGATCTCGCTCCAGTGCGGCGCCAGGCCGGGCCGGCGGTCGTCGGGGAGGCCGTCTGAGAGGCCGTCCGAGCCGCCGGTGCCGGGACCCGGGCCGGGGCCCCAGGAGGCGTCGTTCCCGTACGGGCCCACCCGGGTCAGCCCCGGTTCCGGGCGGCGAAGACGTCGAAGGAGGCGGGGGCGTTCGGCGTGTCCTCGCCGCGGGCCGGGGTGGTGAGCTTCTGGCCGACCTGCTGCACCAGGGTGTGCATCGCGACGGACATCACCTCGGCGTCCACCTCCTGGGAGGCGACCACGGCCAGGTGGGTGCCCTGGGCGGCGGCGATGACGAACAGCCAGCACTCGGCCAGCTCGACGATCACCTGGTGCACCGGCCCGCCGTCGAAGAGCTGCCCGACCCCGCGGGCCAGGCTCTGCTGGCCGGTGGCCACGGCGGCCAGGCGCTCGGCGTCGGCCCGCTCGATGGTGCGGGAGTGGCTGACCACGAGACCGTCGTCGGAGAGCAGGACGGCGTTCCTGGTCCCGGTCACCGAGTCGACGAGTCCGTCCAGCAGCCAGTCCAGGTCCTGGTGGGTGGCGATCGTGCGGTTGATCACTGGTCATCCGTTCGTGTGGTTCGGGGGTCCGCGGCGGGCAGGGCCCAGGGGGAAGGGCCGGGCGCCGGAGTCGGGGGACCGGCGGGCGTGGGGGGAGCCGGTCGGGTCAGGGCCTGGGGCAGCCGGTGTTCACCGCTGTCCTGGGACCGGGCGGCCCGGGACTGACGCTGGAAGGCGCCGATCGCCGCGCCGGAACGCCGCACCGGGTGCTCGGGGCGCTGGAACGGGCCCGCGGGCGGCGCGGCCTCGGCCGTCTCGGCCGGACGCTCCACCCACCGCGGGGCGGCCGGAGGCACCCGCAGCTCGGCGGCCAGGCTGGCCTGCCGCACGCGCTGCGGAAGCGGCGGCTGCCCGCCCTCGGCCGGGCTGTACGGGACCGAGGTCGGGTAGTCGCGCCTGCCGCGCCGCTCGGCCAGCCGGTAGTGGTCGGCCGGGCGGTACTGCTCGTCGGCGTACGGGGCCTCGGCCTCGGTGACCCGGGCGTAGGCGATGTCCGGGTAGGCCGGGGTGTCGTGCGCGGTCGCCGGGTCGGCGGGGGAGCTGTGCTCGATCGGCTGCTCGGACCGGAGGGGCTGCTCCGGCTGGAACGGCTGGAACGGCTGGAACGGCTGGAGCGGCTGGTCGGGCTGGAGCGGGTGATCGGGGTGGAGCGGGTGATCGGGGTGATCTGAGCGCTCGGGCTGCTCGGGCTGGTACGGCGCCGGAGCCGAGGCCTCCGCCGGCGTCGGCAGGGACACCGGGGCCGCGGGCGTAGGCGACGGCGCGGGCAGCGGCACCGGTGCCGCCTGCGGCACGAAGTCGCCCCGTCCGAAGGACTCCACCGGCGCGACCGGCGGCCCGGCCACCACCGGGGCGGGCACCTCGTCGGAGGCCGAGCGCAGCGCCCGGCGCGAGCGGCGCACCAGCGGGATCGGCTCGGCGGCCGCGGCGGGGGCCCCGTCCGGCAGCCCGGTGTCGCCCTCGATGACCAGCTCGTCCGGGACGAGCACGACCACCCGGGTGCCGCCGAAGGCGGACGGGCGGAACTCGATCTTCAGTCCGTGCAGCGAGGCCAGGCGCGAGACCACGTGGAAGCCCAGCCGGATGTCGTCGGCCCGGGCCAGCACGTCGGTGCGCGGCGGGCGGCTCATCAACTCGTTGGCCGCGTCGTACTGTTCCGGGTCCATGCCCAGGCCGCGGTCCTCGATCTCGATCGCGAGCCCGCGGCCGACCATGGCGGCCCGCACCTCGACCGGCGTGGGCGGCTTGGAGAAGGTGGTGGCGTTCTCCATCAGTTCGGCGATCACGTGGGCGACCGGGCCGACGGCCCGCTCGGACAGCCACGGGTGGCCCTCGACGTCGATCACGATCCGTCGGTAGTCCTGCACCTCGCCCTGCGCGGAGCGCAGCACGTCCAGCAGTGGGACGGGCTTGCGCCAGCGCCGCTGCGGCTGGCCGCCGGCCATGATGACCAGGTTCTCCTCGTAGCGGCGCAGTCGGGCGGTGAGGTGGTCGAGGTCGAACAGGCCCTCCAGGACCTCCGGGTCCTCGTGCCTGCGCTCCAGCTCGTCCAGCTTGCGCAGCTGGCGGCCGATCAGCAGCTGGGTGCGGCGGGCGATGCGCTGCAGCAGGCGCTCGAAGCCGCGGTGCTGCTCGGCCTGGCGGACGGCGGCCTGCAGGGCGGAGGCGCGGGCCAGGTTGAGCGCCTGACCGAGGCGGGCCAGCTCGTCGGTGCTGCCGCTGCCGGTGACGGTGCCGGCGCCGGTGTTGTTGCCGTCGCCGGTGCTGCTTTCGGTGTCGGTGTCGGTGCCGGTGCCGGTGTCGTTCGGGCCGGCGGTGATGGTGCGGGTCTCGGCCTCGACGTCCACCTGTTCGCCGCGCCCGAGGCGCTCGACCACCTCGGGCAGGGTGCGCTGCATCTCCTCGGCCTGGGTGTGCAGTTCCCCGATACGGCGGCGCAGTGAGCGACTGAGCCGCCAGGAGGCGACGACCACCGCGACGACCGTGATCAGGCCGATGACGGTGGTCAGCACCACCCTGGTCAGCAGGTTCAGGATGGTGCCCTTGCCGACCTCGACGATGCCGCTGGTGCGGGTCTCGATCGCCTTGACCAGCTGAGGGTTGAGCTGGTCGAGGGCCTGGCGCCACTGGTCCTGGGCGGCCGGGAGCCGGACGGTGCCGTTGGCCTCGGCGGCGGTGGGCTTGGTCAGCTGCTGCTCGACGGCGGCCTTGGCCTGCCAGGCCGGGCTGTTCATCAGGTCGTGCCAGGCGGCGGCCTCGCCGTCCGGGACGTACGGGACGACCTGGACGGTGAGCAGGTGGTCCTGGGCGCCGATGGTCTGCTGGACGGCCTGGTAGTCGGCGGTGCTCAGCCGGCCGGAGGGCCAGCCTCGGGCCAGCAGGGCGTCCTCGCGGGCCAGCATCTCCTTCGCCCAGAAGGCGTTCACCAGGGTCTTGGAGATCCAGGTGACCTCGCCGGTGTCCACGTGGCTGAGTGCGGTGAACAGCCGTAGGTCGACCGCGATCAGGTCGGTGTAGTACGTGAAGACGGTCTGCTGGTCGACCGATCCGCGGTCCACGGCGGCGCGCTGCTCGGCGAGTCTGCCCATGGCCTGGCGGGCCTCGGTGACCGCTGTGCGCACCTCCTCGGGCGCGCTGTCGGCCGTCTCGCCGGACAGCGTCTGGAACTGGCGCACCGCGTCGTCGGTCGCCTGGCGTTGGCGGCGCAGCTGGTCGGTGTTGGCGCCGGGACGGGCGAGGGCTTCGGCGCTGAGCCGGCGCTCCTCCTGGAGGTTGTAGTAGACGATGTTGGACGGCTGGCCGGCCTTCTGGGCCAGCAGGCCCTGGGCCGCCTGCCGTTGGAAGTCGAAGACCGTCTCGCCGCTGGTGACCGCCCAGAGGAGGACGAGGGCGATGCTGGGGACGACGGCCAGGACGAGCAGTGCCGTCCGCAGGGACAGGCGTGACCGCCTGCGGGGGCCCTTCGGCGTCGGGGGCCGCCGATTTGCACGCGCGCGCAGAGCAGTCTCCTTGGGGCTGGCGGCCGGCCGGTGAGGGGCGGGCCGTCCGGGCACGGGCTTTTGACGAAGCGATACTAGTCATACCGTGTGATTGGAGTGAAAGCCCGTTCGCTGCCTGGGCGGTGCTTGTGCACACCTTGGACACAACGTCATGCAGTCGTTGACCGTCCGTATGCGGAGCAGACTGTTCCGGGCTCGCCCGACACAGTGTCAACGTGTCGCGCGGCCGCCGGATGGCCACCGTGTGAAAACTGTGTGACGCCGTATCGGGGGGTCGACCGGTCGGTCGATCCATCGGACTCAACGGGCCGGACGTGGCTCCGCGTTCAGGTGCCGGCCCCGAGTGCCGGTCGGTTCATTGCCGGTCTGGTCCACTGTCGGTCCGGTCCGTTGCCGGTCAGTCCGCCAGGAGGCGGGAGCGGGTGGCCTCCAGCTCCGCGGCCAGGATCCGGCCGGCCGCCTCCGGGTCGCCGTCGTGCACGGCGCGCACGAGGTCGGCGTGCGAGGCGTAGCCCTGGTGCGGGTCCTCGGATCGGATGCCGAACAGGCCGACCAGCAGCACCAGTTGTTCCCGCAGCACCGGGGCGAACTGGGCGAACAGGTCGTCCAGGACGGGGTTGTGGGCGGCGGCCACCAGGGCGGTGTGCAGGGCGATGTCGGCGTCGACGAAGGCGGTGTCGTCGGCCCCGCCCGCCGCGCGGCGGGCCGCGAGGGCGGCGTCCAGGGCGGTCAGGTCCGCCGCCGTGCGGCGGGTGGCGGCGAGCCGGGCGGCCTGCACCTCGACCATCGTCCGCACCTCGTAGACGTGCGCCAGCTCGGCGCGGCGCAGCCGGGCGGGCCAGTCCTCGGCGGGACGGTCGGCGGTGACGAACACCCCGGAGCCCTGGCGGCTGCGCACCATCCCGGCTGCGGCGAGCGTGCGCAGCGCCTCCCGGACGGTCGAGCGGCCGACGCCCAGCTCCTTTGCCAGCGCCACCTCGCCGGGCAGCTTCCCGCCGACCGGCCACTGGCCGGCCCGGATCCGCTCCTCGATCCGCGCGGCGGCCTGTTCGGCGAGGGGGGAGGGGCGGAGCGGGGTCATCGAGTTCACCTGTCAGGTTGTCTGAGGACTTCGGTCATGGTTACTCTACCCGGCATGCAGCCGTGGATCCTCCCCGTGGGGGGCCTTCTTCTTGGTGGCCGCAGCGGGGCGTGACCGGACCGGCACCCCGCTGCGGGGCGCCGTCCTGCCGGTCACCGGTACAGCCGATGAGGAAGTCTCATGCGATCCCCCGTACCCTCCCCCGACCTGCACGCCTCTGCTCCGCACGCTCCGGGTCCGTACGCCCCGGCTCTCCGACCCGCACTGCGTGCCCCGGCCGGGCCGGTTCCGGCCGGTGCGCCCGGCTGGAACCCGCAGCGCGGCGGCGCGATGCCCTCCCACCGCTACCGCCCCGCCCACGAGCGGGTCCACGTCCCCGCCCTGATGCGGCGCTGGCCCGGCCGGCGGATCGAGCAGGCGCCGCTGTGGGTGCCCGTCGACCTGCGCGACGGCAACCAGGCACTCGCCGAACCGATGGACCCGGCACGCAAGCAGCGGATGTTCGACCTCTTCCTCGCCATGGGGTTCAAGGAGATCGAGGTCGGCTACCCCTCCGCCAGCCGGACGGACTTCGACTTCGTCCGCCAACTGGCCACCACCCCCGGCGCGGTGCCCGAGGACGTCACCGTCGTCGTCTTCACGGCCGCCCGGGCCGACCTCATCGAGCGCACCTTCGAAGCTGTCGCCGGCCTGCCCCGGGTGGTCGTCCACCTCTACACCGCGACCGCACCGCTGTGGCGGGAGGTCGTCCTGGGCAAGGAACGGGCGGAGCTGCGCACGCTGATCACCGGGGCCGCGACGCTCATGGCCCGGCTCGGGGACGGACGGGACGGGCTGCGGTTCCAGTTCTCGCCCGAGGTGTTCAACCTGACCGAGCCCGACTACGTGCTGGAGGTCTGCAACGGGCTGACCCGGCTGTGGGACGCCTGCCCGGACCGCCCGGTGATCCACAACCTGCCGGCGACCGTCGAGATCGCCACGCCGAACGTCTACGCCGACCAGATCGAGTACACCGACCGCCACCTGGAGCGGCGGGACTCGGTGATCCTCTCCGTCCACCCGCACAACGACCGGGGCACCGGCGTCGCCTGCGCCGAACTGGCCGTCCTGGCCGGCGCGCAGCGGGTCGAGGGCTGCCTGTTCGGCAACGGCGAACGCACCGGGAACGTCGACCTGGTGACCCTCGCCCTCAACCTGCACACCCAGGGCGTCGACCCGATGCTCGACCTGTCCGACATCGACGGGATCCGGCGCACCGTCGAGCACTGCAACCGGCTGCCGGTCCACGCCCGGCACCCGTACGCCGGGGACCTGGTGCACACCGCCTTCTCGGGCACCCACCAGGACGCCATCCGCAAGGGGTTCGCCCGGCACGCCGAGACCGCGGCCGCGCTGGGCCTCCCCGAGCGGGACGCACCCTGGTCGGTGCCGTACCTGCCGGTCGACCCGGCCGACCTCGGGCGGGACTACGAGGCGGTGATCCGGGTCAACAGCCAGTCCGGCAAGGGCGGGATCGCCTACCTGCTGCAGACCGAGGAAGGACTGGAACTGCCCCGGCGGCTGCAGATCGACTTCGCGCGGGTCGTGCAGGCGGCGGCGGACGACAGCGGCAAGGAGGTGACGGGTGAGGAACTGTACGGGCTCTTCCGGGCGGAGTACCTCGATGAGACTTCCTCATGGGCCTGGCGGGTGGGTGACGACTGGGCCGAGGTCGACGGACGGCGCGGCACCGGCGCCGGGCCGCTGGACGCGGTGGCCGACGCCGTCGGGGTGGAGATCCTCGGCTTCAGCGAGCACGCGGTGGGCTCCGGACCGGACGCGGTCGCGTACGTGGAGGCGAGGGTCGGAGGCGAGGTCGTCTGGGGCGTCGGGCGGGACGCCTCCGTCCTGACGGCGGGCGTACGGGCGGTGCTCAGCGCCGCCGGCCGGGCGCGCGCGGGCGGCATGAGCGGCGCTCATGGGCGGAAGGCATGATGGGCCGGTGACCTCCTCTTCTCTCCCCGCCCGAAGCGTGGCGGTCGCCGAGGCGCTGACGGCGGCCGGCATCCCCGGTGAGATCGTCGTCCTGCCCGACTCCGCCCGTACGGCGGCCGAGGCCGCAGCCGCCCTCGGCTGCGCGGTCGGCGCGATCGCCAACAGCCTGGTGTTCCGGTGCGATGGCGAGCCGCTGCTGGTGATGACCGGCGGTGCCCACCGGGTCGACACCGACTACCTGGCCCGGCAGTTGGGAACGGGCGCGATCACCCGGGCGAGCGCCGACCAGGTCCGCGAAGCCACCGGTCAGGCCATCGGCGGCGTCGCGCCCACCGGCCACCCGGCGCCCCTGCGCACGGTGGTCGACACCGCGCTGCAGCAGTACGAGGTGCTGTGGGCCGCCGCCGGACACCCGCACACCGTCGTCCCGATGTCCTACGAGGAACTGCTGCGGGTCACCGCGGGCACCCCGTCCGCCGTGACGGCGGACTGAACCGGATCCCCGCTCGGGGGCCGGCTCGGTCCGGTCGCCGACGGTGACCGCGCGGCTCAGTGCCCGAGCGCGGTGACGGTCTCCCGGGTGAGTTCCCGTGCCCGGGTGATCGTTGCCGTCAGCGCCTCCTCCGTGCCGCCCGGGGCGGCCAGCAGGCTGCGCACGCGCGGGCCGAAGTCGGCGGGTGCGTGCGGGAGTTGTTCGGCGACGGCGAGTGCGCCCTTCTCGTTGAGGCACCAGCGGCGGTCGTGGGCGTACAGCGCCTGCACCAGGACGCCGACGGCGCGGGACAGACAGAGCGAGACGTGGAGGGTGTCCGCCCGGGCGGCGCTCTTCGTGGCGATGTCCAGGAGGAAGCCCGCCTCCCAGGCGGCCGCCGTCAGTGCCTCGCGGAGCGGTTCGGGGTACCGGATGGTCTGCCGCTTCAGCTGCGTCAACTCCCCGGCGGGGTCGGCCAGTACCTGCCCGAGGGCGATCTCGCCCGGGTAGCAGGGCGACCAGAAGCCGAGCGGATGACCCGGCTGAATCCCCACCTCGTACCGGCCCGCGCGGCAGTCCGCCCAGACCCGTTCGACCCGGTCAAGGTCCCGCAGGATCCAGTCCACCGCGACGCCGTCGACCTGCAGCCAGGCGCCGCCGTTCACCCACGGTCCCCAGTCGCCCGGCCCGGCCACCTCGACCCCCGGGCCGGCCAACTCCCGCAGTGCGTCGAGGTCGAGGGTGCCCCGGTAGTAGACGCCGAGGTCCCAGTCCGAGCCGGGCCGGTGCTCGCCGCGCGCCCGGCTGCCCCCGAGCATCACGCCCACCACGCCCGGCACCCTTGCCAGTTGCCCGGCCATGTCCTCGATGATCGCTCGCATGCCGCGAGTCTGGCAGAGCGGAGGAGGACGGAAGCGAAAGAAAGGCCGGGAGGGGACGAGCGGGCCGAGGAGGCGTCCTCACTCCTCTCCACTCTCAACTTATAGCGCACGGGGGGCCTTGCGGCAAGGCCCCGGCCATGCCGCAGAATCACCAACTCAAGGACGGGACCTGCAGGAACGGGAGAATCACGGCGTGCGAGTGGTGTTGTCGACGTATGGGTCGCGCGGGGACGTCGAGCCGCTGGCCGGGCTGGCGCTGCGGCTGCAGGAGTCGGGCGCGGAGGTGAAGGTCTGCGCGCCGCCGGACGAGGAGTTCGCGGCGCGGCTGGCCGAGGTCGGGGTGGAGATGGTGCCGGTCGGGCAGTCGGTGCGCGCGCTGGTGACCGGCCGGATCAAGGGGACGGCGGACTTCCCCCAGCGGGCGGCCGCACTGGTCGAGCAGTTCTACGAGGCGGTGCTCGCGGTGGCGGAGCCGGACGGCGTGGTCGCGGCGACCGGCCTGTTCCCGGCCGTTGCGGGCGCGCAGGCGGCGGCCGAGAAACTGGGCGCCCGCTTCGCGTACATCGCACTGCAGCCGACCATGCTGCCGTCCCCGCACCACCGGCCGTTCGAGTACCCGTGGCAGCCGTACCCGGCGGAGGTGACCGACAACCGGGAGCTGTGGGAGCTCAACATCGGGACCATGAACGCCCTGTTCGGCGCGCCGGTCAACACCCACCGCACGGCGGTCGGGCTGCCGGCGGTCGACAACGTCCGCGACCACGTCCTCACCGACCGTCCGTGGCTGGCCACCGACCCGACGCTCGACCCGTGGCTGCCGGCCGCCGACCGCGAGGTGGTGCAGACCGGCGCGTGGATCCTGCCGGACGAACGCCCCCTGCCGGCCGACCTGGAGGCCTTCCTGACGGCCGGTGAGGCGCCGGTCTACGTCGGCTTCGGCAGCATGCCGCTGGGCGACGCGGCGGGCGCCGCCCGGGTCGCCGTCGAGGCGGTCCGCGCCCAGGGCCGCCGGGTGCTGCTCGGGCGCGGCTGGGCCGAGCTGGCCGGGGCCGACGGGGCCTGCGGGGCCGACGGGGCGTCCGGAGGCGCTACCGACTGCTTCGCCGTCGGCGAGGTCAACCAGCAGGCGCTGTTCCGCCGGGTCGCCGCCGTCGTCCACCACGGCGGTGCGGGCACCACCACCACGGCCACCCGGGCCGGTGTGCCCCAGGTGCTGGTGCCGCAGATCGTGGACCAGCCGTACTGGGCGGCACGGGTGGCCGACCTGGGCATCGGCGTCGCCCACGACGGCCCCACCCCGACGGTCGAGTCCCTCACCGCCGCCCTCCGGCAGGCCCTCGCCCCCGAGACCGCCGAGCGGGCCGCCGCCGTCGCGGGCGAGGTCCGCACGGACGGTACGGCGGTCGCGGCTGCCCTGGTGCTGGAGGCCGCGACGGTGCCGGCGGTGGGCTGAGGCTCACCCCGGCGTCGGTTGCGGCCACGGCGGGGGAGTGGGAAGTCGGTCCCGCCGACTTCCCACTCCCTCCCGCCCGCCGCCGGGGCACGTGCTCAGGAGGCAGGCTCCGTCAGGTACTTGGCGCCCGCGTCCGGGAGTTCGGTGCCGTTGGTGTCGAAGAACTGCCAGGACGTCGCCCGCATCGTCCCCGGGCGGGGGATCACCAGGTGGCGCGTCGGGGAGTCCCCGACGGTGACGGGCCGGGGCTCGGTGGTGGTGCCGTCCGCCCAGGTCACCACCACTCGGCCGACCGCGGGGCCGATCGTCAGGTGCACCACGTCCAGCGGGGCCACGGTGTCGCCCTTGCCCCGGTGGCCCTCCAGACCGCCGCCGAACAGGTCCGCGTCCCGCGGGTCGAGCTTGCCCGGGGACGGGGTGATGCCCTGCGCATCGTGGCCGAGCCGGACGCCGTCCAGGGTGAAGTAGGTGTTGGTGACATCGGAGTTCGGGTCGTAGTAGTGCAGGACGAAGTCCTCCGTCGGCTTGGTGACGGCCGGGTCGTAGGGGGCGCGCTCCTGCCACACCGCCAGTGCCTGCTCGTACGCCCGCTCCTTCGGCGCCGCCGGCCAGAGCGCCTGCCAGAGCTCCCACGTCCTGCCGTTGACGACGCCCTGCCCCAGCCGCACCCGGAACGGGGTGAACGGGTCGCGCACACCGGGGGTGGCGGAGGCGGCGGCCGGGGCGGCCGCGGGGGCGACGGCCGCGCTCCCGGTGCCGGCCGGGGAGAGCCGGTGGGCGGCCGCCGGGTCCGGGCGCAGCTCCGCCAGTGCCCCGCCCGTCAGCGCCACCACCGAGGCCAGCGCCACCGCGCCGACCACCGTACGGCGGCGGTGCCGCAGCCGGCGCCCGCCCGCCAGGATGTCGGCCACCGGCGCCGGGCCCACCGCCGCGCCGGCCGCCGCATCGGCCAGGCCGAGCCCGACCCACAGGTCCGCGTCGTCGCTCAGGTTCGTGCTCGCGCCCGCCCTCGTACCGTTCGCGTCCGGGTTCACGCCACTCCTCCGATGTGTTCCGTACCGATGTGTTCCGTGCCGAGGTGTTCGGTGCCGACCTGTTCCGCACCGATGCGGTCGGCGCGGAGGCGTTCCGTGTCCTTGAGGGCCACCAGGTCCGTGACCTGCCGCAACCGCGCGATGCCCTTCGCCGCGTGGCTGCGCACAGCGCCCACCGAGCAGCCCATGGCCGTTGCCGTCTGGCTGTCGCTCAGGTCCTCCCAGTGCCGCAGCACCACCGCCTCGCGCTGGCGCGGCGGCAGGGTGGCCAGCGCGGCCAGCAGCGCCCCGCGCTGGTCGGAGCGGGCGAACCCGTCCTCCCACCCCGCCGCGTCCGGCACCGCCTCGACCAGCAGCTCCGGCAGCCGGCGCCGCCAACGGCGGGCGTGCTGGTTGACCAGGATCCGCCGAACGTAGGCGTACGGATCGTCTGCCCGCCGCACCTTCGACCAGGCCGCGCAGGCCTTCTCCGCCGCCGACTGCACGAGGTCCTCCGCCGCGTACTGCTCGCCGGCCAGCAGGTACGCCGTCCGCACCAGGCGCGGCCAGACCCCGACGATGAACGCCTGGAACTCCTCGTCCCGCCCGCTCTTCGCTTCTCCCATGAGCACCTCCTCACCCACCCAGAGCCCGCCCGGGACCGGAAGCGCTTACTCCGGCCCCGAGCCCGATCCGTTCACCTGGTGCTACGGGCGGAGCGGACAGGGAGGATCGCCGAGGCGGTGATCAGGGGGCGAGGGGTAATCGGGTGGGGGAGCGGTGATGGGATGAGTACGATCCCCCGGATGATCCTTTCTCATGACGTATCAGGCAGCGGACCCGCCGTCGTGCTGCTGCACTCCGCGGTGTGCGACCGGCGGATGTGGGACGCGCAGTGGCAGCAGCTGGTGGACGCCGGGTACCGGGCGGTCCGGTGTGACTTCCGGGGGTTCGGCGACTCGCCGCTCGCGGACGCCCCGTACAGCGACGCCGGGGACGTGCTGGCGCTGCTCGACCACCTGGGCATCGAGTCCGCGGCGCTGGTCGGCTCCTCCCACGGCGGCCGGATCGCGCTGACGGTGGCCGCGCTGCGGCCCGGGGCCGTCACCGCGCTGGCCCTGCTCTGTCCGGGCATCCCCGGGCACCGGCCCAGTGAGTCGCTGCGCGCGTTCGGGGCGCGCGAGGACGCGCTGATCGAGGCCGGCGACATCGACGCGGCCGTGGAACTGAACGTCGAGACCTGGCTGGGGCCGGAGGCCGACGAGGAGACCCGGGCGAGCGTCCGGACGATGCAGCGGCACGCCTTCGACGTGCAGATGGAGGCGACGGTCGGCCCGAACCGGGAGGACGTCGACCTCTCCCTGATCACGGCCCCCACCCTGGCCGTGGGCGGCGCGCACGATGTGCCGGACTTCCGCGGGATCGCCGCCGAGCTCCCCACCCGCCTCCCGAACGCCCGGCACCTCGAACTGCCCTGGGCCGGCCACCTGCCGAACCTGGAGCGGCCGGAGGAGACCACCGCGCTGGTGCTGGAGTTCCTGAAGGAGGCCGCGCCGGTCGGTTAGTCGGCCGGCGGGTCGGCGGTCGTCCGGGCACGTTGCGGGGAGTGGGAAGTCGGATCGGCCAACTTCCCACTCCCTGCACATTTCCGCCACATGTGTCCCTTGTTTCACGTCCTCCCCGTCGCCGGCCTGTCCGAATTGCCGGGCGACGGCGACTTTGCGATGAAATCATTGGCATGAGCACATTCTGTGCGTCGTCATGCATCAGTAAAACTTCGCAAAGAATTTCTCCCTTCAACGAACTCGATGCGCCTCTGATTCAACAGAATGTTGCAGCTCAGGGCCATGATGGTGACTCTTCGTCGATTTGGTGTGACTCGGTGTTCCCGTTCACCTCCGCAATTCGCAGGAGTACGGTTCCGGAGGAATCGCCCGGGGCTGCTTCCCAGTACCCGGCCGTACCGGAAATTGGTGCGAAGCATGGGTCAGGAAAACGGTGGGGAGAACGGCGCGGCAGCCGGTCGTCCGATATCCGTGAAGTTGGTCGTCGCAGTCCTGCGCAGCGTCGCACAGGTCGATTTCATGCCCTCCGCCGCGTGCGGACTCCTCTTCGTGGCCGCACTGTTCGCCGGAGGCCTGCAGTACGGCCTCTACGGTCTGCTCGGCAGCGCCGTCTCCACCGCCGTCGCGTACGGGCTGGGGCTCCACCGGGGCGCGGTCGAGGCCGGCCTGCACGGGTACAACGGGTGCCTGGTGGCGCTCGGTTGCGCGGTGTTCCTCGGCGCCGGACAGCCGGCCACGGTCGCGGTGGCGGTCCTCGGGGCCGCCGTCGCCGTGGTGGTGACGGCGGGGCTCGGGGCGGTGCTGCAGAAGTGGCGGCTGCCGACCCTGACCGCGCCGTTCTGCCTGGTCGCGACGGCCGTCACGGTCGCCGCCCCCGGCTTCCGGAGGCTGTGGCACAGCGCGGGGCAGCCCGCCGCCCTGCCCCTACCGGCCGTCGGGGAGAGTGCGCCGAGCTGGGAACAGCTCTGGCACGGCTTCTTCGCGAACATCGGTCAGATCTTCTTCCTGCCCCAGTGGTACGTGGGCCTGCTGTTCCTGGCCGGCCTGTTCGTGGCGAGCCGCCTCGCGGGCCTGGTGGCCGGGGCGGGCAGTGCCACCGGACTGCTCACCGCCTGGACGTTCGGCGCGCCCGTGGAGGCGGTGGAGCAGGGGCTGCTCGGCTACAGCGGGGTGCTGGTGGCCCTCGCGCTGTGCGGGGTGTTCGTCGTCCCCAGCATCTGGAGCGCGGCCTACGCGGTGCTCGGCGCGGCCGCTGCCACCGTGCTGACCCCGGCGCTCACGGCGATCTCCGCGCCCTTCGGCGGCCACGCCTTCACCTGGCCGTTCGTGCTGACCACGATGCTGTTCCTGGCGGCGGTACCGGCCGTTCCCCGCCTGCGCCGGATCTGATTGTCCGTCCAACTCTCTTGCATTTCATTGGATTCCTCGGAAAGGAAGAGTGATTCCCGTGAATCTCTCGCCGCGCGAGATGGACAAGCTGTACATCTACGTCGTGGCCGATCTGGCCCGCAAACGCCGCGACCGGGGCGTCAAGCTGAACTACAGCGAGGCCTGCGCACTGATCAGCGAGGCGATCATGGAGGGCGCCCGGGACGGTCGCACCGTCGCCGAGTGCATGGAGATCGGCAAGCAGGTCGTCGGAAGCGCGGACGTCATGCCGGGCGTGCGCGACATGCTGCCGCTGCTCCAGGTCGAGGCCGCGTTCCTGGACGGCACCAAGCTGGTCTCCTGTCACGACCCGGTGGGTGCCTGAGCCATGGCACGACCTCAGGGCGTCGCCGCCACCGGTACCGGCATCACCACCGTGGTGCTGGCCGGCGGGCACGAGAGCGACGGCGCACGGGACTTGGCCGCGCTGGTCGCGGCCGACCCGACGGCCACCGCGACGGCCGAGGGCACCACGGCCGCCGGTCTGGTCGTGCACGCAGCCGCCCCGGCGGGCCGGCAACTCACCGGCGCCGTACGATCCGCGCTGGCCGCGGGCGAGGGCCCGGTGTGCGTCGTCCCCATGACGCTCGGCCGCGACCCCAAGCTGGTGGCCGACACCGCCCGGGCACTGCGCTGGCTGGCTGCCGGGGACGGCCGCGGCCGCCTCGCCCTGACCGCGCCCTTCGGCGCCGCCGAACACCTCATCGGCTGGCTGCGGGCCGCCGCTGCCACCGCCCCTGACGGCGCGGTGCTGGTCACCGCACCGGCGGCCGGCCCCTTCGAGGACGCCGAGCTGTTCCGGATCGCCCGGCTGGTCCGCCAGTACGGGCGGCACCGCTGGGTGGAGGTGGCCTTCGAGGGCGGCGACCCCGACCCGGCCGAGGGCGCCGAACGCTGCCGCCTGCTCGGTGCGCAGCAGGTGACGGCCGTCCCGGCCTCCTTCGGCCCGGCGCTGCGCGGCGCACCGACCGGCGTACGGGACGGCGGTCCGCTGCTGCGGCCGTCCGCGATTGCCGGGGTGGTCGCGGCCCGGGTGGCGGCGGCGCTGCACCTGCTGGGGCACGGGGAGGACGGCATCACGGCCGGCCTCGACGCCGAGCACGGGCACGGCTACGCCCACAGCCACGGACCGGGCGGGGACCACCACCCGCACCCGCAGCCGTCCTCGCACCAACACCCGCACCAGCACCCCCACCCCCACCCCCACGCACACACCCCCCACGCACACACCCCCCACTGAACCGGCAGAGAGGAAGGCCAGCCATGTCTGGTGGCGCCGCATACCTGTACGGCGACGACCCGGTGGAGATCAACGCCGGCCGCGCCAAGGCCACCGTCACGGTCAGCAACACCGGCGACCGGGCGATCCAGGTCGGTTCCCACTACCACTTCTTCGAGGCCAACCGCGCCCTCGACTTCGACCGCAACGCCGCCTTCGGCAAGCACCTGGACATTCCGGCCGGCACCGCAGTGCGCTTCGAGCCCGGCGACACCAAGGACGTCACGCTCGCCGAGTTCGGCGGCCACCGCCGCCTGGTCGGCTTCAGCAACCTGGTGGACGGCGGCACCACCGCGCCCGCCACCCGCGCCCGGGCCATCGACCGGGCCATCGCCCGCGGCTTCAAGGGCACCAACCTCGACCACAAGGAAGACCGGCCCCGGGACTTCCACACGGAGACCCGCCCGGAAGGCGAGCGCTGATGGCCATCCTCTCCCGCAAGCAGTACACCGACCTGTTCGGCCCGACCGTCGGCGACCGCTTCCACCTCGCCGACACCAACCTCGTGGTCGAGGTCGAACAGGACTTCAACCAGGGCCACTACGGTGACGAGGCCGTCTACGGCGGCGGCAAGGGCATCCGCGACGGCATGGCCCAGGACCCGGCCGCCACCTCCGTGCAGGGCGCGCTCGACCTGGTCATCACCAACGTGGTCGTCCTGGACCCGGTGCTCGGCGTCGTCAAGGGCGACATCGGCGTCAAGGACGGCTTCATCACCGCCGTCGGCAAGGCCGGCAACCCGCACACCCAGAGCGGTGTGCACCCGAAGCTGGTGATCGGCCCCGGTACCGAGGTGATCTCCGGCGAGCACCTGATCGCCACCGCCGGCGGCATCGACACCCACATCCACTTCATCGCCCCGCAGCAGGTGCAGGAGGCGCTCAGCAACGGCATCACCACCCTGATCGGCGGCGGCACCGGCCCCTCCGACGGCACCAACGGCACCACCTGCACCCCCGGCCCGTGGAACATCCACCGGATGTACCAGGCGGTCGAGGACCTGCCCGTCAACGTCGGCCTGCTCGGCAAGGGCAACGGCGCGCTGCCCGGCGCACTGCGCGAGCAGGTCGAGGCGGGCGTGTGCGGCCTCAAGGTGCACGAGGACTGGGGCAGCACCCCGGCCGCGATCGACAGCGCGCTGGGCATCGCCGACGAGTACGACGTCCAGGTGGCCATCCACACGGACACCCTCAACGAGTCCGGCTACTTCGAGGACACCCTGTCCGCGATCGACGGCCGCACCATCCACACCTTCCACACCGAGGGCGCGGGCGGCGGCCACGCCCCCGACATCATGCGGATCGCCGGCGAGCCCAACGTCCTGCCCTCCTCCACCAATCCGACGCTGCCCTACACCGTCAACTCGGTGGACGAACTGCTCGACATGGTGATGGTCTGCCACCACCTCAGCCACGACATCCCCGAGGACGTCTCCTTCGCCGACTCCCGGGTGCGCGCCGAGACCATCGCCGCCGAGACCGTGCTGCACGACGAGGGCGTCATCTCGATCTTCTCCTCCGACTCGCAGGCGATGGGCCGGATCGGGGAGACCTTCACCCGCGCCTTCCAGACCGCCCACCACTGCAAGGACCGGCGCGGCAAGCTGGCCGGGGACAGCGAACGGCACGACAACGTCCGGGTGCTGCGCTACCTCGCCAAACTCACCATCAACCCGGCCGTCGCCTCCGGCACCGCCGACCACATCGGCTCGCTGGAACCCGGCAAGCTCGCCGACATCGTGCTCTGGCCGATCAACTCCTTCGCCGCCAAGCCCAAGATGGTGATCAAGGGCGGGGTGATCAACTGGGCGCTGATGGGCGACCCGAACGCCTCGCTGCCCACCCCGCAACCGGTCTACTACCGCCCGATGTTCGGCGCGTACGGCCGGGCCCGGCAGGCGACCCGGGTCTCCTTCATGTCCCAGGCCGCGGTGGACCTCGGAGTCCCGGCCCAACTGGGCCTGGAGAGCCGTGTGTTGCCGGTGCGACGGTGCCGCTCGGTCGGCAAGCAGCACATGGTGCGCAACGACGCGCTGCCGAAGATCGCGGTCGACCCGGAGACCTACAAGGTCACCCTGGACGGCGAGCCCGCCACCATCGAGCCGGCCCGCGAACTGCCGCTCAACCACCTGTTCTACCTCGCGTGACCGGCACCGGCACCGGCACCGCCGCTGACGCAGGCGTGGGCACCGACGACGGGTTGGACGCGCTGCTGGTCTGCCTCCAACTGAGCGACTCCGCCTTCCCCAGCGGCTTCTACACCCTCTCGCACGGCCTGGAGGGCTACGCCCAGGCCAAGGCCGTCACCCCCGACACCATGCCCGCACTGCTCACCGACCTGCTGCGGCACGGCGTCGGACCGTCCGACGCCACCGCGCTCGTCCTCGCCCACCGGGCCGCCACGGCGGGCGACTGGGAGCTGCTGGCCGAGACCGACCGGCGGCTGCACGCCACCCGGCTCAACCGCGAGCTGCGACTGGCCGCCACCCGGACCGGACGCCAACTCCTGGACATCGCAAGGGAGTCGGTGGGCGGCGAGGCCCTGGAGCAGTACGCGGCGCTGGTCGCGGACAAGCGCGCCCCCGGCTGCCAGGCGGTGGCCGCCGGGGTGGCCTACGCCTCGGCCGCCGTGCCCGTCGAACAGGCCGTCACCGGCGACCTGTTCGCGTTCTGCACGAGCTTCGTCGGTGCCGCCCTGCGCCTGCGGCTCACCGACCACCGCCGGGCACAGGTGGTGCTGCGGGCGGCCGCCCCAGTGATCCGGGAGGTCGTCGCGGCCGCTCTGGTACGGGACTTGGCGGATCTCGGCGGCTGCGTGCCGGTCGCCGACGCGATGTCCGGACGACACGAGCGGGCCGAGGCCCGGCTGTTCGCGAGCTGACCACGCCCGCGAGTCGACCACACCCACGAGCTGAACACACCCACGAGCTGACCACACCCACGAGCTGACCAGGCCCACGAGTGAACGAGACCAGTGGAGGAGACCCCATGACCGAGAACGTGCTCCGGGTGGGCATCGGCGGGCCGGTGGGATCCGGCAAGACGGCGCTGATCGAGGCGCTCGTCCCGGTACTGATCGCGCGCGGCCACCGCCCCGCGGTCATCACCAACGACATCTACACCCAGGAGGACGCCGAGCACGTGCGCCGCACCCTCGCCGGGGTGCTGGATCCGGAACGGGTGGTCGGCGTGGAGACCGGCGCCTGTCCGCACACCGCCGTCCGCGACGACCCGACGATGAACCTCGCGGCCGGCGCCGAGATGCTGGAGCGCTTCCCGGACGTCGACACCCTGCTGTTCGAGTCCGGCGGGGACAACCTCACGCTGACCTTCAGCCCGGTGCTGGTGGACCTGTTCCTGTTCGTCCTCGACACCGCCGAGGGCGAGAAGATGCCCCGCAAGCGCGGCCCGGGCATCACCGAGTCGGACCTGCTGGTCATCAACAAGATCGACATCGCCCAGTACGTCCGCGCCGACCTCGGTATCATGGAGTCCGACGCCCACCGGGTGCGCGAGGGCGGGCCGGTGGTGCTCACCAACTGCCTGACGGGGGAAGGGCTGGAGGAGATCGCCGCCTTCCTGGAGACCTTCCGCAAGGTTCCGGCGTGACGGCCGCCTCCGAGGTCGTGACGGCCGCCCCCGAAACGGAGGAGGCCGTCCGGGCCGTCGCACCGGAGGCGGTGCCCCGGCTCGACCCGCGGCACTACGAACCGGCCCGCGTCCCGTACGAGGTCCGCCGGCACGCCGGGACGCCCGACACCCTCGCGGTCGGGCGCCCCGGCAAGGTCGGGCTGCTGGAACTGGCCTTCGACAAGGTCGGCGGGCGCACCGAACTCACCGGCCACTACCAGAAGTCGCCGCTGCAGATCATGCGCCCGCTGTACTTCGACCCGGCCCGCCCCGACCTCGCCGTCACCTTCCTGCTGTCCACCGGCGGCGGCATCCTGCAGGCCGACCGGCTGCGGACGGACGTGCGCTGCGGCGCCGACACGGCGGTCCACCTCACCACCCAGGCGGCCACCAAGGTCTACCGGATGGAGTTCGACTACGCGACACAGCTCCTCCACCTGGACGCCGGCCCCGGCGCCTACGTCGAGTACCTGCCCGAGCCGGTGATCCCCTTCGTGGACTCCCGGTTCTACCAGCGCACCGTCCTGACCGTCGACCCGGGCGCGACGGTCCTGCTCGGCGAGACCGTCCTGGCCGGCCGCCTCGCCCGCGGCGAGCGCAACGCCTACCGGGTGTTCGCCTCGGACCTCGAAGTGCGGCGCCCGGACGGCGAGTTGGTGGCGGTCGACACCGTACGGCTGGAGCCCCCCGGCCCCGGTGGGGGAGTGGGCGGCGCCGGGGTCACCGGCCCGGCCGTCCTCGCCGGACACGACGTGATGTCCAGCCTGTACGTCCTCAGCCCGCTCGCCCCGGCCGCCCGGATCGCCGACGCCCTGCACGACGCCCTGGCCGACCGCGGCCTGCTCCACGGCGTCAGCGTGCTCCCGCAGGACAGCGGCGCCTGGCTGCGCCTGCTCGGCTCCGACACCCGCGCCTGCGCGGCCGCCCTCCGCGCGGCCTGGGACGCGGTACGACGGCTGCTGATCGGCGCCCCGGCACCGGACCTGCGCAAGACCTGAGGCCCGCCGGCGCTACGCCGGGCGGCTGTCCGTGATGTCTGCGCACCTCAGGGGCGCGGCTGGTGCGGCGGGTCCTCCGAGTCTGCCCACCCACGGAGCCGGGCTGGCGTCCACCGCCCACCGCTTCCTACGCATCGGGGTCAGGCCGGGCGTTCGACGAACTTCCGTTGCCAGGGCGTCTCGACGGCGTGCCGGCTGTAGTGCTCCCGCACGTAGGCGACCGCCTCGGTGGCCGGGACGCCGTCCAGGACGGCGATGCAGGCGAGGGCGGTGCCCGTGCGGCCGCGGCCGCCGGCGCAGGCGAGTTCGACGCGTTCGGTCGCGCAGCGCCGCCAGGCCTCGCGGAAGGCGTCGGCGGCGTCCGCGCGGTCGGCGGGCAGCCGGAAGTCAGGCCAGCGCACCCAGCGGTGTTCCCAGTCGAGGCCCTTCGGCGGTCGGCCCAGCAGGTAGAGGCCGAAGTCGGGCCGGGGGCCGGCGGGCAGCGGGCGGGTGAGGCCGCGTCCGCGCAGCAGGCGGCCGGAGGGTAGCCGCAGGATGCCGGGGGCGGTGGGATCCCAGGTGCCCGGTCGGTCGGTGGTGGCGGCTCCGGGGGGTTCGGCCATGTCGCCTGTCTCCAGGGGGAGTTGTGGAGGGGGTGGGTGGTGCGGCGGCGGCCGGCGAGGGGCCGCGGGCTCAGGACGCCACGTGTTCAAGGACGCCACGTGTTCAGGACGCCACGTGCAGCCCCACCGCGCCGGCGGGCATCCCCGCGCGGTGGGCCAGGGCCGCCGCCTCGCCGCGCGAGGCCACGCCCAGCTTGGCCAGGATGTTGGCGACGTGGAACTTCACCGTCGACTCGCTGATGTGCAGCGCCGCCGCGATGTCACGGTTGCGGCGGCCCTGGGCGAGCTGGTCGAGGACTTCCGACTCCCGCGGCTGGAGGCCGTCCAGCGGGTCGGTGGCGAGGGCGGGCTCGGGCAGGGCGAGCGGCAGGTCGACCGTCACCGTGGTGCCCCAGCCGGGGACGGCCTCGACGGTGCAGCGGCCGCCGAGGGCGGTGATCCGGTCCGCGGTGCGGTGGACGGCGAGGGCGTCGACGGCCAGCACGCCCAGGCCGTCACCGCGGACCACCGCCCGCAGCGCGTCCTCCGGGGTGAACCGCCAACTCACGTGCAGGCGGGTCGGCTTCTCCTGCTCCAGCATCAGCAGCACGGCCACCCGGACGGCATCGCGGGCGGTGTGCGCGGCATCGGCCGGGACGGAGCGGGCGGACTCGGCGGGCGGCGCCGCGTCCAGCCGGACCCGGGTGTGCCGCAGCAGCGGGCGCAACTCCCGTACGAGCCGGGCGAACGCGGCGTCGGCGGGCTCCTCGCTGAGCGTACGGTCCAGCTCGGCGCCCTGGCGCAGGTCGAGCAGGGCCGTGACGGCCAGCTCGGTGGCGCTGCGGCGCGCGGCGGCGTCGTCCAGGTCGGCCGAGCGCAGCGGCGCCAGGATCGCGCTGAGCGCGGCGCTGTGCGTGCCGGTGAACTCGGCGATCGCCCGGGCGCGGGCGTTGGCGGAGGCGCGGGAGGCCGCCGCGTGCTTGGGCGCGGCGTCGGTGGCGCGGTGGTCGGAGTGGGCGATGACCAGCTCCCAGAGCTGCTGCAGCACGGCGAGTGCCCCCGGCGCCACGGGGGCGGTGTCCGCCCGGACGAGGACGAGGACGGCGCCGTTGGCGAGGCTGTGCGGTGTGGTGGTGTCGATCGGTGCGTCGGTGGCGGCCGGTGCGGTGGCGTCGGCCGGTGCGGCGCCTCCCGATGGGGCCGAGACGACCACCACCGGCCGGGTGCGGCCGG
The DNA here is from genome assembly GCF_003635085.1 of Streptomyces sp. 1114.5. Classification (NCBI taxonomy): domain Bacteria; kingdom Bacillati; phylum Actinomycetota; class Actinomycetes; order Kitasatosporales; family Streptomycetaceae; genus Streptomyces; species Streptomyces sp. 1114.5. The sequence goes on from NZ_RBXE01000002.1 coordinate 897,081, forward strand.
CGAGGTCGGCCTCGCCCTGCCAGGGGCGGCCGGTCGCGGTGGTCGCGGTGGCGTGCGCGGCCAGCCGGGACAGCTCCAGGCCGCTGATGCCGTCGACCAGCTCGGGCAGGCCGTGGGAGTGCGTGGGGGAGAAGGTGCAGACGCCGCTGAGCTGCGCGATCGCCACGTGCGGCACGAGGGTGGCGAGCGTGCGGGAGAGCCGCGGCAGGAGGTCCGGCCGCGGCGTGCGCAGCACCTCCACGGCCAGCGCCAGGGCGTCCTCGGGGCGGGCCCAGGCCTGCCGCCACCGCTCGTCCGCGCTGTCTGCGTCCCTCGTTCCGATCACGCCGCCCCCACCCTCCGCACCGCCTGCACTGTCCGCACCGTCTGCACTGTCCGCCCCGTCCATGCGTCGAGTCTAGTCGGGGCGTGGACGGCCCGGCCTGGCTGTTCGGACAGGTCGAACCATCCGAAAGGACAGGCACCCGGGTCATGGCCCCCGAGCCAGGATGGAACCCGTCGGAGGTACCAACTCCACCCAACCCCCAGGAGATTCCATGACCAAGGCGATCGCCTTCAACGAGTACGGCGACCTGGACGTGCTGCGCCCGGCCGACATCGAGCTGCCCGCCCCCGGTCCCGGCCAGGTGCGGGTGGCGGTCCGTGCGGTGGGCGTGAACCCGCTAGACCACAAGGTGCGCAGCGGGGCCATGGTCGACATCTTCCCGGTGACCTTCCCGGCCGTGCCCGGCTACGAGCTGTCCGGCGTGGTGGAGGCCGTCGGCCAGGGCGTCAGCGGTTTCGCGCCCGGCGACGAGGTGTTCGGCGCCGTGATGGGCGGCGCGTACGCCGAGCAGGCGCTGGTGCCCGCCGAACAGCTGGGCCGCAAGCCCGCCTCGCTCGGCTGGGAGGAGGCCGCGGCGATCCCGGTGGCGGCCGAGACCTCCGAGCGGGCCCTCGACGTCCTGGGCGTACAGCCCGGTGAGACCCTGCTGGTGCACGGCGCGGCGGGCGGGGTCGGCACCGTGCTGCTGCAGTTCGCCCGGGCGCGCGGGATCACCGTGATCGGCACCGCGAGCGAGGCCAACCACGACCACCTGCGCGCGCTCGGCGCGATCCCGGTGACGTACGGCGACGGCCTGGCCGAGCGGGTGCGCGCGGTCGCCCCGGGCGGGGTTGACCGGGTGCTGGACGCGGTCGGGCAGGGCGGCGTGCTGCCGCTGTCCGTCGAGCTGGCGGGCAGCGCCGACCGGGTTCTGACCATCGCCGACTTCGTGGGCGCGGAGCAGCACGGCATCCGCTTCACCGGCGGCACCGAGACCGTGCTGTACCACCAGCGCGCCTACGCCACCGCGCTCGCCCTGCACGACGCCGGTACCCTGCGGCTGCCGCTGCACCGGGTGCTGCCGCTGGCGGAGGCGGCCGAGGCGCAGCGGATCAGCGAGGGCGGGCACCTGCGCGGCAAGGTGGTGCTCACCGTCTGACGGCATGGCCGGCCCGGCCGGGCCGGCCTGTCTCTCGGCGCCCGGCCCTGCGGCCGCCGGGGTACTGGCCGCGGCGGCCACCGGGCGGTGGCGGGGCGCGGCCGCACTCCCGCTCGTACGGGCCAACGAGGTTGGCCCGTACGGCCGTTGCCCCTCCTGACCGGCCCTTCCTCCGGGTGCGTCCCGTCCCGCCGACGCGCCGACGGCAGGATGTCGGCGGAACACCGATCTCCGCCCGACCCGGTCGGTAGAGTCGCGCCCATGGTGACGACGAATGCGGCGGGAAGCCCGGCGACCGGTCGGCTGGCAGGGCGTTCCTGCGTGGTGACGGGCGCAGCCAGCGGCATCGGACGGGCCGTCGCCGAGCGCTTCGTCCGCGAGGGCGCGTCGGTGGTGGCCACCGACATCGACGCCGAGGGGCTGAGCCGCCTCGCCGACCGCTTCCCCGGCGCCGTCAGCACGGTGGTCGGCGACGTGGCCGACGACGCGGACGCCCGCCGGATGATCGATGCCGCCGCCGAACGGCACGGACGGCTGGACGTCCTGGTGGCCAACGCCGGGGTGCTCCCGCTGATGGAGGTCACCGAGGCCACGGCCGAGGACTGGGACCACGTGATGGCCGTGGACGGCCGCGGCATGTTCCTCACCTGCAAGTACGCGATCCAGGCGATGGTCGCCCAGGAACGGCCCGGCGGCTCGATCGTCTGCCTCTCCTCCATCTCCGGCGAGGCCGGCCAGCGCGGCCAAGCCGTCTACGGGCCCGCCAAGTTCGTCGCTTCCGGCCTCACCAAGCACCTCGCGGTGGAGTGGGCCGGGCGCGGCATCCGGGTCAACGCCGTCGCCCCCGGCACCATCACCACCGAGCGCGTCGCCCGCCTGAGCGACGAACCCGGCGGCCCCGAATACCTCGCGGCGATCGAGAAGCTCCACCCGATGGGCCGCCTCGGCGCCCCCGCCGAGGTCGCCGCCGCCGTCCTCTTCCTCGCCTCCGACGACGCCTCCTTCATCACCGGCGCCGTCCTGCCGGTCGACGGCGGCTACTTGGCGCAGTAGGCGGCAGCAGCGGGCGGTAGACGGCAGTAGCGGGCAGGGGCGCACGGAAATCCGGGTGACTCGGGGAAGCGGGCATTCCTACACTCACTCCCCATGGCCGCCGACCCGCACCTGCTGAACGTGATCGACGTCGAAGCGACCTGCTGGCAGGGGCAGCCACCGCCCGGGCAGGTCAGCGAGATCATCGAGATCGGACTCACCGTCGTCGACCTGCGCGCGGGTGAACGCCTCGCCAAGCACCGGCTGTTGGTGCGCCCGGCCCGCTCGCAGGTGAGCCCCTTCTGCACGGAGCTGACCGGGCTGACCCAGGCCGAGGTGGACGGCGGTCTCTCCTTCCGCGAAGCCTGCCGGCAATTGGCGGCCCGGCACCGGGCGGGCTCGATCGCATGGGCCAGTTGGGGCGACTACGACCGCAACCAGTTCACCCGCCAGTGCCGCCACACGAACACCGCGTACCCCTTCGGCGACCGCCACACCAACGCGAAGGTCGCCTTCACGGCCTCCTACGGCCTGCGCCGACGCCCCGGAATGGCCGAGGCGCTGACCGTCGCCGGCCTCCCCCTGGAAGGCCGCCACCACCGGGGCGACGACGACTCCTGGAACATCGGCGCCCTGGTCCTGGACCTGGCTGCGCGCGGGCACTGGCCGGCCGGCCAGTACTGAAGGCCCGACCTGCGGAATCACCGTGCAGACCCCGCGTCAGGGCCGATCATCCGACACTTCTCGGGCGGAGAGCAGTTCGAGCAGAAAGGACACCCCGTCCGGCCCGAGACCGGCCGTGACCGCCCGCCGGGTGAGGGGAGTGCAGCGTCCAGCACGGAGGTGTCCAGGCCGTGGGCCGGGCGGTGTGCGCGACGTGCGCCGGCCCGGCTGCGGCGGAGGCCACGCTGCTGTGGTCGCCCGGCTGGTGGCGGTCGTCCGCGCGGCGGGCGAGGTCCTCGATCGGCGGGGGTGGCAGTCGCGGCAACCCCTGGGCGTACTGGGTGAGTTCGGCGCCGCCGATGCCCTCGGCGCAGGAAAGGGCCAGGGCGTGGACCAAGCCGTGCACGGTGGTCCAGATCAGGTCGAGCAGGGCGGTGTCGAAGGCGGCTGCCCGGCCCGGGTCCGCGCCGGCATCGCGTACGGTGCCCAGGGTCCGGAGCGTCCCGGCGTGCGGGGCGAAGGCCTCAGGATCGCCGCTGACCAGGACGGTGCCCTCGGGTCGACCGATGGTCGGGGTGGGGGCGAGGATCGCGGCGTCGAGGAGGCGGACGGCCCCGGGCTTCGGCGTCGGCGGCGGTCGCCCGCGCGTCGTCCGGTGCGATCGAGGCGGCGTTGAGGACGGTGCGGCCGGGCAGGCCGGGCCAGAGGGCGACCAGTGCGACCCGGGCGGCGGCCTGCCCCCGGGGCAGCGCCGGCCCGGCCCGACCTGCCCGGAACTGCTCGCGGGCCTGGCCGTGGAGCGTGCCCGGACCACCCGGCGGATCGACGAACTCGCCGCCGCACGGGACTTGGTGGACGCCGTCATGGACGCGGAGGCTCCGAGCGAGGTGATCCGCGCCGGCCGGCCGGGGGAGCGGTCTGCTGGCCGGTCTCGCGGCTGGTCTCGCGGCCGGTCGTCGGGTGAGCCGGAGCCGGTCGGACGGATAACGGGTGGCGCGCGCTCCCGGGCCGTGCTGGAGTGAGCGGATGGATCATGACGACGTGCTCGCCCTGTTCGACGACCGGATCCGGCGCAACGCGGCGCCGGGCGACCCCGGCGTCCGCGTCGAGCGGGACGGTGCGGTGGTGCGGCAGGTGGGTGGAGAGGACTCCTGGAACGGCGTGGTGTGGTCCGGCCTGGACGAGGCCGGGGCCGACGCGGCGATCGCGGCGCAGGTGCGGCACTTCGCGGCGCTGGGCCTGGAGTTCGAGTGGAAGGCGTACTCCCACGACCGCCCCGCCGACCTCGGGGAGCGGCTGCTGGCGGCCGGCTTCACGGCCGAGCCCGCCGAGGCGCTGATGATCGCCCGGATCGAGGACCTGCCCACCGACGTGGTCCTGCCCGAGGGCGTCCGACTGCAGCCGGTGACCGACGAGGCCGGTGTGGACCTGCTGATGGAAGCCCACGAACAGGCCTTCGGCCGGGAACTGCCGCGCCTGCGCGAGCGGATCCTCGACCACCTCCGGCACGGCCCCGACACGGTCAGCATGGTCGTCGCGATGGCCGGTGACCGCCCGATCTCCGGGGCCCGGATGGAACTGAACCCGGGCACCGGATTCGCCGGCCTCTGGGGCGGCGGCACCGCACCCGACTGGCGCGGCCGGGGCATCTACCGGGCCCTCGTCGCCCACCGGGCGCGCCTCGCCGCCGACCTCGGCTACCAGTACCTGCAGGTCGACGCGAGCGACCAGAGCCGCCCCATCCTCCAGCGCCTCGGCTTCGCCTGGGTGAGCACCACGACGCCCTACCTGCGCGGCCCGGCCTGACACCCGGGGGCTGCCCTCTGCCCTTTCCCGCTCTGCCCCTCTGCCCCCTGCCGATCGGCAGGGGGCAGAGGGGCGTTGCCGCTCAGGTTGTGCCGTTCGGTACATGTGCGGGGAGGGGTGCCAGGTACAGGGTTGAGGCACAGCGAACGGGGGTCGTCCGGGCCCCCGGGAAGGGAGCCGCACCATGATCCGCCCCCGTCACCCGGCGCTGTGGCCAAGGCCGGGCTGAACAAGAGCATCATGGACGCGGGTTGGGGGTGTTTCCTGGGCATCCTCGCGAACAAGGCTGAAAGCGCCGGTCGCATCGTGATCCCCGTGGACGCCCGCAACAGCTCCCGCACCTGCCCCCGCTCAGCGTGCGGGCACATCAGCGCGGACAACCGCCCCAACCGAGCAACCTTCCAATGCGTCAAGTGCGGGCACACCGACAACGCCGACCGCGTGGGCGCACTGAACGTCGCGATCAGGGCCGGGCTGGTCCTTCCCGCCGTAGCCCAGCCACCGACAGGAGAAGCCCCCCGGATTCATCCGGGGGGAGGAGTCACCGTAACGACCGAAACGGAAGGAAAAGGTTAACTGGAAGCAATGGGACGGTAGTCGGGCGGGGGCCGAGAGCCTTCTCGCCTCCCGGGTCACGTCGGCGCGGTCGGCCGGATGGTCATCTCCCCGGGCTCCCCCGAGAAGACCACCTCGCCCCGGTGCAGCACGTGCACCACCGCCGCCCCGGCGAGGGTGGGGGGCAGGGACTGCGCCGAGATCACGACCGTACGGCCGCCGGTGGCGCCGGCCAGCAGGTGGGCGTGCAGCCGGGCGGCGACGGCAGGGGCCAGGCCGCGTTCGGGCTCGTCGAGCAGGAGGAGGGTGGGCTCGGCCACCAGGGCCCGCCCGACGGCGACCAGTTGCTGCTGGCCGCCGGAGAGGGTGCCCGCCCGGCGATTCAGCAGCGCGGTCAACTCGGGGAAAAGTTCGAGTACTTCGTCCCTTCCCGGGCCGCCCAGGCCCAGGTTCTCGGCGACGGTCAGCGACCCGAACACCCCGCGCTCGGCAGGCACCAGCGCCAGCCCGCGCCGTACCCGCTGGTGCACCGACAGCCCGCCGATGTCCCGGCCCCGCCAGGTCGCCCGGCCGCCCGACAGCGGAACGACCCCGGCGAGGGCGTGCAGCGCGCTCGTCCGCCCGGCGCCGTTGCGGCCGAGCAGGACCGTGACGGCGGCGGAGGGGAACGCCAGGTCGACCCCGTGCAGCGCCTCCAACGGGCCGTACCGGACCCGGGCGGCACGCAGCGCGGCCTCGACGGGCATCAGGCCACCCCTCCCCAGGCCCGGGAGACACGGGGGTCGGCGAGGACGTCGGCGGTCGGACCGGCCGCGACCATCCGGCCCTCGGCCATCGCGTACACGGAGTCGGCGAGTTCGGCGACCAGCTCGGCGTCGTGCTCGACCAGCAGCAAGGCCATGCCGCGCTCGGCGAGCCCCCGCAGCACCGACACCAGCCGGGCCGTCTGCGCGGCGTCGAGCCCTGCCGCTGGCTCGTCCAGCAGCAGCACCCGGGGCCCGCCCGCCAACGCCCGCGCCAGCTCCACCAACCGCAGAACGCCGGTGGGCTGCGCCCCGGCAGGCTCGGCGGCGACCTCCTGCAGCCCGAACAACCGCAACGCCCGGGTGGTCCGCTCGGCCGCTGCCCGAGAGTCGGCCCGTCCGGGCCGGACGGCCCGCCTGTTCTGCTGCTCGGCACCCACCCGGACGTTGTCGGCCACCGTGAGGGTCGGGAAGACGGCGATCTGCTGGAACGTCCGCGCCAAACCGAGCCGCACCCGCCGATGCGCGGAGAGCCGGGTGACATCCCGCCCGCCGAGCAGCACCCGCCCCGCATCGGGCCGGGCAGTGCCGGCCAGGCAGTCGAACAACGTGCTCTTGCCTGCCCCGTTGGGCCCGATCAACGCGGTGATCCGCCCCGGCAACGCCACCAGATCCACCCCGCCCACCGCCTCGATCCCCCCGTACCGCCGAACGACCCCCCGAGCGGTCAGCCGCGCAGCGCCATGAGCGTCGCTCATGGCCGCCCGCCTTCCGCCTCGCCCGCCGCCCGGCACACCGGCGCGAGTCCGACGGCAGGCGGGAGGAGCCAGGAGGCGTGATGAACCTTCCTCATGGCCGCCCGCCCCACGCCGAGATCACCTCTCACCCCGGACCCCGACGAGCCGATCGGTGCCGCTGGCACTCCCGATGACATGCGCGGTGCTCATGGCTCTCCCTTCGGTGCCGTCCGGCCGGTCGCCGGCCCCGGGAGCACCCGGTCGCGGAAGGGGCCGCTCGGTTGGGTGATGAGTGCCGCTCATCGCGATTCCGCTTCCTGATGGTCCGCGTGTAGTTGGGCTCGCTGCGCTGCGGTGGGATCCACTCGGATGGGTCATGAGCGGTGCTCATGGTTGCGCCTGCCGGGACGTGATGGTCTCGCGGACGCGGCGGCCTGTCGGAGTGAGGTGGGCAGGGGGTAGGGCGGCGGGTGGGTGGCGTTGGGGGAGGCGGAGGGCGGCGAAGCCGCCGGGGAGGCGGCCGATGGCGGCGGCGAGGACGCCGACGGCGACGGCGGAGACGCCGGCGACGCTGCCGGCGTCGAGGCCGATGAGGAGGGCGGCGGCCAGGACGGCGGCGAGGGCGTTGTCGGCTCCGGCGACGACGACGGCCGCGAACCAGAGCAAGCCGCGTACCGGGTCGAAGGCGGCAGGGTCGAAGGCGCGTCCGGCGAGGCCCATCAGGCCGCCGCCGAGTGCGGCGAGGGCCGCGCCCGTGACGAAGGCGAGGAGTTTCAGGCCGGGGACGTCCACGCCGGCCGCGACCGCGCCGGGTTCGTGGTCCCGCATGGCGGTCAGTGCCCGGCCGAGGCGGCCCCGGTGCAGGCGCCGGACGGCGAGCAGGCCGACGCCGAGGAGCAGGAGTTCGGCGAGGTAGAAGGCGCGGTCGCCGGCCAGGAACGACGGACGGTCGAGGACGAGCCCGGTGGTGGCGTACGGCTGCTGGAAGACGAAGCGGCTCATCGCCGTTCCGACCGCGAAGGTGACCAGGGCGAGGGCGAGCCCGCGTCGGCGGATCGCGGGCCAACCGGTGAGCAGTCCGAGCGGGGCGGTGACGAGGACGGCGATCAGCAGCGCGGGTACGGCGGGCAGTGGCGGGATGCCGGGGATGCGGCCGGACATCAGGAGCGCGGTCCCGAGTGCGCCGAGTCCCGCGTACCCGGCCTGGCCGAGCGAGATCTGCCCGCCGTAGCCGGTGACCACGACGATGGACAGCAGCACGAGCGCGAGCGCCGGGACGAGCAGGGCACTGCGCAGGTCGTTGCCCCGGAAGCCGAGCGGCAGCAGGAGCAGTACCAGGCAGACGGCCCCCGCCAGGCGTCCGCGCCCGGCTCCCGTACCGCGCCCGGCTCCCGTACCGTGCCCGCCTCCCGTACCGTGCCCGCCACGGTCGCCGACCCGGCCCGTGCGGACGGGCAGCGGGGCGGTCTCGTCCCGCTCGCCGGTGATGCGCGGCCCGGCGAGGAGCGCGGTGGCGAGCAGGGCGACCACGAACAGGTTGGACTGCACGGCCTCGACCAGTGGCAGCAGTTGCCCGGACGGGCGCAGCCGGGTGAGCTCCGCCTGGGCGATGCCGAGGCCGAGCCCGGTGGCGATGGCAACCGGGATGCTGCGCAGCCGGGCGGCGACCGCGACGGCCATGGTCTCCATCACCAGGAGCGGAAGTCCGTACGGGTCGAGCAGCAGGTACGGGGCGAGGGCGATGCCGACGAGTCCGGCGGTGAAAGTGCCGAAGGCCCAGCCGATGGCGGAGACCCGGTCGGCGTCGACGCCGGCGAGGACAGCGAGGCGGCGGTCGTCGACGACGGCCCGCAGCCGGAGGCCGAAGCGGGTCCACCGGGTGACGACGAGGACGGTGACGCCGAGGACGAGGATCGCGGCGAGCTGGGCGACGGTGTCGGGGCGCAGGCTGTGTCCGCCGGGCAGCCGGATCGGGGCGCCGCCGAGCGGGGAGGGGGCGCCGGCCAGTGGCGCCGCGCCCCAGAGCAGGACGACGACGCCGATGAGCAGGACGAACACGCCGAGCCCGGCGACCGTGGTCTCGGCCGGTCCGGCGCCGCGCCGCTGCAGTGGCCGGTAGACGAGGACGTCGAGCAGTGCGCCGAGGGCGGGGGCGACGACGAGCAGGCAGCAGGCGACGGCGGGCCAGACCGGCCAGTGCCGCACCACGACGAGGTCGCGCAGCAGGTAGGCGACGGCCATGGCCTGGGCGCCTTGGGCGATGTTGAGTACCCCGGTGGCGCGGTGGCAGACGACCAGGCCGATGCCGCTGAGCGCGGCGGCGCTGCCGACGGTGAGTCCGGCGAGGGCGAGGTCGACGGTGAGGCTGAGCGAGCCGGGGGCGCCGGGGGAGCCTGAGGAGCCGAGGGAGGCTGCGGTGAGGAGGAGGGAGTTCATGGCTGCTCAGCCGCTCGGCGGGGGGCCGGTTCGCCCGGACGGGTGGCGGGGTCGGGGTCGGGACCGGGACCGGGACCGGCGTCGGCGGCGGGTGGGGAGCAGAGCGGGCAGGGCGTCAGGCCCCGGGCGCGGACGGCGTCCGAGTCGACCGGTTCGGCCCGAGCCTTGCCGATGACCAGCGGGCAGTCCGGTCGGTGGTAGCGGATGCCCCCGGGGACGGCCAGCCACAGTCCGGCGCCCAGACCGGGCGGGCCGGGTGAATCGGGAGGATCAGGCCCGAGGCCGGCTCCGGTGTCCGGCCCAGGGCCCGGGTCCGTATCCGGTTCGACCAGCAGGTCGTACAGGCGCTCCACCCGGCGGTCGGTCAGGTCCTCGTGCTCCGGCGGAGAGGGCGGTCGCAGGGCGAACAGGACGGTTCCGGACACGATCAGCGCCGCGCCCGGGATGGTGGACGACGCCAGGTACGGGATCTGCTGCTCGACGAAGCGCTCTCCGGAGACCCCGTACCAGCCGAGCACGCACAGCACGGCCCCGGCCGCCAGGAGGAGCCAGCCCGCCCACTCCCGCGCACCCCGAAACGGGCCGCCCCGGAACGGGCCGCCCCGGAACGAGCCGCCCCGGGCGAACCGGCCCCGGAACGCGCCGCCCCGGAAGGAGGAACCCTTCGGGGCGTTACGGGTGATTTCTCCGCCGGATTGCGATTCGTCCATGGATCCGCCTTCATGGTGTCACTTGTGACGTTTCCAGGATCAGCCTGGAACAGCATCCGGGACACCGAGCGACCGGCCCGGGCGGCGCAGTCGAGAGGGAACACCATGCACGTGACGCGAAGCGGCACCCGCACGGGCGGCGGCCGGGCCCTGCGGACGGCGAGTGCGCTGCTCGTCCTGACGCTGGCGGGCACGGTGGCCGCGTGCAGCAGCAGCAAGTCCGGCTCCTCGGCCTCCTCCCCGGCGAGCGCGAGCGCCAGCGCCACCCCGAGCGCCGGCGCCACCCCGACCGGCACCGCCCCCGCCGACCCGGCCGCCGCGAAGGCGGAGATCACCACCAACTGGGAGAAGTTCTTCGACCCCAACACCCCCATCCCGGACAAGGCGAAGCTGCTCCAGGGCGGCGACACGCTGCTCCCGGTGCTGCAGGGCTTCTCGCAGGACCCGCGGGTCGGCCAGGTGCAGGCGAAGGTGAGTGACGTCGCGTTCACCGACGCCTCCGACGCGGCCGTCACCTACTCGCTCTCCCTCCAGGGCACCGTGGTCGAGCCGAGCGCGTCCGGCCAGGCCGTCCTGGAGAACGGCACCTGGAAGGTGTCCCGTTCGACCCTGTGCGGCCTGCTGACCCAGGCCGGCGGCGCCAGCGGCACCCCGATCCCCGGCTGCAGCTGACCGGTGCGGCCGATGGCCCCACCGCGGCACCGGGCCGCCGACGCGTTCGCGTGCCGGCGGCCCGGTCGCGTCCCGGCGGCGGCCCTGGCCCTGCTGCTGACCTCCCTGCCGGTCCTTGCGACGCTCTCGCTCTCCGGCTGCGGCACTCGCCTGCCCGGGGCCGCCTTCTCCGCCCGCTCGTCCCCACCCGCCGCCCCGACCGGCAGTGCCGGCCCCGGTGCCACCGGCAGCGGGACCACCAACCCCGCCTCCGACACCGGCGTCACCGCCACCGAGATCCGGATCGGCGTCGTCACCTCCCTCACCAGCCCGGTCGGCAGCGAGGTGTTCAGCGGCCCGCGGTACGGGGCCCAGGCGTTCTTCCAGGCCCTCAACGACCGCGGCGGCCTGCACGGTCGCACCGTCCACCTGGTGACCTGCGACGACGGCGGCAGCGGTGTCGGCAACCAGGACTGCGTGCACCGGCTGGTCGACCAGGCGCACGTCTTCGCCTTCGTCAGCGGCAGCGTCCTGGACTACGCGGGTGCCTCGTACGTGAGCGGCAAGGCGGTGCCGGACATCGGCGGCCAGCCGATCGGCACGGCGTACGACCGGTGGCCGCACCTGTACGGGATCTACGGCAGCTCTGCGCCGCGCGACGGGCGGGCGGTCGGCTGGAACGGGACGCTCTACCAGAGCACCGAGGTGTTCCGTTTCTTCAAGCAGCACCTGGGCGCGGGCAGCGCCGCCGTGGTGGCGTACAACCAGGCCGACTCGGCCCGCTACGCCGGTCAGCTGAAGGCCGGACTGGAGGCCGAGGGCTACCGGGTGCTGCTCCAGACGGTGGACTTCGCGCTGCCGAACTTCCAGGCCGTGGCCGCGGCCGTGCACGCCGACGGCTCGCAGCTGCTGTTCGACGCCATGGACACCCGGGGCAACGCGGCGCTGTGCCGGGCGCTGGACGAGGCCGGGGTGACGGTGGCGGCGAAGGTCACCAACGTGCAGAACTGGTCGGAGTCGGTGCGCACCGACTACGCCTCCTCGCCGAACTGCCGCAACGCGCTCTGGGCGACCTCGTCGAGCCTGAACTACGAGGACCAGCAGTACCCGGCGGTGCGCGACTTCCGGACCGCGATGGCCCGCTACTACCCGGACCGGGCCGGGCAGTTGTCCGCCTGGGAGCTGGAGGGCTGGGCGGGGGCGCAGTGGCTGGCGGACGCGCTGGACTCCTGCGGCGCCGCGCCGACCCGGTCCTGCGTCGAGGCCTTCATGAACCGTGCCGAGCCCTACGACGCGCACGGGCTGATCCTGCCCGCCTCCTTCGTCCCGCAGCCGCCGCCCGCCGGCCCGACCCGCGCCTGCCTGAACGCCGCCCGCTGGCAGGACTCGGCCCCGGGTGCCCAGGGCGGGCAGGGTGGCTGGGTCACGCAGGTGCCCTCGATGACGGCGAACTGCTTCGACGTGCCGCAGCTGCCGTACAAGCCGTAGGGCGCCGGCGAGCACCGGTTCAGGAACGGCGGCTCCCGGACGGTCCGTCGTCCGGGAGCCGTTCGACCACGACCATGGCCGCGTCGTCGTCCAGCCGGCCGCCGACGTGGGCGAGCAGGTCGCGGCGGAGACGGTGGAGCAGGGCGGTGGGGCGGTCGGCGCGCCAGGCGGTGACGCGTTCGATGAGCGGGTAGAAGCGCCGCTGGGCGTCCCGGGCCTCGATCACGCCGTCGGTGTAGATGAGCAGCCGGTCGCCGGGGCGGAACGGGAAGGTCTCCACCTCGTACCGCACCGGGGCGAGCTCGCCGAGCCCCAGCGGTGGGGCGGGCCGGTGGGCGGCGAGGGTGCTGACGCCCTCGGGGCGCAGCAGCAGCGGGGGCGGGTGGCCGCAGTCGATCAGGCGGACCGGCGAGCCGTCGTCGGGGATGTCGAGCAGGACGGCGGTGATGAAGGACTCGCCGGCCTCACCGCTCTCGTCGGGGAAGTCTCCGGCGGGTGGGCGGGGCCGGGCACGCCGCGGCTGCCCGGACGGCCGGGAAAGCCTTGCCTGCCGGGCCTCTCGTGCCTGCCGTGCCTGCCGGGACTGTTCGGCGAGCTGGGCGAGGTCCCAGCTGACGCTGCCGTCCAGGTAGGCGGCCAGGTCGGGCAGCTCGGCGTGCAGGTGGGCGGCGGCGCGGAAGGCGCCGAGCAGCAGGGCGGCGTCTCCGAGCGAGGACAGGCCCTTGCCGCGCACGTCGCCGACCAGCAGCCGGGTACCGGTGGCGGTGCGGGCGGCCGCGTACAGGTCGCCGCCGACCTGCGCCTCGGCCTCGGCGGCCAGGTAGACGGAGGCCAGGTGCAGCGGCCCGATCAGCTCCGGCAGCGGGCGCAGCAGGACCCGCTGGGCGGCCTCGGACACCGACCGGACCCGGGCCAGTTCGCGTTCGTGCCGCTGGCGCAGCACCCGCAGGCCGACGATCAGTGCGGAGACGGCGAGCTGCGCGCCGAGCTGGGTCTGGTGGTTGGCGGTGGTGAGGCCGTCCCGGGTGAGGCCGATGACGGTCAGCGCGGCGAGCGCGAGCAGGGCGACCCCGGCGGTGGCCCGCGGGCCGGCGAAGGAGGCGGTCAGGGCGGGGGCGACGATCAGCAGCGGACCGAGGTGGATGTCCGGCGGGGACAGGATGTCGACGACGGTGATCGCCGCGATCAGCGCGAGCGTGAGCACCATCAGCACCCGGCGGTCGGGACGCCGGGCGCGGCGGGGGCCGGGGGAGTGCGGCGCGTGTTGCGGGCGCGGCGCACGGGGACGCTGCCGGAGGGGCACCTCTCCTCTGTACACCGTGGGGGCGCCGGGGCGCACCCCGAGGACTCGGCGGGCGGCCCCGGTTCGGTGTTCCGCCCGTTCGGCGCTTCTCCCGTTCGGCCGTCCTCGCCGGTTCGGCCGTCTCGCGGTTCAGCCTTCTTCGCCGTAGCGGGCCAGGTAGGCGGCGAAGCGGGCGACGTCCTCGTCGGACCAGTCGGTGAAGCGCTCGGTGAAGGCCAGCCGGCGCTGCTCGTTGGCGTCCCGCAGCAGGGCCAGTCCGGCCTCGGTGGCGCGCAGGATCTGGCCGCGCTGGTCGTCCGGGTCGGCCTCGCGGGCCAGCAGGCCGAGCTTCTCCAGGGCGGTGACCTGGCGGCTGACGGTGGACTTGTCGAGCATGAAGTGCGCGGCCACGTCGGCGGCCCGGCAGCCGCCGCGCTCGGTGAGCAGGTCGAGGATGCTGTAGGTGACCAGGGACAGGTCGGGGTGCAGCTGGGAGGCCTTGTGCCGGGCTCGGCGGGCGAAGGCGGTCAGTTCGCGCTGGATGGTGTCGATGGACGACTGGCGGCCGGGCACGGCGTTCCTATCTCTCCGAGATTTGTTGCACTATACAACGGATTTGCCGGGGCGGGTCGCGCGGCGCTCCGGCGCCCGTCCGGCCCCCGGAGCCTGCGCGGACCGGGCGGCCTGCCAGGCGCGGGCGGCGGCGATCCGGCGGGTCGCACTCGGGTGAGTGGCGAACAGTAGCTCAAGCACCCTCGGCGGGTCGACATCGGAGACGTTCGCCAGTGCCAGTCTGCGCTGCATCGCCACGAACTGCTCGACGTCCCCGGTCAGTTCGAGTGCGTGCCGGTCCGCCCTGGCCTCGATCCGGCGGCTCACCGCGCACTGCGCCGGCCCCGACAGCGCGCCCAGCAGCGCGCCGAGCGCCGCCAGCAGCGGCAGCGCCCGGGGATCCGCCGCGTCCGTCGCCCCGGCGGCGTCCAGCAGCGGCCGCCAGGCGGCCAGCAGCCCGAGCACGGCCACCGCCACGGCCGCCCCGACCGCGCCCAGCGCGGTGCCGACCGGCACGTCCCGGTGCTTGACGTGGCCCAGCTCGTGCGCGACCACCAGCTCCACCTCGCGCGGCTCGGCGGTGGTCAGCAGCGTGTCGTACGCGACGATCCGGCGCGTCGCGCCCAGCCCGGAGACGTACGCGTTGAGCGCGGTGGTGCGGCGCGAGGCGTCCGCCACCAGGACGTCCCGCACCCGGACGCCGTCCCGCTCGGCCAGCGCCAGCAGCGCGCTGCGCAGCTCGCCCGGCGGCATCGGGGCGAAGCGGTTGAACACCGGCTCGACCAGCAGGGGGTAGAGGAAGGAGAGGGCGGCCGTCAGCAGAGCCGCCGCACCCGACGCCGGCAGCCACCAGCGCTGCGGCGACCAGGCGGTCAGCGCGAACAGCCCGAGGACGAGCGGCAGCACCAGGCCCAGGGTCAGCACGAGGCCGCGCAGCGCGTCCAGCGCCCAGCCGGCCCACCCCTGGGTCACCAGCCCGTACCGGGTTCGGACGGCCCGCACCCGGGCGCCGAACGGCAACTGCAGCGCCTGCCCGAGAACCAGCAGGGCCGCCGCGCCGGCCAGGACGGTGGCGGTCCGGGAGCCGCCGAACCAGCGGCCGGTGGCGGTGACCAGCGCGGCGCCGACGGGGGTGAAACCGAGCAGAACGGTCAGCGCCAGGCCCGCCAGCCGGGCGCCCAGCACCCACGGCAGCTGCTCCCGGCGCAGCGCCCGGCCCCGGGCGCGCTCGGCGGCGGTGAAGCCGGGGGTGGCGTCCGGGGTCGGGGCGGCATCCGAGTCAGGCCCGACGTCGGGGACGGGGCCGGGGTCCTGGGCGGGCTGGGGGCCGGGGGTGGTGTCCATGGGCGGGATGCGGCTCCTCCGGTCGGGACGGCGTCGCGGTTCAGCATGGCGTACCCGGCCCGGCGCTGCTCACTCGTCCGTACGGTCGGTGGCGTCGTGCATGCCGGCGCGCAGCAGCTGGTGGCCGAGGTCCACCAGGGCGCGGCCGACCGCGAACTCGTCGCCGACCTGCGGGGCCGGGGTGTCGCGGGGGTTGCGGCGGGAACGGGCGTCGCTGTGCAGCACGGTGCCGTCGGCGTCCAGGACGGCGTGCACCCGGGTGGTGTCCCGGTCCTCGACCACGTGCAGGCTGAGCTGCCAGTCCTTGGTGCGGACCACCGGTTCGGCCGCGCCGGCTGCCCCGGCCGCCTTCGCAGCGTCGTCCGCCGCAGCCGTGGCCGGCGAAGCCGTGGGCCGGTGCGGTGCGGTGGCCGTCCCGTCGGAGCGGACGATCACCACCGGGCAACTCCCGTGCACCGCGCAGCGGGCGCTGACCGAGCCCAGCAGCGTCCGGGCGAAGGTGCCCCGGCCGCGGCTGCCCAGCACCAGCAGGTCCGCGTCCTCGGCGGCCTCCAGCAGCACGTCGGCGGCGTGGCCGAGCACCAGGCTCTCCCGGACCTCCACCGGGCGCTCCGGGCCCAGGACCTCGTTGATCTCGGCGCTCAGCGTGCGGCGGGCGGTCTGCTCGAAGCCGTCGTCCACCATCGGCGCGAACCAGCCGTACAGCGACGGGTACTCCCAGGCCGCCACCGCGTGCACCGCCGCCCCGGTCAGGACGGCCTGTCCGACCGCCCAGCGCAGGGCGGCCTTCGAGGGCGCGGAGCCGTCGATGCCGACCACGATCCGGCGCTCCGGGCCGGGGGAGCGCCGGGCGCCCTCCGGGCTGCCGGCCGGTTCGGCGGTCGGAATGCCACCCGGGGCGTCTGCCGACCCGCTGGCCGCGTTCGACCCGCTGCCCGCGTTCGACCCGCTGCCCGCATTGCTGCTGCCCATCACGTCACACCTCCGGACCCCGGCACGGGACGGGTTCCCCACGGGTTCCCCGTACCACCACGCTGCGCGCGCTCCCGGCCGCCGCGCCAGGGACACGGCGGCCGGGTCGGGCGGGGCGATTGGGACGGGTGGGCCAGGGGAGGGGCCGCCGGTGCCGTTCCGTGTCCGGAATGTTGCGGGTCCGGGCCCGAAGTGTGGTGATCCGGTGGCGTAGGCTGACCGTTCTTGCACTGTCCTCGGGGGGAACCACTCATGCGCCGTGCCGCGGCCACCGTCGCCCTGCTCGTCGGACTGACTGCCGTCACCGCCTGCGGCCCCGACGACCCCGATCCGGCCCCGGCCGGCGCCGCGCCCGCCCCGATCCCGGCGCCGACCTCCGCCGCCGCCACCCCGGGCACCCCCTCCACCGGCACGGCCCCGAGCAAGAAGGCCGCTCCCCGGCCCGACGGCACCGTCACCGTCGCCTTCGCCGGTGACGTCCACTTCGAGGGCCGCACCGAGGCCCGGCTGGCCGTCCAGCCGCCCGAGCCGGCCCTCGGCCCGATCTCCGCCACCCTCGCCGACGCCGACCTCTCCGTCCTCAACCTGGAGACCGCGATCACCGGGCGCGGCGCCCCCGAGCCCAAGCTGTACACCTTCCGCACCGCGCCCAAGGCGCTCTCGGTGCTCAAGGACTCGGGCGTCGACGTCGTCTCGATGGCCAACAACCACGCGGTCGACTTCGGCGCCGACGGCCTCACCGACACCCTCGCCGCCAAGGACTCCTCGCCGATCCCGGTCGTCGGCGTCGGGCGCAACGCCAAGGAGGCGTACGCCCCGTACGTCACCACCGTGCGCGGGGTGAAGGTCGCCGTGGTCGCCGCCAGCCAGGTCGAGGACCTCACCAACCAGAAGTGGCGGGCGGGCGCGAACAAGCCGGGCATCGCCTCGGCGCTGGACGTCCCGGCGCTGGTCAAGGCGGTGGAGACGGCGAAGCAGCAGGCCCCGGTCGTCCTCGTCTACCTGCACTGGGGCGAGGAGGGCAAGGCCTGCCCGACCGCCGCACAGACCACCATCGCCAAGAAGCTCGCCACCGCCGGCGCGACCGCCGTGGTCGGCACGCACGCGCACACCATGGTCGGCTCGGGCATGCTCGGCAACACCTACGTCGGCTACGGCTTCGGCAACTTCCTCTGGTACGGCACCTCCGACTACCCGAACTCCAACGACACCGGCGTCACCACCCTCACCCTCACCGCCGACGGCAAGGTCACCGGCGAGGCCTTCGCCCCGGCCGCCATCGACGACAAGGGCATCCCGGAGCCCGTCACCGGCGCCACCGCCGAGGCCGCCCTCAAGCGCCGCGACGGCCTGCGTGGCTGCGCAGGCCTCTCCCCGGCACCGAAGGCCCCCGCCGCCACGCCGTGACCCTGCCGTCCCGGGATCCGGCCCCACGGTTGGGCAGTTGGGCGCTCGGCCGGGCGGACAGCCGGCGGCCTCGACCGACACTGTCCCCGCTGCGGCTCGGGGCGACTGTCGGTGAGACCTGCCATGCTGTGCGTGACCTGAAGGGGGCGGTGGTACATGGGCGGGACCGATACAGCGCGCGGCATGGGGTTCCAGACGGCGTGCGCCCTGTTGCAGTTGATCCGCGTTCCGGAGCAGTACCCGGAGGCCGACACCTTCCGGGTGGAAGGGGCGGACGAGGCGATCGACTTCGAGGTCCGTGACGCCGAGGGCCGGCCGCTGTTGCTCGCCCAGGCCAAGACGCGGGTCGAGCCGGGCACGTGGTCGGGCGGGGAACTGCTCAGGCTCGCCCGCCGGTGGGGAGCGGCGGACCCCGACGGGTCGGCGGTGCTGCGGTTCCTCTCGGACGCGCCGGTGCACTCCTCCGGGAAGGCCCTGCGGGAGGTCGCGGAACGGGCCCGCGCCGTACCGGATCCGGCGCGGTGGCTGGCGGAGTGCCGGGGCCTGGTGCCGTCCTCGGTCACCCTCGTGCCCGAGGACCACGCGCTGCTCCGACGGCTGGAGATCCTGACCCGGACCGGCCCGTGGGAGCAGATCCTCGACCAGGCACGGCTGGAACTGCTGCGGCTGTCCGCCGTTCCGCTGGCGGCGGCCGAGGTCGACAGCACCGTCGAGGCTCTGTTCGTGAAGCTGTTCCAGTACTCCGGGGACCACCGCCTCGACCGGCGCACGATCCGGCTGGACGAGCTCCCCTGGCTCGTCCGGGGGCGCCGGGCCGCGCCCCGAGCCGGGGCCGGCGGGGCGGCGGCTGGGGGACGCGCGCTGTTCCGTGACGTCCCCTCGGCCGCGGGCGTGCGCGGCCGTGAGCGGGAACTCGCCGCGTTGGAAGGGAAGTTCGGGAAGTCCGGGTCGTCCGGGGTGTCCGGGGAACTCGGGCCGTTCGGGCAGGACTTCGACGACGGAGCGGTTCGGGTCGTGATGTCCGGGCTCGGCGGCATCGGCAAGTCGAGCATCGCGCGGCTGTACGCCCACCGCTCCCGGAACGCCTACGAGTTCGTCTGGTGGATCCCCTCCGACACCCGGGAGGACGTCCTCGCCGCCTACCGCCGGATGCTCGCCGAGGACGAGCAGGAGACCGGCTCGGCCGACGAGACGGAGATCGTCGCCCGGATCGGCCTACGACTGGCGCACCTGGGCTCCAGGGTCCTGCTCGTCTACGACAACGTCGCCGGTCGGGAGCAGTTGAACGGCCTGCTGCCGGACTGCGACGGCGCGCACGTGCTGATCACCACCCGGGACTCGGCCTGGGCGGCCGCCGAGGGCGGGCTGGTGGTGGAGCGGATGGCCGCCGCCGAGGCCGCGGCCTGGGCCGGGGAGCGGCTGCAGGCGGCGACCGGAACCGAGGTCGCCGCGCTGGTCGACGCGGTGGAGGGCATCCCGCTCGCGATCGCCCAGGCCACCGGCTACATCGCGGCGACCCAGTGCCCGGTCGACGTCTACCTCGCGGAACTCGCCCGGTTCAGGGCCCGGTTGCTCGACGAACCGGGTTTCGTCCCGCTGGACTACCGCCACGGCGTGACGCTGACGGCGGCCGTCGCCCTGAGCGTCCGGAAGGTGCTCGCCCAGGCACTGAGTTCGCCCGAGGCGTCGGGGCGCCACCTCGCGGGCGAGGTGCTGGCCCGCTGTGCACTGCTCGCTCCGGACTTCATCCCGCTCCACCTCGCGACCCTGGACCTGCCGGGCGGATCGGCCGTCTACGGCGCGGTGGCCGAGCTGCGCAGGTTCTCGCTGGTGGACCCTCGGGACGGCGTGCTGGCGATCCACCGCATCGTCCAGGAGATCGTCCGGGCCCTGCTGGACGGCGAGGCGGTGGACATGATGCTGCACCGGTTCCAGCGGAAACTGGTGACGGGGCTGCGGGACTGCCAGAAGCACGAGTCGTGGTCCGAGGCCGCCGCGCTGATCGAGCACGCCGTCCACGTGGCGCGCCAGGTGCGGAGCAGCGGCTTCGCGGACAGCGACACCGTCGCGGTGCTCAGCAATGTCGCAGGGGCGATCATGAACGTGCACGGCGACCTGGTGCGCAGCGAGGGGCTGCTGCGCGAGGCGCTGGAGGTGATCGAGCAGGCGGACGAGGGCGTGGTGGACGACCCCGTCTACCGGCGGGCCGCGACGACCGCCGCCCTGGCCCAGTGCTTCCTGAACCAGACCCGGTTCGAGGAGGCCGCCGACGCGGCGCGGACCGGCTGGCAGTTGCTGGAGGGCGTGGGCACGCTCGATGCGGACGGCGTGGAGCACCTGCTGCTGGCGTACGCGGCCGACATGCGCGCAGCCGTGGCGCTGGACCGCTTCTCCGGCGTCGCCCTGGCCAACGTTCGGATCGAGGACGCGCTGAGGCGGCTGGACGTGTCGGCGGAGGCGGTCCTGCGGGTCCGGTTGGAACAGGCGCAGGTGCTGATCTGGATCCAGAACTGGGAGGACGCGGCCCTGGTCATCGAGCGGGCCAAGGAGGACGCTCCGCGGGAGGCTGCGGCGAGCGTGCAGTTGCAGTTCCTGGAGGCCATCGTCCGTGCATCCACGGGCCGGCTGGAGGAAGCGCTCGCCGTGACCGCCAGGATCCCGGAGCCGGCCGAACGGGTGGCGGTCACCGTCCTGCGCCACCACACCGACCAGATGGTCGAGTCGGCCCACGCCCTGATGGTCGGGAGTCAGGCCAGGCACGACGCGGGGCAGCCGGTCGAGGCGTGGATCCTGCAGGCGGCGGAGTCGGTGATCGACCGGGCCGAGGCCCTGCTGAAGGCGCACACCGACGCCGGGCCCGATGCACTGGCGCCCATCGTCCACCGGCGAGCGATCCTCGCCCTGACCCGGCACCTGGTGGGGCACGCGGAGGGCCCGGCGGAGTGCGGGGTCCTGATGCGGGAGAGCCTGGAGCTGTTCGAGGCCGCCGGCCAGGGAAATGTGCCGCTGGCGCTCACCGCACGCCGCTACCTGGAGATCGAGGCGCAGGGCTTCGTGGACGATCCCGGCGAGGACGGCGCTTGCGGCGGGCCGCGGCTCGTCCCGCCGCCCCCGTCGGGCGTCGGCGGGCCGCACCGGATGTCCGACTTCGCGTGGCGCGACGCCGTGGCGCTCGCCCGGGTGGCGCCGGCGGACGCACACCGGCTCTACGGCCTGCTCGGGGCCACCGCCTACCACCTGGGCGGGCAGGAGGCACCCTCGTCCCTCTTCCTCGCCTCGGCGTTCGCTGCGGCGCTGCGCTCCCTGGGGGAGAAGAGCCGGCTGGTGCCCGTGACGGTGCGCGTGCTGCGGGCCGACGGCGAGGCGCTGGACCTGCCCGAGTGGCAGCTGCCGCCGGTGGCCACCGGGGACGGAGAGCTGGTCGGCCAGGTGGCCGTCTGGTGCGAGGGGTTCGGGCGGTTGGTGGATCCGGGGCTGTTGCTCGGTCAGAGCTGGTTCGGCCCGGGTGCGGTGGAGCGAGCGGTCTTCGAGGCGCCCGCCGTGTTTCCTGCTCCCGCACTGGATTCGCTGCTCGGCTTCAGCCCGGCGTCACGCCGTGAGGGACATCTGCTGGCGTACGAGCTCCATCTGGGGTGGGACGCGTTGCTCGCCGCCGCGACCGAACGCCTCGACCAGGCAGCGGTCGACGCGTTCGCACAGGTGCTGGTCGCTTCGGCGGAGTTGCTTGCCGATGGCGGCTCGTCCAGCTGAGGTGCGTCCGCCGGTCTGAAGCACTGAAGTGAGGACGAGTCCGCGGCCGCCCATCCCGTTCACGGGGTGGGCGGCTGTTGCGTTTTCGGGGGCGAGTCGGCTTCGCACGAGCTCTCGGCGTGGACGAACAATTGTGTTAGGTTAGGCTAGCCTAATCTTGCTGGTCGGAGAGGATGTCCTGTGCAGCAGCAGTCCGAATTCGCCGGTGCCGTCGCGATGGTGACCGGTGCCGGGCAGGGCATCGGTGCCGCCGTGGTCCGGGCGCTGGTGGCGGAGGGGGCCGTCGTCGCGGCGGTGGACCGCAAGGCCGAGGCGCTGGAGGCGCTGGCGGCGGAGGTGCCGGGCGTCAAGCCGTACGTGCTGGATGTCGCCGATGCGCAAGCAGTCGACACGACAGTCGAGTTGATCGAACGTCAACTCGGCCACATCGCCACGCTCGTGAACGTCGCAGGAATCCTGCGCACGGCCCCGGTCGTCGAACTCACCGACGGCGACTGGGCGGACACCTTCGCCGTCAACACCACCGGCGTCTTCCACACCGGCCGCGCCGTCGGACGGCGGATGGCGGACCGGGGGCGCGGGGCCATCGTCACCGTTGGCTCCAATGCGGCCGGGGTGCCGCGGGCCGGGATGGCCGCCTATGCGGCGTCCAAGGCGGCGGCCACCATGTTCACCCGCTGTCTGGGCCTGGAACTCGCCCGGTCCGGCGTGCGGTGCAACGTGGTGTCGCCCGGGTCGACCGACACCGAGATGCAGCGAGCGCTGTGGGGCGAGGACGCCGAGGCGTCCGAACGGAGGGTGATCGAGGGCGACTTGGCGGCCTGGCGGGTCGGCATCCCGCTCGGGCGGATCGCCGCCCCCGCCGACATCGCGGATGCGGTGGTGTTCCTGGCCTCCGACCGGGCGCGGCACATCACCATGCACGACCTGTACGTCGACGGCGGCGCGACCTTGCGTGCCTGAGCCGTCCCCCTACGTCGGCTTCCTGAGCCGTCCTCCTGCGTCGGCCTGCTGTCCGCTACGCCTGCATCCCGCGCCTCCGTCAGCTCCCCGGCTCCCCCGTAGACCCGTCCCAGACTGGAGAATCCACCGTGACCACGGTGCACCATGCCCCGGCGGCCCTCGCCGCCGACGGACCCGACCAAGCCGTCATCGGCGCGGCCAGCGGACTGCTCGGCCAGTACCGGTCCGCCCCCGGCGAGGCCTTCCTCGCCTCGCCGACCCGGACCCTGCTCACCTCCGGCGTGCACGCCCGGGTGCCGCAGGACGCGCGGCCGCTGCCCGTGCGGGTCGCCGAGACGCTGGCTGCGGCGGGCCGCTCCGGGATCGAACGGCCGCTGGTGGTGGGAGCGGTGGCCTTCGACCGGGAGAGCCGGGTCGAACTCGCCGTGCCCGAGCGGGTGCGTTCCGCCGGGGCGCTGCGCGACGATCCGTTGATCGCGCTGCCCGCGCCGCCGGCCGAGCAGGTCGACTGGCGGATCCGCCCGGTGCCGGAGCCGCAGGTCTACGGTGCGGGCGTCGCAGCGGCCGTGGAGCGGCTGCGCGGCGGGGAGTTGAGCAAGGTGGTACTAGCCCGGACGCTGGAGCTGAGCGCCGCCGAACCGTTCGACCTGCCGGCCATCCTGCAGCGGCTGGCCCGCCGGGATCCGGGCGGCTACACCTTCGCCGTTCCGGCCGGCGGCGGCCGGACGCTGGTCGGCGCCAGCCCCGAACTCCTGGTCTCCCGGCGGGGGACGGCCGTGCTGGCCAACCCGCTGGCCGGCTCGGTGCCGCGCAGCGCGGACCTCGGCGAGGACGTCCGGCGGGCCGCCGCGCTGCTGGAGTCCCCCAAGGACCTGCACGAGCACGCCGTCGTGGTGGACGCGATCCGCGAGGCGCTGGCCCCGTACTGCCGCACCCTGGAGGTGCCCGAACGGCCCACCCTGGTACGGACGGCCGCGATGTGGCACCTGGCCACCACGGTCAGCGGCGAACTGGCCGATCCGTCGCTCTCCGCCCTGGAACTGGCCTGCGCGCTGCACCCGACCCCGGCGGTCTGCGGCACGCCGACCGACGTCGCGCGCGAGGTGATCGGCGAGGTCGAGCCCTTCGACCGCGGCCTGTACACCGGCATGGTCGGCTGGGGCGACGCGGCCGGCGACGGCGAGTGGGTGGTCACCATCCGCTGCGCGGAGGCGGACGAGCGGACCCTGCGGGTGTACGCCGGCGCGGGGGTGGTGGACCGTTCCGACCCGGCAGCCGAACTCGCCGAGACCAGCGCCAAGTTCCGCACCTTCCTGGACGCCGCGGGGGTGTCCCGGTGACGACGGCGACCAAGGCGACGATGACGGAGGCGACGATGACGGAGGCGACGGTGACGGACGGATTCACCCCGTACCCCGCCGAATTCGCCGAGCGCTACCGGGCCGCCGGGTACTGGCGCGGCGAGACCTTCGGGCGGATGCTGCGCGAGCGCGCCGCCGCGCACGGCGAACGGATCGCCGTCGTCGACCCGGGCGGCCACTCGGTGGCGGCGGGGGAGCGGCGCTGGACGTACGCCGAACTCGACCGCAGGGCCGACCGGATGGCTGCCGGGCTGCGTGCCCGGGGGATCCGCGCCGGAGACCGTGTCGTGGTCCAACTGCCCAACGCCGCCGAGTTCTTCGAGGTGGTCTTCGCGCTGTTCCGGATCGGCGCGCTGCCGGTCTTCGCGCTGCCCGCGCACCGGTACACCGAGATCGGGTACTTCTGCTCCTTCACGGGCGCGGCGGCGTACGTCGTGCCGGCCGTCGAAGGCGGCTTCGACTACCGCGAACTCGCTGCCCGGGTGCGGGCGGAGAGCCCCGGTCTGCGACTGGTCCTGGTGGCCGGGGAGGACCCGGGGGAACACGTACGGCTGGCGGACGTGCCCTGCGACGGGCCGGGGCCGGAGGCTCAAACCGATCCGGAGCCGGAGGGTGAGACCGATCCGGGGCCGGGGGACGTCGCGTTCCTGCAGCTGTCCGGCGGCAGCACCGGTGTGCCGAAGCTGATCCCGCGCACCCACGACGACTACATCTACTCGCTGCGCGGATCCGTCGAGCTGTGCGGGTTGGACGCGGACAGCGTGTACCTGTGCGTGCTGCCCGCGGCCCACAACTTCCCGCTCAGCTCCCCGGGTTCACTCGGCACCCTGTACGCCGGCGGCCGGGTGGTGCTCTGCCCGCAGCCCAGCCCGGAGACGGCCTTCCCGCTGATCGAGCGCGAGGGCGTGACCATCACCGGCCTGGTGCCGCCGCTGGCGCTGCTCTGGCTGGACGCCGCCGAGCGCGGGGTCCGGGGGTACGAGAGCCTGGAGGTGCTGCTGGTCGGTGGCGCCAAGTTCAGTACGGAGGCGGCCCGCAGGGTGCGTCCGGTGCTGGGCTGCACCCTGCAGCAGGTGTTCGGGATGGCCGAGGGGCTGGTCAACTACACCCGGCTGGACGACCCGGAGGAGCTGATCACCACCACCCAGGGCCGGCCGATCTCCCCGGACGACGAGGTCCGGGTGGTCGACGACCAGGACCGGGACCTGCCGGACGGCGCGACCGGCCACCTGCTGACCCGCGGCCCGTACACCATCCGCGGCTACTGGAACGCACCCGAGCACAACGCGAACTCCTTCACCGCGGACGGCTTCTACCGCACCGGGGATCTCGTCCGGCGCACCCCGACCGGCCACCTGGTGGTCGAGGGCCGGGCCAAGGACCAGATCAACCGGGGCGGCGAGAAGGTCGCCGCCGAGGAGATCGAGAACCACCTGCTCGCGCACCCCGCGGTGCACGACGCGGCGGTGGTGTCGATGCCCGACCCGTACCTCGGCGAACGAACCTGCGCGTACGTCGTGCTCCGCCCCGAGCACCGCGAACAGCCGCCGAAGAGCGTCGAGTTGAAGCGCTTCGTGCGCGGACGCGGGCTGGCCGACTACAAGGTGCCGGACCGGGTCGAGTTCGTCGAGGCCTTCCCGGCCACCGGCATCGGGAAGGTCAGCAAGAAGGACCTGCGCGCGGCCGTCGCGGCCTCGCTGAACGTCGGTTGATTCCCGGCTGGTTGTCATCCAGCAGCCGTCCAGTCGCTGTCCAGTTGTCGTCTAGTCACTAAGGAACGACCACCGTGGGCCTGCCTCGCATCCCCTCCTACCCCATGCCCGCCGTCGACGAGCTGCCCGCCAACCGGGTCGCCTGGACGGTGGATCCGGCGCGCGCCGTCCTGCTCGTGCACGACCTGCAGAACCACTTCCTGGACGCCTTCGACACCGAGGCCGCTCCGGTTCCCGAACTCCTCCGCAACGTCGCGGCGTTGACGAAGTCCGCCGGTGCCCACGGCATCCCGGTCGTCTACTCGGCGCAGCCGGGCGGCCAGAGCCCGGCCGAACGCGGACTGCAGCAGGACTTCTGGGGGCCGGGCATCCCGGACGACCCCCATGCCACCGCGATCGCCGACGCCGTCGCCCCGGCGCCGGGCGACACCGTGCTCACCAAGTGGAAGTACAGCGCCTTCGTGCGCACCGAGTTGGAGCAGCTGCTGCGCGAGCAGGGCCGGGACCAGCTGGTGATCACCGGCGTGTACGCCCACATCGGGGTGCAGGCCACCGCCTGCGACGCCTGGATGCGGGACGTCCAGGCCTTCGTGGTGGCCGACGCGGTCGCCGACTTCGGCCCGGCGGAGCACCGGAGCGCACTGGCCTGGGTGGCCGGGCGCTGCGGGGTGGTCGGGATGACGGAGGCCGTGCTCGGGATGCTCGACGGGGCCGGCAGGGCAGACGGGGCCGACCGGGCCGACTGGGCCGACCGGGCCGACAATGCGGACGAGGTGGACGGGAAGTGACGGGCGTGGGCTTCACGGTGGAGCGGATCCGGGCCGAGGTCGCCGACCTGCTCGGCGAGGACCCGGCGGACATCCCGCTGGACGAGAACCTGGTCGACTGGGGGCTGGACTCCATCCGGCTGATGTCGCTCGCCGAGCGGTGGCGGGCGGAGGGCGCCGAGGTGGCGTTCGTGCAGCTCGCGCAGCGCCCGGCGATCGAGGCCTGGGCCGAGTTGTTGGGTGCGGCCTGATGGAGGCGGTCGTACGGGAGGCCGTGCGGGGCTCGGCGTGGGACTCGGCGTGGGACGCGGTGCGGGCGGAGGCGCTGAACGCGGGGCCTGCGCTGCCCCGCCGCTGCGTGACGTATCCGGCGACGACCGTGGTGGGGCCGGTCGAGGCGCAGGCGGCGCGGACGCCGGACGCGCCGGCAGTGGTGCTCGCGGGCGGGGAGACCGTCAGCTACCGGGAACTCAACGCCTCGGCCAACCGGCTGGCGCGTGCGCTGGCCGCCCGTGGGGCCCGCCCCGGCGCGGTGGTGGGCCTCGCGGCCGCCGGTCGTCCGGCCGGGCTGCTGACGGCGCTGCTGGCGGTGGTGAAGTCGGGCGCGGCGTACCTGCCGTTGGACCCGGCGGACACCCCCGGGCGACGGGAGCGGCTGCTCGCGGAGAACGCGCCGGTGTGCGTGCTGGGCGAGGGGGTGCCGGGGGCGCTCTCCGGGCTGGAGACGGGCGGCGAACTGCCCACCGACCCGCCACGGGCGCTCACCCCGCAGCACCTGCTGAGCGTCGGGTACGGCCCGGGCGGGCGCCCGACGGCCGTCCGGCTCACCCATGCCGAGGCGGACCGCCGGGTGCGCGAACTCCAGGCGGCCCACCCGTTGGGCCCGGGCGACCGGGTCCTGCAACTGGGGCTGCCGCTCTGGGAGTTCCTCTGGCCGTTGCGGACGGGCGCCGCCGTGGTGCTCGCCGACCCGCAGCGGGAGGGGGAGGCCGGTGCGCTGGTGCGGGAGCTGGGCGTGACGGCGGTGCGGGTGGCGCCGGCGGACGGTCTGCCTGGGACGACCTTCAGCTGACGGATGTCAGCTGTTACCCGCCGCCAGGTCCGCCGCCGTCCACGCCATCGCCACCGCGCCGTCCAGCACCGCCCGTTCCGCCTCCGGGCCCAGCGCCGCCTCGGCGAAGGCCGCCTCGTGCGGGGCGCAGGCGCCGCCGGTGATGTCCAGGACCGGATGGATCGAGGGCACCGCGTGCGACACGTTCCCCATGTCCGTACAGGCGAACGGCCCGCTCTCCACCGGCTCCGGCCGGCCGAGCGCCGCCGCGTTGGCCCGCCACAGGGCCAGCAGTGCGGGGTCGGAGCGCATGTCCAGGTAGTCCGGCTCGGGCCGGGACAGTTCGACCTCGCACCCGGTGGCGAGCGCCCCGGCGCGGAAGCAGTCCTCGACCCGTGCGCGCAGTTCCGAGAGGTCCTCGGCCGCCGAGGCCCGGATCTCGTACTCGGCGCTCGCGCTGTCCGGGATCAGGTTCGGCGCCGTCCCGGCCCCGGTCGTGATGCCGTGCACCCGCCACTGCGGCGGGAGTTGCTGGCGCAGCAGGCCGATTGCGACCTGGGCGACGGTGAGCGCGTCGGCGGCGTTGCGGCCGTCGTGCGGATTGAGGCTCGGGTGGGCGGCGCGCCCGGTGTAGCGGACGGACAGCGTGCCCAGCGCGAAGGAGCGGAAGTCGGCGACCTCGACCGGGCAGGGGTGGACCATCATTGCCGCGGCCGCCCCGTCGAAGGCCCCCGCCTCCAGCAGCAGCGCCTTGCCTGCCCCGCGTTCCTCGGCCGGTGCGCCGATCACCCGTACGGTGAGCCCGAGTCGGTCGGCGTACGGGGCGAGCCCGACTGCTGCGCCGAGGCCGGCGGCGGCGATCAGGTTGTGCCCGCAGGCGTGTCCGAGACCGGGCAGGGCGTCGTACTCGCAGACGAGTGCGACGGTAGTCGGCCCGCTGCCGAGGGTCGCGCTGAACGCGGTGGCCAGGCCGTGGGCGGGTGCGGTGACGGAGTAGCCGTGGTCGCGCAGCAGTTCTGCGCACCAGGCGGCCGCGCGGTGCTCCTCGAAGGCGGTCTCGGGGTGGGCGTGGATGCGGCGGCTGAGCGCGAGCAGCTCCGCCCGGTGGGCGTGCACGCGGTCGTGGACGGCCTGCTTGGTCGCGGACGGGGCATTGGCGGACGGGGCATTGGTCGAGGTCGAGGTCGAGGTCGAGGTCGCGGACAGGGGCATGGGTGCGCCTCCGGGGCGTCGGGGTCGGCGTCAGGGCCCGCTCCGTCCGGGGCCGTTGACCAGATCATCATGAAGTTAGATTAGGCTAACCTAAGTAAGACATTCCGGATCCCTGAGGAGCTTTCCGAACCATGCCCCCCGCCGAGATCCAGACTGGCGACACCCACACCGCCGCCACCCGGACCGTCGACACCCAGGCCGTCGACACCCAGGCCGCCGAGACCCGGGCCGTCGACGTTCCGATGCTCGCCGCCCAGGCCGCCATCTGGTACGCCCAGGCGCTCGACCCCGCCAGCCCGGTCTACAACACCGGCGACGCCGTCGAGATCACCGGTCCGCTCGACGAGGACCGGTTCGAGCGGGCACTGCGGCAGGCGGTGGAGGAGGCGGAGGTGCTGAGCGCCGTCGTCGTCACCGACCCCGACGGCACACCCCGTCAGCGGCTGACCCCGGGCCGCCCGTGGCCGCTGCACCGACTCGACCTGCGAGCCGAAGCCGCCCCCGCGGAGGCCGCCCCCGTCGAGGAGTCCCCCGCGACCGGCCCGGAGGCCGCCGCCGAGGCCTGGATGCGCGCCGACCTCGCCCGCCCCGTCGACCTCGCCGAGGGCCCGCTGTTCACCCACGCGCTCATCCGGCTCGCCGACGACCGGCGGCTCTGGTACCGGCGGATCCACCATCTCGCCGTCGACGCCTACGCCTTGACCCTCCTCGGTGAGCGGGTCGCCGAGCTCTACCGCGCGCACACCACCGGTACCGAGCCCGCCCCGACCCCGTTCGCGCGCCTCGCCGACGCCGTCGCCGAGGAGGCCGCGTACCTCGATGGCGAGGACTACCCGGCCGACCGCGCCCACTGGTCCGCCCGGATGGCCGACACCGACACCGACACCGACACCGAAGCCGGCGCCGAGGCCCCCGCCACCCTCCCGGGGACGCCCGCCGGAGACGGCGGTACGGCCCCGCTGCGCCTGACCGCCGACCTCCCCGCCGGCACCCGGGACCGCCTGGAGCGCGCCGCCGCCGACGCCCGCGCCACCTGGGCCGAACTGCTCCTCGCCGCCACCGCCGGTTACCTGCACCGCCTGTCCGGCAGCCAGGACGTCATCCTCGGCCTGCCGCTGGCCAACCGCCGCGGGCCGGCCGCCCTGCGCACCCCCGTCGCCACCGCCAACGTGCTCCCGCTGCGCCTGGCCGTCCGCCCCGCCGACAGCGCCGAGGCCCTGCTGCGCCAGGTGGTCCGCGAGCTGCGCGCCGTCCGCCGCCACCAGCGCTACCCGCTGGAGGACCTGCGCCGGGACCTCGGCCGCACCGGCGACCGGCGCGCCCTGTTCGGCCCGATGGTCAACATCAAGGCCTTCGAAGGCGACCTCGACCTGGCCGGACTGCCCGGAACCGTCCGTAACCTCGCCGCCGGCCCGGTGGACGACCTCGCCCTGAACGTCTCGCCCGGCCCGGACGGTGCCCTGCGCCTGGTGATCGACGCCGACCCGGCCCGCCACGGCGCCGCCTCCCTGGCCGCCCACCGCGACGGCCTGCTGCGCTACCTCGACGCCCTCGCCGAGCTGCTGCGCACCGCCCCGCAGACCCCGATCGCCCGGATCGACCTGCTCGACGCGGACGGTCTGCGCCGGGCCACCGCCGGCCGCACCGAACCCCCGGTCGAGCGCACCGTGCCCGAGCTGTTCGCCGCCCAGGCCGCCCGCACCCCCGACGCCGTCGCCGTCCGCTGCGGCGCGACCGCCCTGACGTACGCGCACCTCGATGCCGCCGCCGACCGGCTCGCCCACCGCCTGGCCGACCTCGGCGTCCGGGACGGTGCCCCCGTCGCGATCGCCCTGCCGCGCGGCGCGGACACGCTCGTCGCGATGCTCGCCGTCCTCAAGTCCGGTGGCGCCTGCGTCTCCCTGGACCTCACCCACCCCCGGCAGCGCCTGGCCGCCGTCCTGGCCGACGCCCGCCCGGTCTGCGCGATCGGCACCGCCGAGGCCCTGGCCGAGCTCGACCTGCCCGCCGGCCTGCCCACCGTGCAGCCGCACGGGTCCGACGGCGCTCACGACGGCGCTCACGACGGCGCTCACGACGACGACCACGACGACGACCACGACGACGACCAGGACGGTACTCGCCACGGCGACCAGAGCGGCCGGCCCGTACGCGCCCTGCCCGCGCCACAACTCCACCACGCCGCCTACGTGTTGCACACCTCCGGGTCCACCGGACGCCCCAAGGGCGTGGTGGTCACCCACGCCTCGCTCGCCAACCTGCACGCCGGCCTCGCCGAGGACCACATCACCCCCGCCGTACGCCGCACCGGCCGCGAGCGCCTGCGCGTCGCCCACAGCGCCTCGTTCGCCTTCGACGCCTCCTGGGATCCGGTGCTCTGGATGGTCCACGGCCACGAGCTCCACCTGCTGGACGACGCTACCTACCGCGACCCGGCCGCCCTGGCTGCCCACCTCGACCGCGAGCGCATCGACTACCTCGACGTCACCCCCTCCTACCTCGAAGTCCTCATCGCCGAAGGGATCCTGGACGAGGGCCGGCACCGCCCCTCCGTGCTCGTGGTCGGCGGCGAGGCCACCCCGCCCGCCCTCTGGCAGCGCCTGACCGCCGTCCCCGGCCTGCACCCGGTCGACCTGTACGGCCCGACCGAGACCACCGTGGACGCCTATGCCCGGACCCCCGGCCCGGACGGCGCCCCGGTCGGCCGGGTGGTGCGCGGCTCGCGCGCCTACGTCCTGGACGGTTCGCTGCGCCCCGTCCCCGACGGCGTCACCGGCGAACTGTACGTCGCCGGCGCCTGCCTGGCCCGCGGCTACCTCGGCCGCCCCGACCTCACCGCCGAACGCTTCCTCGCCGACCCCTTCGGCCCGCCCGGCAGCCGGATGTACCGCACCGGCGACCTCGCCCGCCGCCGTCCATGGGGGTTCCCCCGGCCGGAGGCCGGGGGAGGCACCCTGGAGTTTGTCGGCCGGGCCGACGACCAGGTGAAGATCCGCGGCTTCCGGGTCGAGCTCGGCGAGATCGCCGCCGTCCTCACCGAACTGCCCGGCGTCGCCCAGGCCGTGGTGATCGCCCGCTCCGGGCCGCAGGGCAAGCGCCTGCTCGGCTACGCCGTCCCCGCGCCCGGCGCCGCCCCGGACCCGGCCGGGCTGCGTGCCGCGCTCGCCGCCCGGCTGCCCGCGCACATGGTCCCGGCGGCCGTGCTGCTGCTGGACGAACTGCCGCGCACCGCCCACGACAAGCTCGACCACCGTGCCCTGCCCGAGCCCGCTGTGGAGGTCGTGGGCGCCACGGCGGCCACGCCCCAGGAGGAGCTGGTCTGCGGGCTGTTCGCCGACGTCCTCGACCTGCCGCAGGCACCCGGCCGGGACGCCTCCTTCTTCGACCTCGGCGGGCACTCGCTGCTCGCCGGGCGCCTCGCCGCCCGGCTGCGCGAGACCTTCGCCGTGCCGGCCGGGTTCGCCGACGTGTTCCGGCACCCGACCCCGGCCGGGCTCGCCACCCTGCTCGACGGGCGGCGCGACCCCGACCAGACCCACACCGGGCACGCCCACGCCGGCCAGGCCCACGCCGGGCAGATCGACGCCGGGCGGACCGACAGGGGCCGGGCCGACGCCCCGGAACCGTGCCCCGCCCCGGTCCCCGTGCCGCGCACCGAGCGGATGCCGCTGTCGCCCGCCCAGCGGGGCCTCTGGTTCCTGCACCGGCTCGAAGGCCCCAGCCCCACCTACAACATCCCGCTCGCGCTCACCCTCACCGGCCCGCTCGACCGGAACGCGCTCACCCTCGCCCTCGGCGACCTCGTCGCCCGGCACGAGGTCCTGCGCACCGTCTACGGCGAGGAGGCGGACGGCACCCCGTACCAGCGGATCCTGCCCACCGGTCCCGCCACCGCCGTCATCGAACTTCGCGACAGCCAGGAGGACTTGGCCGACGCCGTCCGGTACGCCTTCGACCTGACCGCGGAACCGCCGCTGCGGGCCACCCTGTTCACGAGGGGGCCCGAGCAGCACACCCTGCTCCTCCTGTTGCACCACATCGCCGGAGACGGCGCCTCCACCACCCCGCTGGTCCGCGACCTGGCCGCCGCCTACACCGCCCGGATCGCCGGACAGGCCCCCGAACTCCCGCCGCTCACCGTCCAGTTCGCCGACCACGCCGCCTGGCAGCAGCAGCGCCTCGGCACCGCCGACGCGCCCAGCCCGCTCGCCGTCCGGCAGACGGAGTACTGGCGCAGCACGCTGGCCGCTCTGCCCGACCAGCTGGAACTGCCCACCGACCGCCCCCGCCCGGCCGTTGCGAGCCACCGGGGCGCCACCGTGCCCTTCACCCTCGACGCCGATGCGCACGCCGCCCTCGCCGCCGTCGCCCGGGCCGCCGGCGGCACCGTCTTCATGGCCGTCCAGGCCGGTCTCGCCGCCCTGCTCACCCGGCACGGCTGCGGTACCGACATCCCGATCGGCACCCCGGTGGCCGGGCGCGAGGACGAACAGACCGCCGCACTGGTGGGCTACTTCGTCAACTCCGTCGTCCTGCGCACCGACACGTCCGACGACCCGAGCTTCCGCGACCTGCTCGCCCGGGTCCGTACCACCGTCCTCGGCGCCCACGAGCACGCCGACCTGCCCTTCGACCGCCTGGTCGAGGAGCTCAACCCGGCACGCTCGCTCGCCCGGCACCCGCTGTTCCAGGTGATGCTCGCCTGGCAGAGCCGCCCGGACGAGCGGATCGCGCTCGGCGGCGGCGTCACCGCCGAGATCACCGCCGTCCCCAGCGGCACCGCCAAGTTCGACCTCACCCTCAACGCGGGCGAACGGCCCGACGGCGGCATCGGCGGCTTCCTGGAATACCGCACCGACCTCTTCGACGCCACTACCGTGGCCGCGCTCGGCGAACGCCTGGCCCGACTGCTCACCGCCGCCGCGAGCGCCCCCGACACGCCGATCGGCCTGCTCCCGCTGATCGGCGAGGAGGAGCGGCTGCGCGCCCTGGTCGAGTGGAACGGCGCCCCCGCCCCGGCCGTCTCCACCCCCCGCGCCACCCTGCCCGAACTGTTCGAGGCCGCCGCCGCGGCCAACCCCCGTGCCATCGCCGTCAGTTACCAGGGAAGCCGGCTCGACTACACCGAACTCGGAGCCCGCGCCGACCGGCTGGCCCGCCTGCTGGCCGCCGAGGGCATCGGCCCCGGCAGCATCGTCGCCCTCGCCCTGCCGCGCTCGCTCGAACTCGTCGTCGCGCTCCTGGCAGTGGCCAAGTCCGGCGCCGCCTACCTGCCGCTCGACCCCGACTACCCGGCCGACCGCCTCGCCTACATGCTGGCCGACGCCGACCCGGCCGCCCTGCTCACCGACCGCGCCGCCGCGCCCCGGCTGCCCGCCCACTCGGTGCGCCGGATCCTCGTCGACGGGCCGGAGCCCGAGCAGTACCCGGCCGTCCCGCTGGCCCAGCACGAGCGCACCCGCCCGCTGTGCGCCGAGGACACCGCGTACGTCATCTACACCTCCGGCTCCACCGGCCGCCCCAAGGGCGTGCCCGTCACCCACCGCAACGTGGTCCGGCTGTTCTCCGCCACCGACCACTGGTTCGGCTTCGGCGCCGAGGACGTCTGGACGCTGTTCCACTCCTACGCCTTCGACTTCTCCGTCTGGGAGCTGTGGGGCGCCCTGCTGCACGGCGGCCGGCTGGTCGTCGTCCCGCACCTGGTCAGCCGCGACCCGGCCGCCTTCCTCGACCTGCTCGCCCGCGAACGCGTCACCGTGCTCAACCAGACGCCGTCCGCGTTCTACCAGCTCAGCGCTGCCGACCGGGAGCGCCCCGGCAGCGAACTGGCCCTGCGCTACGTGGTGTTCGGCGGCGAGGCACTGGAGCTCGGCCGGCTCGACGACTGGTACTCCCGGCACGCCGAGGACGCGCCGACCCTGGTCAACATGTACGGCATCACCGAGACCACCGTGCACGTCTCGTACATCGCCCTCGACCGGGCGAGCGCCGCCGCCGGAAGCAGCAGCACCATCGGCGTCAACATCCCCGACCTGCGGGTCTACGTGCTCGACCGCTACCTGCGGCCCGTCCCGCCCGGCGTCACCGGCGAGATGTACGTCGCCGGGGCAGGCCTGGCCCGCGGCTATCTCGGCCGCCCCGACCTGACCTCCACCCGCTTCGTCGCCGACCCGTACGCCGAACTGTTCGGCGAGCGCGGCACCCGGATGTACCGCTCCGGCGACCTCGCCCGCCGCCGCGCCGACGGCGTCCTGGAGTACTTCGGCCGCGCCGACCAGCAGGTCAAGCTGCGCGGTTTCCGCATCGAACTCGGCGAGATCGAAGCCGTGTTGGCGGCTCACCCGGACGTCGCCGACGCCGCCGTCGTCGTGCGCGAGGACGTGCCGGGGGACCAGCGGCTGGTCGCCTACGCGGTGCCCGGCGGCGCGGCGGCCGACGGCGAGGCGCCCGGCAGCACGTCGCCCGGCAGCGCGGTGGCCGACGGTCTGTCGCCCGAGACCCTGCGCAGCCACGCCGCCGCCGAACTGCCCGTCCACATGGTGCCGTCCGCCGTCGTGCTGCTGGACCGCCTCCCGCTGACCGCCAACGGCAAGCTCGACCGCCGCGCCCTCCCCGCCCCCGAGGCGCCCGCCGCGGGCGCCGGGCGACCGCCGCGCACCCCGCGCGAGCAGCAGCTGTGTGAACTGTTCGCCGAGGTGCTGGGCGTGGCCGCGGTCGGGGTCGAGGACGACTTCTTCGCCCTCGGCGGGCACTCGCTGCTGATCGTGCGCCTGGCCGGGCGGATCCGCGAGCTGCTCGGACTGGAGGTCGGCATCGGCACGCTGTTCCAGGCGCCCACGGCGGCCGCCCTCGACTCCGCGCTCACCACGGGGTCACAGGACGCCGATGCCCTGGACGTGCTGCTCCCGCTGCGGCCCGTCGCCCCCGGCCGAGGGCCCCGGCAGCGCCCGCTGTTCGCCGTCCACCCGGCCGGCGGCCTCAGTTGGTGCTACACCGGCCTGATCCGCCACCTGCCCGGCGAGGTCCCGATCTACGGCCTCCAGGCCCAGGGCGTCGGCGCCGCCACCGCCGCCGAACCGCTGCCCGCCACGATGGAGGAGCTGGCCGCGCACTATGCCGACCGGCTGCGCGAGGTCCAGCCCGAGGGCCCGTACCGGCTGCTCGGCTGGTCCACCGGCGGGATCATCGCGCACGCGGTCGCCGTTCGGCTCCAGGAGCTCGACCAGGACGTCGAGTTGCTCGCCATCCTGGACGCCTACCCCGCCGAGGGCTTCCGCGAACTGCCCGTCCCCGACCATGCCGAGGCGCTGGAGGCGCTGCTCACCATGGGCGGCTTCGGCCCCGCCGACCTCGACGGACGGCCGCTCGAACTCGACTCCGTCATCGCGGTGTTGCGCCGCGAGGGCAGCCCGCTCGCCGGCCTCGACGACGCCACCGTGGCGGCGCTCAACCGGATCTACCTCAACACCAACCACCTGGTGCGCGGCTACGACCACCGCCGCTTCGACGGCGACGTGCTGTTCTTCCGCGCCACCGTCGACACCATCGACGACACCCTGGTGCCCGAGCTCTGGACCCCGTACGTGTCCGGCCGGATCACCAACACCGACGTGGCCTGCTCGCACAAGGACATGACCCTGCCCGACCCGATCGCGCACATCGCGAGCGTGATCGCCGACCACCTGGAGACCGCCTCCGATGAGTGACGCCCCTGCCAACCCCTTCGACGCCGACGGCGAGTTCCTCGCACTCGTCAACCCCGAGGGACAGCACTCCCTCTGGCCCGCCTTCGCCGCCGTCCCGGCCGGCTGGAACGTCGCCCACGGCCCGGGTGAGCGAGCGGCCGTCCTGGCGTGGATCACCGCGCACTGGACCGCCCTGTGACCCCTCCCGAGGCCCCGGCGGAGCAGGCCCCCGCCGCGCAGGCCCCGGCGCGCCCCCTGCTCGCGGGGCGCGCCGCGGTGGTCGTCGTCCACACGGCCGCGATGTGCATGAACGGCCTGGACTCGACCATCGTCAACCCCGCGCTGTTCAGGATCGCCGAGGACTTCGGTCGGCCCGTCTCGGCCGCCAACGCCGTGGAGACCGCCTTCCTGGTCGGCCTCGCCCTCGGCCTGCCGGTGGCGGGCTGGCTCGGCGACCGGTACGGCGTGAAGCGGGTCTTCCTCGGCGCGCTGGGCGCCTTCACCCTCGCCTCCGCCCTGTGCGCCGCCGCCCCCGCCCTCGCCCCGCTGGCCGCCGCGCGCGCCGTGCAGGGGGTGGCGGGCGGACTGCTCACCCCGGTCGGGATGACGCTGCTGTTCCGGGCCTTCGCCCCGCACGAGCGGGCGGGCCTGGGCCGGATCCTGATCGTCCCGACCGCGCTGATGCCCGCCCTCGGCCCGCCGCTCGGCGGGTTCCTCACCGAACACCTGTCCTGGCACTGGCTGTTCCTGGTCAACGTGCCGATCGGGGTGGCCGCCGTCGCCCTCGGGCTCTTCGGCCTGCGCGGTGCGCAGGAGCCCTCGGCAGGCCGCTTCGACACCACCGGCTTCCTGCTCGCCACCCCGGGCCTCGGCCTGCTGACCTACGCCCTCGGCTTCGGCCCGGCCCACGGCTGGACCTCCCCGGGCGTGGTCCTCGGCGGGCTGCTCGGCCTGGCCCTGCTGGGCGCCGCCGTCCGGCACCAACTGCGGGCCGCCGAACCGCTGGTGGACCTTCGACTGCTCGCCGACCGGACCTTCGGCGCGGCGAGCCGGCTGGCGCTGCTCACCTCGGCCGGGCTGATGGGCGCCCTGTTCGCCCTCCCGCTACTCTACCAGGCGGCGCTCGGCGCCTCCGCGCTGGACGCCGGGCTGAGCGTCTTCCCCGAGGCGATCGGCCTGATGGCCGCCTCACAGGTGGTGGACCGCCTGCTGCCCCGGCTCGGCCCGCGCCGTCTCGCGCTGCCGGGGCTGCTGCTGGCGGCCCTCGTCCTCGCCGCCCTGGGCTTCGCCGAGAACCCCTGGGCGGTAAGGGTGTTGATGTTCGCCGTCGGCCTGATCCTGGGCACCGCCGTCCTCACCGTCCAGATCGCCGGCTTCTCCGACGTCCCCGGCCCCGCCATGGGCCGCGCGATGGGTCTGTTCACCATCCTGCGCACCCTCGGCGGCGCCCTCGGCATCGCCGCCACCGCCGCCCTCATCGGCGCCCTCCCCGCCGACTCGGGCACCACCCCCTACCGCCTCGCCCTCCTCCTCACCTCCGCCCTGGTCGCCTCCGGCGCCCTCCTCGCCCTCCGCCTCCCGGCCGAGGCGCCGGGCCCGCCCCCGGAGGACTGACGCCGGGGCCGCTCGCGGACCCGACGGCTCCGGCTGCCGTACGGTGGTCGGAGCACTGGAGGAGTCCACACGAACCCTGAGCGCTACCGCCTGCTCGAAGAGGCGCTGATCGCGATCGAGATCGTCTCGCCGTCCAACCCCGAGAACGACTGGACCGGCAAGGTCCGCGACTACCCGCGCATGGGCTTCCCGCTCTACCTGATCGTGGACCCGCGGCAGAAGACCGTGACGTTGTTCTCCGAGCCGAACCGCGACCGCTACCACGCCCGGACGGAGCGGGAGTTCGGCGAGTCCACCCGCATTCCCGCTCCGTTCGGCTTCGAGCTGGACCTGTCCCGGCTCGTCCCCCACCGGGACTGACCGCCGGCCCGTCCGGTCCGCCGCCCGGCCTGCCTCCGAGCGGGCGGCAGGCCGGGCCGGTTTGACTTCGGTCCATTCCGGTCTATTCCGGTCGTTCGGGTGAGCGGTCCGGTCCGAGCAGGTGGGCCAGGCCGTCGGCCAGGCCGCCGCGCCAACAGGCGTAGTCGTGGCCGCCGTTGAACTCGCGGTAGGCGAGGTCGTAGCCGCGGGCCGTGAGCACGTCGCGCAGGTGGCGGTTCTGGGTGAGCAGCATCCACTCCTGCAGGCCGACCTCGACGTAGAAGCGGGCGGCCCGTCGTTCCCCGGTCGCGAACTGCCGGGTCAGCCATTCGCTGCCGGCGTCGGCCTCGGTGCCGTCCGGCCACCAGAAGGAGCCGGACTGGGAGAGGGCGTTGCCGAAGCGATCGGGCCGGTGGAAGGCGGCGTAGGCGGCGGTCAGTCCGCCCGCGCTCTGGCCGGCGATCACGGTGTCGGCCGGGTCGGTGGTGGCGCCGAACTCCGTTGCGGCCCACGGGAGGAGGCGGTCGGCGAGCAGGTCGACGAAGGCCGGGTTGCAGCTGAGGTCGTCCGGCCGGCCGGGGCCCATGGTGTGCACGAGCAGAGTGACGGTGGGCGGGATCGCGCCGTCGGCCGTCAGGTTGTCGAGGGTGTCGCCGACGGACAGCACCTCGCCCCACATCTCGCCGTCGAGCAGTACGGCCACCGAGTGCGGGCCGCCGCGGTGTCCCGCAGGGAGGTGGACGTCGACCCGCCGCCCGGCGACGGTGAGCGACTGTGTCCGGCCGCGCGGCACGTCCTCGCGCCGCCGGACGTACGGCTGTGCGGGCGCCTCGGGCAGGCTGAGCACCGAGGAGGGGTGACGGCCGTCGCGGGCGGGCAGCCGGGGCTCGCGGTCGTACGGGTCGGGGCGGGCGTGGTCGAGGACGCGCAGCCAGTCGGGGCGGGTGGTGCCGGGAGCCTGGCCGCGGAACGGGTACAGCTGGTAGGAGGCGCGGTGGTCGGCGCGCAGCCGGTAGGTGATCGACCAGGCCCCGTCGGATTGGCGGGCCATCAGGTGTGGTGTGAGGTCCCCGGCGTGGCGGTCCTTGTCGGTCACGGTGTGCAGCAGGGCGAGGACTCCGTCGCAGTCCTCGCCGTGGTGGGTGAAGGTGACCAGGCGGTAGGCGGGGTCGTCGGGGTCGGTCGTGACGCGGGGAGGGGTTTCCACAGTGATGGCTCCAAGTGACTTAAGCAGTGCTGCTCTTGCGGCTGAGCAGCACCCAGAGCAGGAAGGGCCCGCCGAGCACGGTGGTGACGATGCCGACGGGGATCTCCACCCCGCCGATCAGTACCCGGCCGAGGGTGTCCGCGAGGACGACGAGCAGGGCGCCGGTCAGGGCCGAGCCGAGGACCGGCACCCGGGCGGGCCCGGCCAGTCGTGCGGCGATCACGGGCGCGGCGAGCGCCACGAAGCCGACCGGCCCGCAGACGCCGACCGCCAGTCCGGCGAGGGCGACCGCCAGCAGCAGGCAGGCGAGCCGGACCCGGCCGGGGTCGACGCCCAGTGCGGCGGCGACGTTGTCGTCGAAGCGCAGCACGGCCAGCCGCCTGGCCGCCATCAGGGCGATCGGCACCAGCACGGCCAGCCCGATCAGGACGGGCGCGGCGATGGCGTAGTCCCGTCCGTTGAGGCTGCCGGAGGTCCAGACGTACAGCGACCCGGCCGAGTTGAGCGAGCGGCGGGCCAGCGCGACCTGGATCACCGCGGAGGCGAGCGCGGACATCGCGAGGCCGACGACCAGCACCCGGTAACCGCGCGCGCCGAGCCCGCCGGAGACGAGGGTGACGACGAGGACGGCGGCGAGCGCGCCGAGCGGCCCGGCCCACCAGGCGCCGAAGGTTCCGGAGGCGGTGGCGGAGATCAGGACGGCGGCGGTGGCGCCGTCGTTGACGCCGAGCAGTTCGGGGGTGGCGAGACGGTTGCGGGCGAGGGTCTGGGTGAGGCAGCCGGCCAGGCCGAGTGCGGCGCCGGCGGCGAGTCCGGCGACGATCCGGCCGAGCCGGAACTTCTGCACCAGCAGCACGTCGAGGCGGTCGCCGTAGCCGAACACGGCCTGGAAGGTGCGGCCCAGGCCGAGTTCGCTCTGCCCGGCGTGCGCGGAGACCACGACGGCGGCGACCAGTGCGGCGCCCAGGCCGAGCGAGGCGAGCAGGGCCCGGCGGGGGAGCAGCAGCGACCAGGCGCCGTTTCGCAGTACCACGTCCGGTTTCGGGGAGGGTGGTTCGACCCGTCGTGCGGGCGGTGCGGCCTCGGCCGGGTCGGCGATGGCGAGGGCGGCGGAGCGCCGGGAGCGGACGATCGCGATCAGTGCGGGGGCGCCGACCAGGGCGACGATCACCGAGACGGGCGCCTCGAAGGGGCGGGCCACCACCCGGGCCAGTACGTCGGCGCCGGTGAGGACGGCGGCGCCGAACAGCCCGGCGAGCAGGGTGAGTCGGCCGACCGTGGGACCGGCGACGGCCCGGGCGAGGAAGCCCGCGAGCAGGCCGAGGAAGGAGATCGGCCCGGCGAGGGCGACCGCGGAGGCGGTGAGCAGGGTGACGGCGACGGCGACCGTCGCCCGGGTGGCGCCGGGCCGGTGGCCGAGGCCGCGGGCGAGGTCGTCGCCGAGTGCGAGGGCGGTGAGCGGCCGGGTGGTGAGCAGGGCGAGCAGGAAGCCGGCGCCGAGGGCGGGGGCGAGTTGGCGCAGCGTCGTCCAGCCCTCCGCTCCGGCGAGCGAGCCGAGCACCCAGACGCGGTACCGGTCGTACGCCTCCGGGGAGTTGACGATCAGGATGCCGGTGAGTCCGCCGAAGGTCGCACCGACCGCGGAGCCGCCGAGGACCAGGCGCATCGGCGAGCCGCCGCCCCGGCTGCCCGCGATCAGCAGCACCAGGGTGCTGGCGAGGACGGCTCCGCCGAAGGCGAAGGCGAGGTAGCCGTAGGAGGTCTGCACGCCGAGTACGGCGATGCCGAGC
Organism: Streptomyces sp. 1114.5; assembly: GCF_003635085.1. NCBI lineage: Bacteria > Bacillati > Actinomycetota > Actinomycetes > Kitasatosporales > Streptomycetaceae > Streptomyces > Streptomyces sp. 1114.5. Next base: position 938,394 of record NZ_RBXE01000002.1, read on the forward strand.
ACGACGCCGAGCGAGGCGCCGGCGTTGACGCCGAGCAGTCCGGTCTCGGCGAGCGGGTTGCGGGTGACGGACTGCAACTGCGCGCCGGCCACGCCGAGTGCGGCGCCGACCAGCAGGGCGGTGAGGGTGCGGGGCAGCCGCAGGTCGCCGACGACGAGGGCGAGGCGGCCGTCGGCGCGGGCGCCGCCGCGGTCGAGCAGGTAGTCCAGGACCCGTCCGGGGCCGACCTCGCCGGCGCCGACCGACAGCGAGAGCGCGGTGAGGGCGAGCAGCAGCGCCACCGTCCCGAAGGCGACCGGCCAGGTACGGCGTCGGGCCTCCTTCCCCGTGGCCTCCGTTCCCGTGGTCTCCGTTCCCGGGCCCTCCTTCCCCGGCGGCGGGGTGTCCGGCGCGGTGGCGGGGGACGCTTCGTGGACGCCCGCTTGCGACAATGTCATAAGGTAAGGCTAACCTAATGGTCGTTCCGTCCTGTCCGGCACCTGCCCGGAACCGCAGCTGCCCGGCTGCCCGGACACTGCTCAACTCCCGTACCACCGCTGCCCGGAGGCACCCATGCCGTTCGCCCGTCGCCCGCTCAGCCCCGTTCGCCGCCGTGCGGCCCAGGTGCTGGCCGTCACCGGGGCGGCCGCGCTCCTGCTCGCCGGCTGCGGCTCCTCGGGCTCGTCCTCCTCGGGCTCCTCCTCGTCCGGCTCCGCCGCCCCGGCGGCGGACGCGGCGGGCGGCGGCAAGCGGACCGTCAAGGACGCCACCGGCAAGGCCGTCGAGGTCCCCGTCGAGCCCAAGCGGATCGTCACCCTCACCCAGGAGGACCTGGACGCGGTGCTCGCCCTCGGCGCCAAGCCGGTCGGAATCACCAACGGCCAGGGACTCAACGAGCCGCCCGCGTACCTCAAGGACAAGGTCCAGGGCGTGCCGGTGGTCGGCAACCTGCTGCAGCCCGTGATGGACAAGGTGATCGCCGCCAAGCCCGACCTCATCCTGGCCGGCGACATGCAGGACGAGCAGATGCTCAAGCAGCTGCGCGAGATCACCCCCGCCACCCTGGTCACCATGGCGCCCACCGACGACTGGAAGCTCGCCTTCCGCGGCATCGGAAACGCCGTCAACAAGCTCGACCGGGCCAATGAGGTCATCGGCGACTACGAGGCCAAGGCCGCCAAGGCCGGCGGCGAACTCGGCAGGAACAAGGGCGCCGCCGTCTCCATCGTCCGCTGGAACCCGACCGGGCCGAGCTGGATGGAGAAGAAGCAGTTCGCCTCCGGCGTGGCCCTCGACATGGGCCTCACCCGCCCGGCCGCGCAGGACAAGGACGGCAACGCGCACAGCCCGGCGCTCAGCCTGGAGAAGCTCGCCGAGATCGACGGCGACTGGCTGTTCCTGTCCACCCTCACGGACGACGGCAAGGCCGCCCTCAAGGACGTCCAGTCCAAGCCCGCCTACCAGGAGCTGAACGCGGTCAAGAACAACCGCACCGTCACGGTGGACGGTTCGGTCTGGTCGACCCGGGGCGGCCCGCTCGCGGCCGACGCCGTCATCGGCGACATCGGCAAGGCGCTCGGCGGCAGCTGAGCACGCGTCGGACCCGGACGTGTCGTCTTGGTCGTGTCTGGCGTCTCGGTCGTGTCTGTCGTGCCTGTCGTGTCCAGGGAGCTGGGAGTCCGAACTGCCATGGAGTTGACGATCGAGGGGCTCACCGCCGGCTACGGCCCCGGGCGCCCGGTGCTCGGCGGGGTGGACCTCACCGTCCCGGCCGGGCAGGTGGTGGCGGTGGTCGGACCGAACGGCTGCGGCAAGTCCACCCTGCTGCGGGCCGTCGCCCGGCTGCACCGGCCGGACGGCGGCCGGGTCCTGGTCGGCGGCGAGGACGTCTGGAGGCTGCGCCCGCGCCAGGCCGCGCACCGGATCGCCCTGCTCCCGCAGAGCCCGCAGGCACCGGAGGCGGTCACCGTCGCCGGGCTGGTCCGCTACGGCCGCCACCCGCACCAGGGCCTGTTCCGCCAGTGGTCGCCGGACGACGAACGGATCACCGCCGAGGCCCTGCGCGCCACCGGCGTCGCGGAACTGGCCGACCGCCGGCTCGACCGGCTCTCCGGCGGGCAGCGCCAGCGCTGTTGGCTCGCGATGGTGCTCGCCCAGGACACCCCGGTCGTCCTGCTCGACGAGCCGACCAGCGCGCTCGACCTCGGGCACGCGGTGGAGGTGCTGGAGCTCGTGCGCCAGGTCGCGGCGGGCGGGCGGACGGTGGTCATGGTCCTGCACGACCTCGCGGCGGCCGCCCGGTACGCGGACCTGCTGGTCGCCCTGCGCGACGGCGCGGTGGTCGCCTGCGGGCCGCCGCGCGAGGTGGTGGACGCGCCGCTGGTGCGGGCGCTGTACGACATCGACAGCCATGTGCTCACGGCGCCGGGTGACGGCGCACCGGTCATCGTGCCCCGGGCGCCGCTCGGCTGACACCCGCGGGCCCGCCTCGCGGCCGCTCCTCCCGCTGCCCCACCGGGCGGCGCTGCCCTCGTACGGGCGGCGCCGCCTATCCGGCTTCCCGCCGCCTTTCCGGCTTCCCGCCGTCGTGCCGCGTCGCCACCCCCACCTGCTCGATCACCCGTTCGAGCGGTTTCAAATCTCCGCGCCGCCATCCACCTCCACCCCGCCCGTCGCGTTGTCAGTGGGCCTCGCTACGTTCCTCGCATCGCTGGTCAGCACGGCGATCCGACAGGTGTTCCCAGGTGGGAGGAGTACGGCCGTGGCATGGGTGGAGACGGGCGCGGGAGGGTACCGCGTCGCGCTCGACGGGGAGGGCAAGGTGGTCTGCCGGAACGCGGCGGGCCGCGCGCTCAAGTCCCTGCCGTCGAAGCTCGGTGACGACCCGGTGGTCACCCAGCTCAAGCAGCTCGCCGAGTGGCTGGCCGCGCACGAACGGAGCTGCCGGGACGACGTCGAGCGCTGGATGGTGCGCTCGCTGCCGGTGCCCGCCGCGGTGCTCACCGCCGTCTGGCCGGACGAGGCCTGGCAGGCCGTGCTGCGCGATCTGGTGGTCACCGGTGCGGACGGCTCGGTCGCCGGCTTCCTGCGCGGCGCGGACGCCGAGCGCGGCCTCGGCCTGGTCGACCTCGACGGCGACACCGTCCGCCTCACCGACGGCGAGGTCCTGATACCCCATCCCGTCCTGCTCCAGGACCTCGACGAGCTGCGCGAGTTCGCCGTCGAGCTCGGCGTCTCCCAGCGCGTCCAGCAGCTCTACCGCGAGGTCTGGCACCGGCCGGAGGAGCTGCCGGGCGGCACCGAGGTCACCACGTACGCCGGCGGCCGCTACCGCGAGCTGCGCGAGCTGGTCGGGCGCTGCGCCCGGCTCGGCTGCCGGGTCCGCGGCGGCTCCGCCGTCCAGTCGATCACCGAGGGCGGGCGCACCGTCGAGGCCCGGGTCTGGGTCGGCGACTACTACGAGTACGACGAGTGCGAGACCGGCGCGCTCAGCTGGGCGGGCCCCGACGGCCGGGCCCTGCCGCTCACCGAGGTCGGACCGGTCGCCTGGTCCGAGGGCATGCGGATGGCCGCCGCCCTGTACGCCGGCCGCACGCTCGAAGGGGAGGACACCGCATGACCGCCACCGCCACCGCCACCACCGCCACGGCCGCCGGGCCCGCCGGGCCGTGCACCACCGGCCCGTGCACCGCTTCCGCCTCGCCCGAGGCCCTGCTCGACGCCGGCGCCGTGCTTCCGGCCGGCACCCTGCCCGAGGCCGGCCGGCCCGACAGCGCCGCCGACGTGCTCACCGCCCGCGGCTACACCCACCCCGCGCTCGACGGCCGCCGGATCGTCCGGCTGGTTCCCGGCGCGCTCGGCCGCGCCGAGGACCTCGCCGTCGAGTTCCTCGGTCTGACGCCCGACGGCGAGCCCGCCGAGGTCGGCCAGGTCCGCCAGGAGGCGCTGGGCTTCCCCGCCTGGGCCCTGGTCCACGACCCGGCCAACGGCCACCACGCGCTCGCCCTGGTCAAGGAGATGGAGCGGCTGGCCCGCCAGGCCGCCGCCAAGCCCGGCGCCGCCAAGGACGGCTTCGACGCGCTCGCCGCCCGGCTCGGCCGCGCCGTCCCGCACTTCCTGCCCACCTTCTGCGAGGAGGTCGGCCGGATCTTCCTCGGCCACGGCAACCAGACCTACGCCGCCTCGTGGTTCGGCAAGGCCCGCGAGGCCGAACGCACCCACGGCCTGACGGTGGACGAGGAGCGGCTGCGCGCCGTCTTCCTGGAGTTCGCCCTGGCCGGCGCGCTCACCGTCAAGTCCCTGCGCCAGTACGTCAAGGAGCTCGCCCAGCGGCTCGACCCGCTGACCGCCTGGCAGCGCTTCCGCCAGCTGTGCACCGAGCGCTCCGCGGCCGGCATGGCCCCGTACGCCGGGGTCGCCGAGGACGCCCGCGCGCTGATCCGGGCCGCCGGGCTGGACCGCGCCGAACAGGAACGGTCCCTGCTCGCCGAGCTGCTGGACGCCCCGGCGGTCAACCGGGCACCCGCCGCCTTCTGGAAGTCCTGGCACGGCCCGCTGATCGAGCTCGGCAAGGCCGACGCCGCGGTCAGGGCCCGCCTGCTGGAGCTGCTGCCCGACCCGGCCGCCTCCGGCTCCGGCTCCGCCACGCACGACACCGCCTGGCTGGAGGTCCTGGCCGCGACCGGCGCCGAGGCACTGCTCACCGGCCCCCGCCCCGAGGGCGCCGAGCCCGCCGCGGCCTGGCTCCAGCGCTGGTGCCACCACCTCGGCCGCGGCTGGCGCACCCGGCCCAGCTGCCCGGCCACCCTCGCCCTGGCCGCCCGGATGGTCGAGCGGCTGCGGGCCGACGCCGTCCCGGTGGACCTCTTCACCGGCATCCGCGCCAGCCACACCCGACTCGACCTGCTGAACCTCCTGCTGGCCGCGGGCGTCCCCGTGGCCGATCCGCCGACCGGCCTCGGCTTCGACCTGCGCGACTGGGTCCAGCAGGCCGGCCCCGACGCCGCCGCACTCGCGGCCGTCGCCGCCGACGCCCGCTACCGGCCGCTGCTGCGCCGCGCCGCCCCGCCCGCCTGGGAGACGGCCGTCACGGGCAGGGCAGTCGTCCTGCCGCTGCTGAACGAGCTGTTCGCGGAGTGGGCCGAGGACCGCGCCGACGAGCTGACCGCCGCCCGCGGCCTGGCCGGCGCCGCCGACCTGGCACGCTCGCTGAACCAGTACCGCACCGCGATCCGCACGGTCGCCCCGGCCGCCGCCGAGAAGATCGCCGCACTCGACGTCACCGGCCTGCTCGCCCGGGCCCTCGGCGCCGGCATCCTGGACGAACTCGGCTGGCCCGCCCTGGAGGCCGCGCTCGCCTCCCTCGCCGACCCACCCGCCGCCGACGCCCCGCCGGTCACCGCCCCCGGCCTGCGCACCCGAGGCCTCAGCGGCCTGCTCGTCGAGGACGCCTGGCCGAACCTGATCCTCGCCCGCCTCGACCGGGCCCTCGTGGTCGGCCCGGAGGGCATCCTGCTGGAGCACACCCTGCGGATGCCCCCGCCGAAGGAGAAGTGGAACCGGTTCCGGCTGCGCTTCGTCGACGGCGAACTGCTGGTGGTCTGGTGGGAGGACGGCAAGCAGCGGGCCTACTGGTCCGGCCGGCCGGAGGAGACCTTCGAGCCGGAAGGCAGCACCATCGCCGGCTACCACTACGGCGAGCGGTACCCGGAGGGCCCGTCAATCCCACTGCCCGGCGGTGGCCGCACCACCGGCGAGCGCCCGCTGCACCCCGGCGACACCCGGATGCCCCACGAGCACCCCGTCCTCGGCGACGGCACCGGCCACTGGACGCTGCGGCACGGCTCGGACGGCCCCGCCCTGCGCGAACTCGACCCGCTCACCGGCACCCTGGGCCGCACCGCCGAGCCGCCCCTGATCGCCGCCACCGCCTCCGCCGGCCGCCTCCTCGAAGGCAGCACCCGGCTGCTGCCACTGCAGCCCGGCCTGGAACACACCCCGCTCGGCACCGACGGCACCGTCCTCGGCAGCTGGGTCCGCACCGAGCCCGGCCGCGCCCTCACCACCTTCACCGCCGACGGGCAGCGCATCGTCCTGCCCATGCCCGGCTCCCGGCCGGACACCGTCCCGGTCGGCCGGCTCGGCCTGCCCGGCGGGGCGAGCCCGATCGTCAGCCGCTCCGGCGAGCAGCTCTTCTCCCTCAACCTGCCCGACCTCGCCGACCGTTCGGACCGCACTGCCGACCTGCGCGGCTGCACCCCGGGCGACCTCTCCGCCGCCGGCACCACCCTCGTCCCGCCGTACGAGCACTGGCACGCCCTGCGGCCCCGCGACGAGGCCGGCTCCCGGGTTTTGCGCGCCGTGACCACCGAGCAGGCCGCCCGGCTGATCGACCTCGCCTGGCCCACCGACACCCAGCCCGTCCCGGAGGCCGAGCAGCGCTGGCTGACCGTCCAGGGCGTGCGCCGCCCGCTCGCGCAGCGCGGCGAGGCCCGCAACACCCTGCCCGTCGAGGCGGTCGGCGCCGCCCTGCCCGGCATCGAACACCCACTGCTGCTCGCCGGCGTCGCCGGGATGGCCCGGGCCGCCGCCGACCTGCTCGACCGCATCGCCCGCTTCCTCCCGCAGCCGGAGGCCGAACGCCCCGGCCCGGCAGAGGCCGCCGAGTGGCGGCCCGCCCACGGCAGGGACGACGAACTGCGCGACGCCGTCGGCGCCGTCCTGCCCGAAGTCGGCGGCTTCGGCAACCACTGGGGCAGCTCCGACTGCTGCCGGGTGCTCAACAACCTGCGCACCGTCAGCGCCGTGCTCGCCTCCCCGCCTGCCGCCCCGCCCACCGCGAGCGCAGCAGGCTGGAGCACCCCGGCGAAGGTCACCCTGCGCGGCGGCGACGCCAACCACGGCTGGCTGCACCTGCTCGGCCGGGTCGACGCCCTCGCCCACGCCGTGGCCTCCCCGCTCACCCAGCCGGCCCACCGCTCCTCGCTGGTGCTGCTGCTCGGCGAGCTCACCAGGGGCCCGCTCGCCGACCGCGGGGCCACCCTGCGGGAGATCGTCCTCAGCGAGCCCGCCGACAACGTCACGACCGGCGGCACCGCCACGAGCAGCACCCGTCCGGCCGATCACCGCCAGGGCGAGGTGCTGCGCCACGGCGCCCGCACCGTCGTCATCCTCGGCCACCGGCGCCAGTTCTACGACGGCACGGTGCACTGGCTCGCCGTCGACCACGACCCGAGCGGCGAGTTCGGCCCCGTCGCACACTTCACCACCGTCGAGGAGCGCGGTACCGAGGAGCGGGTCTCCGCAGCCTGGGTCGCCAAGTTCTGGCGCGTCGCCGCCCTGCGCGGCAGCGTCCCGTGGGACCGGACCCGGGCCGCCGCCTTCTCCGCACTCACCGGCATCGGCACCACCCGCGCCACCCTGCTGCTCAGCCCGCCCTCCGGCCTGCTGCGCTGGGGCAACGCCGAGCTGCCCGAGGAGTACGGCTTCAAGCCCGCCGAGGTCAGGGCCGCCCAGGCGTGGCTGCGCGCACACGACCACGCCGGCATCGCCGAGGTCTGGGGCGCCCTGCTGACCGCCGACCCGAAAACGCTGTGGACCGAGGGCCCCGACCTCGCCGCCGGGGCCGAGGCCTGGATCCGGCGCTTCGGACGCCTCGTCACCCTCCCCGAGGAGGCCCAGGCCACCGTCCAGGGCGTCGCCATCACCACCATCGAAGCGGTGCTCAACCCCGCCCACACCCCGTGGCTGACCCGCACCACCACCTTCCGGCTCAGCAGCGAGGGCCTGCCCGCGCCCCGGCTCGTCCCCGAGGACCCGAGCGCGGTGCCCGGCTCCGGAGCACTGGACAAGACCCTCGACGCCCTGCGCTGGCTCGCCTACCACCTGCCCGCCGACAGCCCGCTGCGCCCGCTGCTGCCCCGGGCCGCCAGCGCGCTGCGCGAGCGCCTGGCCGACCCGGAGCTGCTGCTCGACGTCGACCTCCTGCGCACCACCAAGGGCGCCCCGCTCTCCGCCGTACTGCGCACCCACTTCGGTCTGCCCGCCGAGGGCGGAGCCGACCCGGACGGCCTGGTCCGCTGCGGCCCGGCACTCGTCCTCACTCCGGAGCACGAGCAGTACGAGCGGATCTGGCTGCGCCCGGCCGCCCTCACCGGCCCGGACGACCCGCTGCTCGAACTGCTCGACGGGCTCTCCGACAGCTACTGGTTCACCGTGGAACGCGGGGCCATCGCATCCGTCCTGCGCGGCGAACCGGAGCGGCTGGCCGCCCCCGCCGCGGTGGAGACGGCCGACGGCGAAGGACCGGCCTGGCTGCAGAACCCGCAGCTGTCCGCCCCCGGGCTGGTCGCCGAGGTCTCCCGCACCCACGGACTGGGCGAGGACGCCGCCGCCCTCTACCTCCAGCTGCTCGCCCTGCCCGACCCCACCGACCGCAACGCCGCCCGCTGGACGGGCTGGAAGCCCGCCCGGCTGAAGCGGGCCCGCGCCGAACTCGCCGCCACCGCCCTGGTGCTGGAGGCCAAGCGGTCCCGGGCCGGCCGCGGCCTCTTCCTGCCCGGCGGCTGGCAGGAGGCCAAGGCCCCCGCCCTCCCGGCCGAGCCCTGGAAGGCCGCCCTGTACGAACTGTCCACCCACCGCCCCGTGCTGGCGCCCCTGCCCGTCCCCGAGCTGTTCGCCCGGGCCTGGCAGCGCACCGTCGACGGCGACGCCCCCGGATACGAAGAGCTCCAGACCGGCAAGCGCAGGAAGGCCCGCCGATGACCGCCACCAAGACCACCACCGCAGGCACCACCGCCGCCGGCACCGTCCCCGTCCCCGTGGACCGGCAGACCGTCCCGCCCGAGGAGAAGTACGCCGCCGAACTGGAGTTCCTGGCCGCGCACGACAGCGGCCCCCGCCCGCCCGGCTGGCGCCTCACCCCGCGCGCCGTCGTCACCTTCGTGATGGGCAGCGACGGCGAGAAGCTCAAGGCCGGGCGCAAGAGCCTGGCCATCGAGCCCAAGTTCGTCGGCGAGCGGGCGCTGGTGGAGCGCTGCGTCGTCACCCTCGCCGGGGAGCGCGGCCTGCTGCTCGTCGGCGAGCCCGGCACCGCCAAGTCCATGCTCTCCGAACTGCTCGCCGCCGCCGTCTGCGGCACCAGCGCGCTCACCGTCCAGGGCACCGCCGGCACCACCGAGGAACAGCTCAAGTACGGGTGGAACTACGCCCTGCTGCTCGCCAAGGGGCCCAGCCGCGACGCCCTCGTCCCCTCCCCGGTGCTCACCGCGATGACCACCGGCGCGGTCGCCCGGGTCGAGGAGGTCACCCGCTGCCTGCCCGAGGTGCAGGACGCCCTGGTCTCCCTGCTCTCCGAACGGCGCATCGCCGTCCCCGAGTTGGCGGGCGGCCCGGACGGACAGCTGCACGCCGCCGCCGGCTTCACCCTGATCGCCACCGCCAACCTGAGGGACAAGGGCGTCAGCGAGATGTCCGCGGCCCTCAAGCGGCGGTTCAACTTCGAGACCGTCGGCCCGATCGGCAGCCTCGCCGCCGAGGTCGAGCTGGTCCGGCGCCAGTCCACCGTGTCCGTCGCCCGGGCCGGCGCCGCCTACGCGGTGGACGACGCCGTCCTGGAGGCCCTGGTCACCGCCTTCCGCGACCTGCGCACCGGCCGCTCCACCGAGGGCTGGGACGTCGAGCGCCCGTCCACCGTGATGAGCACCGCCGAGGCCGTCTCCGTCGCCACCGCGCTCGGCGTCACCGCCGCCTACCTGCCCGACGGCGGCGACCTGCTCGGCCGCCTCCCCGGCCAACTCCTCGGCGTGGTCCGCAAGGACGACCCGGCCGACGCCGCCCGGCTGCTCGGCTACTGGGACGGCCCGGTCCGCCGCCGCGCCGAACAGGGCGCCGCCACCTGGCGCACCCTGTGGGACCTCCGTTCGGCGCTGGAGGGCTGAGCCGATGAGCAGCGCGGTGACTCCCCTCCCGGACGACGCGGACCGGACGGTACGGGCCGAGGCCGAACGACTGGCCGCCTCCGGCACCGACCGCCCCGGGCCCTACCTGATCGGCGTGCGCCACCACGCGCCGTCCCTGAGCGCGGTCGTCCCCGCGCTGCTCGACGCCGCCCGGCCGGAGGCGGTGCTGGTCGAACTGCCGGCCGAGTTCCAGCCCTGGCTCGGCCTTCTCGCGGACGAGGCCACCGAAGCCCCGGTCGCCCTGGCCGCCGCCCCGGCCGGTCCCGAGGAGGCGGGCGGGGCCGACGGGAGGGGCGGGCCCGACGGGAGGGGCGGGCTCGCCTTCTACCCCTTCGCCGACTTCTCCCCGGAACTCGCCGCCCTGCGCTGGGCCCGGCGCAACGGCGTGGAGGCCATCGCCTGCGACCTCCCGCTCGCCCACCGCACCACCCGGGCCGGGGCGGCGGCCGACGCGGCCGACGCGGCCGACGCGGCCAAGGCCGCCAAGGCCGCCAAGGCGGCCAAGACGGCCAGGGCGTCCGGGACGCCCGGCGTCGCCGACGCGCTGCGCCACCGCCTCACCGGCCGCGACTCCGACGAGGACCTGTGGGACCGGCTGGTCGAGACCGCCGCCCCCGGCTCCACCCCCGAAGCCGTCCGGCGCGCCGCCCTGCTCGTCGGCTGGGCATTGCGCCACGACGCCGAGGACGGCCCCGGCGTCGACCCGTACGACCTGCGCCGGGAGGCCTGGATGCGCGCCCGCATCCGGGCCGCCTCGGCCGGCGGGCGCCGGATCGCCGCCGTGGTCGGCGCCTTCCACGCCCCCGCCCTGCTGGACGGCCCGCTCGCCACCGAGGAACCGCCGCACCCGGGCGACCCCGGCCACGTCCTCTCCCTGATCCCCTACACCTACCCGCTGCTCGACGCCCGCTCCGGCTACCCGGCGGGCATCCGCGACCCGGAGTGGCAGCACACCGTCCTCGACGCCGGCGGCGACCCCGATCGCCTCGCCCAGGCCCTCACCACCACCGCCGTCCGGATCTGCGCCGCCCTGCGCACCCAGGACCACCCCAGCGGTCCCGCAGACGCCCGTGAGATCGTCCGCCTGGCCGGCGACCTCGCCCGGCTGCGCGGTCACGCCGCCCCCGGCCGCGGCGAACTGATCGAGGCGGTGCAGACCGTCCTCGCCCAGGGCGAACCGCTCGGCCGCGGCCGGGCCGTCGCCCGCGCCCTCGAACAGGTCCTGATCGGCACCCGCACCGGCCGCCCCACTCCCGCCGCCCCGCGCAGCGGACTCGCCCCCGCCGTAGAAACCCTGCTCGCCGACCTCGGCCTGCCCGGCCCCACCGACCCAGGCCCCCGCGACCTGCGCCTCGACCCGCTGCGCAGCCCGCTCGACAGCCGCCGCGAGATCCTGCTCCACCGCCTCGCCGCCTGCGAGGTCCCCTACGCCGACCCCGTCGCCACCACCGGCGCCGGCGGCACCGAAACCCTCGGCACCCGCTGGCGCCTCGAATGGACCCCCGCCACCGCCGCCATGCTCACCGTCGCCGGCACCCGCGGCGTCACCCCCGCCCAGGCCGCCGAAGGCGCCCTGCGCGCCCGCCTCACCGACCACCCCACCCCGCGCGAAACCATCGACGGCCTCACCGCCGCCGCCTCCTGCGCCCTCCCGAACCTCACCGACACCCGCCTCACCCAACTCACCACCACCCTCCCCACCTCGGCCACCCTCCCCGAACTCCTCGAAGCCCTCGCCCTCCTGGACCGCCTCACCGCAGGCCACTTCCCCGGCTACACCCCGAAGGGGGAGGGCGAGAGCCCCGGCCGTGAACCGCTGTCAACCTGGTCCGGCGCCGGGGCAATCGCGGCACCCTCCGCAGCGGCCCCGCTCCCCGGTGGAGGCGGGCGCTCGGCCGCCTCGGCCGCGACAGCTGCACAGGGCGTTCCCGGCAGCCCCACACGTTCCCAGGCTGTCGGCCCGGTCGGCGCCGCGCCGTCCGCCGGCCCGGCCCCTGCCTGCCCGGCCGCCGCCGAGGCCGCAGGATCGTCGCCGACCACGGCGGCGGATCCCGCGAGTTCCGCCGCCCCGACCGGTCGGTTGGTCGCGGCCGGGGAGGTTCTGACGGTTGCTGCGGTGCGGCAGCTGGAGGGGCTGGGCGGGTCGGACGATCCGCAGGACGCGCGGGCGTTGGTGGAGTTGGTGCGGCGGGCGGATCGGCTGGGCGGGGTGCGGTTGGCGTACGTCCTGGCCGAACTCGCCGAGCGGGGAAGCCCGTTGGTGCGGGGTGCGGTCGGGGCGGTGCGGGTGCTGCTCGGGCAGGAGCCGGCCGGGGCGTTGGGCGGTCGGGCGGCCTCGTGGGTGGACGGCGCGACCGGTCCGGAGGCGCGGCATGCGCTCGGCCGGGCGCTGGTCGGGCTGCTGACGGCGGCGGAAGGGCTGTTCGACTCCGCGCCGGAGGCGCTGGAACCGGTGCTCGAGCGGGTCACCTCGCTGCCGGACGGCGCGTTCCTGGACCGGCTGCCCGCGCTGCGCGGCGGCTTCGACACGCTCAGCCCGGCCGCCCGCGACCGGTTGCTGGCACTGGTCGAGGAGCGCCTGGGCGCCCGGCTCACCGCGCTGCCCGAGGAGGTCGGCCCGGCCGTGATCGCCGGCTGGGTCCGGGCGGACCTCGCCGCCCGCGCGGCGCTGGTCCGTCGCGGCCTGCTGCCCCCGGTGCCCCCGGTGTCCCCGTCCGCCGAGCCGACCCCACCCGCCGAGCTGACCCCGGCTCCCGAGGTCGCAGGCCCGGCGGCAGGCCACGCCCTCGTGCCCGCCGAACGCTGGCGGCTGCTCCTCGGTCGCCCCGGCAGCTGCGGCCTGAGCGGCCGAGGCGCCCGACTCGCCACCGCCCTGGACGAGTTGTACGGCAGCGGCCACGGCGAGGGCTCCGGCCCGGGCCTGGGGAGCCGGGGCGGCCGCGAGGCGCCGTATCCGGGTGTGCGCGAATGGGCGGAGGAGCTGGAGTCGCTGTTCGGGCCGGGGCTCCGGGAGGAGGTGCTGGCCGCCGCCGTCGCGCAGGGCCGTGCCGACGTCCTGGAGGCGATCGACCCGTCCGCCGTCCGACCGTCCGTTGACCTGTTGCGCACCGTACTGGAGCACGCGGGCGGCCTGCCCGAGGCCCGGGTGGCCCGGCTGCGCCCGCTGGTGCGCCGCCTGGTGGAGGAGTTGACCCGCACCCTGTCGTCCAGGCTGCGCCCGGCGCTGACCGGGATCACCGTGCCCCGCCCGTCCCGCCGCCCGGGCGGCCGGCTGGATCTGGACCGGACGATCCGGGCCAACCTCGCGACCGCCCGTCCCTCGCCGGAGGGCGGCACCCTGATCGTGCCCGAGCGCCCGGTGTTCCGGACCAGGGCGCAGCAGGCCAACGACTGGCGGCTGATCCTGGTCGTGGACGTGTCCGGGTCGATGGAGGCCTCGACGATCTGGGCGGCGCTGACGGCCTCGATCCTGGCCGGGGTGCCCTCGCTGAGCACCCACTTCCTCGCGTTCTCCACCGAGGTCGTCGATCTGACGGAGCGGGTGGAGGATCCGCTGAGCCTGCTGCTGGAGGTCCGGATCGGCGGCGGTACCAGCATCGCGACCGGGCTGCGCTACGCCCGGGAGCTGGTGACGGTGCCCTCCCGCACGCTGGTCGTGGTGGTCAGCGACTTCGAGGAGGGCGGGCCGGTGGCCGGGTTGCTGGCCCAGACCCGGGCGCTGGTGGACTCCGGTGTGCACGTGCTGGGCTGCGCGGCGCTGGACGACACCGGGACGGCCCGCTATTCGAAGGCGGTCGCGAGCCGACTGGTCGCGGCCGGCATGCCCGTGGCGGCGTTGAGCCCGCTGGAACTGGCCCGCTGGGTGGGGGAGAAGGTGCGATGAGCATGACCGCGCGGACGAACGACTGGCCGGCTGTCCGGCCCGAGGTGGTGGCCGAGGTGGTGGCCGGGCTGAGCGCCCGGCTGCAGAAGCGGCTGGACGGTGCGGCGGCGAAGCTGGCGGAGCGTCCGGTGTCGCGCGACGGTGACCAGTGGCGGGTGGAGGTGGACGAGGAGACGGTGCTCGTCCTGCGCGCCCCGGGTGGGACGGTCGCCGACCCGGTGGACGTCCGTTGCGGGTGTCTGCTCGCCCCGGCCTGCGTGCACCGGGCCGCGGCCGTCACCCTCTGCCCGCTCGCCGAGGCGGCGGATCCGCCGGAGGCTCCCGAACCTCCCGCAGCCTCCGAATCCGGCGCAGCCCCGGGAGCTCCCGAAACCTCGGAAGCGTCGGCGCCCGCCCCCGCCACGCCCGCCCCCGCCACGCCCGCCGCTGCCGGGCTCACCGCCGCCGAGCTCGCCGCAGCCCGGCACCTGCACCGGGCTGCGGCCACCGTGCTGGCCGCCGGGGTGGCCGGCGCGGGCGCCGTCGTCCAGGCCGAACTCCTGCGTGCCGCCCACCGGGCGCGGCTCGCGGGTCTGCACCGGCCGGCCGCGGCGGCCGTCGCCGTGGTGGCGCGGGTACGGGCAGGGCGGTCCGGTGCCCCCGACCACCGCTTGGCGGACCTGGTGGCCGGTCTGCGCGAACTGCTCGGCCTCACCACCGCACTCACCGCCGCCGGAACCGCCACCGCCGCCGGCACCGCCACCGTCACCGGCACCGCTGCCGTCACCGGCACCGAAACAACCACCACCACCGGCCCGGTCGCGGAGCTGCGCGGCACCGCGCGCCAGACCTACCGGGAGGAGGGCGGCCTGCGGCTCTACGGGTTGTTCGCCGAGCCGGTGCTGACGGCCACCCACGCGGGCGCGGTCAGCTGGGCGGTGGATGCCGACGGGCGGCTCAGCACCATCGCCGAGGTGCTGCCGCACGAGGACGCGGCGGCGGCCGCGCCGCAGGCGGTCGGCGCGGGCAACCGGACGGTCCGGCTGGGCGACACCGCGCTCAGCCACCGCGAGTTCAGCCGCGCCGGGCTGGCCGTCCAGGGCGCGACCAGGTCCGCCGCCGGCCGGCTGGGCGCCGGTGCGGCCGTCCGGGCGGTCCGTGCGTCGGGTACGGCGTGGGCGGCGGAGCCGGCGGCCCGGCTCTGGTCCGTACCGGCGTCCGTCCAGGTGGCGCGGGCGCTCGCGGCGCAGGACGTGCCGTACGAGAGCCGGCCGGCGGGCAGCGACCTGCTGTTCCTGGACGTCACGCTGCTGGGTCCGGCGCCGAGCGGCCCGGGCGGGGTGCCGCAGTTGCTGGCGCGGTGCCGGGACGGCGGCCCGGTGCTCGCCCTGCGCGCGGCGCACGAACACCCCGGGCTGCCGTTCCGGGCGAACCTCGCGCTGCTCGCCACCGCGCCCGGCCTGAAGCTGCGGGTGATCGGCCGGCTGGAGCGGGTGGACCGTCCGGAGCTGCGACTGCTCGCCCTCGGCACACCCCCGGACGCCTCCGAGCCGCTTGCCCTCCCGGCCGACCGGGCGGGCCGGGTCAACCTCGGTCTCGAACGCCTCCAGACCGCCGACCTCCCGGTCCCCGACACAGCCCCTGACACAGCCCCCGCCCCGGCGCCAGCCCCCGACTCCGCCACGGACACGGCCCCGGTCCCCGGCAGTGCGGAGCTCCCCGCGCCGTACGGCCCGCCCGTGCACGTGCTGGGCCGCCGGGTGGAGCAGACGGTCACCACCGGCCGGCACGCCCTCGCCCCGGGCGGGGCCACGGCGGCGGCCGACCGCGGCCTGCTGCGCGCCGCGGGGCTGGCCACCGCCGCCGAACTGCTGGACGGCTTGCGGGCTGCCGCGGCGGACCAGCGGCGTGACGTGTTCGGCCGCATCGTCGCGGATGACCACGAGGCCTTCGCCACCGCCTGGTTGGCGGCCGCCTGGTACACCGAGGAGCTGGCCACGGCGTTGTGCGCGGCGGCCTGGGCCGGGGAGGGGTGAGCCACGGGTCCGAAGTAGTTGCAGCGTCCGGTAATCCGCGCGGCTGGCATACTTGGGGCGGAGATCCCGATCATGCAGTGCAGCGGAAGGGAAGGCGCGCCATGGGAATTCGCGACGACGCGGCCGAGGTCCGGGCCCGCGGCTGGCGCACGCTCGCCGCGCTGCACGGGATGATCGACACCGCGCTGGAGAAGGCGCTCCAGGCCGATCACAAGCTCTCGGTGGTCGAGTACACGGTGCTGGACGCGCTCTCGCGCCAGGACGGCTGGCACATGCGGATGCAGCAGCTGGCCCGTGCGGCGGCGCTGAGCAGCAGCGCGACCACCCGGCTGGTGAGCCGTCTGGAGGACCGGGGCCTGCTCTGCCGCTACCTCTGCGCGGACGACCGGCGCGGCATCTACACCGAGTTGACCGAGGAGGGCCGTGCTCTGCTGGCGGCCGTCCGCCCGGTGCACGACGCCACCCTGGAGTCGATCCTGGCGCAGGCCACCGAGGTCCCCGAACTGGCCCCGCTGGTCGGCTCGCTCGCGGTGCTCGACCCGGCCCAGGCCTGAGCCCGGAGCATCGAGCCCTGGGCGAACGGCCCGAGCCCGAAGCATCGGGACCTCAGCGCCGCTCCCTCAGCGCCGGCCGGCGCTGAGGGCGTCCCGGTGCACCCGGTCGAGCAGGGCGAGCAGCAACTCCTTGCTGGAGGCCCGGTCGCGGACGTCGCAGAGCACGACCGGGACCTCAGGGCCGAGGTCGAGGGCGTGCCGGACCTCCTCCGGGGTGGCCTCGCGGCGACCGTGGAAGCAGTTGACGCCGATGGCGAACGGGATGCCGCGCTGCTCGAAGAAGTCCACGGCGGCGAAGCTGGATTCCAGCCGTCGGGTGTCGGCGAGGACGATCGCCCCGAGGGCGCCGAGCGCGAGGTCGTCCCACATGAACCAGAACCGGAACTGCCCCGGCGTGCCGAAGAGGTAAAGCACCAGGTCCTCGCGGACGGTGATCCGCCCGAAGTCCATGGCGACCGTGGTGGTGGACTTGTCCTGGACGCCGTCGAGGCTGTCCACCCCGATGCTGGCGCGGGTCATCCGCTCCTCGGTCTGCAGCGGTTCGATCTCGCTGACCGAGCCGACCATGGTGGTCTTCCCGACGCCGAAGCCGCCGGCGACGAGGATCTTGACCGCGCCGGGCACCAGGCTCTGGGTCGTCAATTCGGGTCTCCTGGAAGGGGATCGGGGAGAGCGGGGAGAGCAGGGAGAGCGGGGGAGAACAAGGGCGAGCGGGGGAGAACAAGGGCGAGCGGGGAGAACGCGGGTTACGGACGCGCGGCCCGCCGGTCAGAGCCGTCGGACGCCCTCGATCACGGCCTGGATCAGCGAGATGTCCGGCGCCTCGGCGAGCTGGACGGGGGCGCGGGTGAGGATCAGCCGGGCCTCGGCCAGGTCGTCCAGCAGCACCTTGACCACGCTGACCGGCAGGTCGAGCGTGGCCGCGATCTCGGCCACGGCCAGCGGGCGTTCGCGGCACAGGTCGATGATCGCGGCCGGTTCGGGCGTGAGCCGGGTGGTGTCGGTGCGCGGGTCGGCGGTGACCACCAGGGTGATCAGCGCGAACCCGTCACGGACCGGGCCGGTGCGCCCGTTGGTGATCGCGTAGGGGCGGACCAGGTGGCCGGCGTCCTTGTCGTAGAACCAGCCCTCGTCGGCGTCGGCGGTGGTCACGCACCGCCACCCGCGCCGGCCTGGCCGGCGTCGCTGCGCGGCGCCGCGGTGAGGTACTGGCCGACCTGCTTGACCAGCATGTTGATCTCGTAGGCCATCAGGCCGGCGTCCACCTGCTCGCTGGTGAGGACGGCGAGCCGGGCGCCCTGTCCGGCGGTGGTGACGAAGAGGAACAGCTGGTCCATCTCGACCACGGTCTGCCGGACCCGTCCCCCGTTGAAGCGGTGCCCGACGCCCCGGGCCAGGCTCTGCAGGCCGGAGGCGACGGCGGACAGGTGCTCGGCGTCGGCGCGGTCGAGGCCCTGGTCCATGCCGACCAGCAGGCCGTCCTCGGACAGGACGATGGCGTGCTGGGTCTCGGGTACCCGCGCCACGAGCTGGTCCAGCAGCCAGTTGAGGTCGCGCTGGGCTTCGGTGTGCTGCGTCATCACTGCTGTTCCTTGGCTTCCTGAGCGGCGGAAGGTGCGGCCGGGGTGTTCGGGGCGGCGGGCGAGGCGGTACTGCCCGGTTCGGTGCCGGCCGCGCGGGCGGTCCGGGTGCCGCGCTGGATGGCGGCCATGGTGGCGCGGGAGCGCTGCGGCGAGGGGTCGTCGGCGTCGCTGTCGGTGTCGGCGCCGCCGTAGCGGGGCGCGGCGGGGGCGGCCGGTCCGGCAGGTGCGGTCGGCGTCGCGGCGGGGTGGCCGACGGACGGCAGCAGCATGGCGCCGGGCGCGTGGGCCTCGCGGAGTTGTTCGGCGAGGCTGGCGTTGCGGACCCGCTGCGGCAGGATCCGCGGGGTGCGCAGTTCGCCGTCCGGGCCGTGCGCCACGCGGTCCTCCTGCGGGCGTTCGTGGGTGGGCGCGGAGCGGTCGGCGGGGACTCCGTCGAAGGGCACCGCGGCCGGCTCGGCCGCCGGACCGCTGACGGGACCGCTGGCCGGACCACTGCACGCAGCGCCGAGCGGGCTGCCCTCCGGCAGGCCGCCGTCCACCGGACCGTCCGGTGACGCGTCGCCCGGGAGGTCGTACGGGCGCGGCAGGCTGGGCCGGGGGACGACCACGGCACCGGGCAGTCCGGGGATCTGGGCGCCGACCGGCAGGCCGCCGTTGACGGGCGTGACCGCCCCGCCCTCCGGCAGGCCGCCGTCCACCGGAGCACCGTCCACCGGAGCGCCACCGCTCAGACCACCGCCGACCGGAGCGCCACCGTCCTCCAGCAGCCCGCCGTCCGGCAGCAGCCCCTCCGCGGCAGCGCCCTCACCCGGCGGCGTCTGCGGAGCGGCAGACCCGGCCGGGCCGGTGCCCAGCAGCCCGCCGAGCACCCCGGACAGCGCCCCCGACAGGGCCCCGTCCACGTCCCCGATCACGTCCCCGAGGCCCCCGACCTCCGGCGCCCCGCCGCCCCCCGGCGTCCGGGCCCCGGGCGCCGGGGTCCGGGTGACCCGGGCGCCGGACGGCAGTCCGGGCACCGCGGCCGGCTGTTCGGGCTGCTCCAGCAGCACCGAGGGCACCAGCACCACGGCCCGGGTGCCGCCGTACGGCGAGGGCCGCAGGGTGACCTGGATGTCGTGCCGGGCGGCCAGTCGCGCGACGACGAACAGGCCGAGCCGCAGGTCGTCGCCGAGCGCGGAGACGTCCAGCTCGGGCGGGTTGGCCAGGTACTCGTTGAGCCGCTCGTACTCCTCCCCGGTCATGCCGAGGCCGCGGTCCTCGACCTCGACCGCCAGGCCCTTGGGCACCTCCTGCGCGGAGACCTGCACCTGGGTGTACGGCGGGGAGAAGGTGGTGCCGTTCTCGATCAGTTCGGCGATCAGGTGGATCACGTCGGCGACGGCCTGCCCGCTGAGCGAGGCCCGGGGCACGCCCTGGACGACGACTCGGGCGTAGTTCTCGGTCTCGGAGACGGCGCTGCGCAGCACGTTGACCATGGGTACGGCGTTGCGCCAGCGGCGGGCGGGCAGCGCGCCGCCGAGGATGACCAGGTTCTCGGCGTTGCGCCGCATCCGGGTGGCCAGGTGGTCGACCGCGAACAGCTCGCGCAGCAGCTCGGGTTCCTCGTGCTCGCGCTCCAGCGCGTCCAGCATGCTGATCTGTCGGTGGATCAGGATCTGGGTGCGGCGGGCGATGTTGAGGAAGACCTTCTTCGTCCCCTCGCGGCCCTGGGCCTGGTGGACGATGGCGGCGACGGCGGCCTGGCGGACGGCGGCGAGGCCGTCGGCGGTCTGCTGGACCTCGTCGCCGACTCGGCGGGAGGGCGCCCAGGCGGGCGGGGTGGGCACCGGTTCTCCGGCGCGCAGCCGCCCGACGACGTCGGGGATCTCCTGCTGGGCGAGCGAGAGGATGTCGGCGCGCAGTCCGGACAGCCGGCCGGAGAGCGCCCGGGCGGCGCGGATGCCGCGGATCAGGCTGACCAGCAGGACGACGGCGACGACCACGGTGCCGGCCGCCAGCGCGGTGCGCTGTCCGGCGTCGCGCAGCAGGTAGGCGGCGTAGCCCCAGGCGGCGGCGAGGCCCAGGCTGGGGACCAGGACGAGGGCGAGCAGCGAGCTGCGGAGGGAGCCGGACCGGCCGGCGCGGTGGCCCGTGCGGGGGGCCGATATGCCTGGCATCTGATTCCTTGGTGCAGGGCCGAGTTGCAGGCCGGGTCACGGGTCCGAACGGCGGGTCGGCCCGTGTGGCCCGGGCGGGTTTCGGGGTGCCGAGGCCGGGTTCGCCGGACATGGTGACGCGGTGTCACCGCCCGGGCGAGTACAGCCATGGCCGCCGACGGCAGGAAACCTATCAGTCCCAGGTGCCCTTATCGCAACATCAACTGACGATATGTAAAAGGCTGATGACCGCGGGTGGCTCGCCCGGCCGGGGCGTTCGTGGACACATCGCAGCAGCTCAGAACCTCCGCCACCAAGGGCGGACGGCCCTCCGGGAGGCGGGGCGCGCCTCCCGGAGAGCCGTCAGGAACAGGTCAAAAACGGTCGCCCGATCATCTGCTGAAGATTCGCCGGATCGACCAGCGGGTCGGATCAGCAGGACCAGCAGGACCAGCAGGACCAGCAGGACCAGCAGGGCCAGCAGCCCCAGCAGCCCCAGCGGGACCGGCGGGACCAGCGGGAACGCAGGACCAGCGGGGCCGGCAGATCCGCCCGCTCAACTCGCCAGCGGTATCCGGACCACCCGCGCGCCCGCGTCCTCCCGGCCCCGGGCCTCCCGCTGGTTGAGCTCGGTCCACGCCCAGCTCGCCAGGTCGGACAGTTCGGCCGACCACTGCTTGCCGTAGGTCCCCGAGGCGACTTGGCCGAGCCGCAGCCGCTGCACGTCCGAGGTGCCGGCCGGGGCGTAGAGATGGGTGGCGTCGCGCAGGTAGCGGATGATGTTGAACTCCTCCTGCGTGCCGCGGGCGGCCAGGATCTCCATCGCGGTGCGCGCCGAGTCCATCGCGTACTCGGTGTTGACGAGCTTGGCGTTCATCAGCTCGGCGTCGCAGGGCTTGCCGTTGTCGAGCAGGTGCGACGCGTGGTACGCGGCGAGCTTGGCGATCATCAGCTTGGACTGCATCTCGCCCAGCTTCAGTGCCACGCTGTTGAGTTGGTTGAGCGGCTCGCCGTACAGCACCCGCTCCTCGGCGTACCGCACGACGTCCTCGACGATCGCGACGTGGATGCCGAGCGCGACGGCGCCCAGGTTGAGCCGGCCGTACAGGGTGGAGGAGGAGTAGGCGACGTCGAGCCCCTGCCCTTCCTCGGCCAGCCGGTTGCGGGCCGGGATGCGGCAGTCCTCGAAGACCAACTCGCCGAAACTGAAGCCGTGCAGGCCGCCCTGGTTGCCGAGTTCGCCGGTCCGGAAGCCGGGGCGGTCGCTCTCCACCAGGAAGGCGGACAGGCCCCGGCTGCCCTTGCCGGTGCGGAGGACCACGCCGTGGACGTCGCCGATGTGGGAGTTTCCGACGAACCACTTGCGTCCGTTCAGCACGTACTCGTCGCCCTCGCGGCGGGCGGTGCCGGTCATGCCGAGCACGTGGCCGCCCGACTCGGGCTCGGTGACGGCGATGGTCGGCAGGGACTCGCCGGAGGCGAACTTCGGCAGCCACTTGCGGCGTTGGGCGTCCGAGCCGAAGTGGATGACCTTGGCGACGCCGAGCTGCGAGGCCTGGGCCACGGCGCCCATCGCGCCGCTGACCCGGGCCAGTTCCTCCACGATGATGGTCTTGCCGAGATGACCCAGCCCCAGGCCGCCGAACTCCTTGGGGATGGTCACGCCGATCCATCCCCGCCGGGCGATCTCCCGCGAGAGTTCGAACTCGACCTTCCGGTCGGCCTCCATGCGGGCCACCTGAGGACGCACTTCCTTCTCCGCGAACTCACGGACCTCCGCCCGGAGGCTCTCGTGCCGCTCGTCGGTGAAGTAGTCCATCGCCATTGCTGGGGTCCTCTCGTTGCCGTGGTGTCGTGCCTCCGTTCGTGCCGTCGATGCCGCTCCGGCCGCCCTCCGAGGGGACTGGGTGGATTGTGGGGGTCGGCGGCCGATCGCTCCCGTGCAACCGGTGCATGCGGACTCTGGAACGGCCCCTCCCGGGGAGGGCAATACCGTCCGTGTCTTCGGCAGGGCTCATTGTCATATGGGGACACCCGTTCCATGTCGGTTGATCTTGGATTGGCGGGATTCGGAGCCCCCGTTCCGCCCACGGGTTTCACCCGCAGGCCGGGTGGGAAACGATCTTCGCCCACATCGCGACCCCGTGAGCGGCCGTTCACATGCTGCTTTGACTGTTCATCAGCAGGTTCAGTGGCCGGTACCGGTAGCACCGAACAGCCCGGATGTCTGATTACATGTGCGCCATGACTGATGTGATGAGCACTCAAGGCCAGTTCCCGGGTGCCGCCGGGGAGTCCGAGCGGACTCGCAGGCTGCGCAGCCTGGGTCTCAACGAACCGTCCGCGGACGAGGCCTTCGACCGCTTCGCGCACCTGGCAGCCAGCATCACCCGCGCTCCCATCGCGATGGTCAACTTCATCAACGACGAGCGCCAGATGTTCCGGGGGCTCTACATTCCGCCAAACTCGAACGAAGCTGCGGCCGAAGAAGGCGCCTCCTGGGCGGACCGGGGCATCGCCTTCGACCTCCCCTCCCGGCAGATGCCGCTCAGCCACGGCTTCTGCCCGCACGTCGTCGCCCAGCGCTCGCCCCTCGCCCTGGACGACATCCTCGCCTACCCCCGCTTCGCCGGTAACCCGGTCGTGGACGAACTCGGAGTCCGGGCCTACCTCGGCGCCCCCCTCGTCGACGACACCAACACCGTCATCGGCACCGTCTGCGTCCTCGACCGGGAACCCCGGCAGTGGGGACGCGAGCGGCTGCGCGACATCCAGCACCTCGCCGAGGCGCTGCTCTCCGAGATCCGGCTGCGCGACAACCTGCTCGCCCAGCAGCAGGAGATGTTCGCCGCCTTCGACGGCTCCCCGTTCCCCATCATGCTGACCGACGGCCCCGGCCAGGAGATCCGCTACGCCAACGCCCAGCACGCCGAGACCTTCGGCGCCCCGGTCGCGTACGGCACGATCGGCACCGCCTACCCGCAGCTCGGCGCGGCCGGCCTCCAGCAGGCCGTCTCCGAGGCGTACCACACCGGCCGCGCCACCGTCCTCAACGACGTCCGGGTGCAGAGCGCCCGCCCCGAGGCCCAGCGCATCCAGCAGATCTTCAGCTTCACCTGCACCCCGCTGCGGACCGCGCGCACCGGCCAGGTCAACGGTGTCCTCACCGTCGGCATGGACGTCACCGCCCAGTCCCGCACGGAGGAGGAGCTCGGCACGCTGGCCGCCCTGCTGGTGGACCGGCTGCAGCAGAACGGCACCGCGACCGCGGCCGGCCGCCCGGGCGCCGCCGGCGGGTCCGGACTCGTCCTGCCGAGCTGAACCGCCGACCCGCCGCCCGCGCGCGGCACCGCGGCCACGGCCGCCGGCACCACCACTCCTACCGTCCGCCACCGTGGCGGGGCGCCTCTCACCCCCGAGGAGAGGCTCCCCGCCACGCTGCCGTCCGGGGCCCGGTGGCCCGGGGCCGCATTCCGACGGCGGCCCGACAGCACGGGCGGGCGTCCCGGGCGGCCGCTGCGGCCCTACGGCGCAGCGCAGTTCGGCCAGGCCGAGCGGGTGAACCGTCCGCCGACCGCGCCCCGGCCGGGCCCGCCCGCGCAGCCGCGATGGTAGGCATGGGCCGCATGGACTGGTTCGCCGCCCCCGACTACTGGCTGAGCCGGCTGCTCGTCCAACGCCTGCTCGCCGTCATCTACCTGATCGGATTCCTCGACGCGGCCGCGCAGTTCCGCGCGCTCATCGGCGCGGACGGCATGCTGCCGGTGCCCCGCTTCACCGCCCGCGTCACCTTCCGCCAGGCACCCGGCCTCTTCCACCTCCACTACAGCGACCGCTTCTTCGCCGCCGTCGCCTGGAGCGGCGCCGCCCTCGCCGCCGCCGTCGCGGCCGGGCTCGGCGACGCCGTCCCGCTCTGGACGTCGATCCTGCTCTGGGCGGTGCTCTGGGTGCTCTACCTCTCCATCGTCAACGTCGGGCAGACCTGGTACTCCTTCGGCTGGGAGTCCCTGCTGCTCGAAGCGGGCTCCCTCGCCGCCTTCCTGGGCACCGCCGACACCGCCCCGCCCACCCTGGTGCTGTGGCTGATGCGCTGGCTCGTCTTCCGCGTCGAATTCGGCGCCGGACTGATCAAACTGCGCGGCGACAGCTGCTGGCGCGACCTGACCTGCCTGCGCTACCACCACGAGACCCAGCCGATGCCCGGCCCGCTCAGCTGGTTCTTCCACCACCTGCCCGACCGACTGCACCGGGTCGAGGTCGCGGCCAACCACGTCGTCCAACTCGTCGTACCGGTCTGCCTGCTGCTCCCGCAGCCGATCGCGAGCTACGCCGCCTGCGCCGTCATCGCCACCCAGCTGTGGCTGATCGCCTCCGGCAACTTCGCCTGGCTCAACTGGCTCACGATCGCCCTCGCGCTCGCCGCCGTCCAGCCGTCCCGCCTCGCCCTGCCCGTCCACGCCCGCGACTACCCCGGCACCCCGCTCTGGTACGAGACGCTGGTGATCGCGCTGACCGCAGCCGTCGCCGTGCTCAGCTACTGGCCGGTACGGAACATGATCTCCCGCCAGCAGGCCATGAACCGCTCCTTCAACCGGCTCCACCTCGTCAACACCTACGGCGCCTTCGGCAGCATCAACCGCCTCCGCCAGGAGGTCGTGGTCGAAGGCACCGACGAGGCGGTCCTCACCCCGCAGACGGTGTGGCGCGAGTACGGCTTCAAGGGCAAACCCGGCGACGTGCGCCGTCTCCCGCGCCAGTACGCCCCCTACCACCTGCGGCTGGACTGGCTGATGTGGTTCGCCGGCATCTCGCCCGGCTACGCCCGCCCCTGGTTCCTGCCCTTCGTCGCCCGCCTGCTCGCCGGCGACCGGGCCACCCTGCGCCTGCTGCGCCACAACCCCTTCCCGGACGCCCCGCCGACCCACGTCCGGGCGACCCTCTACCTCTACCGGTTCACCGATTGGCGCGAACTGCGGGAAACCGGCGCGTGGTGGCACCGCACGGCGCTGAACGAGTACCTCGCGCCGGTCGACCTCCACACCCTCGGTCGGGCCGGGCACCGCCCGCCGCTCGGCCGACCGCGCCGCGGCGCCCGCGAGGTCCCCCTGGAACGGCTGCGGCGCCCCGGCCGCCGCCCCGGCCCGACCGGGGGAACAGCGCCCGACCACCCGGCCGGACCAGCACCGGACCACCCGGCCGGACCTCCCGAGTAGCGGCCAGGCGGGCGGTATGGGATACGACACCGGCCCGTCGGGACGGTGGGTGCGTGCAAGGCTCGAACGGGCACCCGTATTCTGGGCCTCCACAACCGGCAGCCCGACCGCGCGCCCCTCGCCCCGCCCCCGGGGCACTCCGCGCAACCGGTCCGCCGCCCCCTCGTCGCCAGCCCCGCCGCCGTCGCCCAGAACCGGACCTCACATGACAGTGCTTCACTCGCGCAACGCCGACGCAGCCGACCCGGTGGACGTCGCCGACGCCGCAGACGCCGCAGACGTCAAGGACCCCCAGGACGCCGCCGCGGAGCCCGACCTCCGCGAGGACCTCGGCCGCTACGCCGAACTCGGGGCCTTCACCCTCAGCGCCGACACCCACGCCTGGTACGCGGCCGTCGACACCGTCGCCACCCCCGAGGACGCCCGCGCCGCCTCCACCGCGCTCGCCGAACTGCGCGGCCGCGACCTCCAGCAGACCTGGGAGGCCGTCACCGCCCTGGCCGCCGAGGTCAAGCTGGACGAGCCGGACACCGTCGCCAAGGCCGCGCTCCTGGTCGAGATGCTCCACCGGGTGCACCGCACCTCCGCAACCCTCACCACCGCCGCCTACGACGCCGACCTCGGCGCCCTCGCCGCCGCCACCGCCGACAGCACCTGGCGCCGCGAGAACGGCGTCAAGCTCTCCTGGCTGCGCGGCCGGTCACTGCGCAAGCAGGCCACCGCCCTCGCCACCGACCGCCGCATCCGCCGCGAGGACCTGCACGAGGCCCTCACCTCCGCCGAGATCGAGCGCCGCGCCTGGGCCGCCCTCGCCCCGGCCGGCACCCTCCCGACCGTGCCCGCCGACGGATCCCTGGTCGAGCACACCGCCCAGGCCTTCGAGGCGATCAACACCGGCCTGCGCGAGCTCGCCCGCCTGCTGCCCGCCCACGACCTGGACGGGCTGCCCTTCACCGAGCTGATCGACCTGGTCGAGCGGCTCGCCTCCGACGAGGGCACCCTCTACCGCCTGCCCACCATCCGCAGCCTGCGCGCCGACCTGGAGGAGGCCGGCCTCGGCGAACTGCTCACCGAACTCGCCGCCGCCAAGGCCGACCGCCGCGCCGCCGAGGCCGCGTACACGGCCCGCCAGGCACTGGCGGGCGGGCAGCGGGACGGGCTGGCGGCCGACGCCGTCGTCGCGGAGGCCGTCGCGGAGAAGGCCATCGCGGAGGAGGCCGTCGCCGAGGAGGCGGCGGTCGACGTGGCGCCGGACGGCGAGGTGCTGGTCGACGAGGTGGCCGTCACCGATGAGCCGGTCGGCGAAGCGTCGGTCGAGGACGTGACCGGTGAGCAGCCGGCTGCGGAGGAGGCGGGCGCGGAGGAGCCGGGCTCCGAGGCTTCGGCCGCTGAGGCGGAGGCTGCGGCCCGTCAGGCGCTGGCCGGTGGGCAGCGGGACGGGCTCGTGGAGGAGGTCCCGCTCTCGGTGACGGCTCCGGTCGAGGAGACCGTCGAGGAGGCCGCCGAGGAAGCCGCCGAGGAGAGCGACGAGGCGGAGGCCGCCGTCGAGGTCGAGGCCGCCGTCGAGGTCGAGGCCGTCGACGTCGAGCCGGCCGCGGTGGAGGAGGAACTGACGGAGGAGGACGCGCCGGCCGCGGTCGTCTCCCTCCCGGCGCCCTCCCCGGCCGCCGACGACCTGGTCGCCGCCGCGACCGCCGCCCTGGCCGAGGCCGCAGCGGCGGACGAGGTCGAGGCAGAGGTGGCCGAAGCGGCCGTCGAGGTCGAGGCAGAGGTGGCCGAAGCGGCCGTCGAGGTCGAGGAGCCCGCTGCCGAGGTTGACGCCGAGGTGGCGGAGGAGCCCGTCGTCGAGGTGGACGAGGTTGTCGCCGAGGAGGAGGCAGCTGAGCCCGAGCCCATCGAGGCGGCCGTCGAGGCCGAGCCGGTGACCGAGGTCGAGGCCGACGCCGAGCCCGTCGCCGAGGTCGAGCCCGTCGCCGAGGAGCCCGTCGTCGAGGTCGAGGCCGTTGTCGACGCGGTAGTGGAGGAGGCGGCGGTCGAGGTCGAGGAGCCGGTCGCCGAGGCCGAGCCGGTGACCGTTGTCGAGCCCGAGCCCGCCGTCGAGGGGGCTCCCGAGCCGGAGGCCGGCACCCGTCCCGCGAAGCCGGACTTCACGCCCGGCCGTCCCGTCACCGCCTACTCGGCCGACGAACTGCTCGCCGTCGTGCGGTGGGTGGACGGCGACGGTGTCGAGCGCTCGGAGGAGGAGCTGCTGCGGGCGGCCATGAAGGAGCTGGGCTTCGCCCGCCTCGGCCCGCGCATCAAGGAGGCGCTGGGCGCCGCCGTCACCGCCGCGCGCGGCTGACGGGGGACGCCCGCCGGACGAACGGGGCCCGGGACGCGATCGCGTCCCGGGCCCCGTCGCGTTCCGCAGGACACGCGGCCTCGGGTCAGCCCGCCTTGTTCCAGGGCTGGCTGGACATCAGCGCCTTGACGTTGGCGACGTACCCCGGGTTGGGGATGGAGAGGCTGCCGACGACCTCGCCGGTGGTCGGGTCGGTGACGGCGTTGTAGTGCACGTTGCCCGCGCCCGCGTTGTACGCCGAGACGACCAGGTCGAGCAGCGGCGTCTTGCCGGTGACCGGGTCGGGGGAGAGGTCGTACTTCCCGCCGAAGGAGGAGTCGCCGTAGTAGGCGACGAGCCAGTCGAGCAGCTGGCTGCCGAGCTGGACGTTCCCGGCGAGCGTGTTGGCGTCCGAGGTGGTGCCGAACTTGCCGTTCATCCAGCTGATGGTGTTCGGCATGACCTGCATGGTGCCGATCCCGCCGTCGCAGGCGAGGATGCCGGACTGCCAGCCGCTCTCCTGCCAGGCGATCGCCTTGACCAGGTTGACGGGCAGCGGCGGGAGCTGGTCCGTTCCGCCGCTGCTCAGCTTGAGCGTCCGGGACTGGCCCGCGGCCGAGGCGAGGGCCGCGCCGACGGCCTCCTTGGGGTCGTCAGGGCGGGGCTTGCTGGGCGTGCAGCCGCTCTGCAGCGGCGGCACGTGCGGGGTCGGCGGCGCGGGCGGCGGCGGAGGTGCGACCGGGCCGGGCTTGGCGCTCGGCACCGGGGCCACGACGACGGGCTTGGCGACCGGCGGCTGAGTGGTCAGCCCGGCGGGCAGGGTGCCACCGGCCTTGGCGGCGGCACCCGGCGGGGTGCTCGGCGCGGCCTTGGCCGACTTGCCCGCGCCGGCGCTCGGGCTCTGCGAGGCGGCGGGGCCGCTGCTCGCGCTCGCCGAGGCGGACGGGCTCGGGGCGGCGCTCGCGGACGGGCTCGCGCTCGGCGTCTCGGTCGGTGCGGCGCTCGCGGCCGCCGGGGTGCCGCCCGCTGCCGCGTCCTGGTGCTTGTCGGCGTGCTCGGTGCCGCAGCCCGCCAGGACGGCGGCCGACGCGGCGGCGGCGGACACCAGGACCAGTGTCCGCCGGGTGGTGCTCAGTCTCATCTGTGGTCCCCCCGCTTGTCACCGGCGTTCCCGGTGAGAAGCGGTCATCCTACGAGGTGCCGATCCGACCCTGTCCGAACGGGTGGCCGATCGCCCGGCGCAGGACGGCGGGGGCGGTGACGAGTGACGGTCCGTACCAGGTCAGGTGCCGTCCGCTGACCAGGGCGACCGGGATGCCCGGGAACGCCTCGGGGCCGTCCTCGACGGTGAAACGGTACGGCTCGTCCGGCAGTACGACCAACTCGGGCCGGACCGCCAGCAGTTCGGGCAGTGGCACAGCGGGGTAGCGCTCGGGGTGATCGGCATGGACGAGCCGCAGGCCCAGGCGGCGCAGCAGGTCCCCGGCGAAGGTATCGCGGCCGAGGACCATCCACGGGCGGCGCCAGATCGGCACGATCGTGCGTGGGCCCGCCTTCGGATTCCCGTCCTCCGCCCGGCCGGTCGGGGCCCAGGCCGCTTCCGCCTCGTCCAGCCAGGCGGGGCGCGGGAGCCGGCAGGCAACGGTCAGCAGCCGGTCCAGTGAGCGGAAGGCGTCGTCCAGGGTGCGGATGTCGGTGACCCACACCGGGACGCCGGCCGCCCGCAGCGCGTCGAGGTCGGGGCGCCGGTTCTCCTCGTCGTTGGCGAGGACGAGGTCCGGTTCGAGCGCGAGGACCCGCCGGACGTCGGGGTTCTTGGTGCCGCCGATCCGGGTGACGGCCAGGTCGGCGGGGTGGCTGCACCAGTCGGTGGCGCCGACCAGCAGGCCGGTTGCGGTTGCGGCGACCGCCTCGGTCAGGGAGGGCACCAGCGAGACCACCCGGCGGGGCGGACGCGGCCCGAGCCGGACGGGCAGGTCGAGGTCGTCGCGCAGGACGACATCGTCGCGTGGGGCGGGCTCGTCGATCGGGGCGGGCTCGTCGATCGGGGTGGTGGCGTCGCGCGGGGCGGTGGGATCGGCCATCCGGCCACCTTACGGCGGGGCCGCGAGGCAGGGGCTGACGGTCGTCCGGAAACCCGCCCCCGGGTTCGCGAATCCGCGGGAACCCGCCGCCCGGACCGTCCGACTACCTGGTCCGGGTCCGCAGTACGGACCCCGAGCACGATCACCGACCAGGAGAGTTGTCATGCGCCCTCGCGTTGTCTGCGGAATCGCGGCCGCCGTCGCCCTGTTCGCCACGGCCTGCGGAAGCGGTGGCGGGGGTGGGCAGGCCGCCACCGGCACCGCCAAGGCCGCCCCGGCCGGCGCCTACCCGGTCACGGTCGCCGACTGCACGGGCAAGGAGACCACCATCGCCAAGGCCCCCACGAAGATCGTCACCAGCAACGCGTCGAGCCTGGAGATGCTGCTGCGGCTCGGCGCCGGCGACCGGGTGATCGGCACCGGCTTCCCGCCCGGCAAGGGCACCCTGCCCGCCGACCTCGCCGAACAGGGCGGCAAGGTACCGGTGTTGGGCGAGAAGGTCATCCCCAAGGAGAAGCTGCTCGGCTCCGGCGCCGACCTCTACATCGACACCTTCAGCGCGATGCCGATGATGGGCGGCGGCGCCACCGGGCCGAGCGAGGAGGAGTTCACGGCGGCCGGCATCCAGCACGTCTTCCTGCTCTCCACCGCCTGCTCCGGCACCCCGAAGGCGGCCAAGGCGCCGCGTACCGACCTCGCGGAGGTCGAGAACGACATCCGCCGCCTCGGAGCCGTCACCGGCACCGCCGCCCGGGCGGAGGAGCTGATCGCCGGGATGGAGAAGCAGGTCGGTGACGTCCGCACCGCGCTCGCCGGTGTCCCGGAGGGGCAGCGCCCCGGCTACTTCGTCTTCGACTTCGACGCCGGCACCAAGCAGCCGACGGCGGTCTGCGGCCGGCAGGTCGCCAACGCCGTCATCACCCTGGCCGGTGCCCGCAACGTGTTCGCCGACTGCGACGCCGACTTCAAGCCCGGTTCCTGGGAGGACGTCGTCGCCAAGAACCCGGACTGGATCCAGCTCGCCGTCCGCAACCGGGGCAGCGAGGAGGCCACCCGCAAGGCCTTCGACGACGCCGAGGCGTTCCTGAAGAGCTTCCCCGCGACCCAGGGCCTGAAGGCCGTCCAGGAGGGCCACTTCGTCCGGCTCGGCTCCGAGGTGACCACCATTGCGGGCGTGCGCAACGCCGACGCCGTCCGGCAGATCGCCGCGACCGTCCACCCCGACCTCGTCAAGAACGGGCAGTAGCAGGTGACCTCGGCCGTCCCCGCCGAAGCCGAACCGTACGGTGAATCCCGCGGCGAACCGCACGGGCAGCCGCGCGGCGAACCGCACAGGGAACCGTACGGTGAATCCCGCGGCGAACCGCACGGCACTCCGCGCCCGGCCCGCACCCTGCGGGCCGGGCCGCTGGCCGCCGTGCTCGCCGCGGCCCTGGTGCTCGCGCTGACCGCAGCCGTCTCCTTCGGCTCGGTGGACATCCCGCCCGGCGAGGTCTGGTCGGTGGTCGTCCACCACCTCACCGGCCGGGCCCCCGAACCCGACACCCGCGACCTCATCGTCTGGCAACTGCGCGTCCCCCGCGCCCTGCTGGCAGCCGTGGTGGGAGCCGGGCTCGGCCTGGTCGGCACCGCGGTCCAGGCCCTGGTGCGCAACCCGCTCGCCGACCCGTACCTGCTCGGCATCTCCTCCGGCGCCTCCCTCGGGGCCGTCGCCACCATCGTCCTCGGCACCAGCCTCGGGCTCCAGCTCTCCTTCGGCAGCGCGCTCGGCCTCACCGTCTCCCTGGCGGCGTTCGCCGGCGCGCTCGGCGCGTTCTCGCTGGTCTGGCTGATGGCCCGGCGCGGCGGTGGCTTCTCCCCGCTGCGCCTGGTCCTCGCGGGCATCGGCATCGCCCAGTTCCTCGGCGGCGTCACCAGCTACCTCGTCCTGCAGACCAGCGACGAGCAGCAGACCCGGGGCGTGCTGTTCTGGCTCATGGGCAGTCTCGGCGGCGCCGTCTGGGCCCAACTCGCCATTCCCGCCGCGTCCGTGGCACTGGCCATGGCCCTGCTGCAGTCCCGCGCCCGGGGCCTCAACGCGATGCTGATGGGCGACGAGACGGCCGCCGGGCTCGGCGTGGACGTCGCCCGGCTGCGCCGCGAGGTCTTCGTCGTCACCAGCGTGCTCACCGGGGTGCTGGTCGCCGTCTCCGGCGCGATCGGCTTCGTCGGGCTGATGGTGCCGCACGTCTGCCGGCTGCTCGTCGGCGGCGACCACCGCCGCCTGCTGCCGCTGTCCGCGCTCACCGGGGCCCTGCTGCTGGTCGTCGTCGACACCGTGGCCCGCACGGCCCTGGACGGCCAGGAACTGCCCATCGGCGTGGTCACCGCCGTCCTCGGCGCCCCCACCCTGCTCTACCTGCTGGACCGACGACTGGAGCGCAATTGAGGATCGCCGTCGAGGACCTGAGCGTCGCCCTGGCCGGGCGCACCGTGGTGGCCGGCGTCCACCTGGTCGCCGAGGAGGGGGAGATCGCCGGACTGGTCGGGCCCAACGGCAGCGGCAAGTCCAGCCTGCTGCGGACCGTCTACCGGCACCTGCGGCCGAGCGCCGGCCGGGTGCTGCTGGCCGGGCGCGACCTCGCGGAGCTGCGGCCCGCACAGTCCGCCCGGCACATCGGTGCCCTGCCCCAGGAGCGCGGCGGGGACTTCGAGTTGAGCGTCCGGGAGGTGGTCGCGATGGGACGCACCCCGTACAAGCGGGCCTTCGCCGCCGACGACGCCGAGGACCACCGGATCACCGCCGAGGCACTGACCCGGGTCGGCATGGCGCATGCCGCCGACCGTCGGTTCGCCCAACTGTCCGGCGGCGAACGGCAACGGGTGCTGCTGGCCCGCGCGCTCGCACAGCAGCCGGACGTCCTGGTGCTGGACGAACCGACCAACCACCTGGACGTCCGGCACCAGGTCGAACTCCTCGCCCTGCTCCGGGAACAGCGCCGCACCACCCTGGTCGCCCTGCACGACCTCAACGCCGCCGCCTCGGTCTGCGACCGGCTGCACGTGCTGCACCGCGGCGCCCTGGTGGCCTCCGGGGCGCCGCGGGAGGTGCTCACCGCGGAACTGCTGGCGGAGGTCTTCGGCGTACGGGCGGCGGTGGTAGAACACCCGCTCACCGGCGACCCGTTGATCGCCTTCGACCACCGCAGCCCGGCCGCCGCACCGACCGGACGCCCGGCCGGCGCGGTGGCCGACACCACGGGGCGGTAGGCGCCGCTCAGCGGCCTTCGGTCGGGATCTCGGTGTGGTCCTCCGTGTGGCCATCGGTGTGGCCCTCGTAGCGGCTCTCGTAGTGGCCCTCGTAGTGGCTCGGCCGGCCGTCGCGCAGCACCAGCCGGCCGCGTTGCTGCGCCTCCTCGCTGCGCAGCAACTCCCAATTTCCGTCCGGGCGGTGGAGCACCGAGGAGTGCCAGGGCGTGGTCCAGACGTCGGCCGCCTCCAGCAGCCGGATGCCGAACTTGGACACCCCGGCGGGCTGCGGGTGGATGGAGAGCCGTACCGCCCGCGGGTGCTGCTCGGCGATCAACTCGCCCCAGGCGCGGCTGCGCTGGATCACGCCGTACGCGCGGCGGCGGCACTCCCGCTGCAGGGCGGAGCGGGTACCGGGGAAGTCGACGGTGTCCTCGGTGAGGAACCGGGTGATCCCGCGGTACAGCCGCAGGGTCTCCTCCTCGGTCAGCACCTGCTCGCGCAACTCCTCGACGGTGGGGGCGTACTGCTGGTGCACCCGGGCGCGCTTCTCGTCGTACGGGAGGTCGCCGAGGACGGCCCGCAGGTCGAAGGTGGCGAGGTGGCCGAGGCCCTCGCGGGCGATCATCGCGGTCAACTCGTCGGAGTAGGCGTCGATGTGGTCGTCCGGGACGTTGATCAGGTCGCCGAAGATGTGCCCGTCGGAGCAGATCAGGATCTGTGCCCCGGGCTCGTGGAGGTGGCCTATCTCGGCGCAGAGCCGGTCGAGGAAGGTGAGCGAGAGCCGTTCGCCCTCGTCGGGCAGGTGGCCGAGCACCTTCGCCGGGTTGGGCGACTTGCACGGGAAGCCGGGCAGGGTGAACACGATCGGTTCACCGGCGGCGATGAAGTGCGCCAACTGGGCGAGCTGGAGCGGGAAGTGTTCCGGCCGTACGTCGAACTCCGGGTCGGAGGCGCGACGGTGCGGCAGCAGCAGACCGAGGATGCGGGTGGCTAGCCGCTCGGCCGTGGTGCGGTCGGAGGCCGGGGTGGTGGCGGCGTGGGCCGGAGTGGTGGCGGCGCCGACGGGCGGCATGGTGGGTCCTCCACGGAAGGTGGTGTCGTACGGGCATACGGCGGCGGGCGTGCGGGTCGGCAGTGAGCGTGCGGGCCGGCGGCCGGCGGGCAGGCGCAACCGGGCTGCCTCCCGGACCGGGGGCAGCACCGCGGGTGCTTCAGGGGTGGGGGCCGGGCGGGGCCTGGCGGGGGCTCAGCGGCGCCGGTCGTAGGCGACGGGCAGCCGGTTGACCCCGCGGGCCAGGACGGCGGGCACCCAGGCGAGGTCCGCCAGGCCGTCCCCGGGGGCCTCGGCCGGGCGCAGGCCGGGCAGGCGGGTGAGCAGCGTGGCGATGGCGACCTGGAGTTCGGCCCGGGCCAGCGCGGCGCCGGGGCAGTAGTGGATGCCGTGGCCGAAGGCGAGGTGGGCGTTCGGGGAGCGGTCGAGGTCGAGGCGGTCGGCCTCGGGGAACTGCTCCTCGTCGCGGTTGGCGGCGCAGAGCGAGACGATCACCGAGTCCCCGGCCGGGACGGTGGTGCCGAACAGGTCGCTGTCCTCGGCGAAGAACCGCCAGGTGGTGAGCTCGAACGCGGCGTCGTGGCGCAGCAGTTCCTCCACCGCCCGGGCGAGCAGGCCGGGCTCGTCGATCCCGTCGCGCAGCCGGTCGAGCTGATCGGGGTGGCGCAGCAGGGTGATCAGCATGGTGGTGATCTGGTTGGTG
Source organism: Streptomyces sp. 1114.5 (assembly GCF_003635085.1). Lineage (NCBI taxonomy): Bacteria > Bacillati > Actinomycetota > Actinomycetes > Kitasatosporales > Streptomycetaceae > Streptomyces > Streptomyces sp. 1114.5. The sequence continues at coordinate 973,104 of NZ_RBXE01000002.1, forward strand.
ACCGGCTCCTGCCCGGCGACCAGCAGCTGGAACACCATCGAGTCGAGCTCCGCGCGGCTCAACTCGCCCGCGTCGTGGGCGGCGACGAGTCGGCCGAGCAGGTCCTCGGACTCCGACCAGCCGGGGGCCCGGCAGTCGGTGCGCTTGCGGGCGACGACGTCGGCGATGTACGTCTGCAGGCCGCGCAGCCGCGCCTCGTACGCCGGACGGCCCGGGTCGTTCGGGCCGACGGGCTGGACCACCTTGCCCCAGTCGCGGTCGAACCGGACTGCCAACTCGGGTGGCAGGCCGATGACTTCGGCCAGCACGCGGAAGGGGTAGTGGGCGGCGAAGCCGGCCACCAGGTCGGCGCCGCCGGTCTCGGGCAGCTCGTCCACCAGGGCGTCGGCGAGCTCTCTCAGCCGCGGGCGCAGCGACTCCACCCGGCGCGGGGCGAAAGCGTCCAGGACGAGGCGGCGCATCGAGGTGTGCTTGGGCGGGTCCTGGTGCAGCAGGTGGACCTGCAGCTGCGAGTGCTGCGGTTCGGGCATGATCGACGCGAGCCGGCGCCAATTGTCGTTGCCCAGAGTGTGGTTCTTGCCGAGCCGCGGGTCGTTGAGGGCCGCGTGAGCGGCCCGGTAGCCGGTGACCAGCCAGGCGTGGATGCCGCTCGGGAACTCCACCCGGTGCACCGGCCCGGCCTCGCGCATCCGCCGGTACAGCGGGTACGGGTCGCTCTTGTACGCCGGACCGTACAGCGGGACGGGGGAGGGGAGCCGGTCGTACCCGTACGGGCAGCGCGGGGTGTCGGCGCCGGTGGCGGCCGGGTCGGGCAGGGTGTCGGTCATCTGGGCTGGTCCTCCGGTGCGGGTGCGGGCAGGCGTACAGGCGTGCGTGGGTGCGGGTGTGGCGCAGGGGGTGCGGGCGGGTCAGGGCCGGGGGCGGCGGTACAGGGCGAGCAGGGCGACGCCGGTCGCCGCGACCAGGGCGGCCAGGGCGATCCCGGCCCTGGTCCCGGTGGTGGCACGGTCGCCGGCCAGCGCGGCGGCGGTGGCCAGGGCCGGGCCGAGGGCGAAACCGAGGCTGCGGGCGAGCTGGACGGCGGAGCCGGCGGTGGCCAGCTTCCCGGGTGGGGAGGCGGTCATCACCAGGGCCTGGGTCGGGCCGCCGTTGAGGCCCATCCCGGCACCGGCGAGGGCGAGCCGGGCGGCGATGTCCACGGGGGACCAGCCGGTGTCCAGCGGGACGAGCAGCGCCAGGCCGAGGGTGGTGACGGCGGCTCCGGTGAGTGCGGTCGGACGGGCGCCCCAGCGGTCGGCCAGCCGCCCGCCGACCCGTCCGGCCAGCACCATGCCGAGCGGGAACGCCAGCATGGTCAGCGCGGTGGCCGTGGCGCTCTCGCCCCGGGGGCCGCGCAGGTGTTGGACGAGCAGGTACTGGCAGGCCGAGAACCCGGCGGCGAGCGCCAGCACCGCGGCGTTGACCCCGGCGGTACCGGCCGCCCGCAGCACCTCGGCCACCGGCAGGCCGCCCGGGCGACGCAGCCACAGCAGCACCAGCGGGGCAGCGGGCAGCGCCAGCAGGAGCCACTGCGGCGCGTCGGGGGCCAGGGTGAGCCCCAGCAGGACGGCGGCCACGGCGCCGCCGATCAGGGCGGCGTCGCCGAGCGAACCCCGCTCGGGCGGGCGCAGCCCGCCGCGACGCGGGGCGTGCCGCCGCACGATCAGCACGGCGGCCAGGCAGACCGGCAGCTTGACCAGGAAGATCGCCCGCCAGCCGAGGTGGTCGAGCAGCAGGCCGCCGACCACCGGGCCGGTCACGGCGCCGAGCGGGCCGAGGGTGGCCGGCACGCTCATCGCCCGCCCGCGCAGCTCGGGCCGTACGGACGTCGCGGCGAGCACCGGCATCAGGACGAAGAGCACGGCACCGAAGGCGCCCTGCAGCAGCCGGGCCGCGATCAGCCAGCCGGCCCAGGGGGCGACGGCCGCCAGCACGCTGCAGCCGGCGAAGCAGCCGACCGCGAGCAGCAGGGCGGACCTGGTGCCGACCTGGTCCAGCCACCGCCCGGCGGGCAGGAGGAGGGCCACGAGCGGGAGTTGGTAGCCGAGGACGGCCCACTGGGCGACCCCGGCGGAGACGTGCAGTCCGCGCGCGATGTCGGTGAGCGCGAGGTTGACCACGTTCATGTCGAGCATCGCGACGAACGAGAGCAGGCCCGCTGCCACGACCAGGCTCCAGCGGTCGACCACCGTGGCCTGACGATCCGTCAGTGTCGTGTCGGTCTTGGGCTGTTGCGCTGTCATGGAGTCCCTCCGTTCTGGTGCCGCCGTGCCGGACACCGCCTCGGCGGCGGCGTCCGGTACAGCAGTCGGAAGCGCGCGGGCTCCGGTTCCGAACACGTGGGGGAATTTTTCGGTGGTGGCGGCGGCAGCCGACGGGCGGTGGGTGGCGTGACGGCCGACAGGTGACAGGTGACAGGTGACAGCTGACAGATAACAGATTTCGAAATCTGTTATCTGTCAGCTGTTTTTTGTTCGCCCGACCCGCCCCGCCTGCTCAGCAGGCGGTCGCGAGTTCCCCGGCGTCCGCCGCCCGCAGCCGCGCTATCAGCTCCTCCCGGGCCCGGGCGACCCGGGAGCGGACGGTGCCGACCGGGCAGCCGGCGACTTGGGCCGCCTCGGCGTAGCTCAGGCCGACCACCTGGGTGAGCACGAACGCCTCCCGGCGCTGGGCGGGCACCCGGTCGAGCAGGTCGTCGAGCGCGACCCCGTCCTCGAACCCGGCCTCCGGTGCGCCGCCCTGCCGCTCCGCCGCCTCCTGCCAGTCCGGCAGTGCCGCGCAGCGCGGCCGGGCGGCGGCCATCCGGTAACGGTCGATCACCGTGCGTCGGGCGATCGACAGCAGCCAGGTGCGGGCCGAGGAGCGCCCGGCGAACGCGGGCAGACCGCGCAGCGCGCGCAGGAAGGTCTCCTGCGCCAGGTCGTCGGCGGACTGCACGTCGGTCAGGTGGGCGACGAAGCGCCAGACGTCCCGCTGGGTGGCACGGACGAAGGCCTCGACGTCCGCCGCGCGGCCGGAGCGGGCGGTCAGTGCGAGCGCGGTGAGCTGTTCGTCATCCACGGCGTCCTCCGACCCGGCCGGTCACGCCGCGGGCGCTGTGCGAGACGATGGTCACATGAGATGTGCGCAGTTCCGGACCGCTCTGTCCGCCCGGCTCGACGGCGAACCGAGCGGTCTGCCGGACACCCGGCTGGACAAGCACGTGGCGCGCTGCACCGGCTGCCGGGAGTGGCTGGCCCGGGCGGAGCAGCTGGGTGGCCACGTACGGGCGGCCGCCGCCGACGGGCCCTCGGCCGAGTGGTCGGCCAGGCTGTCGGCCCGGCTGTCGGCCGAGCTCGCGACCGAGCAGGAGGGCGGCCCGCAGGCCGGGCAGCGGTAGGACGGTGGCGCCGGGCCGAGCCGGTGCGCCGTCGTAGTCAGGCATGGAAAGGTCCCGAGGGGAAGGCGGGGGACGGCGCCCGCGCAGGGCGGCGCCGTCGGCGTCCGTGGGCGGCCGCGCGGCTCGTCGCACCTCCCGGTCAAGCGGGAAGGCACGAGGGCGGACGCGGGCCCGCGCCCTGGCGGCACGCCGGCGGAAGGGCACGGCCGTACGGCAGGGCGACCTGCCCGTCGCGGGGTTCCGGCGGCCGGTGGCGGCCGGGGGAGCGGAGCGGCGGGCGCGTCAGCAGGCGAGGGCGAAGGCCGGCGGCCCGCGCCGGACCACGGCATGCGTGAGCAGCACCGACCGGGGCGGGCAGGCCGGGTCGTCGGTGGGCCGGGGCGGGGTCGGGGCCCGGTAGCCGAAGGGGCGTGCGAAGAGCGCCAGAAGCGGGAGCAGCAGCGCCCCCGTCACGACGGAGCCGAGGGCGCCGAGCAGTTCGAAGAGCCGGACCAGTGCCGCGTCGCCGCGCCACAGCAGCAGGGCGCAAGCCAGCGCGGCCAGCACGTGGGCGGCGGCCATCCCCGGCGACATGCCGTGCGACATGCCCTGAGCCATGCCGTGCGACATCCCTTGGGACGTGCCGCCGGTCATGCCGGGCATCCCCGCCATCCCGGACAGGCCACCGTTCATGGCCATCGCGTCGGCCGACGGCCCCATGGTCGCGGTGCCGTGGTGCATCCCGGTCATCGGGTGCAGGCCGCCGGTGGCCGGTGGGGCGTCCGGGTCGATGCCCGCCATCCGGGCCAGTTCGACCGGCGAGAGTCCGCCGGGCGCGCGGTCCGGGTTGCAGAGCAGCAGGGCCGTCCAGTCCGTGGTGGCGAGCCGGCCGACGCCGCCGCCTCCGCGGGCGAGCGCCCCGGCCTGTTCGAACAGCAGGTGCAGTGCGGTCTGCGCCGCGACCATCCAGGCGCTGATCGCGCCGAGCCCGCGCCGCTTCCCGGCGAGCAGCCAGGTCAGCCCGAGGACCGCCCCGAACGCGCCGGTCAGCACTGTCGGCGAGACCCCGGGCCCGGCCATGGCGACGTGCGCCGTGGCGGCCATCGCCACGCACAACGCGGCGAAGACCACGGCGCGCAGCTGGCGGATCCGGTCGGTCATCACGATGGCACTCATCGTCGCACCCGGCCCGCCCGGCCCGTACCGCACCCTCCGGTATTGGCCGGTTCCGCCCCGTGAGACCATGCCCGGCCGTTCGCCCGGAGGTCGGGTCGACGGCCGCCTTCCCGCACTCCAGTCCGAACGTCTGCTCGTACGACCATCGATGCAGCTTGACAAGCGGTCACCGCCTGATCACTAAATGTGCGCAGGCCGGCACGTGCGGTTTGCCCGTTCGTTCCGTACATGTCGGAACGATGCCGTCCAGTAGCAGGGAGGTCCGACCTTGGAGACGCCGACGGACGCCACGCAGCGCCCCGCCGACCAAGTCGATCAAGTCGACCAAGTCGCCCGCACGGACCAGGCCGACCTCGCCGACCTCGCCGACGTCGCCGACGTCGCCGACGTCGCCGACCTCGCCGACCTCGCCGACGTCGCCGACGTCGCCGACGTCGCCGACCTCGCCGACCCCGGCTTCTGGCGGCTGCCCGCCCCCGCCCGCGCCGCCGCCTTCGCCGAGCTGCGCCGCCGCCCCGGCCCGGTGTTCTTCGGCGACCGCGCCACCGGAAGGGGCTTCCACGCCCTGGTCCGCCACGCCCACGTGGCCGAGGCCAGCCGCACCCCCGCCGTCTTCCTCAGCGGCCCAGGCGTCACCACCCCCGCCCCGGCCCGCTGGGTCCGGCTGCTCTTCGGCGACTCGATGGTGAACCTGGACGACCCCCGCCACGCCCAGCTGCGCCGGATCGTCTCCCGGGCCTTCACCCCGCGGCTGCTCGGCCGGGTCGAAGAGGACGTCCACCGGATCAGCACCGCCCTCGTCGACCGGGTCGAGCGGGAGCGGCCGGAGGACTTCGTGGCCGCCGTTGCCGCCGAACTCCCGTTCCAGGTGATCTGCACCATGATGGGCATCCCCGAGCAGCCGCGCCGCGCCATCCTCGACCTGGTCAACCGCACCTCCGCGGACATCGGCGTGGCGCGCTCGCTGCGCGACCGGCTCCGGTCGCCCGGCCGCGGGCTGCGGGCGCTCGCCCGGATGCAGGGCATCGTGGCCGGGATCGGCCGGGAACGCCGCCGCCGGCCGGCGGAGGACCTGATCTCCGCACTGGTCACCGCCGACGTCGACGGCCGCCGGCTCACCGGCCGCGAACTCGGCGCCTTCTTCACCCTGCTGCTGGTCGCCGGTGTCGAGACCACCCGCAACGCACTCGCCCACGGCCTGCACCTGCTGACCGTCCACCCCGAACAGCGCGCCCTGCTCCTCTCCGACCCGGACGGCCGGCTCGGCGGCGCGGTCGACGAGATCGTCCGCCATGCCACGCCGATCATCCAGTTCCACCGGACCCTGGCCGTCGACCACGAGCTCGGCGGCCCCGGCGGCCCGCTGCTGCGCGCGGGGGAGAAGGTCGCGCTGTTCTACGGGTCGGCCAACCGCGACGAGGCCGTCTTCCCCGACCCGGACGCCTTCGACATCACCCGCACCCCCAACCCGCACCTCGGCTACGGCGGCGGAGGCCCGCACTACTGCCTCGGCGCGCACCTGGCCCGACAGGAGATGACGGCGCTGTTCCGTGAACTGTTCACCCGCCTGCCCGAGGCGCGTTCGGTCGGCGAGCCGGAGCTCGTCCCGTCCAGCTTCGACCACCGGGTCCGTTCGCTGCGCTTCACCTTCTGAGCCCCCGCGGTCTCGCACCGTACCCGCCGAACCGACAGCCCCCGGTCGACAGCCCCGGTCGACAGCCCCCGAATCGGCCTTCAGCTGCCGCGTCGTCAGGAACGGCCACCTCCACGCCGCCCTGCCCGTGTTGCGTCTCCCCGGTGCTGGTGGCGGGCGTCACGGCGAGCGCGTGAGAAGGGGAGCACAATGCCGGTCATGACCGATCGTCCGCTGCCCGAAGGCTCCGTCCGTCCCGCGAGCGCCGCGGGTGAATCCGCCGGAGGTGAACCCGCAGGTGGCGGGCCCGCCGGAGGTGCGCCTGCCGGAGGTGCCACCGCCGACCGCGCCACCGTCGACTGTGCGACCGCCGATGCCTGGGCGGCCCTCGGCGGGCCGCCCGACCTGCTGGAGCGGGTGAGCTTCCACGGCCCGCAGGACGTCCTGCCCTCCGGCCTGCCGGTGCGGCGTCTCGCCCGGGCCACCGTGGCCGCCTGCTCGCTCGCCGCCGCCGAACTGGCCGCCCTGCGCGGCGGTGGCCCCGTACCCGCCGTCCGGGTGGACGAGGGTGCGGTCGCCACCGCCTTCGTCAGCGAGCGACACCTGACGGTCGACGGCCGTTCGCCCGTCAACTTCGCCCCGCACTCCGGCTTCTGGCGCACCGCCGACGGCTGGGTACGCACCCACGCCAACTACCCGCACCACCGCGCCCGGCTGCTCGCCGCCCTCGACCTCGCCGCCGACGCCGGGCCCGAGCAACTCGCCGAGATGCTCCGCACGCTGCCGGCCGAGCAGGTCCAGGAGCGCGCGTACGCGGCGGGGGCGCTCGCGGTGGCTGTCGCGCCGGTGAGTACGGCCATGCACCCCCTGGTGGAGAAGTGGGAGGTCGACGTCGTCGGCGGCGAGGCCGAAGGCGCCGCTGCCGCCGGGGCCCGTCCGCTCGGTGCGGCCCCGGTGGACCGGCCCGCCGCGGGGGTCCGGGTCCTCGACCTCACCCGGGTCATCGCCGGCCCCGTTGCCACCCGCACCCTCGCGCTGCTCGGCGCCGACGTCCTGCGCATCGACTCGCCCCGACTGCCCGAGGCCGAGGACGCCCACGCCGACACCGGCTTCGGCAAGCGCTCCACCCGCCTCGACCTCGCCGAGCCCGCCGAACGCGCCGTCTTCGAGGAACTGCTGGCCACCGCCGACGTCGTCGTCAGCGGCTACCGCCCCGGTGCCCTCGACGCCCACGGCCTCGCTCCCGACGCGCTGTTCGCCCGTCGCCCCGACCTGGTCGTGGCCCAGATCTGCGCCTGGGGCTGGCGGGGCCCGTGGGCCGGGCGACGCGGCTTCGACAGCCTGGTGCAGGCCGGCGTCGGCATCGCCGGCCACGAGGCCGGCCCCGACGGCCGACCCGGCGTCCTGCCCGCCCAGGCCCTCGACCACGGCACCGGATACCTCATCGCCGCCGCCGTCCTGCGCGCCCTCACCGACCAGCGCACCCGCCGCCCCGGCGGCCGCCACCTGCGCTTCGCCCTCGCCGGCACGGCTTCCTGGCTGCTGCACGGCATCGAACCGGAGAAGCCGGCCCAGGCCTCGCCCGAGCCCCACGCCGCCGAGGCGCACGCCGCCGAGGCCTACGACCCGTCCCGGTGGCTCGTCGAGACGGACTCCGCGTACGGGCGACTGCGCCACGCCCTGCCGCCGATCGGGTACGAGGGCGCGCCCACCGACTGGTCGCGCCCGCCCGGGCGGTGGGGGACGGACGCGCCGGTCTGGCTCTGACCCCGGCGCCACCCGACCGGCGTTGTCGGTGGGATCCGGCATCATCGGGGCCATGACCACCGCACACGCCACCGACTACACCTGGTTCGAACAGCGCTACCCCGTCCTGGGCGAGGCGTACTGCCTCACCCAGGTCCGGGGGATCTCCGCCGAGGAGCTGCTGCGGCGCTTCGACGCCCTGCCCGGCCGCGAGGTCACCGGGCTGGGCGCCGTGGTCCAGGCCTGGGAGACCTTCGACGACGGTGAGGACGAGGAGGCCGAGGCCCTGCTCGGCGAGGACGACGACCGGCTGCTCGTCGCCGTCACCGAACTGGACGGCTGGGCACTCGCGGTCGAGGCCTTCGGCTACCTCGGGAGCCTGTACGAGCTGATCCCCGGCCTCGCCGACGGCACCCGGCTGGTCTCGCACTACCGGGGCGCCATGGGCGAGGACCACTTCAACTGGTGGGAGCACAGCGACTGCCGGCTCCAGTTCGAGCCGCTCTTCGCCGACCAGCGGCACGGCTCGGACGCCGACGCCCCGGGCACCGTCGAGCTGCTGACGGCCTGCGGCTTCCACCTCGACGGGGAGCGGTACGAGCTGCACACCGAGGCCGCGTTCGCGCTGGCCGAGCGGCTGACCGGGGTCCGGCTCACCCCGGAAGGGCTGGAGGCCGCCACCTTCCGGCTCGGTTACGCGCCGCGGCCGTAATGCCGGCGCCGGCATCACGGCCGCGGCGTCCGCGATCCGCTGGTCAGATCCCCGAGGGGATCTGCTTGGCGCGACTTCGTACCTGGACCGCCGTCACGATCTCGATCAGGCCCAGGATCACCAGCCAGCAGCCGGCCAGAACGGCCAGCGCGGCGATCGACTCGACCGGCCAGACCAGGAGCAGCACGCCGGCCAGCGTGTTGGCCACGCCCGCGAAGGCCTGCCAGCCGCGGGCCGGCATCAGGGGGTCGGAGATCGCGGCGGCGAGCTGGGTGATGCCGCGGAAGAGCCAGCCGATGCCGATCCAGAGTGCGAGCAGCACCAGCGACCGCACCGCGCTGCGGAAGCAGAGCAGCCCCAGCAGCACGCAGAGCGCCCCGCTGATGAAGGCCATCACCCGTAGTGCGGTGGTGACGTGGGTGCCGAAGGCGGCGACCAGCTGCACGATGCCGATCACCAGCAGGTAGAGGCCGAAGAGCACGCCCACCACCAGCAGCGTCTCCTCCGGCCAGGCGAAGACCACGATCCCGAGGGCGAGCGAGGCGAGTCCGGCGACCAGCAGGACCTGCCAGGCGGCCTTGGCGAGCATGCCGAGCGGTCCCTGGATCGGGGAACCGTCGGGGGTGACGATCGGAGGAACCACGATGGCATACTCCTCGGGCTGAATTCGACGGGGAGGGAGACGGGGAGGGAGAGGGGACGGAGCGCAGGGAACGACGGGCAGGGAACGAACCCCAGCCTCTTCGCACCGCCGCCGGACCGCGTGCCGGATACCGCCGTTCGAGGGATTCGCCGCAGTCGCCGGAACGACATCCTCCGGACACTCGCCGTCGATATCATCCGGCGGTATGACTTCTGAAGGGTGGGGGACCCCTCCGGTCGAGCCGATCTGCCAGCACTACATCGTCTGCGGGGGCAACGCGCTGGCGCACCGGCTGATCCTGGAACTCGTGGAGCACTACGAGGTCCCGGTCGTCGTCCTGGTCGCCGACCGGACCCGCGACCACGCGCCGCAGATCGAGCAACTCGCCGGAGTCGCGGCCGTTGTGGAGTACACCAGCATCACCGACGAGGCTCTGCGCGCGGTGTCCATCGGCACTGCCCGCGGCCTGGCCCTGGTCGAGGGAAGCGACCAGGAGAACATCCACGCCGCGCTCAGCGCGCAGAACCACAACCCCGACATCCGCATCGTGTTCCGGATGTTCAACCAGCGGCTCGGCGAGAACATCGAACGGCTGCTCAAGAACGGCGCCGCACTCTCCGGCTCCGCCACCGCCGCCCCGGCCTTCGCGGCCGCCGCGCTCGGACGCCCCAACTCGGTCGAGGTCGACGGGCGTTACCTGCACATCGCCTTCGACGACGCGATCACCTCCGACCGACTCTGCGTGGTCGCCGACCAGATCGACCGGCAGGACCTCAGCAAGATCCGGCTGCTGCCCGAGCAGCAGGGCGACTCGGCCGAATTCGTCCGGCTCGCCCGCGAGTTCGGCGACGACGGACCGATCCGGCCCGGAGGCTTACGGCGCGAACCCGAACCCGAACCCGAAGCCTCGATGGACGCTGACACCGAAGCCGGTACCGAAGCCGCCGCCGCCGATGCCGCCGCCGCCGACCCCGACACGGCCGACCCCGTAACGGAACGGGAACCGGGCGGCACCGCCGCGCTGCAGGTGCTGCGGATCGAGCCACGGGAACCGATCGGCTGGCGGCGGCGGTTGCGTTGGCGGCTGCTCGACACCATGCGCTTCTTCACCAGCGCCCGGATGCGGATGGTGTTGCTCACCGCCCTCGCGGCCGTGCTGATGGCGTTCGGCGTGCTCTGGTACCTCAACCGGGACTTCGGCTGGACCGTCTACATCTCGCTGCTCGACCTGGCCGGGGCCGCCCAACCGGACCAGCCCTCCGACATCGCCGCCGGTACGGGCACCGGCGGCCTCTGGCAGCGGGTCGCCCAGGTGGTGATCACCATCTGCGGGATCACCTTCGCGCCGGTGGCCACCGCCATCGCGGTCGAGGTGCTGGGCTCGGGGCGGCGCGGGCAACCGCGCAACCCCGGGGCGGGTACCCGGGACCACGTGATCGTCGTCGGACTCGGCAACGTCGGCACCCGGGTCGCCACCCAACTGCACGATCTGGGCGTGCCGGTGGTGTGCATGGAGCGGGACCCGCAGGCGCGCGGCATCGCCGCCGTCCGGGCGCTCGGGATCCCGGTGGTGATGGGCGACGGCCCGTTCGAGCAGCAGCTGCGCCGGGCCAGGCTGAAGCACAGCCGGGCACTGGTCGCGGTGAGCGGCGACGATGCCACCAACCTGGAGGCCGCGCTGGAGGCACGGCACGGCAATCCCGAAGTCCGGGTGGTGGTGCGGCTGTTCGACGACAACTTCGCCGGGCACTTCTACAAGACGCTGGACAACGCGGCCTCGCGGTCGGTCTCCTACCTGGCCGCGCCCGCCTTCGCGGCAGCGCTGATGGGGCGGGAGGTGCGCGGGACGCTGTCGGTGTTCCGGCACGTGCTGTTGATCGCCGAGTTGACGGTGGAGGACGGCAGTGGGCTGATCGGCCTGAACCGGCACGACCTGGAGGACCCCGGCGGCGTCCGGGTGATCGCCGTCCGCCTCGCCCGCAGCGCGCAGGTGCAGTGGAACTTCCCCGACCGCACCCGGCAGCTCGCCCCGGGCGACCGGATCGTGGTGGCCGCCACCCGCAGCGGGCTCGCCCGGCTGAACACGGCGGCGGTGGAGGAGTGAGCCGGCGGGGCGGGTGACGACCTACAGCTGACAGCCGACAGATTTCAGATGATGAAATCTGTCAGCTGTCAGCTGTTATCTGTCATCTGTCAGCGGTTGGTGAAGGACGGCGGGCGCTTCTCGGCGAAGGCGGCCATGCCCTCCTTCTGGTCCGCCGTGGCGAAGGTCGCGTGGAAGAGTCGGCGCTCGAAGCGGACGCCCTCCGCCAGGGTGGTCTCGAAGGACCGGTTGACGCTCTCCTTGAGCGTGATCGCCGCCGGGGTGGACATCGCGGCGACGGTCTCGGCGGTGGCCAGCGCCTCCGCGAGCAGCTGGTCGGCGGGGACGATCCGGGAGACCAGGCCCGCTCGCTCGGCCTCCTCGGCCCCCATCATCCGACCGGTCAGGCACAGCTCCATCGCCTTCGCCTTGCCGACCGCCCGGGTTAGCCGCTGCGAGCCGCCGATGCCGGGGATGACGCCGAGCTTGATCTCCGGCTGGCCGAACTTCGCGGTGTCCGCCGCCAGCAGGATGTCGCACATCATCGCCAGCTCGCAGCCGCCGCCCAGTGCGAAGCCGGCGACGGCCGCCACCACCGGCTTGCGCAGCGCGCCGAACCGGTCCCACGGGCCCAGCCAGTCGTCCAGGTAGACGTCCGGGAAGCGGTTGCCCTGCATCTCCTTGATGTCGGCGCCGGCCGCGAAGGCCTTCTCCGAGCCGGTGATCACCAGACAGCCGATCTCCGGGTCCCGGTCGAAGGCGGTCGCGGCCGCGACCACCTCGTTCATCAGCTGGGTGTTCAGCGCGTTGAGCGCCTTGGGCCGGTTGAGCGTGATCAGCCCCACCCGGCCCTTGCGCTCGACCAGGATCGTCTCGTAGGTCTCGGTCTCGGTCATCGCCGTCGACTCCCATTCCGCTGCTCGGCGCCGCGCGGGCGCGCCCTGACCACCCAACGATCTACGACGTGCCCCGCCTCGCGCCAGTCTTGACATGCGAGACGCCGGTCACGAGCCGTCGACCCGGGATATCGACCCGGGACGTCGTCAGGCCAGGCCCAGCTCGTCGCCCTCGCGCGGCGCGAGGAAGCGGGCGACGTCGGCCTCCGTCACCTCGGCGAGGGTGGCGGGCTCCCAGCGGGGGTTGCGGTCCTTGTCGATCACCTGGGCGCGAATGCCCTCGACCAGGTCATGGCCGTCCAGCGCCGCGCAGGAGATGCGGTACTCCTGGTCGAGCACGGCCTCCAGGGAGGGCAGCGTACGGGCCCGGCGCAGCGCGGCCAGGGTGGCCTTGACGGCGGTGGGGGAGTTGCCGAGGACCAGCTCGGCCGCCTCCTTCGCCTCCGGGACACCGGAGTTCAGCAGGTGCTCGACGATCTCCTCGACGGTGTCGGCCGCGTAGCAGGCGTCGATCCAGGCGCGCTGCCCGGCCAGGGCGGCGGGCGGCGCGGGCTCGGCGTGCGCGGCGACGACGGCATCGACGGCATCGACGGCGGTGACCGGCGTGGCGGCCGTGGGCAGGAGGTCGGTGGCGGCGGCGCGGGTGAGGGCGTCGAGCAACTCCGGTATCCGCGCGGAGGGCACGTAGTGGTCCGCGAACCCGCACAGCAGCGCGTCGCCCGGGCCCATCGAGGCGGAAGTGAGACCGAGGTGGAGGCCCAACTCGCCCGGGGTGTGGGCGAGCAGGCGGCTGCCGCCGACGTCCGGGACGAGGCCGATCCGGGTCTCCGGCATCGCGACGGTGGAGCGCTCGGTGACGATCCGGACCGCGCCGTGGGCGGAGAGGCCCACGCCACCGCCCATCGTGATGCCGTCCATCACCGCGACGTACGGCTTCGGGTAGCGGGCGATCAGCGCGTTCAGCAGGTACTCGTCACGGAAGAACGCCCGGGTGCCGGCCCCGCCCGCCTTCGCGTCGTCGTGCATCGCGCGGATGTCGGCGCCCGCGCACAGGCCGCGCTCGCCCGCGCCGGTCAGGACGACGACGCGCACCCGGTCGTCGGTGGACCAGGCGTCCAGGGTCGCGCGCAGGGCGGTGATCATGCCGTGGGTCAGCGAGTTGAGCGCCCGCGGGCGGTTCAGCACGATCCGTCCGACGCTGCCGTCCAGGAACGCCTGGACCTCCGCCACCTCTGCGTTCATCGAGCCCGCTCCCGTTCCTCGGTGATGTCGACTCCGGCCGTGCACGTCCGTGTCCACCGTACCGGGGGCGGTGCGCAGTTGTGATCACCGGGCCGGGCTCCGGGGGGAAAGGAGGGGTGACGCCCCTCGGTCGACCCGGTCCGGCTCAGGGCCAGGCGCGCAGGGCGAGTTCGGCGGTGCGGGCCAGGTCGTCGGCGGTGGCGCCGTCCCGGGCCTGCTGCGACATGCCCTGGATGACGGTGGCGAGATAGCCGGCCAGTGCCTTCGGGTCCGCCTCGGGCGGCAGTTCGCCCTCCTCCACGGCCCGGCGCAGCCGCGCTTCGAAGACCCGCTGGTTCTCGTTGCGCAGTTCGCGCAGCCGGGCCTGAATGCCGGCGTCCTGTGCGGAGACGTTGGTGGCGGCGGAGATCACCAGGCAGCCGGCCGGGTGGGACGGGTCGGGGTAGATGGCGGCGGCCTCGCGCAGGATGCGGGCGAAGGCTCCGTACGCGGTGGGCTCCTCCGCCAGCGCGACCGCCGCGAACGCGCCGACGGGCGAGCTGCCGTATGCGCGGACGACCTCCTCGAACAGCGAGCGCTTGTCGCCGAACGCCGCGTACAGGCTGCCCGGGCGCATGCCCGTGGCGGCCGTCAGGTCGGTGACGGAGGTGGCCTCGTAGCCGCGCTCCCAGAACAGCCGGGTGGCTGCGGCCAGGGCCTCGGCACGGTCGAAGGTCGGCGGGCGGCCGCGCCTGGGGCGGGCCGGGGTGGCGGGGCCTGTTCCGTGGGCGGGGCCCGGGTCGGGGGCGGCCGTCGCGCCGTCGGTCGCCTGTGCTCCTGCCGTTGCCTCGGTCATGCGTTGAATTTTAGAGCACTCACTCAAGAAGTGCGTGCTAGGTTATTTCTTGAGCGATCGCTCAATAATTATCGGGATGCAACGCCGATTGCGACAGGAGGAGGATCTGTCTTGGGCGCGTACGGACTTCGGGACAGGACGGCGCTGGTCACGGGCGGTAATAGGGGGATCGGCCGGGCGATCGCCCGCCGGCTCGGACGGGACGGCGCCACCGTGGCGGTCGGCTACGCCCGCGACGCGGCGGCGGCCGAGGAGGTGGTGGCGGGCATCCGCGCCGACGGCGGCCGGGCGTTCGCGGTGCGGGCCGAGCTCGGCCGGCACGGCGACGCGGCCGCACTGTGGGACGCCTTCGACGCCGGCATCGGGGCGCACGCCCCGGGCGGCGGGGTGGACATCATCGTCAACAACGCCGGGATCGGCCGAAGCGCGGACCTCGGCGCGCTGACCGAGGAGCAGTTCGACGAGCTGTTCGCCGTCAACGTCCGTGCACCGTTCTTCGTGGTGCGGCACGGATTGGAGCGGCTGCGGGACGGCGGCCGGATCGTCAACATCTCCAGTGGTGCCGCACGGCTGGCGATGCCGGAGATCATCGCCTACGGCGCGACCAAGGGGGCGCTGGACACCTTCACCCTCAACCTCGCCAAGCAGCTCGGGCCACGCGGGATCACCGTGAACTCGGTCGCCCCCGGCATCGTGGACACCGACGTCAACGCGGGCTGGCTGCGCGGAAATGCAGAGGCGGAGGCCTACGCGGCCTCGGTCGCCGCGCTCGGCCGGGTCGGGCAGCCGGAGGACATCGCGGACATCGTCGCCTTCCTCGCCTCCGACGACGCGCGCTGGGTGACCGGACGGGTCATCGACGCCACCGGCGGCGCGGGGCTGTAGGCGCGCGGGCGCGGGCGCGGGGCGAGGGGCGCGGGGCGCGGGCGGGAAAACAGATGACAGCCGACAGATGATGAAATCTGTCGGCTGTCATCTGTCTTCTGTTATCTGTTCTCCGTCAGCCGTCAGCCGTCAGCCGTCAGCCGTCAGCCGTCAGCCGTCAGCCGCTACCCGCGCACCCGCCCGGTCACCTCGCCGAAGCCGACCACGGCCCCGTCCGGGCCGGGCGCGGTGGCGGTGATGGCGACCTCGTCGCCGTCCTCCAGGAAGGTCCGGGTCGTCCCGTCCGCGAGCTTCAGCGGCTCCTCGCCGTTCCAGGTCAGCTCGATCAGCGCGCCCCGGGTGTCCGGCTCCGGCCCGCTGACCGTCCCCGAGGCGAACAGGTCGCCGGTGCGCAGCGAGGCGCCGTTGACGGTCATGTGGGTCAGCTGCTGCTGCGCCGTCCAGTACATGGTGGCGAACGGCGGGCGGGACACCAGGTGTCCGTTCAGCCGGACTTCCATGGCCAGGTCCAGGCCCCACGGCTCGCCGCCCCGGTCGTCCAGGTACGGCAGTGGCTCGACGTCGCGCTCCGGCGGGGTGACCCGGGCGTGCTGCAGGGCGTCCAGCGGGACGATCCACGGCGAGATCGAGGTGGCGAAGGACTTGCCGAGGAACGGGCCCAGCGGCACGTACTCCCAGGCCTGGATGTCGCGCGCCGACCAGTCGTTGAGCAGGCAGACGCCGAACACGTGCTCGCGGAAGTCGTCCAGCACGACCGGCTTGCCCAGCTCGGACGGCGTGCCGACGACGAAGCCGACCTCGGCCTCGATGTCCAGCCGCCGGGACGGCCCGAAGCCCGGTGCCGGGTCGGTGGGCGCCTTGCGCTGCCCGTACGGCCGCACCACCGGCGTGCCGGAGACCACGACCGTCCCCGCCCGCCCGTGGTAACCGATCGGCAGGTGCTTCCAGTTGGGCGTGAGCGGCTCCGAGCCCGGGCGGAAGATCCGGCCCAGGTTGGTCGCGTGGTGCTCGGAGGCGTAGAAGTCGACGTAGTCGGCGACCTCGAAGGGGAGGTGCAGCTCGACCTCGTCCACCGGCAGCAGCGCCGGCGACAGCGCCTCGCGGAAGGACTCGTCCGTGAGCCAGGTCGTCAGGTCCGCCCGCACCCGCGTCCAGACCGGACGCCCCGCCGCCATCAGCGGGTTGAGCGAGTCCGCGTCCAGCAACGTGGACGGCGCGCCGACCGCGCGGGCGGCCGCCCCGGCGTCCAGGACGAAGTCCCCGACGCGCACGCCGATCCGGCGCCGCCCGGGCTGGTCGGCGGCGGTGAAGACGCCGTACGGCAGGTTGTGCACGCCGAACGGCGAGTCCTGGGCGCTGGCGAGCCAGCTGCGGGGGCTTCCGGCGGTGGTCAACGGTCCTCCTGGGGCAGTGGACTGGGCGACGACAGCAGGCCGAGCGCGGCCAGGTCGCCCAGGGGTTCGGCGATGCTGCAGGTGCCGAACGCGGTGAACGAGTTGCGGATCACCGTAACCTGACGATCCGTCAGTGCACGTACCGCCTTGGCCAGTACCTCGCCGTCGCGCTCCGCGAGCACCGCCGCGGCCGCGGCCGCGTCGGTCTCCTGCGCGGCCAACAGGACGTTCAGGAAGCCGTGGTGCTCGAAGCCGGTCTCCCGGTCGGTGTGCCGGACGGCGTTGTGCAGCCCGGCCGTGCACTTGTACGGCAGTCCGCGCCGCGCGCAGCCGGTGAGGAAGGCGGCCAGCTCCTGCTCGTCCGGGAACGCCTCGGCGATCAGCCCGCCGGTGCGGAACTTCGCCCGGTACGCGCTGTCCACCAGGACGTCCAGGACGGCGTCCAGCCCGTCCCCGCGCAGGAGTTCGCGCGGCAGTTCGACGGCGGCCGGGACGTCCGGCGGGAGCAGGCGGTCCAGCTCGGCGACCGCCTCGGCGGCGTCCCGGGTGGCCAGCTCGACGCCGGCCAGCTCGAACGGCGCGGCGGCGGCGAGCGCCGGGGCGAGCTCGGTACTGCCCCCCGGCAGTACGAGCCCGACCCTGAACCGCGCGCCGCCCGTCACCGGACCGCCCGTCACCGGACCGCCCGCTGCAGCCGCGCCGCCCGCTGCAGCCGCGCCGCCCGCGGCCGCCGCGGCCAACTCGCCCAGCCGACCCGGCCCGCAGAGGAACGGCCCGACCGCCTCGGCGTACCAGGCCGCACGGTGGGCGCGGTGCGCGGGCACCGCCTCGGCGACCGGCAGGTTCCCCGGCGGGAACACCGCCGCATCGTCGAAGAGCCCGCGGAACAGCTCCGGGATCGCCCCGGCGTCCGGGACCAGGCCCCCGGCAGCGGGGATCGCATCCCCGGTGGGCAGCGTGCTCATCGCCCGGGCCCCCGACCGGCCCAGGTCCAGGCGTAGTTGCCGTCCTCGCTGGCCCGGCCGCCCTCGCCGAGTTCCAGCGGGCGGAAGGTGTCCACCATGACGGCGAGTTCGTCGAAGAACTCCACGCCGATGCTGCGCTCGTACGCGCCCGGCTGCGGCCCGTGGGTGTGACCGCCGGGGTGCAGCGAGATCGAGCCCTGGCCGATGCCCGAGCCCTTGCGGGCCGCGTAGTCGCCGCCGCAGTAGAACATGACCTCGTCGCTGTCCACGTTGGCGTGGTAGTACGGCACCGGGATCGACAGCGGGTGGTAGTCCACCTTGCGCGGGACGAAGTTGCAGATCACGAAGTTCTGGCCCTCGAACACCTGGTGGGCCGGCGGCGGCTGGTGGATCCGCCCGGTGATCGGCTCGTAGTCCCGGATGTTGAAGGCGTACGGGTACAGGCAGCCGTCCCAGCCGACCACGTCGAAGGGGTGGTGCGGCACGGTGTAGCGGGTGCCCGAAATCCCCTGCGGGCCACGGTGCTTGACCAGCACGTCGACGTCGCCGGGAGCGTCCTCGACCAGCAGCGGGCCGACCGGTCCGCGGAAGTCCCGCTCGCAGTACGGCGCGTGCTCCAGCAGCTGGCCGTACTTGGACAGGAAGCGCTTGACCGGGGTGATGTGGCTGTTCGCCTCGATGCAGTACGCGCGCAGCGGCTCGTCGCCGGCCGGCACCCAGCGGTGGGTGGTGGCGCGCGGGATGAGCACGTAGTCGCCCTGGCCGACCTCGATCGAGCCGAACACCGTCTCGACCGTGCCGGAGCCGGACTCCACGTACACGCACTCGTCGCCGAGCCCGTTGCGGTACAGCTCGCTCGGGGCCCCGGCGGCGACGTACGAGATCCGCACGTCGCCGTTGCCGAGGACCAGCCGGCGGCTGCTCACGACGTCGGCGGACTTCCACTCCTGGCCCGCGAACAGCTCGTGCAGCTTGAGGTGGCGGGGGAGGAGCG
Organism: Streptomyces sp. 1114.5; assembly: GCF_003635085.1. Classification (NCBI taxonomy): domain Bacteria; kingdom Bacillati; phylum Actinomycetota; class Actinomycetes; order Kitasatosporales; family Streptomycetaceae; genus Streptomyces; species Streptomyces sp. 1114.5. Next base: position 991,705 of record NZ_RBXE01000002.1, read on the forward strand.
GGTGGTTGGGCACGGTGGACTGGTCCGGCAGCTCCCAGGGCACCGCGTTGACCACGGCCGAGGGGATGCCCCGGTGGTAGAGCAGCGAGGAGTCCGAGGAGAACCCCTCCTCGCCCATCAACTCCTCGTAGTACAGCCCGCCTTCGGGGGTGCGGTGCTGGGTGTGCCGCTTGGGCGGGATGCTGCCCAGCTGCCGGTAGTACGCCATCTCCGTGGTCCTCCTCGACCGTCCGTCAGAGCTCTCCGACGATCACGACACTCACAGGTTGCCGCGTCGGTCCTGCTCGCGCTCGATCGACTCGAAGAGCGCCTTGAAGTTGCCCTTGCCGAAGCCGAGCGAACCGTGCCGCTCGATGAACTCGTAGAAGACGGTCGGACGGTCGCCGATCGGCTTGGTGAAGATCTGCAGCAGGTAGCCGTCCTCGTCGCGGTCGACCAGGATGCCGCGCTTCTTCAGCTCCTCGATCGGAACGCGGACCTTGCCGATCCGCTCGCGCAGCTCCGGGTCGTCGTAGTACGCGTCCGGGGTGTTGAGGAACTCCACGCCGCGCGCCCGGAGCACGTCCACGGTGGTGAGGATGTCGTTGGTGGCGAGCGCCATGTGCTGGCAGCCGGGGCCGGTGTAGAACTCCAGGTACTCGTCGATCTGGGACTTCTTCTTGGCGACGGCCGGCTCGTTGAGCGGGAACTTCACCCGGTGGTTGCCGCTGGCGACGACCTTGGACATCAGCGCGGAGTACTCGGTGGCGATGTCGTCGCCGACGAACTCGGCCATGTTCACGAAGCCCATGACGCGGTTGTAGAACGCCACCCACTCGTCCATGCGGCCCAGCTCGACGTTGCCGACGGCGTGGTCGAGGGCCTGGAACAGGCGCTTGGGCGAGCCCGCCGGGTGGGTCACCTTGCTCTCCGCGACGACGTAACCCGGCAGGTAGGGGCCGTGGTAACGGGAGCGGTCGATCAGGGTGTGACGGGTCTCGCCGTAGGTGGCGATGGCCGCGCGGCGCACCGTGCCGTTCTCGTCCGAGACGTCGTTCGGCTCCTCCAGGACGGTGGCGCCGGAGGCACGGGCGTGCTCGATGCACTTGTCGACGTCCGGGACCTCCAGGGCGAGGTCCACGACGCCGTCGCCGTGGCGGCGGTGGTGGTCCAGCAGCGGGCTGCCCGGCTGGACCCCGCCCTTGATCACGAAGCGGCAGGAGCCGGAGCGCAGCACGTACGCCTTGCGGTCGCGGCGGCCGGTCTCCGGGCCGGAGTAGGCGACCAGCTCCATGCCGAACACGACCTGGTAGAACTGGGCCGTCTGGGTGGCGTTGCCGACCACGAAGACGACCGCGTCCTGGGCCGTGACCGGGAACGGGTCGGCGGCGGCGTCGTGCTCGACCAGGCCGACGAGGCGGCGCAGCTGGTCGGCGTCAAGACCGGCCTCGCGCTCCTCGGGGGTCAACTCAAGGGCGTGGGACTGCGTGGTCATCGCTCGTTCCTCCACTTCGGGCCTCGGCTTTGAGGCTCCCGCTGGATCGCGACCGCACCGCGGATGGGTGGGCGGTGCGGTTGCGGAGAGCTTGCTCCTGTCGGGATGGTTGGGCAACAGGTCGGTTTTTCACTGCTCAATGTGTACAAGCTGGCCAGGAATTCCTGCGTTGCGCTGCGCAAATTGCGCTGCCTATCGGGGGTGACGCACGAAGTCTGCGCAATCGGCGTCGACGGGTCGTCCACGGATCGGTCCACGGATCGGTCACGGGTCGACGGTCGCGGACCCGGGCTCGGGGAGGTGGCGCAGGAACCAGTCCCGGGCCAGCTCAGCGACCTCGTCGAGGGCTCCGGGCTCCTCGAACAGGTGGGTCGCGCGCGGCACCACCGCCAGTTCCCGCTCGCAGCGGAGCCGGCGTGCGGCCCGCCGGTTGAGGTCCAGGACGGTGACGTCCAGGGCGCCGACGACGAGCAGCGTCGGGGCGCTCACCCGGCTCAGCTCCTCGGCCCCGGCGAGGTCGGGGCGGCCGCCCCGGGAGACCACGGCGCGCACGGCCGGGCCCAGCTCGGCGGCGGTGTGCAGCGCGGCGGCGGCGCCGGTGCTGGCGCCGAACAGGCCGAGCGGCAGGCCGCGGGTCTCGGTCACGGCCGCGGCGGCGGATTCGGGTGCGGCCTCGGGTTTGCTGCCCGTGTTCAGCTGTCGGGCGACGGCGGTCAGCCGAGAGCCCAGCAGCGCCACGTCGAACACGTTGCGCCGGTCCGCCTCCTCGGCCTCGGTGAGCAGGTCGAACAGCAGTGTGGCGAGCCCGGCGCGGTTCAGCCGGTCGGCGACGTACCGGTTGCGCGGGCTGTGCCGGCTGCTGCCGCTGCCGTGCGCGAAGACCACGATGCCGAGCGCGCCGGCCGGTACGGTCAGCCGGCCCGCGAGCCGGACCCCGGCGGCGGGCAGCACCAGCTCCCGGTCCACCCCCGCGGCCGTCCCGGACGTCGCCCTCGCCGCCGTCGTCGTCGCTGACGCCGCCGCTGGAGCCGCTGCCGCACTGTCGTGGGCCTCGGCGAGCAGCCGCAGCACCTCCTCGTCCTCGGTCTGCGAGAAGTCGGCGTAGAACTCCCCGATCGCGAAGAACGGGGACGGCGTGCTCACGCAGACCAGCTCGTCGGCGACCTCGTCGAGGCGGTCGATCCAGTCCCGGGGTGCCACCGGCACGGCCAGCACCACCCGGGCCGCACCACGCTCCCGGACGATCCGGCACGCCGCCCGGGCGGTGGAACCGGTGGCGATGCCGTCGTCCACCACGACCACGACCCGGCCGCGCACGTCCGTCGGCGGGCGGTCGCCCCGGTAGCGACGGGCCCGGCGCTCCAGTTCGACGCGCTCGCGCCGCTCCACCTCGGCCAGCTGGTCGTCGGTGACCGAGGCGAGCCGGATGACCTGCTCGTTCAGCACCCGGACGCCGCCCTCGCCGATCGCGCCCATGCCCAGCTCGGGCTGGTAGGGCACGCCGAGCTTGCGGATGACGCAGATGTCCAGCGGAGCGCCGAGCACCGCCGCCACCTCGGCGGCCACCGGCACGCCGCCCCTCGGCAGCGCCACCACCACGGTGTCGGGGCCGCTCAGGTGCCCGAGCCGGGCGGCCAGCCTGCGGCCCGCGTCGGTGCGGTCGGCGAAGGGGGTGAAGTGTGTTCCGGTGACGTGCATGACACGGCCTCCGGTTCCACCGTACGTCCGTACGTCCTTGTGCGCGGGGCCGTCCGACGGGATCGCGAGTGGGATCGCGGCCGGGATCACGAGTGGGATCGCACGTGGGATCGGGCGTGGGATCGGGCGTGGGATCGGGCCGGGACCGACCGGGATCCGGCCCGGGATGCGAGTGGGCTGCGGACGGGATCCGGACGGGATCCGGACGGGACGGAACCCCCGTGTGGACGGGACAACGGGCGGCGCACGGTGGGTCACAGAGGCGGACCGCAGGGCCCGCCGGAGACCGGAAGGAGCGCCGAAATGCCGGGCACCGTCATCACCGACCTGCGCCGACGAGGCGCCGTCGACCCCGGCCGCCTGCTCGCGGGCCCGCTGCGCGGCGTCGGCCTGCAGCGGCTCGAACCGGGCCACCGCACCGAGGTGGCCGCCGACGGCGTCGAGCACGCGCTCTACGTCACCGCTGGCTCCGGGCTCGCCGAACCGCCGGAGAACGCGGTACGGCCGGACGCCGCCGCGAACGACGACCAGCCGTACGACCCCGAGCCGCAGGACTCCGGCATCCCCCTCGTGGAGGGCACCGCCGTCGTCCTCCCGCTCGGGAGCCGGACCGTCCTCACCGCCGGCACCGCCGGGATGGAGTACTTCCACGCCGTCCTGACCGTCCCCGCCGGCCGCCCCATCCCGTCGAGCGGAGATGAACCCGCATGATCGTCACCACCGACACCGGCGCTGCCATGGTCGTCCTCGGCCCGAACGGCGAACGCGTCCGGATCCGCTCGCTGGCGCGGCGCTCGATGCTCACCAGCGACTGCGAGGCCTTCGACCACCTGCGGCTGAGCCCCGGCGCCCATCACGTGCTGACCGGCCGGCCCGACGCCGAGACCGTCCTGCACGTGCTGCGCGGCGCCGCTGTCGTCGGACAACTCTCCGACGAGACCGACCACTTGGCCTCCGAGGGTGACCTGTTGCTGGCCCGCCGCGGCCGGACGCTGCACCTCGAAGCCGGGCCGCTCGGTGCCGAACTGCTCTGCCTCACCCTCGCCGTCCCCCGGCACAACGCCGGTACCCGGGCCGCCCTGGCCAGGCGCCGCGCCGCCCGCCGCGACCGGCCCTGAACCCCACCCGTCGCGGATCGCCCGTCCCCCGTCCCAGGAGACCAGAAGTGATCGTCGTCCCCGTCGCCGTCCCCCGCACCGCGCCCGTCCTCCGGCGGTTGATCGACCCGGAGCAGCGGCCGTCCGTCCGCGCCGGGCTCACCGTCGAGACCCTGCCGCCCGGTGTCCGTCTCGACCAACTCCCGTACGGGTCGGCCGAGTCGGTGACCGTGGTGCTCTCCGGCCGACTGTCCGCAGCCGGCCGGATCCTCTCCCCGGGTGAGGCGCTGCACCACCGGCCCGGCAGCACCTGCCGGCTCACCGCCGTCCGGGGCGCACCGACCACGGTGCTCACCGTCCGGCCCACCCCGTCCCGCGCCGGCATCCCGGCCCAGCGCTCGGGCCCCGGCCCCGCCCGGGCCTGGCGCCAGGTCGAGGTGGCCACCGTGGACCTCGAACCGGGCGGCCTCTGCGGGCCGTTCGAGGAGCGGGCGGCCGACGTCTTCCTGCTGGTCCTCTCCGGGCCCGGCGTCTTCCTCGGCGAGCTCGGCGAAGTGCCGCTCTACCCGGGCGACTTGGTCTACGCCAGGGCCAAGGAGCGGTACGGCCTGCGGGCCGGATCGCACAGGCAGGTCACCGCCGTGCTGGGCCGCATCCACGCGCCGGGCGCCGAACCGGGACCGGAATGGGACGTCAAGCCCATGCGCTCGGGGCGTGTCCGTCCGCAGAGTTGAGAGTGACCGATCGACCACGACCGGTCGCCCGGAAGAAACAGGAGTACCTCCTCATGGCAACCAACACCACGACCACGGCGATCTGCGCGGCCGGCGTGCTGGGGGGCCTGATCGCGGCGGCGATGGCGCTGCGCAACGCCTGTTCCGCCTCCGCTTCGGAGTCCCGTGGCCGCCTCGCCCCGTCCCCGGTGGTGACACCGGACGGTGGTGGCGGCGTCGGCTGCAAGCTCGGCAACTGCGGAGTGCCGCCCACCCCTCCGGGGCCGGCCGCCTGATCACAGCTGACAGGTAACAGATGACAGGGAACAGATGACAGATTTCAAACTCTGTCATCTGTTCCCTGTTCCCTGTTCCCTGTTCCCTGTTCCCTGTTCCCTGTTCCCTGTTCCCTGTTCCCTGCTCCCCGTCATCCGTCCGCCTCCCCCACCGGGTCAGCTCACCGGTCGGCCGTAGCCGATCGCGGCAGGATCGCCAGCACCTGAGTGCCCCCGTTCGTCGGCAGTGCGCGAACGGTGCAGTGCCCGCCGATCTCCGCCGCGCGGTCCGCCATCGACCGCAGCCCCACTCCGCCGCCCGGCTGCTCGCCGATGTCCTCCCGGTACCCCACCCCGTCGTCCTGCACGGTCAGCATCAGGGCCTCCTCGTCCACCCGCAGCGCCACCCGCGCCGTCCGGGCCCGGGCATGCCGGAGCACGTTGTTGAGCGCCTCCGCCGCGATGCGGTAGGCCGCGACCTCCACCGCCGCGGGCAGCTCCGGCAGCGGGTCCGGCGACAGCTCCGCCGTCACGGTCAGCCCGGCGCCGCTGAAGGCGTCCGTCAGCTGCCGGACGGCCCGGGTCAGCCCGAACTCGCCGAGCGGCGCCGGCCCGAGCCGGTCGGTGATCCGGCGGACCTCCTTGATCGTCATCCCCAACCCGTCCGAGACCCCGCTCAGGGTGTCCGCGAGCCCGTCGTCCGCCGACGTCGCGGCGTTGTCCACCCGCAGCCGAAGGCCGGCCAGCGCCGGCCCGAGCCCGTCGTGGATGTCCCGCCGCAGCCACCGCCGTTCCTCCTCCCGCGCCGCGACGATCTGCTCCCGGCTGGCCTGCAGGTCCTCCTGGAGCCGCAGCGAGGCGACCGCCGGGGAGGCCTGGTCGGCGAGCGAGCGCAGGATGTCGATGTCAGTGGCCTCCAACCGCGTCTCGCCCGCCCGCAGTCCGACGGTCAACTCGCCGATCGGCAGCCCGTTGTGGACCAGTGCGAAGTCCTGGCTGTGCCCGTCCAGCCGTCCGGCGGTGGCCAGCGTCCGGCGCCCGGCCCGGGTGGTAACGGCGAGGGTGACCCCGGGCAGCCGCAACTCCTCGGCGACCGTCGCGCACAGCGTCTCCGGCAGCCGCGCCGGGTCGACGACCTGCCGCACCCGGCCCGCGAGCGTGCGCAGCACCTGGTACGGCTGCGCGCGCTCGCCGTAGTACAGCCGGTCCACCAGGGCGACGACCCGCCTGGCCGCCCGCGGCAGGGCCGCGCCGAGTGCGTACACCAGGGCGATCAGCAGTAGCGCCGCCCCGCCGCGCCCCGGCAGGAGCCAGCCGGAGAGCAGCGCGGCGGCCACCAGGAACAGTCCGGTGACCCCGGTGCCCAGCAGCAGCCCGATCAGCACGCTGCGGGCCGCCCGGTCGAGCCGCCAGCCGTGGTCCCGGACGACCAGGTACGCCACCGCGACCGCCCACACCAGCCCCGCGGCGGCGAACAGCGAGTAGCTGAGCCAGTAGTGCTCGGTGAAGTTCCGCGAGTACAGGTCCTGCATGCCGGCCCAGAACAGGTAGGCGCCGAGCATCGCCGCCACCCGCAGGCGGTGTCGAAGGACCTCGCGCCCGTCGCCCGCCCGGCGTGGACGCAGCAGGCGGGCCAGGAGGACGGCGCTCACGATCCCGACCAGGCATTCGCTGACCAGCAGGTCGTGGCCGCCCAGGGCGTCGGTGGCGGTGGCGAAGAAGTGCGCCGGCGGGTTGCCGGCCATTGGGTTGGGTCGGCCGAACTGCCGGGGGCGGTCGAGCCGTTGGGCCATCTCCGGGACCACGAACAGCGCGACGGCGCCGATGTACCACCACCAGCGCCGGGTCGTCAGCCGCCCGTCCGGCAGCCAGAGTGGGAGTACGTAGAAGATCGTCACGTTCACCGAGTTGCAGAGCGCGGCGAAGGCGGCCACGGCGCCGACGATGCCCGGGTCGGTGACCTCGACCGAGACGGGCGCCGCGGCCGCGTCCGGCAGGATCTCGGTCAACGCGTAGACCAGCAGCACCCAGCCGAGCGGGTTGCCGGGGCGGTGGGCGTGCAGAATCATGCCCGCCCCCGCGGTCGGGAGGGCGTAGATCAGGTTGCCGAGTTCGTCGCGGGGCTGGTGCACGCCCGGATCGCCGAGACGGACGAGCACGTAGCAGATCCACAGCGTCGAGGCGACGACGCAGACCGCCGTGGCGATCGCGGCGGCGGTCAGCTGTCGCTCGGCCGGCGTGCGGCGCCGGGCGGAGGTCACCGTGGTCATTGGCACCACCTCGCAGACGGGCTGGGCCGGTGGGGTCGACTCCGGTGGTGCGAACCCCCCGGCGGTACGGACCTGCGGCCGGCGGGAAGGTCGACGGCGTGAACTGAGCCGGGTTCCAGTCTCGACGGCCCGGTGTCCCGGGTGCCTGAGGCAGCGGTCTCGGATCCGGCCCCGGGCCCGGCCCCGGAACCCGCCCCGATGTCCTGCCCGGGTGTCCTGCCCCGCCCGCCACGCGGACGACTTCCGAGCATGTCACGGAAAGTAGCCAGTTCGCCGCTGGTAGTGTCGGCCGGGTGGATGAAACGCAGCCTGTGGAACCCCCGGACCCGGGCGGCACAACGCCCGTCCGTGTGCTGATCGTCGACGATCACCCCCTCTTCAGGGAGGGGCTCAAGGCGGCCCTGGAGAGCGCCGAGGGCGTCCTCGTGGTCGCCGAGGCCGAGCGGGTCGCCGACGTGCCGGAGTCGGTCGCCCGGCACCGCCCCAACGTGGTGATCATGGACCTCTCGCTGCCGGACGGCTCCGGGCTGGAAGCCGTCCGCCGGCTCGCGACCCAGGAGGCGCCGCCGCCGGTGCTGATGCTGACCATGTCCGACGACGACGGCAACCTGCTCGCCGCCCTCCAGGCGGGCGCGCGCGGCTACCTGGTCAAGGGTGCCGGGCGGGAGGAGGTGCTGCACGCCGTGCGCACGGTCGCAGCCGGCGGCGCGGTGTTCGGCGGCGAGGTGGCCGGACGGATCGCCGCCCTGCTCGCCGGGGCCAGGATGCGCGAGGCGGGGCAGCTGTTCCCGGACCTCACCGCCCGCGAGGCCGAGGTGCTGGACCTGGTCGCGCGCGGGCTGGACAACCGGCGGATCGCCCGGGAGCTGGTGGTCGCGGAGAAGACCGTCCGCAACCACATCACCCACATCTTCGAGAAACTGCACGTCGCCACCCGCGCCGAGGCGGTCGCCCGGGCCCGCGACATGGGCCTCGGCGACAGCTGAGCCGCCCGCTGGGGCGACAGCTGAGCCGTCCGCTGAGCCGTCCGCTGAGCCCGCACGCACGCCGCGACGTGCACACGTGAAACCGGGGGTGCCGGTCCGCCGACCGGCACCCCCGGGGTCCATCCGGTACCGCTGCCGCCGTTACGGCTGCATCTCGTACGCGCCCGACAGCGCCTCGACCCGGCCCCACACCCGTTCGGCGCGCGCCGCGTCCGACACCGGGCGGCGCACGTTCGCCAGCGCCCAGGCGGCCTGCTCCTCGGTGGTGGAGGCCTTGCCGTGCAGCTCGGTGGCGTGCGCGGAGAAGTCGCGGACCAGCGCGTCGAAGACCTGGTCCAGCACGTCGCGGCCCTCGTCGGAGGCATCCAGGCCGGTCAACTCGGCCTGCTCCAGCACCAGCTGGCCGTAGACGATCAGCGCGAACAGCTGGCCGATCTCCAGCAGGAAGTCCAGGTCCGCCTGCTGCTCCTTGCTCGGCGCGTGGCTGAGCAGCAACTCGCAGAAGCTGTCCGCCTGTTCGCGGAAGCGGGCGACGTTGGGCAGCTGCGCCTGGCGGTCGTAGGCGGTGCGCCAGTCGTGGAAGCGGATCGCACCGAGGCCGCGGGCCGGGCCCTGGCGGAACAGGAAGGCGTCGTCGGCGGCGTCCAGCCGGCTCGGCACCGGGGCGTAATCGGCCGGGGCGAACAGGTAGTTGCCCATGAACTTGAGGATCAGCGCCAGGTTGACGTGGACGGTGCCCTCCAGCTTCGGCAGGCCGCGGATGTCCTTCGCCGCCTTGTCGAAGTAGGTGTCCGCCTCGAAGCCCTTGGCCGCGATGACGTCCCACATCAGGTCGATGACCTTCTCGCCCTCGGTGGTGACCTTCATCTTGGTCATCGGGTTGAACAGCAGGTAGCGGCGGTCCTCGGGGGAGGCGGTGCGGAAGTAGTCCACGGCCCGGGCGCTGAACAGCTTCATCGCCACCAGGCGGACGTACGCGTCGGTCAACTCCCGCTTGACGTGCGGGAAGTCGGTGACCTTACGGCCGTACAGCACCCGGTTGTGGGCGTGCGTGACGGCCTCGTACATCGCGTGCTCGCAGATGCCGACCGAGGCGGTGCAGAGGTTGAACTTGCCGACGTTGACGGTGTTCAGGGCGGCGTCGAAGGCGGCCTGCCCGGTGTGCAGCACGTCCTCGGCGCGCACCGGGTAGTCCTCCAGGCGGAACTCGCTGACGTACATCTGGGCGTTCACCACGTTCTTGACCAGGTGGTACGCCTCGTGGCGGCTGTCGGCGGCGAAGAAGACGTAGCCCTCGGGGCCCTCGACGTCCGAGCGGCGGCCGAACACCGAGACCAGGCCGGCCACGTTGCCGTTGCCGATGTAGTACTTGGAGCCGGTCGCGGTGAAGCCGCCCTCGCCGTCCGGGGTGAGGATCATGTCGGTGGAGTAGATGTCGGCGCCGTGGGTGCGCTCCGAGAGGCCGAAGGCCATGACGTGGCCCTCCGCGAGCAGCTTGGCGGCGCGGGCCCGGGCGGCCTCGTTCTCGCTCTGCCAGACCGGGCCGAGGCCCAGGATGGTGACCTGCCAGGTGTACCAGTAGCCGAGGCCGTAGAAGCCGAGGATCTCGTTCAGCTCGGCGATCCGCGCGGTGTCCCAGCGCTTGTCGGGGTCGGCCGCCGAGGGGGTCAGGAACTCCGCGAACAGGCCTTCCTTCGCGGCGAATTCGAGGAAGTCGGCGTACCAGCTGCGGTCGATGTAGGTGTCGATCAGCGCCTTCTTGCCGCGGGACTCGAACCAGTCCACGGTCGCGCGCAGCAGCCGGCGGGTCGGCTCGTCGAACTGTGCGGGGTCGTAGGTGCGCGGGTTGAAGAGCATCGAGGGCTCCCGGGAGTCGAGGGGTTCGGGGAGGGACCGGCCACCGAGCGGTGGACCGGCCGCCGAGCAGTGGACCGGCCGCCGAGCGGTGGGCCGGCCGGCTGTTGGGACGGTCTGTCGTCAGGACGGTCGGCCGTCGCCGGCGAGCCGGCGCAGGGTGGCGAGCACGTCGTCGAGCCAGGCGAGCGTCATCCGCTCGTACTCGATGCCGCCGCGCAGCACCACGTGCTGCAGCTCCTGGCCGGCGTCGAGCGCGGTGAGGTCGGGGAAGTCCCGTTGCTCGCCGTGCAGGTAGCGGGCGAGCAGGGCGGCGTGGCTGTCGCGGTGCCGCTCGACCTCGGAGATCAGTGCAGCCGGGTCGTCGAAGGCGGCGGCCCGGATCTTGACCGCGAGTTCGTGCCGGACGGTCTCCGGTTCGACCGGTTCGCGCAGCCAGTCGGCCAGCGCGGCCCGGCCGGGCCCGGCCGCCGAGTACACCTTCTTGTCCGGACGCCCGTCCTGGGCGACCTCCTCCGCGGCGACCCAGCCGTCCGCCTCCATGCGCCGCAGCACCCGGTAGATCTGCTGGTGGGTGGCGGTCCAGAAGCGGCCGATGGAGCGGTCGAAGCGCCGGGCCAGTTCGTAGCCGGAGCCGGGCCGTTCCAGCAGCGAGACGAGGATCGCGTGCTCCAGTGCCATGCCCCGCATCCTGCTATGCAACGAGTTGCATAGGCAATGCCACCCCGCGGTGTTGAGACGCAGGTCACCGACGTGATCGGATGGTTATCGATCATTCTGGACTATCAGGTGCAAAACGTTAGAGAAGGGACAGAATGGGTACGAGGCCAAGCGCCTTTGTGGGGCAAGCCCTTCACGGGTGCCCATGAGGGGCGAGCGCCTCCCACGTTCCGGACCACAGGAGGTGGTATCGGTGGCAACCCATATCCCGACGGGCATGGAGCACCATCCGGACATCGTCGAACTACGCGAACACTACGAGCGGGTCACCTCGACCCCCCGAGCCCAGGGCATCGAAGCCCTGGCCGTACTGGCCGGCCTCTTCCTGGCGGCATCGCCATGGATCGTCGGCTTCACTGCGTTCAGCACCCTGACCGTGACCTGCCTGATCGTGGGTCTGGCCTACACCCTGCTGATGGCCGGCTACGGCACGGCCTATGAGCGCACCCACGCGAGGGCCTGGGCAGCCACCGCGCTCGGAGCCTGGACGATCATCTCTCCCTGGGCCGTCTCCGGTTCCGTCGCGCACGGTAAGAACATCGTGACCTGCATCATCGTCGGTGCCGTGATGTTCCTGCTCGGCCTCGCGGCGATCTCGATGGCCACCATGACGTCGAATGGAGCGGCAATGCGGCGCGGCCGGGCCGGCCGAGCCAGGGGCTGATCTTCCCCGCAGCCCGTGTCCGGGGCACGGAGGGCGCAAGCCGCCCACCGCGCCCCGGCGCACGTCCCGGTCGCATATCCCAGTCCGACGACCACCCCGCGGGCTACGGGCGGGTCATCCGCAGCACGTCCAGCGCCTCGTCCAACTGCGCCTCGGTGAGCCGGCCCTGCTCGACGTACCCGCGCTCCAGCACCACCTGACGGATCGTCTTGCGCTCGGCCAGCGACTGCTTGGCGACCTTCGCGGCCTCCTCGTACCCGATGTAGCGGTTCAGCGGGGTCACCACCGACGGCGAGGACTCCGCGTACTCCCGGGCCCGTTCGACGTTGGCGGTGATGCCGTCCACCGTCCGGTCGGCCAGCAACCGGGCGCTGTTGGCGAGCAGCCGCACCGACTCCAGCACGTTGCGGGCGATCACCGGGAGCATCACGTTCAGCTCGAAGTTGCCGCTCGCCCCGGCCAGCGTCACCGTCGCGTCGTTGCCGACCACCTGGGCCGCGACCATCAGCACCACCTCGGGTAGCACCGGGTTCACCTTGCCCGGCATGATCGACGAACCCGGCTGCAGGTCCGGCAGGTTGATCTCGCCGAGCCCGGTGCGCGGACCGGAGCCCATCCACCGCAGATCGTTCGCGATCTTCGTGAACCCGACGGCCACCGTCCGCAGTTGGCCGCTCAGCTCGACCAGGGCATCCCGCGCGCCCTGCGCCTCGAAGTGGTCCCGGGCCTCGGTCAGCGGCAGGCCGGTCGTCCGGGCCACCTCCGCGATGACCGCCGCCGGGAAGCCCGGCGGGGTGTTGATGCCGGTGCCCACCGCCGTACCGCCGAGCGGGAGTTCGGCGACCCGGGGGAGCGTGGCCAGCAGCCGCTCCCGGCCGTGCCGCACCTGCGCCGCGTAGCCGCCGAACTCCTGGCCGAGCGTGACGGGCGTGGCGTCCATCAGGTGCGTACGGCCCGACTTGACCACCTCGGCGAACTCGGCGGCCTTGCGCTCCAATGCCTCCGCCAGGTGCTCCAGCGCCGGGATCAGGTCGTGGGTGACGGCCGCGGTGGCGGCGATGTGGATCGAGGACGGGAAGACGTCGTTGGACGACTGGCTGGCGTTGACGTGGTCGTTCGGGTGTACGGCGCGCCCCAGCCGCTCCCCGGCCAGGGTCGCGATCACCTCGTTGGTGTTCATGTTGGAGGAGGTGCCCGAGCCGGTCTGGAACACGTCCACCGGGAACTGGTCGTCCCAGCGCCCCTCCGCGACCTCCTCGGCCGCCGAGGCGATCGCCTCCGCCGTCTCCTCGTCCAGCACCCCGAGGCGGGCGTTCACCTGCGCCGCGGCCGCCTTCACCCGGGCCAGCGCGGCGATGTGCGCGCGCTCCAGCCGCTGGCCGGACACCGGGAAGTTCTCCACCGCCCGCTGCGTCTGCGCCTGCCACTTCGCGGCGGCCGGTACCCGGACCTCGCCCATCGAGTCGTGCTCGATCCGGTACTCCTGCGGCTGTTCCTGCTCGTCACCCATCGCGCGCTGCACCTCCTGTACGGGCCCGACCGGCCCAGAACGGATCTCCGATCACGACAGCGGCGCGCGGGCCCCGGGTATTTCCGCCCGGGCCGACGCACCGACCAGGGCCAGGGCCAGGGCGCCGGTGGCGGCAGAGGGGAGGCGCGAACGGGGGCGCGAACCGGGGCGTGAACGGGTCGAAATCGCGCCGTGATCACTCGAAGGAGTGAGGCGGCGGGTGGACGGCTCCAAACCGCCGTACGTGCTTCGTACGCTCCTTCCCGGGCCGGGCGGACACCGGCCGGACCCGGAGTGCCGCAGCCGGAGTGCCGCAGGTCGGCCCCGGCGCGGCCCGGAGCGACCAGGGATGACCAGGGCGAGGGGCAGACGGACGGATGACCACAGGACACGGTGTGACCGGTACGGCCGACGGAGCCGGCACGGCGGGCGGAGCCGGCGACGCACCGCCCCGCGGGAGCGGGCTCACCCGGCGGCAACTGCTCGGCGCCTCGGCCGCCCTCGGCAGCGCGGCCTGGGTGCTGCGCGGCACCGTCGGCCCGGACAGCGCCGAGGCCGCCGCCCCCGCGCCGCCCGCCCTGCCCGCCGGCAGCGAGCTCTACCAGCGGGTCTTCCAGAACTGGTCCGGCGAGATCCGCACCGACCAGCTGTGGACCTGCGCGCCCCGCACCCCCGAGGAGGTCCCGGCCCTCGCCGACTGGGCGCACACCAACGGCTGGCGCCTGCGCGCCACCGGCTACCGGCACACCTGGGCACCGCTCACCGTCGCCGACCGCACCCCGGAGAGCGCCCGCGTCCTGCTCGTGGACACCAGCCGCCACCTCACCGCCATCACCGCCGACTCGCCCACCACCGTCCGGGCCCAGACCGGCGCCACCATGGAGGCCCTGCTCGCGCACCTGGCCGACCGGGGCCTCGGCCTGACCGCCTGCCCGGCCCCCGGCGAGCTCACCGTCGGCGGCGTGCTCGCCATCGGCGGCCACGGCACCGCCGTCCCCGCCGCGGGAGAGGTACGGCCGGACGGACACGGGTACGGCTCGGTCAGCAACCAGGTCGTCCGGCTCACCGCCGTCGTCCTCGACCCCGCCACCGGCCGCTACGCGCTGCGCACCTTCGACCGCGCCGAGGCCGACAGCGCCGCCTTCCTGGTGCACCTGGGCCGGGCCTTCCTCACCGAGGTCGTCCTGCGGGCGGGCGCCGACCGCCCGCTGCGCTGCGTCAGCCGACTCGACATCCCGGCCGCCGAGCTGTTCGCCCGCCCGGGGTCCGGTTCGGCGGCAGGGACGGGCTCGGACACAGGAACGGGCGGCGGGCTGCTCGGCGGAGTGCTCGGCGGGCTGCTGGGCGGTGACAGTGGCGGTGGCGGCGGTGCTCCGCGGACCTTCGCCGACTTCGTGGAACGGGACGGCCGGGCCGAGGCGATCTGGTTCGCCTACACCGACCACCCCTGGCTCAAGACCTGGAGCGTCACCCCGACCAAGCCGCTCGGCTCCCTCACCGTCGACCAGCCCTACAACTACCCCTTCTCGGACAACGTTCCGGAGCCGGTGGCCCGGCTCGCCGGCGAAATCGTCGCCGGCGCCTGGGGATCGGCCCCGCTGTTCGGCCAACTCCAGTACCTGGTCGCGAAGGTGGGGCTCACCGGAGACATCACGGACGTCCTGCTCTCCGGCGGGCTGCTCCGCAATCTGCTCAGCGGCGAGGTGCTCACCCACCTTCTCGCGGGCGGCCTGCACTCCGACCTCTGGGGCCCCTCCCGCACCCTGCTCCAGTACGTCCGCCCGACCACCCTGCGGGTCACCGCCAACGGCTACGCGATCCTCGCCCGGCGCGCCGACCTGCAGTGGGTGGTCAGCGAATTCGCCGCCCACTACCAGGAGTTGCTCGCCGCCTACCAGGCCCGGGGCGAGTTCCCGGTGAACGGGGCGGTGGAGATCCGGGTCACCGGCCTGGACGACCCGGCCCACTCCGGAGTCGCCGGCGCCCGGCCCCCGCTGCTGTCAGCGCTGCGGCCGCGCGCCGACCGTCCGGAGTGGGACACGGCGGTCTGGCTCGACGTCCTCTCCTTCCCCGGCACCCCCGGGTTGGAACGGTTCGCCCGGGACCTCGAACAATGGCTGCTGCGCACCTTCGACGGCACCCGGGCGGGCCTGCGCGTCGAGTGGTCCAAGGGCTGGGCCTACACCACCGACGCGGCCTGGGCCGACCCGGACCTGCTCGGCCGGGTCATCCCGGAGAGCCTGCGGGCCGGCGGCGGGCCCGGCTGGGACGAGGCGGTCGCCGTCCTGGACCGGTACGACCCGCACCGGGTGTTCGGAAACCCCTTCCTGGACGGCCTGTTGAGGTAGCCGCCGGGGCGGCACCGTTCCTGAACTGACGAGTCGTCAGATGTGTTCCATGACGATCACCGCCAGGGTGTCCGGGGCGAGCGCGCGGAACACGTGGGGGGCGTCGCCCGGGTAGCTCACGTAGTCGCCCGGGCCCAGCTCGACCGGCGCTTCCGTCGGCCCGGCCAGCGCGCGCCCGGCGCCGATCATCACGTGCTCGACGGTGCCGGGCATGTGCGGGTCGGAGGCCCTGGTCTCGCCCGGCTGCGCCTCGATCCGGTAGATGTCGCGCCGGGCGTTGGGCGGGCAGGAGGAGAGCACGGTGGCGGCGTAGTCGGCGCGCTCGGAATGGGTCACCGGGCCCTCGCCGGCCCGGATCACCTTGACCGCCGGACGCGGCGGGTCGACCAGCCGGCTGAACGGCACGTTCAGTGCCACCCCGAGCGCCCAGAGCGTCTCCACGCTGGGATTGCCCGCGCCCGACTCCAGTTGGGAGAGCGTGGACTTGGCGATGCCGGCCCGCCGGGCCAGCTCGGCCATCGACAGCCCGCCGCGCTCGCGCTCACGCCGGATGGAGGCGGCGATCTGGCCGATCAGCTCGGCTCCGGAGCCGCCGGCGGCCGCGGCCGGGGTGGTCTGGTCATTCATGCTCGCCACTCACGCTTTCCTCTGGCTCCTTCTTCGGCTTCCTCGCCGCGCCGGCCCGTCTGCGGGTCTGCCCGTCTGCCCGTCTGCCCGTCTGCCCGTCGGCCCGTTCGTCCGTCCGTCCGTGGGCCTCCCGGCTCCTCGCTCCGGCGTCGGGCGGTCGGTGCCGTTCATGCTGCCACGGTTGCCCCGGCCTGCGGGGTGTCCGCGGGTGGTCGCTGTTCGGTCTGTCGGTCTTCTCGTTCGCCTTGACGAACCTGCGGGTTCGGGTTCACTCTGATGGACATGCGTTCGCTACTCCGAACACTGGAGCGCGCCACCCTGCGCGACATCGCTCTGGTCTGCCTGGCCGACGCCCTCGTCGGCGCCTCCTTCGGCGCGATCAGCGCCTCCGGCGGTCTGCCCCTGTGGGTGCCGATCGCGCTCTCCGTCCTCGTCTTCGCCGGCGGCTCCCAGTTCGCGGCGGTCGGCGTGGTGCTCTCCGGCGGCGGGGTCCTCGCGGCCGTCGTCACCGGGCTGGTGCTCAACGCCCGCCTGCTGCCCTTCGGCTTCACCGTCGCCGACGTCCTCGAAGGCCCCTGGTGGCGACGGCTTTTCGGCGCCCAGCTGATCACCGACGAGACCGCCGCGTTCGCCCTCCAGCAGGAGGAGCCGCGGCGGCGCAGGGCGGCGTTCTGGCTCTGCGGGATCGCGCTGTACGCGGTCTGGAACGTCTCGGTGCTGCTCGGCGCCGTCGCGGGCGGGCTGATCGGCGACACGGACGCGCTCGGCCTGGACGCGGCCTTCCCCGCAGTGCTGCTCGCCCTCGTGCTGCCCTCGCTCGCGGACCGGCGCACTCGTACGGCGGCGCTGGTGGGCGCCGTGGTGGCGGTGGCGGTCACGCCGTACGTGCCGGCCGGGCTGCCGGTGCTGCTCGCCCTGGTCGGGCTGCTGTTCGCGGGGCGGCGACCGGGGGCAGCGGAACGGGTGGAATCGCTGGAGCCGGTACGGGCCGAGGAGAAGGAGGCGGTCCGATGATGCCGCTGTATGCCGTGCTGCTGTTGGCGGTCGGGACGTACGCCTTCCGGATCGCCGGACCGCTGTTCGGTGCCCGGCTCGCCCTGTCGGAGCGGCTGCGGCACCTGCTCGCGGTCGCGGCGACGGTGCTGCTGGTCGCCCTGGTGGCGACCGGAGCGCTGACCCAGGGACACGGGTTCGCGGGATGGGCCCGTCCGGCGGGCGTGCTGATCGCCGGGGTGCTCGCGCTCCGTCGGGCACCGTTCCCGGCGGTGGTCGTCGCAGGCGCGGCGACGACGGCGGTACTGCGACTGTGCGGGGTGGGGTGAACGGCTGACAGATAACAGCTGACAGATGACAGATTTCGAAATCTGTCATCTGTCAGCTGTTATCTGTCAGCCGCGGGTCCAGCCCCCGGCCACGTCAGCCGCCCATGTCGCTTTCCTCACTCGCTCGTGCCCACCCACCGCCCGGCCCGGTGCGGAATACTCGCCGGTACTCCGCCGAGACCGGTATCCCGCCGAGACCACAAGGAGCTTCGATGACGAAGCCGCCCCGGATCGACCCGTCCGACCTGCTCGCAGTCGGCGACCTCCTCACCGACGAGGAGCGGCTGATCCGCGACACCGTCCGCCGGTTCACCGAGGAGCGGATCCGCCCGCACATCGGCGAGTGGTTCGAGCGCGGGGTGTTCCCGGCCCGCGAACTCGCCCCGGAACTCGGCGCCCTCGGCGTGCTCGGCATGCACCTCGACGGCTACGGCTGCGCGGGCGCCGACGCGGTGGCGTACGGGGTGGCCTGCATGGAGCTGGAGGCGGCGGACTCCGGGCTGCGCAGCTTCGTCTCCGTCCAGGGCTCGCTCGCCATGCGCTCGATCCACGCCTTCGGCTCCGAGGAGCAGAAGCAGCGCTGGCTGCCCGGCATGGCCGCCGGCGAGCTGATCGGCTGCTTCGGCCTCACCGAGCCGGACTTCGGCTCGGACCCGGCCAACATGCGCACCCGTGCGGTCCGCAAGGGAGGCAAGGGCGACCAGGGTGGCGACTGGGTGCTGTCCGGCAGCAAGATGTGGATCACCAACGGCAGCATCGCCGACGTCGCGGTCGTCTGGGCGCAGACCGAGGAGGGCGTGCGCGGCTTCCTGGTCGAGGCCGGCACGCGCGGCCTGACCGCGACCGACGTGCGCGGCAAGCTGTCCCTGCGGGCCTCCGTCACCAGCGAGCTGGCCTTCGACGAGGTGGTCCTGCCCGCCGACGCCGTGCTCCCCGGGGTGGTCGGCCTGCGCGGCCCGCTCTCCTCCCTCAACGAGGCCCGCTACGGCATCCTCTGGGGCACCGTCGGCGCCGCCCGTGACTGCTACACCGCCGCCCTGGACTACGCCAAGAGCCGGATCCAGTTCGACCGCCCGATCGCCGGCTTCCAGCTGACCCAGCAGAAGCTGGTCGAGATGATGCTGGAGGTCGAGAAGGCCTACCTGGTGGCGCTGCGGATCGGGCGGCTCAAGGAGCAGGGCGCGGCCCGTCCGCCGCACATCAGCTTCGGCAAGCTCAACAACGTCCGCACCGCGCTGGAGATCGCCCGCAGCGCCCGGACCGTCCTCGGGGCCAACGGCATCACCACCGAGTACCCGGTGCTGCGGCACGCCAACAACCTGGAGTCGGTGCTCACCTACGAGGGCACCAGCGAGATCCACACCCTGGTCCTCGGCGAGGCCATCACCGGCGAGTCCGCGTACCGCTGACGGGACGTCCCACCCCCTGGTGGCCGACGGAAATCCGGTGGCCGGGCCGGTCGTGGCCCGGCTACCGTCCCGGCCATGACCAGCCCGCCCGTCCGCACGCCCCCGACCACCACCCTCTGGCGCCCCACCGGCCCCGAGGAGCTGGCCCTGGTCGAGGCCGCCGACTGGCGTGCCTGGCCGCCCCGCCTGTCCGACCAGCCGATCTTCTACCCCGTCCTCAACGAGGACTACGCGGTCCGGATCGCCCGGGACTGGAACGTGCCCGCCTCCGGCGTCGGCTACGTCACGCGGTTCGAGGTCGAGACCGACTTCCTCGCCCGCTACCCGGTACGGCAGGCCGGCGGCCGGACGATCCTCGAACTCTGGGTGCCCGCCGAGGAGCTGGACGAGTTCAACCGGCACATCGTCGGCCGCATCGAGGTCGTCCGCGAGTTCCGCCCCTGACCCGGCCGCGAGTTCCGGCCCTGACCCGGTCGTGCCCCGACCCGCGCCTGACCCGGCCCTGACCCGCGCCTGACCCGGCCGGAACCCGTCCGTTCGGGTCGACGGAGCATCCGCCCGACACCCGCCAGACACCCGGCGTTCGGTGGCGCGACGCCGGACGGTACGGCGGCCGGTGAAGCATGACGCGGTCGGCGGTGCCCGCGGAGGGTGCGCGCCGATCGTGCGCACGACCGAAAGGAACCACCGCCATGTCCGCTGCCCAGTGGCCCCGCCCCCGCGTGCTCGTCGTCGGGATCGACGGCGTCCGCCACGACTACCTGGCGCAGGTGCCGATGCCGCGCCTGCAGGAGGTCGCCGAGACCGGGTTCCTGGTGCCGGTCACCGTGGCGGACACCACGCCGACCATGTCCGGGCCGTGCTGGGCCACCATCGTGACCGGGGTCGAGCCCGCCAAGCACGGTGTGTGGGGCAACCACCTGGGCGGCAACCGGCTCGACGTGTTCCCCGACTTCGCCACCCGGCTCAACCGCGGCGACCGCCGCCGCACCTTCGTCGCGGCCGGCTGGGACCCGCTGATGATCAACGAGTCCGGCGGTCCGCTCTTCCGTGCCCCCGGCCGGCTCTCCTACATCGCCCCGGCCGAGGACACCCCCGAGGCCTGGGAGGCCGTGGACGAGGAAGTCACCCGCGAGGCCGTCCACGTCCTCGGCACCGCCGACCCGGAGGCCTCCTTCGTCTACCTCGGCGCCGTCGACGAGACCGCCCACTTCCTCGGCTGCGGCGACGAGTACCGCGCCGCCATGCGCACCGCCGACGAACGCCTGGGCCGCCTCCTGGACGCCGTCCGCGGCCGGGCCGGGTACGCCGAGGAGCAGTGGACCGTCATCGTCGTCACCGACCACGGCCACGTCGACGCGGGCGGCCACGGCGGCCGTACGGTCGAGGAGCGGACGGCCTGGGTCGCCTGCGCCGGCCACGACATCCCGGCCGGGCCGCCCACCGGCGAGATCCGCCACCCGGACGTCGCCGCCCAGGTGTACGCCTCCCTGCTGCGCCCGATCGACCCGCACTGGACCCTCGACGGCCGCCCCTTCCCGGTCGCCCGCCCGGTGCCCGTGACGGTCTGACCCGTCCCCCGGTCAGCCCGGATACGGGGACGAGTGCGCCGGATGCCGAGGCTGCCCTGTCCCCGGGTGCAGCAGGCCGGGCTGCGGGGGAGCCGGGCTTGAGCGAGGCTCGATCGGGACTCGATCGGGACTCGATCGGGGCTCGACCGGAGTCCGTCAGGGCTCGGGCCGCGATGTCAGGGGTCTCTGCCGAAGGACATACGCCTGAAGGTGGAGACGGTACCCCGTGGGTCGGAGACGGGATCGCGACCTGGTGGTGACGCTCCGCCGGGTCGGCACGGGCCACGATTGGTTGCACCGGACGGCGTACCGCGTCATCCGCCACCACCGGCCGGGCGCACCGGCCACGGACAGGGAGAGGGAAGCCGGGCATGAAGGGCATCGTGAGCAAGGTCGCGCTGGGAGTCGCAGGCACCGGCATGGCCGTCGCCGTGGCAGCCGTGGCAATCGGCCCGCGGGTGTCCGACTGGTACAGCGGGCGCCACCAGGAGCAGGCCGCGTACGAGACCGGCACCCAGGCCAAGGCCGACCGCCGCTCGATGCCGGCCTGGCTCCCCGACAACGCCTCCGGCGTGAAGTACCTGATGTCCACCACGGGCGACGACCGCCTGCTGCGCGCCACCCTCCCGGAAGGGCGGCTGCCCGTCGGCTGCACCGCCGGGTTGCCGGGCAGGGCCGCGCACCCGGTGCCGGAGTCGCTCAAGGCCGGGTGGTTCCCGGAGAACGTCGTGACCAAGGCCAGCGGCACCTGCGGCCACTACAACGTGGCGCTGACCGGCAACCAGCTCTACGCCTGGCAGGACGGCGCGGCGGTGCAGGCGGCGCTGCGCGCCGGGAACGTCGCCAAGCACTGAGCGCGTGCCGGTGCCGGGGCCCGGCCGTTCCGACTGCGGAGCGGCCGGCCTTCGCCGTACCAGGTCCTGGGACGGACCCCCGCTGTCGGAACCAGGCCCGGCTGCGATAGGACGGAGCGCGAACGAAGCCCTCGTCACCCCGTCCCGTTAGGAGCGCCATGCCCGGCCCGACCGTCGGCCCCACCGACGACACGCCGACCGCTGCCGCCGACACAGCCACCGCTGACACAGCCGTCGCCGACAGAGCCGTCGCCGACAGAGCCGCCGCCGGGCGAACCGGCACCGGCCTGGCCACGATCGCCGTTCTCGGCGGCCTCACCGCGCTCGGCCCGCTCACCACCGACCTTTACCTGCCGGGCCTGCCCGCGATCGCGGACGACCTGGTCGCCGAACCGGCCGCCGTCCAGCTCACCCTCACCTTCTCGATGTTCGGCGTCGCGGCCGGACAGCTCCTCTTCGGACCGCTCAGCGACCGGTTCGGGCGACGCCCGCCGCTGCTCGTGGGGCTCGTCGCCTACACCCTGTCCAGCGTGGTGTGCGTGCTCGCGCCCAACCTGTCGGTGCTGATCGCCGCCCGCTTCGTGCAGGGCGCGGCGGGCTCCGCCGGGCTGGTGATCAGTCGCGCCGTCGCCCGCGACCGCTTCCAGGGCGTCGCCCTGCTGCGCTTCCTGGCCTCGATCGCGCTGATCTCCGGTCTGGCGCCGATCCTCGCCCCGATCATCGGCGCGCAGCTGCTGCGGGTCACCTCCTGGCGCGGCACCTTCGGCGCGCTGACGGCGCTCGGACTGCTGCTCGCCCTCGCCGCGTTCGGCGTGCTGCGCGAGACGCTGCCGCCGGAGACCCGGGACGGCGGCGGGCTGGGGGCGACCCTGCGGACGATGGGACGGTTGCTGCGCAACCTGCCGTTCCTCGGGCTGGCGCTGACCAGTTCCCTCGCGTTCGGGGCGCTGTTCGGCTACATCAGCGGGTCGTCGACGGTGCTCCAGCACGTGTACCAGGTCTCGCCGCAGACCTACAGCCTGCTGTTCGGGCTGAACTCGGTGGCGATCGTGGTGATGACGCAGGTGAACGGGCGGCTGCTGGCACCGCGGTTCACGCCGCGGGCTCTGATGCTGGGCGCGCTCGCGGTGGCGGTCGCCTCGGGGGTGGCGCTGGTGCTGCTGACGACGGTGTGGGACCTGGGGCTGGCCGGATTCTGCTCACCGCTGTTCGTGATGATGGGCAGTCTGGGAGTGCTCCTGCCGAACACGGCCGCGCAGGCCCTCGGCCTGGTCGAGCCTCAGGTGGCGGGCACGGCCTCGGCCCTGCTCGGGACGGGCAACTTCCTGGTCGGAGCGGTGGTGGCACCGCTGAGCAGCCTCGGCGGGCAGCCGTCCGCGGTGCTGCTGGCGCTGGTGGTCCTGGTCAGCGGGATGCTGGCGACGGTGGCGTACCTGACGCTCTGCCGGCCGGGGCGGATGGCGGCAGCCCGCTGACGGTGGGCGGTGCGCGGGCAGGTGACAGCCGGCAGAGAGCAGGTAACAGGTAACAGAAAACAGATGACAGCTGACAGATGTTGAAATCTGTCAGCTGTCATCTGTCATTCGTCACCTGTTACCTCCTACCCCTCGCCCGCGCTCACGCGATCGAGAAGTCGTCCCCGTACACGTTGCCCTGGCCGTACCAGCCGTGCAGGTACACGGTGACGGTGCCCGAGGCGCCGGTGGTGAAGGGGACGGACAGCTTCGTCCAGCCGGCGGAGTTGGCCCAGGTGCTGGCGGTGGCGCCGCCGCTGACGCCGACGTACGCATAGTTGCCCTGCACCCACCCGCTCAGCGTGTAGCTGGTGTTGGGCTTCAGCGTGACGCTCTGCGAGCACTCGCCGGTCTGGCTCGCGGTGGCCGCGGCCTGCAGCGCGTGGGAGCCGGAGTGGACCGGGGTGGAGACCACGGCGCCGCCGCTCTGGCAGGTCCACGGGGCCAGACTGCCGGTCTCCAGGCCCCCGTTGACCAGTCCGGTGGTCGGGCCCGTCCCGGTGACGGTCAGTGTGTAGACGCCGGTGTGAGTGCCGGAGGCCGCCGTGCCGGTCACCGTGATCGGGTAACTCCCGGGGACCGCCGAGGCGGTGGTGGTGATGTTGAGCGTGGCGCTGCTGCCGGCGTTGACGCTGCCGGGGGTGACGGTGGCGGTGACGCCGGCCGGGGCGCCGCTGACGGTGAGGTTGACGCTCTGTGCCGAACCCGCCGTCACCGCCGTCGCGATGGTCGCCGAGGTGGACGAACCGGCGCTGACCGTACCGGAGTTCGGGCTGGCGGTCACCGAGAAGTCGTTGCCCACCGTCGAGCCGCTGGTGAACGGCGCGAAGACGTGGGTGAAGTCCCAGGCGTTCTGGTTGATCCCGGAGCAGGCGTCGTCCCCGCCCTTGCCCGGGCAGCCGCCGTTGTCGCGCTGAAGCGCCCAGAAGGACAGCGTGTTGATGCCCTTGGACACCGCCCAGTTGTACACGGTGGTGGCGTTGGCCAGGGTGAAGGTCTCGGCCGCGCCGTAGTCGTCGATGCCGAGCATCTCGGTGATCCCGATCGAGCCCCACAGCTGGGCGGGGGTCTTGGACGGGTAGAGCTTGGCGAGCTGGTTGTAGAGGCCCTGCGCGGAGGTCTGGGTGTCGGCCGCCATGTCGTGGGTGGCGCCGTCGTAGTAGTCGAAGGTCATCATGTTGACGACGTCGATCCGCGCGTTGTTGCTGACCGCGTTCCTCAGCACCGCGAGGCCGTTGTCGGCCAGGCCGCTGGTGGTGGTCGGCAGCGTGTAGGAGAACTGGATGCTCCGCCCCTTGGTGGCGGCCCAGTCCTGCACGAGCTTGATCGCCTTGTTGCGGCGGTCGATCCCGGCGGTGTTGGTCAGCGAGTTGTCCTCGATGTCGAGGTCGATCCGGCTGATGTCGTAGGTGGTGATGACGTTCTCGAAGGCGGCCGCGATCTGGTTGACGTCGGTGCAGCTGTCGGCGAGCTCGGTGCCGGTGTTGTCGGCGGTGTAGCCGCCGAAGGAGGGGATCACGTCCCCGCCGTTGGCGCGGATGGTGGCGATGTCCGCGCCGAAGGTCGAGGAGGCGACCGGCATGGAGGAGTCGCCGTTCCAGTACGGGGTGCACGAGCCCTTGGTGGCGGCCTGCAGGAACGCCATGGTCAGGTGCTTGGCGCCGGACTGCGCGGCCAGGGTGGCCGGGCTCTGGCCGGTCCAGGCCTCGAAGTAGGGGGCGAACACCCGGCTGGGGAGCGGGGTGGCGGCCTGGGCGGAGCCCGTCCCGGCGGCGAGCAGGCCGGTCGAGGCGGCCAGCGTGGCGCAGGCCGTGAGGACGGCCTGGATGGTTCTGCGAAGACGCATGGATTCTCCAACAGACGTGGTGGGGCAGGACGTTGGGGAGGTGCGAACGGACCGGGCGCGGCAGAGCTCGGGGCGTGGGGGCGTGCGGGGTGCGGGCATGCGGGTGTGGCGAGTGGGGGCGTGCGGGTGTGCGGAACCCCGCCGGCTCGCGTGGACGCGGGCGGCGGCAGGACGGCGGTGCGAGAGCGTGCGCCGTACGGAGCGGGGGTGGAGCGGAACAGGGCAGGGCAGGGCAGTGCCTCAGCCGCCGGTGGTCACACCCCCACAGTGCATCCCGGTCGGATCGACATGCCTATATTTGGACTAGACCACTGGCCTGTCAAGGGACCTGATGGTTCGTCATCGGACCGCCCGGACGCCCGAAGAGGGGCGAGCCGGGTTGCCGGTTGGGAGGGGGAGGGTGCCCGGCAAGAAGAAGACCGTGACCGCACACCCGCTGGGCGGGGTGCGGCCACGGTTGCCCGGCGCTCAGGACACCGGACGTTCGAGGTGGCGCGGGTCGGATCAGCGCGAGGCCGGGCAGAGCGTGGACCGCAGCGCGTCGTTGATCTTGGCGGCGGTGTCCGGTCCGAAGCCCTGCGGGTGGTCGGGCGAGGTGAAGCGCTGGTTGGCCAGCTCGACCAGCTTCCCCTTGTCCTTGGGGAACTGGTAGAGCGACTGGCACTGGTTGCGCGCCCGGTCCACGGCCTGCTCGGGCTTGCCGCCGACGATCGCCGGGTCGATCGCGTCCAGTGCGGCGACCAGCTTGGCGGTGAGGTCGGAGTCCGGCTTGGCGGGCAGCCCGGCGTCGGCGGGCGGCGCGGGCTTGGCCGGCGCGGGGGCTCCCGGGGTCGTGCCGGCGGGCGCAGGAGCGTCGGTGGCGCCGTCGGCCGTGGGGGCGGCCGTGCCGGGCGTGGGGGCCGACGCAGTCGAGGCGGCGTCGGAGGGGGCAGCGGTGGAGACGGCGGTGGCGGTGGGGGAGCCGGCCGCGGAGGTGGCCTTGCCCGAGCTCGATCCGGAGCTGGAGCAGGCAGCGAGGCTCACCGCGGCGAGTGCCGTGAGGGTGGCGGCGAGGAGTCGAGTGCGCATGGCGCCCACACTGTCATGTTCGCGGCGCAGAAGGGAAGGTCCCTCGGGAGGCCCGACCAGCCCCGCCCGACCGGCCCGCCCGGCCCCGCCTGGGCGGGCCCCGGGGAGGGCCGGTCCGACGAACGGCGGCCCGGGGGAACCATCTCCTCCGAGCCGCCGTGAGCCCTACGTCATCCGCCCTCCGACCGTCCGGCCGTCAGCCCAGACCGTTGGACTTCAGCCAGTCCTTGGCCACCGTCGACGGGTCCTCCTTGTCCACCGCGACGCGCTTCATCAGGGCCGTCAGGCCCGCGGTGTCGAGCTTGGCCGACACCGCGTTGAGCGCCGCCGTCGCCGTGGCGTCCACGCCGGCCTTGTTGACCAGCGGGGTGACGTTCTGCGCGCCGAAGACGTTCTTCGGGTCGCTCAGCGGGACGAGCTTGTACTGGACGATCTTGGGGTCGGTGGTGAACACGTTGCCGACCTGGATGCTGCCGTCCTTGAGCGCGTTCGCGGTGGTGTCGGCGGTGGGCTTCCACTCCTTGAAGGTCAGCCCGTAGACGTCCTTGAACTGCTGCTCGCGCCGGGACTTGAACTCCGGCGGGCCGCCGATGGTGAACTCGCCGGCCTTGGCGGCCAGGTCGGAGATGCTCTTGAGGTTGTACTTGTCGGCGGTCTCCTGGGTGACGCTGAGCGAGTCCTTGTCCTCGGCGGGGGAGGAGGTGAGGATCCCCAGCGCGGCGGGCAGCGTCGTGGCGAGCGCCGCGTTCACGTCCTGCGTGGTGACGGCGGTGGCCTTGGGGTCCAGGTAGGCGAGCAGCGCGCCGTTGTACTCGGGCAGGACGGTCAGGTTGCCGCTCTGCAGCTGCCCGTAGAGCACCTCGCGGCTGCCGATGTTGAACTTCTCCTCGACCTTGACGCCCTTGGCCTTGAGGGCCTGCGAGTAGATCGAGCCGAGCAGCACGTTCTCCGGGAAGTTCGCGGAGCCGATGACCACCGTCGAGCCGGAGCCGCCGCCCGAGCCGCCCGAGCCGCCTGCGCCGGCGGAACCGCTGGAGGAGGCAGAGGCACTGGAGCCCCCGCCGAGCGGGTCGCCGCCGGAGGAGCCGCAGGCGGTGGCGCCGAGGGCGAGCACGGCGAGCGTGCCGAGGACGACCGCGCGCCGGCTTCGCTTCATTGTCGACATGGTGAGATGTGTCCTTCCGGAGAGGATGGGAGAGGAGGTTCAGCGGGCCCGGCGCTGGGCGCGCATCCCGGGCGGGAGCGCGAACCGGGCGAGCAGGGCGAAGAACAACTGGGCGGCGACGGCGAGCAGCACCACCAGCAGCGCACCACCCACCGTCACGGCGTACTTGCGGGTCGCCAGCCCGTCGATGACGTAGCGGCCGAGCCCGCCCAGGCCGACGTAGGCGGCCACCGTGGCGGTCGCGATGACCTGGACGGTCGCGGTGCGGAAGCCCGCCAGCAGGGTCGGCGCGGCGGAGGGCAGGCAGACCTGCCGCAGCACCTGCGGGTGGGTCAGCCCGATGCCGCGCGCGGCGTCCCGGACGTCCGGGTCGGTGCCGCGCACCCCCTCGACGGCGGCCACCAGCAGCGGCGGCGCGGCGAGCGCCACCAGCGGGACCAGGACGGCGGTGTCGCCGACCCCGGCGAGCAGTACCGCCAGCGTCACCAGGCCGAGGGTGGGCAGGGCGCGGGCGGCGCCGGCGAGCGCGGTCACCACGGTGACGCCGCGCCCGGTGTAGCCGATCAGCAGCCCGAGCGGGACGGCGAGCAGCGCCGCGAACAGCAGCGCCTCGCCGGAGAGCAGCAGGTGCTCGGCGACCCGGTGCACGATCGAGTCCGGGCCGCTGCGGTGGTCCGGGGCGGTGAAGAAGTCGCTCAGCCAGTCCAGCCAGTTCACGAGCCCGCCCCCTTCTCGCGGACGGCCCAGGGTGCGAGCAGCCGCCGGGCGGCCACCAGCACCAGGTCCACGGCCAGCGCGAGGACGGCGATCAGCACGATGCCGGCCACGATCGGGGTCGGGAAGGTGCGCTGGAAGCCGTCGATGAACAGGTAGCCGAGCCCGCCGCGCCCCACCAGCGCGCCGACGCTGGCCAGCGAGATGCTGGACACTGCGGCGACCCTCAGGCCGGCGATCAGGTACGGGACGGCGGCGGGCAGTTCGACCGAGGTCAGCCGGTGCCAGGGCCCGTACCCCATCGCCGTGGCGGCCTGCCGGACGGCCTCCGGGACGGCGCGCAGCCCGTCCACGGTGGTCGGCAGCAGGACGGCGAGGGCGTAGAAGGTGAGCGGGATCATGACGGTCGCCTGGGTGGCGAGCCCGGTGTACGGGATCAGCACCACGAACACGGCCAGCGAGGGCAGCGCGTAGACGATGTTGAAGACGGCGGACAGCGGCTGGTAGAGCCGGGGGAAACGGGCGCAGGCCAGACCGAGCGGGATCGCCAGCAGCAGTCCGATGAGCACGGGGACGAGGGCGATCACGGCGTGGTCGGCGAGCAGGTGGCCGAGGTAGCCGAGGTGGTCGCCGATCCAGTACCAGCGGACGATCGGTTCATCGTCCACCGTCGGCTCCGTCCGCGTCCGCGCCCGCGTCGGCGCCGGCGGCTCCGTCGGCCGCGGGCCGGAGCGCGGCCAGGACGGCCTCGCGGCTCGCGGTGCCGGTGGCCCGGCCCTCGGCGTCCAGGGCGACCGCGACCCCGGCGGCGGAGAGGACGGCGGCGTCCAGTGCGGTGCGCAGGGTGTCGGTGTCCGGCCGGAAGGCGGGGGCGGCGTGCAGCTCGGCGGTGACGGCGTCGCGGTCGATCCAGCCGATCGGTCGGCGCTCGTCGTCCAGGGCCAACTCCCAGCCCCCGTAAGCGAGTCCGTCGCTCACCGGGCGCAGCGCGACGGCCCGTGCGGGACGCAGGCCGAGGCCGCGCAGGCCCCGGTCGCGGCCGAGGAAGGCGGCGACGCCGTCGTCGGCGGGGGTGGTGAGCAGCGTGTGCGGGTCGGCCAGTTGGGCGATCCGGCCGTGCTCGCGCAGCACCACCACCTGGTCGCCGAGCCGGACGGCCTCCTCGATGTCGTGGGTGACGAACAGCACCGTCTTGTGCAACTCGGACTGTAGCCGCAGCAGCTCCTCCTGGAGCCCGGCGCGCACCACCGGGTCGACGGCGCTGAACGGCTCGTCCATCAGCAGCACCGGCGGGTCGGCGGCCAGGGCGCGGGCCACGCCGACGCGCTGCTGCTGGCCGCCGGACAGCTGGAACGGGTACCGCTTGGCGGTCTCGGGCGCGAGCCCGACCAGTTCGAGCAGTTCGGCGGCCCGGGCGCGGGCCTTCTTGCGGTCCCAGCCGAGCAGGTACGGGACGGTGGCGATGTTGTCGATCACCTTGCGGTGCGGGAAGAGTCCGGCCTGCTGGATCACGTACCCGATGCCGCGCCGCAGTTTGGCGGGCTCCAGCTTCGCGACGTCCGTGCCGTCCAGCAGCACTCGGCCCGAGGTGGGTTCGACCATCCGGTTGACCATGCGCAGCAGGGTGGTCTTGCCGCAGCCGGACGGTCCGACCAGGACGGTTATCCGGCCGGTCGGGACCTCAAGGTCCAGGCCCTCGACGGCGACGGTCCCGTCGGGGTGGCGCTTTCCGGCGCCCTCGAATCTGATCACGGGGTGTTTCCTCGTCAGGGCGCCCCGGGGAGGCGGCGCCTGTGTCGGTCGTTCGGTCGGGTCGTTCGTTGGCGGCGGTTTCACGCGCCCGGGCGTACTTCCGCCCGCGTGGCTGCCCAGCTTTGGACCGGCGGAAACTCTGATCAGACTATGACCTGCATCATCTCCTGTCCCTGATTTACCGTCCGGCACGCGGCGCAGCCGGGCACCGCCGGTGCTCAGCCGCCCTGACGGGTCGGCAGCCCGGCTGCCGCCCAGCCGACGAACCCGCCGTCCAGGTCGGTCGCCCGGTGCAGGCCCAGCTCCCGGAGCGAGGCGGCGGCCAGACTGGAGGCGTAGCCCTCGGAGCAGACCACGATCACCTCGATGTCGTGGCCCGAGGCCTCGGGGATCCGGTGGCTGCCCGTCGGGTCGAGCCGCCATTCCAGCACGTTGCGCTCGATGATCAGCGTGCCCGGGATCTCTCCCTCGGCCGCCCGCTGCGCCGCCGGGCGGATGTCCACCAGCAGCGCGCCGTCCAGCTGGGCCTGGTACGCCTCCCGGGCGTCTGGACGGTGCACGCCCTCGCGGGCCCGCTCCACCAACTCTTCGATCGTCGTCACCACTGCTCCGGTCCTTCCTCCGAGGTGCGGACGAGCCCTCCGGCCCGTAGGTCGTAATGCGCCATCGAGTCCAGCGGCGGCGAGTAGGCGTGCAGGGTGACGGCGGGGCCGGAAGCGGTGTTCCGCACGTCGTGCACGTACTCGGGGCCGAAGGCCCGGGCGGTGCCGGCCTGGAGCCGGCGGATCAGCAGGCCCTGCTCGGGGCCGCCGAGGGACAGCTCCTCCAGCTCGCCGAGGGCGACGGCGAACGCGCCGCGCGAGCCGCCGTGGTCGTGGAAGCCGGTGGACTGGCCGGGCAGCCAGCTGATCAGCCACACCTCGTGGTCGTCCGCGGCCACCAGCCGCCGGTACCAGCGGTCCTCGGTGGAGAGGCGGACGTGGTGGATCCACCGGTCGGGCTGCTCGGCCAGCTCGCGGACGATGCTCCGCAGGGTGCTGGGGGTGAGCGGGGCGGCGGGGGCGGGAGGGGCGGCCGTCGGGGTGTCGGTGACGAAGTCCAGGCTCGTGTTCAGGCTCATCAGGGCGTCCTCGGATGCGGCGGGAACGTCGGCAGGGGTGCCCGGTTCCGGCGGCGGGTGGACGGGCGTGGGCCGACGGGGGCGGCCCGGCCCGTACGGGTGTGCCGGGACTGGGGCGGGAGGAGGTCAGGACTGCGGGTGCGCGGCGCGGGCCCTGGCAGGCGTCACAGGGCGGGAGCGGCGGGGGAGAGCAGGGTCAACAGGCACAGATGGAACTCGCCTGGCGTCGCAGATCGACGTGCAGGCGGCAGACCAGAGTGGTGCCGGAGTCCATGGCCGGATCCTTCCCGAGCGAACCGGACGAAGTCAAGCCGGTTCGGACGAAGTCAGCCGGGTCGGCAGTCCGGCGGGTGAGTAAGGAGGGCACTTACGGGGTAGATGAGCCTTTCATCGCACCCCGGACCGTCCGCGTGTCCGCCCGAGAAGATCGCCTCAGACCCGTATCCGCCAACGTATTGTCAGGCCACCGAGGCCCGGCCTACGGTCTACAGATCGCTTTCTACGCACGTAGACCCCAGCGGATCCCCGAGCGGATCCGCGGGTGAGACCCGCCCCGTCAACCCATGGACCGCGGGCCCGACCGCACGGCCGGGCCGCGGAGTTGCGGAGGTACCCATGTCACAGATCGTCCGTGCCGCGCTCGTCCAGACCCGCTGGACCGGCGACCAGGAGAGCATGATCGCGCTCCACGAGCGCCACGCCCGCGAGGCCGCCGCCCAGGGCGCGAAGATCATCGGCTTCCAGGAGGTCTTCAACGCCCCGTACTTCTGTCAGGTCCAGGAGCCCGAGCACTACCGCTGGGCCGAGGCCGTTCCCGACGGCCCGACCGTGCGCCGGATGCAGGAACTCGCCCGCGAGCTCGGGATGGTCGTCGTCGTCCCGGTCTACGAGGAGGAGCAGCCCGGCGTCTACTACAACACCGCCGCCGTCATCGACGCCGACGGCAGCTACCTCGGGAAGTACCGCAAGCACCACATCCCGCAGGTCAAGGGCTTCTGGGAGAAGTACTACTTCAAGCCCGGCAACCTCGGCTGGCCCGTCTTCGACACCGCCGTCGGCAAGGTCGGCGTCTACATCTGCTACGATCGCCACTTCCCCGAGGGCTGGCGCGCCCTGGGCCTGGCCGGCGCGCAGATCGTCTACAACCCCTCCGCCACCAGCCGCGGTCTGTCCGCCTACCTCTGGCAGCTCGAACAGCCCGCCGCCGCCGTCGCCAACGAGTACTTCGTCGCCGCCATCAACCGGGTCGGCACCGAGGAGTACGGCGACAACGACTTCTACGGCACCTCCTACTTCGTGGACCCGCGCGGCCAGTTCGTCGGCGACGTCGCCTCCGACAAGGAGGAGGAACTCGTCGTCCGGGACCTCGACCTCGGCCTGATCGAACAGGTCCGCCAACAGTGGGCGTTCTACCGCGACCGCCGGCCCGACGCCTACGGACCGCTCGCCGAGGCCTGAGGAGCAGCGCGATGACCACCCGCGACCCCCAGCAGCGCACGATCGTCCGCGGCGGCCTCGTCATCACGGCCACCGAGGAACTCCACGCCGACGTCCTGATCGAGGGCGAGCGCATCGCCGCCCTCGCCGCCACCGGCAGCTCCGCCGCCCAGGCCTGGACCGCCGACACCGTCATCGACGCCACCGGCCACTACGTCATCCCGGGCGGCGTCGACGCCCACACCCACATGGAGCTGCCGTTCGGCGGCACCGCCGCCTCCGACACCTTCGAGACCGGCACCCGGGCCGCCGCCTGGGGCGGCACCACCACCATCGTCGACTTCGCCGTCCAGCCCGTCGGCGGCTCGCTGCGCGAGGGCCTGGACACCTGGCACGCCAAGGCGGACGGCAACTGCGCCGTGGACTACGCCTTCCACACGATCGTCTCCGACGTCAACGACGGCGTCCTCAAGGAGATGGACGCGCTCGTCGACTCCGGCGAGTCCACCTCCTTCAAGCTCTTCATGGCCTACCCCGGCGTCTTCTACAGCGACGACGGCCGCATCCTGCGCGCCATGCAGCGCGGCGCCGCCAACGGCGGGCTGATCATGATGCACGCCGAGAACGGCATCGCCATCGACGTCCTGGTCGAACAGGCCCTCGCCGCCGGGAAGACCGCCCCCCGTTACCACGGCGAGGTCCGCCGCGAACTGCTGGAGGCCGAGGCCACCCACCGGGCGATCAAGCTCGCCCAGGTGGCGGGCAGCCCGCTCTACGTCGTGCACGTCTCCGCCGCCGCGGCCCTCGCCGAACTCGCCCAGGCCCGCGACGCCGGGCTCAACGTCTTCGGCGAGACCTGCCCGCAGTACCTCTTCCTCTCCACCGACAACCTCGCCGAGGAGGGCGCCGACGGCTTCGAGGGCGCCAAGTACGTGTGCAGCACGCCGCTGCGGCCGCGCGAGCACCAGGAGGCGCTCTGGCGCGGGCTGCGCACCAACGACCTCCAGGTGGTCTCCACCGACCACTGCCCGTTCTGCTTCGCCGGGCAGAAGGAGCTCGGGCGCGGCGACTTCTCCAAGATCCCCAACGGCCTTCCGGGCGTGGAGAACCGGATGGACCTGCTCCACCAAGCCGTGGTGGACGGGCACATCAGCCGGCGCCGCTGGGTCGAGATCGCCTGCACCACGCCCGCCCGGATGTTCGGTCTGCACCCGCGCAAGGGCACCATCGCCCCGGGCGCCGACGCCGACCTCGTCGTCTACGACCCCGCCGCGGTCCAGACCGTCTCCGCCGCCACCCACCACATGAACGTGGACTACTCCGCCTACGAGGGCCGCCGACTCACCGGCCGGGCCCGGACGGTGCTCTCCCGCGGCACCGTGGTGCTCGACGACGGCACCTGGCACGGCCGGGCCGGTCACGGCACCTTCCTGCGCCGCGACACCTGCCAGTACCTGACCTGACGCCCTCGCCCTGTCGTCTCCGCCGTTCCTTTCCGCCGTTCCTCTCCGTCTTTCCTCTCTCCCGGAGCCACCCATGGACATCGGCCTCGTCCTGCAGACCGACCCGCCCGCCCGCCTGCTCATCGACCGGATGATCCGCGCCGAGCGGGCCGGGTTCAGCCACGGCTGGACCTTCGACTCCTGCGTCCTGTGGCAGGAGCCCTTCGTCATCTACAGCCGGATCCTCGCCGAGACCGAGCGCCTGACCGTCGGCCCGATGGTCACCAACCCCTCCACCCGCACCTGGGAGGTCACCGCCTCCCTGTTCGCCACCCTGAACGACATGTACGGCAACCGCACGGTCTGCGGGATCGGCCGGGGCGACTCCGCGATGCGGGTCGCCGGACGCCACCCCGCGACCCTCGCCCGGCTCTCCCAGGCGATGCACGCCATCAAGGAGTTGGCGGAGGGCCGCACCGTCGAGGTGGACGGCACCGAGATGCACCTGCCCTGGGTCGGACCGGGCGCGTCCCTGCCGATCTGGATGGGGGCGTACGGCCCGAAGGCCCTCGCCCTGACCGGGCGCCAAGCAGACGGCTTCATCCTGCAGTTGGCCGACCCGTACCTCACCGAGTTCATGGTCAAGGCGGTGCGGGCCGCCGCGGTCGAGGCCGGCCGCGACCCGGACTCGGTCACCGTCTGCGTGGCCGCCCCCGCCTACGTGACCACCGACGACTCGCCCGCCGCGCTCGCCCACGCCCGGGAGCAGTGCCGCTGGTTCGGCGGGATGGTCGGCAACCACGTCGCCGACCTGGTCGACCACTACGGCGAGCACTCCGATCTGGTGCCGGAGGCGCTCACCGACTACATCAAGGGCCGCCAGGGCTACGACTACAGCCACCACGGCCGGGCCGGGAACCCGGACACGACCTTCGTGCCGGACGAGATCGTGGACCGCTTCTGTCTGATCGGCCCGGCCGAGGTGCAGCGCGCCCGGCTGGCGGAACTGCGCTCGCTCGGCGTCGACCAGTTCGCCGTCTATGCCATGCACGACGCGATCGAGACCACCATCGACGCCTACGGAACGGACGTCATCCCCCACCTGTGATCCCCGGCGACGTCGGACGGTGGACGTCCGACGTCAGCTGTCCGGGGATCCTGAGGTGATCCCAGTTGCAGCAGACGGGAGTTGCCCATGCCCGACACCGTGACCAGCGGCGACAGACAGCGGCAGCACCCCGACGGCCGGGTCGAACTCGACCCGGCCGCCGGCGAGTTGCCTCCCAACGGCTTCACCAGCGACGACCTGCTCCCGGTCCCGGTGGCACGACGCACCTGGACCACGTACAACTTCCTCGCACTCTGGGTCGGCATGGCCCACAACATCCCTTCCTGGACACTGGCTTCGGGCCTGGTCGCGATCGGCATGGACTGGAAACAGGCGGTGCTGACCATCGCGCTCGCCAACCTCGTCGTGCTGGTGCCGATGCTGCTCACCGGGCACGCCGGCACCAAGTACGGAATCCCGTTCCCGGTGTTCGCCCGCGCCGCCTTCGGGCTGCGCGGCGCCAACCTGCCCGCCCTGATCCGGGCGGCGGTCGCCTGCGCCTGGTTCGGCATCCAGACCTGGATCGGCGGCGAGGGAATCTTCCTGCTCGCGGGCAAGCTGTTCGGCCAGTCCTGGCTCACGGCAGGGGAGTTGGGCGGCTACCCGTGGACCCAGTGGCTCTCGTTCCTGCTGTTCTGGCTGCTGGAGATGGCCATCATCGCCCGCGGGATGGAGGCGCTGCGGCGCTTCGAGAACTGGGCCGCGCCCTTCGTCATCGTCGGTGCGCTCGCCCTGCTGGTCTGGATCACCGTCAAGGCGGGCGGACTGGGCCCGCTGCTCGACCAGCCGTCCACGCTGGGGTGGGGCAGCGGGTTCTGGAAGGTCTTCTTCCCCTCGCTGATGGGCATGATCGGTTTCTGGTCCACCCTGTCGCTCAACATCCCGGACTTCACCCGCTTCGGCGGCAGCCAGCGGGCCCAGATCCGGGGCCAGGCGCTCGGCCTGCCGACGACGATGACGCTCTTCGCCCTGCTGTCCGTGCTGGTCACCTCCGGCTCCCAGGCGGTGTACGGCGAACCGGTGTGGGACCCGATCCGGCTCGCCGCGAAGATGGAGAGTCCGGTCGGCATCCTGTTCGCGCTGCTGACCGTCCTGGTCGCGACGCTGTCGGTGAACATCGCCGCCAACGTCGTCTCGCCCGCCTACGACCTGGCCAACCTGCTGCCCCGGTTCGTCAACTTCCGTACCGGGGCGCTGATCACTGGTGTGGTCGGGATCGCCATCTTCCCGTGGCGGCTGATCGCCGACCCGCACGTCTACATCTTCACCTGGCTGGGCGTGGTCGGTGGCCTGCTCGGCACCGTCGCCGGGGTCCTGATCGCCGACTACTGGCTGCTGCGGGGCACCCGCCTCCAGCTGGCCGAGCTCTACCGCCCGGGCGGGGCGTACTGGTACACCGGCGGGTGGAACTGGCGGGCGGTCGTGGCACTGCTGGTGGGCGGCCTGCTCGCGGTGGGCGGCTCGTACTCCACCGTCGACGCCCAGGGCGCCAAGCAGGGCCCGTTCCCGGTGGACGGCCTGATCCCGCTGCTCAAGCCGCTGGCCGACTACGGCTGGGCGGTCGGCCTCGCGGCGGCCTCGCTGGTGTACGTGGGGCTGGGGCGGCGGGGGCCGGGGGAGCGGGGCGCGGATGACAGATGACAGCTAACGGATAACAGCTGACAGCTGACAGATGTTGAAATCTGTCAGCTGTCATCTGTTACCGGTCGGCTGTCGCCCGTTCGACCGCAGCGAGCACCTTGGTGGTGCCGTCCTCGCCGGCGAGGACGGCGGCGACGGCTTGGGTGCGGGCCCGGTGGTGGGGGGTGTCCACGGCGTGGCGGATCGCGGTGGCGAGACGGGCGGGGGTGAGAGCACGGAGGGGGACGGGGTCGGGGGAGACACCGAGGGCGGCCAGCCGGGCGGACCAGAAGGGGCCGTCCAGTTGGGCGGGCACGGGGACGGAGGGAACCCCGGCACGGAGCGCGGCGGCGGTGGTGCCCGCGCCCGCGTGGTGGACCACGGCGGCGGTACGCGGGAACAGCCAGTCGTGCGGGGTGTCGCCGATGGTCAGGACGGTCTCCGAGTCCTCGGCGGCCAGCCCGCTCCAGCCCGACTGCAGGAGGACGCGCACCCCGGCGGCCCGGGCGGCCGCGAGCACGGTGGCAGTGAGCCGCTCGGGATCGGGGACGACGAGGCTGCCGAAGCCGACGAAGACCGGTGGCGCTCCGGCGGCGAGGAAGTCGAGCAGCCGGGCCGGAGGCTGCCAGTGCGGCTGCGCCGGCGGCCACCAGTAGCCCGCCACGTCCAGCCGGGGATGCCAGTCGGCCGGCCGGGGCACGACCGTCGGAGAGAAGCCGTGCAGGACGGGGTGGTCCCGACGGGCCCCGGCGATGCCGCGCGGTGGCAGGCCGAGCCGGCGGCGCAGTGCGCGTACGGCGGGCGCGAACAGCTGGTCGGTCGCGGCCTGGACGGCGTGCCCGGCGAGCAGGTTGCCGGGTCGGGAGAGCGAGCGGGTGCCCGTGACGGCGGGTGCGAACTCCCGCGTGGGGGCGAGTGGTTGGAGGAACAGTCCGACGGTGGGCAGGCCGGCCGCCTCGGCGGCGACCTGGCCGAGTGCGCTGGTGGTACTGGTGGTCAGCAGCAGGTCGGTACCGAGGGCGACGGCCTCGACGATGCCGTCGCCGAGAGCGGGCATGAACTTTCGGCCAAGGCGCAGGAGTTGGAGGACCACACCCGGGCCGCTGCCGGCCCGCAGCAGTCGTCGCCCCTGCGCGGAGGCGAGTTCGGCGCGCGGGTCGACCGGCAGCGGGCGGAACTCCAGCCCGGACGCCCGGACGTACTCCGCGAAGGTCGCGTGCGTGGCGACGGCCACCTGATGGCCGGCCGCCCGGAGGCGGACCCCGAGCCCGGTGAAGGGGGCCACATCGCCCCTGGACCCGGCGGTGGCGATCAGGATGCGCATGCCCGCAGTATTCCGGCGCGGAAGGCCGCCGGGAAGGACGCCACGCGCGGTGGGGAGGGGAGGGCGGAGCCTGGAACCGGGCGGCGGGCGGTGGCGTCCTTCCGGGCGGAGCCGACGGGACGGGGCCGTCGCGCCTGGGACGGGAGGAAAGACGGATGGGCATCGTTGCGTGGATCGTGCTGGGCCTGCTGGCGGGAGCGCTGGCCAAGCTGCTGCTGCCGGGGAAGGACCCGGGGGGCCTGATCGTGACCACCCTGATCGGCATCGCCGGCTCCTTCGTCGGCGGGTGGATCGCGTCGCACTTCATGCACCGGTCGGTCACGGCGCACTTCTTCGACGCGGCGACCTGGGTGTCGGCGATCGGCGGCTCCCTGGTGCTGCTGATCGTCTACCGACTGCTGTTCGGCAACTCGCGCCGCTGACGGGCGGGTTCGGCTACCGGCCACGGCCGGCGGCTCCGGGGTGGTGGCCCGGGGTGGCGGCGCCGGTGGCCGGTTCGCGCCGGTCGTTCCGGGCACCGGAAACCATCCGGCGCCCTCCCGCGTCCTTCGGACCGGGCCCGGTGTGTCTCGACGGGGCCGTCACGTCGAGGACGCGAGGGGCGACGGATGAGCTGGATGGCGTGGATCGTACTGGGCCTGGTGTCGGGGACCCTGGCCAGGATGGCGCTGCCGGGCAAGGGTGATCGCGGCCTGATCGGCACGACCCTGATCGGCATCGCCGGCTCCTACGTCGGCACCTGGATCGTCTCGCACTGGATGCACCAGTCGGTCAGGGTGAGCTTCCTCGACCTGACGACCTGGGTCTCCGCGATCGGCGGCGCCGTGGTGCTGCTGTTCCTCTACGGAGTGCTCCACCGCATCGTCCGGCGCTGACCGTCCCCGCCCCAGCCCGGCAACCCCTCCCGGGCCACCAGCCAGGCGGGCGGGACCCCGGCGAGCCCGGTGCGGGCGGCCACCACCCCCGCGGCGATGGCGCAGGTGGTGTCCATGTCGCCCCAGCCCTCCAGGGTGTGCCAGACGGCCCCGGGCAGCGAGTCCAGGTGCCCGGAGGCGGACCAGAGGGCGAACGGGACGGTGTCCGGGGCGGAGATCAGCACCCCGGAGCCGAGCACGGTGGCGGCCTGGCGGACGCTGGTGTGCCCGGGCAGCCGGGCGGCTATCCGCAGGCCGGAGCGGACGTCGCTCACCGGCCGCCGCCCGGCGACCTCGGTCAGCAACTCGGCCCGGCCCGGGGCGGTTTCACCGCGGCTCCGGACGGCGAGCGCGGCCGCAAGGGCGACCGCCAGCGCGCCGATGACCGCCTCCGGGTGGAAGTGCGTGGTGAGCGCCGGGAGTTCGGCGGGTCAGCCCGAGTGACGGTCCGTCACTTCGCTGTCGTCACTTCGCTGTCGTCACTTCGCCTTCAGGCCGCCGAGGACGAGCTTCCAGACGGCCTCGAAGCGGTCGTCGGCGCCCGGGACGGACCAGGTGGAGGCGTAGGCCGGGTCGTGGAACGGGGCGGTGGCGTCGAAGACGGCGCGGGCGGTGCTGAGGATGTGGGCGAGCTTGAACTCCTTCTCGTCCACGCCGTCGTGGATGATCTGTGCGATCTGGTCGACCAGCGTGTCGATGTGCGCCTCGACGGTGGCGCTGTTCTCCTCGACCAGCACCATGTAGGTGGCGAACAGCTCCGGGTCGTCGAGCGCCTTCTTCCGCTTGGCCGCGAACAGCGTGCCGAGCCAGCGGTGCAGCCGCTCGGCGGAGTGGCCGCCCTCGATGGTGATGGCCGCGAGCTCGTGGTGCGCCTGGTCGAGCCAGCGCTGGGTGACCGCCTCGCGCAGCGCGGCCTTGCTCGGGAAGTGGCGGTAGACGCTGCTGTGGCTGACGCCGAGGATGCGGGCGACGTCCACGACGGTGGCCTTGGCCGGGCCGAACCGCCGGAGGACGTCCTCCGCCGCGATGAGGACCTGCTCGGCGGTGAGTGTGGTGTCCGTGGTCACGGGGTGGTCCGTCCTTAGGGTCGTTCGATCGGGTGGTGCTGTGCTCCGGCGTGGCGGGCCGGAGCAGCGGGCCGGGCTGCTCAGCGCTCGCTGTCCAGATGGGCCATCTGGGCGGCAGCGTACCGGTCGCCTGCGGCGGCGCCGGCGGGGACGGCCGCCTCGATGGCGGCGAGGTCCGCCGCGGTCAGCGTGACGTCCAGGGCGCCGAGGGCCTCGGTCAGGCGCTCCCGGCGGCGGGCGCCGACCAGCGGCACGACGTCCTGCCCGCGCGAGGCCACCCAGGCGATGGCGACCTGGGCGACGGTCGCCTCCTTGGCGGCGGCGATCGTGCGCAGCGCCTCGACCAGTGCGAGGTTGTGGGTCAGGTTCTCGCCCTGGAAGCGTGGGCTGTGGCTGCGGAAGTCGGTGCCGGTGAGCGCGCGTTCCTGGTTCCAGTGGCCGCTGAGCAGGCCGCGGGAGAGCACGCCGTACGCGGTGATGCCGATGCCGAGTTCGCGGGCGGTGGGGAGGACGGCAGCCTCGATCGAGCGGCTGAGCAGCGAGTACTCGATCTGCAGGTCGCTGATCGGGTGGACTGCGGCGGCGCGGCGCAGGGTGTCGGCGCCGACCTCGGAGAGGCCGATGTGGCGGACGTAGCCGGCCTTCACCAGGTCGGCGATGGCGCCGACGGTCTCCTCGATCGGGACGTTCGGGTCGAGGCGGGCCGGGCGGTAGACGTCGATGTGGTCGGTGCGCAGGCGGCGCAAGGTGTAGCTGAGCGCCGTCTTGGTGGCGGCGGGGCTCGCGTCGTAGCCGAGCCACTGGCCGTCCGGGCTGCGCTGGGCGCCGAACTTCACGCTGATCTGCACGCTCTCGCGGTCGCGCCCGCGCAGTGCCTCGTGGATGAGCAGTTCGTTGTGGCCCATGCCGTAGAAGTCGCCGGTGTCGAGCAGGGTGATGCCCGCGTCGAGGGCGGCGTGGATGGTGGCGATGCTCTCGGCCTCGTCGGCCGGGCCGTACAGGTCGGACATGCCCATGCAGCCGAGGCCGAGGGCCGAGGTGACGGGGCCGGCGGCGCCGAGGCGGCGCTGGGTGGGGCGGGTGGTCGAGGACACGGTGACTCCAGGGACCGGGGGCGGGCGCGACGCCGGGGTGACGGCGGGGCGTGGGCAGGGTGGCCCGGGTGTCACTATGGCACGGCGGCGAACAGATTTCAAAATCTGTTCGCTGTCGTCTGTTATCTGAAAGTTGAAATCTGTCGATTGTCATCTGTTCGGCCCGGTAGCCCGTCGGGGCGCTGGTGGGAGCGGAGGAGGTACGCGCGGGCGGGCGGAAGGTTGCGCCACACCGTGCGCTCGCCGAGCCCGTACGCCGCCTCGAACTGCCGCAGCAGCCGGACCACCGCCCGGTGCCGGGCGCCGCGGCGGGGCCCCGAGACGAGGGTGCGGGCCGTCGTCGTCCCCAGGTAGCCGAAGTACGTCAGCTCGCCGCCGGGGGCCAGCAGCCGCAGGTGGAGATCGAGGATGTCGCGGACCTGCTCGGGCGTGAAGTTGGTGAACGGCAGCCCGGACACGATCACGTCGTACCGCTCCCAGGACTCGCCGGACTGCTCGGGCCGGCCGGACTGCTCGGCCTCGCCGGATCGCCTGGACTGCTCGGGCAGCTGCTCGACCCGGCAGGCCGACAGCCGCAGCCCGACGCCCGGGTGGCGCGCGGCCAGCACCGGGTCCTCCCGCAGCCGTTCGGCGAACCGCGGGTTCGCCTCGACGACGTGCAGGCGGTCGCCCGGGCGCAGCATCTGGGCGAGCCGGCGGGTCACCACACCGGTGCCGGCGCCGACCTCCAGCACCGAGATCGGACGGTTCGGGCGGCTGGTGACCGGCACCACGAGGGCGTTCACCAGATCGGCGCCGCTCGGGGCCAGCGCGCCGGTGTCACGGAAGGTGCGCAGGGCCTCGGCGAGGAACAGCAGGTGGTCCCTGCCGTCGCCGTAGGGTGAACTGCGCTGCGGGACAAGGTAGTCGGCGAGGTGTCGGAGCTGTTCGTTCGTCATGCCGTCGACGCTAGGCAACGCGGGTGCGCCGGGAATCGGCCGGTCAGCGGCGCCGGCCCCCGACGAAAGTCGAGGGTGCCGGAACCCGGAAGACAGAGGCGCCCCGGAGCCGGCCGCCCCTAGCATCGAGCCCGATGGGCCGAACGACGGACCGAACGACGGTCCGAACGACGGGCGGAGCGAGGGAGGGAGGAGTTCCATGCGCAGGATGCCGCTCGGTTGGTACGGCCCTGAACACCGGCCGTGGACCGACACCTTGCTGCTGCTGGGCGTGCTCGGCCTCACCGCCGAGGAGGCCCTGGCCCAGTGGCTGCACTCCGACGGGCCGCTGCGCGTGCCGCGAACGGTGGTGGCCGCGCTCGCCTCGCTCTCGCTGCTGTTCGCACGCCGCTGCCCCGTCGCCTCCGCCGTGCTGCCGGTGCTCACCGGCGGGCTGCTCAACCGGGCCTTCCCCGGCCTGTTCAGCGTTTTCCACCTCGCCCATCTCGGCCGCCCCGGCCCGGCGGTCGTGGGCGGCGCGGTCATCGCGGTGGGCAGTGCGACCGGCGCCGAGTCGCTGGTCGGCTGGGCCGGTACCACCGGATCCCAACTCCTCGTCCAGGCCGCCACCCTGTCCTTCGGCCTGTGGCTGCACGGCAGACGCGCCCTGATCCGCACCCTCCATCAACAGGTCGACGCACTGCGCCGTGAGCGCGAGCTGCGCGCCGACCAGGCCAGGGCCGCCGAACGCGGCCGGATCGCACGGGAGATGCACGACGTGCTGGCCCACCGGCTCAGCCTGCTGGTGCTGCACGCCGGGGTCCTGCGCGACCAGGCCCGGGCCGGCACCCTCGCCGCCGACCAGGACCGGCTCACCCACCGCCTCGAACTGCTGCGCACCACCGCCGCCCGCTCGCTCGACGACCTGCGCGACGTCCTGGGAGCGCTGCGCGCCGACCCGCCGACGCATGACGCCCGAGCCACCGGGGCTGAGCCCGAGGTGTCCGGCGGGCCCGCTCCGGTCCCGGCGCCCGCCCTGCGCGACCTCACCGAACTCGTCGACGAGGCCACCCAGGCCGGCCAGCAGGTCGAACTGGCCCTTTCCGGGGACTCGGAGACCGTCCCGACCACCCACCGCCTGGCCGTGCACCGCCTGGTCCAGGAAGCGTTGACCAACGCCCGCAAGTACGCTCCCGCCGCGCCCGTCATCGTCCGGGTCGGCTACGGGGCACCGACGACCACCGTCGAGGTGCGCAACGGCCCGGGCGCGGCTCTTCCCGAGGAGCCGGTCGGCGGCAGCGGATACGGCCTGGTGGGGCTGAGCGAGCGGGTCGCGGCGCTCGGCGGTCACCTCGACGCCGGCCCGGACGGCAGCGGTGGCTTCCGGCTCTCCGCTCGCTTACCCGCGTCGGAGCGCCTGCCGCGGCCGGTACCGGAGCCGGTGGCGGCTCCGACTCCGACTCCGGCTACGGCTGCGGTGCCTGGGCCCAGGCCTGGTACCGGTGGACCGCCCCCACGACCGCAGGGGCCGGAGCGACCGAGCCGGCCGCCACAGCAGCCGAAGGACGTCCCATGATCCGAACGATGGTGGTCGACGACGACGCACTGGTCCGCCTCGGCCTGGTCGACCTGCTCGCCCAGGACCCGGCGCTCAGCGTTGTCGCGGAGGCGGCGGACGGCCTCCAGGCCGTCGAACTCGCCGGAAGCCGGCGGATCGACGTCGCGCTGATGGACATCAGGATGCCCCGGCTCGACGGCATCGCCGCGACCCGGCGCCTGCGCGAACTGCCGGACGCCCCGAGGGTCATCGCGCTCACCACCTTCGACCTGGACGAGTACGTGTACCAGGCGCTCGCCGCTGGGGCCGACGGCTTCCTGCTCAAGGACACCCCGCCCGCCGAGATCGCCAGGGCCGTGCACGTCGTCGCCGGCGGGCAGGGGATGCTGCACCCGGCGGCGGCGCGACGCCTGATCGACCGGTACCACCGGGTCGGCGCGCCGAGGTCGGTCGCCGCCCGCGGCCGGGTCGCCGGGCTCACCCCGCGCGAGACCGACGTACTGCGCGAACTCGCCGACGGGCTCTCCAACGCGGAGATCTCGGGCGTGCTGGGGATGCGGGAGAGTACGGTCAAGGCGCACGTCAGCCGGATCCTGACCGGGCTCGGCGTCGGCAACCGGGTCCAGGCCGCGTTGCTGGCGCGCGATGCGGGATTGGTCGGAGACGGCGCCTGAGCGCCGTGCTTGCGTCCGACGGTGCACGGCGGGGCTCGTCGGGGCATCCCACCGGCCCGTGTTCACGCGGGTGTTCCCCGGAGGTTCCCCCGGAGTCAGGCCGGTCCGATGGCCGGGCTTTCCTGAGCCGTCGCGTGCTCCCGGTTCGTACCGCATGTTGAGCCGATGTCACCCATCCGGCGTGGAATTGCCGTGCCTTGGCGGTTTGCGCTGCCGAACTCCGGCGGCGGGTCCATGGTGGAGATGGGCGCGATCCGGCGACCGCGCCCGCGCGCCGATCCAGGCCCGCGTGCCGTGCGCCCGTCGCCGTTCCCCGACGGGTGTCCGAGGTCGGGCTCGTACCGGCACGTTGGGAGCAGGGCCACCTCGCAGGAAACCGAACGGTTCTTCTAGGCTCACATCTCGGCTTCCCTGCGGTGGTTCGGCCACGCGCCCACCGCAAGGAGGCCGCCGTCCACGGGGCTCCGGGCGGACCGGGGCCACCGGATCGAGCGAGGAGGACGCAATGCCAAGCACGCCGCCCAGCCGTTCCACCACACTTGGGCCAGACGGGCCGCAGGGGCGGACCGCAGGTCATCCCGGCCGACCGGTGCGATCCGGCCGGGCCTGGCACCCGGGCGGGATCGGTCGGCCGGTCCGGCCGCTGAATACCGGCGGCGGCCGCGGAGGCGAGCGTTGAGTCCCCAGATCGTCGGGTCGCCCGCGGCACCGGGTGCCGCCGCAGAACCCGACCGAGCCCAGGCCTCCGTCCCCGCCGCCGCTGATGGGGAGGCCCTTGCCGCGGCTGCCACCGAGG
The DNA here is from genome assembly GCF_003635085.1 of Streptomyces sp. 1114.5. Lineage (NCBI taxonomy): Bacteria > Bacillati > Actinomycetota > Actinomycetes > Kitasatosporales > Streptomycetaceae > Streptomyces > Streptomyces sp. 1114.5. The sequence continues at coordinate 1,036,227 of NZ_RBXE01000002.1, forward strand.
CGAACGCTGTCGCCGGGAACTCCGCGATGGCGAACGGTCCCGCCCTGAAGTCGCCCGCTGTGAAGGCACCTGCTGTGCAACCGGCGACCGTGAAGGCGCCTGCTGTGCAACCGGCGACCGTGAAGACACCTGCTGTGCAACCGGCGACCATGACGTCGCCCGCGGTGCAACCGGCGACCGTGCAGACACCCGCGGCGAGAGTGACGGTCGCCCCCGGCGCGAGCGTTCCGGTCACGAACCTTCCGGTCACCGCGGCGCTGCCCGGTCTACCGCAGGCGCTCAGCGCCCGCGCCCGTACCCTCGCCGGGGCCGTCCGGCGCCGCTGCGCCGACCTGGCCCGGATCGAGTCGCCCAGCGGCGACGCCCCCCGACTCGACGCCCTCGCCGAGGAGTTGGCCGCCGGCTTCCGCGCCACCGGTGCCACCGCCCGCCGCGAACCCGGGCCGGCGGGGGACCACCTCGTCCTGGAGTGGGAGGGGAGGGACGAGTCCCTGCCGCACCTGCTGATCGTCGGCCACCACGACACCGTCTGGCCGGTCGGAACCCTGGCGGACTGGCCGGTCGCCGAGCAGGACGGCCGGCTCACCGGCCCCGGCGTGGTCGACATGAAGGGCGGACTCGCCATCCTGGAAGGCGCATTGGCGCTGCTCGCCGATCTGGGGGAGCGGCCGCACCGGAGCGTGCGGCTGGTCGTGGTTTCCGACGAGGAGGTCGGCAGCCCGGACGGCCGGCGCCTGGTCGAACGCCAACTGCGCGGCGCGGTGGCCGTACTGGGCCTCGAACCGCCGCACCCCGACGGCCGGTTGAAGACCGCGCGGCGCGGCAGCACCAGGGTCCGGCTCACCGTGACCGGGCGCGAGGCGCACGCGGGCAACGACGCCCACGACGGGGTGTCGGCGGTCGACGAGCTGGTGGACCAGCTGGTCCTCGTCCGCGGCCTGGCCGGCCAGCCGGGTACCGAGCTCAACGCCGGTCGGATCAGCGGGGGTTCGCGGGCCAACGTGGTCGCGGGCCGGGCCGAGGCCGAGCTCGGGCTGCGGTTCGCCACCGCCGAGGCGCAGCGCCGTACGCTCGATCACCTCGCCCGGCTCACCGCGCTGCGTCCGGGTGCCCGGGTGCGGACGGAGGTGCTGTCCAGCCGCCCGGCATGGCCCGAGCGGACCGGCAATCCGCTGCTGCGGCACGTGCGTTCGCTCGCCGCGGTGCTCGGGCAGCAGTTGGACGGCGCCCCGGCGGGTGGGGCGGGGGACACCAACCTGCCGGGCTCCCGTGGGCTTCCGACCCTGGACGGCTTCGGCGCAGTCGGTGCCGGCGCCCACGCCCGGCACGAGTACGTCCGGCTGGACCAGATCGGCCCCCGGGTCGCCCTGCTGGCCGCGCTCCTCGCCGTCCCGCTGCCACGACTGCGTGACCGTGCGGAGGGGTGAGTGCACGATGGGCAAGCGGTCGACCGGCAGCGAACAGGTGACAGCGGACGAATAACGGCGAACAGGTAGCAGCGAACAGGTAACAGATGACAGATAGCAGCTGACAGATTTCGAAATCTGTCAGCTGTTATCTGTTACCCGCCTCCGCGCCTTGCCATCCCTCCGCCCCGCCGCGCAGAATGGTACCGACCGAACGGTCAGTCGGTTGAAGGATCGGCCGGGCCGGACACGGCAGTGACAGTGGCAGCGGCAACGGCAGTGACACGAGAGGTGGCCGTGGTGACAGCAGAGGTGGCCGAGGCGGTCCCCGCGCAGACGCCGGAGGACCGGTTCGAGGCGGTAGTCGCCGCCGAGCAGCGGATCGAGCCCAGGGACTGGATGCCCGACGCCTACCGGGCCACCCTGATCCGCCAGATCGCCCAGCACGCCCACTCCGAGATCATCGGCATGCAGCCCGAGGGCAACTGGCTCACCCGGGCCCCGTCCCTGCGCCGCAAGGCCATCCTGCTCGCCAAGGCCCAGGACGAGGCCGGCCACGGCCTCTACCTCTACGCCGCTGCCGAGACCCTGGGCATCGACCGCGCCGAGCTCACCGAGAAGCTGATCTCCGGCCGCCAGAAGTACTCCTCGATCTTCAACTACCCGACCCTCACCTTCGCCGACGTCGGCGTGATCGGCTGGCTGGTGGACGGCGCGGCGATCTGCAACCAGGTCCCGCTCTGCCGCTGCAGCTACGGCCCGTACGCCCGGGCGATGGTGCGGATCTGCAAGGAGGAGTCCTTCCACCAGCGCCAGGGCTACGAGCTCCTGATGACGCTGATGCGCGGCACCGAGGCCCAGCGCCGGATGGTCCAGGACGCCGTGGACCGCTGGTGGTGGCCGTCGCTGATGATGTTCGGCCCCTCGGACGCCGACTCGCCGAACTCCGCCCGGTCGATGGCCTGGCGGATCAAGCGGCACAGCAACGACGAGCTGCGCCGGCGCTTCGTCGACATGACCGTCCCGCAGGCCGAGCACCTGGGCGTCACGCTCCCCGACCCCGAGCTGCGCTGGAACGAGGAGCGCGGCGGCTGGGACTTCGGCGAGCCGGACTGGTCCGAGCTGAACCGGGTCATCCGCGGCCAGGGCCCCTGCAACGCCCAGCGGATCGAACGCCGCCGCGCCGCCCACGAGGACGGCGCCTGGGTCCGCGAGGCGGCCGTCGCCTACGCGGCCAAGCGCGCCGCCGAGCAGCAGGCCGCCGCTGCCGGGCAGGACACCGCCGCTGCCGGGCAGGACGCGGACGCCGTCGAGCAGCACGTCACCGAACAGGAGAACGGAAAGTGACCGAGTCCAAGGCCGGATGGCCGCTGTACGAGGTGTTCGTGCGTCCCCGGCGCGGGCTGAACCACGTCCACGTCGGCTCGCTGCACGCGGCCGACGACCGGATGGCCCTGCTCGCCGCGCGTGACCTGTACACCCGCCGCAACGAGGGCGTCAGCCTCTGGGTGGTCCGCTCGGACGCGATCACCGCCTCCACTCCGGACGAGCGCGACCCCTTCTTCGAGCCCAGCGGCGACAAGGTCTACCGCCACCCGACCTTCTACGACATCCCCGAGGATGTCCCGCACATCTGACGGGGGAACCGCCATGCAGGACCAGGACCACACCGCCACCACCGCCGGCGCCCACCACGCGGAACACGCCCACCACGCGGAGCACACGGACCACGACGACCACGTCTACCTCAGCCTCGCCGAGGCCACCCCCGGCCCCGAGGGCGAGGGCCGCTGGGCGTACGGGACGGGCTTCGCCGACCCGCTGCTCGGCGTGGACACCACCCTGCCCGCCGGCCTGGACGGCGCCGACCTCGCCGCCTACTGCCTGATGCTGGGCGACGATGCCCTGGTCCTCGCCCAGCGGCTGATCGAGTGGTGCACCCGGGCCCCGGAGCTGGAGGAGGAGGTCGCGCTGGCCAACCTCGGCCTCGACCTGCTCGGCCAGTCCCGCCTGCTGCTCACCCGGGCCGGCCAGGCGGACGGCTCCGGCCGTACCGAGGACGACCTGGCGTACTGGCGTGAGGACCACGAGTTCCGCAACGTCCGGTTGGTGGAGACGCCGAACGGCGACTTCGCCCACACGGTCGCCCGGCTGCTGCTGTTCGCCACCGCGCGCGGAGCCCTGTACGAGGCGCTGAGCGCGCACCCCGACCCGGTGCTGGCGGCGGTCGCCGCCCGCGGCGTCAAGGAGCTGGCGTACCACCGCGAGTACGCCACCGCCTGGACGCTGCGCCTCGGCGACGGCACGCCGTACTCCGCCGAGCGGATGCAGGCCGGCCTGGACGCCGTCTGGCCGCTGCTGGAGGAACTGTTCACGGCGCACCCGGTGGAGCTGCGGGTCGGTGTCGACCCGGCGACCCTGCGCGAACCGGTGCTGAAGGCGCTCTCCGCCGTCCTCGCCGAGGCCGGGCTGGCCGTGCCGGACGTTCCGCCGCTGGCCACCGTCCTCGGCCGGGCCGGTCGGGACGGCGTGCACACCGAGGCCCTGGGCCTGCTGCTCGCCGAACTCCAGGTGGTGGCCCGGGCGCACCCGGGGGCGACGTGGTGACGGGCGAGGAGGCGCCGAGCGGCGTGGTGACGGGCGGCGCGGCGGCGGAGCCGGTGGGCCCGACGACCCGCGACCTGGCCTGGGCGGTCGCCGCGGCCGTCCCGGACCCGGAACTGCCCATGCTCACCCTGGCCGACCTGGGCGTGCTGGCCGGGATCGACGTGGACGGCGCCGGCGGGGCGGTCACCGCCTGGCTGACCCCGACCTACTCGGGGTGCCCGGCCGTCGCCGAGATGGCCGCCGACGTGGACCGCCGGCTGCGGGCGGCCGGGTACCCGCAGGTCCGGGTACGGCTGCGGCTGGACCCGCCGTGGTCCACCGACCTGATCACCGAGGCGGGCCGCCGCAAGCTCGCCGAGGCCGGCATCGCCCCGCCGCGCCCGACCTCCGCCGTCGGGTCGACCGGGCCCGTCCCGCTCACCCTCGGCCCGACCCGCGCCGAGCCCGGTGCCGAGCGCGCGTCCAGTACCGGGGCCGCGTCCCGCCCCGGAGCAGCGACCCCCGTGCCCTGCCCGCAGTGCGGTGCCACGGAGACGGAGGAGCTGTCCCGCTTCGGTTCCACCGCCTGCAAGGCGCTCTGGCGATGCCGCGCCTGCCGGGAGCCCTTCGAACGCGTCAAGGAGATCTGAATGCCCGCCGCTTCCGCCGCCGACACCCAGGGCACCGGCATCCGCCCCGCCCGCCGCCCCACCTTCCACCGGCTGCGGATCGACCGGGTGGAGCGGCTCTGCGAGGACGCCGTGGCGGTGACCTTCGCGGTTCCGGACGGGCTGGCGGAGGAGTACGCCTTCCGCCCCGGGCAGACCCTGACGCTGCGCAAGCTGGTGGACGGCGCCGACGAGCGCCGCTCGTACTCGATCTGCGCCCCCGTCGGCGGTCCGCTGCGGATCGCCGTCCGGGAGGTGCCCGGCGGGCTGTTCTCGCGCTGGCTGGTGCGCGAGGCGCGGCCCGGCGAGGAGGTGGAGGTCCTGACGCCCTCGGGCCTGTTCACCCCCGAACTCGGCGTCCCGGCCGACCACGTGCTGCTCGCGGCCGGCTCCGGCATCACCCCGATGCTGTCGATCGCCGGCTCCGTGCTGGCCGCCGACCGCCGCTCCACCGTCACCCTGCTCTACGGCAACCGCCGCAGCGACACCGTGATGTTCGCCGACGAGCTGGCGGACCTGAAGGACCGCTACCTCGGCCGCTTCCAGCTGGTCCACGTGCTCTCCCGGGAGACCAGGGACGCCGAACTGCTCAGCGGCCGCCTGGACCCGGAGCGGGTGCGGGCGCTGCTGGCGGCGCTGGTGGACGTCGGGAGCGTCGGGCACTGGTGGCTGTGCGGCCCGTTCGGCATGGTCGCCGGGGCGAAGGAACTGCTCGCCGAGCTGGACGTCCCGGCCGAGCGCGTGCACCAGGAACTGTTCCACGCCGAGGACGAGCCGCTCCCGGAGCGCGACGAGGACTGGGACGGGACGGACCGCGACGGCGCGTCGGACGGCGCGCACAGCGAGGTCACCGTCGTCCTCGACGGCCGCGGCAGCACCCTCTCCCTCCCGTGCGACCGCTCGATCCTGGACGGCGCCCAGCGCTCCCGCCCCGACCTGCCGTTCGCCTGCAAGGGCGGGGTCTGCGGCACCTGCCGCGCGCTCGTCACGGAGGGCGAGGTGGAGATGCGCCGCAACTTCGCGCTGGAGGAGAAGGAGCTGGCGGCCGGCTACGTCCTCACCTGCCAGGCCCGCCCGCTCACCGACCGGGTGACCGTCGACTACGACCGCTGAGCCACCTCACTGCTGAGCCGCCGCGGCGTCACGGCAGCGCAGGGACGGGTGCCGGCGCCGGGACTCCGAGGAGTTCGACCAGGTCGTTGACGGCCGCGCGCCCGGCCCGGTTGGCGCCGACGGTGCTGGCGGACGGGCCGTAGCCGACCAGGTGGACGCGCGGATCGGCGGTGGCCCGGGTGCCGGTGAGCGCGATGCCGCCGCCCGGGGAACGCAGGCCGAGCGGGGCGAGGTGGCCGACCTCGGGCCGGAATCCGGTGGCCCAGACGATCGCGTCCACCGCCAGCTCCTCCTCGCCCCAGGCGACTCCGTGCTCGGTGAGGCGGTCGAACATCGGCCGGCGGTGCAGCGCGCCCAACTCCTCGGCGCGCCGGTAGGCGACGGACGGGCCGAGCCCGGTCACGCTCACCACGCTGCGCACCGGCAGGCCCTGCCGGACCCGCTCCTCGACCTTGGCGACCACCGCGCGCCCGTACTCGGGGGTGAACGGCCCGTCGTGGTAGACGGGTTCGGAGCGGGTGACCCAGACCGTCCGGCCGACCGCCGCCACCTCCGACAGCACCTGGATCGCCGAGGCGCCGCCGCCCACCACCAGGACGCGCCGGCCGGCGAACTCCTCGGGGCCGCGGTAGTCGGCGTAGTGCAGCTGCCGGCCGGCGAAGTGGCCCGGGTAGTGCGGGAGGAAGGGGCGGGTCCAGGTGCCGGTGGCGTTGATCAGCGCGCGGGTGGACCAGGTGCCGCGGTCGGTCTCGACCAGCAGCCGGGAGCCCGGGTGCTCCGACTCGGCGCGTACGGCGCGCACGACGACGGGGCGTACGACCGGGAGCGCGTGCCGGGCCTCGTACGCCGCGAAGTACCCCGGCACCACCTCGCGGGCTGGGGCCTCGGGGTCGGGCGGCGGGAGTTCGGCGTCCGGGAGGTCGTGGAAGCCGTGCACGGTGGCCATCCGCAGCGACGGCGAGCGGTGTGCCCAGGCGCCGCCCGGTCCGGGAGCGGCGTCGAGCACGACGAAGCCGCCGTCGGCGTCCGACCGGTGGGGGGCGAAGCCGCGGCGGCGCAGGTGGTAGGCGGCGGACAGGCCCGCCTGCCCGGCGCCCACCACCAGGACGTCCACGCGCTGCGGCACGCTGTTCGTTGCACCGTAAACAGTCACGCAGGTGAAACATCGGGGGTCCGGTGACTGTTCCCGCGCAGGGCCGGGCCGGCGGTGCGGGGCGTCAGGCGATCGGGGAGATCACCGCGGCGGTGCCGTAGGCGCAGACCTCGGTGCCGACGTCCGCCGCTTCCGTGACGTCGAAGCGCATCATCAGGACGGCGTTGCCGCCGCGCGCCTTGGTCTGCTCGACCAGCCGCTGCATCGCCTCGTTGCGGCTCTCGACCAGGGTCTTCGTCAGACCGCGCAGCTCGCCGCCGATCAGCGACTTCAGGCCGGCGCCGATCTGGCTGCCGAGGTGGCGGCTGCGGACGGTCAGTCCGAACACCTCGCCGATCACGTGGTCGACCCGGAAGCCGGGGATGTCATTGGTGGTCACGACCAGGACGTCGGCGTTCGGGCCCTGCCCGCCGCCGTACTCATTGATGTCAGCCATGCGGCTCATCCTGCCAACGTCCTGCGTCCGAGTGACCGAGGCGGGGCCGGGCGATGGCCGAGAAGGCGCCCGGAAGCTGGTCCGGACCGGTGATCGGGCGGCGGAAAGGCCGTACCGTAGCCCCATGGGCGAGCGAAGCGATCATCCACAGGGGCCGGGCGCGGCGGAGGACTCCGGTGCGCAGGAGATCGAGGCGACGGTGGTGCTGGGCCTGCGGATCACCGACTGGCCGGCCCTGCGCGCGGCCGCGATCAGGGCCGTAGAGGAACTGGACTTCGAGGGCATCGACCCGGCGGGCCAGCGTCGCGAACTGCTGCGCGAGGTCGCCGAGGACGCCAACGCGGCGCTCGGCGCGCTGCTGCACCCGGACCGGCTGGTGGCCGCGATCCCCGGCGTCGAGGCGATCGGCGGCACCCTGGAGATCAGCGTCACCGAGGACTTCACCCCGGACTTCGCCGACCTGTTCCCGCTGGAGGCCGAGGACGAGGACGGCGGTGCGGGCGCGGACTGGACGCTCACCCCGCGCACCGCCTGCCTCCTCCACGCCCAGCTGCTCGGCCTCGCCGACGCCGCCTACGACGACCTCGACGAGCACGGGGACGATCCGGTCGTCGACGGCGAGGACACGGACTGGACGGTCTTCGCCCGGCTGCCCCAGCGCACCTGGCGGTTGCACCGGGGCTGGCGCCGCACCATGGCCCGGGCCTTCGACGACCTGGCCGACGACCTCGCGCTCGGCGAGTGGCCGCTGCCGCGCTGCCTGGCCGAGGAGATCGCGCTGCGGATGGCACTGGTGGACGCCCGGGTGCTGCTCGGCGCGCAGCCCGAGTCGGTCGCGGACATGATGGGCGACCTCCCGGCCGACCTCTACGACTACGACTGGGACGGCTGCCACGACGAGCTGTTCGGCGTGTACGGGCCGGACGAGGGCGATCCGGAACTGGCCGCGGAGCAGCGGACGGAGATGCTGCTGGCGGCCACCCACCCGGAGGGCTGGTTCCTGATGTACGAGGACGCGGAGGAGCGGGACCCGCAGCGCGGCTACCGGCGCTGACCGGGCGTCGGGACGCTGGCGGCTGGTGCGCTGGGGCTGGGGCGCCGGGGCTGGGGACGGACGGGCCCCGGCGGTGGCGGGCGGGGCGGGGCTGGCATGCTGGACGGGTGACTTCTCCGTTCGATGACCAGGCTTCCGTCTCCCCGTCCGCCGTCTCCCCGGCTTCCGTTCCCTCGCCCGCGGGTACTCCCGGCGCTGACGCCGGTGCCGCTTCCGGCGCCGTGGTCTCCCCGGCCGCCGAGGAGCGTGACGCGCTGCCGCAGTACGTGCTGCCGCTGGTCGTGCGGGTGGAGCGGGCCACCCCGCCCGGGCGGACGGACGCGCTGGAGACCTCGGCGCGGGCGGTACTGACCCTGCTCGCCGACCCGCGGGTGACCGAGGCGGACGGCGAGTGGGCGGAGCGGATCGCGGCCTGGGAGGACGCCCGGATCCGCAAGGTGGTCCGCCGGGCCCGGGGCGGGGAGTGGCGCCGGGCGGGCGAGCTGCCGGGCGTCACGGTGCAGGGGCAGGAAGCGGAGGTGCGCGTGTTCCCGCCGGTTCCGCTGGACGGCTGGCCGAAGGAGCTCGCCAAGCTGCAGGTCTCCGGGACGGATCTGGAGGAGACCGTCGAGGTCGGCGCGCCCGAGCCGGGAGTGCCGGTGCTGTGGCTCAACCCGGAGCTGGAGATGAGCGCGGGCAAGACGATGGCGCAGACCGGGCACGCCGCCCAGCTGGCGTGGTGGCGGCTGGAGGAGGCGGCGCGCAAGGAGTGGGCCGAGTCCGGCTTCGCGCTGGCCGTGCGGACGGCCTCGCCGGAGGCGTGGGAGGAGCTCGTCCGCAGCGGGCTGCCGGTGGTCCGGGACGCGGGCTTCACCGAGATCGCGCCGGGCAGCTGCACCGTGATCGCGGAGCACCCGGCGCTGCGGTGACCCGGCGGGCGGCCGACGGGTAACAGATAACAGCCGACAGATAACAGATTTCGAAATCTGTTATCTGTCGACTGTCATCTGTCAGCCGTCGGTTGTCACTCGTTCCTCGTCATCGGCTAGGCGCCGGGAACCTCGTACCGCCGTATCGCCCGCAGGCCCCCGCAGACCGCGAGCGCCGTCCAGGCCGCCATGATCAGCAGCCCGGTCCAGTGCCCGTAGTGGACGCCCGGTTCGGGCTGGGTGCGCATCGCGTACAGTCCGGCCCGGTCGGGCAGGAACTGGCCGGCGTCGCGGACGCCGGGGATGGCGGCCAGCAAGGTGGTGCCGAGGAAGACCATCGGGGGCAGCAGGCCGAGCGCGGCAGTGAAGTTGCCCAGCACCGCGGTCAGTCCGAGGCAGAGCAGCACCAGCATCGGGTGGTACAGCACGCCGGCCAGGAAGCTGCGGGTCAGGCCCGGGGTGGACAGGTCGAGGCCGACGGTGGCGTCGACGGCCAGGAACGATCCCGCCGTGGAGGCCAGTCCGAGCAGCAGGCCCAGCCCGGCGCCGAGCGCGAGCTTGGCGCCGTACAGCCGGCCGCGGTGCGGGACGGCGGTGAGTGAGCCGCCGATCATGCGGGTGTTGAACTCCTGCCCGATGAGCAGGATTCCGATGCAGGCCACCGCGACGTGGCCGAAGTTGAGCCCGTAGAAGATCCCGCCGGCCGGGTCCTCGCCGGGGGTGTGGTCCTTCGCCCCGTAGGCGACGTTGACGGCCGCCGTGACGCCGACGGTCAGGGCCAGGGCGACCAGCGGGGCCGCCCACTGCGAGGGCAGGGTGGTGAACTTGATCCGCTCCGCACGCAGGGCGGCAGCCGTCCCGCTCATCGTCTCTCCCATCTCTCGTTCCTGCGTGGTCACTTGGTGCGCCGGACGGCGCGCAGGCCGCCGTAGGCCGCCAGGGCCGTCCAGAGCGCCATGATGAGCAGCCCGGTCCAGTGGCCGTAGTCGACCTGGGGGTCGTCGACGTAGCGCAGTGCGTACTGGCCGGCCCGGTCGGGCAGGAACTGGACCAGCCGGCGGACCCCGGGTACGCCGCTGAGCAGCGGCGAGAGCAGGAACACCGTCGGGACCAGCAGCCCCATGGCGGCGGTGAGGTTGCCCAGCAGGGCGGTCGCCCCGAGGCAGAGCACCACCAGCAGCATCTGGTAGATCACGCCGGCGATGACGCTGCGCGCCAGGGCCGGTCCGTCCCACGCGCCGGGGACGGTGGCCGCGTACCCGGCGAGGCCGCCCGCCGTGCCGAGGGCACCGACCGGCAGTGCGACCAGCGCGCCGGTCGCCAACTTGGCGCCGTAGAGCCGGCCGCGGCGCGGAACGGCGGTGAGCGACACGTCGATCATGCGGGTGTTGAACTCCTGGCCGATCAGCAGGATGCCGAAGCACACCAGCGCCGCCTGGCCGAAGTTGAGCCCGTAGAAGATGCCGACGCTGGGGTCGTCGGTGAGGTTGTGGTCGGCGCCGTGGAGGATCGCGCCGGTGAGGGTGGTGACCCCGGCGGTGAGCAGGAGTGCGAGCAGCGGGGTGATCCAGAGCGAGCGCAGGGTGGTGAGCTTGATCCGTTCGGCGCGAAGGGCGTTGACGGTGAGGGAGCGGGCGGTGGGCGCCTGGTGGGCCGGGGTTGGAACAGGGGTCGGGATGGTGGCGGCCGGGGTGCTCATGCGGCGGCCTCCGCCCGGTACTCGACGCTGCCGGCGGTCATCCGCATGAACGCGTCCTCCAGTGAGTCCTGTCGTACGGCGATCTCGTACAGCACCACGCCGTTGGCGGCGGCGAGTGCGGCGATCCGCTCGGGCTCGGCACCGCTCACCTCCCAGGCGCCGCCGTCGACTCGGGTGGCATCGAGGCCGTGCCCGGTGCCGCCGAGCAGGGCGGCGAGTTTGGTCGGGTCGACGGCCCGGACGCGGACCCGGGTGCGGCCGTGGCGGTCGATGAACTCGGAGGTGGCGGCGTCGGCGAGCAGCCGGCCGCGTCCGATCACCACCAAGTGGTCGGCGGTGAGGGACATTTCGGTCATCAGGTGGGAGGAGACCAGCACCGCCCGTCCCTCGGCCGCGAGTTCGCGCAGCAGGGTGCGGATCCAGCGGATGCCCTCCGGGTCCAGGCCGTTCACCGGCTCGTCCAGCATCAGGACCGGCGGGTCTCCGAGCAGCGCGGCGGCCACCCCGAGGCGCTGGCGCATGCCGAGCGAGAAGGTGCGGATCCGGCGTCCGGCCGCCTCGCTCAGGCCGACCTGGGCGAGCACCTCGTCCACCCGGCGCTTCGACAGCCCGTTGCTCGCGGCGAGCCAGCGCAGATGGCCGTGCGCGGTGCGCCCACCGTGCAGGGCCTGGGCATCCAGCAGCGCGCCCACCTGCCGCAGCGGGTCGGCGAGTTCGGTGTACGGGCGGCCGCCGACCAGGGCGCGTCCGGCGGTCGGGCGGTCGAGGCCGAGGACCAGGCGCATGGTGGTGCTCTTGCCGGCGCCGTTCGGGCCGAGGAAGCCGGTCACCACGCCGGGTCGGACCTCGAAGGAGAGGTCGTCGACGGCACGCCGGTCGTCGTACTCCTTGGTCAGGCCCTGGATCTCGATCACGGCCGTGCTCCCTTCGGATCGTTCGGTGGTGCGCTGCTGCCGGCGGTTCCGGCCGGTGGTCACATTCGACCGCAGCGGGCCCACCGGCGGATCCCGCAGGGGAGTGGAGCCGCCTCCCTCTCGGGAGGGAGCGTGCCCGCACCCGGGGCGGGAGCCGGGAACCGCCGACGAACTGGCAGGATGGCGCGGTGCCCAAGATCGCCGTGCCCAAGATCGCCGTGCCCAAGATCGCCGTGCCCAGGATCGCCGTGCCCAGGATCGCCGTGCCCAGGATCCTCGCGCCGCTGCTGGCCGGCGCCACCTACGCGCGTCTGCTGCACCTCTTGGTCGGATGGATCTTCATGGGCGTCGTCCTGCTGGTCTATCCCGGGACGTACGGGCTGACGCTCACCCGGATCGTGGCGGAGTGCGTCGCCGTGGACTCCGTCCTGCTGATGCTCGCAGCGCTCATCCCGGCGACCCGGCGGGCGGAGGGGATCCAGGCCCGGCTGCTGCTGGTGCCCGACCGCGAGCAGGACATCGCCGCCGACTCCTCCCGCGGCTGGGCCGACCGGTGGCGCACCGCGCTCTGGCTGATCGGCCGGGTCGCGCTCGGGTCGGCCGTCGGGATGGCGACCGTGCTCGGCGTCAACGCCGGCGGCGGCCTGCTGGCGGGGCCCCGCGGGCAGCACTACCTCCTGCTCCTGCCGGTGGCACTGTTCGGCTACGGCTGGCTGGTGGTGGCCGCCAGACGCCTCCAACTCGCCATGGCCGTACGGCTGCTGAGCCCGTCCCCGGCGGAGCGGCTGGCGGAGGCGGAGTTGCGGGCCGAACGGCTGCTGGAGCGCAACCGGTTGGCCCGTGAGCTGCACGATTCCATCGGCCACGCATTGACAGTGACGGTCATTCAGGCCGGTGCGGCCCGCGAGGTCGGCGACCAGGCCTTCGTCGCCAAGGCGCTCGAAGTCATCGAGGAGACCGGGCGCCAGGCCATGGACGACCTCGAACGCACCCTCGTCCTGCTGCGCGAGACCCCCGCCGGGGCGAACTCCGTGGCCACCGAACAGCCCGGAATCGACCAGCTGCCCGCGCTGTTCGACACCGCCCGCGCGGCCGGCAGCCCGGTCGAGGCGCGGATCGAGGCGTCCGCCGACGTGCTGCCTGGAGTGCTCTCCCGCGAGTCGTACCGGATCGTCCAGGAGGGGGTCACCAACGCGCTCAAGTACGCACCCGGCGAGCCCGTCGGTGTCCGGATCGCCGTACGGGCGGGGCAGTTGGAGCTGCGCTGCGCCAACCGGCTGCCGGGCGGCGGGAACCGGCCCCCGGCGGGCGGGACGTGGCCGGGCTCGGGCGGGGCGAGGTCGGGCGCGGGTAGCGCGTGGCCGGGCTCGGGCGGGGTGCGCAAGGGCGGCAAGGGCCTGCGCGGCATCCGTGAGCGCGCCACGCTGCTCGGCGGAGAGGCGACGGCGGGGGCGGCGGAGGACGGGAGCGGGGAGTGGGTGCTGAACGTGCGGCTGCCCCTACGCTTGGGCTCGTGACGAACGATCTTGTGGTGGACGGTCCGACCGGGAGCGCAACGGGCATGGCGGGCACGGGCGCGGGCACGGCGGGCGCGGGCATGACGGACATCCTGCTCGCCGACGACGAGGAGCTGGTCCGGTTCGGCTTGCGCGCCGTCCTTCAGGCGCAGGGGGACCTGCGGGTGGTCGGCGAGGCGGCCGACGGCGCGGAGGCGGTCGCCCGGGCGCGCGAACTGCGGCCGCACGTCGTGCTGATGGACGTCCGGATGCCGGTGATGGACGGCCTGGCGGCCACCCGCGAGCTGCTGCGTCCCGGCGCCCCCGGGGAGCGTCCGCCGCGGATCCTGGTCGTGACCACCTTCGAGAACGACGACTACGTCTACCAGGCGCTGCGTGCGGGCGCCGACGGCTTCCTGCTCAAGCGCTCCCGCCCGGCCGAGATCGCCCAGGCGGTACGGCTGGTGGCGGCGGGGGAGTCGCTGTTGTTCCCGGCCGCGATCCGCCGCCTGGCTGCCGGGCACGGCAACCTGACTGCCCGCGCCGCCATGGAACGGGCGGCACTGACCGAACGCGAGGCGGAGGTGCTGCGGCTGATCGCGCGCGGCCTCAGCAACGGAGAGATCGCCGAACGGCTGTTCCTCGGCGTGCAGACGGTGAAGACGCACGTCAGCAGCGTGCTGGCGAAGCTGGGTGCGCGGGACCGTACCCAGGCGGTGATCGCCGCGTACGAATCGGGGTTCGTCGAGCCGTCGGAGTAGGACCCGGTCAGGGGCCGTGCGCCGGGGAGCCGGGCGGGCGGGTGCTCGGTCGGTTGCGAGAGCGGACGGGCGGGTGGGCCGGACGGGGCTCAGGCCGGGTAGGCGTGGGTCTGGGTGGCCTTGACCGAGGCCCAGACCGCCGCTCCGGGCGCCAGCCCCAGCTCCGCGACCGCCGCCGGGGTGAGGTCGGCGGCCATCGGCAGCTCGCCGGACAGGTCGGCGCGGATCCGGTCGCCGTGCAGGTCCAGGCCGGTGACCTCGGCCTTCCACAGGTTGCGCGCGCTGGACTGCGGGCGCTCGCGGTAGAGGGTCACGGCGGAGGGCGGGAAGGCGACGAACGCCGGCCCGTCCAACTCCTCGGCGGTGGCCAGGACGGTGCCGTCCGGGAGCGTGACCTGCGTGCCCTCGGCCCGGCCCTGGTACAGGTTCAGCCCGACCAGGCGGGCGATGTAGTCGGTGCGCGGCCGCCGGGCGACCTCCGCCGGGCTGCCGGACTGCACCTCGATCCCGTGCTCGATCACCACCAGCCGGTCGGCCAGCACCATCGCGTCCAGCGGGTCGTGCGTCACCAGTACCGCCACCGCCTCGAACTCGGCCAGGTGGCGCCGTAGTTGGGCCCGCACGTCGAGGCGGGTGCGGGCGTCCAGGGCGGCCAGCGGCTCGTCCAGCAGGAGCAGTCGGGGGCGCACGGCGAGCGCCCGGGCCAGTGCCACCCGCTGGGCCTGACCGCCGGAGAGCCGGCCGGGGCGGGCCGAGGCGTGGTCGGCCAGGCCCATCCGCTCCAGCCAGCCGGCCGCCTCGGCCCGGGCGGCGCGCTTGGGGCGGCCCTGGCAGCGCGGGCCGAAGGCCACGTTGTCGAGCGTGCTGAGGTGCGGGAACAGCAGGTAGTCCTGGAACACCACGCCGACCGGCCGCTCCTCGGCGGGGGTGTGCACGCGCTGCTCCGGGTCCTCCAGGAGGCGGCCGTCCAGGCGCAGGTGGCCGCCGGTGAGGGGCAGCAGCCCGGCGAGGGCGCGCAGGGCGGTGGATTTGCCGGCGCCGTTGGGGCCGAGCAACGCGACCACCTCGCCGGGGGCGGCGGTGAGGGCGAGGTCGAGGGTGAATGCGGGGCGTTCGACTCGCAGTCGGGCGTCGAGTGCGTGGCCGGTGGTGTTCTCGGTGCTCATCGGGTCGGCGTCCAGGTGTCCGAGGGGGTGCCGGGGGCGGGCGGGAGCGCGAGTGCGGTCACCGACGAAGGTGCGGTCACCGACGAGGGTGGGGCCACCGACGAAGGTGCGGTCACCGACGAGGGTGGGGCCACCGACGAAGGTGCGGTCGTACACGCGGACGCGGTCGTACACGCGGGCGTGGTCACGGTCGCGGCGGTCACGGGGTGGACAGCCAGCGGTCGCGCAGGCCGACCAGTACGGCGACGGATACCACCAGCAGCACCAGCGACAGCGCGATCGCCGCCTCCGGATCGGACTCCATGGCCAGGTAGACGGCCAGCGGCATGGTCTGGGTGCGGCCGGGGAAGTTGCCCGCGAAGGTGATCGTGGCGCCGAACTCGCCGAGCGCCCGGGCCCAGGCGAGGACGGCTCCGGCGGCGATCCCCGGGGCGATCATCGGCAGGGTGACCCGCCGGAACGCGGTCAGTCGGGAGGCGCCCAGGGTCGCGGCCGCCTCCTCGAAGCGGGGGTCGGCAGCCCGCAGCGCGCCCTCGACGCTGATCACCAGGAACGGCATCGCCACGAAGGCCTCGGCGATCACCACGCCCGTGGTGGTGAACGGCAGGGTGATGCCGAAGGCCGAGTCCAGCCAGGACCCGACGATGCCGCGCCGCCCGAGCACCAGCAGCAGCGCCACACCGCCGACCACCGGCGGCAGCACCAGCGGCAGGGTGACCAGCGCCCGGATCACCCGCCGGCCCGGCAGTTCGGTCCGGGCGAGCAGCCAGGCCAGCGGGACGCCGAGGAGCAGTGACACGACGGTGGCCGCCGTCGCGCTGATCAGCGACAGGCGCAGTGCGTCCCAGACAGCGGGGCTGGTGAGCTGTTCGGACAGGGCGCTCCAGGGCGCCCGGATCAGCAGGCCGACCAGCGGCAGGATCAGGAACGCCAGCCCGAGCAGCGCCGGGAGCAGCAGGGTGACCGGGATGCGGTGTGCCCGTGGGCGGGGCCGGCGGCGCGGCAGGACCTTCGTGAGCCCCGCCGCCCCGCCGGTCGGCCCGTCGGTGGTCCCGGCGGCTGTACCGTCGACCGGCCCGTGGGCAGCCCCGTGGGCAGCCCCGTCGGCCGGGTGGTCGGGATCGGAGCCGGTGGTGCGGTCGCTCACGGTGCCTGGAAGCCCGCTGCGGTCAGCGCCTGCTTGGCCTCGGGCGACTGGACGTACGCGACGAAGGCGGCGGCGCCCTCCTTGTTCGGTGCCTTGGCGAGCGCGGCGATCGGGTAGTCGTTCACGGCCTTGGCCGCCTCGGGGAAGTCCACACCGTCGATCTTCGCAGCATCGGCCTGCACATCGGTCTTGTACACCAGCGAGGCGTCGACCTCGCCGAGTTCGACCTTGGTGAGCGCACCCTTGACGTCCTGCTCCAGGGTGACCGGGGTGAGGTCGAGGCCGGCGGCCTTGAGTGCGGTCTGGGCGGCGGCGCCGCACGGCACCTCCTTCGCGCACAGCGCGACCTTCACGCCGGAGGCGGTGAGGTCCTTGAGGCCTGCGATGTGCTTGGGGTTGCCCTTGGGGACGGCGATGGCGAGCGTGTTCCTGACGAAGGTCGTCGGCTGGCCGCTCGCGCCGCCCGCGTCGGTGACGGTCTTCATGGTGGCCGGGCTGGCGGCGGCGAACACGTCCGCCGGGGCACCGGAGTTGATGCTGGTCGCAAGGCTGGAGCTGCCACCGAAGTTGAAGGTGACCTTGGTGCCCGGGTTGGCGGCCTCGAACTTCTTGCCGAGCTCGGTGAAGGTCTCCTTGAGCGAGGCGGCGGCGAAGACGGTGATGGCGCCGCTGGCCTTCGGAACGCCGCTGCCGCCGTCGGCGGGGGCCGAGGCGTTCGCGGAGCCGTTCGCGGAGGCGGGTGCGTTGGAGGCGGCGGAACCGGACTTTCCGCCGTCGCTGCCGCAGGCGGTGACCCCGAGGCTGAGGGCGAGGGCCGCAGCGGCAGCGACGGCGAGTCTGCGGGTGGTGCCGGTCGTACGGGAGCTCATCGGTGCTTCCCCTCCAGGGTGCGCGCCGGAAGGGGCGCGGGGGTGGCCGCAGGTGCGGGCATTACGGCGATCATAGTGCCGCAAATGCGAGCGATAAATCCTCTGTCGCTTCGCACAGGCGGGGGTTGTCACGGGCCTCGGACCTGCTGTGGGATGGCTCAAACGGGGCGGCGGTGTGGGTACCGGGCGGATGCGGGACGGGCGCGCGGGGAGGCGTGCCAGTGCATGGCGGGGCGCAGATGCGCGGTAGGGGCGTGCAGAAAATGCTTCGCGCCGGGGGCGGTCGAGCGGTCAGAGTGGGGCCGGTCCGTACATCCGGCCTGGCCGCGGCAGGTGCGCCGGCCCGGCCGAGCCAAGGGGAGGAGTCCGTCCATGTCCACGCTGCGCGTCACCGCCGAGAAGCTGACCGTCCTGGAGCACCCGAACGCCGATGCTCTGGAGCTCGCCCAGGTCGGACTCTACCGGGCGGTGGTCGCCAAGGGCGTGTACCGGACCGGAGAGCACGCGATCTACATCCCCGAACAGTCCGTCCTCCCCGAGGAGTTGATCGAGGAGCTGGGCCTGACCGGCAAGCTGGCCGGATCCCTGGCGAACCGGGTGAAGGCGGTACGGCTGCGCGGCGAGCTGTCCCAGGGCATCGTCTGCCGGCCCGCCGCGCTCGCCGGCACCGACCTGGCCGTCGCGGCCGAGCGCGGCGAGGACTTCGCCGAGCTGCTCGGGGTGGTCAAGTGGCAGCCACCGGTGCCGACCTCGATGAGCGGCGTCGCCGTCAGCGCCCCGGAGCTGCTGCCCTGGGTCGACATCGAGAACCTCAAGCGCTACCCCGACGTCTTCGAGCCGGGCGAGCCCGTCGTGCTGACCGAGAAGCTGCACGGCAGTTGCTGCCTGATGACGTACACCGCCGCCACCGGCGAGGTGCAGGTGTCGTCCAAGGGGATCGGCGCGCAGGGGCTGGCGCTGGTCGAGGACGAACGCAACCTCTACTGGCGCGCGGTGCGTGCGTACGACATCCCGGCGGTGGCGGCCCGGCTGGCGCAGCGCCTCGGCGCCGAGCGGGTCGGCATCTTCGGCGAGGTCTTCGGCGAGGGCGTGCAGGACCTCGGCTACGGCGCCTCCGCGCGCACCGAGCGGCCCGGCTACGCGGCCTTCGACGTGTCGGCCGTCGTGGACGGGCGGCTGAGCTGGCTGCCCGCGGCCGAACTGCTGGACGGCGAGCTGCCGTTGGTGCCCGAGCTGTGGCGCGGGCCGTTCGACCCGGAGGCCGTGCTGGGGCACGCCCAGGGCAAGGAGACCCTGTCCGGGCGCGAACTCCACCTGCGCGAAGGCGTGGTGGTGCGGCCGGTGACCGAGCGCTGGAGCCCGGTGCTCGGCGGGCGGGCGATCGCCAAGGTGGTCAGCGACGCCTACCTGACCCGCAAGGGCGGCACCGAGTACGAGTAGGCCGGGCGCCGCGCGCCGCCGTGCGAGGGGGACACACTTCTTCCGGCAATGACTACCCGTCAGTAGAGTCGGCGGTGTGCATCCCCTGCCGAAGGAGTCGTCCATGGCCACCGAGACCGCCGTACCCGGACCGGCCGGCAATCCGCTGGTCGGATCGCTGTTCGACCTCACTCGCCGTCCGCTGCGCACCTACCTCGCGGCCCGGCGCGACCACGGGGACGTCGTGCGGTTCCAGGCCGGTCCGCCCGGACTGCGGGCCGACTTCTACGCGGTGTTCTCCCCGGAGGGCGTCCAGCAGGTGTTGGGCGGCGAGGCGGCCAACTTCCGCAAGGAGAACGCCTTCTACGACGAGCTGCGGACCAGCGTCGGCAACGGGCTGCTGACCAGCCAGGACGGCGACTACCAGCGCCAACGCCGGCTGGTCCAGCCGCTGTTCACCCGCCGCCGGGTGGACGGCTACGCGGACGCCATCGCCCGGGAGGTGCAGTCGCTCGCCGAGCGCTGGCGGGCGACGCCGGGCGGGGTGGTGGACGCGGCGGAGGAGACGTCGCGGTTCGCGCTGCGGACGGTCGCACGGATCCTCTTCGGCGCGGACGTGGAGGAGGCGGTGGAGGTGGTGAACGACAGCTTCCCCGCGCTCGGCGAGTACATCAAGGAACGCGGCTTCTCCCCGGTCCGCATCCCGCGCACCTGGCCGACGCCGGGCAACCGGCGCGGCCTGGCGGCGCAGCGGGCACTGTACGAGGTCTGCGACCGGATCATCGCCGAGCGCGCCGCGAGCGGGGGCGGCGACGAGGACGCGGACGACCTGCTCACCCTGCTCGGGCGGGCGCGCGGGGAGGACGGCGAGCGGCTGGATCCGGCCGAACTCCGGGACCAGGTCCTGGTGTTCCTGCTCGCCGGGCACGAGACCACGGCGACCTCGCTGGCCTTCGCGCTGCACCTGCTGGCCAAGCACCCCGGACACCGCAAGCTCGCCCGGGAGGAGGCGCGCTCCGTCCTGGCCGGGCGGGCGCCGACGGCGGCGGACCTGGAGGCGCTTCCGTACCTCACCCGGGTGCTGAAGGAGGCGATGCGGCTCTACCCGGCGGCGTCGCTGGTCGGCCGGCGGGCGGTCGCCGAGACGGTCATCGACGGGTACGTCATCCCGGCGGGCGCGCAGGTCGTGGTGGCGCCACTGGTCACCCACCGGCACCCCGAGCACTGGGCGGACCCGGAGCGCTTCGACCCGGACCGCTTCCTGCCGGAGGAGGAGAAGGCCCGGCACCGCTACGCCTGGTTCCCCTTCGGGGGCGGGCCGCGGGCGTGCATCGGGCAGCACTTCTCGATGCTGGAGGCGGTGCTGACCCTGGGGGTGCTGCTGCGGGACTTCGACCTGGAAGCGGTGGACGGTCGGGTGGCGCTCGCCCAGGGGATCACTCTGCGGGCGGCGAGCCCGATGCGGATCCGGGTGACGCCGGACGCGGAGGGCGTGTAACCCGTCTGTGACGGCGGAGGTACCCGGCCTGTGACGCCGGACGCGGCCGGTCTGTGAGGCCGTCCGGGCACAGGACCGGGTCATTCGAACACATCGCCCCGCTATCGTGGGCAGCTTTTCAGATCTTCGGGTGGTGGTTTCCGGCCCCTCGATAGCGTCCCACGCACCCCAGGCCGGAAGCGCACATGCGGCTGGCCGATGACCGAGCGGCCGCACGGAGTCCGCCCGGCCCGGG
The DNA here is from genome assembly GCF_003635085.1 of Streptomyces sp. 1114.5. Lineage (NCBI taxonomy): Bacteria > Bacillati > Actinomycetota > Actinomycetes > Kitasatosporales > Streptomycetaceae > Streptomyces > Streptomyces sp. 1114.5. The sequence goes on from NZ_RBXE01000002.1 coordinate 1,056,755, forward strand.
GAGCCCGGGCGCACCGCGTACCGCCCCGGGCCCGACAGGTCGACCGGAGGTCCCATGGGCACCCTCAACCAGTTCGGCCTCGGCCGGCTGGCCGCGGCCCTGCTGATGGTGCCGGTCGTCTCGGTCATCACCCTGTGGGGGTTCGCCACCGTCACCACCGCCCAGGGCGTCTGGGGCCTGCTGCGCCAACGAGACGCCCAGCGCACCCTGCTCACCCCTGTGGCCGAAACGGTCGCCGGGCTGCAGACGGAGCGCACCGCCGTCGGCCGGCTGCTGGCCGCCCCGCCGACCGCCCCCGCCGCCGCCCGGGAGAGCGCCCTGCGCGAGGCCGTCGCCGCCACCGACCGGGCCCTCGCCCCGCTGTTCCCCGACCCCCGGCACCCCGACCGGGGTGACAACCGCGCCGACGCCCAGGGCCTCGGCGGCGACGCGGCCACCCGCCTGGACGCCCTCGGCACCGCCCTCGCCGCCCTGCCCGGGCTGCGCGACCGTGTCCTCGCCAGGAGCGTCGGCTGGCCCGAGGCCTACGCCGTCTACGGCGAGGCGGTGGACCGGGCCATCGCCGCGGCCGGCGCCGTCACCTCGCTGCAGGACCCCGGCGCGACCACCGACGCCCGGGTACTGCCCGAACTCGCCCGCTCCCGCGAGCTGTTGGCCCGCGAGGACGCCCTGCTGCGCGCCGCCCAGCTCTCCGGGGCGCTCGGCGACGAGCAGTTGCGCGAGTTCTCCGGCGCGGCCTTCGCCCGGCGCGCGTTCGAGCGGGGCGCCGCCGCCGACCTGCGCCCCGCGAACCGGGCGGCGTTGCTCGCCGTCAGCGACGGCCAGGACCATCGCGAGCTGGAGCGGTACGAGGAGGAGGTCCGCACGGCCCCCGACGGACGGGCCGCCGTCGCAGCCGTCCCGTCGGACCGGTGGGCGGTGGTCGCCGAGAAGGTCACGAACGGCCTGCGCGCCGTCGAGGACCGGGTCGGGCGGCTCGCCGCCGATCGACAGCACCCGTACGCCCTGGGGCTGTTCACCCCGGCCGGGGTGGCCGCGCTGCTCGGCCTGCTCGGTGTGGCGGCCTCGCTGGTGATCTCGGTGCGGATCGGGCGCGGACTGGTCGCCGAGCTGATCGGCCTGCACGACTCGGCACTTGAGCCGGCCGGACGACAACTCCCGGACACCATGCGGAAGGTGCGTGCGGGTGCGGAGGTGGACATCGAGGCCGAGGTACCACGGCCGGTGGACGGCGCCGACGAGATCGGCCAGGTCCACCGGGCCCTGGGTACCGTCCAGCGGGCGGCCGTCACGGCGGCGGTCGAACGGGCCGAGGTGCTGTCCGGGGTCTCCGGGGTGTTCGTCAACCTCGCGCGCCGCAGCCAGGTGCTGGTGCACCGCCAACTCACCCTGCTGGACGCGATGGAGCGCCGCACCGAGGACCCGTCCGAGCTGGCCGACCTGTTCCGGCTCGACCACCTCACCACCCGGATGCGCCGGCACGCCGAGGGCCTGATCATCCTCTCCGGCGCCGCCCCCGGCCGGGCCTGGCGCAGGCCCGTTCCGCTGCTGGACGTGGTGCGCTCGGCCGTCTCGGAGGTCGAGGAGTACACCCGGGTCGAGGTGCACCCGCTGCCGCGTACCTCCGTCGCCGGGCACGCCGTCGCGGACCTCGCCCACCTGCTGGCCGAACTGGTCGAGAACGCCACCGGCTTCTCCCCGCCGCACACCCGGGTGCACGTCCGGGGCGAACGCGTCGGCAGCGGCTACGTGTTGGAGATCGAGGACCGCGGCCTCGGCATGGGCCCGGAGGCGCTGGCCGCCGCCAACCACCGGATCTCCGACGCCGAGCAGACCGACCTCCTCGACAGTGACCGGCTCGGCCTGTTCATGGTCAGCAGGCTCGCCCGGCGGCAGGACGTCAGGGTCTCGCTGGTGACCTCCGCGTACGGCGGCACCACTGCTGTGGTCCTGCTGCCAACCTCGCTGCTGGCCGACGGGGTGGCCGGGGAGGAACCGCAACGGTTCGACCCTGTACCGGAGCTGGACGTCGAACCTCCCGAGCCCGTCGGTGTCGTGAACCCGGTGGCCGTGCCGGGCGGCGGGGAGGGCGATGGATCTCCGGCGGCGGGTGGGCCGCCGCCGGATGGCGGGGCGCTGCTGCCGTTCGACGCCCGGGAGAGCGACCCCGGGCCGGCGCGCGGCACCCCGCTTCGGGCCTCCGCTGCCCGAGCGGACGGCCCGGCTGCGGACGGGGGCTCGGGTGCCGCCTCCCGCCCGCAGTCCGGGCCGCCGCAGCCGCGCCGCCGCCCGTCCTCGCCCCGACCTGAAGGAGAGCATTCATGATCGGCACCACCCGCCGTGCGGGGAGGCCGAACCGGCTGGTCGGAGAACGCCTGAGCGCCCCACTCCATGCGAGGGACGGCTGGTGAGTCGGGTGCCCCGCCCATTCGACAGCCGATCCCCAGCGGAACGCCCGCCCTGGGAACGGCACCCGGAAGACCCGCGAGCCCCGTTCGAGGGGCGCCCCCGCAACCCGCTCGCCGCCGCCCAGTGGGCGCGCTGGTACGACGACGAGGCCGGCCCGCTGGTCCGTCCGTACACCATGACCCGGGGGCGCACCGGCGTCGGCGAGCGGTACGACCTGATCGCCGTGGCCGTCTGCGACCTGCCCGATCCGGCACTCGACCCGGATGCGCCCGAGCCGCCGGTCGGCCCGGAACAGGCCCGCATCCTCACGCTGTGCCGGGGCAACCCGCTGTCCGTGGCCGAGCTCGCCGCCGACCTCGACCTGCCGGTGGGCGTCGTACGGGTGCTGCTCGGCGACCTGCTGGCGGCCGGGCTCATCCGGGTCAGCCGTCCCGTCCCGCCTGCTCTGCTCCCCGACGAGCGCATCCTCCGGGAGGTCATCCATCTCCGGAGGGCGAGGGACGACAGCTGACAGCGGACAGATAACAGATAACAGATGATGAAGTCTGTCTGCTGTCATCTGAACTCCGTCATCTGTTATCCGTCCGCTGTCGCTGTCCGTCGCCATGAGCGGCGAGAGCAGCCGCAGGGTGAGGACCCGCCCCTCCCAGGATCCGTGACGAATTGTTCACGAATGACTGCGCACGGTGAGGCTGCGAACTATGATGTGACCCATGTCACAACGCTTCCGATCGGGCTGCGGCCGGCCCTGATCGGGCGTTCGGGTGCCGATTCCCGGGGAGAGCGGCATGGCGGATTGCGGTGGTCGGTGCGCGACCGGCAGTGGGCCGGGAAAGGGCTTCGCCCCGCGCGGGCACGGCGGTCAATCCGCCGAATTCAACCGGGTGTTCACGGAGCTGCTGCCCAGGCTGCAGCAAGCGGCCGCCTCGCTGACCGGAAACCGGCTCGCCGCCGGGGACATCGTCCACGACGCCTACCTGCGGATCGCCCGCCGCCCGGAGCGCTTCCTCGGCCATCCGCAGCCGTACGCCTACGCGTTCACCACGATGGTGAACATCCTGCGCGACCAGTGGCGCCGGGAGCGGCGCAGGGTCCCGGTGCCCGAGCTGCCGGAGGCCGCCGCCGGGCTCGGCCGGGACCGGATGGTGCCCGACCCGCGGGCAGGCGGGATGGCCGAGTTGCAGGCGCGCTGGGAGGTGGTCCGGCTGCTGGGCCTCCTGACCGCCAAGCAGGCCCGCGCGGTGGCGCTGGTGGATCTGGACGGCTACAGCGTCGACGAGGCCGCCGAACTGCTCGGGCTGCACCGCAGCACCCTGGCCGTCACCCGGCGCCGCGCCCACGGGCGGCTGCGCGCCGTCCTCGAACACGAGCGTCAGCACGAGCACGAGCACGGGCGTCAGCACGAGCACGAGCACGAGCACGGGCGGAGCCGGGACCGGGGGTGGCACCCGAGCAGTGGCGCCGGCAGGCGGCCCGACGCACCGAACTGACGGCAAGTCAGCTGATGCGCCGCCCCGGCCCTTACTCTGCGAATCGTGATCACGTACGAGGACCGCCGCCTGCGCGCCCTGGCCGAGGACGGCCGCTGGCACGAGCTGCTCGCCGCCTACCGGCAGGGCCGGGCGGCCGCCGTGGCCGAGGCCGGGGAGGAGACCGCGGCGGCCTTGGCCGCGCCGCTCGGTCACCTGATCGCCTACGCGGCGCCGCCCGAGCTGGCCGTCCGGCTCTTCGACCGGGACGGCGGCGAGGGGACGGTCGCGGGGGTGGCCGACCATGACGCCGGTCCGCTCTGGGAGGTCCTGGCGACCCGGCACTCCTGGCTGCGACTGGCCCCGCTGCTTGGCCCCGCCCCGGTGCGCCGACTGGTCGCGCACACCCGGGTGCTGCTCGGCGAGGACCTCTCGTACGGTGCCGAGCCCGACCCCGAGGGCGTGCCGCTGCGGCTGGAGCCGTGGGAGGCGGCGGGCTGGGAGGAGGCGGCGCGGGTGCGCGAGTACCTGCCCGGCGGGGGTGCGCGCAGCGCGCTGCTGACCCTGCCGGCCAACCGGGAGGGCCTGGGCGAGGTGGAGCTGCCGGCGCCGGCGGCGCGGACGGACGGGCGGCTCGACGGGGCGCGGGTCGCCCGGGCGCTGGACGAGCTGAGCGCGCTCGCGCCCTGGGCGCAGGTGGTCTGCGTCCGCGGCCAGGCCCCGCTGGCGGCTGCCCTGCTGGCGCGGGGCCGACGGGTGGTCGGCGGGTATCTGCCGTTCGCGCTCGCCTACCCGGCGCTGGTGCGCGCCGCCGCCGTTGGCCGTACGCACGGCTGCGCGCACGGGCGTCTGCGGCTGTGGCGGGCACTGGCCGCGATGGCCGGGGCGGACGGATCGGACGGGCTGAACGGGCCGCAGGGCTTGGACCGGGGTGAGGTGAACGCGCTGGTGGAGCGGATGCGCTGCTTCACCTGGCAGGAGCCGGCCGCCGGGCTGCACCATCTGCACCTCGCGCTGGAGGATCCGGCCAGCGGGGTGGCCTGGGCGGTCAGCGGCTCCCAGGAGCTGTGACGGCCCGAGTCGTGGGTTGTCGGAGTTGCGGCGGCCGACGTCACGCTGGGCCGGGGAGGCGGGGAGGCGGGGAGGCGGGGAGCCGGGGAGCCGGGGAGCCGGGGAACGGAAGGGCCCCCGACCCGGCGCCGTTTCCGGGGATGGTGCGTGGCGCCGGGGCGGGGGAGTCTCGGGGCTTGAACTCGTACCGTCGCTCAGGCGGCGGCCGCGGCTCCCCGGGTCGGGACGGCTTCGGGCGCGGCTTCGGGTGCGGCTTCGGGTGAGCCCTCGCCCGTACCGTCGCCGCCCGTGCCCTCGGGCGTCGGGCCGCCGGCTCCGTGGCCGTCGACCAGGGTCAGTTCGTCGAACGGCACCTCGCCGGCCAGGACCCGGCGGGCGCGCTCGGCGTCGAGTTCGCCGGTCCAGTGCCCGATCAGGACGGTCGCGACGGCGTTGCCCGCGAAGTTGGTGAGCGCCCGGGCCTCGGACATGAAGCGGTCGATGCCGACGATCAGTCCGACGCCGTCCACCAGCGCGGGCTTGTGCGACTGCAGCCCGCCCGCGAGGGTGGCCAGGCCGGCGCCGGTGACCCCGGCCGCGCCCTTGCTCGCGATCACCATGAACACCAGCAGCGAGAACTGCTCGCCGATCGACATCGGCTTGTCCATCGCCTCGGAGATGAAGATCGAGGCCATGGTGAGGTAGATCGCGGTGCCGTCCAGGTTGAAGCTGTAGCCGGTCGGCACGGTGATGCCGACGACGGGTCGGCTGACGCCCAGGTGCTCCATCTTGGCGATCAGGCGGGGCAGCGCGCTCTCGGAGGAGGAGGTGGACAGGATCAGCAGGAACTCGCGGCCGAGGTACTTCAGCAGCGCGAACACGTTGACCCCGGCGACCAGGCGCAGCAGCGTGCCCAGCACCACGACGACGAACAGCGCGCAGGTCAGGTAGAAGCCGATCATGATGACCGCGAGGCTCTTCAGTGCCGCGGTGCCGGTGGCCCCGACCACGGCCGCCATCGCCCCGAAGGCGCCGATCGGCGCGACCCACATGATCATCGCCATGACCCGGAAGACCAGCCGCTGCACGTGCTCGATCCCGCGCAGCACCGGGGCGCCGACCGGGCCCATCGCCTGCAGGGCGAAGCCGGTGAGCAGGGCGACCAGCAGGGTCTGCAGCACCTTGCCCTGGGTGAGGGCGGAGAACATGGTGTCGGGGATCATCCCGAGCAGGAAGTCGGTGGTGGACTGGGCGCCGCCGGCGGCCGCCTGGGCGTGGCCGGACTTGGCGAGCGCGGCGGTCAGGTGCAGGCCGCCGCCGGGCTCCAGCAGGTTGCCGACGACCAGGCCGATGGCCAGCGCGACGGTCGACATGGCGAGGAAGTAGCCGATGGCGAGGCCGCCGACCTTGCCGACCTTCGCCGCCTTGGTCACCGAGCCGATGCCCAGCACGATGGTGCAGAAGATCACCGGGCTGATCATCATCTTGATCAGGTTGACGAACCCGGTGCCGACCGGCTTGAGCTCCACGGCGAAGCCGGGAGCGGCCAGCCCGACCACCACGCCCGCGAGCACCGCGGCGATCACGGCGAGGTAGAGGTAGTGGGTCCGGTCCTTGCGTCTGGGTCCCCCCGCCGTTGCGGCTCCAGCGATCGACATCTGCGGCTCCTTCGCCCTGCAGTCCTGGCGGCCCCGGGTGGTGGGCCGCTCCGAACTATGGGCCCGGGCGTGACGGAGGTCACGTTTGCGTTCATAGAGTTCACGATCGGCGCACCGGGGTCGCCCGGGCGGACCGTGGTGCACACTGGCTGGCATGTCCGAGCGCACCGCCCCCACCCGCTCGCGCCGCCGGTGGCCTCCCCTGCCGCACCGATTGGTCCGCAGCCTGGCCGGGCAGCTGTTCGTCGTCCAGGTGGTGATCGTCGCCGCGGTCGTCGCGGGCGGCGCGGTGCTCGCCTACCTCTTCACCGCCGGCCGCGCCGAGGACGCCGCCCGGCGCGAGGTCACCGCGGTCGCCCACGCCGTCGCGCAGTCGCCGTCCGTCCGGGCCGCGGTCACCGGACCGGACCCGACCGCGGTGCTCCAGCCGTACGTCGAGCAGGTGCGGACGGACACCGGGGTCTCCTTCATCACCGTCATGGACACCGACGGCGTGCGCTGGACGCACCCGCTGCCCGAGCAGATCGGCAAGCGCTACCTCGGGCACATCGACTGGGCGCTCGCCGGGCAGACCCGCAGCGAGACGTACACCGGCACGCTCGGGCCGTCCGTGCGGGTGGTCACGCCGGTGTGGGACGACCGGCACCGGGTGGTCGCGCTGGTCAGCGCGGGCATCACGGTCCAGTCGATCTCCGCGCAGCTGAGCGGGCCGCTGCTGGCCCTGGTCGGGGTGGCGGTGGCCGCGCTCGCGCTCGGAGGTGCCGGTACCTACCTCGCCAACTCCCGTCTGCGGCGGCACACTCACGGCATGGGGCCGGACGAGCTCAGCCACCTCTACGAGTACCACCAGGCCACGCTGCACTCGGTGCGCGAGGGGCTGGTCCTGCTCGACCGCTCGTACCGGGTGGTGCTGTGCAACGACGCCGCCCGCGAACTGCTCGGCCTGGACGGGGAGGTGGACGGTCGGCCGGTGGCGGACCTCGGTCTGCCGGAGGCGCTGGTGGCGGCCGTACTGGGCCGGGAGGCCGTCCGGGACGAGGTGCACCTGACCGACGAGCGGGTCGTGGTGCTCAACACCTCCACCATCGGCACCGGGCTCGGCCGGGTCGTCACCCTCCGGGACCACACCGAACTGCAGGCGCTCAGCGGCGAGTTGGACTCCGTACGCGGCTTCACCGACGCGCTCGGCGCACAGGCGCACGAGGCCGCCAACCGGCTGCACGCGGTCGTTTCGCTGATCGAACTCGGCCGCCACGAACAGGCGGTGGAGCTCGCCACCGCCGAACTCGAACTCGCCCAGCAGCTCACCGACCGGGTGGTCGCGGCGGTCGGCGAGCCGGTGCTGGCCGCGCTGCTGCTCGGCAAGGCCGCCCAAGCCGCCGAGCGGGGCGTGGAGTTGAGCCTCACCGAGGACAGTCGGATCGACGACGGGGTGCTGCCGCCCGGGCTCTCCGCGCGGGACCTGATCACCGTGCTCGGCAACCTGATCGACAACGCCGTGGACGCCGCCATCGCCGGGGCCGCCCAGAGCCCCGTCCCGCCGGAGGTCACCGTCACGGCGCGGATCGACGGAGATGGCGGTGCTGCGCGTGGCGGCGCTGCGGGCGGCGGCGGGGACTGTCTGCTGCTGCGGGTCGCCGACACCGGCGCCGGCATCGACCCGGCCGCCGTCGAGGACGTGTTCCGCCGCGGCTGGAGCACCAAGCAGGACGGTCGCGGGCACGGCCTCGGGCTGGCACTGGTCGCCCAGGCCGCCCGGCGCAACGGCGGCACCGTCGAGGTCGGGCGGGAGCGCGGGGCGGTGCTCACGGTCCGGCTGCCACTGGCCGGACGGGACCCGGGCGGGCGGAGCGGCTCGGGCGACGCGGGCAGCTGCAGCTCGGGCGGGCGAGAGTCGGGGGAGCCGGGCGGGCGCGCGCGGCAAGGGGCCCTGGCGTGACCCCGCGCGAGGGCGCCGGGGCGGCCGGGATCTCCGTCCTGGTCGTCGAGGACGACCCGGTCGCGGCCGCCGCCCACACCCTGTACGTGGAACGCGAACCCGGCTTCCACGCCGCCGGGACGGTCCACAGCTGCGCCGACGCCCTCCGCTTCCTGGACCGCGCCCGCGCCACCGGGGCACCGGTCGACCTCACCCTGCTCGACCTCTACCTCCCGGACGGCCACGGCCTGCAGCTGTGCCGCACGCTGCGCGCCGCCGGCCACAGTACCGACGTCATCGCGGTGACCTCGGCCCGCGACCTCGCGATGGTGCGGCAGGCGGTTTCGGCGGGCGTCGTGCAGTACCTGCTGAAACCGTTCAGCGCCGCCGCCCTGCACGACCGCCTGGAGCGCTACGCCCGCTACCGCGACAGCCTCGGGCGGACCGGCGAGGCGACCGGCCAGGACGAGGTCGACCAGGCGTTCGCCCTGCTCCGCACGCCCGAGCGCAGCACCCTGCCCAAGGGACTGAGTGCACCCACCCTGGACACCGTCGCCTCGGTGCTCCGGGAGGCCGCGACCGGACTCTCGGCGGCCGCCGCGGGCGCCGCCGCCGGGGTCTCGCGGATCACCGCGCGGCGCTACCTGGAGCACCTGGTGGACACCGGGCGGGCGGTGCGGGAGCCGCAGTACGGGAGTGTCGGGCGGCCGGAGCTCTGCTACCGGTGGAAGGCGACTCCCTGACCGAGGGCTGCGTGTGGCTCCGGGCGGTACGGCCGGCTCGGGGTGGTGGGGGCGTGACCTTTCGGTGCGGCGGTCGTTGGAGGGGCCGGGGGAGGTTCACCCGCTCGGGTGGTTCTACGGGCCCCGCGGGCATCCCGCCAGGTCAAGGGCAGTAAAGTTAGGCTTACCTAACTTCTTCTGGGGGTTTGTCGTGTCGCTCGCTGCCGTACCCGCCCAGGCCGCCTCCGGAGCCCCGGCTCCGGCCCCCGTTGCCGGCGAGGCCATCCTGCGTCGTCAGCGCGTCCGCGAGTCCGCCGCCAGAACGTACGCCCGCTCCTTCCCGATCGTCCCGGTCCGGGCCAACGGCATGACCGTCGAGGGCGCCGACGGCCGGCGCTACCTCGACTGCCTCTCCGGCGCCGGCACCCTCGCCCTCGGCCACAACCACCCGGTGGTGCTGGAGGCCATCCGCCGCACCCTGGACAGCGGCGCCCCGCTGCACCTGCTCGACCTCGCCACCGCCGAGAAGGACGACTTCACCAGCGCACTGTTCGAGAGCCTGCCCGCCGAGTTCGCCGCCCGCGCCCGGGTGCACTTCTGCGGACCGGCCGGCACCGACGCCGTCGAGGCCGCACTCAAGCTGATGCAGACCGCCACCGGCCGTTCCGGCGCACTCGCCTTCACCGGCGGGTACCACGGCATGACAGCCGGCGCCCTCGCGCTCACCGGCAACGTCGCCGTCAAGGAACCGCTGCCCGGCGGCGGAGAGGTCGTCCGGCTGCCCTACCCGTACGGCTACCGCTGCCCGTTCGGCGTCGGCGGCGAGTCCGGCACCGAACTCGCCGCGACCTACGTCGAGCGGCTGCTGGACGACCCGTCGGGCGGCGTGGTGCCGCCCGCCGCGATGGTCCTGGAAGCCGTCCAGGGCGAGGGCGGCGTGGTCCCCGCCCCCGACGGCTGGCTGCGCGAGATGCGCCGGATCACCGCCGAACGCGGCATCCCGCTGATCGTGGACGAGGTGCAGACCGGCGTCGGCCGCACCGGAGCGATGTGGGCGGTCGAGCACAGCGGCATCGTCCCGGACGCGATGGTGCTCTCCAAGGCCATCGGCGGCAGCCTGCCGCTCGCGGTCGTCGTCTACCGCGAGGACTACGACGGCTGGCGGCCCGGCGCCCACACCGGCACCTTCCGCGGCAACACCCTCGCCATGGCCGCAGGGGCCGCCACGCTCCGTCACGTCGCCGCGAACGGGCTCGCCGAACGCGCGGCCGTGGTCGGCGAGCGGATGGCGGCCCGGCTGCGCGAACTCGCCGGCGAGCTGCCGGTGATCGGCGACGTGCGCGGTCGGGGCCTGATGCTCGGCGTCGAACTGGTCGACCCGACGGCCGAACCCGACTCCTGCGGCGCCCGCCCGGCGGATCCCGCCCTCGCCGTACGGGTCCGGGCGGCGTGCCTGGAACGCGGGCTGATCGTCGAACTCGGCGGACGCCACGACGCCGTCCTGCGCCTGCTCCCGCCGCTCACCATCACGGACGAGCAGGCGGCGGCAGTGTTGGAGCGACTGGCGGAGGCGATCGCGGCGGCGGACCGGGCGGCTGTCGGCCCGGTTGACGGGGCCGCTGCCGGCGCTCCTGTCGGTGCTCCTGCGGTCCTCGGTGCGGCGAGGGGGGAGCGGTGAGCGGGACCGGACCCGGGCCGATCGGGTTGCCCGGGGGCGAGGTCCCCGCGGACGCCCTGGCCGGAGGCGCGGGCGGGCCCGGCGCGCTCGGGCCGCTGCTGGCCACCGTCCTGGACGCCCTCGACGCGGGCACCGCCATGCGCTCCGGACCGCTGCCGGCGGGCAGCCCGGCCGAGATCACCGCCCTGGTCGGCGACGCCCTGGCCACCGCCGACGGGCGCAGCGCACTCGCCCGCCTCACCGAACTCCTCGCCTACGGAGCCGCCGACCCCGCCGACCCGGCCTGCGCCGCACACCTGCACTGCCCGCCGCTCGCCGTCGCCGCCGCGGCCGACCTCGCCGTCAGCGCCCTCAACCCCTCGCAGGACTCATGGGACCAGGCCCCCGCGGCCACGGCACTGGAAACCGCGCTGCTCGCCGAACTCGCCGAGCTGGTCGGCTACGACCCGCGGCGCTCCGCCGGAGTCCTCACCTCCGGCGGCACCGAGTCCAACCTGATGGGGCTCATGCTGGCGCGCGACCAGAAGCTCGACGGCATCGTGGAGTTGGACGGGATCCCGGCCGGCGTCCGCCCCTGCATCATCGCCTCCGAGGCCGCGCACTTCTCCGTCCAGCGCGCGGCCGCGCTGCTCGGACTCGGCGAACGGGCCGTCGTCTCCGTTCCGGTCGACCGACAACTCCGGATGCGGGAAAGCGACTTGGAGCGGGCGCTGGCCGAAGCCAGCTGGGCCGGCCGGCACCCGATCGCCGTGGTCGCCACCGCCGGCACCACCGACACCGGGGCGATCGACCCGCTGCCCACCGCCGCCGACCTCGCCGGGCGGTACGGCGCCTGGCTGCACGTGGACGCCGCGTACGGCGGCGGAGCCCTGCTCTCCGACCGGCTCGCCCCGCTGCTCGACGGCATCGCCCGCGCCGACTCGGTCTCCCTCGACTGGCACAAACTCGGCTGGCAACCGGCCGCCGCCGGAGTCTTCCTGGTCCGCCGCGCCGAAACGTACGTCTCGCTCGCCCGCCGCGCCGAATACCTGAATCCGGTCGACGACGAGCAGGCCGGGTACCCCAGCCTGCTCGGCCGCTCCCTGCGCACCACCCGCCGCGCCGACGCCTTCAAGCTCGCCGTCACCCTGCGCACCCTCGGGCGCGACGGCCTCGGCCGCCTCGTCGACGCCTGCCACGACCTCGCCCATGCCGCCGCCGACGCCGTCCGCGCCGACCCCTCGCTCGAACTCCACGACGACCCTGTCCTCACCACCGTCCTCTTCCGCTACCGCCCGCCGGGCGTCACGGACGAGGCGGCGCTGGACGAGGTGAACGGCCGGCTGCGGCGGTTGCTGCTGCGGAGCGGCCGGGCGGTGGTGGGGCGGACGGAGCTTCCCGGGGACGGGCCGGGGCGGGTGCGGTTGAAGCTCACGCTGCTCAATCCGCACACGACGGCGGGGGAGGTCGGCGCGCTGTTGCGCGAGGTGGTCGGTGCGGGCCGCAAGGTGGCGGGGGAACGGGCGGGGTAACGGGCGGGCGGGTAGCCGGCGGGCCGGCCGCGGGTCAGGGGGGTTCCTCCACCTCCAAATCAGAAGCCTTTTCCCTTGACGCTGTTGGAGAAAGACACACTGGCGTGGGAGGCTGTCCTACGGATATCCGATCGCGCCCCGACAATGTCCGTGGACATAGCTTCGCAAGGGTGTACAGGCCGTTTCCGGCCGCCCGGTGATCACATTCCGCCAACCCCCGGTCAGGGCTTGCGGAGATCCCGAAGAGCGGCGGTAACTTCATGTGGCCGCAGCCCCACCATGTGCACACGGCACCCGCGGTGGGCGGCCTGACCAGGCACGCGTTGCCCAGGCGTGGAGATCACTCCCTTGCATCCGGGTGAACTCCGCCTGCTTGCCGTGCATTTCTGTGAATCCCGGTAAATCCACGTGAACACGTCCTGCGACCATGTTGCGAAGCGGAGGCAAGGCATGCGCCAAACCGTCCCGGACGACGGGCCGATAACCACCCCGATGGGCCTGTACGAGGCCCTCCCGTACTCCCGCCGATGCCGGGAGATCTGGCAGCGGGGCGAGCACCTGCTCATCGGCGTCAGTCCGGGGAACAGCTATTTCAGTCACCGTCGGATAGCCGAACTCGTTGGGTGGGGGCTGGAGTTCTTCGAGCGCATCGACATCGTGTACGCGGACCTCCTGATCGCGACCCAGTTCGAGGCCTTCGGCTACGCCCCCGAGCACGCGCAGCGGCGGGCCGCCAAGGAGGTCAGGGCCACCGCCCGCCGGATCGAGCGGGGCGTGGCGGAGTCCGGACACCGGAACTCCGTACGGGTGCACGCCCTGTCCGAGTTCACCGCCACCGACGCCTACCGGCGGCTGCACCGCCAGGCCGTCGACGGCCTGCGGGCCGACCCGGTGTACCGGACCGCCGCGGAGAGCATGGCGCGCGGATTCCTGGCGGCCCGGCTGGGCGAAGGGCTGGCGCCGACGGAGCTCCAACTCGCCGCCGGACTGCGCTACATCACGGCCGAGCTGCCGTTCTTCCTGGACACGCCGGCGCTGCTCGGCGTGCCGTCCTCGGTCAGCTGCTACCACCTGCAACTTCCCCTCACCCCGGTCCTGTTCGGGCGGGACGAGGGGGTGCGGGCGGCGGCCCGCCAGGCCTATGCGGTGGTCCGGCCGGCCGAGGTGTCCTCGGTCCCGGCCGCGGCCGCCGTCGTGGCCGCCCGGACCGCATAGCCGACTCCTGTGCCCACTCGGCTCTCCGCTCCCCTTTCCCCTCGCCCTTCCTTCGCCCTTCCACTCACCGGTTCACCGCAGCTTCGATCAAGGAGCCAGGCATGACGGACTACATGACGGACAAGCTCACGACCGACTTGACCTTCCCGTTCTCCAGGCGGGGCGACGTGCTCCCCGAGGAGGCCGACCGACTGCGCGAGCAGCAACCGATCGCACCGGTCCGCACCATGACCGGCGACCCCGCCTGGCTGGTGAGCAGCTACGAGCTCGCCAAACAGGTGCTGGAGGACGAGCGGTTCAGCCTCAAGGACACCGCCAACCCCGGCGTCCCGCGCCAGTACGCGCTGACCATCCCGCCGGAGGTGGTCAACAACATGGGCAACATCAACAGCGCCGGGCTGCGCAACGCCGTGATGAAGACGCTCTCACCGCGCGCCGACAAGGAGCTCGACGGCTGGCTGCAGGCCGAAGCCCACCGCCTGATCGACGCGTTGGAAGCACAGGGCGCGCCCGGCGAACTGCGCGGCGGCTTCACCGAGCCGTACTCGGCCGCGTTGCACTGCCGACTGCTCGGCATCCCGTCCGACGACTGGCGGCGGCTGATGTCCGGCATCGACGTGGCCTTCCTGACCAGCCCGGTGCCCTTCGAGGGGGCGACGCCCAACTGGTACAAGGACCTCGGCTACATGCTCGGGAAGCTCAACGCCGATCCGGAGCCGGCGGACGGGCTGCTCGGGCGGTTCGCGGAACTGCGCCGATCGCCCGACGTCTCGGACCGGGTGAGCGACGAACTGCTCGCCACCGTCGCCCTGTCGTTGTTCGGCGCGGGCGCGGTGTCCACCTCGGCGTTCCTGCTGTGCGCCGTCATCTACCTGTGCGAGCAGCCGGAACTCGCCGAGCGCTTGCGGCAGGAGCCCAAGCTGGTCGGCCGTGCGGTGGACGAGCTGCTGCGGGTCAACCTGTCGATCGGCGACGCGCTGCCGCGGCTGGCGCTCGCGGACGTCCGGGTCGGTGATGTCCTGGTCAAGAAGGGCGAGTTGGTGCTCGTCCTGGTCGAGGGTGCCAACTACGACCCGGCGGTCTTCCCGGACCCGAAGCGGATCGACTTCGACCGGCCGGAGAACCCGCATCTCGCCTTCGGCGCCGGCCGCCACTTCTGCCCGGCATCGGCGCTCGGCCGTACGCATGCCGAGATCGCCGTCACCGCGCTGGTCGAACGGCTCCCGGAGCTGCGGCTCGCCGTGCCCGTCGAGCAGTTGGCCTGGCGGCCGGGGTTCATCAAGCGCCTGCCGGAGCGGCTGCCGGTGGTGTGGTGACGCGAGGCCTGCGGTGGCCGCCCGGGGTCAGGTGCCGAGGAGGATGCCGCGGGTGAGTTCCCAGGTGTGCGGGTCGGCGGCGACCAGGAGGCCGTCCTCGCAGCCGGGGGCCTCGGGGCGGTAGGGGGCGCCGTCCATGCGGGCGGCGACACCGCCGGCCTCGGTGAGCAGCAGGGAGCCGGGGGCGTGGTCCCAGGGGAGGGTGCGCCAGTAGAAGATGAAGTCGAACCGGCCCTCGGTCACATCGGGGTACTCGATCCCGGCGGCGCTGCGGCCGGGGGAGATCTCGCCGAAGGCCGAGCAGTTGGCTTCCAGGAGTCGGCGCTGGTCCGGGTCGAGGAAACGGCTCTTCAGGACACCGGTCAGCTTGGCGGGGTCGGCCGGTGCCGGCGGGCGGGTCAGGCGCTCGCCGTCGCGCCAGGCGCCGGCGCCCAGTTCGGCGCGGTAGGCGGTGCCGGTGGCGGGCTGCCGGATCCAGGAGGCGACGGTTCGGCCGGAGCGGACAAGGGAGCACATCACGGCGTAGTCGGGGCGGCCGGCGACGAAGTTGGAGGTGCCGTCCACCGGGTCGACCAGCCAGACGGCGGGCTCGTCGTGCAGGGCCTGGGCGAGCGACGGGTCGGCGGCTACCGCCTCCTCGCCGACCACGGGGACGGGGAGCAGCTCGCGCAGGCGGCGTGCGATGATCGCCTCGGCCTCGCGGTCGGCGATCGTCACGACCTCGCCGGGTGCCTTCTCCATCACCTCGCCGGCGGCCAGCGCACGGAAGCGCGGCTCCACCGCCTCGGCCGACGCCTCGGCGAGTATCTCCGCCACCTTGTCCATCAGCACGTTCGCGCTCCCTTCGCTGCCTCCACTGTCGCACGAGTGTGCGGGGGCGGCTGCGGCGGACGGGGGCGGCGAACAGCTGACAGCTGACAGATGTCAGCCGACAGCTGACAGATGTTGAAATCTGTCAGCTGTCAGCTGTCAGCTGTCAGCTGTTGTCCGTTGGCTGTCGGCTGTTCGCCGTCACGCTCCCAAGTAGTGGAACGCCGGGCGTGGGTGCGTCCGGGAACCCGAATGGAGCAGGCCGGGCCTGGTGGCTCCTGGGCGGCGGCGCCGCTCGGGTGCGGAAACCGCGAACCCCGGCAGAATCGGTGGGTGGGGGAGGCCCCGGCTGCGCCGCAGGCGCCCACGTGAGAGGACCGTGCCATGCCCGACTTCCGCCCGAAGGACGACCACCTGATCGTCAAGCCGATCGGCGGGGCGGCCCCGCAGGACCCGGACCGGTGGAAGGGCGAGGTGGTGGCGGTGGGGCCCGGCCGGACCCTGGGGAGCGGCAAGCCGCACCCGGTGGACGTCAAGGTCGGCGAGCGGATCCTCTTCAACCTGCGCGCCGGGTCGCCGTTCGAGGCGGACGGGGAGCAGTACGTCGAGCTCCCCGAGGACGAGGTCCTCGCACTCTCCGCGGAGTAGCGAAGGCCCCGAAGTCCCCGAAGGCCCCAGGCATCGACACCCCTTGGAGACTCCCGCCATGACCGAACAGCCCACGACCGAACAGGCCACGACCGAACAGGCACAGGCCCGGATCGGGGTCACCGGCCTGGCCGTGATGGGCCGCAACCTGGCCAGGAACTTCGCCCGCCACGGGCACCGCGTGGCCGTGCACAACCGCACGTGGGCGCGGACCGCGGCGCTGTTGGAGGAGTTCGGACACGAGGGTGACTTCGTGGCCGCCGAGACCACGGAGGCGTTCGTCGCGGCCCTGCAGCGTCCCCGGCTGATCGTGATCATGGTCAAGGCCGGAGCGCCGACCGACGCGGTCATCGACGAGCTGGTGCCGCTGCTCGACGCGGGCGATGTGGTGGTGGACGGAGGAAACGCGCACTTCCCCGACACCAGGAGGCGCGAGGCCGCCCTGCGGGAACGCGGGCTGCACTTCGTGGGCAGCGGGATCTCCGGCGGTGAGCAGGGCGCACTGGAGGGCCCGAGCATCATGCCCGGCGGCACGCCGGAGGCCTACCGCCTCCTGGGGCCGCTGCTGGAGGACATCGCGGCCAAGGTCGACGGCCGGCCCTGCTGCACCCACGTGGGCCCGGACGGCGCCGGCCACTTCGTCAAGATGGTCCACAACGGGATCGAGTACGCCGACATGCAGCTCATCGCCGAGGCGTACGACCTGCTGCGGCACGGCGGCGGGCTGCAGCCCGCCGCGATCGCCGAGGTCTTCCGGGAGTGGAACGGCGGACGACTGGAGTCCTACCTCATCGAGATCACCGCCGAGATCCTCGCCCACACCGACGCGGCGACCGGCAAGCCCTTCGTCGACATCGTGCTGGACCAGGCCGAGCAGAAGGGCACCGGCCGCTGGACGGTCCAGAGCGCGCTGGACCTCGGCGTGCCCGTGAGCGGGATCGCCGAGGCGGTCTTCGCCCGCGCCCTGTCCGGCAGCGTGCCGCTGCGGCGGGCCGGCCGGGACCTGCCCGGCCCCACCGAGACCTGGTTGGACAGCGCGGCGGCGGACCGGTTCGCGGCGGACGTCGAACAGGCCCTGTACGCCTCCAAGATGGTGGCCTACGCGCAGGGCTTCAACCAGATCCAGGCCGGCAGCGCGGAGTACTCCTGGGACATCGACCCCGGTGCGATGGCCACGATCTGGCGCGGCGGCTGCATCATCAGGGCCCGCTTCCTGGACCGGATCAGGGCAGCGTACGAGGCGGACCGGGAGCGCCCCACACTGCTGACCGACGCGCACTTCCAGGAGGCGCTCGACTCCGCGCAGTCGGCCTGGCGGCGGGTCGTCTCGGCGGCGGTCCAACTGGGGGTGCCCGCCCCCGGCTTCGCCACCGCGCTCGCCTACTACGACGGCCTGCGGGCGGGGCGCCTGCCGGCCGCGCTGGTCCAGGGCCAGCGGGACTTCTTCGGCGCTCACACGTACCACCGCGTCGACCGGGACGGGACCTTCCACACCCGCTGGGAGGTCGCGGACCGTCCGGAGGAGCAGCGCTGAGAAACCCGGCCGCCTCGTCCGCGGCCCAGGCCCGTCCGCGGTCCAGCCTCGTCCGCGCTCCCGTCCCGTCCGCGCTCCCGGCCGGGACGTGGCCCGGCTCCTTCGACGGACCCGCTCCCGTTGCCGCCCGACCGGCTGCCGAGGAGACTGAACACTGTGACCGACGTGCGCGAGAAACTCGACTACCAGACCTTCGGCCGGGCGGTGCGCGAACTCGCGCAGACGATCGCCGACAGCGGGTACGAACCCGACATCATCCTGAGCATTGCCCGCGGCGGCGTGTTCGTGGCGGGCGGCCTGGCGTACGCGCTGGACTGCAAGAACGTCCACCTGGTGAACGTCGAGTTCTACACGGGCGTGGGCACCACCCTGGAAATGCCCGTCATGCTGGCGCCCGTCCCCCAGGCCGTCGACTTCACCAGCAAGAAGGTCCTGATCGCCGACGACGTCGCCGACACGGGCAAGACCCTGAAGCTGGTGCATGACTTCTGCCTCGACCACGTCGCCGAGGTGCGGTCCGCCGTCATCTACGAGAAGTCGCACTCCCTCGTCCGGTGCGAGTACGTGTGGAAGAGGACGGACGACTGGATCGAGTTCCCGTGGTCGACGGACGGACCGGTCGTCAGGCGCGCCGGCCAGGTGCTCGACGCCTGATCGCACCCGGGCCTGGGGTCTGATGGCCCGTCAAGTGATCTTCGCCACTGACCCGCCGGTGCGGCTGGGCGAGAATGCCGCGCATGACGTTATGGCCCCTTGATGCCCTGGCCGGACTGGTGACGCTGGCCCTGGAGGGCGGGGCGGTCTTCCTGTACGGCCTCGTGTCCGGCCTGAAGCACTGGGCGGCCTGGAGGACGGAGGACGCGGACCGGTTGGCCAAAGCCTTGATGGTCGCAGTCCCCGCCGGGCTCGGTGCGGGGTTCCGATGGGCCGGCCTGCCGGTCTCCGCCTGGATCCAGTTCGCCGCGGCCGGCGCCGTCGTCCTCGTGCTCCTGGCGGACCTGCTGGCCGGCCCCCTGGCCGCGGCGTGGCGCCGCCGTCGCCCGTCCCGACCCCGGGCCCGGACGGGCCGCGGAGCCGACAGGCCACCGACGCCCCCACCGGGGGCGGTCGCCGCCGACTCCGTGACGTGGTTCTCCCAGGGGCGGACCCATGTCCGCAGCCGGGCTCCGATCCAGTGGGCGTCGGCGCTGCGCGAGGCGGCGGAGGGGGCACCGTTCGCGGAGCTGATCGTCGAGGTCGGCACCGAGTTCCACCCCGTGCTGGCGGAAGCCGTGGTCGACAGCGGTTTCGGTCCCTCCTCGGAGTGGCCGCCGGACACGAGCGCGGCCGTCGAGGTCGCCGACGGTCTCGTCCGGTCTCTGCGGTTCTCCGACGGCCGCGGGGGCTGGGAACCGCACTGGCGGGCGGAGGTGACGCCCGACTGGCTGGCCGCGGCCGAGGCTCGCAGCGCCGTCGTGGTCGTCCTCGTGCCGCCGGGCACCTGGCCGCCCGGCCTGGCGCAGCTGGAGCCCGGGGTGCGCCGCGAGGAATTCGCCAGGGGGCTCGCCGAGGCGAGGTCCGGGGGCAGGGTGCTGCACGGGATGGCGTCGCTGTCGGTCGGCCGGTTCGTTCCGCCCGGTTCCGCCCCTCCCGTTACCCGGTGAAGATGCCGAGCGCGTTGGGGACCGGTCGTTCCCGGCCGTGGTCGAGGTGGTTGCGCACGGTGAGACCACCTGTGGCGGAATCGCGGGCGACGAGTGTGGCGGAGGCGCCGCCGTCCAGGTAGACCCCGTCCGGGCAGCCGAGATCGGCCACCGCGCGGGCGAGTTCGGTCAGGGTCAGGCCGGTGGAGCTGCCCTCGCGTCCGTCCGTGGACAACAGCGTCAGCACCCGGCCGCCGGCCGCGAGACCGACCGCGCTGCGCGGCTCGGCGACGGTCCCGTCCAATCCGGGGAGCGCGTGCCCGCCCCGCAGGAGGGAGTGGGCACCGAGCGCGAAGACGAAGGGCACCGGCTCGCCCGACACGAGGCCGTAGTCCACCGCGACCGGCGCACCCGGAGGCAGTGCCGCCAAGGCGCGGGCGCCGGCCTCACGGCCGAGCAGCACGGTGCTTCCTGTGGGAATCGGACCGGTGCCCGGGGTCGCGGCGACCGCCACCACCCGGCCCTGGCGCACCGTCACCTCCAGGGTCTCCGAGGTGCACGGCGCCTGCCGGGACTCGTCGGTCCCGCAGGCGGCGCGGGCCCGGGAGACCTCTCCCCAGTCGGAGGTGAACACGCCGATCGAACCGACCGGGAGCGCGTACTGGTTCAGCCCGCCCAGAGTCCGGACGCCGTCCACGGTCCGCAGGTGGCCCCGCAGCGACAGGCGCCCGATGCGCGCCACCCCGTCCACGCCGACCCCGAGCACGTCCTCTACCGTGCCGCCAGGCGGCGGCCGCCAGCCGAACCGCTGCGCCTCCGGGACCGCGGCCTTCAACGCCCGGCCGCGGTACACGGCGGGCCCGGAGGTCGCCCCGGTGGCCTCGACGCCCGGGTGCTGATCTTCGCTGATGTCGAAGAAGTCCCCGTTCACCGCGGCCACCGCCCCGCGTGCGCCGGCCAGCTGGGTCAGCGGCGTCCGGGCGGCCACCGCGCCGGGGAAGAGCAGGTCCGCCCGCACGCCCGGCCTGCGCAGGTCGGCGCGGACGGCGTACACCCGCGCGCTGCCGTGCGCGGTGCGCACCGTCAGCTCCCGGTACGCCACCCCGGGCGCGAGCACCTCCCAGCCCCCGGCCGCCTCGGCAGCATCGAGCCCGGCAGTCCGGGCAGCCTCGGCCCCGGCGGGCGGGACGACCGGACCGGCCGGGGCCACGGCCAACACCAGGGCAGCCACACAGCGCAGGGAACTTCGCACGCCCGCCATGCTGACGGTCGACAGGGCGGTCCGGCCGTACCGGCGTCGGCGCGTCGCGCGTCGGCCCATCTCGTTCTCGGTCCGGCCGTGCGGTCCTCGGTTCGGCCGTACGGTCCTCGGTTCGGCCCGGTTCGGCTAGGTTCGGCCCGGTTCGGCCCGGACCCGACCCCGGCCCCAGCCCCACCGACGGCCCGGTCGTCCGCCCGGCACCGTTGTCCGGGGCTCTTCCCGGTCGCGTCACCGTTCTGTCACGCCCGACCGCCCGGGGAACCGGCGGCGGAACGGCGGTGTGTATCGGGCAGGTGCCGGCGCCGGGTCGGCACCACTCCATCCTCCGAGGGGGCGTCATGCAGGACACGCGGTACGGAACGAAGGCCCGAAGAGCCGCGGTCGCGGTGGTCTCGGCCGCTACGGTCGCGCTGCTCGCCACGGCGTGCGGCCCCGGGAACGACGAGCCGTCGGGGGCCGGGGCGAGCGCGGCACCGACGGTGGCGGCCACCGCCTCGGCCGCGCCGAGCGCCAAGTCACCGGCCCCCACCGAGGCCGGCACCCCGTCCACGGGAGCGGCCACCGTCGCCGCGCCGTCCGGTGGACCGACGAGCAGCGGTACGGCGGTGCCGACCTGCGCGCCCACCGCGCTGAAGGTGGACGCTCACCAGGCCAAGGTGCGCCCCGAGGGCACGGGCCTGGGAGCGGCGATCGTCGCGTTCACCAACGCCTCCACCCGCCCGTGCACGCTCCAGGGCTTCCCGACGGTGGCCGGAGCGGCCAACGGCTCCCCGGACCGCAACGCGCCGCTCGCCGTGACCCACACCGGCTCCGCCGCCCCGGTCCACCTCGCCCCGGGCGGGAAGGCCTGGGTGAAGCTGACCTTCGTCCAGGTCCAGGGCGAGGCCGACGGCTACTGCGTCTCCGGGGCCACCCCGGTCGCCTACCCCACCCTCGTCCTGGGCCTGCCGGGCGGCGCGGGAGCCCACCAAGTGGCCTTGGACGACGGCCTGTTCGCCGAGTGCGACAACAAGGTGACCACCACCGCGCTGCTGGCCACCAGCCCGTCCTGACGGAGCAGCATGCCGAGGACGGCCGGCTGCTGTGCGACCGGGAGATCCAGGAGGTCGTTGTCAGTGGTGTCGGCTATGGTCGCCGACATGATCGATTCCACGATGCACATCCGTGTGGCCCGTCCCTCGCGCGACCTCGCGGCGGCCGAGCGCTTCTACGTCGGCGGCCTCGGCCTCGATGTGCTGTGGCGCACCACCGAGCGGGTGTCCGGTGAGCACGACCTGCTGATGGTCGGCCCGCCCGGCGGTGCCTGGCACTTCGAGCTGACCCACGACCCGGAGCATCCGACGGAGCCCACGCCGACGGTGGAGGACCTGTTCGTCGTCTACCTCGGTGCGCCGGTCGACGAGGCCCTGACCGCCCGGCTGGAGGCGGCCGGAGGCACCCGGGTCACCTCGCACAACCCGTACTGGGACAAGTTCGGCGTGACGATAGCCGACCCGGACGGCTACCGGCTGGTGCTCTGCTCCCGCAGCTGGGGCAACTGACCCGGCGCCGCCACTGACCCGCGCCGCCACCGGCGGGCCTCGCTGCGTGCCGCGCACCGCTATGCGCCGGGTACCGCTACGCCCCGGGCACTGCTCCTGGGGCGCCGTCCTCCTGCGGCCGTTCGGGCGCGCCCGGGCCGGGCCCGGCGCGCAGCACCGCCACGCCCCGCTCCAGGTCCACGCCGAAGTGCGGCGGCGATCCGGCCTGCGCGTCGTCGCGCAGCGCCAGTTGCTCCTTCTTCTGCTCGACCTGTATCCGCTTGCCCGGGCTGAACAGTGCGTGCAGCTCCTCCAGCCCGCCGACGCCCGTCGCCACCCCGGGCCCGCGGGGCCGCGGACGCGCAGAGGCCTCGTCCCGGATCTGCCACGCGGCCAGCACGACCAGCCCCAGTACCGCCGCCACCGCCGCCAGCACACCCACGATCAACGCCATGCCCGCTCAACGCCGCACCGTGGTGGGGGCGTTCCCGGAACGGCGGCACGCACCCACCGGATACCCTGCGGCGAGAACGGAAGGAGCACCCTCACCATGACCGTGCGCGGAACCCTCGTGGACATCCCGACGGCGGACGGAACCGCCGACGCCTACCTCGCCCACCCCGACGACGGCCGCGCCCACCCGGCCGTCCTCCTCTACATGGACGCCTTCGGGCTCCGGCCGCACCTGCAGCGGACGGCCGACCGGCTCGCCGGAGCCGGGTACACCGTGCTCGTCCCCAACGCCTACTACCGCAACGGCCGCGCCCCGCTGGTCGAACTGCCGGAGCTCATCGACGTGGAGAGCGACGACGCGCTGTTCGAGCAGATCGGCCCGCTGCTCGCCACCCTCACCCCGGAGACGACCGCCCGCGACGCGGACGCCTACCTGCGCTGGCTCGCCGAGTCCCCGCTGGTCCAGGACGGGCCGGTCGCACTCACCGGCTACTGCCGCGGAGCGCTCCTCGCCCTGCGCACGGCCGTCAGCCACCCGGACCGGATAGCCCTCGCGGCCGGCTTCCACGGCGGCAACCTCGCCACCGAGCGCCCGGACAGCCCGCACCTGGGTGCCGACCGGATCACCGCCGAGCTGTACTTCGGCCACGCCGACCAGGACGAGGCGCTGCCGCCCGAGCAGATCGACCGGCTCGCCACGGCCCTCACCGCCGCCGGGGTCCGGTTCCGGGCGGAGGTCTACGCCGGTGCGCCGCACGGCTACACCCAGGCCGACACCACCCGTTACGACGCGGCCGCCGACGCGCGGCACTGGGAGACGCTGCTCGGCCTGCTGAAGCGCGTCCTGCCGGCCTGAGCTCGCGCCCGAGCCCGCTGCCCGCCGGTACGGCCGGCCGCCCTGCCGTTCGCCCCTACGGCCGCCGGCTCGCCTGACATAGTGAGGGCGACGGGTGAACCAGACGACTGAACCGGGGGGTTGGGCGTGCACGGCGGAAAGGACACGCGGGGAGAGCAGGACGGGACGGGCCTGCGGGGCGTCCAGGAGGCCATCGCGTCGGCCTTCGCCGAGAACGCCCCGGGCGGGGTAAGGGTGCGGCCGAGTGAACTCGACTGCGGCGGGCGGGCGTTGCGCTGGGTGGAGGCGGGCGAGGGCGGTGTGACACCCGTGGTCCTGATCGCGGGCTGCGGCACCTCCTCGCTCACCTGGCTGCCCGTCCTGCCAGAACTGTCCCGACACGGACGGGTGGTGGCGTACGACCGGGCCGGGCTCGGTGCCAGCGAGCCCGAGCGCACCGCAGTCGGCCGCGCGACCGGCCCCAGCCTGGACGGAGGGATCGAGGACCTGGCCGCCCTCGTCCGGCACCTGGGCGCTGGTCCGGCGATCCTGGTCGGGCACAGCTGGGGCGGCCAGCTGGCCCAACTCCTCGCCCGGCGGCGGCCGGAGCTGGTGGCCGGGCTGGTGCTGGTGGATCCGGCGCACGAGGATTTCCAGCCGCGGTCCATCCGGCTCGCCGAAGCCGCGCTGCTCCGGTTGTGGTTGCTCCGGCGGTGGCTGCTCCGGTCCGCCCCGGCGGCCACCGCGCCCGGGCCGGCGGACCCGCTCGCCCGGGCCGAGGCGGCCGTGGTCGGGCACTCCCACCAGCGGCGGACCGTCCTCGCGGAGAACCGGCTGACGAACGTCACCACCGCCGAGATCCGGCGCCGCCGCGCCGCCACGCCGCTGCCGGATGTGCCGGTGGCCGTCCTGAGTGCGACCGAAGGGCTGCCCCGGGCGATGCGCTCCCGTTGGACCGCCCTGCAGTCGCAGGTCGCCTCCGGCGCCCCCAGGGGGACGCACGGCACGGTGCGCGAGGCCGGCCACGCCGTCCACGCCGACCAGCCCGGGGCGGTCGTCGCGGCGGTCCTGGAGGTGTCCGACCGCGCCGGACACTTCCGGAAGGTCTGAAGGCCGGCCGGTCGCCCGGTCGGCCGGGCGCTCCGGCGTCCGGCTCCGCGTTCGGTCAGTCCCTGGCACTCGTGCTCAATTCCTTTCCGTATCCGGTCTGCTGAGGCCGCGGCACGCTCTGGCACACTGTGTGCCGACGACCCGTCGGGGCGGGACATGACACACAGGGGGACTGGGGCATGAGCGGGGCGGGCACCGTGCTCGGCGGACGGTACAGGCTGGTCGGGAAGATCGGCGGAGGCGCGATGGGCTCGGTCTGGCGGGCCGAGGACACCGTCCTGGCGCGGCAGGTCGCGGTCAAGATCCTGCGCTCGGAGCTGTTCGAGGACGACACCGCCACCCAGCGCTTCCGCCGCGAGGCCCAGCTGGTCGCCGCGGTCGACCACCCCGGCATCGTGGACGTCCACGACTACGGCGAGAGCGGCGAGGACGGCGACGAGCGCTGCGCCTACATCGTCATGGAGCTGATCGCGGGCAGTCCGTTGGACCGGGTGCTCGCGGACTCGGGCCCGATGACCGTCGGGCGTGCCCTCGAACTGGTCGCCGGCGCCCTGGACGCGCTGCACGCCGCGCACCAGCAGGACATCGTGCACCGGGACATCAAGCCGTCCAACCTGATGGTGCGCACCGACGGCCGGGTGGCCATCACGGACTTCGGCATCGCCCGGGCGCTCGCCAGCACCAAGCTCACCGCGCCGTTCGCGATCATCGGCACGGCGCTCTACATGTCCCCGGAACAGGCCGAGGGGGCCGCCCTCGGCCCCGCCACCGACCTGTACTCGATAGGCGTGGTCTGCTACGAACTGCTGGTCGGCGAGCCGCCGTACTCCGGTGAGGGGCCGCTGCAGATCGCGCTCAAGCACGTCAACCAGCCGGTGCCGGAACTGCCGGAGACCTTCCCGGCGGCGGTCCGGGCGCTGGTCGCGAAGGCGCTGGCCAAGAAGCCCGAGGAGCGCTTCGCGGACGCGGCCGAGATGGCGGCGGCGGCCCGCGCGGCGGCTGGGGGCGCGGGTGCCGAAGCGGAGGCCGGCAAGGCCGGGGTCGGCGGGGCCGGGGTCGGTGAGGCCGGGGTCGGTGAGGCCGGGGACGGAAAGGCCGGGGTCGGTGAGGCCGGGGACGGTAAGGCCAACGCCGGCGGGGCCAGGGAGCACGCAGACGGTGGGGAGAAGGCCGCCGCCGACAGCCGGACGATCCGGCTCCGGCCCGACGCTGCATCCGCCGGGCGAGCCGGGGGAGGGGACGCCAAGGGCGGGGGCGCAGGTGCTGCAGGGGCCGCCGGGCCCAAGGCGGAAGCGGGAGCGGCAGGGACAGCGGCGAAGAAGGAGGCCGGGCAGGCCGGTGCCGTGGTCGTTCCCGCTGCGGGCGGCGACCCCGCGCCGGACGAGGTCGCGAAGGTGCTGCCGCAGGCGCAGACCGAGCCGGGCCGGGCCCGGCACCGGCGCGCCCTGCTGGTGCCGGTGATCATCCCGGTCATCATCTCGGTCGGCACGGCCACTGCCCTGCTGGTCGACCGCAGTCCGGGGGGCTCGGACGCGGCCGTGCCGCCCGCCGCCCAGCCGACCGTGGTGGTGACCGTGCCGGCGAACTCCGGTACCGGTTCCCCGCTGTCCGCGGCCACGACCGCGCCCCCTGCCCCGGTGCCGACCGACACCCCGGCGGCCACCCCGAATCCCGACCAGCCGCCGCCCGCTGCCCCGAACCAGCAGGTCCCCGTCCCGGCCCAGGGCCAGGCCCCGGTCCAGGGCGGAAGCGGCGGCGTCTCCGGCGGGAACCGGAGCGGTGGTGCGGGCACAGGCAGCGCCTCCGGCGGTGGGGCGGCCGCCGGCGGGTCGACGGGCGGTCAGGCGAGCCAGCCCGGAGGCGGGGCGGGCGGCAACCCGCCCGCCCCGCCCGCCAACCAGAATCCGCAGCCCCCGGCCCAGAACACGGCCGGCGGCACCACCCCGGCCCCGCAGAGCCCGCCCCGCCCCGCGTCCTGCGGCGGCAGCAGCTGGACCACCATCGTCACCGCGAAGGAGCGCCGCCCGCTCGGGCTGCGCAACGACACCCTGAGCGGCGACAACCCGGTCGTGCTCGGGGGCGCCTCGCAGTACGGGTGGGTGCGTTCCACCGACCCCGGTACGTGGATCCACTTCAACGCCTGCAACAACGGCGGACCGGCGCTCGTCCAGACCATGGACGGGAAGGTCGAGGCCAGCAGCGGCTTCAGCTACCTCACCAGTTGGACCGTCCGCAACGGCTCCAGCCCGGGCTCGTACACGCTGGGCGACTACATGAACTCGATCTGCCTGACCAACAACGGCCCGGGCAACGCGGTCACCATGGTCGCCTGCACCCCCGGCAACGAGGACCAGGAGTGGCGGTTCCAGTAGTGGCGGTTTCCGTAGTGGCGGTTCCAGCAGCGGCGGGCCGAGGCCTGGTAGCAGACGTCCGGCGGGTGAGCAAGGGTGCCGGGTGGCGGACCCTCGCCACCCCGGCGTCAAGGGACTGTGTGGAAACTTCTACACAGATGTAAAAGTCGACTGCCGGTGGATCGTGCCGCCCGCCGAACCCGCGTTCGGCGGGCGGACGGCTGTCGATGCAGGCGGTCGGACATGGATCGGGTGGGAACGATCTGCGGAATGCGGTGAATCGCCCCGATTCCGGCACTGCTTGACCGCCCTTTACCTGGTGGCGGGACCTGGCCAACTCCTGAGGCAGACCTGTCATTTCATCTGCTGGATTGTCATGCTTCTGTTCACCCCCAGCGGTTGCCCCCACCCCCACCCCTTGGTGGCGAGCCGCTCGACTGTACGGGGTTCCAGCACGTCAGCGCCCGTCCCGCCCCACAGGTGCCGACCCGGCCCCCGGGACGCGGCGTGACCGCGCCCAGACGCGGTTTCCCGGAAGGACTCGTCCGTGAAGCGAAAGCTCGCAGCTGTCGCCGTACTCTCAGCCACCGCCCTGCTGACCGGTGTGACCCAGGTGAGCACCGCCGCCCAGGCCGCCCCCACCCCGTCGCTGCAGGCCCAGGCCGCCCAGCAGCACGCCACCGTGCTCGCCCTGGCCGACGGCCAGGCCGGCCCGCTCGCCAAGGCGCTCGGCCTCGGGGACAAGGAGCAACTCGTCGCCAAGGACGCCGTGGTGGACCAGGACGGCACCCGCCACCTGCGCTTCGAGCGCACCTACGCGGGCCTGCCGGTGATCGGCGGCGACCTGATCGTCCACCAGAAGGCCGACGGCGCGGTGAAGTCGGTCTCCAAGGCCGTCTCCGCGCGGATCGACCTGCCGAGCCTGGCCCCGAAGGTCCCGGCCGACCAGGCCGCCGCGCAGGCCGCCGGCGCGGTCAAGGCCACCGTCGGCGTGACCGTCGACGCCGACGAGTCGCCGCTGACCGAGGTCCACCAGACCGGCACGGCCGAACTGGTGGTCTGGGCCACCGACGGCAGCCCGCGCCTGGCCTACCGCACGACCGTCGAAGGCGTGCGCGCCGACGGCACCCCGAGCAGCCAGGTCCTGCTCACCGACGCCGCGAGCGGCCGGGTGCTCTCCACCCACGAGAAGGTGCAGACCGCGGCCGGCACCGGCAACGGCGTCTTCGTCGGCCAGGTCCCGCTGACCACCACGCAGAGCGGCACGCGGTACCAGCTCAAGGACGCCTCCCGTGGCGGCCAGTCCACCACCGACATGAAGAACGGGACCTCCGGCAGCGGCTCGCTGTTCGCCAACACCAGCAACCGGTTCGGCGACGGCACCGCGGCCAACCGCGAATCCGCCGCCGTGGACGCCCAGTTCGGCGCCGCCACCACCTGGGACTTCTACAAGAACTCCTTCGGCCGCAACGGCATCCGCAACGACGGTGTCGGCGCCCTCAGCCGGGTCCACTACGGCTCCAACTACGTGAACGCGTTCTGGAGCGACGACTGCTTCTGCATGTCCTACGGCGACGGCAGCGGCAACGCCGCCCCGCTCACCGAAATCGACGTGGCCGGCCACGAGATGACCCACGGCGTCACCGCCGCCACCGCCAACCTGAACTACTCGGGCGAGTCCGGCGGCCTCAACGAGGCCACCTCGGACATCATGGGCACGATGGTCGAGTGGTACGCCAACCTGCCCTCCAACCCGCCGAACTACTGGATCGGCGAGCTGATCAACCTGCGCGGCGACGGCAGCCCGCTGCGCTACATGGACCAGCCCAGCAAGGACGGCCAGTCCGCCGACTACTGGGACGCCAACGTCGGCAACCTGGACGTCCACTACTCGTCCGGGGTGGCCAACCACTTCTTCTACCTGCTCGCCGAGGGCAGTGGCGCGAAGACCATCAACGGGTTCAGCTACAACAGCCCGACGTACGACGGCTCGACCCTCGCCGGCATCGGCCGGGACAAGGCCGCGCAGATCTGGTACAAGGCGCTGACCACCTACTTCACCTCCACCACCGACTACGCGGGCGCCCGTGCGGCCACCCTCAGCGCGGCGGCGGACCTGTACGGCTCGGACAGCGCGGAGTACAACGCGGTCGCCGCCACCTGGACGGCCGTCAACGTCAACTGAGCCCCGGGCCCTGCCGGTTCGTGGGTGCCGGCCGGAAGGGCCGTGAGCGGCGGGGGTGACGGTAGGCGGACCACCGTCACCCCCGCGGTTCTTCCCTTTTCCGGGATCTGACGTTTCGTCAGATCCCCCTTTTCTTCTCGTGCGTCTCCTGGGCGGCCAGGACGGCGTCGCCGTGGACGGCGGACCAGGCGCCGAGTGCGCGGATCGGACCGATCAGGGCGGCACCCGCCCCGGTGAGGGCGTAGTCGACCCGCGGCGGCGCCTCCGCGTAACGGCGGTGCTCCACCAGGCCGTTGTACTCCAGCCGACGCAGCGACTCGTTGAGCACCTTCGGGCTGATCCCGCCGATCCGGTCCAGCAGCGCCCGCGGGCGCAGCGGCCCCAGCTCGCCGAGGACGTAGACCACCACGCTGTCCCAACGGTTGGCGATCACCTCGAAGGCCAGCCTGGCGCGGCAGTCCGCGGCGAAGACGGCGCCGCCCAGGTCGCCGTACTCCTCGGCTCCGCGTTCCTCGGCGCGGGCCTCGGCGTCGTATCCCCCGCCTCCCTCGTCGCTCTCGCGCGTGCGGCTCGCGATGTCCATGCGGCCATCCTGCCCGATCCGATGCGTACCGGACGGTGTGCATCGACCCGCCTAGCGTGCCGGTCACAGCAGATGTGACGGCGAGGAGTGGACATGCGGATCGGCATTCTCGGAACGGGCGCGATGGCGGCGGCTCTCGGCGGGGCCTGGGTGCGGGCGGGGCACGAGGTGGTGGTGGGCGGGCGCGACCCGCTGGCGGCCGGGCAACTCGCCGCTGTACTGGGCGCGTCGGGCGGCGGTGATCTCGCGACGGCGGCGAGATTCGGGGAGGCCGTGCTGGTCGCGGTACCGGCCGAGGCAGCGGTGCCGGTGGTCGCGCCGCTGGCGGCCGACCTGGCCGGGCGGGCCCTCCTGGACTGCACCGTGCCCATGGCCCCCGGCGCGGACGGGCCCCGGCTGACCACGGCCGGCGCCACCGACTCCGTCGCCGCGCGGCTCGCCGTGGCGGCTCCGACGGCCCGGGTGGCCAAGGTGTTCGGGATCTGCCACGAGAGCATCTGGACCATGCCGCGCCCGGCCTTCGAGAGCGGCGCACCGCTCGGCGTCCCGTACTGCGCGGACGACCCGGCGGCCGCTGCGCTGGTCGCCGACCTGATCGCGTCCATGGCATGCACACCGGTGCACTGCGGCGGCCTCGACCGGGCCGGACTGCTGGAGGCGACGGCCGTCTTCGCCGTCGGCGTCTGGTGGTCCGGCGGCGAGGCGCGCCATGTCCTCCCGTCGCCGGCCCTGGCGCCGGGGGCGACGGACGACGATGACAGGTAACAGGTAACAGGTAACAGGTAACAGATTACAGACGACAGCTGACAGATGATGAAATCTGTCAGCTGTTATCTGTCGTCTGTGATCTGTCATCTGTCATCGGTCGTCGCCAGGTCCTTCCGGATCTCATCCAGAATCAGACCGGCCCCGGTGTAGCCGATGCCGAGCATCCACAGGTTGTCGTCCACCCGGAACACCCGCCCGTTGCGGACAGCGTCCAGGTCCTTCCACAGGGCGCCTTCGGTGATCTTCCCCTGGTCGGACTTGGCGGCGTCCCCGTACAGCGAGTAGAAGATGACGTCGGCCGCCGCCTGGTCGACCTGCTCCGGGCTGATCTCGATCGAGAATCCGGGCTTGTCCTGGTTGGCGGGCCGGCCGAGCCCGAGGTCCTTGAACAGTGAGCCGACGAAGGTGTCGTTGAGGTAGAGCCGGGTCGGCGCGCCCGCCAGGAAGCGGGCCATCTCGACCCGGGTGGCGGCGGCCTTGGCGGGCCCGCCGAGCGCGGTGACCAGCTCGCGCAGCTTCGTCCGGTACGCCGCGTCCGCCGCCTCGGCCTCCGCCTGGCGGCCGAGCGCCTCGGCGTGCAGCCGGACGTTCTCCTTCCAGGTCGGCCCGGTGGTCTTGGAGAGCACGGTCGGCGCGATCTTGGACAGCTCCTCGTACCGCTTGTCGTCGCGGACCTGGTTGCTGAGGATGAGGTCCGGCCGCAGCGCCGCGATCGCTTCCAGGCTGGGCTGGCCGATCGCGCCGACGGCCTTCGTCCCGGCCAGTCGAGCGGCGGGGAGGTAGCTGGGGAGGGGCGCGCCCGCGCTGACGGTGGTGGCGCCGACCGGGGCGAGGCCGAGGGTGATCACCGAGTCCAGCGCGTCGGTGTCCAGCACCACCACCCGGGCCGCCCGGGCCGGTACGGCGCTCTCGCCGCGCGCGTGCCGGACCGTTCGGGCGCCGCTGCCGCCGCTGCCGCCGCTGCCGCCGCCGTTGGCGCCTCCCGGCGAACCGGCGCTCGGCGCACGGGAGTCGGTCCCGCAGGCTGCGAGCGCGAGGCCCGGGGCGAGCCCGGCGGCGAGGCCGAGTGCGGTGCGGCGGCTGAGGGAGCTGGGCATGGCGGCACCTCCGTCGTACGGGCAGGGCGCGGGGATCCCTGCCCGCTCGGCCGTCCGGCTACGCCTCGGAGCTGTCGTCCTCCGGCTGTGCCTCCGAGCCGTTCTCCCGTCGCTGGCGCAGCAGTTGGTCGTACTCGGCGTGCACCCGACGGTCCATCGCGAGGGCGAACTGGGCGTCGGCGACGGTCCTGGCCAGCGGCCGTACCCGCATGATGCGTTCGGTGAGCCGGGCCGCCTCGCCGGGCGGCAGCGGGGTGTCGGCGGCCAGGGCGCTGAGCAGGTGCTCGCTGACCACGTCGATGAAGATCTCGGCGATGGCGTCCACGTGTTCCCGGGTGCGCCGGCTGGCGTCCAGCACCGCCGACAGCGGAACGCCTTCCGCCACCAGCTCGGTGGTGGCGTCCATCAGCCGGCGGCTGACGTGGGTGATGCCGTCCTCCTCGACGGTGATGTAGCCCTGGGCGATCGACTCGGCGGTGTTCTCCTCGGTGAGCTGGTCCCCGAAGGCGGTCTTCAGTTCCTCCCAGTCCAGCCGCACCGGGGTCTCGTCCGACCAGGGTGCGACGATCGCCGCCTCCAGCCCGATCAGCTCGGCGACGTCCCGCCCGCTCTCGCCGGCGCCGATCAGCTCGGCGATGCCGCCCAGGGTGTGGCCGCGGTCCAGCAGCTCGCCGATCATCCGCAGCCGGGCCAGGTGCTCCTCGCCGTACCAGGCGATCCGGCCCTCCTTGCGGGGCGGTTGGAGCAGTTTGCGCTCGCGGTAGAAGCGCAGGGTGCGGGTGGTGATGCCGGCCGCTTCGGCCAGTTCCTCCACCCGGTACTCGCGTTTTCTGTCGTCCGCAGCAGCTCTGACCTTGTCCACGGCGATCAGCATAGGTCCGAGGGCTCGGAACGCTCCCGGAACCGGAGCGGTCGCGCTTCTTCCCTCCGGTGGCGGCAAGGGCTACCCTGCCAACCATGCCAGTGATTACTGGCGCGATTGGCAGGGTTCCGGGGCGCGGCCCCGGAGAGCGCGACGATCACCGCCCCACCCTCAGGAGGAGGCCGCATGGCATCCAGCAGCAAGCGCCCCCGCTCCGGCGTGTCCGGCACGTCCGGCGCCTCCGCGGACACCGGCTCGTCCCCCGAAGCTCGGGAGCCGGAGGAGTCCGTGCCACATGTCCGGGTCGCGGTGATCGGCTCCGGCTTCGGCGGACTCGGCGCCGCGGTCCGGCTGCGTCGCGCCGGCATCACCGACTTCGTGGTCCTGGAGCGGGCGGACTCCGTCGGTGGCACCTGGCGCGACAACAGTTACCCCGGCTGCGCCTGCGACGTGCCCTCGCACCTCTACTCCTTCTCCTTCGCGCCCAATCCCGACTGGCCGCGCAGCTTCTCCGGCCAGCCGGACATCCGCGCCTACCTGGAGAAGGTCGCCACGGTCTTCGGCATTCGCCCCCACCTGCGATTCAACACCGAGGTGCTGGAGGCGCGTTGGGAGAGCGAGGCGACCCGCTGGCGGATCACCACCTCGGCCGGCCAGTGGACGGCCGACGCCGTCGTCGCCGCTGCCGGACCGCTCGCCGACCCGCAGATCCCCGAACTCCCGGGGCTGAGCGCCTTCCCCGGCAAGGTGTTCCACTCCTCCCGCTGGGACCACGAGTTCGACCTGGCCGGCAAGCGCGTCGCCGTGGTCGGCACCGGAGCCTCCGCCGCCCAGATCATCCCGTCGATCCAACCCGAGGTCGGCAAGCTGACCGTCTTCCAGCGCACCCCGGCCTGGGTCCTGCCGCGCCGGGACCGCGAGATCAGCCCGCTGGAGAAGTGGCTGCACGGCCGGCTGCCGGTCACTGCGAAGATCCGCCGCGGCACCCTCTTCGCGCTCCGCGAGCTCCAGGTGGACGCCTTCGTCCGGCGCCCCGGACTGCTGCGCGTCGTCCAGCAACTCGCCGAACGCCACATCGCCCAGAGCGTCCAGGACCCGGCGCTGCGCGCCAAGCTCACCCCGGACTACCGGATCGGCTGCAAGCGCATCCTGCTCAGCAACACCTACTACCCGGCGCTCGCCGCGGCCAACACCGAGGTCGTCTCCTCCGGTCTGCGCGAACTGCGCGGCTCCACACTGGTCGCGGCCGACGGCAGCGAGCACGAGGTGGACGCCATCGTCTTC
Source organism: Streptomyces sp. 1114.5 (assembly GCF_003635085.1). NCBI lineage: Bacteria > Bacillati > Actinomycetota > Actinomycetes > Kitasatosporales > Streptomycetaceae > Streptomyces > Streptomyces sp. 1114.5. The sequence continues at coordinate 1,090,624 of NZ_RBXE01000002.1, forward strand.
GGCACCGGCTTCCACGTCACCGACATGCCCATCGGCGCCCGGGTGTTCGGCGCGGACGGCACCACGCTGGCCGAGGAGTGGAAGGGCGGAATGGAGGCGCTGCGCGGCTCGACCGTACGCGGCTTCCCGAACCTGTTCTTCGTCATCGGCCCCAACACCGGCCTCGGCAACAGCTCGATGATCCTCATGATCGAGTCCCAACTGAACTACCTGATCGACGCGTTGACCACGCTCGCCTCGGTCGGCGCCACCGCCATGCAGCCGACCGCGCGCGCCCAGCGGCAGTGGAACCTCGAACTGCAGCACCGGATGGACCGCACCGTCTGGACCACCGGCGGCTGCCGCAGCTGGTACCTCGACCCGAGCGGCAAGAACACCGTGCTCTGGCCCGGCTCCACCACCGCGTTCCGCCGCGCCACTCGCAAGGTGGACCTCGCCGAGTACGAGCTGATCATGCGCACGTCCCCGACCGCTGCCCCGACCACCGCCCGGACCGTCCAGGAGGTCACCGCATGAGTGCCGTCCAGCTGCCCGCCGAGTACGAACCACCCACGCCCGTGGAGGAGTTGAGCGCCCGGTCGGCGGACGGCAGCCGGCTGCACGTCGAGGTGCACGGTCGACCCGGCGCGCCGACCGTGGTGCTGGCGCACGGCTGGACCTGCTCGACCGCCTTCTGGGCCCCCGTGATCCGCGAACTCGCCGACCGATACCGGGTGGTGGCGTACGACCAGCGCGGGCACGGGCACAGCGAGATCCCGCCGAGCCGGGCCCGCTACTCGACCCGGGCGCTCGCCGAGGACCTGTCCGCGGTTCTCGCCCGGACCGTTCCGGCGGGGGAGCGAGCCGTACTCGCGGGGCACAGCATGGGCGGGATGACCATCATGGCCGCCGGCAGCCGCCCCGAGGTGGCCGAGCGCACCGCCGCCGCCGTCCTGATCTCCACCGGGCCGGGCGAGTTGGTGGCCGAGCTCACCGTCCTGCCGCCGACCGTGCGCTCCCCGAAGCTGCGCCGCTTCCTGCACCGGCAGCTGCTGCGCTCCCGGCTGCCGCTCGGACCGGTCTCGCCGGTCAGCCGGGCCGCACTCAAGTACGCCACCATGGGGCCGAGTTCGCCCGCCGGCCAGGTCGAGGCGACCGCCCGCATCGTGCACGCCTGCCCGACCGCCGTCCGAGCCAACTGGGCCGCGGTGCTCGACCGGCTGGACGTCCATGCCGGACTCGGTCGGCTCGCCGCGCCCACCTCGGTCGTGGTCGGCACCGACGACCGGCTGACCCCGCCGGTGCACGCGCACCGGATCGTCGCCGAACTCAAGGACCCGCAGGGTCTGTTGCTGCTGCCCGGGGTCGGGCACATGTCGCCGCTGGAGCGGCCGGCGGAGGTGGCCGGCGAGATCCACCGGATGGCCGCCGAGCACCTGGTCGGTGCGCCCGCCGTGACCGTGGCAGTCCCCGTCGTTCCCGCTCCCACCGTTCCCGCTCCCGCCGTTCCCGCTCCTGCGTCCGCCGATTCCGCTGACCCCACCGATGAGAGGACTGCCGTCGCATGAAGGCCGTACCGCCGTTGTCCGCGCAGGTCGTCGTCGTCACCGGAGCCGCCCGCGGGGTCGGTGCGTCGTTGGCCCGCAAGCTCGCCCGGCGCGGGGCCGAGGTCGCGCTGCTGGGGCTGGAGCCGGAGGAGCTGAAGGCCGTCGCCGCCCAGTGCGGCCCGACCGCGACCAGCTGGGAGGTGGACGTCACCGACCTCGACGCGCTGGAGGACACCGCCCGCCGGATCAAGGAGCACTACGGGCGGATCGACACCGTGGTCGCCAACGCCGGCATCGCCATCGGCGGACCGCTGGCGGACAGCGACCACCGGGCCTTCAGCCGGGTCATCGAGGTCAACCTGCTCGGCAGCGTCGCCACCGCGCGGGCCTTCCTCCCGGCGCTCACCGAGAGCCGGGGCTACCTGCTGCAGATCGCCTCGCTCGCCGCGCTGACGCCCGCGCCGCTGATGAGCGCGTACTGCGCCAGCAAGTCCGGGGTGGAGGCCTTCGCCCACTCGATCCGCGCCGAGGTCGCCTACCAGGGCGTCAAGGTCGGTGTCGGGTACCTGAGTTGGACCGACACCGACATGGTGCGCGGCGCCGACGAGGACGCCGTGCTGAAGCAGATGCGCGCCCGGCTGCCGTGGCCGGCGAACAAGACGTACCCGCTGGAACCCGCGGTGGACCGGATCGTCGCCGGGATCGCCCGCCGGTCGGCTCATGTGTACGCCCAGGCCTGGCTGCGCGGCATGCAGCCGGCCCGCTGGCTGCTGCCGAGCCTGATCGCCGTGGTCGGCTCCCGCGACGTCGCCCGGCTCGCGCCCCAGCTCGCCGCCACCGCCGCGAGCCGGCTACGCGCGATCGGCGCCGGGGGAGCCGCGGACACCGCGACCCGGGGGAGCCGCAACGGCTCGGGCGGCTGACACCCGGCAGGGGACAGCCGGCAGCCGACAGCTGACAGCCGACAACTGACAGACGACAGATAACAACTGACAGATAACAGATTTCGAAATCTGTTATCTGTCAGCTGTCGTCCGTTCCCCGTCCGCCCTCCACGATCCGTGCCAGCGTTTCCAGCGCCCGCGCCAGCACCGGCAGCGGGGGCGAGGCGAGTCCGACCCGGACGGCGGTCGGTGAGCTCCGCGGATCCACGGCGAACGCCGTCGCGGGCGTGATCGAGATCCCGGCGCGCGCCGCCGCCGCGACGAAGGTCTCCGCCCGCCAGTCGCCCGGCAGCTCCCACCACAGGTAGTACGAGTACGGGTCCGCCCGCAGCCGCTGCCCTGTCAGCACCTCGCGCGCCAGCAGCTGGCGGGCCGCCGCGTCGGCCCGCTTCGCCGCCTCCACCGCGGCCAGCGTGCCGTCCCCGATCCAGCGCACCGCCGCCTCCAGCGCGAATCCGCTCGGCGTCCACCCGCCCGAGCGCAGCGCGCCCGCCACCCGCTCGCGCAGCGCGCCCGGGACGACCGCGAACCCGGTGGTCAGGCCCGGGGCGAGCCGCTTGGAGAGACAGTCCACGAGCACCGTCCGCTCCGGTGCCAGCGCGGCCAGCGGCGCGAGTCCGGGCCGCAGGAAGGACCAGATGGCGTCCTCGACCGCCGGCAGGTCGAGCCGCCGCAGCTCCTCCGCGAGCGCTGCCGCCCGCTCGGGCGGCAGGCTCCCACCGAGCGGGTTCTGCAGCCGGGGCTGCACGTACACGGCGCGCAGCGGCGTCGCCCGGTGGGCGGACGTGACGGCCCCGGGTACCAGCCCGTGCTCGTCCATCGCCAGCGGTACCAGCCCGATGCCCAGCCGTTCCGCCGCCGCCTTGACCACCGGGTAGGTGAGCGCCTCGACTCCGAGCCGGTTCCCCGGCGGCACCAGGGCGGAGAGCGCCCCGACGATGGCCTGCCGCCCGCTGCCCGCGAACAGCAGGTCCGCGGGGTCGACCTCCCAGGAACCGGTCGAGGGCAGCCCGGCGAACGCCCGCCGCGCCGCCCCCGTCCCGGCCGCGCCGACCGGCCGCAGCGCGTCCCCGAGCGCGTCCGCGCGCAGCAGCGGCGTCAGTCCGCCCGCGAGCAGTTCGGCCTGCCCGGGGACGGCGGGGTAGTTGAGCTCCAGGTCCACGGGTGCGGCGCCCGGCTCGGCGAGCGCGACCCGCCCGCCGTCCGCCCCGCGCCCGGCCCGGACGAAGGTCCCGCGGCCGACCTCCCCGACGGTCAGTCCGCGCCGGGCCAGCTCCCGGTAGACGCGTCCCGCCGTCGAGCCGGCGATGCCGTGGCTGCGGGCGAACGCGCGCTGGGTGGGCAGTTGTTGGCCTGGCCGCAGCCGCCCGTCGGCGATGTCGGCGGCGATCCTGTCGGCAATCAGGCGGTAGTCGTCCATCGGTGGCAGGCCTCCTGTGGACCTCGGCGTAGGCCCTGGTGCCTCGGCGTAGGCCCGGGCGCAGACCCTGGCGCGTCGGACCCGGTGGCTACATTGCACCGAGTGCAAAGTCATCATTGCATCGAGCTGATCCTCGGTCCTAGCCTCCCAGCATGGACACGTTGACATCGGCCGTGAGCGGCCACGCCGTGCTCGGGATCGCCGCCGTGGCGCTGGGCATGGTGCTCTCGCCGGGGCCCAACATGATCTACCTGGTCTCGCGCTCGATCGCGCAGGGCCGTCGGGCCGGGCTGATCTCGCTGGCCGGGGTGGCGACCGGTTTCCTGGTCTACCTCGTCGCGGTGACGGCGGGGGTGGCGGCGGTGTTCTCGGTGGTGCCCGCCCTCTACACCGCGATCAAGCTGGCCGGCGCCGGCTACCTGCTCTGGCTGGCCTGGAAGGCCGTCAAGCCGGGTGGCACGGCGGTCTTCGCGCCGCAGGAGCTGCCGCCGGACCCGCCGCGCCGACTGTTCGCGATGGGTTTCCTGACCTGCCTGCTCAACCCCAAGATCGCCATCATGTACGTCTCGCTGCTGCCGCAGTTCGTGGCGCCGGAGCGCGGTCACGTCGCCTTGCAGAGCCTGGTGCTGGGCCTGACCCAGATCGCGATCGCCGTCACCGTCAACGGACTGATCGCGGTCAGCGCGGGCAGCATCGCCGCCTTCCTCAACCGCCGCCCCGGCTGGCTGAGGGTCCAGCGGTACGCGATGGGCACCGTCCTCGCCGGCCTCGCCGTGCACATCGCCGCCGACCGCGCCAAGGCGGTGGCGGTATAGACGGTATGGACGGCAAGGACGGTATGGACGGCATGGCGCGCAAACTCGCCCGGAGCAGCTCGTACCCCGCCTGGATGAGCCGCCCGCCCAGCGCCGGTGCCGTGTTCGCCAGGACCGCGATGGCGGCCGAGTGCTTCGAGGCGAACCCGGCGAAGGGGGAGTACGACCGGATGTCTGCATCCGCAGCCCGCTGAACTGGGGCGTTGCACTGGGTGTGGGCTCGGATGCGGCGAGTCGGTACGGTCGGGGCATGACCACAGCCTTGATCACCGGCGCGACCGCCGGCATCGGAGCCGCCTTCGCCCGCCGGCTCGCCCGCAGCGGCTACCAGCTCGTCCTGGTGGCGCGGGACACCGAGCGCCTGGAGCGCGCCGCCGCGGACCTGCAGGGGAAGTACGGAGTCGAGACGGAGGTGCTGACCGCCGACCTCGCGACCGACGAGGGCATCGGCGCCGTCGAGGCCCGCCTGGCCGACTCGGCCCGCCCCGTGGACCTCCTCGTGAACAACGCCGGCTTCGGCAACAAGGGCCAGTTCGGGACCGTCCCGCTCCAGGACGAGCTGGACATGCTGAAGGTGCACATCGAGGCGATCCTGCGGCTGACCACGGCCGCGCTGCCGGGGATGCGCGAGCGCCGCCGGGGTGCGATCGTCAACGTCGCCTCGGTGGCGGCCTTCCTGCCGCGCGGCACGTACGGGGCGAGCAAGGCCTGGGTGGTCAGCTTCACCCAGGGCGTGCTGCGCGACCTGGGTGGTACGGGCGTGCGGATGATGGCGCTGTGCCCGGGCTTCACCCGGACCGAGTTCCACCAGCGGGCGGGCATGGGCACCGGCAACATCCCGTCCTGGTCCTGGCTCTCGGCCGAGCGGGTGGTGGACGAGGCGATGCGCGACCTGGCCCGCGGCCGGTCGTTGTCCGTGCCGGGCAAGCGCTACAAGGCCGCGGTGGCCATCGCCCGGGTGCTGCCGCCGGGCAGGCTCGGGGGCCTGTCCTCCAAGGCGGCGCGCACGTACCGGACCGACTGACCCCGAGGTGGCCGGGCGGGCGGGCGCAAGGGAATAGAGGGAATCTCACTATTAGCTTGTCTAACTATGAGCTATCCTCGCCATATCGACCCCCGCCCGACCGTCCCACCCAGGGAGGCCCGTCCTTGAGGCCAGCCGCCATCGACTGGACCCCGCCCGATCGTGCCGAGGGCGAGCCCCGCCCGCCGGCCCAGTGGCGGCGGATCCTCACGCTCTTCCGCCCGTACCGCGGCCGGCTCGCCACCGTCGGACTGCTGGTCGCCGCCTCCGCCGTGGTCTCGGTGGTCTCGCCGTTCCTGCTGAAGGCCGTGCTGGACACCGCCATCCCGCAGGGCCGCACCGGGCTGCTCAGCCTGCTCGCGCTCGGGATGATCCTCACCGCCGTGGTGAACAGCGTCTTCAACGTGCTGCAGACGCTGATCTCCACCACCGTCGGCCAGCGCGTGATGCACGACCTGCGCACCGCCGTCTACGGCCACCTGCAACGCCAGTCGCTGGCCTTCTTCACCCGCACCCGCACCGGCGAGGTGCAGTCCCGGATCGCCAATGACATCGGCGGCATGCAGTCCACGGTGACCTCCACCGCGACCAGCCTGGTCTCCAACCTCACCGCGGTCGTCGCCTCCGTCGTCGCCATGGTCGCCCTCGACTGGCGGCTCACCGTCGTCTCGCTCGTCCTGCTCCCGCTGTTCGTCTGGATCAGCCGCCGGGTCGGCCAGGAGCGCAAGAAGATCACCACCCAGCGGCAGAAGCAGCTGGCCGCGATGAGCTCGGCGGTCCAGGAGTCGCTCTCGGTCAGCGGCATCCTGCTCGGCCGCACGATGGGCCGCTCCGACTCGCTCGCCCGCGAGTTCACCGGCCAGTCCGACCAGCTCGCCGACCTGGAGGTCCGGGCCAGCATGGCCGGACGCTGGCGGATGAACACCATCCAGATCGTGATGGCCGCGATGCCCGCGCTGATCTACTGGGCGGCCGGACTGACCTCCGCCGCCGGCGCGCCGATCGTCTCGGTCGGCACCCTGGTCGCCTTCGTCACCCTCCAGCAGGGCCTCTTCCGCCCGACCGTGAGCCTGCTCTCCACCGGCGTGGACGTCCAGACCTCGCTCGCGCTCTTCCAGCGCATCTTCGAGTACCTCGACCTGCCGGTGGAGATCGCCGAGCCGGCGCAGCCGGTCACCCTCACCGACATCCGCGGCGAAGTCCGCTTCGAGCAGGTCGACTTCCGTTACGACCCCGCGCAGGAACGCCCGACCCTCTCCGGCGTCGACCTCAAGGTCCGGGCCGGCACCTCACTGGCCGTGGTCGGCGAGACCGGCTCGGGCAAGACCACCCTCAGCTACCTCGTCCCGCGGCTGTACGACGTCACCGGAGGCCGGGTCACCCTGGACGGCGTGGACGTCCGCGACCTCTCCTTCGACACCCTGGCCCGCGCGGTCGGCGTGGTCTCCCAGGAGACCTACCTCTTCCACGCCTCCGTCGCCGAGAACCTGCGCTTCGCCAAACCCGGCGCCACCGACGCCGAACTGGTCGAAGCCGCCCGGGCCGCCCAGGTCCACGACACCATCGCCGCCCTGCCGGACGGCTACGACACCCTGGTCGGCGAGCGCGGCTACCGCTTCTCCGGCGGTGAGAAGCAGCGCCTGGCACTCGCCCGGACGATCCTGCGCAACCCGCCGGTGCTGATCCTCGACGAGGCCACCAGCGCACTGGACAACCGCACCGAACGCGCCGTCCAGCAGGCCGTGGACACCCTGGCCGCCGGCCGCACCACCATCACCATCACGCACCGGCTCTCCACCGTCCGGGCCGCCGACCAGATCGCCGTCCTGGACCACGGCGAGGTGGTCGAACTCGGCACCCACGAGGAGCTGGTGGAGCTGGACGGCCGGTACGCGGCCCTGCTGCGCCGGGAGGCACCGGCGGCGGCCGTCCTGTCGGACACCGCCCTCGGTCACGCGTGAACCGGTCCTCGCGGACCGCTGCGGCGACCGACCGTCAGGCCGCCTTCGGCACCTCGTTGTAGCTCTCCGCGACCTCCTGGCCGGAGAGCCGCTGGATCGCCGCCATCACCTCGTCGGTCACCTGCCGACGCGCCTTCAGCGAGCGGGCCTGCCCGTGCAGCTCGTCGAAGTGCAGCGGCTCGCCGAAGCGGACCGTCACCTTCTTGAGCCGCGGCACCCGCTTGCCCACCGGCAGGATCTGCTCCGGCCCCTCCAGCGCCACCGGCACCACCGGCACGCCCGCGGTCAGCGCGAGCCAGGCGACGCCCGTCTTGCCCCGGTAGAGCCGGCCGTCCAGCGAGCGGGTGCCCTCGGGGTAGATGCCGAAGGCCTTGCCGGCCTCCAGGATCTCCAGCGCCGACTCCAACGAGGCCTGGGCGGAGCGGTAGGTGCCGCGCTCGACCGGCACCGCGCCGATCGCCTCGAAGAAGCCCTTGGAGAGGCGGCCCTTGAAGCCGGTGCCGGTGAAGTACTCGGCCTTGGCGAGGAAGTGGACCCGGCGCGGGGCGGTCAGCGGGATCACCACGCTGTCGATGAACGACAGGTGGTTGCTGGCCAGGATCACCCCGCCCTTGCGCGGCACGTTCTCGATGCCCTCGATGGCCGGGCGCCAGATTCCCCGTGAAACCGGTTTCAGCACCAGCCTGGTGACGAGGTCGAGCACGTTTCCCTCCCTGGACGAACGACCGCCCGGGAGGTGCCCGGGCCCGCAATCAGATCCGCAGACTACGGCACCCGTCCCGGAGCCTCCACTCCCGGCGACCGTGGCGAACACCACGGCCGGGTAGGGTACGGCCGTCCGAAACCGAGCACGACCCAGCAGTACCCAGGAGGGCACGATGGAGACCACCGAGGCGATCAAGGCCTTTTTCGACCGCTTCGACCAGGACGGCGACGGCAAGATCACTGCGGCCGAGTACGCGCTCGCCGCGAACGAGATGGGCGACCACGACGTCACCATCTCGATGGCCGAGGCGCTGATCCACACCATGGACACCGACCACGACGGCGTCCTGACCTTCGAGGAGTTCCTGGCCGCCCGCCGCCGCTGAGCCCGCGCCGACGGGGCCGGTGCCGTACCGGCGGCACCGGCCCCAACCGGCTTCCGTGCAGGCCCTACCGCTTGCCGTCCACCGGGAACACCCGGCGCACCACCCGCTCCGCCGCCCCGCCGTCGTCCCAGACGCAGAACTTCGCCCGGAACCGCGCTCGCGCCTCCGGAGCCGGATCGCCCGCCAGCAGCGCCCGCGCCAGCTCCTCCGCGGTCTCCGTGACCGCGCCCGGCGGCTCCGCGAACAGGTCGAAGTAGACGCCGCGCTCGCGCTGGTACTCCTCCCAGTCCGGCGCGAAGACCACCACCGGCCGGTCCAGCACCGCGTAGTCGAACATCATCGACGAGTAGTCCGTCACCAGCACGTCCGCCGCGAGGTAAAGGTCCTCGACGGTCGGGTGCGCCGAGACGTCCACGATCCGCGCCGCCTCCCCGTCGGCCGTCAGGTCGCCCGGCCCCCCGGTGTGGAAGTAGTGCGTGCGCACCAGCAGCGTGAAGCCCGGGCCCAGCCGCCGGGCCAGCTCGGCCACGTCCAGCAGCGGCACGTAACCGCCCTTGCCGCCGCGGTGGGTCGGCGCGTACAGCACGGCCGTGGTGCCCGGCCGCAGGTCGAACCGCTCGCGCATCGCGCGCACCTGGTCCGGGGTGGCGTCCGCGAGCCGGTCGTTGCGCGGGTAGCCGGTGTCCAGCATCTCGTACCGGCCGGGGAAGGCGCGGGCGAAGTGCTCACTGGTGTGCGGGTTGGGGGAGACCAGGAAGTCCCAGCGGTCGATGGCCTCCTGGAGCAGGTCGAAGTCCATCCCCTCCGCCGCCGCGGGGCGGTCGCGCAGGTCCATGCCCATGGCCTTGAGGGGGGTACCGTGCTGGGTCTGGACGTGCACCGAGCCGGGCCGCTTGGCCATCGTGCGCGGGAAGTTGACGTTGTTGACGAAGTACTTGGCGGTCGCCATCGCCTTGAGGTACGCGGGGGTGTTGACGATCACGTACGGCACCCCGGCCGGCAGCGTGGCGGCCTGCCGGCGGTTCTCCACCACCCACACGCCCCGTACCTGCGGCGCGAGTTCCTTCGCCTTCTCGTAGATCGCCGCCGGACTGCAGGCGTAACCCCGGTGCCAGTACGCGGCGTAGACCGCCAGGTGCTCGTCCAACGGCAGCCGGCGGAAGGCGTTGTACGCGGTGAACCGGGCGCCGCTGCGCATCCCCTTCTTCACCGCGGGCGCCACCGCCCTTGCCCCGCGCTTGAGTTCGCGCGGCAGCCGGCCGGTCCGGCGCAGCTCGGCGTAGGCGATCCGGGCGCCGCGCGCGGCCAGCCGGTACTGCACGCCGCGCAGCCCGCCGGGGAAGCGGTAGCCGGCCGGGCGGTGGCGGTCGAAGTGCCGGGCGATGCGCTGGAAGAAGTCCTTGCGCAGGTCGGTCGGGACCAGGCCGGGGGTGTCGTAGACGTTGAGCGCCTGGCGCACCGTCCGGTCGAAGACCAGGGTGCGCAGCGACTCCGGGACGGGCCGGCCGGGGCGGTCCTGGCGGTCCAGGAAGGCGAAGATCGCGTCGTACTGGGCGAACACGTCCGCGTGCTTGGGCGAGGCGGTGGCGGTGATCGCGCCGTCCCGGCCGCGCCGGTAGAAGTAGCAGGGGCGATCGAGGTAGCGCAGCCGCCCGGCGGCCAGCAGCGCCGGGTAGGTGACCGAGATGTCCTCGTAGTATCCGCGGCCGAAGGAGACGCCCAGGCCGTCCAGGAACTCGCGGCGGAAGACCTTGTTCCACACCGACATCACGGTCTGGAACAGCGCCGGGTGCTCGGCCAGGGTGCAGCCCTCGACCAGCGGGGAGCCGACCAGCACGTGCCGCCAGGGGTTGGGCTCGGTCTCGCCGTCCGGGTAGACGTGGGTGAAGTCGGTGATCAGCACGTCGGCCGGGGCCTCCCGGCGGCGCTCCTGCTCCAGCTCGTCCAGGAGCACGCCGACGGTCCGCTCGGGCACCCAGTCGTCGCTGTCCACGAACCAGACGTACTCGCCGCGCGCCTGCGGCAGGGCGGCGGTGCGGGCGCCGCCGAGGCCCTGGTTCTCGGTGAGGTGCATCACCCGCAGCCGGGGGTCGCGGGCCGCGTAGGCGTCCAGGATCGCGCCCGAGCCGTCGGGGGAGAGGTCGTCGACCGCGATCACCTCGAAGCGGGACTCCTGGGCGGGGGAGTCACCGAGGACGGAGTCGAGGCAGCGCGGCAGGTACCGCTCCACGCCGTGGACCGGGAGCACGATGCTGAGGAGGAGGGACACGCTGGCCGAGTGTACCGACCGACCCGGCGCGACCTGCGCGGACGTCGGGCCGGGAGGCGATGGGGGGCTCTGCGGCGGCTTTGCAGCGGCTTTGCAGCGGCGTCCGGGGCCCTGCAGGGGATCGGTGGGGGGCTGCGCGTGTGCCGGGAGTCTCGCAGGGGGGTGCGGTGATGCGGGGGTGGTGGACCCGGGACCGCCGGTGCCGGGCCCCTTGCGGGGTGGCACCGGCAGTCAGGTGGCGGCCCGGCCGACCCTCTACGGCCGGCCGCCGTTCCGGGCACCCTGCGAGCCTGGCCACCGCAGCGTCGAGGCGGCCGGGCAGTGGCTCGCGGGAGCCGGAGTTCTTCATCACTCGAACACGTACCTGGTGCGGTGCGGGCACCTGGCGTGTGCATCAGATACTGCTTGGAGCTTTCGCGGGAGTCAATCCCTCGAATGTGTTCACTTCATGAAGCCTGGGGTCTCGGTCGGGCGAAGCTCTCGAAGATCACTTTGTCGATCTGGCGGCTGTCCCCTTTATAGGGAGCCCGCTGCGCCGGGTGCTCGTGCGGCGCGTCCGTAGCGCAGGGTGTCCGCCTGTGTACGCGGGTGCGCGGGCGCTCCGCCGGGTGCGGGCCGGGTGCGGGCCGGGTACGGACCGGGTGTGGGGTCGGGGTCCGGGCCGGGTACCGCCGTGGCGCCCCCGTGCGCCGGGCGCGTGTCGCGCACCCGGGCGCCGGGCCCGCACCTCCTGGCCCTGCTGACGGATGGCCGGTCGTGCACCATCATTGATGCCTAGTCGTGACCGGCCCGGTAGCCCCTGGTGCATCGTCAGTTGACGCCGCACGGTACGGTGGCACAACACCAGGACGGTTGCGCGAAGGCCGTCTGTCACGGATAGTCTTCGCCTCACGGCCCTGGCGCCTCGTAGGGGTGGGAAAACTGATGGAACACATGCAAGTGCGGACTCGGCCCCGTGTGCCGGCGATCCAGTGCGGTATCGGTACGACCGGCCGCCGGATCGAGCGACACCTGGCCGTGCTCGGCGCGCCCGCACTCCCGGCGGTGGACACCGCCGAGGCGCTCGGGCTGATAAGGGAGTTGACGCCGCGCGGCGCCGAAGCCCCGGCGACTCGTCGCCGCCATACCAGGATCTCGCTGCTGACGCCGCTGCGTCGGCTGCGTCGGAGCCTCTTCGGGGGGCGCGGCTAGGGGCTTCGCCCCAGTCGCCGTCCCGGCCGGAACCAGACCCGGCGGACCCATCCGGTCCGCCGGGTCATCGGTGTCTCCGGCGGCCGGTCGCGTCGCTGGTCCCGTCACTGGTCCCGGGGTGCGCCGGCCCGCCCGCCGCGTGCTCTGAACCTTGCACCCTATGCCAGTTCACCTCCCAGGCGAGCCGAGTCGGCGAGGCAGTACGCCCGGCCCCCTGACCTGCGCCAGGATGGCGCCATGGCGGACAACAACCACTCCATGTCGACCGGTCTGTTCCAGACCACCACCCTCGAAATCACCACGGGCAGCCGCGAGGTCGCGCTCGACATCACCGACCGCTGCGCCGCGTTCCTCGACGAGCGTGCCGCCGGGCGCGACGGCCTGCTCAACGTCTTCGTCCCGCACGCCACCGCCGGGATCGCCGTCCTGGAGACCGGGTCCGGCAGCGACGACGACTTCCTCGCCACCCTGCGCGAACTGCTCCCGGCCGACGACCGCTGGCGCCATCGGCACGGCAGCCCCGGCCACGGCCGGGACCACGTGGTGCCCGGACTGGTCGCCCCGCACGCGACCCTGCCGGTGCTCGGCGGCCAACTGGCCCTCGGCGTCTGGCAGTCCGTGGTACTGGTCGACACCAACGGCGACAACCCGCGCCGTACCGTCCGGCTCTCGTTCCTCGGCTGATTCCCGTGGCTCCGGGCTCCGGGCTCCCGGCTACCGGTCGCCGACGTGGGCGGCCACGGTCGTGAGGTAGCGCTCGATCGCCAGGTGCTGGCAGAGCAGCGCGACCGGACGGCCCAGGCGGGCGTACCAGGCGGACAGCCGGGAGAACGCGGTGACCTCGAACCACACCTCGCCGTCGGCGCCCATCGACACCAGGAACGCCTCCTCGCCGCACTCCGGGTGCCCGGGGAGCGTCCCGTATGCGAATCCGATCCGGTCCGGCTCGTCCACCGTCCACACCACCCGGCAGGGGATCACCAGCCGGGGCCACCGGCTCGCCGGCAGGCTCAGCCGCAGCAGCACCGTGTGCCCGTCCCGGGCCGGACCGCCCGGGTACACCGCGAAGCCGGTGCCCAACTGAGTGCCCCAGCCGAGCACGTACCGCCCTGCCCGCTCCAGCACCTCGGGGCCGTGCCCGAGGTGCACCCGCCGTCGCAGGTGCGCGTAGCCGTCCGGCAGCCGCCCGCCCCGGGTGGCCCCGACCTCGGCGTACGAGGGGGTGGTGGCGCGGGCGGCGAGCAGGCGCTGGTGGAGATGCGTGGGCATGCCGGTCACGGTAGCTCCGGCGGGCGGGCGCCAGCGAACAGGGTTCAGCGGTCAGCGAACAGATTTCAGATGACAGCTTTCAGCGAACGTTTTCTGAAATCTGTTCGCTGAAAGTTGTTCGCTGAACCTTGTCACCTTCGTCCGCGCCGGTCAGTCGTCCAGCGAGATCGCGTTCTTGGCCCGCTCCACCGACTCCTCGGCGGCCGGCCCGCCGGGATTCTCGGTCGCCAGGGCCTGGTTGAGTTCGACGAACGGGCGCAGCCGCTGCTCGTACGCGGCGAAGGCGGCCCGGTGGTCGCCCTCGGAGCGGCTGCGGGCCTCGGCGAGCGCGTCGGCGAGGACGTGGGCGCCGACCAGGGCGAGGCTGGTGCCCTGGCCCGACAGCGGGGAGGCGCAGTAGCCCGCGTCCCCGAGTAGGACGACCCGGCCGCGCGACCAGCGGTCCATCCGGATCTGCGTCATCGAGTCGCAGTAGAGGTCGGGTGCCTCGGCCAGGGCCTTCAGCAGCCTCGGGGTCTCCCAGTGCAGCGCCGCCATCCGCTCGGCGACGAGCGCCTTCTGCGACTCCGGAGCGCGCCGCTCCTCCGGCAGCGGCTCGCCGGCGAAGCCGAAGGCGATCCGCAGCTCGGAGTTGTCCCGCACCGGGTAGACGCCGTAGCCGGCCTCGCCGTCGCGCAGCCACAGCTGCCAGTCCTCCAGGCCCAGGAAGTTGTCCGCGCTGAAGATGGCCAGATGCGTGCCGAGGTGGCGGGCGAAGCGCTCCTCGGGTCCGAAGGCCAGTCGGCGGACGGCCGAGTGCAGGCCGTCGGCGCCCACCACCAGGTCGTACCGGCGTGGTCCGGCGTGTGCGAAGGAGACCCGGACGCCGTCCTCGTCCTGGTCGAGCGCGGTCACGGCGTCCCCGAACACGAAGCGGGTGCCCGCGTCCTCCGTCGCCCGTTCGTGCAAGATCCGGACGAGGTCGTCGCGCAGCAGCTCGATGTCGTCGCTGTCGAGCCGTCCGCTGCTGATCGTGCTCTCGGTGGAGCGGTACACCTCCCGGCCCTCACCGTCCAGAACGGTCATGCCCCGCATCCGGGTGCGGTGGGCACGGGCTCGCTCCAGCACGCCCAGCCGCTCGACCACCTCCAGGGCGACGCCCCGGATGTCCACGGCCTGTCCGCCGCCGCGCAGCCCGGGGGCGCGCTCCACCACCGTGGGGGCGAAGCCCCGGCGGCTCAGCAGGGCGGCGAGCGCAGTACCGGCGATACCGCCGCCGGAGATGAGCACGGTCTTCATGAGGTCGCTCCTCGCTGTCCGTCCGCGCGCGGTGTCGCGCGTCGGCTCGTACGCTGTACGCGGGTCGAATGTACGGCGTACGCGTTGGCCCGCCAACTGCCGTTTTTGCCAGTACTGACCTAGTACAGAGGACGGATCTGGCGCGGCGCTGCTGGTAGCGTCTGAGCTAGTACAGTCTGTAGTACAGTCCTGGCCGCCGCGGAAAGAGATCCGCGTCACATGAGGGAGCCGGCCGCATGACCGCGAGGCCCGAGTCCGTCCCGCCGTACCGGCGCATCGCCGACGAGATCGCCGGGCGGATTGCCGACGGCACGCTCGCGCCGGGCGCGCAAGTGCCCTCGACCCGGCGGATCGCCCGGGAGTGGAACGTCGCACTGGCCACGGCCACCAAGGTGCTCACCACGCTGCGGCTGGAGGGACTGGTCGAGACCCGGCCCCGGGTCGGCACGGTGGTGGCTGCCCCCGCCGCCGCTTCGGCCACCACCACCCCGGCTACTGCTGTGGCACCCACCGCTGCGGTGTCGCCGGCCGCGGGACCGTCCGTCGAGCTCACCGCGGAGCGGATCGTCCGGGCCGCCACGGAGATCGCCGACCACGAGGGGCTCGCCGCGCTCTCCATGCGCAGCGTCGCGGCCCGGCTCGGCGTCGCCGCGATGTCCCCCTACCGGTACGTCCCGAGCAAGGACGACCTGGTGCTGCTGATGGCGGACGCGGCGTTCGGCGAGGAGTCGTACCCGGCCGAACCGCCGGGGGAGTGGCGGGCACGTCTGGAGCTCGGCGCGCACACGCTGTGGCGGATCTACCGGCGCCATCCATGGCTCGCCCAGGTCGGCGCGCTCACTCGCCCGCTGATGCTGCCCGCCCTGCTGGACCACGCCGAGTGGGCGCTCGCCGCGCTCGACGGGCACGGCCTGGACGCCGAGACCATGCTCGACCTGCACGTCCTGCTCTACAGCTACGTCCAGGGGATCGCCGTCCACCTGGAGCGGGAGGCCCAGGCCGAGGCGACCACCGGTCTCACCGAGGACCAGTGGATGGACCGTCAGGGTTCGGCCCTGACGGCGATCGTCACCGGTGAGCGCCATCCCGTGTTCGCGCGGACGACCGGCAGCCTCGGGGACGGCTACGACCTCGATCTGGACGCGCTGTTCGCCTTCGGA
Source organism: Streptomyces sp. 1114.5 (assembly GCF_003635085.1). NCBI lineage: Bacteria > Bacillati > Actinomycetota > Actinomycetes > Kitasatosporales > Streptomycetaceae > Streptomyces > Streptomyces sp. 1114.5. The sequence continues at coordinate 1,106,572 of NZ_RBXE01000002.1, forward strand.
CTGAAGCCGCTGCTGGACGGCGTCGCCGCCATGATCGAGTCGGCCGGGAGTGGGAGCGGGCACGAAACCCGGAACGGACGCGCAAGCGGGAACGGACGCGGGGCCGACGCCGGTGCGGCCTTGCGACCGGGCGGGGCGGCGGAGTAGGAAGGCGGCATGAGCGACAGCGTGACGAACGAGCCCGCGGCGGTCTGCGAGCTCACCCCCGACGGCGGCAGCGCCGAGGCCGCGCTGCTGCACGACCCGACGGCGTCCGGGCCGCGCGCCGACTGCGTGCTGTGCGGCGAGCCGACCGAACTGCCCGCCGACCAGCCGGGCAGCACGCTCTGCCCGGTGTGCGCCTGGCAGCAGGCGCAGCGGATCGCCTGCTCGGGCTGACCCCGCGCCCTTCCGGGGAGCTCCGCGAGGCAGTGCCCCCGGCCGGCTACGCGTCCTCGCGTTCGGCCAGGGCCAGGGTCGAGCCGCGCCGGCCCTTGCGGACCAGCAGCTGCGCCGGGATACGGGTGCGCAGGTCGGCGACATGGCTGACGATGCCGACCGCGCGGTCCCGCTCGCGCAGGCCGTCGAGGACGTCCATCACCTCCTCCAGGGACTGCTCGTCCAGGGTGCCGAAGCCCTCGTCGATGAACAGGGTGTCGAGCGGCATACCGCCGGCCTCGTCGGTGACCACGTCGGCCAGGCCGAGGGCGAGGGAGAGCGAGGCGAAGAAGCTCTCGCCGCCGGACAGCGTCGCGGTGTCCCGCTCGGTGCCCGTCCAGGCGTCCACCACCCGCAGGGCCAGGCCCGAGCGCCTGTTGCCGGTGCCCCGGTCGTCGCTGTGCACCAGGGTGTAGCGGCCGCCGGACATCCGGACCAGCCGGTCGCTGGCCGCCGCCGCGACCTGCTCCAGCCGAGCCGCCAGGACGTACGACTCCAGGCGCATCCGCAGCCGGTTCTCGGTGGAGGTGCCGGCGGCCAGGGCGGCGAGCCGGTTGATCCGGCCGTACCGGTCCAGCGCCGGGGCCAGCTCGGCGGCGAGCCCGGCGAGCTGCCGGCCGATCCCGGCCAGGGCTCCGCACCGCTCGTCGGCCGCGGCCCGGACGGCGTGCGCCCGCCCGAGCCGATCGGTGGCCTCGCGGAGCGCGGCCGCGGCGGCGGACAGGTCGACCGGCGGACGGGCCGCGGCCTCGGCCAGCTCCGGCAGTGCCAGCTCGCTGCGGACGGCGGCGGTCTCCGCGCGGTGCCGCTCCAGCCGGGCCTCCAACCGCTCGCGCTCCTCGCGCGGCAGCAGGACGGCCAGTGCCGCCGCGGCGTCCGGGAAGCCCGCCGCGGCGGCGGCCTTGCCCAGTTCGTCCTCGGCCTCGTCGAGCCTGGCCGCCGCCTCCGCGCGGGCCCGGGCGGCTCCGGCCGCAGCGGCTACGTCCTCGGTGAGCCGGGTCAGGGCCGCGGCCCGGTCGGCGACCGAGGCCGCCTCTCCCCGGGCGGCCGCCACCCGGGCGGTCAGCTCCTCCCGCTCGGCGTCGAGCGCCTGCAGCCGGTCGGTGAGGACAGCGGCGCGTTCCCTGGCCTCGTGCAGTTCGTCGCCGCGGCGGGTGCGCTCCCGCGACAGCCGGGCGATCTCCTGCTCGACGCGACCCAGTGCCTCCGCGGTGTGCCGGGCGTCCCGGTGCTCGCGTTCCAGCCCGGCGAGGGCCCGGGCGAGCACGTCCACCGGGTCGGGACCGGCCGCTGCGGCCGCGGCCGCCTCGCGCACCCGCAGGGCGGTCAGTGCCTGGTCGGCTTCCGCCCAGGCCTGCTCGGCGGCGGCCTGGGCCCGCCGGGCCCGCTCCTCGTCCTCGGCGCCGACCCGGCTGCCGGGCGCCGCCTGCGCGGGCGCCGGGTGCTCGGGCGAGCCGCAGACCCGGCAGGGCCGGCCCGCGCGCAGCTGCTCGGCCAGCTCGGCGGCCATGCCCGCCAGCCGCCGGTCCCGCAGGTCCAGACCGTGCTCGCGGGCGTCCAGGGCAGCGGCGCGCAGCTGCGCGACCCGTGGTTCGGCCGCCGAGATCCCGGCGCGCAGGCCGTCGCGCTCCCGGGCTGCGTCCAGACGGGCGGCAGCCTCGGCCCGCTGCCCGTCCAGCTGCTCGACCTTCGTGGTCGCCGCCCGGGCCTCGGAGTGCCGCTCCTCCAGGCGGGCCAGCTCGCCCTCGAACTCGGCCAGCCAGTCCTCGGCGTCCTCGGCCAGCTCCTCGGCGGCACGCCGGTCCGCCGTCAGGGAGCGCTGCTCGCGGACGAGTTCGGCGCAGCGCCGCTCCTCCGCCCGGGCCGCCTCCAGGCGCACCACCTCGGCGCGCAGCCGCAGTTCGGCCTCGGCCAGCCCGGCGGCGTCGGCCCCGTCGAGCCCTCGGACCTCCGTGCCACGCGCGCCGGCCAGCGTCTCGCGGCGGCGGCGCTCCGCCTCCCGGGCACGCCGGAAGGCCTCGGCCGCGCTCTCCCGCAGCCGCAGCGCGGACTCCACCCCGACCGCGTCCTGTGCGGCCGCCAGTCGGCGCCGGTCCTCGGCCGCCGCGGGCTCGAACCCGGCCAGCCGCTCGGCCCGGGCCAGCGCCTCCCGGTGCCGGCGCTGCCGCCCGGCCAGCTCCTCGGCTGCCTCGCGCCGCTGCTGGGCCGTGCGCTGCGCGGCCTCGGCGCCCGCGAGCGCAGCCTCGGCGACGGCGAGCTGTTCGGCCGCGCCGCTGCGCAGCACCGCGGCCCAGCCGAGCACGTCGGCCGTCAGCCCGGCGTCGGCGTCCTCGGCCGGCACCCAGTCCTCGGCGGGCTCGGCCCCGGGACCGGCCGCCTGCTCGGCCCTGCCGACGAGGTCACGCAGCCGGCGCCGGCCGGCCTGGACCGTCGCCTCCTGGGCGCGCCGCTGCTCGGCGAGCCAGTCCTCGACGTGCCGATAACGCTCGGTGTCGAACAGCCGGCGCAGCAGCTTGCCGCGCTCCTCCGAGTCGGCCTTGAGGAAGCGGGCGAAGTCGCCCTGCGGCAGCAGCACCACCTGGCAGAACTGCTCCCGGTTCATGCCGATCAGCCGGTGGATCTCCTCCCCGGCCTCCTGGTGGGACTTGCTGAGCCCCCGCCAGCCCGGCGAGCCGTCGCCGGTGTCCTCGACCCACTCGCGCAGCAGGGTCTGCGCCCGTTCGACGGTGGTGCCCGCGCCGACCTTCTTCGGGCGCCGCTGCTCCGGCAGGCGGGTGATCTGGAGGCGCCGCCCGCCGAGGGTCAGCTCCAGCCGCACCTCGGTCAGTCGCTTCGGGTCGGCGTGGTCGCTGCGCAGCCGGGTGGCCCGGCGGGTGCCGGGCGGCTCGCCGTAGAGGGCGAAGCAGACCGCGTCCAGCACGCTGCTCTTGCCCGCGCCCGTCGCCCCGCGCAGCAGGAACAGTCCGCCGGCGGCGAGCGCGTCGAAGTCCACCGTCTCGGAGCCGGCGAACGGGCCGAAGGCGGTGACGGTGAGCCGGTGCAGCCTCATCGGGGCAGGTCCGCCTTCCGGTCGGTGCTCTCCCGGACCTGCTCGAAGCCGTCGCGCAGCCAGCCGAGCTCGTCCGGCTCCGGCTCGGCGCCGGGGCGGACGTGCCGCAGGAAGCCCTCGGCGATCTCCAGGTCGGCCCGGCCGCTCACCCGCGCCGCGTACGAGCGGGAGGGCTCGGCCTTGCTCTCCGCCGGGTCGAACAGCAGCTGGAGGGTGTGCGGGAAGCGGCGGCGCAGCTTCTCCATCGGCTCGCTCGGCCGGGCCGCGTCGGTGAGCGTGGCCTGCACCCAGGACTGCTCGTGCTCGGCGTACTTCTCCTCGGTGAGCAGGGCTTCGAGGGTGTCGCGCAGGGTGGCGAGGCGGCGCGGCTCGGGGCAGGGGATGCGCTCGGCGGCCACCGAGCCGTCGGCCGCGAGGTCGACCAGCCACATGCTCTTGCGCTGCTTCGCCTCGGAGAAGGAGTAGGCGAGCGGGGAGCCGCTGTAGCGCAGGTGCGGGGCGAGTGTCTGGCAGCCGTGCAGGTGGCCGAGCGCGGCGTAGTGCACCCCGTCGAACACCGAGGCGGGCACCGAGGCGACGCCGCCGACCGCGATGTCGCGCTCGCTGTCGCTCGGCGCGCCGCCGGTGACGAAGGCGTGCGCCAGCACCACCGCGCGGGTGCCGGCCGGGCGCGCCGCGAGGTCGGCCCGCACCTCGTCCATCGCCGACCCGAGCACCGCCGCGTGCCCGCCCCTGGCCAGCCCGAACCGCTCGCGCACCAGCGTCGGCTCCAGGTACGGCAGCCCGTACACCGCCACCGGCCCGTGCTCGTCCGCCAGCAGCACCGGCTCGGCACACCGGCCCGGATCCGTCCGCAGGTGGATCCCGGCCCGCCCGATCAGCCCCGCCCCGACGCCCAACCGGCGGGCCGAGTCGTGGTTGCCGCTGATGAACACCGTCGGCACGCCGAGGTCGGCCAGCCGGTGCAGCACGTCGTCGAACATCGCGACCGCCTCCAGCCCCGGCAGGGCGCGGTCGTACACGTCCCCGGCGACCAGCACGGCGTCCACGCCCTCGGACCGGACCACGTCCACCAGGTGGTCCAGGAAGGCGCGCTGGGCGTCGTGCAGGCTCTCCCGGTGGAACGAGCGCCCGAGATGCCAGTCGGAGGTATGCAGCAGTCGCATGGTCACCGACCCTAACCCGCACCACTGACAATCCCGCCCGGATCGGCTGAGGCATCCGTCCCACCGGCCCCGGGGGTCGCTCGGCGCACCGACGGGGGCCGTCAGGGGCCGTCAGGGGCCGTCAGGGGCCGTCGGGAGCTCCGGGCTCCCCGCCGGCTGCCCGGTGTTCGATTACTGGGGGTGGATTGTCAGTGGCTCTGTGTATGTTCCTCGACGTCGGCGGCACCGTCCTTCGGTGCGGTCGGCGTCCCGGTGCCGTCCGGTGCCGGGTGCCGGGTCCCGGGGGTCGGATCCCGGGCGAGTGAGGAGCAGGAGGAGCCATGGCTGCGGTGCGGAGGTTGGTGCGCGAGGTGGTGGCGGCTGCGGGGAGGCGTCGGCGGGTGCTGGCGTTGTCCGGGCGGAGGCCGGGGGCGGGTGCCGGCGGGGCGCCGGCCGCTGGGCCCGGTGGGGCGCCGCCGCCCGGGGGAGACCGGCCGCCGGGCGGGCGGGCGGGAGCGGGTGGGGCGCGGTCGCGGCGCGGCGGGCGAGCCCGGGGAGCGCCGCCGCCGCAGCCGGTCGCGGTGGCGCTGGCCGTCGGGGCCGGGGACTTCGCCGACTTGGCGCGGTACGGGCTGTTCGGCGAGCTCGGCCACCGGGACTACCTGCGGCGCACGGAGGAGCAGCTGACGGCCCTGTACCGGCAGGGGCTGGAAGTGCACCTGAGGGTCCTGGAGGCGCACGACTTCGAGGACTACTGCGAGGCGCTCGGCCTCGACCCGCGGGCGCCCGCCGCCCGGGTCGCCTACGCGGGCGATCCCGAGCTGGCCGGGGAGCCGTTCGTCTACGCCGGGGAGCGGCTGGCCGAGCTGGCGCCGGTGCTGCTGGACGACCACCGGGCCCGGGTGCGGATGTCCGTGGCCTGCGCGGCCCTGCTGGACGCCGTCGGCGACGACCCGGCCGGGCAGCGCCGGATGGCGGCGGTGATGCGGTACGTGACGTCGGTGTACCTGGCGCTGGTCGACGGCGCGGGGGAGGGCTGCCACCTGCTGACGCTGCGCTGCCACGGCCCCGAGGACGGTGAGGAGCTGACCTCGGCGGTGGACGTCTGCGTGGAGGGCGGTCAGCTCTACCCTGCGGGCCGGGACACCGAGGCGTTCTGCGTCACGCTGGCGGCGGGTGTGGCCTGCGGCGGTGCGGGGGCGCTGCTGCTGCACGGTGATCCGTCGGCGGACGGTCAGGGGAGCCCGGGTCAGGGCGGCCCGGGCGGTGGGAGTTCGACGGGCGATGCGGCGGAGCCCAAGGCCGACGGCGCCCGTGCGCGGCCGCCCGTGCGCGGCTGGGCGCTGGCCGACGGGCGGCTGCGGCCGATGACGGCGCACGAGGTGTTCGACGTGCTGGCCGACGACGCCGCGCGCGGGCTGCCGTTCCCGCCCGGAGTGGATCCGCGGCCGGGGTTCCCGTTGCCCGGGTTCCCGGGCCCCCGGGACGGGGGTGGGCCGCTGGGGTGAGCAGGGCGTCGGCCGCCTCGGCATCCGTCCCCGCATGAGGCTCCGCATCCGCCAAGCGGCGCTGGGGACTGTTCATCGACCGCCTGTTCGGGGAAGATTCGGAGAAGATCAACAGCCAGGAGCGCGGTACCCCACGCCGTCGCTCCGGCCGCTCCGCTCCGTACCGCGCCCCGCAGGCCTCTCCGCGCACCGCCGGTCCGGCGAGCCCGACAGCGAGAGGGGGGACGCATGAGCGAGCGGAGCGAGCTCGGCGCCGGAGGGCGCGTGCCGGCGGGCGCCCCGGCCGGTGACCCGTCCGACGCCCCCGCCGAGCGCTGCGAGGCCGGAGCATGAGCCCGATCGAGTACAGCGCGGAGATCGCCGAACTGCTCGGGAAGGTGCGGCGGCGCCCGACGGCGGGCTGGCCGTGGCGGCCGGGCGAGCAGGTGCCGGACGGGCTGCCGGTCAAGCAGTCCTGGGGGTGGCTGTTCGCCCCGGACGGGCGGGTGCTGACCCTGGTCAACCCCAGGGACGGAATCTGCTCGCTGCCCGGCGGCTCGTTGGAGCCGGAGGACGCCGGGGATCCGGCGGCCGCCCTGGCCCGGGAGGCCGCCGAGGAGGCGCAGGCGGTGATCGGCCGGCCGTACTACCTCGGTTACCTCTACGACCGGGTCGGTTCGGCGAACGGCGGGCACGAGTGCGCTCGGGTCCGGATGGCGGCCGCGCTGCGGGCGGTCGGCCCCAGCGTGACCGACCCGGCCTCGGGCCGGCACTACCGGCGGCTGCTGGTTGCGCCGGGCCTCGCCGTCGAGCTGCTCGGCTGGGGCGGCCCCGGGCTGCGCCAGGCACGGACGGCGGTGGCCACCGCCGTGCGCTGGCTCGGCGTGCCTGCTGCCGCGAACGAGACGATCGAGGAGCTCCCGGTCGAGGGTTGCGTGATCTCCCCGGGCACCGTGTACCCCGGATCGGGCAGCAGCCAGCCGTTCTGACGGCGGCTCACACCCGAGCCTCCCCGCGCAGGTCGGTGCTCGTGCGCCCGCCACGGTCCCCGGGCGCTCGCCGTGGCCCCTGCGTGCCCTGCGCGGTCCCCGGGCGTCCCTCCTCGCCCCGGGCTTACTCCGTCGACGCGCGCGTCGCAACCGGCCCGACGGTGGTCGGAGCTTGACTCCAGGGTGAAGTAGCCCTGAACGCAGGAAAGTTGCCGGTCTACGCGCGCAGTACTACGCGCGTCAAAACACACCTGTGCTGACCAGTACGAACTCACCGACTGTCGGCCGCCGTTCACCTCTGAGCTATCAGACGGTCCGTCAATATCTTTGGCATGAGCGCTTCCGGACGGCCCTACCGCCTGGTATCACTTCTGTGACCCCCCGCCAGCCCCACCTGGAGGTGTGATGATCCGCCCTGCCCGTGCCCTGTCCATCGCCGCGATTGCGGCAGGTCTGACCATGACGACGCTCTTCGCCGCCTCGTCCGCCAACGCCGCCGGTGTCAACTACGTGGCCCTCGGGGACTCGTACTCCTCCGGTGTCGGCGCCGGCAGCTACCTGAGCGACGGCAGCAACTGCAAGCGCAGCACCAACGCGTACCCGTACCTGTGGAAGAACGCGCACGCGCCGTCCACCTTCAAGTTCGTCGCCTGTACGGGTGCCAGAACGGGTGACGTCCTCAACAGCCAGATCTCCGCCCTGGACTCCAGCACCACGCTGGTCAGCATCACGGTCGGCGGCAACGACGCCGGCTTCGCCAGCACCATGCAGACCTGCGTCCTGAGCTCCGACGACGACTGCATCAGCGCCGTCAACACCGCGAAGGACTACGCGCTCAACACGCTGCCCGGCCAGCTGGACAACGTGTACTCGGCCATCAAGGCCAAGGCCCCGAACGCCCACGTCGTGGTGATGGGTTACCCGCGGATCTACAAGATCGGCGGCGACTGCATCTTCGGCATCGGCGACACCAAGCGCACCGCCATCAACGGTGCCGCCGACACCCTGGACGGCGTCCTCGCCAAGCGCGCCGCCAACGCGGGCTTCGCCTTCGGCGACGTCCGCAGCATCTTCACCGGCCACGAGATCTGCGGCAACCTGACCACCTGGCTCAACAGCACCACCCTGCCGGTCGACGAGAGCTACCACCCGAAGGCCGCCGGCCAGTCCGGTGGCTACCTCCCGGTCTTCTCGCAGTCGTGACGACGCGCTGCCGTGACGACGTGCTGCCGTAACGACGTGCTGCCGTAACGGCGTAACGCCGTGAGGACGTAACGCCGTGACAACAACGCCGCCGCCCCCTCCGGAGCCACCCGGAGGGGACGGCGGCAACGCCGTTTCAGCTGCCGTTCGCGGAAGGTCCGGGCCCGGCCGGCGGGAACGGGATGCCGGCCAGCACCGGCAGCAGTTCCGCCTCCTCGTGGTCCAGGTGCGCCTCCAGCTCCGCCGACATCCGGTCCAGCTCGCCGCGGAGCCGTTCCGGTTCGGTGACCGCGATTCCGGCCAGCAGCTCCACCAGCCGCTCCTTGATCAGCCCGATGGCCCGGTGCTGCTCGTCGAGCCGCGCCAGCACGTCGGCCAGCTCCGGGTGGCTGCGCGCGAGGGCGGGGAAGATCGCGGCGTCCTCGCCCTTGTGGTGGTGCGTCAGCCCGTCGCAGAACGCCAGGCAGTGCTGCCGCAGCTGCAGCCCGAGCCCGGCCGGTAGGCCGGGAACGTGGGCGTGCGCCTCCTCCCGTACGTGGCGCAGCTGGGCGCGCAGCCAGGTGTGCGCCTCCAGCACCTTGTCGGCGAGGGTGCGTACCACGGGCGCCGGCCCGTCGGCAGGCGGCTCGGGACGTTCCAGGACGACGACCGGCAACTCGCGCTCGGTCCGCGCCTGGTAGTCGCCGTACCCCGGCGCCGCCCGGACGACGGCGGCGAGCAGTCGCTCCCGGCGGGCGCCTTCGGCAGGGACGGCGATCACGTCGTAGGCCTCGGTGCCGAGTTCGACCCGGGCCACCGGGTGGGCCAGCAGATTGCGGTACCACTGCGGGTGCTCCGGCGCCCCGGCGGCCGAGGCGACGACCAGGAGCAGGCCCTCCGCCCGGACGTACCCGAGCGGCACGGTGTGCGGCCGCCCGGACCGGGCCCCGGTGGTGGTCAGCAACAGCAGGTCGCCGCCCTCGAACGGGCCGCCGACCCGCCCGCCGTTGGCGCGGAACTCCTTGATGACATTCAGGTTGAAGGACATGGGCATGTGTGTGTGGTGGATCTCCAAGAGGTGGGGGAGTCGCGGCCACACGCGGTGACGCTCAGGGGGTGGCGCATCGCGCGCACGGACAGCCCGGGGGCACCGCGGTGACCGCCTGGCGTCAGATCAGGGCAGCGGAGAGAGTCCTCATCGCGCATCGTCCCTTCGGAAAGGTGCTCGCTCGGCTGTCGGCCGGCCCACTGCTCTGTGGCCGACGCCGCGCTGCACGCGCCCATTAGAGCGATGTCCCGGGTGCGCTGTCAACGAGAGTGCGACGACGCGCCGCCGCTCCCCCGGGAGGCGGCGGCGCGTCGGGTCGGTGACGGCCGGGGGACGGGCGCGTCAGGTCAGTGCAGGTAGTCGGCCAGACCGGTCGGCTTGAGGCCGGCGGCGTCGGCGGCGGCCAGGGCGCGCTGGAGGTCGGTGGCCAGGGTGTCGGTCCAGTGCATCAGGACGACGTCGCCGGGCTGCAGCGGGCCCGGGTGCCAGATGTTGGAGGCGCCCCCGCTGAAGTCCGCGTCGGCGGTGAGCACGGTGCGGATGCCGCAGTTGGCGGCGGCCTGCAGGGTGTCGGCGTTCCAGGTGAAGAAGGGCGGACGGAAGACCACCGGCGCGGTGCCGAAGATGCGGGTCAGCGCGTCGCGGGCGTCGCAGATCTCGACCTGCTGCTGGTCCGCCGGGAGCTTGCTGAGGTCGGAGTGGGAGACGCTGTGGTCCTGGATCGAGGAGCCGGGTACGGCGGTGACCCGCTGGAAGAACGCCGGGTCGGCGGCGGCCGGCATCGGCAGCGGGAAGGCGGTGATCGGCAGGCGGTGGTCGGCGATGAACCGCTCCGCCTCGGGGGTGCGCTGCCAGCCGTCGTCCACGGTGAAGAAGACGACCTTGTCGGTGGTCGGCACGGAGCCCGCCGCCGCGGCCGGGGCCGGTGCGGGGCCGTCCACCCGGACGTCGTCCACCGAGAACGGGCCCTGCTGGTACCAGCCGTGCACGTACAGCCGGATGCTGTGCGCGTTCGGGCCGGTGATGAAGCGGGTGGTCAGCCGCTGCCAGCCGCCCTGGGTGCTCTCCGTCCAGTCGGGCGCGACGTCCCGGCCGGTGCCGGTGGCGCCCAGGTAGACGAAGTTGCCGCGCACCCAGGCGGAGGCGGTGTAGGTGGTGTCGGGCTGGACCGAGACGGTCTGCGTGCACTCGCCGGTGGAGTCGGCGTCCGCCGGGGTGACGGTCAGCGCGGAGGCGCCGGAGTGCGGGGCGGTGGTGGTGACGGCGGCCTCGGCCGGACCGCCGGTGCAGCTCCAGCCGGGGATGCTGCCCCAGTCCGCGAGGTTCGGCGCGGGCACCTCGAAGCCGGGGTTGGTCGCCAGGTTGACGGTCGGGGCGGGCGGGGAGCCCGGGCTCGCAGGGGTGTCGGCGGAGGCCGCCGGCACGGCGAGGGCGGTGAACAGCGCGACGGAGGCGGCCAGTGCCGACAGGCGGGTGGAGCCGTGGGTGGGCGGGCGCGTGGACATGGGCACGTGAGGACTCCAGGGTGTGGGGGAGGCGCCCCGTGGGGAGGGCGTGACGGAATCCGGGCGGGAGCGGAAAGGGATGGTGGGTGCGCCGCGCTCGGACCGAAGAGAAACAATGGACTGGACCAATCCACCCGTCAAGGGAACGGCCGGTGAACCGCTACGGCCATTGCGCCTGCGCCACAAGGGACAAGACGGACCGTCAAAGCCCGTATCGGACAAAGCGATCGGGAGACGGGTGGCGGACGTCAGTTCAGGTAGAGCTCCTCGATGTCCTCCGCGTAGTACTCCGCGGCCGCCTCCCTGCGCAGCTTGAGTGAGGGCGTGAGCAGGCCCTGCTCCTGGCTGAACTCCCGTGGCAGCAGCCGGAACGCGCGGATCGACTCGGCTCGGGAGACCGCCGTGTTCGCGGCCGCCACCGCGCGCTGGATCTCGACGTGCAGCTCCTCGTCGGCGAGCACCGCCCACGGGTCCAGCTGCTCCCGTCCGCGGGTCTTCAGCCAGTGCGCCAGCGCCGCCGGGTCGAGCGTGATCAGGGCGGCGACGTACGGGCGGTCGTCGCCCACCACCAGGCACTGGGAGACCAGCGGGTGCGCCTCGACCCGCTCCTCCAGCGCCGCCGGGGCGAGGTTCTTGCCGCTGCTGGTGACGATCAGGTCCTTCTTGCGGCCGGTGATGGTCAGGTAGCCGTCCTCGTCCAGCCGCCCCAGGTCGCCGGTCGCGAACCAGCCGTCGACCATCGACTCGGCGGTGCACCGCGGGTGGTTGAGGTAGCCGTCGAAGACCGAGGCGCCGCGCACCCACACCTCGCCGTCGTCGGCGATCGCCACCGAGGCGCCCGGCACCGGCTGCCCGACCGTGCCGAGCTTCTGCCGTCCGGCCGGGTTGGCGGTGATCGCGGCGGTGGTCTCGGTCAGCCCGTACCCCTCGTACAGCTGGAGGCCGGCGCCGCTGAAGAACAGGCCCAACTCGCGCCGCAGGGTGGAGCCGCCGGACATCACGCTGCGCACCCGGCCGCCCAGCACCGCGCGCAGCCTCGGGTAGACGGTTCGTTCGTACGCCAGGTGGCGCAGCCGTAACGCGGCGCCCGGCCCGGGGCCGCGCCCGAAGGCCTTCTGCTCCCGTGCGGCGGCCCAGTCCACGGCCACCTGCCGGGCCTGTTCGAAGAGTTCGCCCCGCCCGGCGTCCTCGGCGGCCCGCCTGGCCTGCTGGAAGATCTTCTCGAAGACGTAGGGGACGGCGTGCAGGAAGGTCGGCCGGAAGCTCTCCAGCGCGGGCAGCAGGACGGCGGTGGAGACGTCGGGGACGTGGCCGATCCGGAAGCCGCCGCGGATCGCCGCGATCTGCACGGCCCGCCCGTACACGTGGGCGAGCGGCAGGAACAGCAGGGTGGCGGGCCGGCCGCCGCCGGTGTCGCGCAGGACGTCGCCCCAGCCGGCGAGCAGGGCGTCGGCCTCGGCGGCCAGGTTGGCGTGGGTGATCAGGCAGCCCTTGGGACGGCCGGTGGTGCCGGAGGTGTAGACGACGGTGGCGATGTTCCGGGCGGCCACGCCGAGGCGTTGGCGGTGCACCAGCGAGTCGGGCACGCCCCGGCCGTCCTCGGTGATCGCGGCGACGCAGTCGCGGTCCAGCTGCCAGATGCCGGTGAGGTCGGGCAGCGCGTCGCAGACCGCGCCGACCGTCATCGCGGCGTCCTCGTCCTCGACCAGGCAGGCCACCGCCTGGGTCTCGGCGAGGATCCAGCGCACCTGCTCGGGGGCGGCCGTCGGGTAGACCGGGACGGTGATCGCGCCGATCGACCAGAGCGCGTAGTCGAAGAGCGTCCACTCGTAGCGGGTGCGGGACATCAGGGCGACCCGGTCGCCGTAGCGGACGCCGTGGGTGAGCAGGCCCTTGGCCAGGGCGAGCACCTCGTCCCGGAACTCCAGGGCGGTGACGTCCTGCCACGGTTCGTCCGCCGTCCGCCGTCGGGACAGCTGGACCAGGCCGGGGGTCCGGTCGGCGGTGTCGTAGAGGGAGTCGGCGAGTCCTCCGGCGGCCTCGGGGGCGGCCGCGGCGGGGCTGGTGAACTCGCGCACAGTCCTCCCCAGTTCGGCGCCGGTTGTCCGGGTGGAGCGAAACTATCGGATCGCTCCGTCACTGCCCAGGGTTGTGGCGGTGACGCGACGAGATCGGCACCGGCCCGCACCGATGGTGTCGCGGCCGGTGTGGCGGTCGATGTGGCGGTGGGCGTGGTGGTCGGCGTGGCGGCCGGTGTCGCGCTCGACGTGGCGGTCGGTGCGGCGGTCGGTTCGGCGCTCGGTGTCGAGGTCGGTGTCGAGGTCGGTTCCTGACGTGTGCGGGCCAAGGTGGCGAAGCGGACTGGTTCGACCCTCGAACGAGTGGTCAGGGCGTAGTAGAGTCGCGCAGACCCGTGGCCGGGAGCCCCCTCCGTACCCTCCTCACCGTCCCCCACCGCCCCACGCCGCCGTCCCACCGCTCCCACGGCTCCCGCCGTCGCGCCCACCCTCCCCGTCCGCGCCTGGCACTTCCCGACCGAGGACTCCATGCGTCTGCGCAGCAGCTCGATCCGCGCGAAGATCATCGCGCTGCTCCTGGTGCCCATCGTGGCGCTCACCGCCCTGTGGGTGTACGCGACGATCGCCACCACCGGGGACGCCTGGAACCAGCTGGCGATCAGCCGTACGTACAAGGAGTTCTCCGGTCCGGTCGACCAGTACGCCGGCGACCTGCAGAACGAGCGCCGCGCCGCCGTCCAGCGGCTGGCCGACCCGCGCTCGCCCGTCGCCCGGGACGCCTACGAGCACGCCAAGGCCCTCACGGACCGCAGCCTCGCCGTCTTGCGGCAGAAGAAGGACACCTCCGGCAGCAAGCTCTCCGCCCCGCAGCGAGGCCGCTTCGTGCAGATCCTCGCCGCCGCTGACCAGATCGGCCCGCTCCGCGCCCAGGTCGGCCGCGCCGCGCTGAACTGGGAGTTCGCCCTGGACCAGTACAGCGACCTGGTCAAGCCGGTGTTCGGCTTCCGCTCCGCCTACGTCGCCCGGCAGACCGGCCAACTCCCGCGCCAGGGCACCATCCTGATCGAGCTGGTGCGCGCCCGCGAGTACCTGTCGCAGGAGGACGCGGCCATGGAGGGCCTGCGCACCGGCGTCGCCAAGCCCACCGCCGAGCAGTACCAGGTCGCACTGGACGCCCTGCACAACCAGCAGGCGCTGTTCACCGTCTACGTCGCCGAACTGGAACCCGCCGACCAGTCCGATTACATCTCCCTGCGCGGCGGCGAGGCCTGGGGCGCGCTGGCCCGCGCCGAGGCCGACTTCGTCGGCGCCGGTGGCCCCGACCGGGTCGTCCAGGCCCTCAACAGCGACTCCTGGCGGGTGACCGCCGACCGGGCGCTCGGCGACCTCACCTCGATCGACAACCGGATCGCCGCCGGCCTGGACGAGAGCGCCCGCTCCACCGCGATCGCGATGCTCTGGCGCGGCGGCATCGCCGGGGCGGTCGGCCTGATCGCGGTCGTGCTGTCGGTGATGATCTCCTTCCGGATCGGCCGGGGACTGGCCCGCGAGCTGATCGGCCTGCGCAACGCCGCCAACGAACTGGCAAGCACCCGACTGCCCTCCGTCATGCTGCGGCTGCGCCGCGGCGAACCGGTGGACGTGGCCGCCGAGGCGCCCGAACTGCACTTCGGGGACGCCGAGATCGGCCAGGTCGGCCAGGCCTTCAACGCGGTGCAGCGGGCCGCCGTCGAAGCCGCCGTCGAGCAGGCCGACCTGCGCCGCGGCGTCTCGGCCGTCTTCGTCAACCTGGCCCGGCGCAGCCAGGTGCTGCTGCACCGGCAGCTCACCCTGCTCGACACCATGGAGCGCCGCACCGAGGACCCGGCGGAGCTGGCGGACCTCTTCAAGGTCGACCACCTCACCACCCGCATGCGCCGACACGCCGAGGGCCTGATCATCCTGGCCGGCGGCTCGCCCGGGCGCGCCTGGCGCAAGCCGGTCCGGATGGTGGACGTGGTCCGGGCCGCCGTCGGCGAGGTCGAGGACTACGCCCGGGTGACCGTCCGGCCGTTCCCCGGCACCGGCCTGCTCGGCAGCGCCGTCGCGGACGTCACCCACCTGGTCGCCGAACTGGTCGAGAACGCCGCGGTGTTCTCCCCGCCGACCACCCAAGTCACCGTCCAGGGCGAGGTGGTGGCGCACGGATTCGCGCTGGAGATCGACGACCGGGGGCTCGGACTGAGCGAGCAGCTGCTCGCCGAGATCAACGAACGTCTCGCCGTGGAGCAGGAGTTCGACCTCGCCGACACCGACCGGCTGGGCCTGTTCGTGGTCAGCCGGCTGGCCCGGCGGCACGGCATCCGGGTGCACCTGCGGCCCTCCCCGTACGGCGGCACGACGGCGGTGGTGCTGATTCCGCGCGAGCTGCTCGCCGAGGCGCCGGACGGGCTGCCGGAGCCGGCCGCGGCCGGGCGGCGGCCGGCGGGCGGCGGGCGGCGCGGGCAGCGGGACCTGGTCGCGGTGCCGGGTTCGCCGGCGGGGGGTGCGTCCGGGGGGTCCGGAGCGTCGGTCGGAGCGTCGGCTGCTGCGGTGTCCGACGGCGCTACGGGCGGCGTCGGCGCTGCGGGCGGCCCGGGCGACACCGGCGGGCGGCACCGGGATCGGGATCGGGACCGGGGGACGGGTGGGCCCCGGCCCTCCGCGCCGGAACCGGGTCGTACGGCGGGCGGTCTGCCGCGTCGGGCCTCGCGGGCCAAGGGTGGGCCGGTCCTGGTCCCCGTGCCCGGGACGGAGGCCGAGGAGGCGCCGGGGACGGGTCGGCACCGGCGGGAGGACGTGGTGCTGGCTGCCGCCGCCGAGGCCGTCGCGGCCGCCGAGACCGCGGCCGAGGCGGTGACCGGCGTCGGCTCCGGGGGCGCGCCCGTGGACGCCGCACCCCGGACGGCGGGCGGCCTGCCGCGGAGGGTCCGGCAGGCGAACCTGGCACCGCAGCTCAGGGAGCAGCTCACCGAGCAGCTGAAGGAACGATTCCGTGACGAGGGCGGGCCGGAGGACCGGACCGGGGAGGGCACCGCCGGGGACGCACGGGCGGCTCGTGACGCCCGGCAGGCCCGGGAGGCCCGCGAGGTCCGGGAGCGCTCGCCCGAGGAGGCCCGGGCCACCTTCGCGTCGTTCCAGCGCGGCTTCACCCGAGGGCGCGGCGCCACCGCCCCGGCGGACCGCACCGCCCCGGAGGACCGGACCGTCCAGGGGAGCGCCCAGCGACCCGGCCGGCCCAGCGCCGTACCCGCCTGGCAGCCGCCCGAGCAGTCCCGTCGGGCGATCAGCCCGGCGCCCTCCCCGGCGGCGCTGCCCGCGCCCTCGGACACCGGGCGGGCGCCGCTCGCCCGGCGGCTGCCTCCCGGACAACCGGTCCGCCGGAACTCGGACCCCGGATCATCCGTATCACCCGTGTCACCCGCCGTGCCGGTACCGCCCGTACGACCGGAAGCATCGGCTCAACCCGCGTCACCCGCGAAACCCGCATCACCTGTCTCATCTGCACGACCCGCACCACCCGCTCCAGCGGAAGGAACTGATTCATGACCACTTCGACGCAGCCGTCCGGGGACCTCAACTGGCTCCTGGACGACCTGGTGGGGCGCGTCGCAGCCCTGCGGCACGCGGTGATCCTCTCCAGCGACGGGTTGGCCACCGGTGCCTCCCGCGACCTCGACCGCGAGGACGCCGAGCACCTGGCCGCCGTCGCGGCCGGGTTCCACAGCCTGGCCAAGGGAGCCGGCGGGCACTTCAAGGTCGGCGGCGTCCGGCAGACCATGGTCGAACTGGACGAGGCGTTCCTGTTCATCACGGCCGCCGGCGACGGCAGCTGCCTCGCCGTGCTGAGCGACGCCGAGGCCGACATCGGCCAGATCGCCTACGAGATGGCCCTGCTGGTCAAGCGGGTCGGCGAGCACCTGGCCGCCGAGCCGCGCACCGAAACCGCCCCGCCGGTGAGATGAGCGGGCCGATGGCGGATCCGAAGGCGGACGTGCCGGACGGCCCGGAGGTGCCGGTGGGCACGGCCGGGCCGTCCGGTGCGGCGTCCTCACCGGACCGGGACGCTTCGCCGGACGGAGGCGCACCGTCGGACGGGGGCGCGACGGCGGCCCCGGGGTCTTCGGCCGGCCCGGGCGCGTCCCAGGATGCGGACACCACGGCGGACGCGGAACGGGAGGCCCCGGACGGGCCGGGGCCGGAGGTCGACATGTTCCGGCCGCGCACCCCGGTCGACGACCGCTGGTTCGACGACGAGGCCGGCCCGGTGGTGCGGCTCTACTCGATGACCCGCGGCCGCACCCGGCCGGTGGAGGAGGGGCTGTTCGACCTGATCTCGCTGGTCACCGCCGTCGAGCCCGGGCCGGGCTCGGGGGCCGTGCCCGCGCACGCCCTCGACCCGGAACACCAGATGCTGCTGGCCCTGTGCCGGCGCGAACCGCTCTCCGTCGCCGAACTCGGCTCCTACACCGACCTGCCGGTCAGCGTGGTGCGGGTGCTGCTCGGCGACCTCCACGACGCCGACCTGATCAGCGTCACCCGACCCGTTCCGCTCGCCGAGCTGCCGGACGAGCGCCTGCTGCGAGACGTGATCAATGGACTCCGTGCGCTCTGACCACCACCCCCGCCAGGACGGTGCCGCCACCCGCCCGGTGAACGCCAACGACCCGCAGTGGCGCGGCGGTCCGGCCGTCGCGGTGAAGATCCTGGTCGCGGGAGGCTTCGGGGCCGGCAAGACCACCCTGGTCGGCTCGGTCAGCGAGATCCGGCCGCTGCGCACCGAGGAGGAGCTCAGCGAGCTGGGCCGTCCGGTGGACGACACCTCGGGCGTGGAGGCGAAGCGCACCACCACCGTGGCGATGGACTTCGGCCGGATCGACCTGCGACCCGGCCTCGCGCTGTACCTGTTCGGCACGCCCGGGCAGGACCGGTTCTGGTTCGTCTGGGACGAGTTGGCGCGCGGCGCGCTCGGCGCGTTGGTGCTCGCCGACACCCGGCGGCTGGCCGACTGCTTCCCGTCGGTCGACTTCTTCGAACAGCGCGGGATCCCGTTCGTGGTCGCGGTGAACTGCTTCGACGGCACCGACCGGTTCTCGCCGGAGGAGGTCCGCGACGCTCTCGACCTCGACCCCGGCATCCCGGTGCTGCTCTGCGACGCGCGGCTGCGGGAGGACGGGAAGGACCTGCTCGTCGCGCTGGTCGAGCACGCCGCGGCCCGCCGCCGGCACGCCTTCGCCGGGGCCTGACCGCACCCCGGCGCCGCGGGTCCGTCTCATTCCGTCGTCCGCATTTCGGACGGTCGGCGCACGGAAGGTTGCCTAGACAGCCCCGGCCGTGGAAGGCTCTGTGGACGAGGGCCGCCCGGCCATGTCGTCGGGAACGCCGGACACACCCGTTCACACGGGCGTTGCGACCGGCGGACGGTCCTCGGCGATCCGGCGAAGCACCGTCGGCGCGTACCGGCAACGGTGCGTCGTCGCAGGCGGAAGTCGAACAGAGAAGTCTCACGCAGAACGAGGGGGAGGGCAGCAGGATGACCGTCGGCCAGCGACGCATCGCCACCGCCGTGTCCGGACCCCTCGTGCCCGGTCGCGCCACCCCGGGCCCTGCCGCCGCGGTGCTCACCGTCCGCCGCTACATCGACCACGCGCTGATCTGTAGCGCGTGTTGTCGCTGACCGGCCTGCCCCGTCCCGGTACGTCCCCGGCGCCTCCGGCCCACCCGGCCGTCGCCTGACGCACCGTCACCCGTCGACCAGGCCGTAGCGGACACCGCCGTCCGGCGTGCCCGCGGCCGACCAACCGGACCCGCCCAGCGGAGAGACCACCAGTGAACATCGTCTGCCTCGAACCTGCCCCCGGCGTCGCCGGCCGGATCCGAACGACCGGTCCGGCCCTCGCGATGTGCGCGGGTGGTGGACGGACCGGACGGTGGAACGGGCGCGCGAGCCGTGCCGTGGACAGCCGACGGGGTCGCCCCGACCTCGAACCGTTCTGGCCGTCCCGACAGCCGCACCTGTTCGATCAGACGTGTCCGGGCTCGCCCAGCGCGTCCCGGCTCTCCGCCCGCTGACCCGGTTAGGTCCGGCCCAGCCCAGGCAGTACGCCCGGTCGACGCGCAGACGACTCCACCCCGTCCGTCACGCGCGAAATGAGCGGCACACCATGTCTTCTTCTTCCACGGCCACCCTGCCCCTGCCCACCGCGACCCCGCACCTGCGCGCGGTCCGCTCGGTTCCCTCCGTATCCTCCGTCCCCTCCGTCTCGCCCCGCCCCGCCGGTCCCGCCACCGTCCCGGGTGCGCCCGGCCCGGTCGGGATCGCGGGACCGTCCGTCCCCCCGGCGTCGGTGGCCGAGCGGTGGCCCGGGGCGCCGGCCCGTCCGTCCCACGGCGGTCCGGCCCGTCCGCTGGCCGCCCCGACGGGCGTCCTCCCGCAGGCGGGCGCGGCCGCCCAGCAGGCGCCGCAGGCGCTGCTCGCCGCACTGCCGGAGGGGGCGACCGTCGTCGCCGCCCTGCCGCAGGCCGTGCTCCCGCAGGGGCTGCTCGCCCAGTACGGCATGCAGGTCGCCGGTGCGGCCGGCAGCCCGATGGTCGGGTACCTGGTGCTGGTGCCCGCCGAGACCGCAGCGGCGACGGGGGCCCAGGGCCTGCCCGGCGTGCCCGTCGCGTCCACCGCCTCGGCGGCGCCCGGAGCCTCCGGGGTGGCCGGGGTTGCCGGTGCCTCCGGGCTCGGTGGCCCCGTCGCCCAGGCTTCGGCTGGTGTCCGCCCGGTCCGTCCGGCCGGGCGGGGCATCAGCGTCGACACCGAGCGGCGCAACGCGTACGTCGACGGGCGGCTGCTCGACCTCACCTACCTGGAGTTCGAGCTGCTGGCCCATCTCACCGAGCACCCGCAGCGGGTGCACACCCGGGACCACCTGGTCTCCGCGGTCTGGGGCTACGGCCACGTCGGGGACGGGCGGACCGTTGACGTGCACGTCGCCCGACTGCGCCGCAAGCTCGGACCGGCCTACCGGGACACGATCGTGACGGTCCGTCGGGTCGGCTACAAGTACACCCCGGCGTCCGTCTGACGGCACCGGCCGAGCGCCGGTCGGTCGGCCGGTTCGCCGGTGGCGGCTGACAGAGAACAGCCGACAGATAACAGCTGACAGATGACAACCGACAGAAGACAGCCGACAGATAACAGATTTCGAAATCTGTTATCTGTCGGCTGTTATCTGTCAGCTGTCGGTCGTCGCCTGTCCGTCCAGGCCGTCCAGGCCGTCCGGCCCGCTCAGCGGCTCAGCAGGTCGATCTCCGCCAGCTCCTCGGCCGTCAAGGGTCCACCGGCCAGCGCGTCGAGGTTCTGGTCCAGCTGGGCCACGCTGCTCGCGCCGATGATCACCGAGACCACCCGCGGGTCGCGCAGCACCCAGCTCAGCGCCAGCTGCGCCAGCGTCTGCCCGCGCCCCTCGGCGATCTTGTTCAGTGCGCGCAGCTGCTCCAGCTTCGGCCCGGTCAGCGCCTCCTCCTTGAGGAACTTCCCGACCGACATCCGCGACCCCGCCGGCACCTCGCCCGAGAGGTAGCGGTCCGTCAACAGCCCCTGGGCGAGCGGGGAGTAGGCGATCAGGCTGGTCTGGGTGTCGCCCACCGCGTCCAGCACACCGCCCTCCTCCACGGACCGGTTGAGGATCGAGTACGCCGACTGGTTCATCAGCACCGGCGTCCCCAGCTCCCGCAGGATGGCCACCGCCTCCCGGTGTTGCTCCGCCGGGTAGTTGGAGATGGCGGCGTACAGCGCCCTGCCCGAGCGCACCGCACTGTCCAGCGCCCCCATCGTCTCCTCGATCGGGGTGTCCGCGTCGTAGCGGTGCGAGTAGAAGACGTCGACGTAGTCCAGCCCCATCCGGCTCAGCGACTGGTCGAGGCTGGCCAGCAGGTACTTGCGGCTGCCGCCGTTGCCGTACGGGCCGGGCCACATGTCCCAGCCGGCCTTGGTCGCGATGAACAGCTCGTCCCGGTACGGCCGGAAGTCCTGGGCGAACAGGTAGCCGAAGTTGCGCTCGGCACTGCCGTACGGCGGACCGTAGTTGTTCGCCAGGTCGAAGTGGGTGACGCCCCGGTCGAAGGCCCGGCGCAGCACCGCCCGCTGCACCTCCAGCGGCTGGGCGTCACCGAAGTTGTGCCAGAGCCCGAGCGAGACGGCGGGCAGCTGGACGCCACTGCGGCCGGCCTTCCGGTAGGTCATCGAGGCATAGCGGTCATCCGCGGCGAGGTAGCTCATGCCGGACATCCTGCCAGCCGGCGCCGGCGGATCAAGGCCTTGCCCGCAACTGACCGGTGCCCACCTCTCCCCGGCGCGGCCCGTCCTGCTGAGCGTCATCGCCGTTCTCCCGCCGGTCCGCTCGCCCGAGCGCCGCCCGCCCGCGCATTGCGCCGTGCACCCCCTGTGCGGCGCGCACCCCCCTACGCCGCGTGACGCCGGCAACCGTCCGTGACGTGACGCGCGCCACCGATCGCGCGGGAATGGCGCTCGGTGGCGCGGGGGATGACGAACCGTCGAGGGGCCGTGGCCGCCGGGGGGCGGCGCACGGCCCTCAATCGTCCGGCCCGGAATGCGGAAAACCACTAGCCCTCTGTACCTACTGGTATGTACAGTGATCCGCATGAGCACTCAGGACCGCCTCATCGAGAGCACCCAGGCCCTGCTCTGGGAGCGCGGCTACGTCGGCACCAGCCCCAAGGCCATCCAGCAGCGCTCCGGCGTCGGCCAGGGCAGCATGTACCACCACTTCACCGGCAAGCCCGACCTCGCCGCCGCCGCCCTGCGCCGCAGCGCCGAGGAGATGCGGGGCATCGCCGAGGCCGACCTCGCGGCCCCCGGTACCGCCTACGACCGCATCGCCGCGTACCTGCAGCGCGATCGCGACGTCCTGCGCGGCTGCCGGATCGGACGGATGGCCCAGGACCCGGACGTGGTCGTCGACCCGCAGCTGCGCGCTCCCGTCGAGGAGACCTTCGACTGGCTGCGCGGCCGGATCGCCGGCCTGGTCGCCGAGGGGCAGGCCGACGGTGAGTTCGCCCCCGGCCTCGACCCGGCCGACACCGCCGCGGCCGTGGTCGCCGTCGTCCAGGGCGGCTACGTCCTGGCTCGGGCCGCGGACAGCACCGAGCCGTTCGACCGTGCCGTCCGCGGCGCCCTCGGCCTGCTCGCCGCGCACCGCATGGCCTGATCCGCACCACCGGCCCCACCACCAGCCCCGCAGCCACCCCACCCGACCCGAGGAGCCCCGTCGTGCACGCCATGCAGTACGAGATCACCCTCCCCGCCGACTACGACATGGGCACCATCCGCAAACGCGTCGCCGACAAGTGCCATCTACTGGATGCTCACCCCGGCCTCGGCCTCAAGGCGTACCTGCTCCGTGAGCGCGGCCTGGAGGGCTCGCCGGTCAACCAGTACGCGCCGTTCTACCTCTGGCGCACCGCCGAGGGCATGAACAGCTTCCTCTGGGGCTCGGGCTTCCGCGGTCTGAGCGCCGACTTCGGCCGTCCCGTCGTCCACCACTGGCTCGGCACGGGACTGACGAGCGGCGCGGGCAGCGCGGGCGGGGCGGAAGCCCCGACCCCGACCACCGCCACCCGCGAGACCGTACGGCTCCCGGAATCCACCGACCCGGCCGAGGCCGTCGAGCGGGCGCTGGCCGAACTCCCCGCGCACCCGGCCCTGCACACCGCAGCCGTCGCCGTGGACCCGAGCCGCTGGGAACTGCTCCGCTTCGCCCTCTGGCACGGTCCGGCCCCCGAGGACGTGCCCGGCGCCCGCTACCAGGTGCTGCACCTGTCCCGGCCCGAACTCGACCGGCTGCCGTCCGGCCGCCACTGGTGAAAGGCTTCTCCATCCCGATGACTGCGACTCCGACCACCGCAACCCCGATGACTGCGGCCCCGACGGCTCCGGCCGCGCCCGCGCCCGCCCAGCCGATCCCCGCCCAGCCGATCCCCGCCCAGCTGGTGCCCGCCGACCTCGCCCCGGCCACGCTCGACCGCGAAGCCGGCTACGCCCTGCTCGCCGACCTCGCCGGCCCGGTCGCCGCCACCACCCTCGGCGGCCTGGACGCCCTCGCCCCCGGCTTCCCCGACTGGATCGTCACCAGCCTCTTCGGCGGCACCTACCAGCGCCCCGGCCTCGCCCTGCGCGACCGCCAGGTCGCCAACCTGGCCGCCCTCGCCGCCCTCGGCGGCGTGGAGCCCCAGCTCGCCGACCACGTCCGCAACAGCCTGCGGATCGGCATGACGAAGGAGGAGATCACCGAGGTCCTCGTCCACCTCGCCCCCTACGTCGGCGTCCCCAAGACCCTGGCCGGCCTGCGCGTCGCGGCCGCGACCTTCGCCGAGGCATCCGAAGCGCCTGCCGCTCGGGAAACCGCCGAGGAGCAGGCGTGACCCGCACCGTCCGCACCGTCCTCGGCGACCTCGACCCCGCCGACCTCGGTGTCACCGACTCCCACGACCACCTCTTCATCCGCAGCCCGCTGCTGCCCGGCCAGGAGCTGGACGACCCGGCCGCCGCCGAGGACGTCCTGCGCGCCTACGCCGCCGCCGGCGGCCGTTCGTTCGTCCAGTGGACCCCGTACGGCATGGGCCGGGGCGCGGACTCCCTCGCCGCGCTCTCCCGCACGACCGGCGTCCGGATCGTTGCCGCGACCGGCGCGCACCAGGCGGTGCACTACGGGTCGGGCGCCGAATCCGCCTCCGACGGGCTCGCCGAACGCTTCGTCACCGAACTCACCGCCGGTCTGCCGGGCGCAGCCGAGGGAACCCGCGCCGGGCTGATCAAGGTCGCCGACGACCCGGGCCCCACCACCGAGCACACCCGCCGGACGATGGCCGCGGCCGCCGAAGCGCACCACGCCACGGGCTCCCCGATCGCCGTCCACCTCGAACCCGACGGCGATCCGCACGAAGTCCTCTTCCGCCTGGTCACCCGCCACGGCGTCCGACCGGACCGGATCGTCCTGGGCCACCTCACCCGCTTCCCCGACCGCGCCGTGTACCGCAGTCTTGCGGCCGAGGGCGTCCACCTCGCCCTGGACAGCCCCTCCCGGGCCGGCCACCCCGCCGACCTCCAGGCCTTCGACGTGATCGCCGACCTGGTCGAGGCGGGCCACGCCACCCAACTGCTGCTCGGCGCCGACACCACCACCCGGACCGCCCGGCGGGCCGGCGGCCCGACCCGACTGCTCACCGACCTGGCCCCGCGCCTGGCCCGCACCTTCGGCCCCCAACTGCCCGAACTGCTCCTCACCACCAACCCGGCCGCCGCGTTCGCCGCCGACTGGCGCACGCCCTGACCGCACCGAGCCCGCCCCCGTACCGAGCCCGCTGCCACGCCGAGCCCGCCCCCGTACCAAGCCAGCCGCCGCACTCCTGTGGCCGACTCCTCCAGCCCGGGTTTGAATCCGAGTAGCCCTCCCACCGGATGAGGAGCATCCCCAGAGAGGCGGACCCGACGATGCCCGCACCACCGACCGCCTGGACCGCCTCGTGGCTCGCACCCGCCCGGCTCGCCGTCGCGGCCTTCGTCGCCGTCGCCCTCTGCTTCTCCGGCTACCGCGCGGCGAACGACCCCACCGGGGTGGTGAACTTCTTCAGCTACTTCACCAACCTCGCCGCCATCGCCGCCGTCGCCGTCCTGGGCTACGGCGGCTTGGCGGGCCTGACCGGCCGCCGCCCGGTGCCGGATACGGTGCGCGGGGCCGTGGTGCTCTACGTGGCGATCACCGGGCTCGTCTACGGGACGGCGCTGGCGGCGTACCCGGAGCAACTGGTGGTCCCGTGGGTGGACGACGTGGTGAACCGGGTGCTGCCGCTCCTCGTGCTCGCCGACTGGCTGCTCGACCCGCCCGCCCGGCGCCTCCGCCCGGTCACGGTGCTCGGCTGGCTGGCGTTCCCGCTGCTCTACCTGACGTACGCACTGCTGCGCGGCCGGGCCGCCGACTGGTACCCGTACCCGTTCCTCGACCCGAACCTGCACGGCGGCTACCGCCGGGTGGCCGGTGCCTGCGTCCTGACGGCGGCGGGCTTCCTGCTGGTCGGATCCGCCGTGGCCGCGGTGGGCAACGCCCTCGCCGCCCGGCGCGCCGCCCGGTCCGGAGCGGTCCCGAGCGGCCGCCACGCCCGCCCGGGGACGGCTGACACCTGACGGCCGACCGTGCGCTGGCCGAGAACGAGGGCGGGGCCTCACGGGGAGGGCAGGCGGGTCACATGTGGGTGCCGCCGTCGATGCGGAGCTCGGTGCCGGTGACGAAGGCGCCGTCGTCGGAGGCGAGCATGGCGATCACGCCGGCGACGGTCTCGGGGCCCGCGAAGCCCTGGCCGAGGGCGGGGGAGAGCTTGGCGAGCAGGCTGAAGTCGGCGTCGGCGGGCAGGCCGGGGTTGTTGGTCATGCCGCTGTCGATGCTGCCCGGCGCGACGCAGACCGCGCGCAGGCCCTGCTTCGAGTACTCCGAGGCGATGGCGTGGGTGAAGGACTGGATGCCGCCCTTGGTCGCGGCGTACGCGGCCATGTAGGGGTGGGCGAAGCTCGCGGAGGTGGAGCTGAAGTTGACGACCACGCCCTTGCCGCCGGCGAGCAGCGCGGGGAGCGCCTCGCGGGTCATCAGGAAGGTGCCGGTCAGGTTCACCGCGAGGAGCTTGTTCCAGAACTCCAGGGTGGTCTCGTGGGTGTGCGAGGAACGGAGGATGCCGGCTGCGTTGACCAGGACGTCCAGGCCGCCGAGCCCGGCAACTGCCTCGGCCACGCCCGCGACGACGGCGGCCTCGTCGGCGATGTCCAGGACCTGGAGGGTCAGGCGGTCCGCGGTGCCGTCGGCGGTCGCGCGGTCCAGGGTCCTCTTCAGGCCGTCCTCGTTGACGTCGACGGCGACGACCTTTCCGCCCTCGGCGAGGATCCGGTGCACGGTTGCCTGGCCGATGCCCGAGCCGCCGCCGGTGATCAGGACGTTCCGTCCGCTGAAGCGCTCCATGGTGGTACTCCGTTCGTTCGTGGCCTCTCGACCTCACGAGGCACGGTACGCCCAAGTGGCACGGTGTGCCAACAAGTCGTTGTGTGCCACACGGGCACGAAGCGCCACTGTGGCACCCGTGCGCGTAGGCTGACTCCCGTGACCGGACGCCCGACCCTGAACCAGCGCCGCCGTGACGCCACCCGGCTGGAGATCGCCCGTACCGCCGCCGCGCTCTTCGCCGAGCAGGGCGCGGAGGCGACCACCGCCGAGGAGATCGCCCTGGCCGCGGGCATCTCGCTGCGCACCTTCTACCGGTACTTCTCCGTCAAGGAGGACGCCGTCGCGCCGCTGCTCGCGGCGGGCGGGCGCCAGTGGGTCGACCGGCTCGCCGAGGGCTCGGCCGACCTGCCGCTGCGCGAGGCGCTGGAGAGCGCCGCGGCCGCCTCGCTGACGCCGGCCGACGAGGCGGGCGCCGAGATGATGCTGTGGACCCGCAGCCTGCTGCGCGACCCGCGCCTGGAAGGCGCCTGGCAGCGCGTCCATGCCGACTCGGAGGTGCGGCTGCGCGCCGTCCTCGCCGAGCGCTGTCCCGAGGGGACCGACCCGCTGGAGATCCGGCTGGCCGCCGCGGCCGCCACCGCCGCGATCCGGGTCGCCCTGGAGCAGTGGGCCTTCTCCGACGCCCCCGCCGCCGGCTCCGGCTCCCCGCAGGAGCTCGGCGCGCGCTGCATGCGCGAGCTCACGGCGGGGCTGCGGCTCTGGGAGCGGCTGGCCTGACTGAGCCCGGCCGGGCGGACGGATGGATGGGGCGCGGGGTTCCTCCCGGCTGGCGCTAGGGTTGGTCCTCGCGCCCCGGCGGGGGAACCGGGGTGACCTCCTCGGATGTCCCAGCGGTGGGGACTGGAGTTCGAGGCGTGGGAGCAAGCAGGACATGGGTCTGACGAGCCACAAGGTGTTGGCGCTGACCGTATTGATCGCCGTCGTGATGACGGTCGGCACGGTCTGGCTGTGGCCGAGACTCGCCCGGAAGAGCTGGCAGGCGGTGCTCGGCCGGATCGGTGCGCTGCTCGCCACCCAGCTGGCGGTGCTCGCCGCGCTCGGCCTCGTCGCGAACAACTACTTCGCCTTCTACAGCAGTTGGGGCGACCTGCTGGGCACCGGTGACACCGGCCCGGTGGTGATCCACAACAAGGCGGACGCCTCCGGCCGCCTGCTGGTGGAGACGATCGGCCACGCCTCGGTCAAGGGTGGCGGCGCGATGGGCCGCGAGCCGGGCCAGTCCGGTGAGATCCGCAAGGTCCGGATCGACGGCGCGGTCAGCCGGCTGTCCATCGAGGGCTACGTCTACCTGCCCCCGCAGTACTTCCAGCCGGAGTACGCACAGAAGCAGTTCCCGGCCGTGATCGTGAGCACCGGATTCCCAGGAATCGCCGAGAACCTGATCACCCGCTTCAACTACCCCGGCGCGGCGCTCAAGCTGCTGCAGGAGGGCCGGATGCAGCCGACCGTCATGGTCCTGGTGCGTCCCTCGCCCGCCCTGCCGCAGGACACCGAGTGCGAGGACATCCCCAACGGCCCGCAGTCGGACACGTACTTCACCAAGGACGTGCCCTCGGCGATCCAGGCCAGCTTCCGGGTCTCGTCCGATCCGCAGGCCTGGGCCTTCATGGGCAACTCGACGGGCGGCTACTGCGCGCTCAAGCTGGCCATGCGCCACCCGGACGTCTTCCCGACCGCCGTCGCCCTCTCCGCCTACTACGACGCCGCCGACGACCCGACCACCGGCGACCTGTTCGGCGGCAGCAAGCAGCGCCGCGACGAGGCCAACCTGATGTGGCGGCTGAAGAACCTGCCGCAGCCGAAGGTGTCCGTGCTGCTGGCCGGCACGAAGAAGGGCGACGGCAGCTACCGCCAGGAGACCGAGGCCTTCGTCGACGCGGTGCAGAGCCCGATGAAGGTCTCGTACAGCATGCTGGAGAACGGCGGCCACAACTTCGAGACGTGGAGCGCGCTGCTGCCGTCCTCGCTGGAGTGGCTCTCCCAGCACCTCAAGGTGCCGAACCAGACCGTCTGAGCGTCCTCGGGCCGTTTCAGGCTCAGGCCACCTGCTCCAGCGTCCCGGCGTGCAGCTCGCCGACCCGGCCGCCCTCGCCCTCGAAGGTCCAGAAGGCGCGCACCGTCAGCTTGTCGAGGTCCATCACATGGCTGACGGTGATCCCGCTCTGCTCCGTCCAGCTGACGAAGTAGACCTTCGGCGCGACCTCGGCGACGTGCAGCCGTACGTCCTCCCACTGGCCCGCGGACTCGCCGAGGCCCTCCCAGCGCAGCCGGGTGCCGTCGGCCGAGTAGGTGTTGCGGAAGGCCGCGCCGTTGTCGGCCCGGAAGAGGTAGGTGCGGCCGGCGAAGGCGGGCAGGGACGCGGTCATGGTGGGGCGGCTCCTCGTTTCCGGGTTCGGTGCTCTTGTGCACTGCGGAAGATCTCCGGCCTCCAATTTATCCGACCGGGTGCACTCGGTCAGATCTTTGCCACGGTACGGTCCGCCACCGCCGCGTCCGGCCGACACCCCCGGCGGCCTCGACGAGACCACCGGCGCCGCGCCCCGGCCGCGGGACTTGATCAACTCGCCCGCCACACAGTGTCGTTGATCGACACCACTGTGAGCTGCACGACAACCGGCCCGAGGGAGTTGTCCGTTCACGTACGGCCTGCCTAGCCTGCAACGGTCGTCCGCCCACGCGGACCCCGCCGCCGGGACGCCGAGTCCTGTCCACCCGCCGGCGGGTCACCGAGCACCGGAGCGGACAGGAGCGGGGGAACCAAGGTCGGCGCCCGGTCCGTGCGTTCCTCGTACGGCCGTGGCTAGGGGTGAAGCCGCTCCACAGACGGCCGGGCCAACTGCAGCCCGAACCCGACAGCTAACCTCGCAGGCGTCGCAGAGGTCACCCCATGCCCCAGCCTGCCGCTGCCCGGCGTCGTGCGCCGCGCCACGCCCGCCCCTCCCACCGCGGCCGCAACGCCGCCCTCGCCGCGACCGGCGCGCTCGCCATCGGTGGCTCCGGCCTGTTCGGACTGCCGTCCGTCACCGGCGCCCAGGCGGCCACCGCGCCGACCGTCACCCAGGACCGCCTCGGCCCCGCCACCATGGTCGCGGGCCAGGCCACCACCGCCTCGCTCGGTCTGCACTCCTCGGCGTGCTTCACCGCGAAGACCGTGGGCGTGGGTGTGCGCGACGCGCGCGGCACCAACCTGGACTTCCCCGGCAACGCCTCCAACGTGCAGATCTGCCCGAGCGGGGTGAACTTCACCAGCGGTGCGCGCACCCTGCCCGCCGGGACGTACAGCCAGTTCGGCTTCTGGCAGGACCTCGGCGGCGCCTGGCACAACCTGCCGGCGCAGCAGCTGGTGGTCTCGGCCTCCGGGACGGCCACGCCGACCCCGTCCCCGACGGCCACGCCGACCAGCACGCCGACCGCCACCCCCAGCGCCACGTCGACCCCGAGCGCGACGCCGACCCCGAGCGCGACGCCGACCCCGAGCGCCACGGCTGCCCCGACCACCCCGGCGCCGTCCTCCCCGGTCGCCGGCAAGTCGCTGACCTGGTCCGACGAGTTCACCAGCCCGATCAGCTGGGGCCAGCGCTGGGTCGGCGACAAGAGCACCGCGTACAAGTACGGCAACCACAACCCGGACGACAACAAGCTGGACTGGCTGAACAAGAACAACGTCAGCGTCGCCAACGGGGTCGCCACCTTCACCGCCACCTCCGGCGGCCCGGCCCTGGAGAACGGCAAGCAGTCCTGGAACACCGGATTCCTGACCACCGAGGGCTCCAGCGAGGGCTTCCAGGTCAAGACCGGCGACTACGCCGAGACCCGGGTCAAGCTGCCCGCCGGCAGCGGCGCCTGGCCGGCCCTGTGGACCTGGAAGAACGGCAACGGGGAGATCGACTCCTTCGAGTACCACCCCGACAACCCGAACCTGCTGGAGCTGACCAACCACGTCAACCCCGGCAACCCGAAGTACTACACCGACGCGAGCGCCATCGCGAAGGACCAGTGGGTGACCATCGGTACCTACTACGGCGCCACCTCGGTGGACTGGTACGTCAACGGCGTCAAGGTCTTCTCGGACGGCAAGGGCGTCGGCGCCACCTGGTCGGCGTACCTGATCCTCAACCTCTCGGTGTGCGCGGGGCAGTACCACCCGGCTCCGCAGGGGACCGCCCCGATCACCATGGCCGCCGACTACGTCCGCGTCTACCGCTGACCGAACGCGGTCCGGCAAGCCCCCGGGCCCTCGTGGCCCGGGGCCCAGCCGCTCTCAGGAACCGGCAGTCGGCTCGACGACCCTGACGTCGAACGGCTGCCGGTTGTTGCTCTCGTCCCGGTCGTCCGCGCTGTGCACCGCGACCGAGCCGCCGGGGAGGGGGCCGAGCTGCAGGTCGGGGGAGAGCCGGAGCGGGACGAGGGCGGTCGCGCTCTCCAGCGGCGGCAGCCCGGCCCCGAACGCGCAGCGCACCTGCCGGCCGCGCGCCACGACCTGGCAGTCCTGGGGGAAGTACGGGCCCTCGGCGGAGACGCCCTTCGGCAGGGTGACCACGACCGTGAACGGGGAGGCGGTGGTGTCCGGGCCCCGGTTGGCGACGAAGGCGTGGACGGTGGTGGAGCCGCCGGGCGGCGCCGGGTCCGGGTCCAGCCGGACCACTTCCAGGTCGGAGCGGGACGGCGCGGCGACCACGACGGGCAGGGTGGACGCCCCGGCCACCGCGGGCGGCGTGGACGTCTCGGCCGGTGCCGGCAGGGTGGAGGCCTGGGGTGCGCCCGGTGCGACGACCTCCACGGCCGGCCGCGGCTCGGGCCGCCGCAGCGCCCAGGACGGGCCGGTGGCCAGCACCGCCACCGCACAGCCCGCGGCCACCACCGCGACCCACCCGGCGCCGCCGAACCTCCCGGCCCCCGAACCGCTCCCGTTTCCCGTACCGCCCCCCGCGCCGATCCCGGCGGTGCCGTGCACTCCCCGGTGCTCCATGCCGTCCACCCTGCCCTCGCGTTCCGGCGGCCCGCGCCGTTGCGGGCCGCGTCCGCACCAGGGTGGCGGAGCCGCCGTCGCGGCCGGGGTGCAACCCGCCCGCCGTCCGCTCGAACGGAGGACGCCGGGCGAGTCCCGGCACCGCCCGACGACGCGGCAGGTCGACGGAGCGTCAGGGGGCGAGGACCTGCCCCAGCCGGGCGGCGATCTGGTGCATCACCGGTACCAGCGAGGCGGCCCCGGCCTGCTCCTCCAGGGCCCGGATGCGGGCCTCCGGTCCGGAGACCGAGAGTGCGGTGGGCGTCGGCGCGCCCGGGACGGCCAGCGCGATGCAGCGGACGCCGATCTCCTGCTCCTGGTCGTCGACCACGTAGCCGCGCTCGCGCGCCTCGGCGAGCTGGTCCAGCAGCTCCTGCGGGTCGGTGACCGTGTACTCGGTGTGCGCGGGGAGCGGGTTGGGGCCGAGGATCGCGCGGGCCTCTTCCGCGGGGAGCTGGGCGAGCAGGGCCTTGCCGACGCCGGTGCAGTGCGGCTGGACCCGCCGTCCGACCTCGGTGAACATCCGCATCGAGCGCCGCGACTGAACCTGCCCGACGTACACCACCTCGCCGCCCTCCAGGACCGCCAGGTTGGCGGTCTCGCCGGTGGCCTCCATGAGTTCGGCCAGGTAGGGGCGGGCCCAGCTGCCGAGCAGCCGGCCGGCGGTCTCGCCGAGACGGATCAGCCGGGGGCCGAGGGTGTAGCGGCGTGCGGTGTCCTGGCGGACATAGCCCTGCTGGACGAGGGTACGAACCAGGCGGTGGATGGTCGGCATGGGGAGGCCGGAACTGCCGGAGAGTTCGCTGAGGGTGGCCACGCCGCCGGAATCGGCCAGCGCCTCCAGGAGTTGGAAGGCGCGCTCGACGGACTGCACGCCGCCGCTCGCGCGGTCGGCGCCTGTCGTCGATGCTGTGTCGGGGGTCGCAACCACCGGCGTTCCCTTCGCTGTCGGGGAGGAGTAGAGTCCCGGCGACCTCTTCAACAAACCGTTGAAATTCTGTATCGCGGAAACTAGTCTCCACTTTACAGAATCGAACTCGCCGACAGGCGGGTAACGATCGAGGAAGTTCCCGAGGAAGTTCCCACCGGAGCTCCCTCCGCCAGGCTCAACCGCTTAGGAGTGTCCTGCCCATGGCTACCGATCAGGGACCCTCCCCCAGCCTCCGGCCGGGGGTACCCCCAACCGCCTCCACCGCCGCTCCGGTCGTCACTGTCGCCGGTCCTCGCGTCCACCGGGCGGAGGAGGTGCTCACTCCGGAGGCGATCGCCTTCGTCGTCGGCCTCCATCGCGCCTTCGAAGGCCGTCGGCAGGAGCTCCTGGCCCGGAGGAAGGCCCGCCGTGCCGAGATCGCGGCGACCGGCACGCTGGACTTCCTCCCCGAGACCGCGGACGTCCGCGCCGGGGACTGGAAGGTCGCCGAAGCCCCCCGCGCCCTCCAGGACCGCCGGGTCGAGATCACCGGCCCCACCGACCGCAAGATGGTCATCAACGCCCTCAACTCCGGGGCGAAGGTCTGGCTCGCCGACTTCGAGGACGCCACCTCCCCGACCTGGGAGAACGTGGTCAGCGGCCAGATCAACCTGATCGACGCCTTCGAGGGCCGGATCGACTTCACCACCGCCGCCGGCAAGGCGTACACCCTCAAGCCCGCCGCCGAACTCGCCACCGTCGTGGTCCGCCCGCGCGGCTGGCACCTGGACGAGAGCCACCTGCTGGTCGACGGCAACCCGGTGGCCGGCGCCTTCCTCGACTTCGGCCTCTACTTCTTCCACAACGCCGCCCGGCTGCTCGCCAGGGGTGCCGAGGACCCCAACTCCGGGCCGTACTTCTACCTGCCGAAGACCGAGAGCCACCTGGAGGCCCGGCTCTGGAACGACGTGTTCACCCACGCCCAGGCCGCACTCGGCATCCCGTACGGCACCATCCGCGCCACCGTCCTGATCGAGACCATCACCGCCGCCTTCGAGATGGACGAGATCCTCCACGAGCTGCGCGACCACGCGGCCGGCCTCAACGCCGGACGCTGGGACTACCTGTTCTCGATCGTCAAGAACTTCCGCGACGCCGGCGAGCACTACATCCTGCCGGACCGCAACAGCGTGACCATGGCCTCGCCGTTCATGGCCGCCTACACCCGCCTGCTGGTGCAGACCTGCCACAAGCGCGGCGCCCACGCCATCGGCGGGATGGCCGCGTTCATCCCCAGCCGCAAGGACCCCGAGGTCAACGCGGCCGCGCTGGAGAAGGTCAAGGCCGACAAGGACCGCGAGGCCGGCAACGGCTTCGACGGCTCCTGGGTCGCCCACCCGGACCTGGTGCCGGTCGCCCGGGCCTCCTTCGACGCCGTCCTCGGCGAGCGGCCCCACCAGAAGGACAACCCCGGCCCGACCGAGCCGGTCACCGCCGCCCAACTGCTCGACATCGCCGGCGCCGGCGGCACCTGCACGCGCGCGGGGCTGCACAACGCCGTCCAGGTCGGCCTGCGCTACATCGAGGCCTGGCTGCGCGGGCTCGGTGCGGTCGCCATCTTCAACATGATGGAGGACGCCGCCACCGCCGAGATCTCCCGCTCGCAGATCTGGCAGTGGATCCACAACGGGGTCGTGCTGTCCGACACCGGCGAGAAGGCCACCGCCGAGCTGGTCCGCACCCTGGTCGCCGCGGAGCTGGCCGACCTCCTCACCGAGCTGGGCGAGGAGACCTACCGCGCCGGCCGCTGGCGCGAGGCCGCCCGCCTCTTCGAACAGGTCGCCCTGGCCGAGGAGTTCGCGGACTTCCTGACCCTCCCCGCGCTTCCCCTGCTGGGCTGAGCCCAATCTATCCGCCGGCGCCACCGCTGCCGCCTGCCAGGCCGTAGCACTCCGGCGGTCCGTTACTCCGTTCCGTACGGCGACGAATCCACCTGTCCTCTCGTCGCCGTGCGGAACGGTCTTTTCCCCCCCGAGGAGTTCACCCCGTGCCCCGCATCTTCTTCAACGGCCAGGCGATGGTCGGCGGTCCCTTCCACGCCAAGGTCGCCGACGCACTGATCGGCCCCGCCAGGACCGCCCCCGGCTACCGCTTCTTCTCCATCGACCACAGCGGCGGGACGGATGTCTGCCCCGGGCTGCTGCCCGACCCGACCGTCGACACCGCCATCGAGGGCGAGCTGTACGACATCAGCCTGGAGCGGTTGCGGGACGACGTCCTGCCCGGCGAGCCGCGCGAGCTGGAGCTGGGCGTGATCACGCTGGAGGACGGCTCCGCGTGCTTCTCCATGCTGCTCGCCCGGGGCGAGGCCGAGCGCGGGGTGCACCGCGAGATCACCCACCACGGCGGCTGGCGCGCCTACCTGGCGACGCTCGGGCGGACGGCCTGACGGTGGTCAACAGCTGACGGCCGACGGCCGACAACCGACGGCCGACAACCGACAACCGACAGCGAACAGATGACAGATGACAACTTTCATCATCTGTTATCCGTTCGCTGTTGTCTGTTATCTGTCACCTGTCATCCGTCACCCGCCGACCCGGAACGCGCTGCGGCCCCGAACCCTCGCCGTGGGTTCGGGGCCGCAGTCCGTGAGCCCTTCCGGGCCCGCGGAGTCCGGGTGCGCACCGTCCCTGGGCGCTCCCGGAGTCCAGAGGGGTCGTCAGACCGGTCGGGCCGCCAGTTCGCGGGCGGCGCGGGCGCAGTCGCGCGCGATCCGGTCCTCGTTGACCGTGGTGAGCTGACCCTTCTCGACCACCGCGTTGCCGTTGACGAACAGCACCGACAGCGGCGGCAGCGCGCCGAAGGTGAGCGCGGCGACCGGGTCGGCGATCGAGGAGTGCAGGACCCCGTCGATCTTCCACAGCGCCAGGTCGGCGAGCTTGCCGACCTCGATCGAACCGATCTCGTTCTGCCGGCCGAGCACCCGGGCGCCGCCCATGGTGCCCAGGCGCAGCGCCTGGCGCCCGGTCAGGGCGGTGGGGGAGCCGTGCAGCCTGTTGATCAGCAGGGCGTTGCGCAGCTCGGTGCCGAGTTCGCCGGACTCGTTGGAAGCGGTGCCGTCCACGCCGAGGCCGACCGGGACGCCGGCCCGGAGCATGTCGGGCACCCGGGCGATGCCGGCGGCCAGGCGGGCGTTGGAGGACGGGCAGTGGGCGACGCCGGTGCCGGTCTCGGCGAACTTGGCGATGTCGGAGTCGTTCATGTGGACGCAGTGCGCCATCCAGACGTCCTCGCCGAGCCAGCCCACCGACTCGAAGTAGTCGGTCGGGCCCATGCCGAACAGCTCCTTGCAGAACTGCTCCTCCTCGGCCGTCTCCGAGCCGTGGGTGTGCAGCCGTACGCCCTTGCGGCGGGCGAGTTCGGCGGACTGGCGGAGCAGGTCGGTGGAGACGGAGAACGGCGAGCAGGGCGCGATGGCGACGTGCAGCATCGAGCCGAAGGAGGAGTCGTGGTACGTGTCCACGGCGGCCTCGGAGGCGGCCAGGATGTCGTCCAGCTCCTCGACCGCGTGGTCCGGGGGCAGGCCGCCGTCCTTCTTGCTGCGGTCCATCGAGCCGCGCAGCGCGGTGAAGCGCAGGCCGAGCTCCTGGACGGCCTCGATGGAGGCGCCGAGGACGTCGCCGCCGTCCTTGGGGAAGACGTAGTGGTGGTCCGAGGCGGTGGTGCAGCCGGACTTGAGGAGGGCGGCGGCGGAGCCCTGGCTGGCGGCGTGGACGAGCCTCTCGTCGATCCGGGCCCAGGTCGGGTAGAGGGCGACGAGCCAGTCGAACAGGATGTTGTCCTGGGCGAGGCCGCGGGTGATCCACTGGTAGAAGTGGTGGTGGGTGTTGACCAGTCCGGGGGTGATCAGGTGGCCCTCGCCGTTGATCCGGCGCACCACGTTGTCCAGCCAGGCCGGGGCGGGGCCGTCGCCGACCGATTCGATCGTGTTGCCGAGGATGACGACGTGGCCGCGGGCGTACTCGGTGTCGTCGGCGTCGACGGTGGCGATCGCGACGTTCTCGATCACGATCCGCTGGTCTGCGGGCGGGGGCTGGACTGCCATGGTGTCACTCCTATGGGGGAGGGCCGGGAGGGGCGCGCGTCGGGCGGTGTGCGGGCGGCGCGCCCCTCCGGACCGGTCAGGACGGTGTCGCCGTCGGCACCGTCGCGCCGGAGCCCTGGCCGGATCTGGACCGGCGGGTGGTTCCGACGTGGTGGAAGAGCAGGTTGAGCAGGACGGCCATCACGCAGCCGGCCGAGATCCCCGAGTGCATCAGGGTCCGGACGGCCTCCGGGAAGGGGTCGTAGAAGGTCGGCGCGGCGATCGGGATGATGCCGACGCCGAGCGAGACCGACACCAGGATGGTGTGGGAGCTGGACTCCATGCCGGCCTCCGCGAGGGTGCGGATGCCGCTCGCCGCGACCGTGCCGAAGAGCACGATCCCGGCGCCGCCGAGGACGGGTTGCGGCACCAGGGAGACGACCGAGCCCAGCACGGGGAACAGCCCCAGCAGGACCAGGATGCCTCCGCCGGCCGCGACCACGAACCGGCTGCGGATCTTCGTCAGCGCCACCAGCCCGATGTTCTGGGCGAAGGCGCTGGCGGCGAAGCCGTTGAAGACCGGGCTGATCGCGGTGGCCAGGCCGTCGGCGCGCAGGCCGGCGGCGAGGGTGGGCTCGTCGGCCTCGCGGTCGACGATCTTGCCGAGCGCGAGCATGTCGGCGGTGGACTCGGTCATCGAGACCACCATGACGATGCAGAGCGAGACGATCGCGGCCGCGTCGAACATCGGCGCGCCGAAGTGGAACGGGGAGGGGAGCGCGAAGACCTTCGCGTCCCGGACCGCGCCGAAGTCGGCCAGCCCCAGAGGGAGGGCGATCAGGGTGCCGAGCGCCAGGCCGACGAGCAGGGACAGCTGCTGCCAGAAGCCGCGCAGCAGCCGGTTGCAGAGCACCACCGCGACGAGGGTGATCGCGGCGAGGCCGATGGCCCGCATGGAGCCGTACCCGGGGGCGCTCGGCGAGCCGCCGCGCGCCCAGTTGACCGCCACCGGTAGCAGGGACACCCCGATGAGGGTGATCACGGTGCCCTGGACGACCGGGGGGAAGAACCGGATGAGCTTGCAGAAGTACGGCGCCGCGAGGAAGCACAGGAGCCCCGCGACGATCACCGCTCCGAAGATCACCGGGAGGGCGTCCTTCGGTCCGTGCTCCTTGGCGATGGCGATCATGGGCGCGACCCCCGCGAAGGAGACGCCGTTCACGAACGGCAGTCGCGCGCCGATCTTCCAGACGCCGAGGGTCTGGAAGAGGGTGGCCAGTCCGGCGGTGAACAGGCTGGCCGAGATGAGGAGGGCGAGTTCGGCGGGCGAGAGCCCGACGCCGGCGCCGACGATGAGCGGGGGTGCGACGACTCCCGCGTACATCGCGGCGACGTGCTGGAGTCCGGTGGAGACCAGCTTCACCGGGGGCAGCAACTCGTCCACGGGGTGGATCCCCGGCCCGGACTCCTTGCCGGGGAGGCTGGTGGACGTGTCCGGGCCAGGGGGTCTTGCAGGGGTGGAACCGCCGTCTGTACTGCTGGTGTTGCTGGGTGCCATGTCGAGCCCCTCTTGTGCCCGTGGCTCCCGGCGCGCCCGCGGCGCTGGAGACCCCCCGAGGACGGGACGGCGGAGCAAGGATCCCTCGGGGTGCTTCTCCAGTGCCCCGGGCCGGCCGCCGCGAGGCAGGCACGAACTCCGGTGGGTGGGGGTGGAGAAACGGATGGTGCGGGTGGCGAAACAGGTGGCGCAGGTGGTGCGGGTCCTGCGGGTGGACCGGCCCGCCCGGACTCGACCGGCCCGTGCGGGCCGGAGGGTGCGGCGATTCCGGGCGGAGTCCACGGTCGCGGGGGAGGTCAGGCGACCGGGATGACCGGTACGACGCCCTCGCGGTGCACGGTGCCCTCGATCAGGCCGTACATGCGGTCCGCGGCGTAGTAGACCTCGTTGTCGTTCTTGAGACCGAAGGGCTCCAGGTCGACCAGGAAGTGGTGCTTGTTGGGCAGTTCGAGGCGGACCTCGTCCACCTCGGCGCGGTTGTTGAGGACCCGGGTGCCCATCGCGTGCAGGGTCTGCTGCAGCGAGTAGGAGTAGGTCTCGGCGAAGGCCTCCAGCAGGTGGCGCTTGACGTGGGCGTAGGAGCGGTTCCAGTTGGGCTGGGCCTCGCCGTCCCGGCCGCTGTAGCCGTACTTCCACCGGGCGGTCACCTGGGTGGCGAGGATGCGGTCGTACGCCTCCTGCAGGGTGGTGTACTTGTCCTTGATGTAGCCCCAGAACTCCGAGTTGGTGGAGTTCATCACGATGAGGTCCTTCAGGCCGGAGATGACCTGGACGGTCTCACCGTCGTAGACGACCTCGGTGGTGCGGGTCTCCTGGCCGTTGCGGACGAAGGAGTGGCCGACCTCCTCCGAGCCGATGAAGCGGGCCGAGTTGTCCGGCGTCTTGATCCGGTCCCAGGCGTACTCCTCGATCCGGATCCGGGCGCTGTGCACGACGCCGCGCTCGGTGTCGTCGACGAAGTGGCGGGCCAGGACGATGCCGAAGGCCTCGGCCGACTCGATGCCGTACTCCTTGGCGAAGGCGTAGACGGTGTTCTTGGTGGTGTCGGTGGGGAGGCAGTTGGCGTTGGACCCGGTGAGGTGGACGTCCTCGAACTCACCCTGGAGGGAGACCGAGACGTTCAGGTCCTTGATCTCGTGCCGGGTGGAGTCGCGGTAGATCCGGACGATGCGGTTCTCCGCCTTGCCGTACTGGTTCTGACCGAGCACGTGGGCCATGACGTGGCTCCTAGAGCTTCCAGGTCGGTCTACTAGCTTCCGCGGTAGACCGAGTATCCGAACGGGTTGAGCAGCAACGGCACGTGGTAGTGGTGCTGTTCGGGCGCGACCGTGAAGACGATCGAGACCTCGGGGAAGAACGGCGGCTCGGAGGACTTGAGCGCGTAGTACGCGCCGGTGTCGAAGAGCAGCCGGACGACCGAGCCCGCCTCCACGGCCGGCAGGTCCTTGACCCGGCCGTCGGAGTCCGTGGCGGAGGTGCCGAGCACCTGCCAGCCACCCTCGGTGTGCAGTGCGAGCTCGACGGGGACGCCTTCGGCCGGCCGGCCGAGGCTGGTGTCGAGCACGTGGGTGGAGATGCCAGTCATGGGCGAGGTGACCTTACTGATGGCAGAGTTGATGGTGCGTCAGATGCGTGCGCCGGATGCGTGCGTCAGATGCACCGGAACGGTGCACCCGCCGAACACCCCTGACTGTACGTCAGGAGCCGCCGATCAGACGGTCGAGGCGGATGTCGTTGATCTTGCGCAGCTCCTCGCGGACGATCTCCGCCTCGGTGGCGGCGTCGTTGGGGTGGCGCTCGCGCAGGGCGGTGAGCATGCCGACGGCGGTGCGGCCGGTGGCGCAGATCAGGAACACGTGGCCGAACTTCGCTTCGTAGGCGGCGTTGGCCTGGTGCAGTTCGTCGAGGACCGCTTGGTCCACGCCCTGGATCCCGGCCTGCTCGCGCTCGGAGGTGGCGTCGCCCGCCTTGGGCTTGCCGATCCGGGCGTGGCCGGCCATCGCGTCGCGCAGGTCGTCGGCCGTGAGCGAGGCCATGGCCGCCGCGTTGGCGGCGAGCAGGCTCTCGCGGTCGGACCAGGGCCGGGCCTTCGCGACGACGGCGGCCCAGCGGGGGCTGGAGCATACCTCCAGCAGGATCTCCTGCAGCTCCGCGGCGTCGGCCGCGGCCAGGGCGTCAAGGGTGTGGGGGTGGTTGGTCACGAGTGGACCTCCTGAAGAGTGGTGCCACCCGGAAAAGCTAGATCGACCCCACCCGGCCGTCAACACTTTGTTGAACGGTTGGTGGTTACGTTTTGAACCGGCCCGCGATGCCGGGGCCTTTCGTGTGCGATTCGCCAAGTGTGCCCCGCCGCGGGCCGATCCAGACTGGCCGTACCGACGGGGTCGCCCGTCCGGAAGCTCCCGGTCGGGGCTCCCGCCTGCGGGAACGGTGCCGCCCGGGACGGTTCTCAGGAGGACTTCGAGCCGTCCTGGCGGTTCAGGTAGTTGTACACCGTGAACCGGCTGACGCCCAGGGCCGAGGCGACCGTCTCGACGCCGTGGCGGACGGTGAAGGCGCCGCGCTCCTCCAGGAGGGCGACGACCCGCTGCTTCTCCAGCCGGTCGAGCTCGGCCAGCGGGCGGCCGTCGAACTGGCGGGCCATCTCGGCCAGCAGCCGGTCCAGCGCACTGTTCAGGTGCGGCAGTCGGACGGCCAGGGCCGGGGTGCCCTCCCACTCCAGGACGACGTCCTCGGCCTTCGCCTCGTCCAGCGGGACGGGCGTCGCGCCGACCGCGTCCAGCAGCGGCTTCATCGCCGCGGCGAGCGGGTGCTCCACGTGCTCGGTCACGGCGTACCGACCTCCTCGTCCAGGACGCTGACCTGGACCGAGATCCGGGTCGCGCCGGCGTCCAGGGTCTCCCGGAGCAGTCTGGTCACCGCGGCGAGGACCTGGTCGGCCTCGCCCTCGGCGCCGGTCCCGAAGGGGCCGACCGACACGGCCAGGCCGGCCTCGTCGACGGCCTTGCGGGCCGCCGCGGCGTGCTCCGGGAACGTGTCCAGTTCGAACGGTTCTGTCGTGAACTCCACCATCAATCGCACGAGCTCACTGTAGCGAGCGGGGGTGCGGGCAGGCAGGGGCTGGGTGATCGAACAGCCGGAACGGGGGAGGTGGCGGCCCGCCGAGATGTCTTCAACAAAATGTTGCGACTCCCTTGACACTCGCTTCGCCGTCCGGAGATGCTTCCACCACACAGAATCCCTCTTCCGGATCGTGGAAGTTGCGGATGACGGAAGAGAGATGAGAGGTGATTGACGTGACGGCCGCTGCCAAGCACCACTTCACGGTCAACCTGTCGATCCTGTTCGGCGAGCTGCCCCTGCTGGAGCGCCCTGCCGCGGCCGCCGCGGCCGGCTTCACCGCAGCCGAGCTGTGGTGGCCCTTCGGCGAGGAGCACGCCCCCTCGCAGGCCGACCAGGACGCGCTCCGCAAGGCGTTCACCGACGCCGGAGTGCGGCTCACCGGTCTCAACTACCTGGACGACCTGAGCAAGGGCGCCCGCGGCACCGTCTCGGTGCCGTCCGAGCGGGAGCGCTTCCGGGCCAACGTCCCGGTCGCCGCGCAGCTCGCCGGCTCGCTCGGCGCCAAGGCGCTCAATGCGCTGTACGGCAACCGGGTCGAGGGCGTCGAGGCGGCCGAGCAGGACGCGCTCGCGCTGGAGAACCTCGTGCTCGCCGCGAAGGCCGCGCACGAGATCGGCGCGATCCTGCTGATCGAGGCCCTGAACGGGGCGGAGTCCCCGGACTACCCGCTGGTCACGGCCGCTGCTGCGGTCGAGGTGGTCGACAAGGTCAACGCCGCCACCGGGCTGGGCAACGCCCGGTTCCTGTGCGACCTGTACCACCTGGCCAAGAACGGCGAGGACCTGGCCCAGGTCATCGACACCTACGCCGACCGCATCGGCCACGTGCAGATCGCCGACAACCCGGGCCGCAACGAGCCCGGCACCGGCGGCCTCGACTTCGAGGACCTGTTCGCCCGGCTCACCGCCGCCGGCTACACCGGCCCGATCGGCCTGGAGTACCGCCCCTCCACCGGCGTCAGCGCCGACAGCTTCGGGTGGCTGCCGCGCGAGCTGCGCGCCGCCGAGTAGTCGACCGAGCGCCCCGAGCGCCCCGAGTACCCGGAGCGCCCGGAGCGCCCGGAGCCTCCCCACCCCACGAACCACGTAAGGAACGACGCGATGAGCCGCAAGATCGCCTTCATCGGCCTCGGCATCATGGGCAGCCCGATGGCCGCCAACCTGGTCAAGGCCGGCCACCACGTCACCGGCTTCAACCTCACCCAGCCGCAGATCGACGCCCTGGTCGCGGCCGGCGGCCACGGTGCCACCAGCATCGCGGACGCGGTGAAGGACGCCGAGGTCGTCATCACCATGGTCCCGGCCGACCCGCACGTCGAGCAGGTCATCCTGGGCGAGGGCGGCGTGCTGGAGAACGTCCGGCCCGGCACCCTGGTGATCGACATGTCCTCGATCACCCCGCAGACCTCGATCAAGGTCGAGGCGGCCGCCAAGGAGAAGGGCGTCCGCACCCTGGACGCCCCGGTGTCCGGCGGCGAGGCCGGCGCCATCGAGGCCGTCCTGTCGATCATGGTCGGCGGCGCCGCCGAGGACTTCGCCGAGGCCAAGCCGCTGTTCGACGTGCTGGGCACCACGGTCGTCCACGTCGGCCCGTCCGGCGCCGGCCAGACCGTCAAGGCCGCCAACCAGCTGATCGTCGCCGTCAACATCCAGGTGCTCGCCGAGGCCGTGGTGTTCCTGGAGAACGCGGGCGTCGACCTGCAGGCCGCGCTGGACGTGCTCGGCGGCGGCCTGGCCGGCTCGACCGTGCTCAACCGCAAGAAGGCGAACATGCTCGACCGCGAGTTCGCCCCGGGCTTCCGGATCGACCTGCACCACAAGGACATGGGCATCGTCACCGACGCCGCCCGCGCCGTGGGCGCCGCGCTGCCGGTCGGCGCCGTGGTGGCCCAGCTGGTCGCCTCCGCCCGCGCCAACGGCGACGGCTCGCTCGACCACTCGGCGCTGCTGCGCGGCGTCGAGCGGCTCTCCGGCCGCGAGGTCAAGTAACACCCGGCAACACCCGCGGGGGCTCCGCACCGGAGCCCCCGCCCCCAAGCTCCCCTGGCGGCGTGTACCCATCCGGTCGTGCCCGCGCCGCCAGGGGGTCGTACCCGACCGGCGCGCGGGCCGGGGCTCATCCGCCCGCCCGCCGGTCGATCCAGCAGGTGATGCGTACACCCTCCCTGGGGGCACTTCGGTCGTGCCTGACGCGTCGCCAGGCCCCCTCCCCGCCGAGGGGAGCCCCTCGTACGTCGGAAGCGGGACGAGGGGAACGGCGGGGAGGGGGCGCACCCCCGAATCCCCGGGGCCGAGCGGGTCGCACCGCCGGACCCCCTGGGCCCATGCTGGACGCACGTCGCAGTACCACCGCCAGACCCGTACGGAAGCGAGGACGCACCATGCCCCCCATCCCCCACCAGGGCCATGTGGTCGTCGCCCCCGACAAGTTCAAGGGCACCCTGGAAGGTGCCGAGGTGGCAGCCCGGATCGCCGCCGGCATCCGGCGCGCGGCCCCCGGCACCGAGGTGCGCGAACTGCCCGTCGCCGACGGCGGCGAGGGCACCCTGGCCGCCGCGCTCGCGGCCGGCTTCGACCGGGTCGCGGCCAAGGTGGCCGGTCCCACCGGTCTGCCGGTGGCCGCGGCGCTCGCCGTGCGGGGCGACACCGCCGTGGTCGAGCTGGCGCAGGCCTCCGGGTTGGCCCGGCTGCCCGGCGGCCGGACCGCCCCGCTCGCGGCCGGGTCCTACGGGGTCGGCCAGCTGATCGCCCGGGCAGTCGCGCTCGGCGCCAAGCGGATCGTGCTCGGCCTCGGCGGCAGCGCCTGTACGGACGGCGGCGCGGGCATGGTGCAGGCGCTCGGAGTGCGCCTGCGCGACGCCGACGGCGCCGACCTCCCGCCCGGCGGGGCCGCGTTGCGCCGGCTCGCGGAGATCGACCCGGGCCCGCTGGCCGACGCGCTGGGCGGGGTGGAGATCGTGGTCGCCTGCGACGTGGACAACCCGCTGCTCGGGCCGCGCGGCGCCACCGCCGTGTACGGCCCGCAGAAGGGCGCCGACGGCGACGACCTGGTGGTCCTGGAGGAAGGGCTGACCCGCTTCGCCGACCTGGTCGCCGAGGCCACCGGGCGGGACGTGCGGGAGGCCCCCGGCGCCGGGGCCGCGGGCGGGGTGGGCTTCGCCGCCCTCGCCCTGCTCGGCGCCACCATGCGACCCGGCATCGAGCTGCTGCTCGATCTGCTGGGCTTCGACGGGGCCGTGCGTGGGGCACGCCTCGTCGTGACCGGCGAGGGCTGCCTGGACGCACAGACGCTCCACGGCAAGGCCCCGGCCGGAGTTGCCGCGGCGGCCGCCCGGGCGGGGGTTCGGGTGGCCGCCGTGGCAGGCCGGTTGGAGCTCTCCGAGCCCGAGTGGCGGGCCGCCGGCTTCGCCGCGGCGGTCGCGCTGACCGACCTGGCCGAGCAGCCGGGGGACAGCATGACCCGGGCCGCCGAGCTGGCCGAGCTCGCGGGGGAGAAGCTGGCCGGCGAGCTGCTGGCGCGTTGAACCGGGCTGTCCTCGCGCCGAACCGACTCGCCGGCGCGACGAACCCTCGTACGTTCCTCCATTGACGTTTTGTTGAAGGCGGGCCTAGGCTCCCCGCAATCCCCCGCCTCCGCCTGTCCGGCACCACCCCTCGGCACCATCCCCGGTGCACACCCGAACCGCCCTCGATCCACTCTCGAAGCACCCTCGAACCAGCCCCGACTCCCAGGTTCCGGAGGTCCCCCATGCCTTTCAGCCAGCCGACGGTGATCCGCTCCCGGCGGGTGGTCCTGTCCGACGGCGAGCGCCCCGCGGACGTGCTGATCCGGGACGGGAAGATCGTGCAGGTCGTCGCGCACGGCTCGCTCACGGTCGGCGACCGCGAACTCGCCGACCTCGGCGACACCGCGCTGCTGCCCGGCCTGGTCGACACCCACGTGCACGTCAACGAGCCCGGCCGCACCGAGTGGGAGGGCTTCGCCACCGCCACCCGGGCCGCCGCGGCCGGCGGCGTCACCACCGTCATCGACATGCCGCTCAACTCGATCCCGCCCACCACCACGGTGGAGGGACTGCTGGCCAAGCGGAAGACCGCCGAAGGTCAGGCCTGGGTCGACCTCGGCTTCTGGGGCGGCGCCGTCCCCGGCAACGTTGCGGACCTCGAACCGCTGCACCGCGAGGGCGTGTTCGGCTTCAAGAGCTTCCTCGCCCCCTCCGGTGTCGACGAGTTCCCGCACGTCGAGGCCGCCGACCTGGAGGCCGCACTGGCCGAACAGGCCCGGCTCGGAGCACTGGCGATCATCCACGCCGAGGACCCGGCCGTCCTCGCCGCCGCCCCGCAGCAACCAGGCGTCCACTACCGGGACTTCC
Source organism: Streptomyces sp. 1114.5 (assembly GCF_003635085.1). NCBI lineage: Bacteria > Bacillati > Actinomycetota > Actinomycetes > Kitasatosporales > Streptomycetaceae > Streptomyces > Streptomyces sp. 1114.5. Next base: position 1,151,543 of record NZ_RBXE01000002.1, read on the forward strand.
TGGCCTCCCGGCCCGCCGACGCGGAGACCGCGGCCGTCGCCCACCTGCTGGACACGGCCCGGCGCACCGGCGCCCGGGTCCACATCCTGCACGTCTCCTCCGCCGCCGTCCTGCCGCTGCTGCGCCAGGCCCGCGCGGACGGCGTCCGGGTCACGGCCGAGACCTGCCCGCACTACCTGACCATCGCGGCCGAACAGGTGCCCGACGGCGACACCGCCTTCAAGTGCTGCCCGCCGATCCGCGACGAGTCCAACCGGGACGCGCTCTGGGAGGCCCTGGCGAACGGCGAGTTCATCGCCGTCGTCTCCGACCACTCGCCGTCCACCCCCGACCTCAAGCTGCTGCCCGAGTACGGCGGCAACGGCGACTTCGCGGCCGCCTGGGGCGGCATCGCCTCACTGCAGCTCGGCCTGCCGGCGGTCTGGACCGAGGCCCGCCGCCGCGGCCACACCCTGGCCGACCTGGTGCGCTGGATGTCCTCCGGCCCGGCCGAACTGGCCGGCCTCACCGGCCTCAAGGGCGCCATCGCCCCGGGCCACGACGCCGACCTGGTCGCCTTCGATCCCGACGGCGAATTCTCCGTCCACGCGGGGGAGTTGCACCACCGCAACCCGGTGACCCCGTACGCGGGACGGAGGTTGACCGGCACCGTGCGCACCACCTGGCTGCGCGGCCGCGCGGTGGACACCGACGCCGAGCCCTTCGGCCGCCAGCTCACCCGGCCGGCCGACTCGCCTTCCGGCTCCGCTTCCTGAGCCGGTTCCGCTTCCTGAGCCGACACGACTGACCGAGCCGACACGACTGACCGAGCCGACGCGGCTTTCCGAGCCGTCACCGCGTCCCGAGTCGACACCGCTTCCCGAACCGCCACCGTCTTCCGAGGAGAGTCAGTGACCACTGCCGACACCCCGAGCGCTCCCTTCACCGAGCTGGTCAACCTGGCCTCCCGACCGCTCGGCGCGGGCGTCGTCGCGACCAACGAGGACACCTTCGCGGACGCCGAGAACCTGCTGGTCGCCAAGCCGGCCGAGTTCCGCCCGCACACCTTCGGCCACAAGGGCCAGATCATGGACGGCTGGGAGTCCAAGCGCCGCCGCGGCGTCTCCGCCGAGCAGCCGCACCCCACCGACCAGGACCACGACTGGGCGATCGTCCGGCTCGGCGCCGCCGGCCTGATCCGCGGCGTGATCGTGGACACCGCCCACTTCACCGGGAACTACCCGGAGTCCGCCTCCGTCGAGGCCGCGTCCGTACCCGGCCACCCCTCGCCCGAGGAACTGCAGGCCGCCGAGTGGACCACGATCGTGCCGCGCACCCCGCTGCGGGGCGACACCGCCCACGAGTTCGCCGTCGAGGACACCACCCGCTACACCCACGTCCGGCTGAACATCTTCCCGGACGGCGGCGTCGCCCGGCTGCGTGTGCACGGCGAGGTGCTGCCCGACCCGCGCGAACTGGACGGCCTCACCTTCGACCTGGCCGCCCAGGAGTACGGCGGTGTGGCCGAGGCGGCGTCCGACCGCTACTTCTCCTCCCCGCACAACCTGAACGCTCCCGGTCGCGCCTCCGTCATGGGCGAGGGCTGGGAGACCCGGCGTCGGCGCGACAAGGCCAACGACTGGGTGCAGATCGCCCTGGCCGGGGGCGGTGAGGCCCTGGCCGTCGAGGTGGACACCACCCACTTCGTCGCCAATGCCCCCGGCTGGGCCGACCTGATCGGCTTCGACGCCTCGACCGGGGCCGACCCGGCCGACGGCGAGTGGTTCGAGATCCTGCCCCGCACCCGCCTGCAGCCCGACACCCGGCACCGCTTCCGGCTCGCTGCCGGCCGCCCGGTGACCCACGTACGGATCAACGTCTACCCGGACGGCGGGCTCGCCCGCCTCCGGATCACCGGCCGCCTCACCGAGGCCGGCCGGGCGGCCCTCGCGCTGCGCTGGTTCAACGCCGTCCCGGCCGCCGAGGCCGCCGCGGCCCTCACCGGGGCCGGGCTGACCGCCGACGAGGCCGCAGGGCTGACCGCCGCCCGCCCGCTCGCCGACCCGGTCGCGGCCGCCGCCGCCGTCGCGGAGCTCCGGCCGGCCGACGGCCCCGACGGCGAGCACTCCTCCCGCCGCCGCTCGGCGGTCTGGCGCCTGCTCGGCGTCTGACCCGTCCTGCCCCGGTGGCCGCCCGCCCCGGTGGCCGCCCGCCCCGGCAGCCGGGTCCGTGCGGGCGGCCGGGCCCGCCCGCCCGACCCCACCGGGCCCCGCCCACCGCACCCTCCACGCACCGCCCTTATCGACACCTGAAGGACCCTCCATGTCCAAGATCCTGACCACGGAGTCCGGCGCCCCGATCGCCGACAACCAGAACTCGGCCTCGGCCGGCGAGTACGGCCCGCTGCTGATCCAGGACCAGCAGCTGCTGGAGAAGCTGGCCCGGTTCAACCGCGAGCGCATCCCGGAGCGCGTCGTGCACGCCCGCGGCTCCGGCGCGTACGGCTACTTCGAGGTCACCGACGAGGTGTCGCAGTACACCCGGGCGGCCTTCCTGTCCGAGGTCGGCAAGCGCACCGAGGTCTTCCTGCGCTTCTCCACCGTGGCCGGCAACCTGGGCTCCAACGACGCGGTGCGCGACCCGCGCGGCTTCGCGCTGAAGTTCTACACCGAAGAGGGCAACTACGACCTCGTCGGCAACAACACCCCGGTGTTCTTCATCAAGGACCCGATCAAGTTCCCCGACTTCATCCACTCGCAGAAGCGCGACCCGTACACCGGCGTGCAGGAGGCGGACAACGTCTGGGACTTCTGGGCCCACTCGCCCGCCTCCACCCACCAGATCACCTGGCTGTTCGGCGACCGCGGCATCCCCGCCTCGTACCGCCACATGAACGGCTACGGCTCGCACACCTACCAGTGGGTCAGCGCCAACGGCGACGCCTACTGGGTGAAGTACCACTTCAAGACCAACCAGGGCATCCGCAGCCTGGACGGCGACCAGGCCGCCGAGGTGGTCGGCGCCGACGCCGACTCGCACCAGCGCGACCTCCACCAGGCCATCGAGCGCGGGGTGTTCCCCTCCTGGACCCTCTACGTCCAGCTGATGCCGGTCGCCGAGGCCGCGGACTACCGCTTCAACCCCTTCGACCTCACCAAGGTGTGGCCGCACGCCGACTACCCGCTGGTCAAGGTCGGCCGCCTGGTGCTCAACCGGAACCCGGAGAACGTCTCCGCCGAGGTCGAGCAGTCCGCGTTCTCGCCGAACAACTTCGTGCCCGGCATCGGCCCCTCCCCGGACAAGATGCTCCAGGGCCGGCTCTTCGCCTACGCGGACGCCCAGCGCTACCGCCTCGGCGTCAACCACACCCAGCTGCCGGTGAACGCCCCGCGCGCCACCGAGGCCGCCAACTACGGCCGGGACGGCCTGATGGCCGCCAACGCCGCCGGCCGCGCCAAGAACTACGAGCCCAACTCGTACGACGGCCCGGCCCAGACCGACAACGCCCTCGCCGCGCCCGTCAAGGTGCAGGGCCACACCGGCACCTACACCACGCCGGCCCACACCAAGGACGACGACTTCTTCCAGGCCGGCGAGCTCTACCGGCTGATGTCGGCCGGGGAGAAGACCCGCCTGATCGACAACATCGCGGGCTTCCTGGCCCAGGTGACGCGCGACGACATCGTGGAGAAGAACCTCGCCCACTTCCACGCTGCGGACGAGGAGTACGGCGCCCGTCTGGCGGCGGCCGTCGCCAAGCTGCGCGCGGTCGACGAGGGCTGACCGGGCGTCACCGGATCCGACCCTCCATCGGTACCACCACCCACCACGGCCGCCGGGCCCGCACCCGGTGACCGTACGGCCGGCCTCTCCCCCCAGGGCAGTGGGGGAGGGGCCGGTCGTTCTTCTCCCGCCGTGATTTCCTGCCGTGATTTCCTGCCGGGTCCTCCCGCCGGGTCATCCCGCCGTTCCTCCGCAGGTCGACCGGAGGTTGCTCCACGGAATGTTCACGGATATGTACGGACAGCAGTCACCGTCGCCGCCGGGTCGATAGGCTGGTCCGTGCCCGCGGTCGCTCCGTGGGGGGACATCGGAAGGGGACGACATGTCGACACCAGCCCCGGGTCGTCACGCCGCGCTTGACCAGGGCCAGACCGGCCCGATCACCTCCCTGCAGCACGCCCTCAGACTGCTGGAGGCGGTCGACCGCCACCCCGACGGCGCCACCCTGGTGGGCCTCGCGCGGGAGACCTCCCTCGGGCTGCCGACCGTGCGGCGGCTCGCGGAGGTCCTGGAGATCGAAGGCTACCTCCAGTGCCAGGACGGCGGTTGGGTCCTCGGCGGCACCTTCGCTCTGCTCGGCCAGCACAACCGGGAGCTGCTGGTGAAGGCCCGGCTCGACCGCAAACTCGCCGAACTCCGGGACGAGTTGGGCGCCGCGGTCTACTTCACCCGGTACCACGACGGCGAGTTGTCGGTGGAGGCCGTCTCGGCGGCCGACTACGCGCCGGCTGTCCAGGAGTGGGTCGACTTCCGGGCCACCGCGCACGCCAGCGCGATCGGCAAGTGCCTGCTCGGCCAGCTGGACGCGGACGCCCGGCGTGACCACCTCTCCCGGCACCCGGTCGCCCGGCTCACCTCCCGCACCGTCACCGACGCCGACCAGCTGATGCACCGGTTGGAGCGGCAGCCGGCCACGGTGCCGGTGCTGGACATCCAGGAGTACGCGCTGGGCACGGTGTGTGCGGCGGTGCCGATCACGGCGGGCAGCACGGTGGGCTGCCTGGCGACCTCGATGCCGGTGGGCAACATCCACAAGCTGAAGGCCGCGGCCGAGCTGCTGGCGGCCCGGGCGGCGCCGCTGATGCTGGCGATGGCGGTCTGAGCCGTCCGCCCGAGGGGCCCCGCCGGACGTGAGGCGTCCGGCGGGGCCCGCGTGTTTCCGCGGTCCTCTCCCGGTGCGTCTCCCGGCGGGCGTCACTTATTAGACTCGATGTCGATAAGAGTCGCCGAAACCCTTGTCCCCGCCGCTACCCGCGAGTACGTTTCCCTGAGCCGAGCCGCCGCCCCCAGGTCAGGAGGCCTGCCATGCCCCGCCCCACCCCCGTCCCCGCGCTCGCCGCCCCCGCCGCGCGCGTGCACGACAGCCTCGTCCTGGAGCCCCGGGACGTCCGCTTCGACTGGGCCCAGCTGCCGCTGCACTGGGTGCCGGACGAGCCGATGGCCACCCACATCCTCAACGTGCTGCACCTCCTCCTCCCCGAGGGCGAGCGCTGGTTCGTCAAGGTTTTCAAGGAGGCCGTGCCGCTCATCCGGGACGAGCAACTGCGCGAGGAGGTCCTCGGGTTCATCGGCCAGGAGGCCATCCACGCCGAGGCGCACCAGGAGGTCCTGGACCACCTGCTCGGCCAGGGGCTCGACCCGCGGCCGTACGTGCGCCAGGTCGCCTGGGTCTTCCAGCGGGTGCTCGGGGACCGGCCCGGGCTGACCCCCGCGAAGCGGCGCGAGGCCCTGATCGAGCGGGTCGCGGCCATCGCGGCGATCGAGCACTTCACCGCCTTCCTCGGCAACTGGGCCCTCAACTCCCCGGGGCTGGACCGCGCCCAGGCCGACCCGACGATGCTCGACCTGCTGCGCTGGCACGGCGCCGAAGAAGTCGAGCACCGCAGCGTCGCCTTCGACCTGCTGGTCCACCTCGACCCGGGGTACGCCCGCCGGGTGCGCACCATGGCCATGGCCGGCCCGTTGCTGGTCCACCTCTGGGTGCGCGGCGTGCGCTTCCTGCTGGCCGCCGACCCGACCCTCCGCGGGCGGCTGCGCCCGAGCTGGCGCGAGGCGTACCGGATCACCCGGCGCGGTCTGCTGCCCTCCCCGGTCAAGTCGCTCCGCTCCGGCCTGCGCTACCTGCGCCCCGGCTACCACCCCACCCAGGAGGGCTCCTCCAGCCAGGCGCTCGGCTACCTCGCCTCCTCGCCCGCCGCTCGTGCGGCCGCCGGGCGCTGACAGGTTTCAGCCGACAGCTTTCAGCGAACAGCTTTCAGCCGACAGCTTTCAGATGACAGCTTTCAGCGAACAGATGACGTCATCTGTCATCTGTTACTCGTCGTCTGTTCGCCCGCCCCCTCCCACCCAAGGACCCCGCCCGGATGGACCTGCTCACCCCGCCCCCCGACCTCTACGGCCGCCCGCGCGCGGACCGCTTCCTGCGCCGCCTCACCGCGATGCAGGACCGCTACGTCCAGGCCCTCGGCGGCCCGCTGCTGCGCCGCAACCCCCGCCGCCCGCTCAGCCGCCCCCTCCCGCCGCTGCAGCTGGTCGTCACCGCGCGCCGCGAACTCGCCGCCGACGTCGTCGAGTTGCAACTCGCCGACCCGTCCGGCGGCCCGCTGCCGGCCTGGCAGCCCGGCGCCCACCTGCGCCTCGCCCTGCCCTCCGGCCGGGAACGCCACTACTCCCTCACCGGCGACCCGGCCGACCGCGCCGGCTACCGCATCGCCGTCCGGCGGCTGCCCGAGGGCGGCGGCGGGTCCGTCGAGATCCACGACACCCTGCACCCCGGCGTCCGCCTCACCGCCCGCCGCCCGCGCAACGGCTTCGCCTTCTGCGCCGAGCCCGCCGTCCTGCTGCTGGCCGGCGGCATCGGCATCACTCCGCTGCTCCCGATGGCCCGCGAGGCACAACGGCACGGCCTGGACTGGCGCCTGGTGCACGTCGGCCGCAGCGCCGACACCCTCCCGTACGCGGACGAGCTGCGCGCGCTTGACCCGCACCGCGTGGTGCTGCGCACCGACGACGAGCACGGCGGCGTCCCCGCCGGCGCCGAACTGCTCGCCCACGCCCCGCGCGGCGCCGCCGTCTACTGCTGCGGCCCCGCCCCCATGCTCGCCGCCGTGCAGCGGGCCCTGGACGGATCCCCGGCCGCCGCCCTGCACTTCGAGCGCTTCGGCGCCGCCCCGATCACCGACGGCGAGCCCTTCACCGTCCGCCTCGGCACCGACGGCCCCACCCTGGACGTGCCCGCCGACCGCTCCGCCCTGGACGTGCTGCGCGAGGCGCGCCCCGATCTCCCGTACTCCTGCCACCAGGGCTTCTGCGGCACCTGCGAGGTCCGTGTGCTGGCCGGCTCGCCCGACCACCGGGACCGCCGGCTCACCTCCGAGCAGCGCGCCGCCGGCTCCCTGCTGCCCTGTGTCTCCCGTGCCGCCGAGGGCGAGACCCTCGTACTCGACCTCTAGACCCCGACGTCTGGACCCGACGTCTGGACCTCGATCTCTGGAAGGAGCCCTCCATGCCCCGGACGGCGACAGCGACCCCCGCCTTCCGCTACACCGAGCGCGACCTCGTCCGCTTCCGCGAGACCCAGCAACTCGCGTACCACTGCGCCGAACAGGTCGCCGCCTGGATCGAGCCCGGCGTCACCGAGCGGCAGACCACCGCCGAGCTGCGCCGCCGCCTGGTCGCCGCCGGGGTGCAGGACTTCTTCCACGTCCCCTTCGCCTGGTTCGGCGACCGGACGGCCTTCCGGCACTTCCACACCCCGCTGCAGTTCTTCGCCGGCAACCGCCGCCTGGAGGAGGGCATGCCGTACGTGCTGGACTGCGCGCCCGTCGTGGACGGCTACACCGCCGACATCGGCTACGGCGGCAAGGTCGGCGAGAACCGGGTCTGGGACCGCCTCGCCGCCGACCTCCGGGTCTACCGCGAGCTGATCCTCGCCGAGGTGCGCGCCCGCAAGCCGCTGAACGAGGTGTACGCGGCCGTGGATGCGCAGCTCGCCGCGCACGGCTACGACAATCGCCACCAGGTCTACCCGGGCCGGGTGATCGGCCACCAGGTCACCCGCACCGTCACCCGCGGACCGGCCGGGGTCAACGTCTTCGGCTTCGGCGTGCGCACCCTGCAGACCCTCGGCCGCGAGCTCGTCTCCGAGCGCCTGCACGGCCGTTCACCGCTCTGGGCGGACGGCCGGTCGTCCCGTCACGCGCCCACCCCGGGCCTGTGGGCGGTCGAGCCGCACATCGGCTTCCGGGGGGTGGGCATCAAGTTCGAGGAACTGCTGGTGGTGACCGAGGACGACGCCTACTGGCTCGACGACGACCTACCGCACGTCCGCCGCTGGACCGCGACCGCGACCACCGAGCAGGCAACCACCCCGCCCACCGCCGAACCCGCCGCCGAACCCGCCGCCGAGCCCGCCGCCGAGCCGACCGCCCAGGAGGCCACCCGATGACGACCCCGCCCCGCCGCCGGACCGTCCACTCCGGCGGCCTGCCGCTCGCCGTCTTCGAGCAGGGCGACCCGGCCGCCCCCACCGTCCTGCTCGTCCACGGCTACCCCGACACCCACGCCGTCTGGGACGACATCGCCGCCGACCTCGCCCGCGACCACCACGTGGTCCGCTACGACGTGCGCGGCGCCGGCGAGTCCGGCGTCCCCGCCGACCGCGACGGCTACCGGCTGGAGCGGTTGGCCGAGGACCTGCTGGCCGTCGCCGACGCGGTCAGCCCGGACCGCCCGGTCCACCTGGTCGCTCACGACTGGGGCTCGATCCAGTCCTGGGAGGCCGTCACCACCCCCGGCGCCGAGCAGCGGATCGCCTCGTACACCACGATGTCCGGTCCCAGCCTGGACCACATGGGGTTCTGGCTGCGTCACCGGCTGCGCCGCCCCACCCCGCGCCACCTCGGGCAGCTGCTCCACCAGGGCCTGCACTCCTGGTACATCACCGCCTTCCACCTGCCCTACCTCGCCCCCGGCGTCTGGCGCCTGGGCCTCGCCCGGGCCTGGCCGCGGGTGCTGCGCGACCTGGAGCACGTCACCCCGCGCGCCGACCACCCGCAGCGCAGCCTGCGCCGCGACGCGGTCCGCGGCATCGAGCTGTACCGGGCCAACTTCCGCCCCATCATGGGCAGTCCGCGAGCGCGGACGACGCAGGTGCCGGTCCAGCTGATCACCCTCACCCGGGACCGCTACGTCGGCAGCTACCTCTCCGATGGCCTGGAGCGCTGGGTGCCCGAGCTGACCCGCAGGACGCTGCACGCCGGCCACTGGTCGGCACTGCTGGAGAAGGGGGCCACCGTGGCCCGCATGGTCCGCGAGTTCACCGCCCGCAACGAACCCGCCCGCAACGAACCCGGGCGCGCGGGCGCCACCGAAGGCGCAGCCGACGCCGTCCGCCCCGCCCTGGACGACGGCCGACTGGTGGTCGTCACCGGCGGCGGCAGCGGCATCGGCCGGGCCACCGCGCTCGCCTTCGCCGAGGAGGGCGCCCGGGTGGTGGTCTGCGACCTCGACCTCGCGGCCGCCGAGCGCACCGCCGAACTCGCCACGCTGATCGGCCCGCAGGCGCACGCCTACCGGGTGGACGTATCCGACGGCGCCGCGATGGACGCGTTCGCGCAGACCGTCGCCGCCGAGCGCGGGGTGCCCGACGTGCTGGTCAACAACGCGGGCATCGGCCACTCCGGGACGTTCCTGCAGACCACCGAGAAGGAGTGGCAGCGCGTCCTGGACGTCAACCTCTGGGGCGTGATCCACGGTTGCCGCGCCTTCGGCGCGCTGATGGCCGACCGCGGTGAGGGCGGCCACATCGTCAACGTCTCCTCCGCCGCCGCCTACCTGCCCTCCAAGGCGCTCACCGCCTATGCCACCAGCAAGGCGGCGGTGTTCATGCTCTCCGACTGCCTGCGCGCCGAGTTCGTCGGCCATGGCATCGGCGTCTCCACCATCTGCCCCGGCATCGTCAACACCAACATCACCCGCACCTCGACCTTCTCCGCCACCACCGCCGACGAGCAGGCCGCCAAGCAGGCCCGCGCCGCCAAGCTCTACGCCCGCCGCGGCTTCCCCCCGGAGAAGGTCGCCACCGCGATCGTCTCCGCCGTCCGCACCGGCAAGCCCGTCGTCCCGGTCACTCCCGAGGCCAAGGCCGCCCGCTTCCTCTCCCGCCTCAGCCCCGCCCTGTTGCGCCTCGCCGCCCGCCTCAACGTCACCTGACCCGGCGCGGCAACCCGACGCGGAAAGCCGACGCGGAAAGCCGGTGCGGCTGTCGGCGGGCAGCAGGAAGCCCCGGGCGGCCCGTGCAGGCCGCCCGGGGCCACCGAAGCCGGCGCCGAGCGATCAGCTCGCGTGAACGTGAACCGTCGCTACCGGCTGAGCCGGGACAGCCCTTCGCGCAGGTCGTCGGCGTTCATGCAGATGTGAAGCTGGACATCGGCGTCGAGCTGGAGCCAGAACGGCTCGCAGGTGGCCACCACCGCGGCCTCGTCCGGGACGTCGACGACGAAGAGCATGGCCCGGCGGCCGTCGCGGGCGAAGAAGTACGCCGCCTCCGGCTTGAGCCGGCCCATGATCTGCTCGACGACCGGGCCGACCGAGCCGTCGGCGATGAGCTTGTTGGAGGCTTCGGTGCCGAGGGTGACTTCCAGCAGGGCGCGCATGGTCCCCGCTCCTTTCCCGGGCTCGGGGCGAGTCCGCAATTCCAGCGTCCCGCCGCCCCGGTGGCCACGCAACGTCACCCGATGGCGACCCTGTGGTCACGCAGCGTGCGGTGAACGGCGTGCGGCGGGCTCCTCCGAAACGGCGGCCACGTCGGAAGCGGAGACGTCGGCGGCGGAGAGGTCGGCGCCGGAGACCTCGGCCACCGTCCCGTCGTGGTGGATCGGCCCGTCCCCGGCGCTCAGCGGCAGGCAGCTGCCGCCGCGCCGGTGGGCGATGATCTCGGCGGCGACCGAGACGGCCGTCTCCTCGGGGGTGCGGGAGCCCAGGTCGAGACCGATGGGGGAGCGCAGCCGGGCCAGTTCGGTCTCGGTGAGTCCGGCCTCGCGCAGCTTGGTGTGGCGGTCCCGGTGGGTGCGGCGCGAGCCCATGGCGCCGACGTAGCCGACCGGCAGCCGCAGGGCGCGTTCCAGCAGCGGGATGTCGAACTTGGCGTCGTGGGTGAGCACGCAGAGCACGGTGCGTCCGTCGATCCGGTCGAGCTGGGAGTCCAGGTAGCGGTGCGGCCAGTCGACCACGACCTCGTCGGCTTCGGGGAAGCGGCGGGTGGTGGCGAAGACGGGCCGGGCGTCGCAGACGGTCACGTGGTAGCCGAGGAACTTGCCGATCCGCACCACCGCGGCGGCGAAGTCGATCGCCCCGAAGACGAGCATCCGCGGCGCGGGCACATAGGACTCGACGAAGCAGGTGACGGTGCCCCGCTCGTGTTCGTCGCACGGGCGTCCGTCCAGCCCGAGGACGATCCGGCCGGTGCGCCCGGTCTCCAGCATCGCCCGGGCCTGGGCGACGACGGCCCGCTCCAGGCCGCCGACCACGGACGGGCTGGGCGAGAGCGCCCCGGTGTGTCCGTCGGCGGTGACGGACAGGGTGGCCCCGAGCAGTCCGGCGGGCCCGGCGATCACCCGCGCGAGTGCGACCGGTGTGCCGGCGGCGATGTGGGCGATCCCGGCGTCCAGCCCGGTGTCGGCCCCGGGCACGACCGGCTGGACGAAGACGTCCAGGATCCCGCCGCAGGTCAGCCCGACCGCGAAGGCGTCCTCGTCGCTGAACCCGAAGCGTTCCAGCACCGGCTCGCCGCTCTCGATGGCGGCCTGGCACAGCTCGTACACCGCGCCCTCGACGCACCCGCCGGAGACGCTGCCGACGGCCTCCCCGTCCGTGTCCACGGCCAGGGCCGCCCCGGGGTCGCGCGGAGCGCTGCCGGAGACGCCGACCACGGTGGCCACGGCGAAGGAACGCCCGGCCGCGTGCCAGGCCTGCAGCTGCTCGGCGATGTCCTGCATGGCGGTGGCTCCTTACACGGTTCGACAGTAGCGGGGACGCCGCCGTACGGGAAACGGTCCCGTACGGCGGCGGTGGTGCTGGGCGGTGCCGGGTGGTGCTCGGGCGGTGCCGGGTGGTTCTCAGGTGGTGCTCAGCCGGTACCCGGCCCGGTCGGTGCCCGAAGGGCGGGGCCCGGAGGGACGCTCAGTGCACGCCGAGCCAGGACTTGATCGGCGTGAGCGCGAAGTACAGCACGAACACCCCGGTGAGGATCCACATCAGGACCCCGGGCTCGCGCCAGCGCCCGACGCCGGCCTTGATGACCGTGTACGAGATGACGCCGGCCGCGACGCCCGCCGTGATGCTGTAGGTGAACGGCATCAGGGCGCAGGTGAGGAAGGCCGGGATGGCCACCTCGCGGTCGGACCAGTCGATGTGCCGGGCCTGGCTCATCATCATCGAGCCGATGACGACCAGGGCGGCGGAGGCCACCTCGACCGGGACGATGCCGGCGATCGGCGAGAAGAACAGCATCAGGGCGAAGAGTCCGCCGGTGACGGTGGAGGCGAGGCCGGTGCGGGCGCCGTCGCCGACGCCGGTCGCGGACTCGACGAAGACGGTCTGCCCGGAGGCGCCGGCCAGGCCGCCGATCGCGCCGCCGGCGCCGTCGATGAACAGCGCCTTGGACAGTCCGGGCATCCGGCCCTGCTTGTCGGCCAGTCCGGCCTCGGTGCCGACGCCGATGATGGTGGCCATCGCGTCGAAGAAGCCGGCCAGGACGAGGGTGAACACCGCGACCGAGGCGCTGATGGCGCCCATGCCCCGGCCGCCGAAGGCGCCGAACAGGTCGACGTGACCGAACAGGCTGAAGTCGGGTGCGGAGACCGGGCTGCCGGGCCACACCGGGATGGAGTTCTTCCAGGCTGCGGCGGGTACGTGGGCCACCTGGTTGACGATCACCGCGAGCACGGTGCCGCCGGCGATGCCGATCAGGATGGCGCCGCGGACGCCGCGGGCCATCAGCACGAAGATCGCCGGCAGGGTGACGCAGAAGATCAGGACCGGCCAGCCGGCCAGGGCGCCGGAGGGGCCGAGCGACAGCGGGGTGGGGCCGCCGGTGTGCATGAAGCCGGCCTTGTAGAGGCCGATCACGGTGACGAACAGGCCGATGCCGATGGTGATGGCGTGCTTGAGCGGCAGCGGGATGCCGTTCATGATCTTCTCGCGCAGTCCGGAGACGACCAGCAGCACGATCAGCAGGCCGTAGATCACGCACAGGCCCATCGCCTGGGCCCAGGTGGTGTGCGGGACGACGAGCGCGGAGACGGCGCCGGAGACCGAGAGGCCGGCGGCGAGGGCGAGCGGCACGTTGCCGACCACGCCCATCAGGATGGTGGTGACGGCCGCCGCCAGCGCGGTGGCGGTGGTCAGTGCGGCGTGGTCCAGCTTGACGCCGGTGACGTCCGCGCCGCTCAGGATGAGCGGGTTGAGCAGGATGATGTACGCCATCGCCATGAACGTGGTGAGTCCACCGCGCAGTTCGTTGGCGAGCGTCGATCCCCGGGCCGAGATCTTGAAGTAGGCGTCCAGCGCGCTCTTCGGGTGGGGGTCCGTGGACGTCGGGTGGGGGACGTCCGCGGCGGGTCTGTCTTCGGTGGTGCCGGGCTCCGTGGGGATCCTGGGCATGTCCACTCCCAAGTGTCAAAGGGGGTTGGGGTGGGCGAGCCGACCTGACTACCGGCGCATGAGCGGCATAGGGGGACGTATCGACTCACTGTGGGGGCACTCGAACAAGGGCAGTGCCGGCGGTGCTCTGAGGGTGGTGCGCACCGCTGCTGACCCCGGCGTGGGCAGGGCAGCGGACGTGTGGGGGTGCGGGGGAGCGCCCCCGGGGCGGCGGGGAAGACGGTCACCGCCCCGGGGAAGCCTGAACTGCCGGGCTCAGCCGGGCTGTTCGGTGGTCAGGTGCTCCGGCCGGACGGGGATCCGGTTGAGCGCGAGACCGGTGGCGTTGCGGATGGCGGCCACGATGGACGGCGTCGCCGAGACGGTCGGCGCCTCGCCGACCCCGCGCAGCCCGTACGGCGCGTGGGGGTCGGGCAGTTCGAGGACCTCCACCGGGATCGGCGGGGTGTCCAGGATGGTGGGGATCAGGTAGTCGGTGAAGGAGGCGTTGCGGACCTTGCCGTCCCGCACGATGATCTCCTCCATCACCGCGAGGCCGAGCGCCTGGGTGCAGCCGCCCTGGATCTGGCCGACCACGGAGAGCGGGTTGAGCGCCTTGCCGACGTCCTGGACGGCGGTGAGCTCGACCACCTTGACCAGGCCCAGCTCCACGTCCACGTCCACCACGGCGCGGTTGGCGCAGAAGGTGTACTGGACGTGGCCGAAGCCCTGGCCGGTCTCCTTGTCGAAGGCCTGGGTGGGCCGGTGGTGGTGCTCGCGGGTGAGGTCGATGGCCTCGTCGCCGAGCAGGTCCACCATGGGGACGAGCACGCCGGCGCTCTCCGAGACGACCTTGCCGCCGGCCAGCGTGATGTCCTTGTGGGTCCAGCCGTAGCGCCGGCGACCCTTCTCGATCAGCTCCCGCTTGACGGCCTCGGCAGCCAGCTTCACCGCGCCGCCGGTCATGTACGTCTGGCGCGAGGCCGAGGTCGAACCGGCCGATCCCACCTCGGTGTTGGCCGGGTGGATGGTGACCTGTTCGACGCCCAGCTCGGTGCGGGCGATCTGGGCGTGCACGGTGACGCCGCCCTGGCCGACCTCGGCCATCGCGGTGTGCACCATGGCGACCGGCTCGCCGCCGATCACCTCCAGCCGCACCCGTGCGGTGGAGTAGTCGTCGAAGCCCTCGGAGAAGCCGACGTTCTTGATGCCGACCGAGTAGCCGACGCCGCGTACGATCCCCTCGCCGTGCGAGGTGTTGGACAGCGCGCCGGGCAGCTGGCGCACGTCCAGGTGCTCGGTGTCCAGCGGCGGCGGCAGCGGCATGTCCTTGGCTCGCTGCAGCAGTTCGGCCACCGGCGCGGGCGAGTCGATCTGCTGGCCGGTGGGCATGAAGTCGCCCTCGGACATCGCGTTGAGCTGCCGCAACTCGACCGGGTCCATGCCGAGTTCGGCGGCCAGCTTGTCCATCTGCGACTCGTAGCCGAACGCGGCCTGCACCGCGCCGAAGCCGCGCATCGCCCCGCAGGACGGGTTGTTGCTGTACAGCGCGATGGCGTGCATCTTCACGTTCGGGATCACGTACGGGCCGTGCCCGAGCGAGGCCGCGTTGCCGACCACGGCCGGCGAGGCGGAGGCGTAGGCGCCGCCGTCCAGCACGATCCGGCAGTCGGCGAAGACCAGCTTGCCGTCGCGGGTGGCGCCGTGCTCGTAGTGCATCCGCGCCGGGTGGCGGTGCACGTGGCCGTAGAAGGACTCGTCCCGGGAGTAGACGATCTTGACCGGCTTGCCGGTGTGCTGGGCCAGCAGGCAGGCGTGGATCTGCATGGAGATGTCCTCGCGGCCGCCGAAGGCGCCGCCGACGCCGGCCAGGGTGAGCCGGACCTTCTCCTCCGGCAGGTCGAGCACCGGGGCCATCTGCTCGCGGTCCACGTGCAGCCACTGGGTGGCGATGTAGAGGTCGATGCCGCCGTCCTCGGCGGGCACGGCCAGGCCGGACTCGGGGCCGAGGAAGGCCTGGTCCTGCATGCCGACCTCGTAGTCGCCGCTGACGATGACGTCCGCCAGCGCCCGCACCTCGTCGGTCACGCCGAGGCCGGAGACCAGCTTCTGCTCGTGGCAGATGTTCCCGTACGCGTGCGACTTGTACTCGTGCGGCTCGTGGACGTAGCCGTGGGTCTCCGGGTCGAGGCACTGCTCCTCGGTGACGATCGGGGTGAGCACCTCGTACTCGACCTTGATCTTCTTCACCGCACGGCGGGCCGTCTCGGGGTGGTCGGCGGCGACCAGCGCGATCGCCTCGCCGTGGTACCGGATCTTGTCGATGGCCAGGGCCGGCTGGTCCTGGATCTCCAGGCCGTAGTACTTCGAGCCGGGGATGTCCTCGTGGGTCAGCACCGCGTAGACGCCGGGCACCTTGAGCGCCTCGGAGATGTCCACCGAGAGGATGTTCGCCCGGGGGTGCGGCGAGCGCAGCGCCATACCCCACAGCATGTCCTCGTGCCACAGGTCCGAGGAGTACGCGAACTCACCCTTGACCTTCAGGTTGCCGTCCGGGCGCAGCGGCGAGCCGCCGATGCCGTCCTTGGACGCCTGGTTGATGTTCTGCAGGTTCTTCTGGCCCTGGATCGTGCGGGTGCTCATGCCGAACCCTTTCCGGCGCACTTGCGGGCCGAGGCGAGCCGCACCGCGTCCATGATCTTCTCGTAACCGGTGCAGCGGCACAGGTTGCCGGACAGCGCCTCGCGGATGTCGTTGTCGCTGGGCTGGGCGTCCTGCTCCAGCAGGGCGTCGGTCTGCACCAGCAGGCCGGGGGTGCAGAAGCCGCACTGCACGGCGCCGGCGTCGACGAACGCCTGCTGGACCAGGCCCAGCTCGCCGTCCTCCCCGGCCAGGCCCTCGACCGTACGGACCTCGCGGTCCTGCACCTGGCCGGCCGCGACCAGGCAGGAGCACACCGGGACGCCGTCCAGGTAGACCGTGCAGGAACCGCATTCGCCCTGCTCACAGGCGTTCTTCGAACCCGGCAGGCCGACCCGCTCGCGCAGCACGTAGAGCAGGCTCTCGCCCTCCCACACGTCGTCGGCCTCGACCGGCTTGCCGTTGGCGGTGAAAGTGACCCTCATGCCGCGCTCCTGATCTGCTTGCTGTAGTCGTTCCAACACCAGGTGAGGGTGCGGCGGGCCATCACGGCCAGGGAGTGGCGGCGGTAGTCCGCCGTGCCCCGGACGTCGTCGATCGGCGAGGCCGCGGCCTTCACCAGCTCGCCGAAGCGCTGGACCACCTCGGCGCCCAGCAGCTCGCCGGACTCCCAGAGCCCGCGCTCGGCGAGCACGCCCTGCAGGTACTCCTCGGCCTCGACGGCGCGGCGCGGCGTGGGGGCAGCCGAACCGATCCCGGTGCCGACGGTTCCGTTCTTCGGGTGGAGGGCGAAGCCGAACGCGCAGACCGCGATCACCATCGCGTTGCGGGTGCCGATCTTCGAGAACTGCTGAGGGCCGTCCGCCACCGGGATGTGCACCGCCCGGATCAGCTCGTCGGCCTCCAGGCTGTTGCGCTTCACCCCGACGTAGAACTCGTCGATCGGGATCATCCGGGTGCCGCGCACCGAAGCCGCCTCCACGAACACGTCCCGCCCGGCCGCCAGCAGCGCGGGGTGCGCGTCACCGGCCGGGGAGGCCCCGCCGAGGTTGCCGCCGACGCCGCCGCGGTTGCGGATCTGCGGCGAGCCGACGGTGTGCGCCGCCAGGGCGAGGCCGGGCAGCGGCCCGGACAGCTCGTCGATGATCCGGCTGTACGGGACCGAGGCGCCGAGCTTGACGACGCTGCCGTCGTTGGACCATTCGGTGAGCTCGGTGATGCGGTTCAGGTCGAGAATCGCGGATGGCCGGTGCACGTCGAAGTTCATCTCGACCATGACGTCCGTACCGCCAGAGATGGGCAGCGCGGTCGGGTACTCAGCCTTCGCCGCGAGTGCCTCGTCCCACGTGGCGGGCCGAAGGAACTCCATGCGGGTGTCTCCTCAAGTCGTCGCCCGCCGGGTGTCCGGCGGCGTGTCGCCCAGTGAACTCCTGTGACGCGGCCCACTGGCAGTCACCGATGGCATGAAGCCCCGGCTGTGGTCCCGCCCGGCATCCTGTACGTTCCTCTAAGGAACAGAATGTCGCAGTCCAGTCGTTCGCAGGGCGCCACCTACGACCGTAATCCGGCCGTGACGGACGGGCTACGGGCCCGTGATCCGGCCGCCCGCTGGTACGTAACGCCGAGCACTGATGTTCGGGCACACTGTGTCCCCCGGACCGAAGGCCCGGACCCCCGTTCCCCCCTCCTCTTTCCCCGATCCAGCCCCCCGTAAGGAGTCTGCGGATGCGCGTCCGTGACCTGCTCGCCCCCGGCGCCCCGCGACTGCGCCTGCTCGCGGCCGAGGAAGAGCTGGACCGGCAGGTCAGCGGCGTGATGACCACGGACCTGCAGGACCCCGGCCGGTACCTGCACGGCGGCGAGCTGGTGCTCACCGGCATGCTGTGGCGCACCGTCCCGGCCGACTCCGAACGCTTCGTGCGGACCCTCGCGGCCGGCGGCGCCGTCGCCCTGGCAGCCGGCGAGGCCGAGGTCGGCCCGGTGCCCGAGGACCTGGTCGAGGCCTGTCGCCGGCACCGGATGCCGCTGCTGGCCGTGCCCGACGACATCGCCTTCGGCACCGTCACCGAGTTCATCGGCCGCCAGGTCTCCGCCGACCGCGCCGCCGACCTCGCCGCCCTGGTCGACCGGCACCGCCTGCTGGTCTCCGCCGCCGGCGGCGGCGGGCTGGACGCGGTGCTGGACCTGCTCGGCGGCGACCTCGACCTGGACTGCTGGGTGCTCGCCCCCACCGGCACGGTGATCGCCGGCCCCGCCGACCGGCTCTCCGCCGCCGACCGCGACCAGCTGGTCCGCGCCCACCTCGCCGCCCAGCGCCAGCGCCGCCGCCCCCCGCACCGGGCCCGCCTGGCGGCCGGCTCCTACTCGCTGCTGCCCGCGGCCGCCTCCGCCGAGCACGAGATGCCGCTGGCCGACTGGATGCTCGCGATCGCCGGCGACATCACCGAGTGGACCACCAAGCGCCAGCAGCTCGCCGAGAACCTGGCCCGCCTGGTCGCCGCCGAGCGCCACCGCCGCGACGAGGGCCGCCGGCTGCGCCGCCGCCTCGCCGACGAGGTGCTCGCCCTGCTGCGCCGCGACGCCGACCCGGCCGAGATCAGCCGCACCCTGTACGCCTCCTCGGCGATGGCCGCCCGCTACGAGAACGCCGAGGCCAAGTCCCAGGCGGAGGAGGGGTCCTGGCTGGTGCTCAGCGCCGAGGGCACCGGTCTGCCGGAGGGCACCGTCCGGGCCGTCCTGGAGGAGGCGCTCGGCGTCGGCACCGACCGGGCCCTGGTCGCCGGGACGGGCACCGGCGCCGTCGTGGTGCTGCCCGCCCCGGACAACCCGGTGCCCGCCGACGCCCTGCGCGACCTGCTCGCCCCGCTGGAGGCCGGGCTCGGCTCCGAGGGCCGGATCACCCTCGGCGTCTCCGCCCCCGCCTCCGAGGCGGGCGGCCTGCGCGGCGCCCTGGAGGAGGCCCGGCACGCCCGCCGGATCGCCGGCTCCCGGGTCGGCCGGGTCTGCGTCGCCGGCCCCGAGGAGCTCGCCTCGCACGTGCTGCTGCTGGCCGCCGTCCCGGACGAGGTCCGCCGGGCCTTCCGCAGCCGGCTGCTGGACAAGGTGATCGCGTACGACATCGAGCACCAGGCGGACCTGGTCCGCACCCTGGAGGCCTTCCTGCGCTCGGACGGCTCCTGGACCCGCTGCGCCGCGCAGCTGCACGTCCACGTCAACACCCTGCGGTACCGGATCGGCCGGATCGAGGAGCTGACCGGGCGGGACCTGTCCCGGCTGGAGGACCGGGTGGACTTCTACCTGGCGCTGGAACTGGCCTGACGAGCGGTACGACGGACGGCTGGGACGGTCGGTCACGACGGCCGGTCACGACGGCCGGTCGGTCACGAGGGTCGGCCGGTCATGACGGTCGGTCACGAGGGGCGGTACGACGACGGGGGCCCGCCGCGATGGTGTTCGCGGCGGGCCCCCGTCGTGCTGCGGCGGTGCGCTACTGCGCTACTGCGCTACTGCGCGGGGATGGTCGTCACTGCGCAGGGATGATCGAGGTCAGCCAGGTGAAGGCACCCGGCACCATCTTCTTCCACATCTCGGTGGTGTGCGGGCCGGTGCCCTCCTCCACCTGGACGGTGGTCGGGGCCTTGGCCGCGGTGCGGATCGCCTCGCCGTCCTCCAAGCCGTCGCCCTTGGCGCCGCTGATGAGCAGGGCGACCTTCGGCGGCTGCTGGGCGGCCTTGAGGATGTTGACGGGGTTGTTGGCCTCGCGCAGCTTCGGGTCCTTGCCGACCAGCGAGTCCTTCTCGGTCGCCGGGTCGTTGTAGCCGGACATCGCGATGGCGGCCCGGTAGCGGTTCGGGTGGGCCAGCGACAGCTTGGCCGCGCAGTGCGCACCGGCCGAGTAGCCGGCGATCGCCCAGCGGTCCGAGGACGGGTCGGCGCGGAAGTTGTCCAGCACCATCTGCGGGACGTCCCGGGTGATCCAGGCGTCGGCGTTGATCTTGCCGGGGACGTCGGTGCAGCCCGCGTCCTGGCTGCTGCCCAGCAGCAGGGTGCGCGGCGAGACCAGGATGAACGGGGCGACCTTGCCCTGCTGCATCAGCGGCTTGAGCTGCTCGGAGACCTTGAGCGTGCCGTACCAGGTGGAGGAGGAGCCCGGGAAGCCCGGGATCAGCTCGACCACGGGGAACTTCTTGTCCTTGTACGCCGGGTCGTTGTACTGCGGCGGCAGCCAGACCAGCACCTCGCCGTCGACGCCGGACACCTGGCCCTTGAGCTCGGTCTTCTGCACGTCGTTGGGGACCGCCGGGTCGTTCACGCCGCCGAAGCTCTGCTTGACCTTCGGGAGCTCCTTGGCCGCCTCGCCGCCCGCTCCCGCCCCGCCGGGCGCGTCCGCCGGCGGCACCGGCGGCACCGCGCGGACGTGGTTGCCGGTGCCGAGCAGGTCGTCCCAGTTGCCGTAGATCAGGTTGGCGTTGTTGACCATCACGAAGACCATCAGGACGGCCGTGACCTGGCAGAACATGATCATGACGATCCGGGTGAGGGTCTTCACCGGCTGCGGGCCGCCGACCTTCCCCCAGAACAGCAACGCCACTGTGATGGACACCGGCACAAGGATGACGGTGAGGAGGAAGAATGGCGTACCTGTCAGTTCCATCGAGTTCTTCTCGTATCCGGGTCGCTGGCCGCCCGGGCCCCAGTCGCCCGAACGCACGTCAATGGCATCAGACGGCCGGTGACGGATGATCGGTTGCCGTCCGATTCTGAGCGGAACCTGAGAGGAACATCACGTCTCCGTGATGAACCCCTTTCGGATCGGCGCCTAGTCTGTCACCCGGACGGAGGTCGTCCGGACCAGATGTTCAGCGAACTTCCAGGAAAGGTCCCCCGCGGCACCTTACCTCCCGCGCCGTTCGCACCGCTGGGCGAGGCGGTGCGAGCCCGCGCGACCGGGCCAGGGAGACTATGGGGATGAGCATCACCCGCTTTCGCCCGTCCCGCCGCTTCTGGCCCGTGTGCGCCGTCCTGGCACTCGCGGTCACCGCGGCCGGTTGCAGCAGTACCGGAGGCAGACGCGCCGAGGAGGCCCGCGCCAAGGCCGCGGCCGCCGGCGGCAGCGCCGTCACCACCCCGCGTTGGAAGGTCGCCATGGTGACCCACGCCGGAGCCGGCGACGCCTTCTGGGACACTGTGCGCAAGGGCGCCGAGCAGGCCGCCGCCAAGGACAACATCACCTTCCTGTACTCCAACGACGCGCAGACCCAGAACCAGGTCCAGCTCGTCCAGGCCGCCATCGACCAGAAGGTCGACGGCCTGCTGGTCACCCTCGCCAAGGGCGACGCGATGGCCGACGTCCTCGCCAAGGCCAAGGCCGCCGGCATCCCCGTGATCACCATCAACTCCGGCCAGGAGTACTCGCAGAAGTTCGGCGCGCTCACCCACATCGGCCAGGACGAGTCCACCGCCGGCCAGGCCGCCGGCACCGAACTCTCCTCCCGCGGGCGCAAGAACGTGCTCTGCGTCATCCACGAGCAGGGCAACGTCGGCCAGGAACAGCGCTGCTCCGGCGCCCAGGCCAAGGCCGGCGGGGCCTTCCAGGTGCTCTACGTCAACGGCGTCGACATGCCCGACGCCCGCGCCGCGATCTCCGCCAAGCTCCAGGCCGACCCGGCCATCGACACCGTGCTCACCCTCTCCGGCCCGATGGCCGCCACCGGACTCCAGGCGATCCAGGACGCCCACCGCACCGTCGAACTGGACACCTTCGACCTGGGCCGGCAGGTGGTGTCCGGGCTCAAGTCCGGCAGCGTCGGCTTCGCCGTCGACCAGCAGCCCTACCTCCAGGGCTACGAGGGCGTCGACCTGCTCTGGCTCTACCGGTCCAACCTGGACATGCTCGGCGGCGGCAAGCCCGTCGAGACCGGCCCGCAGATCCTGACCAAGGACAACGCCGACGCGCTCGCCGAGTACGTCGCGAGGGGGACCAGGTGAGCACCACCGACCTCCTCACCCAGGACGGTCTCGGCCAGGACCGCCCGGCGGCCGTGCGGCGGCTCCTCGCCCGCCCCGAACTGGGCTCGTTGATCGCCGCCGTCGCGGTGTTCGCGGTCTTCGCCGTCGCCGCCGAGCCCTTCCTGCGGCCCTCCTCGCTGGGCACCGTGCTCTACGCGGCGTCCACCATCGGGATCATGGCGGTGCCGGTGGCGCTGCTGATGATCGGCGGCGAGTTCGACCTCTCGGCCGGCGTGCTGGTCACCACCGCCGCGCTGACCTCCTCGATGGTCTCGTACCAGTTCACCGCGGTGACCTGGGTCGGCGTGCTGGTCTCGCTCGCGACCACGCTGGCGATCGGCTGGTTCAACGGCTTCATGCTCGGCCGCACCAAGCTGCCCAGCTTCATCGTCACGCTCGGCACCTTCCTGATGCTGACCGGCGCCAACCTGGGCGTCACCAAGGCGATCTCCGGGACGGTCTCCACCAAGTCGATCTCCGACATGGAGGGCTTCGCCGCCTGCCGCTGGCTGTTCGCCTCCGAGGTCTCCGTCGGCGGACTGACCATCAAGGCCACCGTCTGGTGGTGGCTCGGCCTGCTGGCGGTCGGCAGCTGGGTGCTGCTGCGCACGACCTTCGGCAACTGGGTCTTCGCCGTCGGCGGCGACGCGGACGCGGCCCGCGCGGTCGGCGTGCCGGTCGCCCGGACGAAGACCCTGCTCTACCTGGGCGTCGGCTTCGGTGCCTGGGTGCTCGGCCAGCACCTGCTGTTCTCCTTCGACACCGTGCAGTCCGGCGAGGGCGTCGGCAACGAGCTGATCTACATCGTCGCGGCCGTCATCGGCGGCTGCCTGATCACCGGCGGCTACGGCTCGGTGGTCGGCTCCGCGCTCGGCGCGCTGATCTTCGGCATGGCCAGCAAGGGGATCATCTACGCCCAGTGGAACCCGGACTGGTTCAAGTTCTTCCTCGGCGCGATGCTGCTGCTGGCCGCGCTGCTGAACGCCTACGTCAAGCGCCGGGCCGAGCGGGGGCCGCGATGAGTGAGGCCATGGGTACCGAGCCGATGGGCACCGAGCCGATGGGTACCGAGCCGATGGGTACCGAACTGCTGTCCCTCGACGGTGTCGGCAAGAGCTACGGCACCGTCCGGGCTCTCCAGGACGTCTCGCTGACCCTGCGGGCCGGCGAGATCAGCTGCGTGCTCGGCGACAACGGGGCCGGCAAGTCCACCCTGATCAAGATCATCGCGGGGCTGCACCGGCACGACGAGGGCCGCTTCACCGTCGGCGGCGAGGAGGTCCGCTTCGACTCTCCGCGCCAGGCCCTGGACCGCGGCATCGCCACCGTCTACCAGGACCTCGCCGTCGTCCCGCTGATGCCGGTCTGGCGCAACTTCTTCCTCGGCTCCGAGCAGGGCAGGCGCCGCTGGGGCGGACTGCGCCTGGACGCCGACGGCATGCGCGCCACCACCCGCGACGCACTCGCGAGGATGGGCATCGACCTGCACGACGTCGACCGCCCGATCGGCACCCTCTCCGGCGGCCAGCGCCAGTGCGTGGCGATCGCCCGCGCGGTGCACTTCGGCGCCAAGGCGCTGATCCTGGACGAGCCCACCGCCGCGCTCGGCGTCAAGCAGTCCGGGGTGGTGCTCAAGTACGTCACCGCCGCCCGCGACGCCGGGCTCGGCGTGGTGCTGATCACCCACAACCCGCACCACGCGTACCTCGTCGGCGACCACTTCACCCTGCTCAAGCGGGGGCGGATGGCGGGCAGCCACCCGCGCGCCGAGATCGGTCTGGAACAGCTCACCACCGAGATGGCCGGCGGCTCCGACCTCGCCGAGCTCTCCCACGAGCTGGCCCGACCCTCCGTTCCCGACTCCGTCACCGACTCCGATCCCGACTCCCGTGAGGAGCGTCCGCAGCCGTGACCAGCCCTCAAGGCAGCACCCGGCCGCCCGTCCTGCCCACCCTGCTCGGCCTCGGCCCGCGCGCCGAGCGCCGCCGCCGCGCCCTGCCCGCGGGGATACTGCGGCTGCCCACCATCGGCGTCGACATCGGCGGGACCAAGGTCGTCGCCGGCGTGGTGGACGGCGAGGGCAAGGTGCTGGAGAAGCTGCGCACCGACACCCCGGACAAGAGCAAGAGCCCCAAGGTGGTCGAGGACGTCATCGTCGAGCTGGTGCTGCAGCTCGCCGACCGGCACGACGTCCACGCCGTCGGCATCGGCGCGGCGGGCTGGGTCGACGCCGAGCGCTCCCGGGTGCTCTTCGCCCCGCACCTCAACTGGCGCAACGAGCCGCTCCAGCAGGCGCTCAGCGAGCGGCTGAGGTTCCCGGTGATCGTGGAGAACGACGCCAACGCGGCCGCCTGGGCCGAGTGGCGCTTCGGCGCCGGGCGCGGCGAGGACCACATGGTGATGCTCACCCTGGGCACCGGCATCGGCGGCGCGGTGGTCCGCGACGGGTACGTCGACCGCGGCAAGTACGGCCTGGCGGGCGAGTTCGGGCACATGCAGGTGCTGCCCGGCGGCCACCGCTGCCCGTGCGGCAACCGTGGCTGCTGGGAGCAGTACTCCTCGGGCAACGCGCTGGTGCGCGACGCCCGTGAGCTGGTCGCCGAGGAGTCCCCGGTGGTGCAGCCGCTGCTCGCCCGGGCGGGCGGCACGGTCGAGGGCATCACCGGCCCGCTGGTCACCGAGGCCGCGCGGGAGGGCGACCCGGTCGCCGTCGAGCTGCTCTACGAGGTCGGCACCTGGCTCGGTGTGGGCATCGCCAACCTGGCCGCCGGGCTCGATCCGGGCCGCTTCGTCATCGGGGGCGGCGTCTCCGAGGCCGGCGACCTGCTGCTCGGCCCGGCCCGGGACACCTTCCGCCGCACCCTCACCGGCCGCGGCTTCCGCCCCGAGGCCGCCATCGTGCACGCTGCCCTCGGCAACGAGGCCGGCCTGGTCGGCGCCGCCGACCTCGCCCGCCAGGTGGCCCGGCGCTTCCGCACCATCAAGCGGCGGCGGGTGGAGCGCAGCGCGCTGTAGGGGCGGCGTGCCGTTCGGGGGCGCGGCGGACGGCTGGCAGCTGACAACTTTCAGCGAACAGATTTCAGCCGACAGCTTTCAGCGAACAGATTTCGTTTTCTGTTCGTTGAAAGCTGTCGGCTGTCCGCTCCTCCCGCCCTGCTCGCCTTCGCCCCGTCAACTACCCGTTGGTAGCCGTGTGGAGTGGTTGTCGGATCATCACTCCTGTGGAACAACTGAGTTGACGTCGACTCAGGAGGAACGGATGAGGGCGCTGACCCGCCTGGCACCACCACTGCTGCTCACCACCGCGCTGGTCTGGTCCACCGCGCTGCCCGCCGGGGCCGCGGCCCCGCCGCCCAAGGTGCCCGAGGCGGTGGGCTGGGGCGGCGCGGTGGCCACCGTCGACGCCGACGCCACCGCCGCCGGGATCGAGGTCCTGCGCAAGGGCGGCAACGCGGTGGACGCGGCGGTCGCCGCCGCGGCGGCCCTCGGGGTCACCGAGCCCTACTCCTCCGGCATCGGCGGCGGCGGGTACTTCGTCTACTACGACCACGCCACCGGCCGGGTGCACACCATCGACGGCCGCGAGACGGCCGGCCGCAGCGCCGACAGCGGCCTGTTCCTGGAGGACGGCAAGCCACTGGCCTTCGCCGACGCCGTCACCAGCGGCCTGTCCGTCGGCGTCCCCGGCACCCCGGCCACCTGGGACGCCGCGCTGCGCCAGTGGGGCACCCGCTCGCTCGCCCAGACCCTCGAACCCGCCGAGCGGATCGCCGACCACGGCTTCGTCGTGGACGCGACCTTCCGCGGCCAGACCGCCGACAACCAGGCCAGGTTCAAGGACTTCCCGGCCACCGCCGAGCTCTACCTGCCCGATGGCAAGCCCCCCGAGGTCGGCACCGTCCTGCGCAACCCCGACCTCGCCGCCACCTACCGGCTGCTCGCCAAGGACGGCGTCAAGGCCTTCTACCAGGGGCAGTTGGCCCAGGACCTGGTCAACACCGTGCAGCACCCGCCGGTCGACCCGGCCTCCGGCCGCAACGCCCGCCCCGGCCGGATCGACACCGCCGACCTCGCCGCCTACCGGGTCCGCGACCAGGCGCCCACCCACGTCTCCCACGGCGCCTACGACGTCTACTCGATGGCCCCCTCCAGCTCCGGCGGCACCACCGTCGGCGAGGCGCTCAACATCCTGGAGGACGGCGGCGACGTCTCGACGTACAGCGGCACGCAGTACTACCACCACTTCCTGGAGGCCTCCCGGATCGCCTTCGCCGACCGCAACCGCTGGGTCGGCGACCCGGCGGCCGTCGACGTGCCCACCCGGCAGCTGCTCTCCGAGCGCTACGCCGCCTCCCGGGCCTGCCTGATCAGCCCCGACCACGCCCTCACCAGCCCGCTCGCCCCCGGCGACCCGCACCACCCGGCCGACTGCGCCGACACCGGCCAGGCCGTCGCCGAGCCCTACGAGGGCCCCAACACCACCCACCTGACGGTCGCCGACCGCTGGGGCAACATCGTCTCGTACACGCTCACCATCGAGCAGACCGGCGGCAGCGGCATCACCGTCCCCGGCCGCGGCTTCCTGCTCAACAACGAGCTGACCGACTTCGACTTCACCCGGCTCGCCCCCGGCGTCCCCGACCCCAACCTGCCCGGCCCGGGCAAGCGGCCGCGCTCCTCGATGTCCCCGACCGTGGTGCTGCGCGACGGCGAGCCGTTCCTGGCCACCGGCAGCCCGGGCGGCGCGACCATCATCACCACCACCCTGCAGGTGCTGCTGGGGCGGCTCGACCGCGGTCTGAGCCTGGAGCAGGCGATCGCGGCGCCGCGCGCCAGCCAGCGCAACACCGCCGCGACCCAGGCCGAGCCCGCGTTCCTGGCCCTGCCCGAGCGGGCCGGGCTGGAGGCGCTCGGGCACGCGTTCGGCCCGGTGGCCGAGATCGGTGCCGCCACGGGCGTCGAGCGGCTGCCGGACGGGCGCTGGGTGGCCGCCGCCGAACCGGTGCGGCGCGGCGGCGGCGCGGCCGCGGTGGTCCGGCCCGCGCGCTGACCCCTGGCGGTCGGCGGTCGGCGGTCGGGGCCGTCCGGACTGTCAGTGCCGGGCGGTATGTTCGGGGTGGGCCTTCTCCGCGAGGGGCGGCCCACCCCGTCCGTACCGAACCACCGGGAAGGCCGCCCGCCGTGACCGTCCGCATCGCCACCTGGAACATCAACTCCGTCACCGCGCGGCTGCCCAAGCTCCTGGAGTGGCTGGAGAGCGCCAAGCCCGACGTGCTCTGCCTCCAGGAGCTCAAGTGCGCGGCCGACGCATTCCCGTACGACGAGGTCCGCGAGCTCGGCTACGAGACGGCCGCGCACGGCACCGGCCGCTGGAACGGCGTCGCCATCGTCTCCCGGCTCGGCCTGGAGGACGTCGTGCGCGGTCTGCCCGACCAGCCCGGCTACCTCGCCGACGGCGCCCTGCTGCCCGACGTCGAGCCGCGGGCCATCGCCGCCACCTGCGGCCCGGTCCGGGTCTGGTCGGTCTACGTGCCCAACGGGCGCGAGGTCGGCCACGCGCACTACCAGTACAAGCTGGAGTGGCTGGAGGCGCTGCGCAAGGCCTCCGTCGAGGACGCGGCCGGCCCCCGCCCGTTCGCCGTCCTCGGGGACTTCAACATCGCCCCGGCCGACGAGGACGTCTTCGACGTCGCCGCCTTCGAGGGCCTGACGCACGTCACCCCGGTCGAGCGCGCGGCGCTGGAGGCCCTGGGCGGGATCGGCCTGCACGACGTGATGCCGCGTCCGCTCAAGTACGACCGCCCCTACACCTACTGGGACTACCGCCAGCTGGCCTTCCCCAAGAACCGGGGCATGCGGATCGACCTCACCTTCGGAAACAAGGCCTTCGCCGATGCCGTCACGGACAGTTACGTCGACCGCGAGGCCCGCAAGGGCAAGGGCACCTCGGACCACGCGCCGGTCGTGGTGGACCTCGACCTCTGAGGTCTGTGAGGCCAGTGAGGCCAGTGAGGTCGTGGGGCTCGTCAGGACGAGCGCCGCACGTCACGCCGGGTAGCGGGCCGTAACTCGAACGGTCCTGAGCGCTGGCTGAGCACGGGGCGCGTACCTACCGTCGGTGAGTGACCGGGTGCAGTTGATCGACCACGTGGACACGGACGTCCCCGGCTGCGCCCGAGAATTCCGGAGGTTCCGGCATGCGCCCCATGCGTACGGCCGCCGCCGCCCTGATCGGCGCGACGGCGCTGACCGGTCTGACGGCCCCCCTCGCGTCCGCCAGGGACGGTTCGGCCTCGGTCAGCCCGTCCCAGGCCGCACCGGGCCAGACCGTGACGGTCACGGTCTCCTGCGAGAAGTCCGACAAGCCCGAGGCGAAGACCATCACCGCCCACTCCGCCGCCTTCGAGGGCGGCCCGGCGACCCTCACCCTGGGCTCCGACGGCAAGCACACCGGGTCCGCCCGGCTGGCCTCCCAGCACAGCGGGGACAGCAAGGTCGACGGCACCTGCCCCGACGGCGGCGCCTTCTCCACCAGCGTGACGGTCACCACCATCACGGCCACCACCCCGGACAAGGGCCCCGACAAGGGCCTCGACAAGGGCCTCGGGGACTGGGGCCAGGCGGCGGGGGAGTGGGCCGGTTCGCTCGGGCAGTCCGGTGCCGGCAGCCAGCAGGTCGCCCCGCACGGCGCGGTGAAGACGGGCCTCGGCGGCTCGGTCGCGGCGGACCCGGCGGAGCTGGCCGGCGGCCTCGCGCTGGTCGCCGGCGGTGTCGGCGGCTTCTGGCTGCTGCGGAGGCGTGGTGCCTGACGGCCCTCGCCCCTGCCCCAGCCCTGTGCCGCGCCACCACCCCTGACGGGACCGGTGGCGCGGCGGCATGTCAGAGCGTCCGGGGTTCCAGGCGGCCCTGCGGGCGCTCGTTCCGCGTGAACTCGTCCCGCGAGAGCCGGTCCGCCTGCGGAAGCTCGTCCCGCGAGAGCTCGTTCTCGTGCGCGAGGATGCCGCTGGTCAACAGGTACTGGGCCAGCACGTAGGTCGCCATGATCCAGAACTGATGACCCGGCAGTTCCCGCCACTTCGCCAGCTTGGTGGCGATCAGCGTGTCGGAGAGCAGGAACAGTGCCCCGCCCAGCCCGGTCCGCCAGCCCAGCCCGGCCGAGGTGACGGCCGTCGAGGTGAGCAGCAGGCTGTAGCCGGCCACCGGGACCTGCAGGTCCCCGAGGTCCGGCCAGAGCCGGCCGGCCAGGCCCACCCAGGCCGTCGCGTACGCGGCCGCGACCACCAGGGCCCGGCGGCGGTCGGTGAGCGCGCCGCGCTGGACGAACATCGTCACGTAGCAGACGTGCGCCGCCGCGAAGGAGCCCATGCCCGCGAGGAACGCGGGGTCGTTCTTCAGCTGGAGCAGTACGTCCCCGCCCGCGCTCAGCAGCAGCGCCGGCGCCAGCAGCTTCGGTGCCTCCCGCTCGGCGGTCCTGGCCGCCGCCACGCTGTGCGCGGCCAGCAGCGGCATCAGGGCCGGCTTGGTGGCGTTCTGCAGCACCGACGCGCCGGACAGGATCGAACCCAGGTGGGCCGCCGAGGTGGCCGCGAAGCCGCCCAGCAGGCCGGTGGCCGAACGCAGGCGCGCGCCGAGGACGGCGCGGGTGGTCGTACGGATGCTCATGCTGGCGCGTTCCTCCGACGGTCGGGCGGTAGGGGGATCCGCACCGACCTTAAGGGAGGCGGCCGCGCGGCGGAAGGACAGGTTACCGGTGCGTAACCCCGGTGGCGTCCGGCGGATGACGCGGCGGTGGGCGTACGGCCTGCAGCGGGCGGTCGAGGGCGGGAGGTCGGCGGAGCTGGTGCGGAGCGGAGGGCGATCGGCCGGTTCGAGGGCTCTTGCGGAGACTTTCCCGGGACCCCGGTTGCTGCCACCGGGTGACCCGGGCACCGTCTAGTCTGGACCCCGACATGGATCAGCAGGACTACGCGGTCGGCGCCACCCGGGTGGCCGTCGGCAGGCTGGACGGACGCGCAGGCGGGGCAGGGCGGGGAGCCGCCCACCCCTTCCTTGCCGTACGCGAAGCCGTGGGCGCAGCCGCTGCTGACGACCCGCAGGCCGCCGCCCCCGGCGGCGTCCCCGGCGCTGCCGCTGCCCTGTCTCCCGACCCTGGACTGCTGCGGCTGGCCCAGTGGTTCGCCGCCGCCACCCCCGGCACCGCCCACGACCTCTGCGCCGCCTCCTTCGGCCTCTACCCCGCCCGCCACTTCGGCGCCCCCGCCGTGCCCGCCGACCCCGACGTCAGCTGGTGGCACGGCCCCACCGCCCACGCGGCCGCCTCCCCGCGCTCCCTCGCGGCCCGCACCGAGGGCGGCCTGCGCCGGGCCCGCCGTGACGCCGCCGCACTGCCCGTCGTCCGGTCAGGGGCCAAGCCCGGCAGGCCCGGTCGGCACCGCAAGCCCGAGATCAGCGGCATGCTGCCGGAGACCATGGGGGGACCGGAGGCGCCGGAGACGCCGGCAGCCCCGAGGGTCGCCAGCCCGTCGGCGGCCCCGGTCGCGCAGGATCGTTCCGGCGAAGAACTCCCCGCCGCCGAACGCCGGATCGCCGCCCGGCTGCTGCTCGCCCACCCGCTGGTCACCGCCTCCGGCCCGCACGCCGACGGCTTCCCGCTGATCCGCCGTCACCGCGACTGGCTCGCCGAACGCTTCGACACCCTGCTCGGCTACCGCCTCGACGTGGGGCCCTGGCACGCCCGGCTCTGCAAGGCCGGCCTCGGCCCCGGCGCCGCCCGCCGGCTCGAACACCCCGCCACCGGAGCCCCCTTCACCCCCGGCGGCTACGCCCGACTCGCCCTCGCCCTGGCGTTCCTGGTCGACGCCCCGGAGCAACTCGGCTACCGGCAGCTGCTCGACGCGATGCGCGCCGCCGCCCCCGAGCCGGCTGCTTCCGTCGATCCTGCCGATTCCGCCGATTCCGCCGATCTCGACATGGCGCTCGCCGCGCTGGCCGGGTGGCAGGTACTCGGTGATCTGCCGTCCGACGCCGACGACGACACCTTCGTCCTGACCGTGGACCGCGAACTCGCCCGTGCCGTGCCGGTCGGCCCGCCCGCCCTCGCTGCCGACGCCGCCGACCTCATCCGCCTCGCCGCCGAGGCCGAGCCCGCCACCGCCGTACGCCGCCTGCTCGCCGAGACGCCCGCCGTCCTCGCCGCCGACCTCCCCGAGGAGCGCCGCGCCTGGCTGTACGAGCACCGGCTCAGCGGCCCGGCCGCGCTCGCCGAATTCCTCGGCCTGGAGGCCGAGCTGCGGGCGGAGGGCGTCGCCCTGCTCGACCCCGCCGCCGAACTCACCGACCTCGCCCTCCCCGGCGTCGGCACCCTCGCCCAGGCCGGCCTGCTGCTGGTCGAGCGCCTGGTCGAGGAGGTCCGCCCGCTGCCCGGGGAGATCAGCGAGGGCGACGTCCCGATCCCGGACGCGCTGATAGACGGCGTCCTCGGCGACATCGCCGACGAGTACGGCCTCCCGGCCCGCTACCTCTCCGACCGCACCGCCCTGCGCCGTGACGCCCTGGACTTCCTCCTCCGCCTCGGGCTGATCACCCCCACCCCCCAGCCCAAGCGCCCGCCGACCTGGCACCTCCGCCCCCACGCCGCCCGCTTCGCCCCGACCCCGGACCTTCAACCCGTCCCCGGCACCGGCCGTCACTCCCGCCGCGAGCCCCTGCTCCCGCCCCCGCCCTCCCCGCGCACCGAACTGCGGGCGTAGCGGGGCACCCGCCGAAGCAGACGCAGACGCAGAAGCAAAAGCAGAAGCACCGCTCCCCTCGGGTGGGGTGGCGGTGCCGGGACGGCGGGGTGTGCGGTTACTTGCTGGCGGTGGTGCTGGCGTGGGGGCCGTGTCGGACGGTTTCCACGGTGGCGCCGACGCCCAGGGTGCCGAGGGCGATGGAGGCGAGGACTGCGGTGCAGGCGAGCAGGCGGCGGTGCCGCTGGGGGAGCGGGAAGCGCGGTTCCTGGTAGGGCGCCTGAGGGCTGGCGTTCATGCCAGGGAGGTTTCCAGGGCGGCGTGAACGGTCGGTACGCGCGGGTGAAGTCCGGACGGGGGTTGGGCGTCGGTTGGGCCGCGTACGCCCCACCCGTGGTGAGCGGGGCGTATGTGCTGGTCGGCGTCGACCGTCCGGATCGCCGACGGCGACCCGGATTGCGTCCCGCAGGCCGTGCTGCGGGTGGAACCTGGAGGGGCCGGCGGCCGGATCCGTCCCGTCAGGCCGCCTGCTCCACTGCCGCTGCCGCGGCTGCTGTCACCGCCGGGGTGCGTGCGGTGGAGAGGTAGCGGGAGAGCGCCTGGCGGCTGCGGGTGAGGTCGTCGATCCGGGCGTCCAGGTCGGCGAGTTCGCCGCGCAGGGTGGCGAGCAGGTTCGGGCAGGCCTCCAGGACCGGGACGGGGCCGGTGGCGCAGGGCAGCAGTTCGGCGATCACCCGGGTGGTCAGGCCGGCCGCGAGCAGACTGCGGATCTGCCACACCCGTACGGTGTCCTGCTCGCCGTACTCGCGGTAGCCGGCCGTCGTCCGGGCGGGCCGGAGCAGTCCCTGCTCCTCGTAGTAGCGGAGCAGGCGGGTGGACACCCCGGTCACGCGGGCGAGTTCTCCGATGCGCATGATCGGGCGAACGTCCCTGCGGGCCGGGGTGTTCCCGTACAGGTCAGCCCCGGTCGGAGCCGTTGACGAACTCCAGGACCACGTCGCGCAGTTGGGGCAGCACCTCGACCATCGGCAGGTGCCCGCTGGGGAGTTCGACGAGGCGAGCGCCGGGGATGCCCTCGGCCAGCAGGCGGTGCTGGGACGGCGGGACGAGCATGTCCTCGGTCGTGCTGACGACCAGGGTCGGTACGGCTATCGCGGCCAGCTCCGCGCGCACGTCGACCGTGCCGGCGAGCCGGAACTGCTGCGGGAAGCCGGACGGCAGCGGGGACGTGAGCGCCTCCCGCAGCCCCGCGAGCTGGTCGGCGGGCAGGGCGTCCACCCACGTCCCGCCGAACACGACGGTGAGCATCAGTCGGACGAGGTCGTCGGGCCGCTCCTCCAGGTCGACGATCAGGTCGGAGAGCATCCGTGTCCGCGCCGAGCCGCCGGCCACGCCCGCGAGCAGCAGCAGCGAGCGGACCCGCCCGGGGTGGCGGGTGGCGATCCGGACGGCGACGGCGGCGCCGAGCGAGTAGCCGGCCAGGTCGAAGGTCTCCAGGCCCTCCTCGTCGGCGGTGGCGACGAGCCGGTCGGCGAGCTCGTCCAGGGTGCGCTCGCCGGGCTCGTACGGGCTGTTGCCGGAGCCGGGGTAGTCGGGGGCGACGACGGTGCGGTGGGCGGCGAGCTCGGGCAGCAGCGGGCCCCAGTTGTCCCGGGCGCTGCCGCCGGCGCCGTGCGCGAGCAGCAGGCCGGGGCCGGAGCCCTGCACGATCCGGGCGAGCGGCGCGGGCTGGGCGAGCGGCGCGGGCCGGGCCGATGTGGCGGACCGGGCGAGGGGCGTCGAGGTGGACGGCATGGTGGTGCTCCTTCGTGGGCGTTCGTGGGCGGTGGTTCCTCCGACAGCGAGGACGGTAGGTGCTCACACCGGTGAGAAGGTCAAGAGAGAGGTTCGGTACGGAACGGCCGAAACGATTCGGCGATGGGCCCGGAGGCGGGCCTGCGGCCCGAGGCCGTGGTCACGCAGCGCGTCGGAGCGCCTACGCTGGGACGACGGAGGGGCGTTCGGACAGCGGACGGACGCCCTTCGCCGCCGGGGCGCTCACCGTGCCCGCGTCGGCCGCGCCGGTGTCGCCCCGGGCCGGCGGCCGTCGAGGAGGTGCCAAGGCCCATGTCCGGAAGGCTTCCGTCTGCCGACGTCCCGTGCGGGATCGTCAAACCCCTGCCCGCCGAGTGGTTCGTCCCGCACGGCACCAATGCCGAGATGCGCTGGGAGGCCCTGCGCGACGCCGACGGTTCGGCGGCCGTCGGCCGGCACGTTCCGGTGGAACGGTTCTTCGTGCGCAACCACACCGGCACCCCGCTGATCGACCCGGACACCTGGCGGCTGAGGCTGTTCGGCAGCGGCCTGCGCGACGCGCCGACGGCCGAGCGGCCGGTGGAGTTCGATCTGGCCGGCCTCCGGGCGCTGCCCGCGACCCGGATCAGCGCCGTGATCGAGTGCGCGGGCAACGGCCGCGACTACTTCCGCCGTCAGCAGGGCCAGTGCGTCCCGGGCACGCCGTGGACGCTCGGCGCGATCGGCTCGGCGCTCTGGCGGGGCGTCCGGCTCGCCGAGGTGCTGCGGGCGGCCGGGCTGACCGGCGACGCGGTCGACGTGCTGCCGGTCGGCCTGGACGCGGACTACGTGCTGGACGGCGTCAACCACGGCCCGGTGCGCCGACCGCTGCCGCTCGCCAAGGCACTGGACGACGCGCTGCTCGCGTACGAGATGAACGAGGAGCCGCTGACCCCCGACCACGGCGCGCCGCTGCGGCTGGTGGTGCCCGGCTGGGTGGGCATCGCCTCGATCAAGTGGGTCGGTGCCATCGAGGTGGCCGACCACCCGCTCCACTCGCCCTGGAACACCGACTTCTACCGGATGTTCGGCCCGGACCACCCGCCCGGCGGCGGCGCTCCGCTCACCACCCAGGTGGTCCGCAGCGCCTTCGAACTGGCGCCGGGCGCGGTGCTGGCGGCCGGGCGCGCCCACCGGTTGTACGGACGCTCGTGGTCCGGCACGGCGGCGGTGCGCCGGGTCGAGGTGAGCACCGACGGCGGCCGGACCTGGCGGCGCGCCGCGCTGCAGGGCGGGGCGCAGGCCGACGACTGGGCGTGTTGGAGCGTCGACTGGCGCCCCGAGCGGCCCGGCCGGTACGAGCTGCGCGCCCGGGCGACCGACCGCCGGGGCAACACCCAGCCCGAGCGGGAGCCGTTCAACCGGGAGGGCTACCTGTTCGGCGCGGTGGTGGCCCACCCGGTGACGGTGGTCTGAGACCGCCCGGCGGCGGTGGTCCGATCCGACTCGGGTGACGGGTGGTCCGAGCCGGGTCGGTGACGCCGGTTTCGAGCCTGCCCGGGGTCAGCCGGTGGACTGGACCTCGTACGGGGCGGGGTACCGCGTCTCGTACGGGGTCAGCACCAGCCGCACCACGTCCTCCAGGCGCCGCCGGGCGTCTCCGAGCGTGGTGCGGCCGGTCACCCAGGCGGTCAGCTCGCCCTGCCAGGCGTGGGCGACGATGTGCCGCACCAGGTCGCTCGCGGCGGCCGGCACCTCGGCCGTCACCGCCTGCAGGGCGGTACTGTCGGCCCGGGCCATGCCCTGTAGCGCCTCGCTGGCGAAGGGGTCGGTGGAGGCGGCCACGGCCACCCGCAGCCGGGCGAGTTCGGGCTGCCGTTGGTAGGCCCGCATCCCGCCCCGGACGAACCGGACCGCCCGGTCGGTGGCCCCCGCACCTCCCCTGGGCCCGCGCAGCTCGGCCACCAGGTCGGCCAGCAGCAGGCGGTGCCACTCGGCGATCGCCGCCGCCAGGAGGTGGTCCTTGGA
The DNA here is from genome assembly GCF_003635085.1 of Streptomyces sp. 1114.5. NCBI lineage: Bacteria > Bacillati > Actinomycetota > Actinomycetes > Kitasatosporales > Streptomycetaceae > Streptomyces > Streptomyces sp. 1114.5. Next base: position 1,187,125 of record NZ_RBXE01000002.1, read on the forward strand.
GGAGAAGTAGCGGTACGCCGTCCCCAGGGCGACTCCGGACCGCTCGCAAACCTGCTTCATCTGCAGCCGCTCGACGCCGATCTCGTTCACCAGGGCGAGCGCGGCCGCGATCAGGGATTCGCGGCGTTCGAGCTGACGCGGAGACATCGCCTCCACCGGCCGTGGTGACAGGTCAACCTTGGTCACCCGCACCATGATACGGGGCGGGGCCGCTCAGGAGTATGACGCCGACCGGCCCCCTTCCGTTCGCCGGGAGGTCACCGGTCCTCCCGGCGGGGTGCCGGGGCGGGCCGGGCGGCGGTCGGATACCGGTCGGGTGCCGGTCGGGCGTCGGGTCGGGTGCTACGGCTGGCGGCGGATCAGGGCCTCCTGGACGGCGGAGGCGACCAGGAGGCCGTCCCGGTCGTAGAACTCGCCGAGCGCCAGGCCCCGGCCGTCCGAGGCGGACGGGCTGCGCTGGGCGAACAGCAGCCACTCGTCGGCCCGGAACGGGCGGTGGAACCACATCGCGTGGTCCAGCGAGGCCATCAGCAGGGTGGGTGGCTCGGTGCGCTGAAAGAAGTTCTGCTGCTCGTCCAGCCCGGCGGTGGCGGCCAGGGTGAGGTCGGAGAGGTAGGCGAGCGCGCCGGCGTGCAGCAGCGGGTCGCCGTCCGGCAGCCGGGAGGCGGTGCGCATCCAGACGAACTGCTGGAGCAGCCCGGGCGCGGCCGGCGGCACGCCCGGGGCACCCGGAGGGACGAAGCGGACGTCGAGGTCCTGGAAGCCGCCGGTCGCCGCGACCATCCTGCGGACCTCGGCGGGCGCGTGGGCGACGGCGTCCGGCAGGGACTCCGGGTCGGGCAGCGGCGGCATCCCGCGGCGGCGGTCGGCGGCCGGCTCGGGGTGCTTGAAGGAGGCGGTGAGCGAGAAGATCTCGTTCCGATCCTGGACGGCCGTCACCCGGCGGGTGGTGTAGGAGACGCCCTCGCGCACCCGCTCGACCAGGTAGTCGATCGGCCGGGTCGGGGTGCCCGGGAGCAGAAAGTAGCCGTGCATCGAGTGCACCGGGCGCCGGTCCTCGACGGTGCGCCCGGCGGCGACGAGGGCCTGCGCGGCGACGTGGCCGCCGAAGGTGCGCATCGGGGCGCCGGCGTGGCAGAGGCCCCGGAACGTGTTCTCGTCCAGCTGCTCCAGCGCCAGCAGATCGGCGAACGGGGCGGTCGGCCGGGCGGTCGGCTGGGCGGCCCGGACGTGCGGTTCGGTCAGGTCGGTCACGGGGCAATAGTGGCAGAAGCCAACCGTGTCGTGGTGTGACGTGGGTAACGCCCAGGGGGCGGGGTGGGCTGTGTGCGGCCCCTGGTCGCTCTGTCGGCGATCTGTAGAACACGTTTCAGTCCAGTAGTGGCCCGATGGACTGTCAGACCCCTCACCTAGCGTGCTCGGCATGACGCAATCCGCACACGCGTACGCCTATCTGCGCCCGTCGGCCGTCCTGGACGGCGCCGACGGCCGGCGCCTCGACCTGGCCACCTCCGGGGGCGCCACCCCGCTCGGCGCCGTCGCCAACCCGCGCTTCTTCGCGGGCTTCCTGGCCGATCCGGCGCCGGCCGCCGCCGCGCTGCTGGCCGTCGCGGACGTCGCCGCCGCGCGCTACTTCCAGCCGAGGCTGCGCGCCTCGCTCGACCCGGTGGTCACCGCGAACGGGGACCGGCTGCGCTTCGAGTCCTTCTCCGGCTGCTGCGGCGTCTACGCCCGGCTGGACGTGCTGGGCGCCGGGCTCGACGGCGACGAGATCGGCCACGGCACCACCAACGTGGACGTCAACAACCCCCTGCGCGAGGCGCTGACCAGGATCGGCCCGACCGACCCGCTGCACCTCGCGGTCGGGCCGGACGCGCTGGAGGTCACCACCTTCGACGGCCCGCTGGTGGAGAAGAAGGTCCCGCTGCCGGAGCGCTGGCTGCGCGGCTTCGCCGAGACCCAGGTCGTGGCGGCCGGCTTCGAGCTGCGCGCCGAGCTGCCCGCCGCCGAGGCGGTCCGCTTCCTGCGGTCGCTGCCGCGCGGCGGGCGCGGCAGCGCCGGCTGGGTCGTTCCGGCCGGGCGGACGCTGCGGCCGACCACCCGTCCGGTGCCCGGCGCGGTCTGCCTGCCCGGGCCGGAGCGGCTGGCCGCCCTGCAGCGGGTGCTGCGGCACGCGCTCGCCCTGCGGGTGTACGGGCCGCTGTCCGCCGGGGAGCCGACCGCCTCCGCCTGGGAGGCGGTGCTGCCGGGGATGCGACTCACCCTCACCCTGTCGCCCGACGCCTCCCGGGGCTTCTCCGGCGAGGGCGGGGTGCTCGACGCGCTCGCCACCGGCACGGCCGAGCAGGACGCCGAGCTGGTGTCGGTGCTGCTCGCCTGGGAGCCGAGGATCGAGGTCGGGGACCTCGCCGAGCAGTCCGGCCTGAGCCCCGAGCGGGTCCGCGCCGCGCTGACCCGGCTCGGCACCGCCGGGCAGATCGGCTACGACACCGCCGAGGCCGCGTACTTCCACCGTCAGCTGCCGTACGACGCCGGGCGGGCCGAGGCGGCCAACCCGCGGCTGCGGGCGGCCCGGACGCTGGTCGAGGCGGGCGCGGTGCGGCTGGAGGAGGGCGGTGCGACGGCCGTCGTCACGGTGGACGACCACATCCAGCGGGTGCGCACGGACGCCGCGGGGCGGATGAGCTGCACCTGCCTGTGGTGGGCCAAGTACCGCGGCGGGCGCGGGCCGTGCAAGCACGCGCTGGCGGTCGGGATGGTGCGGGAGTCGGGGCGGGGCGGGGCGAAGGCGGTTCGGGGATGAGCGGGGGCGTGGTGGACACGGCGGCGACGGAGGCGGCGGAGGCGGTGGCGGGGGTGGTCGCGGCGGGGGCGCGGGAGGCCGCAGGGGTCGAGGCGCTGCTGGCGGCCGTCCGGGAGGGCCGGGTGCCGCAGATACCGGCGCTGGTGGCCGACTTGGACCACGGGCAGCGGCGGGCCTGCCTGCCCGCGCTCAAGGCGCTGCGCAAGGAGCTGCGCGAGGACTGGTCGAAGGAGGGCATCGCGGCCCGGGGTGCGCTGCTGCTCGCGGGGGCCGGCTGTCACGCGGGCCCGGCCGGCGCCGCCACCTGGCTCGGTGGCCGGGACTTCGCCGTCCGCGACTGGGCGCAGCACCCCGCGCTGGCCCGGCTCGTCGAGGCGCAGCCGGTGGAGTGGCAGGTCGAGGTGGCCACCCGGCTCGCCGCCCGGCCCGCACCGCGCTGGGGGTGGTCGTACTACCCGATGATCGAGGCCGTGGTGCGGCGAACCGGCTGCGAGGTGCCGCAGACCGAGGCCTTCGTCCGCGGGTGGATGGACCGGCTGCGCAGCGGCGGAGGCCCGCAGCCGACCCTCCTGGACCAGCTGCGGGCCGACTCGTTCACCCCGGTGCTGCTGCCCCGGGTGTTCGAACTCGCGGACATCGGTGGGCTGTTGACCTGGCGGTTCAGCCCACGCCCCGGGGACGCCTGGCCGGAGGCCGTCGCCGGGCTGGCCGCGGCCGGGGTGGTGGACCGGGCCACGGTGACCGACTGCTGCCTGGCCCGGCTGCTGCGCGGCGGCAAGCCCGCCGACCAGCGGGCCTTCCTGGAGGTGCTGCGGGCGCTCGCCCCGACGCCCGAGGAGTACGCGTCCCGCGCGCGGGACGTGGTGGCGCTGCTGGACGGCCTGTCGGTGATCGCCGGGCACGCCCAGGGGGTGCTCACGGAGCTGGACGAGGCCGGGCTGGTCGAACCCGAGCTGCTGGCCGAGGCCTCGGCGGTGGTGCTGTTCCGCGCCGAGAAGAAGCTGGTGCGCGCCCAACTGGGCTGGCTGGAGCGGGCCGCCCGGCGCGCGCCCGAGCGCTCCGGGCCGGTGGTGCTCGCGGCGGCCCAGGCCTTCGGGTCCGCGGACCCGGGCGTCCAGGAGCGGGCGCTCAACGTGGTGGCCCGTCACCTGAAGGCGGCGGGGGAGGCGGTGCTGCCCGGGCTGCGGTTGGCGGCCGAGGCGCTGAACCCGGTTCACCACCGCCGGGCCGGGGAGCTGTTCGGCGCGCCGGTCGGTGGTGGGGACGACGACGGTCCGGACACCGGGTGGGACGACACCCTGCCGCCCGCCCCCGCGCCGCGCCCGCTGGGTGCCCCGATCGCCTCGGCGGCCGAACTGGCGGAGGAGCTGTCCGCCCTGCTCGCCGTCGAGGAGCCGGAGGTCGCCGTCTTCGAACGGGTGCTGGACGGCCTGGTCCGGCAGGCCCACCTGGACCGCGCGGCGCTGGTCGAGGCGCTGCAGCCGGTCCGCCGGGTGCACCCGTGGAACGGCGTCGGCCGCTGGCACGACTGCGAGCCCCGGGACATCCTCTACGTCGTCGCGGCTGTGGCGGGCGAGACTCCGCCGCAGCAGTTCTGGGGCTCCCTCGGGAACAAGGGCCACTCCCGGCTGCGCGGCGGCGACAACACCGTCCACGGCACCGTCCTCGCCGCCCGGATGGAGGAGGCCGCCTGGCAAGTGACCGCCGACCGGCCGCCCTACCTGCTGGCCACGCCGACCGACAGCAGCGGCGCGCTGGACGCGGGTGTGCTGGTCGAACGCCTCGCCGGGTACGAGAAGGCGGGTGTGACGCCGGGCAGGGCCGACCTCTGCGCGGCCCTGCTGCGGGTCGGCCCGGGTGCGGGTGCGGGTGCGGGTGCGGGTGCGAGGGCGGGCGCGAGTGCCGGGACCTTGCGGGACAGCGAGACGTTGCGGGCCGCCGAGGCGCTGGGATCGCCGGCCGGGCGGTGGGTCGCGCACTGGCTGCGCACCGGAGGCCTGTCCGGCCAGCCGTCCGAGCGGGTGCTGTTCGCGCCCGGCCGGGGCTCGCGGCACGGTCACCACTACGGGAAGCGGTGGTGGGAGGACGTCCGGCGGGTCGCCGTCGCCCAGCCGGGCATCGGCGCAGGGCCCGAGGGCCCGGACGGCGAACGGCTCGGGCCCGAGTTCCGGGCGCTACTGGAGGGCACCGAGCCGAGCATGGCCCGGGTCCGGAAGGTGGGCGCCTGGCCGTGGTGGCCCTCCGTGCACTGGGCCGCGATGCTGCCCTGGCACCGGGAGGAGCTGGCCGCCCGCTGGCTCGACCACGTCGCGGCCGGCGCCGACCGGGACGAGCGCGGCGTCGGGCGGATGCTGCCCGTGCTCGCCGAGGCCGGCGGCCCGGCCGGGCTCGCGGTGCACCTGGTGGTGGCGTACGGCCTCGGCGCCCGGCACGCCGAGGACCGTACGGCGGCCGTGGACGCCCTGCTGGTGCTCGCCGCGCGCGGCGACCTGGACGGCGGACTGCTCGGCCGCGAGCTGGGCGAGCTGGCGGCCTGCGGCACGGTCAAGCCCACCCGGCTGGCGTCGGCGCTCACGCCGGCGGCGGGGACGGGTGCATACGCCACGGTGTGGTCGGTGCTCGGGGCGGCGCTGCCCGGCCTGCTGGGCGCGTCCGAGCAGCCCGTACGAGGGCTCGGTGACCTGCTCGCTCTCGCCGCCGACTGCGCCCGGCGCAGTGGCGCCCGCGGCCCGGTGGCCGAGGTGACGGCGACGGCGGCGAGGGGCGGGTCGAGCCGGGTGGTCAAGGAGGCCCGGGCGCTGCGGGACGTCCTCGCGGGCTGAGCGGCGCGGCGGGGGGTCGGCGCCTTCGCCGGCGCTGCCGGTCGGGTGAACGGAGTTCAGCGAACAACTTTCAGCGAACAGATTTTGAAATCTGTTCGTTGAACTCTGTCATCTGTTCGCGCACCTCGGCCTCCGAAGCCCCCGCCTCGGCCGCCGTTTCCGCCGCCCGCTCGTCGGCGGGCGGCTCGATGCCGTGCGGATTGCCGGCGACGGCACGCCACCAGAGGCGGAGGGCGGGCGGGTCGGCGGGCTCGAAGGGCTTGCCGGGGCGCGGGACCGCGAGGCGGGCGCCGAGCGCGTGGGCGGCGGCGACCACCCGCTCGGCGGGCTCCTCCCAGGGGTGCAGTGCGAGGTTGAAGGTGCACCAGTGGATCGGCAGCAGCAGCTCCCCGCCCAGGTCCAGGTGTGCCCGGACCCCCTCCTCGGGCGTCATGTGCACCTCGGGCCAGAAGTCGCTGTACGCGCCGACCTGCACCATCGTCGCGTCGAACGGGCCCAGCCGGCGGCCGATCTCGGCGAAGCCGGGGAAGTAGCCGGTGTCCCCGCTGTGGAAGATCCGGTGCCCGCCGCCGGCGACCACCCAGGACGCCCACAGGAACAGCGTGCTGGTGCGCGGGCCGCGGCTGCAGTAGTGGCGGGCCGGGGTGGCGGTCAGGGTCAGCCCGGCGACCTCGGCCGACTCCCACCAGTCCAGCTCGACGATCTGCTCGGCCGGTGCGCCCCAGTGCTCCAGGTGCGCCCCGACCCCGAGCGGGACGGCGAACACCGCGCCCGTCCCGATCAGCGCCCGGACGGTGTCCATGTCGAGGTGGTCGTAGTGGTCGTGGGAGATCACCACGACGTCCACCGGCCCGAGTTCGGACAGCGGCAGCGGCACCGGGTGCAGCCGCTTGGGCCCGGTCCAGCCGAACGGGGAGCAGCGGTCGCCCCAGACCGGGTCGAGCAGGACGCGCCGTCCGCCGATCTCGGCGAGCACGGTGGCGTGGCCCAGCCAGGTCAGCCGCAGCCCGGAGTCCGGCGGAGTGGCCAGGTCGACCGGGAGCAGCCGGTGCACCGGTACGGCGGCGGCCGGGACCCGTCGGGTCTTGTCGCCGGTCAGCTGGGCGCGGGTGATCTCCAGCGGGCTGCGCTCGTACACCAGGCGGCGGGTCGGGACCGGGTTGCGGAAGGCGCCGTCGACGAAGTGCGGGGAGCGGCGGATCCGGGCCAGCCGCTCGCCCCGGGGCTCGGCGCCGAAGGCATCGGTCCGGACCCGGTGCCAGGCGGCCCGGGACAGCCCGGCCAGCCCGGGGACGGCGCGGTCGGCGGCGAGGCCGGCGGACGGCGGGGCGAACTGCGAGGACAGACCGGCGAGGCGGGAGAACCACGGGACGGGGCGGGGCACGGCTCCTCCAAGGACGGTCACGGCTACCGGGCGTGCCGGGGCGCGTACCGCAGTGGCGGTTGGGGCCGTTGCGATACGACAACCATCTCGTCGGAGGTTACTCGCCGTGGGCCGTCCGGACCTGGTGGAGGGCCCGCTGCGGTCCAATCGGCGTACCCGACCGAACCGCAGCGGCCGGACCCCGTCAGGCGTAGAAGCGGGTGATCGTCTCCGCGACGCAGTGCGGTTTGGCGCTCTGCTCGCTCGTGATGGTGAACCGCACCACGGCCTGGACGCCACCCGGCACCTCGGTGGCCGAGACCAGCTCGGCGGTGGCCCGGATCGCCGTGCCCACCGGCACCGGGGCCGGGAAGCGCACCTTCTCGGAGCCGTAGTTCAGCGCCATCCGCACGCCCTCGACGGCGTAGCACTCCTTCGCCAGCACCGGGATCATCGACTGGGTCAGGTAGCCGTGCGCGATGGTCGAGCCGAACTGGCTCTCCTTCGCCCGCTCCGGGTCCACGTGGATCCACTGGTGGTCGCCGGTCGCCTCGGCGAACAGGTCGATCTGCCGCTGCTCGATGGTGTGCCACTCGCTGGTGCCCAGCTCGGTGCCGACGGCGGAGGTCAGTTCGGCGAGGGAGGCGAAGGTCGTCACGGTGCGCTCCTGGAGGGGGGACGGGCCCGGGGAGGGGCCAGGACGCCGGAAGCGTATGCCTACCCGCCGGTATCTGTCAGGAGCCCGAATCCGTCCTGAGCTCGAATCCGTCCGGGGCCCGAATCCCGTCCGGGGCCCGAATCCCTCAGGAGCCCGAGGACCGTCGGCCGTACGGCCGCCGTGCCCGAGGTCCGGACCTCAGGGCCGCAGCGCGGCGCGGCCCGGGGAGCCGTGCCCGGTCGGGAAGAGCCGACGCCCGCTCACCAGCTCCGGCACCAGCGCCACGAACAGCGGCTCCGGGTCGCCCACCCACGGCCGCAGGCCGGAGCGCAGCACCCGCCGTACCTGTTCGGGGTCGCGCACCAGGTCGGCCCGTCCGTGCACCAGCACGCTCCAGCCGGTGCGGGTGACCGGGTCCAGCAGGTCGGCCTGGAAGGCGACCACCGTGCCGTCAAGCCCGCGCGCGGTGGCACTTCCCCGGCGCACGGCGAGCACCAACCGCCCGTCCAGGACCTCGAAGGAGACCGGCAGGACGGCCGGCAGTGCGTGCTCGGTGTACACGACGCGCCCGACGGGCACGGTGCTGAGCAGCCGTAGGCATTCGGCTTCGCTCAGGGTCTCCACACGGTCCTCAGGCTCCATGCGTCCGATCGTCCTCCGGTCGGCGCTCGCGTCGATAGGGCCCATGGTCCCTGAGCGGGCGGGTCGGGAGCCCCGTCGGCGGCCGTCCGGGGCGGTAGCCTGCCCGGCGGCGGACGGTGACGCGAACGGCGGCCCGCCCGTGCGCCGCGCGGCGGGCGACCACAGCGGAGGCGGCGGCCCCGGGTGCCGGGGCCGGCCGGGAGGGGGGACGGATGGCGGGCGGGGTCGATCTGGTGGTGATCGGGGCGGACGGCGGGCCGGACCGGGCCTTCGGCGGGTCGGCGCTTGCGCCGGACGGCGCCCGGCTGCTCGCCGAGGTGTTGCCCGGGATGTGCTTCGACACCGGCGCGGCCGGCTGCCGGGTCACCACGGCGGCGCCGGACGCGGACGCCAACGTGCTGCTCACCGCCGTCCGGGACGCGGCCCAGCACCCGGGCCGCTGGCTGGTGGTGTGCCTGGTCGGCCAGTTGGTGGCCGATCCGCGCGGGCGCCGGCTCGCCCTGGTCACCGGCGGCAGCACCGCCGACAACGCCTACCGCCGGGGTCTGGCCTGGGACTGGGTGGTCAGCGCGATGGTGCACGGGGACCAGGAGGAGGCGCTGCTGCTGGTCGACGCGGTGGCCGACCGGGACACCTGGGCCGCCCTGGAGCGCGGCGGTGGCGAGGACGGCGCGGGCGAGCTGCTGAGCTACTCGCGCGTCCCGCTGTGGGGCCGGATCGGCCGCTACGCCCCGGGTAGACGCGGCCGGGACGCCGTACTGCCGGGCGGCGAGGGCTCGTTCAGCCGGGCTCTGACCACCGTCCTGCGCCAGGGCGTCCCGGGTGCCCCCGCGGCCGTCGCCCCGCTGGACCTCCAGCCCGCCGTGGCGGCGCTGACGGACGGTGGTGAGCCGGCCGGTAGTTCGGGTGCGCCGGGCGCGCGCCTGCTCGTTCCGCCGCACGGCGGGCGCCTGTTGATGCGCAATCGGGCCGCGGTTCGGGGCGCATTGGCCGGATTGTCGCTTTCCGAAGAACTGTTGGCCGTTCTGTGGCGGGAAAGTGCCCCGACGGAACCGCCTTCCGCGTAAGGTCAGGGGGCCTGAGGTGTTGCCGTGATGGGGTGGGTTGGCGAAGAATCGATCCCCAGCGGAAACACCGGCGGGACAGCGGAATTCTTCTGGCGGCCGTGGATCACTGATCTGGTCGGTCGCGACGAGGTGGGGCGATGCGGCAGCGCGGAAATGTGTTGCGCCCTGGGGCGGTCGGGGTCGGTGGGGCGGTTCTGGTGTTGCTGCTCGGCGCTTGTGCGAGCAGTGGTGCCGGCGGTTCCGTCGATCACCTCGGGATGACTGCGCCCCCTGTTGCGGGAGTGAACCCGCTAACTCCTTCGAGTGGTTCGGTAAACGCCACGATCGCGCCGACCGACGGTCCCGAAGGGGCCCTGGGGCGGGTCGCGTTGAAGGCGTATCAGGACTGGTGGCAGATCCAGGCCGAGGTTTTCGGGCGACCGGATTCGGACGGCTACACACTGGAGCAGTACTCCTCCGGGCGGGCCCTGTCCGACACCCTCGTCGGCCTCCGCCAACTACGCGACGCCAAAGTGGTGATGACCGGGACGCCGCGCAATTCACCGGTGGTCAAGGCCATCGACCTGAAAGCCGATCCGCAAACCGCGGTGATCGAGGACTGCGTCGACCTGACCGACTGGCATCGCGTCGATGCCGTCACCGGGGCTGCGAAGGATCCGGTCCAACGCCTGAACCGGTACGTCGCGACCGCGTCCCTGCGCATGTTCCAAGAACATTGGCTGATCTACGAGTTCACACGGGAGGTGGACCGGACATGCTGAACGCGCGGAAACCGGCCCGGCGATTCGCGGCCGTGGCGTCGATGTCGGCGGGGCTGCTGCTGTCCTCGGCCGTGACTGCGACGGCGGACGAACCGCCGAACGGCGGGGCCGAGCAGTGTTTCCCGAACGTGATCTGTGCGGGCGCCAATTCCGGCGGAAAGACCCCCGCGCCCGGATCCACGAAGCCGGGCACCGGCGGTGGCGGCAGTACGGACAACGGCCCGCAGCTGTGCAGCTACCACGACGTCCCCTGGGCCTGCCACGACCCGCAGTTGGGCTGGTTCAACAGCGACCAGGGCTGCTACTTCCGCGGGCTGGACAACCCGCCGGCGGCGGGCGACCCGTCCTGGGGCGGGCACGATCCGAAGGACGGCTCGCTCTACTCGAAGGTCTGCCCGCAGACCGGCGGCGGCCAGGACGGCGCCGAGGTCGTCTTCGTGCCCAACTCCCAGGCCGGGCCGAAGCCGGACGCCGAGGCCATGGCCATCGAGTCCGCCCGGGAGAGGGTCGTCTTCGGCAAGCCGGTGGGCAAGGTCGCGCCCGGCGGCACGGCGGTGGTCAACTCGCCGGTCTGGCTCTGGGCCGAGAACGCCGCGACGCCCGCGCCGGGGACGGCGGCGGTGCAGGGCGTCTCGGTCACCGTCACCCCCAGGCTGGTGCGGGCGGACTGGAGCTTCGGTGACGGGGTGTCGACCACGTGCGCGACGGCCGGGACGCCGTACGACCCCAAGTACGAGGGCGCCGAATCCCCGGACTGCGGCTACCTGTTCAAGGCCAGCTCCGGCAAGCAGAAGGACGGCGTCTTCGCCGCGACGGTGACGATGAACTGGGAGGCCACCGTCGTCGTCACCGGAGGGTCCAACCCGCGGACCTTCAAGATCCAGGGCATCAAGCAGACCAGCCCGGTCTTCCGGCTCAAGGTCGCCGAGATGCAGGTGCTCAACTGACGTGCCGCTGCCGGTCGCTGACGGCCGCTGCCGGTCGTTGACGAGGACCGGTGAGCGGCATGAACGACTGACGAGCGACCGACGAGCGCCCGACGAGCGATCGACGAGTGACCGACGAGCCAGAGACGAACGAGGGAAGGGCGGAACCCGGTGGAGAACCGTACATTCGCGACGCCGGGATCCGGCACACCCGCGGGCGCCGGGGCGTCCGTGGCGCTCCCGGAGCAGCCGGAGCAGGGCGGCGGCCCGGGCAAGGGCCGGGGGCGGGCCGCGCCGCACGCCCCCGGGCGGGCCATGCGAGCGCGGCGGCGCCGCCCGGCCGTGCTGGCGATGGCGGTCGCGCTGATCGCGGCCGGCGGGCTGGGCGGGGCCGTCCTCTACAACAGCACCGGCCAGCGGGTCGCGGTGCTGGCGCTCGCCCGGGACGTGCCGTGGGGGCAGGTGATCACCGAGGACGACCTGGTGGTGGCCCGGATCGCGAGCGACCCGGCGCTGCACCCGCTGTCCGCTGACGAACGGGGGAAGGCGGTCGGCCTGCGCGCCGCCACCGACCTCAAGCGCGGCGCGCTGCTCACCGGCGCCGACCTGGCCCAGGGCCTCACCGCGCAGCCCGGGCAGATCGTGGTCGGCGTGTCCGCCAAGCGCAGCCAGCTGCCCGCCAGCCGGCTGCAGCCCGGGGTGCAGCTGGTCGTGGTCTACACGCCCGACAACGGCCGGGCCGACTCGCTGCCCGCGACGGTCATCACCGTCGGCCGGGTGGACACCGACGGCAGCCAGGTGATCGACGTCGCGGTCGGCACCGCGGACGGTCCCCGGCTGGCGCAGTGGGTGGCGAGCGGGCGGATCCAGGTACTGCTGGCGCCGCGCGGCACCTCGGCCGGCGCAGCCGGGGGCGGCGCCGCGCCGAACCCCGCGCCGAGCGGCACGCCCGCCGCGGGGGCGCCTTCCGCGGGCACCCCCGCCGGAGGCGCCGGGACACCCGGGACGCCGGGAGCCCCGGCCGCGACGGGGGGCGCCTGATGGCGGTGATCGCGGTGGTCGGCGGTCCGGGCGCGCCCGGCGCGACCACGACCGCGCTGGCGCTGCTGCTGGCCTGGCCGCTCCAGCCCGGCCGGCGGATCCTGCTGGTCGAGGCCGACCCGGACGGCGGCGCGGTGCTCGCGGGCGCCCTGGAGGGCCGGGTCGAGGCGGTGTACGGGCTGCGCAACCTGGCCGTCGCGGACCGCCGGGGGCTGCTCGCCCAGACCATCTGGGAGCAGCTGATCGACCTCTCACCCGACGGCGAGGCCGAACGCCTGCTGCTGCCCGGGCTGACCGACCCCACCCAGGCCCCCGGCCTCGCCTACACCTGGGAACCGCTCGCCGAACTGCTGCACGGCATCGAACAGCAGGGCTACGACGTCATCGTGGACCTCGGCCGCTCCGGCGCCACCGGCGCCAGCGCGGTGCTGGCCCGCCGGGCGGACGTGGTGGTGGCCACCGTCCGCACGACGCTGCGCGGGCTGAGCGCGATCCGGCCCCGGCTCTCCGCCCTCGCCGAGGACCTGGCCTCCGGCGGCACCGGCGCGGACGCGCTCGGGCTGCTGCTGGTCGCCGAAGGGCCGTACCCGCGGGCGGAGGTGGCTCGCGAGCTCGGGTTGCCGGTGCTCGGGGTGCTGCCGTACGCCGTCCGGACGGCGAAGGTGCTCTCCGACGGCGGGGACACCACCGACCGGCGGTTCATCCGCTCCGAGCTGATGCGCACGGCGCGGTCCGCGGCGGACGAGGTGCAGCTGCTGGTCCGCCGCCGGCGGCAGCGGCTCGCGCCGAACGCCGAACCGGCCGCCACCCCGGCCCAGTTGGCGGCGCCCGCCCCGGTTGCGGCCCCGGGTCCGGTGCCGATGCCGGTGCAGCCGACACCGATGTCCGCGCCGGCCGCGTACGGCCAGCCGTCGTACGCCCAGCCGTCGTACGCCCAGCCGTCGTACGCCCAGACCTCGTACACCCAGGCTCCCCAGGACCAGGCCGCCCAGGTGCAGCCCCCGTACGGCCAAGCTCCGTACGGGAAGGGTGGGTACGCGCAGGCGCCGTACGGCCCGGTGGACGCCGAACCGCCGTCGTACACCCCGCCGCAGCCGGTCCCGCCGGTGATCGTCACCGGCCCGGTGGCGCCGCTGGCCGGGCTGGCGCCGCAGCCGGCCGCGCCGGCGCCCTTCCCGGCGCACGTGCAGTCGCCGCAGCAGGCCCACCGAGGCGACCAGGGGGACCGGGAGGACCGGGTCGACCCGGATGACCAGTACCCGCTCCAACAACCGACGGTGACGGACGGTCAGGTGCAGCTGAACGGGCAGTACCCGCACAACCCCGGGGAGGTGCTCCGTGCGCGGTAGCCCCCTGCACCAGCGCCCGGCGGCCGACCCGGCCGCCCTGCCCTGGGTCACACCCACGACCGGGCCGGTCCCGCCGACCGGGCCGGTGCCGATCCCCGCCACCGGCCCGGTCGCGCCGCAGCCCGCCCCGGCCGCCGCCGCAGGCCCGGCGACGCCCACCGCCGTACCCTCCCAGCTGCCCTCGCTGGACGTGCGCGGTGCCGCCACCCGGCCGGCCGTCGACCCTCAGGTCGCCCGCGAGCTCAAGCGCCAGGTCGCGGCCGAACTGCACCAGCAGATCACCCGGTTGACGACCGCCTCCGGCTCCGAGCCGGACCGCGCCACCCGCCGCCAGCGCGGCCGGGCGCTGATCGAGGAGGCCGTCGCCCGCTGGTCCGACGCCTACGCGCAGACCCACGGCATTCCGCCCACCCGGGAGCAGGACCGCGCCCTCGCCGAGGCCGTCTTCGACCTGCTGTTCCGGGCCGGCCGGCTCCAGCCCTACCTGGACGACCCGGAGATCGAGAACATCTTGATCAACGGTTGCGACGACGTCTGGGTCTCCAAGGTGCACCAACCGCTGCGCCAGGTACCGCCGGTGGCCGACAGTGACGCCGAACTGGTCGAGCTGCTACAGGACTTGGCTCGCCAGCACGGTGGCGGCGAGCGCAGCCTGTCCACCGCCAGCCCGACGCTCGCGCTGCGGCTGGAGGGCGGCATGCGCCTGCAGGCGCTCACCGAGGTCACACCCCGCCCGTACGTGGCGATCCGCCGCCACCGGGTGGCCTCCGCGACGCTGCCCGAGATGGTCGAACTCGGCACCCTGGACGGCACCTTGGCCGCCTTCCTGGCCGCCGCGATCCGGGCCAGGAAGAACGTGATGATCACCGGCACCCAGGGCGTCGGCAAGACCAGCCTGCTGCGCGCGATGGCCGCCGAGATCCCGCCGGACGAGCGGATCGGCACCCTGGAGTCCGAGTTCGAGCTCTGGCTGCACACCCTCGGCCACCTGCGCCAGGTCGTCCCGATGGAGGCCCGCGAGGGCAACGGCGAGCGCGTCGAGGGCCGCCTGGCAGGGGAGTTGACGATCGGCGACCTCATCCCGGCCGCGCTGCGGATGACGCTGTCACGGATCATCGTCGGGGAGGTCCGCTCCGGCGAGGTTGTCCCGATGCTGCGGGTGATGACCAACGGCGAGGGCGGCTCGATGTGCACCCTGCACGCCCGCGGCCCGCACATGGTGGTCGACCGCATCGCCGAACTCTGCCTGGAGTACGGCTCGCACATGACCGACTCGCTCGCCTACCGGCTCACCGCCAACGCCCTGGACCTCATCGTGCACGTCACCATGGTCGACGAGACCGCCGTCGGCGGCCGCCGGCACCGCTTCGTCTCCCACGTCCTGGAGGTCACCGGCCTCGGCGAGAGCGGCCGGCCCGCCCTGAACACCGTCTTCGGCCCCCGGCCGGACCTCGGCGAGCCGCGGGCCGTCCCGCACACCCCGCCGCAGTGCCTGGACGACCTGCGCCGGGCCGGCTTCGACGCCGGCCTGCTGGACTCCCGGTACGGGAGTTGGGCCACCCCGCTGCAGCTGCGGATCGGCGGTGGCGCGCGGTGATGCTGCTGTTCGCCCTGTGCGGGCTGGCGGTCGCGGGCGGCCTGGTCGCCCTGGCGGCCTGGTTCCGCGGCAGCGACCCCGCCGACGAGGACGCCCAGGCGCGGCCCAACCCGCTGGCCGGGCGCGCCCACGTGTTCTGGTACGGCGCCCCCGGTTCGGCCGCGCCGCGGATGGTGCGGCTGCGCCGCGTCCAGCTGCCGCTCGCGCTCGCCGGCGCGCCGCTGGCCTGGCTGTTCACCGGCATCCCGCTGACGGCGCTGCTGGTCCCGCTGGCCGTCTTCGGCCTGCCCTGGCTCTTCGACACCACCCGCCCGGACACCCACCGGATCGAGCGCCTCGAAGCGCTGTCCGAATGGACCCAGCGCATCGCCGACGTGCTGCTGCTCGGCGTCGGCCTCAACCAGGCCATCGTCACCAGCCGCCGCACCGCGCCCGCCGCCCTGGAGGAGGAGATCGGCGAACTGGCCGCCCGGCTGCAGGCCCGCTGGCGGCCCGAGGAGGCCCTGCACGCCTTCGCCGACAGCCTCGCCGACGCCACCGCCGACAAGGTGCTCGCCGCGCTCGTGCTGCGGTCCGGGGACAGTGGCCCCGGCCTGGCCCGCACGCTCTCCGACATGGCCGAGTCGGTGCGCGAGGAGGTCCGCCAGCGCCGCGCCATCGAGGCCGACCGGGCCAAGCACCGGACCACCATCCGCTGGCTGGTCGGCATCATCGTGCTGGTCGTCACCGTCGGCTCCTTCAACACCGAGTACACCCGCCCGTACGGGACCTTCCTCGGCCAGCTGGTCCTCGCCGTGGTCGCCGCCCTGTTCGTGGCGATCATCGCCTGGATGCGGGCGCTGGCCTCCCATCCGCCGGTGCCGCGGCTGCTGACGCCGGACCGGCGCAGCCGGCGCGGCCGACGGGCGGGCGCCCGGGCGCCTCAGCCGGAGCGGGCCGAGCAGCTCGGGGAGGTCCGGTGATCTCGCCCTGGTCCGTGCTGGCCGGCGCCGCCGCGGCCGGCGGCATCGCCCTGCTGATCGCCGAACTGCGGCCCGCGCCGCCCGACCTGCGCCAGGCGCTGGACCGGCTGCACGCCGTCCCCGCCGACCGCGAGCAGGACCCGGACGAGCGGCCGCGCTGGTACGACCGGGTCGGCGAGCGCTCGGTCCACCTGCGCGGGGTCTCCGTCCCGCGCCGCGAACTCGCCCTGATCGGTCGCACCCCGGCCCGGTTCATGGTGCACAAGCTGCTGTTCGCCGCGCTCGGCCTGGTGCTGCCCGCCTACCTGGGCGCGATGGCCGTGCTGATGGACACCGGCCTGCCCTTCGCCCTGCCGCTGGTCGCCGGGCCGCTGCTGGCCGGACTGCTCTGGTTCGTCCCGGACGCCATCGTGCGCGGCGAGGCCAAGGAGGCGCGCACCGAGTACCTGCACGGCATCGCCGCCTACCTGGAACTCGTCGCGCTGGAGCGGGCCGCCGACTGCGGTCCCGCCGAGGCGCTGCGCCGGGCCGCCTCGGTCGGCCGGGGCACGGTCTTCCGGCGGATCCGCGACGCACTGGAGCGCGCGGCCACCGACCGGCTCCCCCCGTGGGCCGGACTCGACTCGCTGGCCGAGGAGTTGGGCCTCAGTCCGCTGCAGGACGTGGCGGACATCATGCGGCTGTCCGGCACCGACGGCGCCGCCGTGTACGACACCCTGCGGGCCCGCGCCAAGGGTCTGCGCGGCGAACTGCTCGCCGAGGACCTGGCCCGCGCCAACGCCGACAGCGAGCGGATGGTCGCGCCGGGGGCCGCCCTGACCCTGCTGATGACCGTCCTGATCGTCTTCCCCGCGCTCCACCAGATGCTCAACTGACCGACGTGCCGGAGCAGCTGACACCGACACCACCCGGTGGCACCGACACCACGCGGCTGACACCACACCACACCGCCACACCCCGGGAGACCCCGATGACCGTACGACTCGCCCACCTGGCCGGACGGGTGCTGCGACCCGTCCTGCTGCCGGTGCAGTTCGCGCTGCTGCTGTTCACGCTGCGGCTCGGCCGGCTCCGAGCCGCCCGCGCGCGCGGCGACCGCGGCGCGATCAGCATCGAACTCGCCCTCGCCATCATCGCGTTGGTCTTCGTCGCGGGCGCCGTCGCGACCGCGCTGTACCTGCTCAAGGACAAGGTCGTCCAGAAGGTGGAGCAGGACCCGAACATGCCCGGTGGCGCGGGCGGCGCGGGCGGCGCCACCAAGTGATGCGCCCGCCTCTCCGCCGCGGGGGCGACCGGGGGTCGATGAGCGTCAGCCTCGCCATCGTCTTCCCGGTCGTCCTGCTGCTCCTGCTGCTCGTCGTCCAGGCCGCGCTGTGGTGGTACGACCGGCAGGTCGCGCTCACCGCCGCCCGCGAGGGCGTGGACGCCGGGCGGGTGCAGGGCAACGCGACGGACGAGGGGAAGAACGCGGCGGCCGAGCGGCAGGCCCGGGACTTCCTCGACCGGCAGGGCGTGCGCTCGTACGAGGTGCGGACGTCCGGCAGCACGGCCGACACCATCCGGGTCACCGTGCAGCTGACGCCACCGATGCTGATACCCGGGCTGTCGGCGCCCGCCATCACCCAGTTCGCGGAGGCGCCGCGCGAGCGTTTCGTCCCGCCGGCGGTGAAGCCGTGAGGCGGGGAACGCCCGGGGCCGGGCCGCGGTGGTGGCGCCCGCGCAGACGGGACCGCGGCGGGATCGCGATCGAGGCGGCGATCGTCGTGCCGGGCGTGGTCGGCCTGGTGCTGCTGGCCGTCGCCGCCGGACGGGTGCAGACCACGGCCGGCACCGTCGAGGCCGCCGCCCGCGCCGGGGCCCGTACGGCCACGCTGCAGCGCGACCCGGAGGCGATGGCGAAGCCGGCCAGGGACTCCGCCCTGGAGACGCTGCGCCAGCAGGGCGTCTCCTGCCGCGACGGGGACGTCCGGGTCGAGAAGGGGAAGCTCGACCTGCCGGGCGGGCCGGTCACGACCGTCACGGTCACCGTGGTCTGCGACGTCGAACTGTCCGACCTGCTCGGCGGGCCGTCCGGGGTGCCCGTGACGAAGCACCTCGTCGGCGAGTTCCGCTCGGTGGTGGACCGTTACCGGGGCACCTGAGGGCGCGTGCCTCCGCCGCCGGGAAGCCGGGGGATTGGAGGCGGCCCGCGCGGGGGAGACGCAAGCGGAGAGCGCCCGGGGGATGACACAGCGGTATCGAGCGGCGCCCGGTGGGGGCCGGTGGGGAGGACGGCGTGCGGATCGGGGGGAGAGGATGCGGGTGCTGAGCCGGCTGCGGCGACGGACGGCGGGTCGGCCCGACCGGGGCGCGGTCGCCCTCTTCGTGGCGATCTGCGCAGCCTACGTCGTGCTCGTCATCGCCCTGGTGGTCGACGCGGGCGGCCGACTGCGGGTCGCCGAGCGCACCGACGCCTACGCCCTGGAGGCCGCGCGGGTCGGCGGGCAACAGCTCGACCAGGCCGAGCTGTTGAAGGGCAAGGGGTTCAAGGCCCAGCAGAAGTACGCCCAGGACGCCGCCGACGCCTACCTCGGCCTATACGGCCTGAAATCCGAGCACGTCGATTTCTCCGAGGACGGCAAGGTCGTCATCGTCACCGTGCAGGCCGACTACCGGCCGGTCCTGCTGGGCGCCCTCGGGGAACGGAAGGTAACGGGCAAGGGCAGTGCGACCCTCGTCCACGGAGTCGAGAAAGCGGAGACCGACTGATGGCCGCGCCACGTGCCAAGGACCAGGCCCGAACCGCCCAGGCCCGCACGGGCCGGGCCGGAGCCGCGCATCGGGGCGGCGCCGCGCGCCGCCCCGCCGCCCCGGCGCCCCGACCGCCGCGCGGACGCGGCCGCGGCGGCGCCCTGATCACCGCGCTCGGCGCGCTGGTCACCCTGCTCGTGCTGCTGCTCGGCGTCCCCGCGCTGCTGCTCTACGGCACCCAGGCGGTCGCCGGCATGGGCGACGTGGCGCCGGGCGGCATCGGGGAGGCGCTCACCAGCCCGGACGACGGGCGGCTGTTCCTGTGGGCGCTGGTGGTGGTGGGCTGGCTCGCCTGGGCCTGCTTCGCGCTCTCCGTCCTGCTGGAGATCCCCGCCCAGCTGCGCGGCCGGGTCGCCCGCCGGATCCCGGCCTTCGGCTGGAGCCAGCGGCTCGCGGCCGGACTGGTCGGCTCGGTGCTCGCGCTGCTGCCGGTCGCGGGATCGGCCTTCGCGGCCGTCCCTGAACTCGCCCACACCCCGGCCGCACAGGCGCAGTTGACCCCGGGCGTGCAGCGCGCCGCCCTGCCCGCCGCGCAGTCCGCGCCCGCCCTGACCCCGGCCGCCGAGCAGCAGCCGACGTACACGGTGCGGGACAGCCGGCCCGCCGACAGCCTGTGGTCCATCGCCGAGCGCCAACTGGGCTCGGGCGAACGGTGGATGGAGATCGCCAGGCTCAACGACGGGCGGGTGATGGACGATTCGGGCATCCGCTTCGACGCCGAGCGGCCGATCCAGCCCGGGTGGGAGCTGCTGATGCCGGCGGACGCCAAGCCGGACGAGGCGAAGGGCTCGCCGGCAGCTCCGGCTCCGGCTCCGGTGCCCTCGGGCGATGCGGCCCAGGGCACTGCGCAGGGCGCACCACAGCAGGGCGCACCACAGCAGGGCACTGCGGCGCAGGGGAACCCCCCGCAGGGGACGTCACCGCAGGCCGGGACCGAGCCGGGCGGTACGGGCGGGCAGCGGACCGTCACCGTACGGGCCGGGGACAGCCTTTCGGGCATCGCCCAGCGGGAGTTGGGGGACGGCGAGGAGTGGCCGAAGCTGTTCGACGCCAACAAGGGGGTGCAGGCACCGGACGGCGAGCGGCTGACCGACCCGGACGTGGTGGTGCCGGGGATGGTGCTCACGGTGCCGGGGGCGGCTGCCGCTCCTGCGCCCGCACCCGCTCCCGAGCCCGCGCCCGCTCCCGAGCCCGCGCCTGCTCCCGAGCCCGCGCCGGCTCCGGCTCCGGCTCCGGCTCCCGAGCCTGCCCCGGCCACCCAGGCGCCGACGCACGCGCCGACGCAGGCGCCCGCCCCCGCCGCGCATGCCGACCCGGCCCCCAGCGACGACTACACCGTCGCCCTCGCGGCCTCCACCGTCGGCGTCCTGCTCGCCGCCATCATGGTCGGCACCGTCGCCCACAAGCGCGGCACCCAGCAGCGCGCCCGCCGCCCCCGGCACCGCATCGCGATGCCCACCGCCGAGGCCGCCGCCTTCGAGAACGAGCTGCTGGCCCGGCAGGACCAGGCCGGGCTGGAGCTGCTGGACCGCGCCCTGCGCACCCTGGCCCGCAACACCGTGCGCGGCAGCAAGCGCCTGCCCGCCATCGTCGCCGCCCGGATCACCCCCGGCCACACCGTCGAGCTGCACCTGTCCGGCCCGGCCACCCCGATCGCGCCGTTCCGCGCAGCGCACGCCGCCAACGTCTGGTGGTGCAGCGCCGACTCCGGCGACCTGCTCAGCGCCGCCCAGGCCCGCAAGACCGCCGCGCCGTACCCCGCGCTGGTCACCCTCGGCACCTCGCCCGACGGCTCGGTGGTCCTCGCCGACCTGGAGGCCGTCCGGCTGCTCCACCTCTCCGGCCACCCCGACGACGCCCGGGACGTGCTGCGCACCCTCGCCGTCGAGCTCGCCCACAGCCCGCTCGCCGACCGGCTCCACCTGCACCTGGTCGACCTCGCCGAGGAGGTGCCGATCAGCGGCCCGGCCGCCGAACGCGTCCACCGGCACGCCACCCTGGAGGCCGCACTCGCCGCCCTGGGCCCGCGCACGGCCAAGGCCCGCGCCACCCTGGTCGCCGCCGAGGCCAGCAGCCCGCGCGACGCCCGCAGCCGGGGCCAGGCCGACGAGTCGTGGATCCCGGAGATCGTGCTCTGCGCCCAGCAGCCCGGCGGCGACGTCCCTGCCGAACTCGGCCGGCTGCTCGACGCCCGCCCGCGCACCTGCGTCGCCGTCATCACCCGCGCCCCCGAGCGCGGCACCGGCCCGGTCGCCCGCTGGACCCTGCCGACCAGCGGCCAGGCCGCCATCCCGGGCCTGCACCTCACCGTCGAGCTGCAGCGCCTCAGCGGGCCGCAGTACGACCAGGTCGCCGAACTGCTCCGAGCCGCCGACGACACCACCCAGCACCCGGCTCCGGCCTGGACCCTGGACGGGCCGGAGGACAGCGACACCACCGAACTCCCGCTCGCCGTACCGGTGCTGGCCGGTGTCGGTGCCGCGGGCGGTGCGGGTCCCGCTGGTGGTGCGGGTGGTTCGGGCGGTTCGGGAGAGGCGGGGGCGGACACCGCCGCCGGTCCCCGGCTGCTGGCCCGGGTCATCGGCACCGGCGCCAGCCCGTTCGCCGGCACCGACCCGGTGACGCCCGCCCCGGCTCCGGTGCCGGTGCCGGCTCCGGCCCCCGTCCCTGCCGGTCCGGCACGGTTCGCCGTCAACGGGCAGGGGCGGCAGGCCACCGGCGACGAGACCACCCGGGACCTGCGTCGGCCTGGCGGGCCGGAGGAGACCGGTGAGGGTACGGGCGGTGCCGCGGCCGACGCCGCTGCCGAGGCCGGGACGGTGGACGCCCCGGCGGAGGCCACGGCGACCGTCGTCCTCGCCGTTCAGCCGGTGGTACCGCGGCCGGCGGCGCCGGGGCCGGCCGAGGAGCCGGCTCCGACGGGCGCCTCCGCTCCCGAGAGCGGCGCCGACGCCGCCGCCGGAGCTGCCGAAGCCGAGGCCGCGGAGACCGCGGAGACCGCGGAGACCGCGGAGACCGCGGAGACCGGGGAAGCCGGGGAAGCCGAAGCGGCCGTCACCCCGGAGCCCGTCGTGACGGCGGGCCCCGCGGCCCTGGAACCCGGTCCCGCCGCGGTGGCCCCGGTCGCCCGGACGGCCCGGACCGCAACCGGTCGCAGCGACAGCGACGACCTGCTCGCCATCCTCCGGTCCCCGGAGGCGCACGCCCCGCGCAACGCACCCCGGATCCGGCTGCTCGGCCCAGTGGACGTCGCCGGCGTCCTCGGCACCGCCGAATCCGGCGCGCTGCCCCGGCTCACCGAACTCGCCGTCTACCTCGCGCTGCGCCCCGGCGCCGACCACCGCGCCCTCGACCAGGACCTGCACCCGGGCGCCGCGCACCTCGACCCGCACCCCACCACGGCCGACGCCAAGAGCCCGCTGCCGGCCAAACTCGCCGACCTGGCCGCCTGGTTCGGCACCTCGCCCGAGGGCCACGTCTTCCTGCCCACCGAGGGCACCGACGGCTACTCCTTCGCCCCGGCGGTGACCTGCGACTGGGACGAGTTCCGCAGCCTCTACCGGCGCGGCATGCGCAGCACCAGTGCCACCGCGGACGCCGCCCTCGCCCACGCCCTGGCCCTGGTCCGCGGCGCCCCGTTCGCCGAGGCCCCGCCCGCCTCCTACGGCTGGGCGGAGGCCGAACGTCAGGACATGATCGCGGCGATCGTCGACACCGCGCACGAACTGGCCGCCCGCCGCCTGCAGTACGGCGACCACCGCAGCGCCGAGGCCGCCGTCTTCCGCGGCCTCGCCGTCGCCCCGGACGTCGAACTCCTGCACCGGGACCTGTTCTACGCCTACGCCTCGGCCGGCGCCCGGGACCAGCTCCTGCGCGCCGTCAACCGCCTGGACGCGCTCAGCCGCCGTACGGGACGCGACCTCGACTCCGACACGGTCGCCCTGCTCAGGGACCTGCTCGCCGGTTCCTGAGGACGCCGCCGCACAGGGCGGGACCAGCCTCGGCCGGGTGGCACCGTCGGATGCCACCCGGCCGAGGCGCAGCGCCGTACGGATTCCGGAGGGTGAGGAGCACCGTGCTCGCGAGTCTGATCGCCGTCCTCGGCACGCTGTTGGGGTCTCTCAGCACCCACCTGTTCCAGCAGCGGGCCGCTGCGCGCGGCGAGGCGAGGGCGCGCGAGGAACTGCTGCGACAGGAACTCCTGGCCGCGTACGGCGGGTTCGCCGCGGCGGTGACCGAGCTCAAGCGAGCGCTGGTCACCGTGTGGCTGCGTCGGTCGGACCCGGTCGCACTCGGTCCGGCGCTCGCCGAGGCCGACCGGTTGGGCGCCGTCGCCGAGACGGCGCGCTTCCGGCTGCGGTTGGTGTCCGGCCGGCCCGAGCCGCTGGCGGACGCCGCGTTCGCCCGGGCCGGGGCCGTGCGCGGCGCGGCCGACGAGGACGAACTCGCGGCAAGGGAAACGGAGTTCGAGGCGGCCGTAGGTGCATTCATCACGGCTGCCGCCGAACACCTCGCCGCCGTACCGGAGTCGGCGCCGCGGCCGGTCGTGCGGTTCAGGCTCGGACGGCGCGCAGCCAGGCCTCCAGGGCGGTGAAGTCCGCCTCGGTGAAGCCGCGTTGCGGGTCGACCCGGTGGAGGAGGGCGGGGGCGGGGGAGTGGGCTGCGACCCATCGGCGATCCGCCTCGGTGATCTCGTCGTCCACCCAGGCGAACGGCCGCCCGGCGGCCCGGGCGACCAGTGTGCGGGTCTTCCAGTGCAGGCCGTGCAGGCCGTGCGGTCCGGCGTCCTCGTCGCCCGTCTCGTCACCCGTCTCCTCCACCGGCCAGGCCACGACCGGAAGTTGCGGCAGCCCGAGCCACGGCGCGAGGCAGGCGTTGGCGTCCTCCAGCCAGGTGGTGGCCCAGACGAGTTCACAGGGCAGGCGCAGCAGTCGCGGTCCGAAGGCCGGGTCGGCGCGGCTGACCAGCGGGTTGCCACCGGTTCCGGTGTCGGCGAACGGGCTGCGGAAGGTGGGATAGCCGCCGGGGGGAGGGCCGCCGAAGGGGATCAGCGGGCCGTCCACGTCGAGGAACAGCAACGGGCGGCCGGGAGCGGTCATGACCGCACGATAGCGGGCACCGCGGGCGGTGTGGTGCGTCGATCGGAGACCCGGCCTGGATAGGGTGCGCCGGGATCTCGTAGGGTGGCCGCGCACGGAGTGTGGTGGCAGGTGCCACACGGGCAAGGGCATCAGACGCCGCGGGAGCGGCGGGGCGGGGCGGTGACCAGGAGATGGCGGAGACGACAGCGGTTTCCGGAGGTCCCGACCCGACAGCGGACTCGGGCCCCTGGGACGCCGTACCGCCGGCCCCGCGCCACCCTTCCGAGGAGCACCCGCCCGGGCCCGCCGCGCTCTACGAGCCGCCTCCGGTACCCGCGGCGCCCCCGGCCGCGCCGCAGTCCGCGCCGCAGCCCGTCCAGGCGCCCACGCCGCCGCCCGCACCCCCGGCCGCGCCGCCCGTCCCGCCCACCGGATGGACCCTCACCGGCCTGCCCGCCGTCGGTGCGGCGACTCCGCCGCCGTTCCCGGCCGTGAGCGGGACGGCGGGTGGCATGCCGGGAGGTGCGCCGGGCGCGACCGCCGCCGGTCCCGGCGGGCTCGGCACCGCGCCGCGCGGACGGATCCTGGTGATCGAGGGCGGGTACGGCAACTCCGGCCGCCGCACCTGGGGCCGGGGCGGCCCGACCCAGGCGCCGGTGCTCTCGGCGATGCTCGCCGCCGTCTCGCCGCAGGTGCTGCTCGCCGCCGACGCGGTGGACGCCGTGCACCTCCCCGGCGCCGGCGACCCGCACACCGTCCTCGCCCACCTGCGGGCCGCCTCCCGCCACCCCGGGCCGCTGCTGGTGCACGTCGGCGGCCACGTGGTCGCCGACAAGCGCGGCGGACAGCTCCAGCTGACCCTGCGCGACGCCAAGCAGGACGGACTGCCCTGGCAGGCCATCGCCGCCGAACTGAGCCACCGGCCGGCCGAGTGGCAGACCCTCGTCATCGCCGACCTGAGCGCCGACCAGAACGCCTGGCCGTACCTCCAGGGAACCGTTTCGCCGCTCAGCGAGGGCATCCCGCTGTGGGCGGTCGTCAGCCCGGACCCGGAGCAGATCGGCACCTTCACCCGGGCCCTGATCGAGGCGCTGCACGGCGGCCGCCCCGGCGCGGGCGAGGTGCTCGCGCCCGAGCACCTGCGGCAGCAGGTGTACTCGGTGCTGCGCCCGGACGTGGTCATCCTGGCCACGCACGCCCCGGACCGCCCGTTCTTCCGCAACACCGCGCGACGCGGCGACGCCCTGGCGGTCGAGCTGCCGCCGGTGGCCGACGCCGTGCCGGTGACGGACCCGGCGCCGACGGAGCTGCCGCCGCCTCCGGCCGCCCTCCTGCCGCGCCCGACGGAGCCGCAGGACGACCTTGCCGCGCCACCGGTGACGGCCTCTCCCGCCCCGGCCGCCCCGGCCGCCCCGACGGCCGTCGGCGGTCAGGTGAGCCTGGTCAAGCCGGGCGTGCCGCCCACCCCGCCCCGTCCGGGCCGCCCGGTCAGCCTGCTGAAGGCGGGCGAGCCCGTCCCGGCACCGGGCGTGACCCTGCACAAGGCCGCCCCGGCCGACGCCACCCCCGAGGACGCCACCCCCGAGGACGCCGTACGCGAGGACGCAGGATCCCCGGTGGGTGTCACGCTCCGCAAGCCCGCCCGTACGGCGGCCCCGGACGTCGTCGCCGAGGCCGAACTCCCCCAGGTGGAGGAGGCGGTGACGGAGCCCGTCGCGGACGCCGCGGCCGAGGAGGGGGTGACCGAGGTCGAAGCGGTGGCGGAGGCCGCCGAGGAGCCCCGGGACGCCGTCCCGGCCGAGGTCGCACCGGCGGAGGCGGCCCCCGCCGAGAGCGCGCCGCAGGACGAGGTGCCCTCCGACGCGGCCCCCGTCGATCCGGTCCCCGCCGTTGTGCCTGCCGAAGCCCCGGTGGCCGGCCCGCCCCGCGCGGACTACCGCGAGGTCATCGGACGGATCGTCCGCAGCGCCGACGCCGGTGAGCACGCCGCCGCCACCGACCTGGCGTTCGCCCTCGAACTGGAGGCGATCGCCGAACACGGCGCCGTCTCCGAACCGGTCCTCCAGGTACGGCAGGTCCGCGCGCACGTGTGCCGACTCGCAGGTCGGGCGGCCGAGGCCGCGGACATCTACCGCGAGGTGGCCCTGTCGCTGCTCCGCTCGCAGGGCCCGGAGCACCCGGAGACGCAGCAGGCGGCCACCAATGCCGAGGCCTGCTGGCGTTCGATCACCGACCGCGCGGAGGCGATCCGGATCGCTCCGGAGATCATCGAGCTGCGCGCCTACCTCCCGGGCCCCGAGGGCCGCAAGCTCCGCGCCGCCGAGCGCTACCTCGCCCAGCTGGCCGCCGCCGAATGACGGCGGGGCAGGCGGCCGCGGACAGGGTGACGGCTGACGGCTGACGGATCACGAGTGACAAGTAACAGGTAACAGAAAACAGCGGACAGATAACAGATTTCGAAATCTGTTATCTGTCCGCTGTCATTTGTCAGCCGTCCGCCGTCGGCTGTCCAGCCGTCAGTCGATCAGTGACCGACGATCACCGACCGGCGATCGCGTGCACGAACTTGGCCGCGTCGATGGTGCCCAGGCCGCTGGCCAGGTCGTAGCCCTCGGTGGCGTTGTAGCCGGTGACGCCGTTCCAGCCGTTGTCACCCTCCTTGACGTCCACGATGCCGCTCCACTGGCTCGGGAGCAGGTTGAGGCCGTACAGGCGCCAGTTGAGCTGGCCGAGGCGGTAGCCGGCGAGCTGGTCGGCGAGGGCGACGACACCCGAGAAGATCGGGGTGGCCTCGCTGGTGCCGCCGGTGAGGTGCCAGCCGACCGCGGTCGGGTCGTAGGACTCGTAGGTCCAGGCGGCGCCGTCCACGGCCGCGCTCATGCTGATGTCCGGCGTGCCGCGGTGGTTGCCGGTGACGTTGGCGACGCCGGCCTGGTACCACGGGCGCTCGAAGACGCCGGAGACGCCACCGCCGCCGGCGCCGGACTTGTCGTGCCACACCTTGTCGGCCGCGGTGCGGTTGCCGTTGTCGTCCAGGGTGAGCTGGGTGCCGCCGATGGAGGTGACCAGCGGGTCCGAGGACGGCCAGGAGTTGACCTTGTACGGGTACAGGTCGGAGCCGTTGGCCTGCGCGTCGGTGGCACCGTTGTCGCCGGAGGCGCCGAGCACGGTCACGTTGTGGTCGGCGGCGGCCTTGAAGGCGTAGCGCAGGTCGGTCAGCGACTTGAAGTCGCCCTTGTCGTAACCCGGGAAGGTGTTCTCGGTGGCGCCGAAGCTCTGCGAGATGACGTCGCCGCGGCCCTTCTTGATGAGGTCCTTCTCGGCGTCCATCATCTCGGGCAGGCCGGTGGTGCCCTCGGTCTCGGCGACGCCGGTCTCGACCAGGATGATGTGCGCGTCGGGGGCGACCGCGTGGGCGTACTCGACGTCCAGGGTGGTCTCGCCGGCCCAGCCGGTGTGGTCGGGGTTCTTCGGGTCGAAGACGGGGACGTTGCCCCACTTGACCACCTCGACGTTGGTGTCGGGGATGCCCCACTGCTTGTCGAAGACCTCCAGGTCGTGCTGGATGGTCGGCGAGCCGAAGGAGTCGACGATGACGATCGTGCGGCCCTTGCCGGTGACGCCCTCCTGGTACAGCGGGTTCAGGTTGTAGGCGGCGCGGTACTGCAGCGGCGAGTAGCAGTGGATGCCGATCTGGCTGACGCACTGGGTGGTGCTCAGCGGGGCGACGCGCGCCTGGGCGTTGTGGTGCCCGAAGGAGGCGGGGCGGACGTGGACGCCCGCGAGGTCGTGCGAGGGGGCGGCGGTCGCGGTGCCGACGGCCGGAACGGCGACGGTGCCGGCCGTGAGGGCGGTGGCCCCGACGGCGAGCAGTGCCAGGGCGCGACGGAGGGAAGCGGGGCTGCCCATGGGACTCCTTGAGGGGGACGCAGGGCCCGACCTTGGTCAGGTCGGGTCGGTCCGGCCATCCCATCGACTGCAACATGATCATGCCATAGTCATTTGGTGGGGTAGTCCGATCGGCGCCATGGTCATGATCGGCCACGCGAAAAGGTAAAGGCCGTCCCAGGGGAAGGTAACCCCGCATCTGGGACGGCCCACTGACTGGGCGTCAGAAGTGGCCTGTAGCGTTCACAGTTTTCACCGTGTTGGCCAACTTTACCAAGTTCACCGGCTTCGGGTAAGCCGTCGTCAGGCACCGATCACCGGGCGCCGCCGTTGACGTACAGCGTCTGCCCGCTGACGTACGAGGCGTCCTCGCTCGCCAGGAAGGCGACCACCGACGCGACCTCCTCCGGCTGCCCGACCCGGCGCAGCGGCGTCCGGGCGGAGACCTCGGCCTGGTGGTCCTCCGCCGTGCTGCCGACCCGCTCGGCCGTGGCGGCGGTCATCGCGGTGGCGATGTACCCGGGCGCGACGGCGTTGACGTTGATGTTGAACGGCCCGAGCTCGATCGCCAGGGTGGCGGTGAGGCCCTGGATGCCGGCCTTGGCGGCCGCGTAGTTGGCCTGGCCCCGGTTGCCGAGGGCCGAGCGCGAGCTGAGCGAGACGATCTTCCCGAACTTCTGCGCCACCATGTACTTCTGCGCGACGTGGCTGCAGTTGTACGCGCTGGTCAGGTTGACCGTCAGCACCGCGTCCCAGTCGGACTTGGGCATCTTGAAGAACAGGTTGTCCCGGGTGATCCCGGCGTTGTTCACCAGGATGTGCACCCCTCCGAGGTCGGCGGCGATCTGCGCGAACACCGCCTCGACGGCGTCGTAGTCGGCCACGTCGCAGCCGTACGCCCGGGCGGTGCCGCCCTTGGCGGTGATCTCGGCGACCGTGCCGGCCGCCCGCTCGGCGCTGAGGTCGACCACGGCGACCGCCGCGCCCTCCTCGGCCAGCCGGCGGGCGGTGGCCGCCCCGATGCCCTGCGCCGCGCCGGTCACCACGGCGACCTTCCCGGTGAAACGGGCCATCTCTTCTCCTCCGGTCACTTCTGTTCCTGGAATCCTGGAAACACTTGCTCAGACGTTCTCGACCAGCACCGCCGTACCCTGCCCCACGCCCACGCACATGGTGGCCAGGCCGCGCCGGGCGCCGGTGCGGCGCATCCGGTGCAGCAGGGTGGTGAGGATGCGGGCGCCGGAGCCGCCCAGCGGGTGGCCGAGGGCGATCGCCCCGCCGCTGGGGTTGACCAGTTCATCGGCCTGCTCCGGGTCGAACCCGATGCCGGCGGCGGAGGCCAGCGCCTGGGCGGCGAAGGCCTCGTTCAGCTCGGCGGTGTCCAGGTCGGCGAGCGACCAGCCGGCCCGTCCGAGCACCTTCGCCGTCGCCGGTACCGGACCGATCCCCATGACGTCCGGGTGCACCCCGGCCGAGGCGCCGGCCACGTAGCGGCCGAGCGGCTGGAGCCCGAGGTCGCGCAGCGCCTCCTCGCTGACCAGGACCAGCCCGGCCGCGCCGTCGTTCATCGGCGAGGCGTTCCCGGCGGTGACGGTGCCCCCGGCGCGGAAGACCGGCTTGAGCCCGGAGAGCTTGGCCAGGCTGGTGTCCTCGCGGATGCCCTCGTCCTGGCCGACCGTCACCCCGTCGGGCCGCTCGACCGGGATCAGCTCGGCGTCGAAGTGCCCGTCCTTGCGGGCGGCCGCGGCCCGCTGGTGGCTGCGCAGCGCGAAGGCGTCCTGGCGCTCCCGGCCGATGCCGTACCGGGTGGCCACCTCCTCGGCGGTCTCGCCCATGCTGAGCACGCCGTGCAGTTCGGCCATCCGCGGGTTGGTGAGTCGCCAGCCGAGCCGGGTGTCGTAGGTCTCCATCCGGTGCGGCAACGCCTCGTCGGGGCGGGGCAGGACGAAGGGGGCGCGGGTCATCGACTCGCAGCCGCCGGCCAGCACCACGTCGGCCTCGCCGGAGCCGATGGCCCGGGCGGCGAGGGTGACGGCCTCCAGGCCGGAGGCGCAGAGCCGGTTGACGGTGGCTCCGGGGACGGTCTCCGGCAGGCCGGCCAGCAGGACGGCCATCCGGGCGGCGTTGCGGTTGTCCTCGCCGGCCTGGTTGGCGGCGCCCCAGTAGACGTCGTCGATCCGGGCCGGGTCGAGGGCGGGCAGATCGGCGAGCAGGGCGCGCAGCACGGTGGCCGAGAGGTCGTCCGGGCGGACCGTGGCGAGCGCTCCGCGCAGTCGGCCGATGGGTGTGCGGCGGGCTGCGGCGAAGTAGACGGGACGCACGTCGTCGGGCTCCTTGTCAGGTGGGGCGGAGGCGGATCAGAAGGCGTTGACGCCGGTGAGGGCGCGTCCGATGAGCAGTTCGTGGATCTGGCTGGTGCCCTCGTAGAGGGTCATCACGCGGGCGTCGCGCAGGTACTTGCCGACGGGGTACTCGTCGATGAACCCGTACCCGCCGAACACCTGCAGCGCGTTGTTGGCAGCCCGGACGGCGGCCTCGCTCGCGTGGAGCTTGGCGACGGAGGACTCGGTGGCGAACGGCAGGCCGCGTTCGATGTGGTCGGCGACCTTCCAGGTGAGCAGCCGGGCCGCCTCGACGTCCACGGCGATGCCGGCCAGCAGCTGCTGGACGAGCTGGTGGGAGGCGATCGGCCGGCCGAACTGCTCGCGTTCGCCCGCGTAGCGGACCGCGGCCTCCAGGCAGGCGCGGGCGATGCCGACGCAGCCGGCCGCGACCGACATCCGGCCCTTGGCCAGCGCGGCCATCGCCACCGTGAACCCCTTGCCGACCGCGCCGAGCCGGGCGCTGTCCGGCACCCGGACGCCGTCGAAGGAGAGTTCGGCGGTGGCCTGGCCGCGCAGGCCGAGCTTGCCGTGGATCTCGGTGCGGGTGAAGCCGGGCAGGTCGGTGGGGACCAGGAAGGCGGTGATGCCCCGGTGGCCCTGCTGGTCGGGCTCGCTGCCGCCGGTGCGGGCGAAGACCAGCGCGACGTCGGCCCAGGTGCCGTTGGTGATGAACATCTTGGCGCCGCTGATCAGCCAGTCCTCGCCGTCGCGCACCGCGCGGGTGGTGAGGTTGGCCGCGTCCGAGCCGGTGCCGGGCTCGGTGAGGGCGAAGCAGCCGAGCGCCTGGCCCGAGGTGAGCCGGGGCAGCCAGTGCTGCTTCTGCTCCTCGGTGCCGAAGCTGTTGATCGACTTGCCGACCAGGCCGAGCGAGACCGAGACGATCCCGCGCACCGCCGAGTCGCCGCGCCCCAGCTCCTCCAGCACCAGGCAGTAGGCGAGGTGGTCGCCGCCGCTGCCGCCGTACTCCTCGGGGATGGTCAGGCCGAGGAAGCCGACCTCCGCCAGCTTGCCGATGATCGCGCGGTCGACGGACTCGACGCGGTCCCACTCGGCGGCGTACGGCACGATCTCGCGGTCGGTGAAGGAGGCGGCGAGGTCCCGGACGGCGCTCTGCTCCTCGGACAGCTCCAGATTCACGGCTACTCCACACCAATAAACTAGCGCTGCAAGTTTTATGGTGGGACTGTAGCCCCGACCGGCCCGGGCTGGGAAGAGGCGCCTGACAGAATCGGTCCTCCGTCACCCGACCGGAACCCGCGGGGTCGGAACCCACCCGACCGGAACCCACCCGACCGGAACCCACCCGACCGGAACCCACCCGACCGGAGGAAAACGCTGCGATGGCCCGTCCACGCACCCCGCTGCTCAGCCGCGAGCGCATCGTCGCCGCCGCGCTGCGGCTGATCGACGACGAGGGGCTGGACGCCCTCTCCACCCGCCGCCTCGCCGGCGAGCTGTCGGTCAGCGGGCCCTCGCTCTACAACCACTTCGCAACGAAGGACGAACTGCTGGACGCGGTGGTGGACAGCGTCATCGGCGAAGTCGACTTGTCGATGTTCGGCGCTCCGGCGGGCGGGACGGTCCCCTGGCCGCAGGCGCTGCGGGACTGGGCCCGCTCCTACCGCGCCGCGCTGGCCGCCCACCCCAACATCGTCCCGGTGCTCGCCCAGGGCCCGGGGCGGCGGCCGAACGCGCTGCGCCTGGCCGACGCGGTCTTCGGGCACCTGGTCGAGGCCGGGTGGCCGCGCGGGCAGGCGACCCGGATCGGCGCGCTGATGCGCTACTTCGTCACCGGCTCCGCGCTGGCCTCCTTCGCGGCCGGCTTCCCGGCGGACGCCGAGGTCTACGACGCGGCCGACTACCCGCACCTCGGCGAGGCGCACCGGCTGGCCGGGCACCGCGGGGCGGTCGACGAGGGCGCCTTCGAGACCGGCCTGGAGGCGCTGCTCGACGGACTCGTCCTGCGCTTCGAGCGGCTCGCCCCGCGTCCGTAGCCGTAGCCGTGACCCCGGCCCTCGGGCGGGCTACCAGGGCTCGCGCGGGACGAAGGCCGGCCGCAGCGCCGGGTCCACCGGGTCGTAGTACCGGTGGTAGACCGGCGTCAGCCCGCCCGAGACCGGGGGCACGATCCAGCTCCAGTCCGCCGGGGTCGGCCGGCCGAGCCGCCGCTCCTGGGCGACGTGCTTGAGGAAGCGTTCCGACTCGGTGTGGTGGTCGGCGATCGTCACCCCGGCTTCCTGGTAGGAGTGCAGCACCGCGATGTTGAGCTCGATCAGCGCGCGGTCGCGCCAGAGCGTGCGGTCGCTGGAGGTGTCCAGGCCCAGCCGTTCGGCGACGGCGCCGATCATGTCGTACCGGTCGGCGTCGGCAAGGTTGCGGGCGCCGATCTCGGTGCCCATGTACCAGCCGTTGAACGGCGCGGTCGGGTAGCGGACGCCGCCGATCTCCAGCGTCATGTCGCTGATCGCGGGCACCGCGTACCAGCGCAGGCCGAGCTCGGCGAACCAGCCGTGCTCGGGGTGGCTCAGCGGCACCTCCAGCGTGGTGTCGTCCGGCAGCTCGTACCAGGACGGGCGCTCGCCCGGGCGCTCCTGGACGAGCAGCGGCAGCACCTCGAAGCGGTCCTCGGCGCACTTCCATCCGAGGTCGCGGGCCCGGGCGGCGAGCGTGGCGCCGGCCGGGTCGCCGACGGTGCGGCCCTCGGTGCCGTCCTCGGTGCGGTCCTCCGTGCGGTGTCCGGCGTAGCGGACCAGCTGCTGGTTGAGGATGCGTGCGGCCGGGCGGCCCGGACGGTCGGGGGCGAACACCGAGACCACCGGGCGGATCCGTCCGCCGTTGCCCGCCAGCCGCAGGTGCTCGAAGCACTCGGCGGCGATGTCGTCGGCGGAGGAGAGGTGGCGTAGGTCGCGGACCACGAGGCTGCGCCAGTACAGCCGGCCGATGCAGCGGGCGGCGTTGCGCCAGGCGAGTTTGGCGCCGTAGGCGAGTTCGGCGGGGGTGTGCCGGTAGCTGCCGGTGCGGTGGATCTCGTCGAGGACGGCGCGCAGTCGCGCCTGCGGGTCCCCGGCGGCGGGCTGCTCGTGGTGGAACTGCCGGATGAAGTCGGCGGCCTGCTCCGGGTCGGTGAACGGCGGCGGTCCGGCCGCCGGCTCGGACGTCGGTACGGCCGCCGGCTCGGGCTCCCGCTCAGGCGTCGTCGGTTCGGCCGTCGCCGTCGGGTGCGGGTGCGTCGCCGGGGCGTGCGCGTGGGCGTACGGGCAGCCGCCGGTCGGGGCGGCGGCCGCGGTTCTGCCGGTACGGGTACGGGTGCGGGTGCGAAGCCGGTCGAAGATCAAGGACACATCCCTCCTGTCGCACAGGAGTACCGGAGGTGCGCGGTCCACCGCAGGGAGTGAACGATTCGGCCCCCGCACCCGCGCCGATGGCGCTAGGGTGCGGGGGCCGAAGGTCGGACCGTCAGAGGATCAGGGCGTCAGACCGTCAGACCGTCTGACTGTCCGATCAACCGACGATGGGTGGCTGTCAGCCCATGTCCTCCAGGCGGATGCCCTTGGTCTCCTTCAGGTACTTGGCCACGAAGAGGGCCGACAGCGCCGCGAAGGCGGCGTAGATCAGGTAGGTCGCCGACAGGTTCCACCGGGACATGGACGGGAACGAGACGGTGATCACCCAGTTGGCGATCCACTGGGCGGAGGCGGCGACGGAGAGCGCGGCGGCGCGGATCCGGTTCGGGAACATCTCGCCGAGCATCACCCAGACGACCACGCCCCAGGACATCGCGAAGAACAGCACGAAGGCGTTGGCGGCGATCAGGGCGACGGTGCCCTGCAGGTCGGGCAGGGTGAGGTTGTCGCCGCTGCCGGTGGCCGAGGAGAACGCCCAGCCGGCCGCGCCGAGGGCGACCGCCATGCCGACCGAGCCGATCAGGGCGAGCGGCTTGCGGCCGATCCGGTCGACCAGCACGATCGCCACCACGGTGCCGAGGATGTTGATGACCGAGCCGATGAAGCTGATCAGCAGCGAGTTGCTCTGGTCGATGCCGACCGACTGCCACAGGATCGACGAGTAGTAGAAGATCACGTTGATGCCGACCAGCTGCTGGAAGACCGACAGGCCGATGCCGACCCAGACGATCGGCAGCAGGCCGAAGCGGCCGCCGAGCAGGTCGCGGAAGCGCGGGCGGTGGTCGGAGGCGATCAGCGTCTGGACCTCGGCGATCCGGGCGTCGGTGTCCACGCCCTCGCCCTCGACCTCGGTGAGCACCTTGCGGGCGTCGTCCAGGCGGCCGGCCTGGATCAGGTAGCGCGGGGACTCGGGGATGACCGAGGAGAGCACGAAGTAGACCGCGGCCGGCACGACGCAGATGCCGAGCATCCACTGCCAGGCCTCCAGGCCGAGCAGGTGGCCGCGGGTGTCGTCACCGGCGGCCTGCGCCAGCAGCCAGTTGATCAGCTGGGATATCGCGATGCCGAGCACGATCGCGGCCTGCTGGAAGGAGGCCAGCCGGCCCCGGTACTTGGTCGGCGCGACCTCGGCGATGTAGGTCGGGGCGATCACCGAGGCGATGCCGATGGCCGCGCCGCCGAGGACGCGCCACAGGGCGAGGTCCCAGGCGGAGAAGGGCAGCATCGAGCCGACGGCGCTGACCGCGAACAGCAGTGCGCCCGCCTTCATGACCTTGATGCGGCCGTAGCGGTCGGCGAACCGGCCGGCCAGCGCCGCGCCGATCGCCGAGCCCAGCAGGGCCGAGGAGACGATCAGGCCGGTCACGCCGTCGCCGACGCCGAACTTCTCCTGGATGCCTGAGACGGCTCCGTTGATCACGGAGCTGTCGTAGCCGAACAGGAACCCGCCGAGGGCCGCTGCGGCGGTGATGAAGACGACGAAGCCGAGGCGGCCGGGCGCGGGGGCCTCGACCGCCCCGGAGGGCTTCTGGGTGACGCTCACGATCTGACTCCTGGTACTCAACGCTGAGCTCGGTAGCCGAGATCGTAACCCCTATTCGTTTAACTCTTGTACACCAGGTGGCTCAATCTTCGCCCCGAGAATTCGTAAGGTGAACAAGCAAATTGGGCTCGGTCCGGGCTTGCGCAGCCCGGGCCGAGCTCGGACGGGGCGCCCCTCGGACGGGGTTCCCTCGCGCGGGGTGCCGCTCAGGCGGGGTCCCGCTCAGGCCGGGGTGGAGAGCGAGAGCCCGAAGCGGCCCTCGGGGTCCGTCCACCAGTGGTCCAGCCGCAGACCGGCCGCCGACAGCTCCCCGGCCACCCGCTCGCGGCGGAACTTGGCCGAAACCTCGGTGCGCAGCTCCTCGCCCCGGGCGAAGTGCACCGGCAGGTCCAGGGCCGGGATCTTCACGGTCTGCGAGCGCAGCGAGCGCAGCCGCATCTCGATCCACTCCTGCTCGGCGTCCCAGAGCGCGACGTGCTCGAAGGCCTCCGGGTCGAAGTCGGCGCCCAGTTCCCGGTTGAGCACGTTGAGCACGTTCCGGTTGAACTCGGCGGTCACCCCGGCGCTGTCGTCGTAGGCGGCGACCAGTACCGCCGGGTCCTTGACCAGGTCGGTGCCGAGCAGCAGGAAGTCGCCCGGGTCCAGGGCGTCGCGCAGGCCGCGCAGGAAGGCCGCACGCTCCGCGGGCAGCAGGTTGCCGAGGGTGCCGCCGAGGAAGGCGACCAGCCGCGGGCCGCCCTCCGGGGGCAGGCCGAGCCCGGCGGTGAAGTCGGCCAGCACGCCGTGCACGGCCAGTCCGGGGTACTCGGCGGCGAGCGCGGTGCCGGCCGCGGTCAGCGCGCTCTCGCTGACGTCCACCGGGACGTACGTCTCCAGGGTGCCGAGCCCGCGCAGGGCGTCCAGCAGCAGCCGGGTCTTCTCGGAGGAGCCGGAGCCCAGCTCGACCAGGGTGTGGGCCCCGGTGGCGGCGGCGATCTCGCCGGCCCGGGCGGCCAGGATGGCCCGCTCGGCGCGGGTCGGGTAGTACTCGGGCAGCCGGGTGATCTCCTCGAACAGCTCGCTGCCCCGCGCGTCGTAGAACCACTTCGGCGGCAGCCACTTGGGCTCGGAGGTCAGTCCGTGCCGTACGTCGTGGTGCAGTGCGGTGCTGAAGTGGTCGGCGGGCAGCAGTCGGGCGAGATCGAAGGTGTCCATGACAGGGTGGTTCCTCTGTTCAGAAGAT
Source organism: Streptomyces sp. 1114.5 (assembly GCF_003635085.1). NCBI lineage: Bacteria > Bacillati > Actinomycetota > Actinomycetes > Kitasatosporales > Streptomycetaceae > Streptomyces > Streptomyces sp. 1114.5. The sequence goes on from NZ_RBXE01000002.1 coordinate 1,223,428, forward strand.
GAAGGGAGAGTGGAGGGTCAGCCGTGGCTCGGCAGCTGCCGGACGGTGACGCCGTCGCCGTCGACCAGCAGCAGCGAGCCGTCCGGGACGGGTGTCCAGCCCGGCTCCTCGTCGTACGGCTCGGAGGCCACCACCGTGCCGAGACCCGGCAGGGTGCGGTGGTGCAGGGTGTCGCCCCAGGTGGTCGCGGCGATCGCGGTGCCGTCGGTGAGCAGCAGGTTCATCCGTGCGGTGGTGTGCGCGGCGACGTCCGCGACGGTGTCCGCCAGGGCCTCGCCGAGCCCGGCTCCGGCCCGCAGCCGGTGCAGCGTGAGCGCCCACAGCAGGGCCGAGTCGGTGCGCGCCTCCAGCTCCAGCAGCTCCGCCGGGGGAAGGAGGGCGGCCAGCGCGTCCAGCTTGCCCGGCCAGCCGGCCACCGCGCCGTTGTGGCTGAACAGCCAGCGCTCGGCGGTGAACGGCGAGGCCGCGTGCTCGCCCGCCGCGCAGCCCTCGGTGGCGGAGCGGACGGCGGCCACCAGCGCCCGGGTGCGGACCACGCGGGCGAGGTCGGCGAAGGTGCCGTCCGCCCAGATCGGCCCGGTGCGGCGGTAGCGGGCGGGCACCTCGTCGCCGTCCGCGTACCAGCCGAGGCCGAAGCCGTCCACGTTGACCGTGCCGTACCGTTGCGTCCGGGGCGCCCAGGACTGCCGGTACAGCGCGTACGGCGGGTGCACCAGCAGCTCCTGCGGCACCACCGGCTCGCCCAAGTAGGCGATGTGACGGCACATCAGTCACGCTCCAGGTCGCGGGCGGTACGGAAGCCGGCGAAGATCTGCCGCCGGATCGGGTAGTCCCAGTTGCGGAAGGTGCCCCGGCAGGCGACCGGTGCCACCGCGAAGCAGCCGCCGCGCAGCACCTTGTACTCGGGGCCGAAGAAGACCTCCGAGTACTCCTGGTACGGCCACGCCCGGAAGCCCGGGTAGGAGCGGAAGTCGCTCGCCGTCCACTCCCACACGTCGCCGATCAACTGCCGTACGCCGTAAGGGGACTGGCCCTGCGGGTAGCTGCCCGCCGCGGCCGGGCGCAGATGGCGCTGGCCGAGGTTGGCGTGCTCGGGACCGGGAGCGCCGTCGCCCCAGGGGTAGCGGCGGGAGCGGCCGGTGGCCGGGTCGTGCCGGGCCGCCTTCTCCCACTCCGCCTCGGTCGGCAGCCGGCGCCCGGCCCACCGGGCGTACGCGTCCGCCTCGTACCAACTGACGTGCAGGACCGGCTCGTTCGGCGGGACCGGCTCGACCGTGCCGAAGCGCCGGCGCAGCCACTGGCCGTCCTCGAACCGCCAGAACAGCGGGGCGGTCAGGTCGGCGCGCCGCCGGTGCTCCCAGCCCTGCGGGGTCCACCAGCGCGGGTCGTCGTAGCCGCCGTCCGCGATGAAGCGCTGGTAGGCGGCGTTGGTGACGGGCGTGGTGTCCAGTAGGAAGGCCGGCAGGTCGACGACGTGGGCCGGGCGCTCGTTGTCCAGCGCCCACGGCTCGGTGTCCGTGCCCATGGTGAACGGCCCGGCCGGGACGAGGACTTCGGCGGGCAGGGCGGCCGCGTCGGCGGGCGCGGGCGGCGGTGGGGGAGCGGCCAGGGCCGGCTCGCCCTTGCGGAGCTGATGAGTGATCAGCATCGTCTCGTCGTGCTGCTGTTCGTGCTGGGCGATCATCCCGAACGCGAACCCGGCCTCCAGCAGCGGCGCCCCCTCCAGCGGGCTGGCGGCGAGCAGGTCCAGCACCCGGCCGCGCACGTCGTGGGCGTAGGCGCGGGCCTCGGCGGGCGGCAGCAGCGGCAGGCTGGGGCGCTCGGCCCGGGGATGCTGGAAGGCGTCGTACAGCGGGTCGATCTCCGGGTGCATCGGGTCGCGGCCGCCGACGTTGCGCAGCAGCCAGAGCTCCTCCTGGTTGCCGATGTGCGCGAGGTCCCAGACCAGCGGGGACATCAGCGGGGAATGCTGGGCGGTGAGGTCGCCGTCCCCGACGCAGTCGGTCAGCGCCGCGGTCCGGGCCCGGGCGGCCAGCAGCTCGGCGGCGATGGTCTCGCGCAGGTCCTCGATGCCGCGTGCTGCCTCGATGCCGCGCGGGGTTCGGGTGCGGTGCGCCGCCCCGGCGCCGTGCGGGGCCTCGGCCGCGGCGGCGGGGGCTGCGGTCGGGCCGTTCGGTCGGACGTCGGTCATGGTGCGGCCTCCTCCGGGGGAGTGCGTCGGGTGCCGGCGCGCAGGGCGTCCAGCTGGTCGTCGGCCGGGCAGCGGCCGCGCGCGGGGTAGCGCTCGGCGAACTCGGCGACGGCGGTGCGCAGCCGCCCGGCACCGGGCAGGCGGCCCAGCGCGGCGTCGGCGGCGGCGAAGCATCTCAGGGCGGCGCGGCGCAGCTCGGGGTCGCCGACGGCCAGGGTGGCGGCGCGGCGCCAGGCCTCGCTGCGCGGTGCCCGCGGGCCGTCCCGCCCCGCCGACCGGTCCAGGGCGTCCAGCGGCTCCAGCGCGGCCAGTGCGGCGTCGGCGGCCACCGGGTCGTCCAGCAGCGCGGTGACGAGCGCGGCGACCACCATCCAGCCGTCCCCCGGCTGGGCGTCGATCATCCGCAGCTCCAGGTGGCCGCGCGGGCGCACCGGGGGGAAGAGCGTGGTGCGGTGGTAGTCCAAGTCGTCCAGCGTGGGCGGGCGTTCGCCCGCGCCGCGGATCCACTGGCGGAAGGTCAGCCCGGGCGGGGCCGTCCACGGCAGCCCGTCCGGCCTGCGTACGCACAGGACTTCGGCGTCCAGCACGTACTGTGCCCAGGCCTCGCGCGGGTCTCCGTGGTCCGGCTCGGGGGCCAGCGTGCGGGTCGGGTCCATCCGGGACCAGACGGTCTGCCGGGTCGACCGGTGGCCGGTCGGTCTGCCGTCCAGGAGCGGGGAGTTGGCGAAGGCGGCGACCAGCACCGGGCCCAGCCGGTGGACCAGTTGCCAGCGGCGCTCGACCGCGTGCGGGCCGTTCGCGTCGCCGGCGTCCAGGCACACCTGCACCGACGCGGTACCGGTCATCATGATCCGGCCCCAGGGCCCCGCGGAGTCGAAGAAGCGCTCCATCGCGAGGTAGCGGGGGTGGTCCAGCACCATCCGTCGGGGGCGGGCCAGCGGGTCCGTCCCGGTGCCGGTGAGTCGCAGGCCCTGCGCCGCGAAGGCGGCCCGAAGGGCGGTCAGATCGCGTCGGGTGTCGTCGACGCAGGCCAGGAGGCCGGAGGCGGGCGGGGAGCTGAGCTCGACCTGTCCGCCGGGTTCGAGCGTGAGCCGCGAACCGGAGGGGAGGGAGTCGCCGTCGGCGCCGCCGAGGGGCAGCGACTCCAGTGCGGCGTGGATCAGTTCCGGCCGTACGGGCCGGGTGGGACATCGATCGTCGTGGACGAACCACTCGACCTCGACTCCCACCAGTCGAGGCGGTCCGATCTTGAAGCAGACGCCCGACACGTGGCTGCGCGCCCCCGATTCGGTCAACGGGGTCACCCCCGACGGGGGTGGTGGCGTGCTCTGACGGTCGGGCGGAGTGGTGCTGGATGTCGGTATCACCGGACTCACCATCCTCGGGATCACGATTGCGGCCCGGTCTACTTTGCCCAGTCTGCTACGGAGCATGCGGGGGCGCTCCGCAAAAATCGTGTGAACGTTCGTTTCTGCAGGTCAGGGGCATGACGAACGGGTGAATTCGAGGATCTGCGACGGCTCGTGCGCGGGCGCACACGCAGCGTGCCGGGCATGTGCCAGGCAGGTGCCGGGCCTGGCAGATGCCCGCGTCACGGGAGGTCGGGCCGTCCCGGCCGGTCCGGTCGTTCCAGCCGCCCCGGCTGCTCCCGTCGCTCCAGCCGCTCCAGGACGGTGGCCAGCACCGAGCCCGGCAGCGCGTAGTTCAATCGCAGCGAACCGCGGCCGCCGGGGCCGAACTCGGTGCCGTCGGAGGCCTCCAGGCCGCAGCGCTCCAGCAGCGCCCGCCGGGCGTCCTGCGGCGGCAGGCCGAGGGCGGCGGCGTCCAGCCAGAGCAGGTAGGAGGCCTGCGGGGCGGACCGGACGGCGGGGCCGAGCCGGTCGGCGAGCCGGGTACGGGCGGCGGCGAGGTGCGCGAGCAGCGCGTCCAGCCACGGGCCGCCTTCGCGCAGCGCCGCCTGCTGCACGGTCTGCTCCAGCAGGCCGCCCTCCCAGAGGCCGTAGCCGGCCAGGGCGTCGGTGAACCGGGCGCGCAGGGCGGGATCGGGGACGAGGGCGAAACTGCTGGGGATCCCGGAGCAGTTGAAGGTCTTGCCGACGGAGTTGAGGGTGACCACGAGGTGGCGTAGCGCCGGACCGACGGTGGTCACGGCGACGGGGTGCAGGTGGCCGGGGTGGGTGAGGTCGCCGTGCACCTCGTCCGAGACCAGCAGTGCGCCGGCCTCCGCCGCCCGCTCGGCCAGGGCGCGCAGCCCGTCGGCGGGCCAGACCCGGGCGGAGGGGTTGTGCGGGCTGCTGAGCAGCACGGCGGAGGTGGGGCCGGGCAGCGGGCCGACCGGGAGCCGGTAGCCGTCCGGGCCGACGGGCAGCGGCAGTTCGCGGTACTCCAGGCGGGCGGCGCGACAGAGCTGGGCGAAGCCGCCCCACTCGGGGGTCGGGAACAGGACGGGCGCGGGTGATCGGGCGGCTCCCGGGCGGGTGGAATCCGGGTGGGCGGCTCGTTCGCGGACGGTCTCCAGCAGGATGCGCAGGGCGGTGCGCGGGCCGCAGGGCAGCAGCAGGACCCAGTCCGGATCCACTTCGACGCCGTGCCGGGCGCGGTACCAGTCGGCCACCAGTGAGCGGCCGGCCGGGTCGCACACCGTGTAGCCGTACGCGCGGTGGTCGGCGCGTTGCCGCAGGGCGCGGGCGATGGCGGGCGGACCGGGGAGGTCCATGTCGGCGAGGCCCATCGGGATCACTCCGGGGGCGTCCGCGCGGGCCCACTTGCTGCTGCCGGTGCCGGCGCGGTCGAAGGGGGACTCGAAGTCGGGAGCGGGGCCCGGGTCTGGGTTCAGGCTCGGGCGAACAGATGACAGATTTCGAAATCTGTCATCTGTTCGCTGAAAGTTGTCATCTGTCATCTGTCACCTCCGCTGGCTCCGGTCACTCCGGCCGCCAGGTAGGCGGCCAGCCCGCGCCGCCCCCGGAGCATCATCACCGCATGGTTGGCCCGGAACACCGGGTGCAGCGGTAGCGCGAGCCGGCGCAGCAGCGGTTTGCCGGGCCGGGTGTCCTCCTCGAACAGCACCCGGCAGCCCACGCCACCTGCGCCGCCCGCGCCGCTCGCACGGCCCGTACCGCCCGTACCGCCCGTACCGCCCTCACCGTCCGGACCGCCCTGCCCGTTCGGCGTCACCGTGAACCGCGACCACCCGTTGAGGTCGCCCCGCATGGCCGCCTCCAGCACCCCGGCCGCCGGGTCGCGCCGGCGCACCTCCAGGCTGATCACCAGCCGGTACGGCAGCAGTGCGCGCACGACCACGTCCCCGGTCTCCTCGCCGGTCGGCCGGACCTCGCTGATCTCCGGCCACCACAGCGGATAGCTCCGCACGTCCTCCAGTGCCGCGTACACGGCGGAGGTCGGTGCCGCGAGCCGCCACGAGCCCCGGAAGCGGTAGTGGTTGGGGTCCACGGGCCCACCCTAGCCGGGCCGGGGCGGCGGTAGGGCCGAACGTCGTTGGGCCGTTGCGGAGTTGGTGAGGAACGGCCACCGGGCGTGGAGGTGAACGTTCCGGAAACCGCCGCCCGGCGGAAACGGGGCACTCCGCTTGCAGCCGTTCGGGGTGCGGAGGAGGATCTTCCGTGCTTGTAGTCTCATCTGTCACGGCAGCATCCCCAGGGTGCAGCGCCCCCGGAACCGGAGTGAAGGAGTCACAGGCATGCGGCGACCGAGCTGGGTACCGGAGGGAACGGACCTGGACAAACCGAACGCCGCGCGGGTCTACGACTACTACCTCGGGGGATCGCACAACTTCGAGGTCGACCGGGAGATGGCGCGCAAGGCGATCGGACTGTGGCCGGAGCTTCCGCAGATCATGCGCTCCAACCGCGCCTTCCTGCGCCGCGCCGTGACGTACCTCGCCGAGCGGGGCGTGACCCGCTTCCTGGACATCGGCTCCGGCATCCCGACCTTCGGCGCCGTGCACGAGATCGCCCGGACGATCCGCCCCGAGTCGAAGGTCGTCTACGTGGACCGCGACCCGGTCGCCGTCGCGCACAGCCGCCTGCTACTGGAGGGCGACCCGGCCAGCGCCGTCGTCCAGGCCGACCTGCGCGACCTCGACGACCTGCTGGCCCACCCCGAGGTCGTCGAACTGGTCGCGGCGGGCGAGCCGGTGGCCGTGCTGCTGGTGGCCGTCGCCCACTTCGTCAGCGACGACGAGGACCCGTGGAAGCTGATCGGCGTGCTCCGCGACGCGCTCCCGCCCGGCAGCGCGCTGGTGCTCTCGCACGCCTCGCTGGAAGGCCGCCCGGACCAGGCGGAGGACCACCAGAAGCTCTACCGGATGACACCGACCCCGCTGACCATGCGCACCCACGAGCAGATCACCGCGATGTTCGCCGGCTTCGAGCTGGTCGAGCCCGGCGTGGTCTACCTCCCGCAGTGGCGCCCGGACCAGCCCCACACGGTAGGTGAGCACCCCGAGCGGATGGCAGGGGTAGCGGGCGTCGGGATCCGCTCTTGAGCGGTTGCCACGGACGAGGCACCGACGGCCGCCCGCCCCGGGCGGCGGCCGCCGGAGGCACGGCGCTGGGCACCGTCGCAGGCGCGGCGAGCGCCGGCCCCGCCGTGGACGGCAGAGCGCACGGCAGCGCAATCGGCAGCGCGGACGGCAGCGCGGACGGCAGACCCGGGACAGGCCGATGAGCACCACCCCCGAGCGCGGCACCACTCCCGAGGGCAGCGGCGCCGAGCGGTTCCACGAGGACTGGGCCCGGCTGCTCTCGACCGACCACGGCATCGCCGTCCACCCCGACCTGCTGAACCGGCTGGTCGCGCGCACCGCCGCCCTGCTGCGTCGCGCCCAGGAGGAGCACCCGTTCGTGCCGCGCCTGGCCACGCAGGCCGGCGCCGAACTGGTCGACGCGCACTTCACCGACCCGGTGCTGCTGGCCCGGGCCGTCGAACTGCTCCAGGCGCAGCCCCTCGCCGACGACCGGGGCCCCGCCCTGACCGGTGCCTTCGCGGCCGGCTGGGCCGCCGCCCTGCGCGAGCGCACGCTGCGCGAACAGGAGGCGATCCGCACCGCCGCCGACGCCGCCCGCAAGGAGGCCGAACGGGCGCTGCGCGCCTCCGAGGCCCGGTTCCGCGCACTGTTCGAGAGCGCCGCGATCGGCATCGGCATCGGTGACACCGACGGCAACATCATGGCCGTCAACAAGGCCCTGCAGGAGCTGTTCGGCGCGGGCCCGGCGGACATGATCGGCCGCCGGGTCGGCGACCTCGTGCACCCCGAGGACGCCCCGGGCGTGTGGGAGGCGTACGAGGAGCTGATCAGCGGAAAGCGCGAGTACTTCCAGCTCGACAAGCCGTACTACCGCCAGGACGGCGAGGTGATCTGGACCCACCTGACCGTCTCGCTGATCCGTGACGACGACGGCTCCCCGCAGTACCAGGTCGCGATGCTGGAGGACGTCACCGACCGCTACCGGCTCCAGGAGCGGCTGCGCCACCAGGCCACCCACGACCCGCTGACCGGCCTGCCCAACCGCGCGGCCTTCTTCGAACGGCTGGAGAAGCTGTTCGAGGAACCGGAGCCGGGCGACCGCTTCGGCCTCTGCTACGTCGACCTCGACGGCTTCAAGGTGGTCAACGACAGCCTCGGCCACGACATGGGCGACCAGCTGCTGGCCGCCGTCGCCGCCCGGCTCAAGGCCGCCCTCACCCCGCTCGGCCACCTGGTGGCCCGGCTCGGCGGCGACGAGTTCGTCGTCCTGCTGGAGAGGTGCCGCGGCGAGCAGGAGGCGGTGGCCGCCGCCAAGACGGTGCTCAAGGCGCTCGCCGGGCCGGTGCTGATCGGCGACCACAAGCTCGCCGTCGGTGCCAGCGTCGGCGTGCTGGAGCGGAGGGTGTCCACCACCACCCCGGGCGCCGCCGTCCGGGCCGCCGACCTCACGCTGTACCGCGCCAAGGAGGCCGGCCGCGGCCGCTGGACGCTGTTCGACCCCAAGGAGAACGCCCGAGCGGTCAGCCGCTACGCGGTGTCGGTGCGGATGCCCGCCGCCCTCGACCGCGGCGAGTTCTTCATCGACTACCAGCCGCTCTACCGCCTCGCGGACGGCCGGCTGGCCGCCGTGGAGGCGCTGGTGCGCTGGCGCCACCCGCAGCTCGGCGTGCTCGGCCCCGACGAGTTCGTCACCACCGCCGAGGAGACCGGCCTGATCATGCCGCTCGGCCGCTGGGTGCTGGAGCAGGCCTGCGGCCAGGCCGCCGACTGGATCAAACGGTTCGGCGACGCCGCGCCGCAGCTCAACGTCAACCTCGCGGTCCGCCAGGCCCGCAGCGCCGCGCTCGTCACCGACCTCGGCCGGATCCTGGACGGCACCGGCCTGGACCCGGCCCGGCTGCAACTGGAGATCACCGAGTCGACCGTGGTCGGGCCCGAGGACGAGGCGCTGCGCACCCTGCACGGACTGGTCGACCTCGGGGTGTCGCTGGCCGTGGACGACTTCGGCACCGGCTGGTCCAACCTCGCCTACCTGCGCGACCTGCCCGTCTCCGGGCTGAAGATCGCCGGGTCCTTCGTCGGCGACCTGCACGAACCGGGCAAGGACGAGTCCACCGGGTGGCGGATCGTCAGCGGCCTGGTGTCGATGGCGCACACGCTCGGACTGACCGTCACCGCCGAGGGCGTGGAGACGCTCCGGGACGCCGAGCGGCTGCGGACCATGGGCTGCGACTGGGCGCAGGGCTGGCACTTCGGCCGCCCGGTGCGGCCGGCCGAGATCGCCCGGCGGATCGTGGAGGAGCCGAAGGGGCGGCCGGTCCGGGAGGGCTGAGGGCCGGCTGCGCCGACGGCGTTCGGCTGTAGTCCGGCTCCGGCTTCGGCTCCGGCTCCGGATCGGGGTCCGGCTCCGGGTCCGGTCGCGCTCGCGTACCGGTCCTGCGGCAGGTCGGTCCTGATCCGGAAAAGCGCCCGACGCCCGGGCCCGGCATGCGGGATGATGGCGCGTCAAAATCACCACCCGGCACCGGCGCGCCCATGGTCACGGCCCCGCGCCGGTCCGGGCTGCGGGGGAGGGGAGCGCCGCATGGGCACGACGGAGGACGCGGACCCGGCCGACGGCGATCGGTACGGGCCGAGGCCCCGGTCGGGCGCCGGCGGCGGCCCGGGGGCGTACGGGGAGTCCGAGGAGCAGCCGCGGAGCAGGGTGGAGCGATGGTCGCGGGGGCGGTGGCGCGATTCCGAGGGTGCACCGGGCCGCCCGTCCAGGCTCGGTTCCGTCCCGCCGACCCGGGTGGACCCGGAGGCCGCGACGCGCCGGGTGCCGGCGGCTGCACCCCGCTTCGACCCGGAGGCCGCGACCCGGCGGGTCACCGGAGGCGAGCCGCGCTTCGACCCGCAGGCACCGACCAAGGTGCGCGAGGGCGGCCGGGGGCGCTTCGACCCGGACGCGGTGACCGAGGTCGTACGGCCCCGGCCCGGCACCGGGCCGACCCCGTCCTGGCAGGACGGCATCGGGCCGGGGCCGGCCTCCGGCGGCGGGCCCGGCCCGTACGGAGGGTCCGACCCCGGCCTCGGTGTCAGCACCGGCTTCGGGTTCGGTTCTGCTACCGGTCCCACGACCGGCTCCGCTAGCGGCCCCACGACCGGCTCCGCTACCGGTCCCACGACCGGCCCCACGACCGGTTCCGCTGGCGGTTCCGGTTCAGGCGAGGCCTCGGAGGCCTTCCCGAGCGCCCTGCGGGACCGTTTCGTTCCGCTGGGCAGGGCCGGCGCGGGCTCGGAGGGCACCGTCTGGTACGTCCGGCGCACCGACGGCGGCGGCGACGCGGCCGTCAAGGTCGCCGCCAGCGGTCAGCCGATGGACCACGAGCTGCTCGCCCACCTGCGCAACGACGGCTTCCGGCGGCACGTCCCGCACCTGATCGACTTCGGGCGGGTCCGCCACCACGGCGCGCTGGTCGACTGGGTGGCCATGGAGTACCTGCCGGTCACCCTCGCCGCGCACGTCGCCGAGCTGTGGCGCGAGGGCGGGCACACCGACCGGCGGGCCACCGAGCAGATCGTCTACGAGCTGGTCGCCCTGCTCGACTTCTGGCAGCAGCGGATCAAGCGCAACCCGCTGGACTTCAAGCCCGCCAACATCCTGGTGCGCCCCGGCGCGCGCTCCGGCCGAGGGTCCGGGGGGTTCGTGATCGCCGACTTCGGCGGGGTCGACCGGCTCACCGACAGCCGCCGGTTCACCTCCGCGATGATGGTGACCGTTGCCTACATGGCCCCCGAGCAGCTGGCCGGCAAGAACCACCAGGCCGGGCCCTGGTGGGGCCTCGGCAACGTGCTCTACGAACTCTTCGTCGGCCGTCCGCGGTTCGTCGGCGCGGACGGTGAGCGCGCCGCCGACCAGGAGCTGGAACTGGAACTGGTGATGGGCGAGGAGGTGGACCTCGCCGCCGTCCGCGACCCGCGCCAACTGCTGCTCCTCCAGGGACTGTTCACCAAGAAGCCGGAGGACCGCTGGACCGCCCCGCAGGTCCGCAGCTGGCTGGCCGGCGGTACCCCCGAGGTGATCCGCCGCCGGCCCCAGGCGCAGGCCCGGGCCCACCGGCCGGTCACCTTCCTCGGCAACCCCTTCACCGATCCGGTGCGGCTCGCCGAGGCGCTGCTCAGGAACTCCGGCGCGGCCGCGCGGTGGCTCTCCACCGGGGGTGCGGAGCGGCTGCGGGACTGGCTGCGCGACGAGGTCGAGGACACCGTCTTCGACCTGCACCACCTCACCGACGTCGCCCGGGCGCCCGGCTCCCGGCGCGAGTCCGTGGCGGCCGTCGCCGTGCTCGCCCTCGGCGCGGCCTTCGCGCCGTCCGCCACCCCGCACTACCGCGACCGCCCGATCGACACCGCAGGACTGGAACGCGTCGTCACCGAGCCGGACGGCGCCGAGCTCATCGACGAACTGGTCCGGTACGGCGCGCCGGTCGTCGCCGCGCGCTACGACTGCTTCCACCCCGAGTGTGCCGGCGAGCACTGCTCCCGGCTGCTCGCGCTGGCCGAACTGCCGCAGGTGCTGGCCGAGGTGAACCGCCTGGCCCGCACCGTCGGCGGCGGACGGCGCGGCGGCGACGGGCTCAGCCCGCAGGAGCGGGAGGAGGCGCACCGGCAGGCGGTCTGGCTGAGTGTCCGCCCCGAGGAGCGCGAACGGCTGCTGGGCCGGCTCTCGCCGCTGCCCGTCGCACTGCACCGACTGCCGCTGCCCGGACGGGTGTCGGAGCTGGCGGCCCTCGTCGCGGCAGTGCTGGTGGACGGTGCGCTGACGGTGACTGCCGGCGTCCGTACGGCCGTTCGCGAGCTGGCCCGGAAGCCGGCGCCCGACCCGGCGGCGGCCACTCCCCGGGAGGTGGTTCGGCGCCGTTGGTCGGCGCTGCGGCGCCAGGCGGTGGGGGCCGACCCGGCGCAGCCGGGCGGGCGGGCGGCGCTGGTCGCGGTCGAAGTGCTGCGGCGACGCGGCCGGGGGCGCCCCGAGCGGCCCGAAGCGGAGCCCGGGGTGCGGCGGGAGGGGCCGTTGACCAGGCTGTGGCGCAACCGGCGCCGGCGGCCGCCGGTGGACTGGCGGGCCCGGCTGCAGGCCTGGTGGCCGCAGGCCCGGGCCGGGCTGCCGCGCCGGGCCGGGGCCGTCCTGCTGCTGCTCCTCGGCTTCGGACTGCTGCTCTGGGCGGGGGCGGTGCTCCGCTACCCGGTCGAGGCGGGCGAGAAGCTGGACATCGCGCCCGGCGGCGCCTTCGGCGGGCCGCTGCGGACGGCCGGGGACCAGGCGGCGCGAGAGGCGGTCGGCCGGCTCGGCGCGGCCTTCGTCGCGGCCGCTGTGCTCGCCTTCTTCCCCGCCCGGGTCGGCGTCGGCACGGCGCTGCTGACCGGCGCCGGGGCGTTCGCGATCGGCTTCCTGCGGCTCGGGCCACCGATGACGGCGGTGGAGGCGCCGCAGCCGGTGGCCGACCGGGTGGTCATGTTCGAGGGCGGGATGGGGAGTTGGGCCGGGATCGCGGCGGTGGTGGCGATCGTGGTGTCGCTCTGGCTGATCGAACGGGCGTCCAACCGGCTGCTGAAGCCCGCCCAGGACGCCCGACGGCGGGCCCGGGAGGCCTCCCGTGCGGGGGCCGCTCGTGCGGGTTCGACCCGTACGGGTGTGGGCGGCGCGCGGACGGGTGCCGCGGCCGGTCAGTGGCGGGGCGGTAACCCGGGTGTGCGCGAGCGGCTGTGGTTCGCGCTCGGCACCACGGCGGTGCTGGTCCTGCTGTTGTGGGCGGCGGTCGAGGTACGGCTCGCCGTCACCGGGGTGCATCCGACGCCGGCCTCGTGGGGGACCGGCCAGGCGGGTGCGGCCTACCAGGCCGGGTTCGTCGTCCTGCTGGCGGTGGTGTCATTGGTGAGCACCCTCGGGACCCGGCTCACTGCCCGGGCCCTGTTCGCGGTGTGGATCCCGGCCACCGTGTTCCTGGGCGCCTGGCCCGGACCGCTGGGCCCGGTCGAGGCGCTGCGGATCCCGGTGTTCGAGGGGCTGTTCGGCGCCCTCGCGGGGCTGTGGGGACACGGCGCCTTCTGGGCCGCGCTGTTGGTGGCGCTGCCGCTGGCGGCGTACGGGGTGCTGCGGACGGTCCGGGGGCGGCCGGGGGAGAGGTGACGTTCGGGGGCTGACGGGTAACAGATGACAACTGACAGCTGACAGATTTCGAAATCTGTCAGCTGTCATCTGTTGGTTGTCATCTGTCAGCCGTCAGCCGTCAGCTGTCACCGGCCGCCCGCGGCCCACCACCTGCCGCCCGCTCAGCCGACCAGTCGGGACAGCTCGATCGAGTGCCCCGTCCGCTCCACCTTCGCCCGCAGGTACCGGACGTTGCTCGCCGACAGGTGCACGCCCGTCGGCACCCGGTGACGCACGGTGATCCCGAGGTCGGCCAGCTGCATCGCCTTGTCCGGGTTGTTGCTCAGCAGGTCGATGTCCGTGGCGCCGAGTGCGGTGAGCATCTGGGCGGCGGCCGTGTAGTCCCGGCCGTCCTCGGGCAGGCCGAGCGCGGTGTTGGCGTCGTACGTGTCCAATCCGGAATCCTGCAGGGCGTACGCATCGAGCTTGTTGTACAGCCCGATGCCCCGGCCTTCCTGGCGCAGGTAGAGCAGGTATCCGCCGGCCTCGCCGATCCGTTCGACCGACTCGCGCAGCTGGGGCCCGCAGTCGCAGCGGTCCGAGCCGAAGACGTCCCCGGTCAGGCACTCGGAGTGCAGCCGCACCAGCGGGGTCCCGCCCTCCGGGACCGTGCCGAGGGCGAGCGCCAGGTGCTCGGCGCCGTCGGTGAGGTCGTGGAAGGTGAAGACCTCCGCCTCGACTCGGAAGCCGTCGGGGAAGGTCAGCGGGATGCGCACGTGCGAGCGCACCGTGGCGGAGCCGGGCAGCGGCATGGAACGGGCCTCCGTCGATCAGGGGTGGACCGGGCTGGATCGGATGTCGACCGTACTCGGTAGTTCCAATTTGAACAACTGGTTACCGACGGTGTCGCGCCCGATCACGGACCGCAGAACACCCCTCCCGCCTCGTCTGTTCCCGTCCGGCTCCCAGCATGTGGAACGGTCCGGGGTGGCGCTGTGGACACTGCGAGACTTCACCCGTTTCCTGGGCACGGGAACACCCGAGCATGACCACCGACGACCATGGAAGGGTCCTGATCAGATGCCCATGAGCCGCGAAACGTCCACGCCCGCCACCCGCGTCACGCCCGCCACCACCGACGCCGAGCCCGCCGCCGACCGCGCCTGCTCCTTCGACGCCGAGCAGCGCGTGATCGAGTCGCTGTACGCGGACGTGGTCCGACGCAACCGGGGCGAAGCGGAGTTCCACCAGGCGGTCCACGAGGTGCTGGAGACGCTGGCCCCGGTGCTCGCCCGCCGCCCCGAGTTCGTCGACGCCCGGATCATCGAGCGGATCTGCGAGCCGGAGCGGCAGTTGATGTTCCGGGTGCCGTGGACGGACGACTCCGGCGCCATCCACGTCAACCGCGGCTTCCGGGTGGAGTTCAGCAGCGCACTCGGCCCGTACAAGGGCGGCCTGCGCTTCCACCCCTCGGTGAACCTCGGCATCGTCAAGTTCCTCGGCTTCGAACAGATCTTCAAGAACGCGCTCACCGGCCTGGCGATCGGCGGCGGCAAGGGCGGCTCCGACTTCGACCCCAAGGGCCGTTCGGACGCCGAGATCATGCGGTTCTGCCAGTCCTTCATGACCGAGCTCTACCGCCACCTCGGCGAACACACCGACGTGCCGGCCGGGGACATCGGCGTCGGCGGCCGGGAGATCGGCTACCTCTTCGGCCAGTACAAGCGGATCACCAACCGCTACGAGTCCGGTGTGCTCACCGGCAAGGGCCTCGGCTGGGGCGGCGCGCAGGCCAGGACCGAGGCCACCGGCTACGGCTGCGTGCTGTTCACCGCCGAGATGCTGCACAGCCGCGGCGAGAGCCTGGACGGGCGCCGGGTGGTCGTCTCCGGCTCCGGCAACGTCGCCCTCTACGCGATCGAGAAGGCGCAGCAGCTCGGCGCCACGGTGCTGACCTGCTCCGACTCCTCCGGCTACGTGGTGGACGAGAAGGGCATCGACCTCGACCTGCTCAAGGAGGTCAAGGAGGTCCGGCGCGGCCGGGTCGCCGACTACGCCGAACTGCGCGGCAGCCACGTCCGCTTCGTCGAGGGTCCGGGCGTGTGGAGCGTGCCCTGCGAGGTCGCGCTGCCGTGTGCCACCCAGAACGAGCTCACCGAGGCCGACGCGCTCGCCCTGGTGCGGGGCGGCGTGCTCGCGGTCGCCGAGGGCGCCAACATGCCCACGACCCCGGAGGCGGTGCGGGTGTTCCAGGAGGCCGGAGTGGCCTTCGGGCCGGGCAAGGCGGCGAATGCGGGCGGCGTCGCGACCAGCGCGCTGGAGATGCAGCAGAACGCCTCGCGCGACTCCTGGACCTTCGAGCGCACCGAGGAGCGGCTGGCCGGGATCATGAAGCACATCCACGACTCCTGCTTCACCACCGCCGAGCGCTACGGCCACCCCGGCGACTACGTGGTGGGCGCCAACATCGCGGGCTTCGAGCTGGTCGCGGACGCGATGCTGGCCCAGGGCCTGGTCTGATCCGACCGGCGGCCCGCCGGCTGCCCGCTGACCGGCCGCCTCGTCGGTGCCCACTCCGATCGCCACCCGACCGGAGTGGGCACCGATTGTCGGGTGCGGCAGGGTGGGTCCTTCCTACAGTGATGATCAGCAAGGGAAGGACGGGGGCGGAGTGCTGGAGCACCTGAACCGGGCGATGGAGCGCATCGAACGGGACCTGGACGGCGAGGTCGACGTGAGCGAGCTGGCGCGGATCGCGATGACGTCCGAGTACCACTTCCGGCGGTTGTTCTCGCTGCTCGCCGGGATGCCGTTCTCGGAGTACGTCCGGCGCCGGCGACTGACCGTCGCCGGGGCCGAAGTCCTGGACGGCGAGCGGACGTTGCTCGACATCGCGGTCCGGTACGGGTACACGTCGGGGGAGGCGTTCGCCCGGGCGTTCCGGGCGATGCACGGGGTCGGGCCGGGAGAGGCCCGGCGTGACGGTGCGGTGCTCACCTCCCAGCCCCGGATGTCCTTCCGACTCGTCGTGGAAGGAAGCAGCAGCATGGAATACCGAATCATCGAGAAGCCGGAGTTCCGGATCGTCGGCAGGAAGGCCCGGGTGCCGCTGGTCTACCTGGGGATCAACCCGCACATCGCCGAGTTCATCAGGGGGCTCGGCAAGGACACCGTCGAGCGGATCACGGCCCTCACCGGACCGGACCCGGTCGGCATCGTGTCGGTGACCGACGACTTCTCGCCCAACCGGGAGGAGGGGTCCGAACTCGACTACTGGCACGCGGTGGTGGCGCGCGCGGACGCCGTCGTCCCGGAGGACCTGGATGTCCTCGACGTCCCGGCCGGCACTTGGGCGGTGTTCACCAACACCGGACCGTTCCCGCAGGCGCTGCAGGAGATGTGGGGGGACGTGGCCGCGCAGTGGTTCCCGTCCAACCCGTACGAGGCCCGGCCGGGCCCGGAGATCCTGAAGACCCGCTTCGTTCCGGGGGCGGCCGACGCCGAGGCGGAACTCTGGATCCCGGTGGCCCGGGCCCTGCGGAGCTGACGCGTGGCGACGAACAACTGACGGCCGACAGATTTCAGCCGACAGATAACAGATTTCAACATCTGTCATCTGTCGGCTGTCATCTGTCGGCCGTCGTTCGTTCCCTCACGTTCCCGCCCGTTCCCGCCCGTTCGGCCCACCAGCGCCCGCCCCCTCGCCGCTTCGCCCCGCATGCTGGGGCGGGGGAGTGGGCGGGGGCCGCAGACCGCTACCCGAGGAGTGGGATCACCGATGGTCAAGGCGTTCGGCTTCACCGACTACGGCGGGCCGGAGACTCAGGAGTTCCTGGACCGCCCGCCGCAGGACCCCGGCCCCGGCCGGTTGGCGATCGCGGTGCGGGCAGCCGGAGTGAATCCGGCGGACTGGAAGATCCGCCAGGGCTATCTCGGCCGCGAGCAACAACTGCCCGCCGTACTCGGCCTGGAGGCCTCGGGCGTGGTGCTGAGGGTCGGCCCCGAGGTCACCGGGTTCGCCCCGGGAGACGAGGTGTTCGGCAGCACCGACGGTGGAGGATTCGCCGAACAGGCACTGCTGCGTGCCGAGTTGAGCGCCATCAAGCCCGGCGCGGTCGGCTTCGACCAGGCTGCCACGCTGCCCGTTTCGGCCGCCACCGCCGACGACGCCGTACGCGGACTCGGTCTCGGCGTCGGCCGGACGCTGCTGATCCTCGGCGTCTCCGGCGGCGTCGGCACCATCGCCGCCCAACTCGCCCGCGCCAGGGGCCTGGTCGTGATCGGCACCGCCGGCGACGCCAACCGCGCGTACGTGGAGTCCCTGGGCGCGGTGCACGTGCGCTACGGCGAGGGCGTCGCCGAGCGGATCGCGGCGGCCGCACCCGACGGCGTCGACGGCGTCCTCGACCTGGTCGGCGGCGACGCCCTGCGGGCCGTGGCCGGAGTGATCACCGACCGTACCGTGCTGGTCAGCACCGTGGACCCGGTCACCGTCGCCGAGCTCGGCGGCAGCTTCCTCACGCGCTCGACTACCTCCGGGACGCTCGCCGCCCTGGCCGCGATGGTCGACTCCGGCGAGTTGGACCCGCACGTCACCCACCGCTTTCCGCTCACCGCCGCCGCCGAGGCGCTGGCGCTGGTCGAATCCGGGCACGCCCGCGGAAAGGTCATCATCGAAGCCGGGGAGCAGAAACCGTGAAGCAGACCTCCGTGACCACCGACGCCCCCTGCTGGGTGGAGCTGGGCACCGACGACCCGCCCGCCGCCAGGGCCTTCTACGGCGAGCTGTTCGGCTGGCGCGAGGACGACGGCGCACGCCCCGCGGACGGCGGCTACACCCAGATGCTGGTCGGCGACGCCCCGGCCGCCGCGATCACCCCGCGCTACGCGCCGCAGCAGCCGACGGCCTGGACGATCTGCTTCGCGGTCGCCGACGCCGAGGCCACCGCGGCGAGGATCAAGGAAGCCGGCGGCACGCTCATCAAGGAGCCCACCGACGTGCTCGACCACGGCCGCTTCGCGGTGGCCGCCGACCGCTCCCGCGCGGTCTTCATCCTCTGGCAGGCCGGTGCCTTTCAGGGCGCCGGGGTGTTCAACGAGCCCGGCTCGCTCGGCTGGGTGGAACTGCTCACCCGCGACCCGGCCGGTGCGACCGCCTTCTACCCGGCGGTCTTCGGCTGGTCCGTCGCGCCGTCCGAGCACTACACCCAGTGGGGCCTGGCCGGCCGGGACTTCGGCGGGATGCTGGTGATGGGCGAGAACTTCCCGCCCGAGGTGCCGCCGCACTGGCTGCCGTACTTCGCGGTCGCCGACGCGGACAACACCGTCAACAGGGCGGTCGCCCTCGGCGCGGACGTGCTGATGCCTCCGTACTCCATGCAGGGCGGCCGGCGGATCGCCGTCCTGCGCGACCCCCAGGGCGCCGCGTTCGGAATCTACAGCTCCGGCGCGGACGTCTCAGCCGACATCTGAGCCGACGCCCGACCCGAGGCCTGGGCCGAGGCCTGACCCGCCGCCCGACCCGCCGCCCGACCCGAGCGCCGTCGCGACACCCCCGCCGCCACCGCCGCCCCCGCCGTGACCAGCAGCGCCCCGACCGGCACCACGTCGCCGATCCGGTCGTACCAGGTCAGCGTCCCGGGGGCGGTGAGCGGCAGGCGGACGGTCAGAGCGCCGGTGCGGTCGGTGCCCAGCCGGCCGAGTTCCCGGCCCTGGGCGTCGAAGGCCGCGGAGACCCCGGTCAGCGAGGCCTGCACGGCCGGCCGCCCGGTCTCGGCGGCCCGGATCGCCGCCAGCGAGACGTGCTGCTCGGGCGCCCAGGTGTGCTGGAAGGTCGAGGTCGAGGACTGGTAGACCAGCACCCGGGCGCCGTCCCGGGCGGCGGTGCGGGCCATGTCGGGAAAGGCCGACTCGAAGCAGATCAGCGCCCCGACGGGCAGCGGCGCACCCGTCCGGTCGGTGGCCGGGAGCAGGTGGAACCCGGTGCCGGGGGCCCGGTTCTCGCCCGCCGCCCGGCTGACCCCGGCGATCCAGCCGAGCACCGGCCGCAGCGGGATGTACTCGCCGAACGGCACCAGCCGGATCTTGCGGTAGCGGTCCACCACGCCCGCCGGGGAGACCAGCACCGCGTCCTTGGAGATCCGCCCGTCCGCCTTGCGCGCGTCCTCCCCGGCGACGACCTGGGCGCCGGTGGTCGCGGCGAGGCCGCGCAGGACGTCCAGTGCGGCCGGATCGTGGTCCAGGTCGGCGGTGGTGCTGCTCTCGCCCCACACGACCAGGTCCACCGGCTGCCCGGCCAGTCCGGCGGTGGCCCGCGCACTCGCCTCGAACCTGGCCTGCGGGTCCGCCACGATGCCGGGCTGGACCAGCGCCACCGTCACCGCCCCGGCTCCGGCCGGCGCCTCGCGCAGCGAGAACAGCAGCGGACCGGAGGCCAGCACCAGCACCGCCACCGCCGCGGCGACGGCCCGCGGTCGCCGGTGCGCCGCGGTCAGTGCGATCAGCACCCCGGTGTTCACCGCCGCCACCGCCGCGCTGACCAGCCAGATCCCGCCCGCCGCGGCCAGCCCGAGGATCGCCGGGTGCTGCCACTGGGTGGCCCCGAGCAGTGCCCACGGCCCGCCGAGCGCGTGCCAGGAGCGCGCGTACTCGGCGCAGACCCAGACCGCCGGGACGACCAGCAGTGCGAGCAGGGCCCGACGGGTGGTCAGCGGCGGGTGCAGCAGCCGGTGCACGGTGTATCCGACGGCGCCCTGCAGCGCCCCGAACAGCACCGCGATGACCGGCAGCCCCGGTCCGACGGACGGGACCAGCCAGTACATCGCGGTCAGGATGAACCCCGCCCCGAACCACCACCCGCGCACCGCCGCCTCCCGCCCCGACGGCGCCCGCTGCATCAGCAGCAGTCCGGGGACGAGCGCGATCCACGCCAGCCAGGCCTGCCCGGGCGCGGGGAACGCGAGCACCGGCACCGCCCCGGCCGCCAGCGCGGCGAACCGGGCGCGGTACCGGTGGGGCGCTGGTTGGGGATCCGGCTGGAGCTCTGGCTGGCGATCCGGCTGGGGATCCGGCTGGCGATCCGGCTGGGGTGCTGGCTCTCCGACCTCCTCGGCGGGCTCGGTGGCGGGAGTGCTCAGGACGGGGCCGGTGGGAACGGAGCGACGCGGCATGCCCCGTATTGTCCGCTTGGACGGCGTACGCCACCAGTGTTCCTGTCACCCGAATGGACGACAGGAACACCGGCATCCCCCTTCACGTCAAGCGGGGGAAGCCTCCCTCAGCCCTCCCCGCCCTCCAGGTCCCCCTCCGTCTCCAGGAACGCGGCCTGCAGCTGCGCGATCAGCTCCGGGTCCGGCTGCTCCCACAGCCCGCGGCTCGCCGCCTCCAGCAGACGCTCGCTGATCCCGTGCAGCGCCCACGGGTTGGCGCCGGCGAGGAACTCCCGGTTGACCGGGTCGAGCACGTACTCCTGGGTCAGCTTCTCGTACATCCAGTCCGCGACCACGCCGGTCGTGGCGTCGTAGCCGAACAGGTAGTCGACCGTCGCGGCCATCTCGAAGGCGCCCTTGTAGCCGTGCCGGCGCATCGCCTCGATCCACCGCGGGTTGACCACGCGGGCGCGGAAGACGCGGGCGGCCTCCTCGGTCAGCGTGCGGGTGCGGACCGTCTCGGGGCGGGTCGAGTCGCCGATGTAGGCGGTCGGCGCCTTGCCGGTGAGGGCGCGGACGGTGGCCACCATGCCGCCGTGGTACTGGAAGTAGTCGTCCGAGTCGGCGATGTCGTGCTCGCGGGTGTCGGTGTTCTTCGCGGCGACGGTGATCCGCTTGTACGCGGTCTCCATCTCCTCGCGGGCCGGCCGCCCGTCCAGCCCGCGGCCGTACGCGTAGCCGCCCCAGACCGTGTACACCTCGGCCAGGTCGGCGTCGGTGCGCCAGTCCCGGCTGTCGATCAGCTGGAGCAGGCCCGCTCCGTACGTGCCCGGGCGAGAGCCGAAGACGCGGACGGTGGCCTTGCGCTCGTCTCCGTGCACGGCGAGGTCGGCCTGGACGTGGGCCCGCACGAAGTTGTCCGCGTCGGCCTCCTCCTGCGCGGCGGCCAGGCGCACCGCGTCGTCCAGCAGGGCGACGACGTGCGGGAAGGCGTCCCGGAAGAAGCCGGAGATGCGCAGTGTGACGTCGATGCGCGGGCGGCCCAGCTCGGCCGGCGGGATCGGCTCCAGGCCGGTGACCCGGCGGGAGGCGTCGTCCCAGACCGGGCGGACGCCGAGCAGGGCGAAGGCCTCGGCGATGTCGTCGCCGGCGGTGCGCATCGCGCTGGTGCCCCAGAGCGAGAGCCCGACCGAGGGCGGGTAGGCGCCGTCGTTGTCGGCGGTGTAGCGCTCGATCAGCGAGGCGGCGAGCGCCTGGCCGGTCTCCCAGGCGAGCTTGCTGGGGACGGCCTTCGGGTCGACGGAGTAGAAGTTGCGGCCGGTCGGCAGCACGTTGACCAGCCCGCGCAGCGGCGAGCCGGAGGGGCCGGCCGGGACGAAACCGCCCTGCAGCGCGTGCAGCACGGCGTCCAGCTCGTCGGTGGTGGCGGCCAGGCGCGGCACCACCTGGGTGGCGGCGAAGACCAGTACCTCGCGGACGGCCTGCTGGACGCTCTCCGGCAGCTCGGCGGTGACCTTCTCGACCGCCTCGGGCGCCCAGTCCTCCGCCTCCATGGCCTCGACCAGGGCGCGGGCCTTGGCCTCGGCGGCGTCGGTGGCGCCGAGGGTCAGTGCCGCCTCGTCCAGGCCGAGCGCCTCGCGAAGGCCGGGCAGCGCGCTGACGCCGCCCCAGATCTGCCGGGCGCGCAGGATGGCGAGCACGATGTTGACCCGGTCGGTGCCGGCCGGAGCCTGGCCCAGGACGTGCAGGCCGTCGCGGATCTGGGCGTCCTTGACCTCGCAGAGCCAGCCGTCGACGTGCAGCAGGAAGTCGTCGAAGCCGTCGTCCTCGGGGCGCTCGTCCAGACCGAGGTCGTGGTCGAGCTTGGCGGCCTGGATCAGCGTCCAGATCTGGGCGCGGATGGCGGGCAGCTTGGCCGGGTCCATCGCGGCGATGTTGGAGTGCTCGTCCAGCAGCTGCTCCAGGCGGGCGATGTCGCCGTAGGAGTCGGCGCGGGCCATCGGCGGGACGAGGTGGTCGACCAGGGTGGCGTGGGCGCGGCGCTTGGCCTGGGTGCCCTCGCCCGGGTCGTTGACCAGGAAGGGGTAGACGAGCGGGAGGTTGCCGAGGACGGCGTCCGGGCCGCACTCGGCGGACAGTGCGGCGGTCTTGCCGGGCAGCCACTCCAGGTTGCCGTGCTTGCCGAGGTGGATGACGGCGTGGGCGCCGAAGCCGCCGTCCTCCTGCGCGGCCTCGATCCAGCGGTAGGCGGCCAGGTAGTGGTGGCTCGGCGGCAGGTCCGGGTCGTGGTAGATGGCGACCGGGTTCTCGCCGAAGCCGCGCGGCGGCTGGATCAGGACGAGCAGGTTCCCGGAGCGGATCGCGGCCAGCACGATGTCGCCGTCCGGGTTCTGCGAGCGGTCGACGTACAGCTCGCCGGGGGCCGGGCCCCAGTGCTCCTCGACCTGCTCGCGCAGGGCCTGCGGGAGGGTGGCGTACCAGCGGCGGTAGTCGGCCGCGGGGATGCGCACCGGGTTGCGGGCCAGCTGGTCCTCGGTGAGCCAGTCCTGGTCGTAGCCGCCGGCGGCGATCAGGGCGTGGATGATCGCATCGCCCTCGTGGCCTTCGTGGCCCTCGTCCTCGGCGCCGTCGAAGCCGGGCAGGTTGTCGCCCAGGTCCATGCCCTCCGCGCGCAGCCGCTCCAGCAGCCGCACCGCGCTGGCCGGAGTGTCCAGGCCGACGGCGTTGCCGACCCGGGCGTGCTTCGTCGGGTAGGCGGACAGCACCAGCGCGAGACGGCGCTCGGCGGCCGGGACGTACCGCAGCCGGGCGTGGCTGACGGCGGTGCCGGCCACGCGGGCGGCGCGCTCCGGGTCGGCGGCGTAGACGGTGAGGCCGTCCTCGTCCAGCTCCTTGAAGGAGAACGGGACGGTGATCAGCCGGCCGTCGAACTCCGGCACGGCGACCTGGGTGGCGGTGTCCAGCGGGGACAGGCCGTCGTCGCTGCTCTCCCACTGGGCGCGCGACCAGGTCAGGCAGAGCGCCTGCAGGATCGGGCGGTCCAGCGCGGCGAGCGCTCCCGCGTCCCAGGCCTCCTCGTCGCCGCCGGCCTGGGCGTCGGCCGGGCGGGTGCCGCCGGCGGCGAGCACCGTGGTGACGATCGCGTCGGCCTCGCCGAGTGCGGCCAGCAGCTCGGGCTCGGCGCCGCGCAGCGAGGCGCAGTAGTAGGCCCTGGCCCGGGCGCCCTGGTCCTCGATGGCCCGGCAGAGCGTCTCGACGAAGGCGGTGTTGCCGCTCATGTGGTGGGCGCGGTAATAGAGCACCGCGACCGTCGGGCCGTCGGACGTACGGGCCTCGCGCTCCAGCGGGCCCCAGGCCGGGGCGGAGGCGGGCGGGGCGAAGCCGTGGCCGGTGAGCAGCACGGTGTCGGAGAGGAAGGCGCCGAGCTCGGCCAGGTTGGCGGCACCGCCGTGGGCGAGGTAGGCGTGCGCCTCGGCGGCGATGCCGGCCGGGACGGTGGACAGCTCCATCAGCTGGGCGTCGGGGGCCTGTTCACCGGTCAGCACCACCACCGGGCGGGGGCCGGCCAGCAGCGCGTCCAGGCCCTCCTGCCAGGCGCGGCGGCCGCCGAGCAGGCGGACCACGACGAGCTCGGTGCCCTCCAGCAGTGCGGGCAGGTCCTCGGGGGTGAGCCGGGCCGGGTTGCCGAGCCGGTAGCGCACGGGGCCCTCGGAGGCGCGGGCGCTCAGCAGGTCGGTGTCGGACGTCGACAGCAGCAGGATCATGCGAAGGCCCTCCCGGCCTCGTGGGTGGCCAGGATGGCCGCAGTGATGGCCGTGGACGCGTTCGCGGGCATGCGACAGCGCTGGTGCATTTCTGCCTTCCTCGGGGTCCGCGCCCCGGGCCGGTGGAGGACGGCAGGAGTTCCTGGCTCCCGCGGCCGACCGGCTTCCCGGTGAACCGCGGTCACAGTGGCGGGACCGCACCGGGCTTGCACCGGTTTCCTCCCCTGCGCCGTCGCTGGCGTGCGGGCGGTCCGCGGACCGCCCGCCCTGCATCGTACGGGGTACGGCTGACCTGGGGGAGAGTGAGCTTTCGGCCGCGGGCCCCGGCGGGCTCCGGTGAGCCCTGGCGGCTGCGGCTTGTGCGTCGGCGTGCACGCCGGCTTGTGCGTCGGCGTGCGCCTCGGTGCTCGCGTCGGTGCTTGCTCCGGTTTGCGCGTCAGTGCGCGTCGGTGCGTGTCCGGGTGCGCCGGAGTGTGATGCAGCGGACGGAGGCAACCGATCGGATCATCTGTATGCTCGCCGCCATGCCACCGACACCCGACGCCACCGCGCCGGGCGCCGTCGTGCCCGACCGGGAGGTGCCCGACCGGGGGCGCGCGGACGCCTGCCCCGGCGCGCTGCGTCTGCACCCGGCCGACGACGGCGCCCTGGCCCGGATCCGCCTGCCCGGCGGCCTGCTGACGAACCGTCAGGCGCTCGCGCTGGCCGAGGCCGCCGAAGCCCTCGGGGACGGCCGGTTGGAGACCACCTCGCGCGGCAACGTCCAACTGCGGGGCCTGGACTCGCAGTGCGCGGCGGACCTCGCCGAGCGGCTGCGCGGCGTCGGACTGCTGCCCTCGGACACCCACGAGCGGGTCCGCAACATCGTCGCCTCGCCACTGGCGGGGCTGGACGCCGCCCCCGCCTCCTCTTCCGCCGATGTCCAGGCCTGGGTGCGGGACCTGGACGCGCGGCTGTGCGCGAGCGACTGGGCGCCCGGACTCTCCGGCAAGTTCCTGTTCGCGCTGGACGACGGACGCGGCGACGTCGCCGCGCTCGACGCCGATGTGACATTGATCGCAGGTTCGGACGGGCCCGCCCTGCTGCGCCTCGGGCGCTCCACCCACGGGCACCCCGTCGAGGCCGGACAGGAGGTGACGGCCGTACTGGACGCGGCCCGTCGCTTCCTGGCGGCGCTGCGGACCACCGGCCGCCAGGCCTGGCACCTGCGCGAGGTCCCCGACCTGCTGCCGGCCGGCCCGGTGCCGCTGCCCGCCCCCGCCGGTACGGCGCCGGAAGTGGGGGCGCTGCCCGGCGGGCTCTCGGTGGGCCTGCGCTTCGGGCGGGCGAGCGCCGCGCAGTGGCGGGCGCTGATCGCCGCCTCCGCCGGGGAGCTGCGGCTGACGCCCTGGCGCGGCGCGGTCCTGCCCGGGGCGCCGGCCGACCGGCTTCCCGCGCTCGCCGAGGCCGGGTTCCGCACCGAGCCGGGCACGCCCTGGGAGCGGGCCACCGCCTGCACCGGGCTGCCGGGCTGCGCCAAGTCGCCGGCCGACGTCCGCTCGGACGCGGCCCGGGCGTTGGACGCCGGCCACGGGTCCGTCGGCGGCGGGCTTCCCGCCATGCTGCCCGTCCACTGGTCGGGCTGTGAACGGCGCTGCGGCCACCCGGCCGGGCGGTGGGTGGACGTGCTCGCCACGGGGCACGGCTACCGGGTGACGGTGAACGGACCGGCACCTGTCCCTTCCGTGGACGTGACGAACGAGGAGATGGCCCAGGCGGTCGCCGAGGCCAGGAGGACGACGAAGTGATCGAGTACGAGAAGGACGGCGCGTCCATCTACCGCCAGTCCTTTGCCACCATCCGTGCGGAGGCCGATCTGGCCGCCCTCCCGGCGGACGTCTCCCAGGTCGCGGTGCGGATGATCCACGCCTGCGGGATGGTCGACCTGGTCGAGGACCTGGTGTACTCGCCCGGCGTGGTCGCCTCCGCACGCGCGGCGCTGCGCGCCGGTGCGCCGATCCTCTGTGACGTCAACATGGTCGCGAGCGGGGTGACCCGCAAGCGGCTGCCCGCCGACAACGAGGTGGTCTGCACCCTCACCGACCCGTCGGTGCCCGAACTCGCCCGCGCGATGGGCAACACCCGCAGTGCCGCGGCCATGGAGCTGTGGCTGCCCAAGCTGGAGGGCGCGGTGGTCGCCGTCGGCAACGCGCCGACCTCGCTGTTCCGGCTGCTGGAAATGATCGAGGCGGGCGCGCCGCGCCCGGCCGCGGTGATCGGCGTCCCGGTCGGCTTCATCGGCGCCGCCGAGTCCAAGCAGGCCCTGGCCGAGCACCCGTCCGGCCTGGAGCACCTGGTGGTGCGCGGTCGGCGTGGCGGCAGCGCGATCGCCGCCGCCGCCATCAATGCGATTGCGAGCGAAGAAGAGTGACGGAACGTCAGAACCCCTCGACCTCGACCTCGACCTCGACCTCGGCCGGACGGCTGTACGGCGTCGGGCTCGGCCCGGGGGACCCGTCGCTGGTGACCGTCCGCGCCGCCGAACTCATCGGCAAGGCCGACGTGGTGGCGTACCACAGCGCTCGGCACGGCCGGTCCATCGCACGCTCGATCGCCGAGCGGTACCTGACGGGTGGTCAGATCGAGGAGAAGCTGGTCTACCCGCTCACCGTCGAGACCACCGACCACCCGGGCGGGTACCGGGGCGCGTTGGACGAGTTCTACGAGGAGGCCGCCGCCCGGCTGGCCGCCCACCTGGACGCCGGCCGCGACGTCGTGGTCCTCGCCGAGGGGGATCCGCTCTTCTACGGCTCGTACCAGCACATGCACAAGCGGCTCGCGCACCGCTACCCGACCGAGGTGGTGCCCGGCGTGACCTCGGTCAGCGCGGCGGCGGCCCGCCTCGGACAGCCGCTGACCGAGGCGGAGGAGACACTCACCGTCATCCCGGGCACCCTGCCCGAGGAGGAGCTGACGGCGCGGATCGCGGCCGCCGACTCCGCGGTGATCATGAAGCTCGGGCGCACCTTCCCGGTCGTCCGCCGGGCCCTGGAGCGGGCCGGGCGGCTGGACGACGCCCAGTACGTGGAGCGGGCCTTCATGGCGGGCGAGCGCATCGCGCCACTCGCGGAGGTCGACGGCGAGACGGTGCCGTACTTCTCGGTCGCGGTGCTGCCGAGCAAGGTCGCGCCGCTGGAGCCCGAGGTCCGGCTGTCGGAGGGCACCGGCAGCGTGACCGTGGTCGGCACCGGGCCGGCCGGGCCGCTCTGGCTCACCCCCGAGGCGCGCGGCGCGCTGGCCGAGGCCACCGACCTGGTCGGCTACACCACCTACCTGGCCCGGGTGCCCGAGCGCCCGGGGCAGCAGCGGCACGGCTCGGACAACAAGGTGGAGTCGGAGCGCGCCGAGTACGCGCTGGACCTCGCGCGGCGCGGGCACCGGGTCGCGGTGGTCTCCTCCGGCGACCCGGGCGTGTTCGCGATGGCCACCGCCGTGCTGGAGGTCGCCTGCGAGGAGGCCTACCGGGATGTCCCGGTGCGGGTCCTCCCGGGGATGACCGCCGCCCACGCGGCTGCCTCCCGGGCCGGCGCCCCGCTCGGGCACGACTATGCGACCGTGTCGCTCTCGGACCGGCTCAAGCCCTGGGACGTGGTGGCCAAGAGGCTGCGCGCCGCCGCCGAGGCGGACCTGGTGCTCGCGCTGTACAACCCGGGCTCACAGTCCCGGACCACCCAGGTCGGCCTCGCCCGGGACCTGCTGCTGGAGTACCGGGCGCCGGAGACCCCGGTGGTGATGGCGCGGGACGTCGGCGGGCCGACCGAGCGGATCCGGATCGTCAGGCTCGGCGAACTGGACCCGGCGCTGGTCGACATGCGGACGATCCTGCTGATCGGCTCCTCGCAGACCCAGGCGGTCGAGCGGGGCGGCGGCGTGGAGGTCGTCTGGACGCCCCGGCGGTACCCGGAGGCGTGACGGCGGACGGCTGACGTCGGACGGATAACAGATGACAGCTGACAGATAACGAAATCTGTCAGCTGTCATCTGTCTTTTGTCATCTGTTCGCCGTCAGCCGTCAGCCGTCAGCCGTCAGCCGTCAGCCGTCAGCCGTCAGTCCTCAGCCCGTCACCGGGTCGGCTTGGCGATGACCAGCTCCGTGTTGTGGTCCTCGCCCGCGCCGAGCAGCGCCGTGACCCGCCCGTTCGGGTCGTTGTACGACAGCTCGCGGTAGAGCGCCGCGAGGTTGGCGTCCGAGGTGCCGCCGAAGTCCGTCTCGTACGGCGCGGAGGACTCGATCAGCGTGGTGAACAGCGAGAGCGTGCCGTCCCCGTTGTCCACGACCTCGATGATCCGGCCGTGCTGCGGGTAGTCGATGTGCGAGGCGGTGTTGATCTCCCAGAACGCTCGCTCCGGCGCCGCGTGGCCGTGCGGCGTGATCTTGTTCATGTGGGTGTGCCCGTTCACCCAGGCGACCACGTTCGGGTAGCGCTGCAGCAGCGCCACCAGCTCGTTGCCGTCGTGCCGCCGCTCGAAGATGTTGCGCGGGTCCGGCAGCAGGTTGCCCATGGAGCTGCTGGTGTGGTGGCTGAAGAGCAGGATCACGTCGTCCGTGCTCCCGCCCGTGACCTTGCGCCCGTCGGCGTCGTACCAGTGGCCGCTGTGCCCCTGCAACTGCTTCTCCAGCCAGCGCAGTTGGGCGGTGCCCAGCGAACCGTCCGCGAACCCGGCCTGGTTGGTGGTGTCCAGGCTGATGCCGACCACCTTCTCCGAGATGCGGAAGGTGTAGTAGAGCTTGCCGCTGCTCGCCATGTCCGAGGTGAAGCCGTGCCCGTACGGGCCCGCGCCGGTGACCGCCGGGTCCAGGTGGGCCTTGGCGAACTCCTTGAGCGTGAACGGCTTGCGGCGCTCGTCCGGGGTGATCCGGCGCACCGCCTCGCCGTCGGCGAGCAGCTTCGCGAGCAGCAGCACGGCGCCCGCCGGGTCGCGGCGCAGCGAGTCCATCAGCTGGGCGGCCGTGGCGTCGTCGCAGCCCTCCAGCTTGTACTGGCCGGTGTAGAGGTCGTTGAGCAGCCCGAGGTCGGGCAGCGAGCCCTCGATGCTGTCGTCGTGGTTGCCGACCGTCGTGTACCACGGCGTGCGCAGGCCCGGCGCGTCGAAGGGGCGGCCCGAGGCGGACAGGAAGCCGGATATCTGCGGGAATCCCTTGGTCTTGTAGCCGTCGCCGTAGGCGAGCTCGGGGTTCCAGTAGGCCGAGTTGCCGGAGTTCTGCACGCCTTCGTAGCGGTTCGGGTCGCCGGTGTTCTGGGCGAGCCGGCCACCGCCCATGACCTTGAGGTACCAGTCGAGTTCGGCGAGCTCGTGGTTGTCGGTGTTGTCACCGGTGGCCATCACCATGCTGAACGGCATTCCGGTGTAGGGGCCGCCGGCGAGCGAGTTGACCCGCTCGACGAGCGCCGACACACCGCGGGCGTTCAGGGACTCCTGCGGCCGGTAGGCGCTGCCGTTGAACCGGGCCAGGTACTCGAAGCGCACCGGGGACTCGGTGTCCACCAGGTGCAGGTCGCTGAACTGGACGAAGCTGGCCAGCCCGGTGCGGCGGTCGTCTCTGCCGGTGCCCGGCGCGGCCAGGTCGCCGCGCACCACCAGCGGCCAGCCCGGGCCGGCCGTCAGCCGCTTGTAGGTGCCGGCGCCGACCGGCGTGGCCACCTGCTCCAGCGTGGTGCCGGCGACCGTGACGGCCCGCGCGGCCGTGGCCGCCAGCGCCTGGTCACGCGTCGCGGCCGAGGCGAACGACGCGCCGCCCAGCGACAAGGCCGACCATGCGGCGGCCACCGACGTACCCGTGAGGAACGTGCGCCGACTCATCCCTGCCACAAAAACCCCCACATACTGATGGCCCGGCCGGAGGACCCGGTTGCCGGACCATGCGTCACGAACCCGTTAAGTAACGGAGCGACAGATTACTCGTTGGTAGCCCGAGCGGGCGAGGCCCGTGCGAAGAACAGTTCGAGAACGCCGGGCGGCTCCCGGCACCACCGTGCTGTCCTGCGGGGCCCGGTCGCGGGGTGCCGGGGCGGATGGGGGAGAATCGGCAGGCCCGGCCGAGGCGGCCGGGACGAATGTGGACGGACGTGGTCGGGAGCGAGGCGCAGATGGCCGCAGCGGCAGCCGGGGCGGGAGGCCGGGCCGGTCAGCTGAAGAGCAGCGGCCTGCGGCACGGTTGGACGACGGGCGCCTGCGCCACCGCCGCCACCAAGGCCGCGTACACCGCGCTGCTCACCGGCGAGTTCCCCGACCCCGTGGTGATCACCCTGCCCAAGGGCCAGCAGCCCGCCTTCGCCCTCGCGGCGGAGGAGCTCGACGCGGGCGTGCGCGCCATGGCCGCAGTCGTCAAGGACGCCGGTGACGACCCCGACGTCACCCACGGTGCGCTGATCCGCTCGACGGTGCGGGCCGGTGAGCCCGGCGCCGGGGTGGTGTTCCGGGCCGGCCCCGGCGTGGGGACGGTCACCAAGGCGGGCCTGCCGCTGCCTGTCGGCGAGCCCGCGATCAACCCGGTGCCCCGGCAGATGATCCGGGACGCGGTCGCCGAGGTGGCCGACGAGCACGGCGGCAGCGCGGACGTGGTGGTCGAGATCTCCGTCGACCACGGCGAGGAGATCGCCCGCTCGACGTGGAACCCGCGGCTCGGCATCCTCGGCGGCCTCTCCATCCTCGGAACCACCGGGATCGTCGTCCCCTACTCCTGCTCGGCCTGGATCGACTCGATCCGCCGCGGCGTGGACGTGGCCCGGGCGGCGGGGCGTACGCACGTGGCCGGCTGTACCGGTTCCACCTCGGAGAAGGTTGCGGTCGCGGTGCACGGGCTGCCCGAGGATGCGCTGCTCGACATGGGCGACTTCGCCGGCGCCGTGCTCAAGTACCTCAAGCGCCATCCGGTGCCCCGGCTGACCATCGCGGGCGGCTTCGCCAAGCTGTCCAAGCTCGCCGCCGGCCACCTCGACCTGCACTCGGCGCGCTCCCAGGTGGACAAGGGCTACCTGGCCGGGCTGGCCCGGCAGGGCGGGGCGGACGAGCCGCTGGTCGCGGCGGTGGCGGCGGCCAACACCGGGCTGGAGGCGGTGCAGTTGTGCCGTGCGGCCGGGGTGCCGCTCGGGGACCTGGTCGCCCAGGCGGCCCGGGCGACGGCGCTGGGGGTGCTGCTGGGCTCGCCGGTGGCCGTGGACGTCATCTGCATCGACCGTGCGGGCACCATCGTCGGTCGCGCGGAGCCGCTGGGGCCATGACAGCATCACCCCGTGATGTGAAGATCTGACGTCCATACGGGGTGAGAAACGGACAAAAGGCACGCCGTACTGTCCCTTGATTCTGTCGCCATCTCAACCATGAGATATGGTCTGGCGGGTGACAGGCGACTACCTCACCCGTATCGGCACCCTCATCCGTACCGCGCGCCAGCACCGCGGCTGGTCCCAGGCGCAGCTCGGAGAGGCCCTCGGCACCAGCCAGAGCGCGGTCAACCGCATCGAACAGGGCAAGCAGAACGTCAGCCTTGAGATGATCGCCCGCATCGGCGAAGCCCTCGACAGCGAGATCGTCTCCCTCGGCTACTCCGGCCCGATGCACCTGCGGGTCGCCGGCGGCACCCGCCTCTCCGGTGCCATCGACGTCCGCAGCAGCAAGAACGCCTGCGTGGCCATCCTCTGCGCCTCGCTGCTGACCACCGGTCGGACCACGATCCGCAGCGTCGCGCGGATCGAGGAGGTCTACCGCATCCTCGAAGTGCTGACCAGCATCGGCGTCAAGAGCCGCTGGATCAACGAGGGCCGCGACCTCGAACTCACCCCGCCCGCCGAGCTGGACCTCGCGGCGATGGACGTCGAGGCGGCCCGCCGCACCCGCAGCGTGCTGATGTTCCTCGGCCCGCTGATGCACCGCGCCCAGCAGTTCGCCATCCCCTACGCGGGCGGCTGCGACCTCGGCACCCGCACCGTCCAGCCGCACCTCACGGCCCTGCGCCGGTTCGGCCTGGAGGTCGCCACCACCGGCGGTGCCTACCACGCCTCGGTCGAGCCGGGCACCCCCCTGGACCGCCCGATCGTGCTGACCGAGCGCGGGGACACCGTCACCGAGAACGCCCTGCTGGCCGCCGCGCGGCACGACGGCGTGAGCGTCATCCGCAACGCCTCGCCCAACTACATGGTCCAGGACCTCTGCTTCTTCCTGGAGAAGCTGGGCGTCCGGATCGAGGGCATCGGCACCACCACCCTCACCGTGCACGGCGTCCCGGAGATCACCTGCGACGTCGACTACACCCCGGCCGAGGACCCGGTGGAGGCCATGAGCCTGCTCGCCGCCGCTGTCGTCACCTCCTCCGAGCTGACCATCCGCCGGGTGCCGATCGAGTTCCTGGAGATCGAGCTCGCGGTGCTGGAGGGCATGGGCCTCGACTACGACCGCACCCCGGAGTACCCGGCCCACAACGGCCACACGCGCCTGGTCGACCTCACCGTGCGCCCCTCCAAGCTGACCGCGCCGATCGACACCATCCACCCGATGCCGTTCCCCGGCATCAACATCGACAACGTGCCGTTCTTCGCCGCCATCGCCGCGGCCGCCCACGGCACCACGATGATCCACGACTGGGTGTACGACAACCGCGCGATCTACCTCACCGAGCTGACCCGCCTCGGCGCCGACGTCAAGCTCCTCGACCCGCACCGCGTCCTGGTCCAGGGCCCCACCCGCTGGCGCGCCGCCGAGATGATGTGCCCGCCGGCCCTGCGCCCCGCCGTGGTCATCCTCCTCGCCATGCTCGCCGCCCAGGGCACCTCTGTCCTGCGCAATGTCTACGTCATCAACCGCGGCTACGAGGACCTCGCCGAGCGCCTCAACTCCATCGGCGCCCGGATCGAGACCTTCCGCGACATCTGACGGATCGTCACTCCACTGACCGGGCTCACCCGTTGAGCCCGGTCAGCAGGATCGCCACGTCCAACCCGGTGTTCACGTAATCCGCGAACACCGGGTTGTTCCGTGCGGTGCTCCCGCTCGGTCGACTCGGCCGGCGCTACTCGCCGGTGGGCGCACTCGGCCCGGGCTCAGCCCAGCTGTTCCAGCCAGTGCACCGCGCCCGCCACGTCCGGTACGACCGGCAGGCCGTCCGGCACCGGGGGGCGCTCCACGATGACCACGGGCAGCTGCAGCCCGCGGGCGGCGGCGAGTTTGGGTGCCGTCGCGGCGCCGCCGCTGTCCTTGGTGACCAGGATGTCGATGTCGTGCGCGCGCAGCAGAGCCTCCTCGCCGTGGATCGTGAACGGGCCGCGGTCCAGCAGGAGTTCGAAGGAGGGCGGCAGCGGCGGCTCGGGCGGGTCGACCGAGCGGGCGAGGAAGTGGGCCCCGACGACGTGGGCGAAGGAGGCGATGCCCTGTCGTCCGATGGTGAGGAACACCCGCTCACCGCGGCACGGCAGCAGGTCGGCCGCTGCGGCGAGCGAGGGGACGGGGAGCCAGCGGTCCCCGTCGACGGGTGTGAAGCCGGGGCGGCGCAGCGCCAGCAGCGGGACGCCGGTGGCGGCGGCCGCGAGTGCGGCGTTCTGCGAGATGCCGGCGGCGAACGGGTGGGTGGCATCGATGACGGCGTCCACCCGTTGCTCGCGCAGCCAGTGCGCCAGCCCGTCCGGGCCGCCGAAGCCGCCGATCCTCACCTCCCCGGCGGGCAGCCGGGGTTGGGCGGTGCGGCCGGCCAGCGAGCTGGTGACCCGCAGGGACGGGCGGCCGTCGACGGCGGCGGCCAGGGCCCGTCCCTCCGTCGTACCGCCGAGGATGAGCAGGTGCCGCATCACGCCCCGCAGGGCTCGTGCGGGCGCTCGCGGTCCGCCGAGTAGAGGTGGCTGTCGCGGAACTGTTCGGCGGCCAGGGTGCGGCCGACGATGATGACGGCGGTGCGGACCACGCCTGCCGCCTTGACCTGCTCGGCGATGTCGCCGACGGTGCCGCGCAGGACCAGTTCGTCGGGCCGGCTGGCCATCGCGACGACGGCGGCAGGGCAGTCGGCGCCGTAGTGGGGGACGAGCTGCTCGACCACGTCGTCCACGTACCCGGCGGCCAGGTGCAGCACGAGGAGGGCGCCGCTGCGGCCGAGGGTGGCGAGGTCCTCGCCCTCGGGCATGGGGGTGGCGCGCTTGGCGATCCGGGTGAGGATGACGGTCTGGCCGACGGTCGGCACGGTCAACTCCCGCTTCAGCGCGGCCGCGGCGGCGGCGAAGGCGGGCACGCCGGGGACCACCTCGTACGGGATGCCGGCCGCGTCCAGGCGCCGCATCTGCTCGGCGACGGCGGAGAAGACGGACGGGTCGCCGGAGTGCAGCCGGGCCACGTCCTGTCCGGCCTCGTGGGCGCGGACCAGCTCGGCGACGATCTGGTCCAGGTTGAGCTGCGCGGTGTCGACCAGCCGGGCGCCGGGCGGGCACTCGTCCAGCAGTTCGCGCGGGACGAGGCTGCCGGCGAAGAGGCAGACCTCGGCCCGGGCCAGAACGCGCTGGCCGCGCAGGGTGATCAGGTCGGCGGCGCCCGGGCCGGCGCCGATGAAGTAGACGGTCACGAGGCGTTCTCCTGGGGGGTTTCGGTCCCGCCGGTATCAGTCCTGGCGGTATCGGTCCTGCCGGTTTCGGGCTTGACGGCGGACCACTGGGTGACCGGCATGGCCTGGCGCCACCCGGTGAAGCCGCCCACCGGGACGGCGTGGGCGACCGCGAGCTTGACGAGTTCGCCGCCGTGGCGCCGGTACCACTCGGTGAGCAGCGCCTCGGACTCCAGGGTCACGGTGTTGGCGACGATCCGGCCGCCGGGGCGCAGCGCGGCCCAGCAACTGTCCAGCAGGCCGGGCGCGGTGAGGCCGCCGCCGATGAACACGGCGTCAGGGGCGGGGAGTTCGGCGAGCGCAGCCGGGGCCGGGCCGGTCACCACGCGCAGCCGGGGCACGCCGAGGGTGGCGGCGTTGCGGGCGATCCGCCCGGCCCGGACCGGGTCGCGCTCGACGGTGACGGCCTGGCAGTCGCGGTGGGCGCGCAGCCACTCGATGGCGATCGAGCCGGAGCCGCCGCCGATGTCCCAGAGCAGTTCGCCGGGGGAGGGGGCGAGGGCGGCGAGGGTGGCGGCGCGGACGTGGCGCTTGGTGAGCTGGCCGTCGCTCTCGTACGCGGCGTCGGGCAGGCCGGGGACGAGGGAGGTGCGGGGGCCGTCACCGAGGTCGACGGCGATGACGTTCAGCGGGTCGCCGGGCGGGTGCGGCCAGCCGTCGGCGGGGCCGTGCAGCTGCCGCTCGCTCTCGTGGCCGAGCTTTTCGAGCACGCGCAGCCGGGCGGTGCCGTAGCCGCGGGCGGTGAGCAGTGCGGCGACGGCGGCCGGGGTGGCGGCGTCGGCGCTGAGCACCAGCAGGCGGCGGCCGGGGTGGAGGGCGAGGGAGAGGGTGTCCAGCGGACGGCCGACCAGGCTGACCACCTCGGTCGCCTCCAGCGGCCAGCCGATCCGGGCGCAGGCGTAGGAGACGGCGGAGGGGTGCGGCAGGACGCGCAGCCGCTCGGCACCGACGGTCTCGGCGAGCGTGCGGCCGATGCCGTAGAACATCGGGTCGCCGCTGGCCAGGACGGCGACGCGGCGGTCGGCATGGGCGGCGAGCAGTCCGGGGACGGCCGGGCGCAGCGGGGAGGGCCAGGGCACGCGCCGGGCGGTGACCTCGTCCTGGGGGAGCAGGTCCAGTTGGCGGGGGCCGCCGACGACCACCTCGGCGTCCCGCAGGGCCGCTCGGGAGGTGGCGGCGAGGCCGGGCCAGCCGTCGGCCCCGATCCCGACGACGGCGATCGGGGATGGCAGCTCGGGCACCGGGTGGCTCCTCGTCGTTCGGCCGGCCAAGGGACGGAAAATCCCACTGGCCGGGCAGCCTACCTGGCGGTTTGGGGCGGCCCCGGGGGAGGTGACGGGTGAGGGCGTTCAGCTGACAGATTTCAGATTTTGAAAGTTGTCATCTGAAGGCTGTCATCTGAAATCTGTCGGCTGAAATCTGTCGGCTGAAAGTTGTCGGCTGAAAGTTGTCCGCTGAACTCCGAACGCCGTCACCGCTCCGCCCAGTCCCCCGACTCGATCAGCGCCGGCCGCTCGCGCAACCGGGCCGCGGCGGCCGGCCCGGCGAGGTAGACCCACGCGTCCCGCGCCTCGCCCGCCGCCGTCCGCACCGCCATCCGGCGCCGCACGTACATCCCGGTCCCGTCCGCCCGGCACTCCTCCAGCGCGTCCAGGGCCTCCAGCGCTCCGGCGTACGCGCCCGGGCGGACGGTGATCAGCTCACCCACGATCCGGCGCCCGGGCGCCGCGTCCGGCACGGCGTACGGGAAGCCGGGCCCCGCGTGCAGTGCGGCGCCGTCCAGTACCGCAGGCCGGATGTCGGCGCAGCGCCCGGCCAGGTGGGCGGCGTGGTTGCGGCCGCCACTGCGCAGGGTGCCGTAGACGAAGAACGGCAGGGCATCCTCGGGTGCGGACACGGGTTCGACCTCCTCGCTCGGGAGCGCCCACGGTACGTCCCGCGGTCCGGTTCCTGATACGGAGTGGCGCACCGGGCCACCGATGCGATGTCATGTCGGTGTTCGGCCAGCACCGTCCAAGGGGGACACACATGACACCGCCCGCCTCCTCCCAACCGGCCCCCACCCCCGGTTCCGCCTCCGCTCAAGACTCCACCCCAGGGTCCACCCCGGCCACCCCCGCTCAAGGCTCCGCCCCGGCAGCCCCCGCCACCCGCCTCGTCGGCGCGGTCTGGCTGGCCCTCGCGGTGGTCTACGTCGTCTGGGGCTCGACCTACCTGGCGATCCGGATCGCCCTGGAGACGATGCCCTCCTTCCTCTCCGCCGCGGTCCGCTTCCTCACCGCGGGCCTCCTGCTGGTCGGCTACCTGCTGGTGCGCCAGGGCCCGGCCGGCCTGAAGGTCAGCCTGCGCCAACTGGCCTCCGCCGTCCTGGTCGGCGTGCTGCTGCTGACCGGCGGCAACGGGCTGGTGGTCCTGGGCGAGACCTCCGTCCCCTCCGGCCTGGCCGCCCTGCTGGTGGCCGCCGTCCCGCTCTGGATGGTGGTGCTCACGGCCTTCGGCGGTGAGCGCCCGAAGCCGGCCGAGCTGGCCGGGGTGCTGCTCGGGCTGGTCGGCCTCGGTGTGCTGTCGGCCCCGGCGATCGGCGGGACCGTCGAACCGCTCGGCGTGATCGCGATCATCTGCGCCACGCTGCTCTGGGCGGCCGGCTCGTTCGCGAGCAAGCGGGTCCCGATGCCGGGCAACGTGCTCGCCGCGAGCGCCTACCAGATGCTGGCCGGCGGCCTCTGCGATCTGCTGGTCGGACTGGTGCGCGGTGAGCAGCACGGCCTGGACCTCGGGGCCGTCTCCGGCCGGTCCTGGCTGGCGCTGGCCTACCTGGTGCTGTTCGGTTCGCTGCTCGCCTTCACCGCGTACGCCTGGCTGCTGCGCGCCGCCCCGCTGACGCTGGTCGGCACGTACGCGTACGTGAACCCGGTGGTCGCGGTGCTGCTCGGCTGGCTGATCCTGGCCGAGCCGTTGACCGGTCCGACCCTGACCGGTGGGGCGATCGTGGTGGCGGGTGTCTGCCTGGTGGTGAGCGTCAGCCGGAGTCCGGGACGTCCGGGACGGCCGGGCCGCCCGGGGCGTGCTCCGCGGGCGGATCGCCCGGCGAGCCCGGTGAGTCAGGCGAGCCCGGAGCGTCCGGCGAGCCCGGAGCGTCCGGCGAGTCCGGAGCGGCCCGAGAAGACGACGTCCTCGCGCACCTGAGCGAGCGTCCCGAAGGCCCCGCCGGCCGCCCCCGCCCGCGGCCACCGCCTCCGCCGGCCGCCCCCGCCCCCACCAACCGCAGCCCCGGGACGGCTCAGAAGGCGTGCGGGGGCTTGCCCGTCCACCAGTTGCCCGGGGCCTCCGGGTCGCGGCTGGTCCAGTACTCGATGATCGCTTCGGTGAACTCGGCCGCGGACAGGACGCCGTCCCCGTCGGTGTCCAGGTGGCGGAAGGCCTCGTCGGCGTCGTCGCGGCAGAGGCCGGCGAAGTGGCCGCGCTGGAAGACGAAGAACTCCCCGGCGTCCACCGTTCCGCTTCGGTCGGCGTCGGCGACGGCGAGGAAGGCCGCGGCGAGCGAGCCGAGGATGTCCCGCGCGGCCTCGGGGTCGTCGGCGAGCAAGCCGGTCGAGGCGGCGAACTGCTCGCGGGTGATCACCTCGGTGTCGGCGGGCAGCCCGGCGAGGTGGAGATCGTGCCAGATCGTCAGGTAGGCGCGGACGATGACGGCCTCCGCCTCCGAGCCTTCCTGGTGGCCGAGCGAGCGGGCCACCGAGTGGCCCATCAGGACGTGGTCCCGCTCGGTGAGCAGCCCGTCGCCGTCGGCGTCGAGGTGATCAAAACCGTGGTTGATCTTTGCGATGAGCAGGTCGTCCGACAATGTGGCCCCTCGGCTGGCGATTCCTGGTTCTCCTACGTCTACGTCACATCGCTTGCACGCTAACGCCTTGAGCCACGCCCGCGCAGCCGAACACCTCTCCATTCGGTCCTGGTGGGGCTTCGATCATGGTCCCCGCATCGCCGTCCTCAGTGCACCGCCGCCAGCAGCTCCCGGGTGTACTCGGTGTGCGGCGCATCGAACAGCCGGTCCCGGTCGGTGGACTCCACCAGACGGCCCCGGTGCATCACCGCCACCCGGTCGCAGAAGTGCCGCACCACCGCGAGGTCGTGCGAGACGAACAGGAAAGCCACGCCGAGGCGTTCGCGCAGTTCCATCAGCAGGTTGAGCACCTGCGCCTGCACCGACACGTCGAGCGCCGAGACCGGCTCGTCCGCGATGATCAGGCGCGGCTGCGGGGCCAGCGCGCGGGCGATGCCGATCCGTTGGCGCTGTCCGCCGGAGAACTCGTGCGGGTAGCGGTCCAGGTGGTCGCCGCTCAGCCCGACCTGCTCCAGCAACTCGGCCGAGCGCTCCCGCCGTTCGGCCGGGGTGAGCGGGGTGTGCAGGCGCAGCGGGGTGTCGAGGGTCCGGCCGACGGTACGGCGTGGGTTGAGCGAGGCGTACGGGTCCTGGAAGACCAGCTGGATCTCGCGGCTGAGTCGGCGTCGCAGCTCCCGGTCCGGCCGGGTGGCGTCCTGGCCGTCGTACGACACCTGTCCACCGGTGGGCCGTTGCAGTCCGGCCAGGACCCGTGAGGTGGTGGACTTGCCCGAGCCGGACTCGCCGACCAGGCCGACCGTCTCGCCGGGGGCGATCCGCAGGCCCACGCCCTCGACCGCCCGCACCGGCTCGGTGCGCAGGCCGGGGAAGCGCCGCCGGCCGGGGAAGTGCACGGTGAGGTCGTCCACCTCGACCAGCCATCGATCCGTGCGCTCGACGGCCCTCGGCCGGAACACCCGTGACGGTGACGGCTCATCGACTGTGGCCAGTGCAGTACCCGGTACGGAGTCCAGGCGGAGCGCCGCCCCCACCAGTGCCCGGGTGTACGGCTCACGCGGTGCGGCCAGCAGTTCGGCGGTCGGTGCGGATTCGACCTCGACGCCTCCGCGCAGCACCAGCGTGCGGTCCGTGGTGCCCGCGACCACACCCAGGTCGTGGCTGACCAGCAGTACCGCCGTCCCCTGCTCGCGTTGCAACTCGCCCAGCAGATCCAGTACGTGCCGCTGGACTCGGGCGTCCAGGGCGGTGGTCGGCTCGTCCGCGATCAGCAGCTGCGGGTCGTTCATCAGTGCCATCGCGATCATCACCCGCTGACGCATCCCGCCGGAGAACTGGTGCGGGTAGTCGCGCACCCGGGCCGGCGGGATACCGACCCGGTCGAGCATCTCGGTCGCCCGCCGACGGGCTTCGGCGCGGCCCGCCCCCGGGTGGTGCAGCCGGTACATCTCGGCGAGTTGGGCGCCGACACCGTGGAAGGGGCTGAGTGAGGTGAGCGCGTCCTGGAAGACCAGCGCGGCCGTTCCGCCCCGGACGTCACGCAGCGCGGAGTCGTCCGCGCCCACCAACTCCCGCCCGCCCAAGCGGATCGAGCCGGTGACGGTGGTGGTGCGCGGGTCGTGCAGGCCGAGGGCGGCGAGGCCGACGGTCGACTTGCCGGAGCCCGACTCGCCGACCAGGCCCAGGACTTCACCCGCAGCGAGGTCGAAGGAGAGCCCCCGAACGGCGGTCACGGGCGCGCCACCGCGCGGATCGGCGAAGGTGACGGTCAGGTCGCGAACACTCAGCACCGGCTCGGCACCCCCGACGACAGCACCCGGAGCGTCGCCCGGAACCGAACCCGCAGCAGCACCCGTACCAGCAGCACCCGCACCCACCGCAGCCCCCGAAACCGAACCCGCAACCACACCCGAAACAGCGGACTTCATCACAGCACCCCCCTCAGCTCAGCCGGACACGCGGATCGAGCCAGGCCACCGCGAGGTCGGCCAGCGCGACGAACAGCACCACGAAGCAGGCGGCCAGCAGCACCGCACCGACCACGGCGGGCAGGTCCTGCCCGGCGACGGCCTGCGCGGTGAACCGCCCGACGCCGTTCAGCCCGAACACCGTCTCGGTGATCACCGCCCCGCCGAGCAGCGCCCCGGCTTCCAGCCCGAGCAGCTGCACCAGCGGCCCGGCGGCGCCGCGCGAGGTGTACTTGAGGTGCGCGCGCAACCGTCCGAGGCCCTTGGCGCGAGCCGTACGGACGTACTCCTCGTTCATCGTCTCCAGCAGCTGGGAGCGCGAAAGCCGCGCGAACACCGCCGAGTTGACGAAGCCGAGGACGAGCCAGGGGAGCAGCATCCCGCCCGCCCAGGCGGCGGGGCCCTCGGACGGAGGGGTGTACGAGGGAAGCGGCAGCAGGCCGGTGGAGTAGACCAGGACCCACTGCGCGATGTACCCGAGGAAGTAGATCTGCACGCTGGCGCCGACCAGGGTGAAGCCGGACAGCAGCCGGTCCGTGCGCCGCCCGTGCCGCAGCGCGGAGACGAACCCGGTGCCGAGCCCGAGCACCAGCAGGACGGCCAGCGCCCCGGCGGTCAGCGAGAAGGTGACCGGGAGGTGTTCGGCGAGGGCTTCGGTGACGGGCTGGTGCAGCCGGTA
The DNA here is from genome assembly GCF_003635085.1 of Streptomyces sp. 1114.5. Classification (NCBI taxonomy): domain Bacteria; kingdom Bacillati; phylum Actinomycetota; class Actinomycetes; order Kitasatosporales; family Streptomycetaceae; genus Streptomyces; species Streptomyces sp. 1114.5. Next base: position 1,264,255 of record NZ_RBXE01000002.1, read on the forward strand.
GGAGTAGCCGAGGCAGGGCGCGGCGCAGTCGATGGCCGAGCCGTCGACGTCGTTGATGTCCCGCCCGGCGACGACTCCGACCAGGTAGTCGGTGTACTGGGCGACGAGCGGTTGGTCCAGGCCCATGCTCCGGCGAATCGCCGCGATCTGCCCGGCGTCGCAGCGCGGGCCGCAGGCGTCGCGGGCCGGGTCGGCGGGCGCGGCGTAGAAGAGGGCGAAGGCGGCGGCGGAGACCGCGACCAGGACGGCGAGGGCTTGAACGGTCCGTCGCAGGACGAAGGAGAGCATGGCCGATCCGGGGGTCGACGTGGCGGGGAGGCGGGGAGGCGGTGAGGCAGGGACGCAACGAGTACGTCAGTACGTCACGCCTTCAGGTACAGCCACGCCAGCGAGACCGTCCCGTAGATCGGGTGGATGAACGCCCCGCCGACGTTGCTGCCGCGCAGCTGGTTGACGGTCGGGTAGGCGAGCGGCAGGACCGGCACGTCCTTCATCACCGTCTGCTCCAGCGCGTACAGCTCCTTGGCCTTGGCGCGCGGCTCGCCGATCTGGTTGATCCGGTCGATCTCCTTGTCCACCTCCGGGTTGCGGTAGCGCGCGGAGTTGGTGTCGCTGCCGGAGCGGCCGTCGAAGGAGAACGGGACGAGCGTGGACGGGGTCGGCCAGTCGACGGAGGAGGTCTCCTCGAACAGGTCGTACGGGGAGTCGGCGCGGTGCACCTCGTCCAGGAAGGCCTTGGGGTCGACCGGCTTGGGCACGAGGGTGATCCCGGCCTTGGCGTAGCCGTCCACCAGCACCTGCGCGACGCGCTGCCCGTTCGGCGTGTTCTTGTACGCGTAGGTGAGGCCGGCCGGCGCCTGCTTGGCCTTGGCGAGTTCGGCCTTGGCGGCTTCCGGGTCGCCTTCGGGCTTGGCCGGATAGAGGTCGTACTTCTGCCAGTCGATCAGCGCGGGGGAGCTGAGCGTGGTGGCCGGCTCGCCGGTCCGGGCGCCGCCCTGGACCTGGCGGGCCTGCCGGCGCGGGTAGGCCAGGTGCAGGGCCTTGCGGACCTCGACGTCCGGCACCCGCTCGTTGTTGATCACCAGCTGGGTGACGAAGGCGCCCTGCCGGCCGGAGACGACCAGTTCATCGGCCTTCGGGTCGGTGTCGGCCGTCTGGAAGAGCTCGGGGGAGAGGGTGTCGGAGGCGGTGGTGGCGTTGGCGCCGCCGTCCCGCCCGGAGAGGATCTCCTGGTTGAGGTTGAGCGCCTCCTTGCCGTACGTGAAGACGAACTTCTCCGGGTACTGGTTGCGGATCGGGTCGGTCTCGGGCTTCCACGCCGGGTTGCGTTCCAGCACCATGCGGGTGTTCTGGACGTGCTCGACGATCCGGTAGGGGCCGGTCGCGAACGGCTGGCGGTCGTAGTCCGCCCCGGTGTCCTTGTCCCGGCGCACGGGCGAGGAGGAGGACTGCGCGGCCATGTACGGGACGTCGGCCTGCGGCTGGGGGGAAGTGGAAGACGAGGGTGCGCTCGTCCGGCGTCTCGATGGCGGCCAGGTCGCCGTCCTGCGGGCCGGTGTACTCGGCGCGCGCCGCCTCGTAGGAGGCCTCGCCGGTGAGCCACTGCGGCCAGTAGGGCGGGCCGACCTCGTAGCCCTTGCCGAAGGTGCGCTCGATGCCGTACTTGACGTCCTGCGAGGTGATCGGCTTGCCGTCCTCCCAGGCGACGCCCTGCTTGAGTCGGTACGTCCAGGTGCGCCCGCCGTCGGCCGGGGTGCCGGTATCGGTGGCCAGGTCGCCGACCAGCTTGGCCTTGCCGTCCACGACCTGGTACTGGGTCAGCTGGCGGCCCCAGAGCAGTGAGGCGTTGTAGGTGGCGCCCGCGTAGACCTTCTGCGGGTCGAGGTGGCGGAACTCGACGCTGTTGTACACGTTCACGGTGCCGCCCGCACGGGCGCCCGGGACGGCCGGGGCGGGGCCGGCGCTCTCCTGCTCGGTGCCGAGCACGGCGGTCAGCGGGGAGGTGTCCTTGGCGGGGGCTGCGGCGCCGGCGGAGCCGGTGCTGCCCGCGCCCGCCGAGCAGGAGGTCGCCAGCAGGGCGGTGGCGATGACGGCGAGGGACGGTCGGGTCCAGCGCATGGCGGATCTCTCCTTGCCCCGGCGGATCGCGCCGGGAAGGGCTCGGGTGTCGGTACGACGTAGGAAGTGAGAGGTGAAGAAGTGGGAAGAGGCGGCTCAGCGGGCGCCGGAGCGCGGGTCCAGCGCATCCCGGACGGCGTCGCCGAGCAGGTTGAAGGCGATGACGAAGACCAGCAGCGCCACCCCGGGGAAGACCAGGTACGTCGGGTCGGCCCGGAAGACCTCCGAGCCGCGGGAGATCATCCGCCCCCAGTCCGGGACCGGCTCGGTGATGCCGACGCCGAGGAAGGACAGCGCGGCCTCGGAGGCGACGAAGGTCGGCACCGCCATGGTGGCGTGCACCAGCAGTTGCGAGCGGACGTTGGGTAGCAGTTCGTGGACGACGACGTGGAAGCGGCTCGCGCCCTGGGCCCGGGCGGACTGCACGAAATCCCTTTCCCGGAGCGAGCGAACAGCGGCCCGCAGGGAAAGTGCGAGCGGAATCCAGCCGAACGCGGAGAAAACCAGGATCAGCACCAGGAACTGCATCCACTCCGGTTCTGCGGCCCCCGGGTCGACCAGCCGGGACTGGATGACCGGGCTGAGGGCGAGCAGCAGGAGCAGGGTCGGAAAGGCCAGCAGCACATTGGCGAGGAATCCGAACAGCCGGTCCGCGATTCCGCCGAGATAGCCGACCGCGACGCCGGCCAGCACGCCCAGCGCGGTGGTCACGGCTGCCGCCGCGAAGGCGATCAGCAGCGAGGTGCGGACGCCGTACAGCAGCTGGGTGAGGACGTCCCGGCCGAGACCGGGCTCCAGGCCGAACCAGAAGTCGCCGGAGATCCCGCCGTTCGGCAGCATCGGCAGGCCGCCGTCGCTGAGCAGGCCGGGAGTGTTCTGGCCGTAGTGCTCGGCCGGGTTCTTCCCGTACAGCGCGGCGATCAGCGGGGCCGCCGCGGCGAGCAGCAGGAACAGCAGCACGACGGCCAGGGCGGTGGCGCCGACCCGGTCCTTCAGGATCCGGCGGAGCACGCTCGGTGCCGAGGGGGCCGCGGGGGTCGCAGGAGTCGCGGGCCCGCCCGCGGGGACTGGGACTGTGTCGACCACTGCCATGAGGCGTAACCCCCGAATTTCTCCGCCGCCCCATGGGTGAGGGTGCGCTGGTGTGCATTTCCGGTACGGCCGACGGGGGTTTCCCGTGGGCCGTTCGAGCGACATCAGATCGGATGCGTCCGAGGTTCCGCAAATCACCTCCGGAGGTGTTCGGGGGAATTCCTGCCGGACTGTTTCGGGAAATGTGGCGGCTTCATTTCGCCGCAACACCGGCGTTGCAAAAGAACGGACAAACCTCACCAAACCGGTCGGGCTGTTCCGCATTCTGAGACCTCCGCCACAGTCCGTCCGGTGTTGATACGATTCCGGCGGGCTGCGACTGGCGCGTAGGGATGGAATCAACCATCGGGAAGCAGCCTCGTGAAACCTCACGTGCAGTTGCCGAGCGCCTGGGCCCCCGCATCCCCACCAGGAGACCGCCATGGCCCAGCAGCCCCACACCGCCGCGACCCCCGCCGCCGACACCGCCTTCCGCAGCGCCCTCGACGTGGTCGCCGGCGTCGAGCCCCGGATCGCCGCCGCCATCGGCCGGGAACTGGCCGACCAGCGCGCCTCGCTCAAGCTGATCGCCAGCGAGAACTACGCCTCCCCGGCCGTCCTGCTCGCCATGGGCAACTGGCTCAGCGACAAGTACGCCGAGGGCACCGCCGGCCGCCGCTTCTACGCCGGCTGCCGCAACGTCGACACCGTCGAGACCATCGCCGCCGAGCACGCCCGCGAGCTGTTCGGCGCCGACCACGCCTACGTCCAGCCGCACTCCGGCATCGACGCCAACCTCACCGCCTTCTGGGCCGTCCTCTCCCAGCGGGTCGAGAGCCCGGCCCTGGAGCGGGCCCAGGTCCGCAACGTCAACGACCTCACCGAGGAGGACTGGGCGCAGCTGCGCCACGAGCTCGGCAACCAGCGCATGCTCGGCATGTCCCTGGACACCGGCGGCCACCTCACCCACGGCTTCCGCCCCAACATCTCGGGCAAGATGTTCGAGCAGCGCAGCTACGGCACCGACCCGGTCACCGGCCTGATCGACTACGACGCGCTGCGCGAGACCGCCCGCGAGTTCCGCCCGCTGATCATCGTGGCGGGCTACTCCGCCTACCCGCGGCTGGTGAACTTCCGGAAGATGCGCGAGATCGCGGACGAGGTCGGCGCCACCCTCATGGTCGACATGGCGCACTTCGCCGGCCTGGTCGCGGGCAAGGTGCTGACCGGCGACCACGACCCCGTCCCGCACGCCCACATCGTCACCACGACCACCCACAAGTCCCTGCGCGGCCCGCGCGGCGGCATGGTGCTGTGCACCTCCGAGCTGGCCGAACACGTCGACCGCGGCTGCCCGCTGGTGCTCGGCGGCCCGCTCTCGCACGTCATGGCCGCCAAGGCGGTCGCCCTCGCCGAGGCCCGCCGCCCCGAGTTCCAGGCCTACGCCCGCGCCGTGGTCACCAACGCCCAGGCGCTCGCCGAGGGCCTGCTGCGCCGCGGCGGCACGCTGGTCACCGGCGGCACCGACAACCACCTCGTCCTCGCCGACGTCTCCGGCTACGGCCTGACCGGCCGCCAGGCCGAGGCGGCGCTGCTCGACTCGGGCATCGTCACCAACCGCAACTCCGTGCCGCAGGACCCGAACGGCGCCTGGTACACCTCCGGCATCCGCATCGGCACCCCGGCGCTCACCACCCGCGGCCTCGGCGTCGCCGAGATGGACGAGATCGCCGAGCTGATCGACACCGTGCTGCGCGCCGCCACCCCCGCCACCACGGCCGCCGGCGCCCCGTCCAAGGCCAACCACACCCTCGACGCCGCCCTGCGCGACGCCGTCGCCAAGCGCGCCGCGGACCTCCTCGCCCCGTACCCGCTCTACCCGGGCGTCGACCTCGTCTGACGGCCCGGCGAGCAGCACCCGGCGAGCGCCACCGAGCCGCCCCGGGACGTCGGGCCGGTCCCCGACGTCCCGGGGCCACTCGACCAGCGTCAGTACTGCAGCGACTTGTACTGCAGGAACTCCTCCAGCCCGTGCCGCCCCAGCTCGCGGCCGAGGCCGGAGTGCTTGTAACCGCCGAACGGCGCGAGCGGGTTGAAGCGCCCGCCGTTGAGGTCGACCTGGCCGGTGTCCAGACGGCGGGCGAAGGCGGCGGCGGTGTCGGTGTCGCGGGCCCAGACGCCGCCGCCCAGGCCATACGGCGTGCCGTTGGCGAGTTCGACGGCGTGGTCCTCGTCCCGGTAGGCGAGGATCACCAGGACGGGGCCGAAGACCTCCTCCTGGGCGACCGCCATCTCCGGTGTGACGTCGGCGAGTACGGTCGGACGGACGTAGTAGCCGGTGGGCAGGCCGGCGACGGGCTCGGACCCGCCGACGACCAGCCGGGCGCCCTCGGCCAGCGCGCCGTCGATGTAACCGCGCACCCGGGCCAGCTGCTTGGCGTTGACCACCGGGCCGATCCGGGTCTGCGGGTCGGTCGGGTCGCCCGGGGCGTACTGGGCGGCGGCCTTGGCGGCCCGCTCGACGGCCTCCTCGTACTGGTCCTGGTGCACCAGCAGCCGGGTCCAGGCGCTGCAGGTCTGGCCGGAGTTGGCGAACACGTTGGCCACGTTCGCCTTGACCGCGCGGGTGATGTCGGCGCCCGGCAGCACCACGTTGGCCGACTTGCCGCCCAGTTCCAGGGCGACGCGCTTCAGGCCCCGGCCGGCCGTCTCGGCGACCTGCCGGCCGACGGCGGTGGAGCCGGTGAACGAGACCACGTCCACCTCCGGGTGCGCCGCGAGCACCGCACCCGCCACCGCACCGGTGCCGGTGACCAGGTTGAACACCCCTGCCGGGAAGCCGGCTTCGTGCACCAGGCGGGCGAACAGCCGGGCCACCAGCGGGGTGTCCTCGGCCGGCTTGAGCACCACCGGGCAGCCGGCCGCCAGCGCCGGGACGACCTTGGCCACGATCTGGTGCAGCGGGTAGTTCCACGGGGTGATCGCCGCGACCACCCCGGCCGGCTCGGCGTGCACCACCGAGTTGCCGATCCGCTCCTCGAAGGGGTGCTCGGCGAGCAGGGTCAGGTAGGAGGTCGCCACGGTCAGCGGCAGCCCGGCGTGCACGGCCGCGGTGAAGCCGACCGGGGCGCCCAGTTCGGCGACCACGGTCTCGGTGATCTCGTTCTGCGCGGCGGCAATGCCGTCCCGCAGCCGGGTCAGCAGCGCCAGCCGCTCCTCGCGGCTGGTCGCGCCCCAACTCCGGGCCGCCCGGCGGGCCGCCGCCACCGCCGCGTCCACGTCGGCCGTCCCGCCGGCCGCCACGGTGGCGAGCACCTGCTCGGTCGCCGGGTTCAGTACGGTTATCGACCCTTGGTCCCCGGAGGGCCGCCAGGCGCCGTCGATGTACTGGTCGCCGTACTCCGCGTACTGCTGCACCTGTGGTCCTCTCATCCGCTCGGCCGTCCGACCGCCGGCGCTCGTCGAGGGTCAGTCAAAGCGGCCCGGGCGGGCGGGCGCAAGAGCCGGTTCGGCGCCGACGGACCTGCCGGTCACCCCGGGGCGAACCGCGCGGTGTACGCATCGAACGGCTCAATGCCCACCTCGGCGCGCCGCTCGTCCAGGCGCGACGGGTCCTCGCACGGCCACGGCACCGGCCGTCCGTCCGCAACCGCGCCGATCTGGGTGCCGTAGCGCTGCTCGCGGCCCTCGTTGACGGCCAGCCGGTCCTCCAGGAAGGCCAGGTCGCGCGCGCTCGCTTCGCCCCGTCGGACCGCCTCGCCCATCAGCGCCACTGCCCGCCGCTGGACGTCGAGTTGCCGGTCCGCGTGCTGGGCGACCAGCCAGGCCGCCCGGGCGGCCTCGGGGCCGACGGTCCGCTCGGTCGGCCAGCCGTGCTCGGCGGTGATCGCCAGGAGCCGGTCCCCGTGCCGGGCGGTGAGCCGCCGCCAGAGCGCCTGCTCGGCCAGGTCCGCACTGTTCGCGTACCGGGCGGCCGCCGCGTCCTCGGCCATCATCGCCACCAACTCCCGGGCCGGCACCGGATCCTGCTCGTCCCGCCGGTCGTCCCGTCGCTCGTCCCGCTGTGCTTCCGTCACGCCGACGATGCTCCTCATCGCACCGGCCCTCCCGTCGAGGACCGCCCGCGACCACGCTAGGCGCAGAATCCGAGACGAAGATCATCCTCGAAGCGGGTGACCGGGCGACCCCGGCCGGGACACAATGGATCAACGCCAGGAATCCGCCGAGCCGATCTCCCGGCAGTCCGGCGGTCCGATCTTCCGGCAGTCCGGTCTTCCGGCGGCTCGGTGTCCCCGGTGGCGATTCCGGAAACTCCCCACCCCCAGACCTCCACACGACGGTGGATGCCCAGGTAGATTGCAGGGAACTCAGCGGCGGGGGGTCTACTGCTGACAATGCTCCGACGTGCCGCGCACGGTCGGGGACCGGTGCGTTCCGCGCCCGGCGCGGAGTGCCGCCCCCGCTGAGATCCGCTTCGAGAACCAGCGGACCCACCCGTGTCCCGAAGGAGCTGTCATGACCGACGCCGCGTTGCCGGGCGAGCCCCAGCACCCTGCCGAGCCGGCGAGCCTGGACGACGTCCAGGGGTGGTTCTGGGACCACGACCGGCATTCCTTCGACTGGTTCCTCGGGCGGCAGGAGAAGACCGGTGTCACCGGCGACCTCCTGGAGATGGGCGCCTACCTCGGCCGCAGCGCGATCGTCATCGGTGAGCACCTCCAGCCCGGCGAAACCTTCACCGTCTGCGACCTCTTCGACTCGGAGGCGCCCGACGACGAGAACGCCGCCGAGATGGACCTCTCCTACCGCAAGACGCTGACCCGCTCGGCCTTCGAGACCAACTACCTCGCCTTCCACGACGAGCTGCCGGAGATCATCCAGGCCCCGACCGGCGTCCTGTCCCGCGGGCACATATCCCCCGGCACCTTCCGCTTCATCCACATAGACGCCTCCCACCTGTACGAGCACGTCGTCGGCGACCTCCAGGTGGCCCGGGTCGCGCTGCAGGAGCAGGGCGTCGTGGTGCTGGACGACTACCGCGCCCAGCACACTCCGGGCGTCGCGGCCGCGACCTGGGAAGCGGTCTTCAACCACGGGCTCAAGCCGATCCTGCTCACCGAGTGCAAGTTCTACGGCACCTGGGGCGATCCGGAGCCGTTCCAGCGCGAGCTGCTCGACCGGGTCGACCTCGCGGTCGGTTGCCAACTGAGCATCGACCACCTCAACGGGAACCAGGTGCTGCGCATGTACGGCGACTCGGAGGGCATCGAGCCCTTCCGAGGCTCGCGCCACCAGGACCGGCTGGCCGCCGACGCGGCCCACCTGGCGCTCGACTCGGCCCGCGGCGAGGCTGAAATGGATCTCGCGGTCCGGCGCGCCCGTGCCGCCGAGGCCCGCCGCCCGGTCAACGTGGCCAAGCGGGCGGCCCGGGACCTGCTCCCGCCGGTCGTCACCTCCGCCATCCGCCGCGCCCGCCGGGGCTGACCGGCCGCAGGCCCCCACTGCGCAGGACGGCGCAGCCGCAAGCCCCCCCCCGGGTACGCGGAAGGGCCGGTCGGAACACCGACCGGCCCTTCCGCATCCGTACTGCGGACGACTCAGACCCGCGAAGGCTCGCCCATGGAGCCCTGCGCGCCCTCGGCCGCAGCGTCCGCGGCCTCCGCCGCCTCCGCGTCCGCCAGCTCCTGCCGGACGGCGGCCAGCGAGGGGTTGGCCCAGGCGCTCGCGACGCCCCAGTAGTAGAACGCGAGCCCGATCGCGGCCACGATCAGCAGGTCCCAGCCCTCAGGCAGGTACCCGTGGCCGCCGAAGTCGCTGCTGCCGGCCCAGGAGACGCCGGCCATCACGAACAGGTAGGCGACCATCCAGGCGCCCGCCATCAGGTGCGGCTTGAGCTGGGCGAACGGCTTGCGCAGCTCGTACCAGGCCCAGATCGGCAGACCGGCGGCCATCAGCAGGATGACCTTGCCGGTGAGCGGCCAGCGGGCCCAGTACAGGACGAGCGAGCCGAAGACCATCGCGACCGGGGCGATCACCGGCATGGCGCGCAGCCGGACCGGCCGCGGCAGGTCAGGGGCGAGTCGGCGCAGCGCCATCACGGCGACCGGGCCGGTGATGTACGAGATCACCGTGGCCACCGAGACGATCTCGGCCAGCGAGCCCCAGCCGCGGAAGACCGCGAGGAACAGGAAGGCGACGACCAGGTTGAGCACCAGCGCCGGGCGCGGGATGCCGGTCTTGGCGTCGACCTTGCCGAAGACCTTCGGCAGGTGGCCGTTCTCCTGCACGCCGTGGATCATGCGCGAGGTGGTGGCGGCGTAGATCATGCCGGTGCCGGACGGCGAGATGAAGGCGTCCGCGTAGAGCAGGATCGCGAGCCAGTTGAGGCCCCAGGCGATGGCCAGGTCGGCCAGCGGCGAGGTGTAGGCGAGGCTGCTCCAGCCCTGCGAGAGGTCGGCGGTCGGGATGGCGCCGAGGAAGGCGATCTGCAGCGCGACGTAGATCACCAGGGCGATCAGGATCGAGCCGATGACGGCCTTCGGCAGCGACTTGCCGGGGTTCTTGGCCTCGCCGGCGAGGTTGAGCGGCGACTGGAAGCCGTTGAAGGCCCAGACGATGCCGGAGACCGCGACGGCGGTGAACACCGCGCTCCAGCCGTTCGGCGCGAAGCCGCCGTGGTCGGTGAAGTGCGCGGAGTCGAAGTGCGCGAGGAGCAGCGCGCCGGCGGTCAGCGTCGGCACGACGACCTTGAAGACGGTGATCGCCGTGTTGGTCTTGGCGAACAGCGTGATCGCGAACCAGTTCAGGACGAAGTAGCCGACCAGCAGCACGCTGGCGAGCGCCACCCCGCTGAGGGTCAGTTCCTGGCCGTCGTAGAGCCCCTTGGCCCAGCCGAAGTGCCAGGAGCTCATGTACTGGACGGAGGCGGTGGCCTCACCCGGGATGACCGAGACGATGGCGATCCAGTTGGCCCAGGCGGCGAGGTAGCCGGCCAGCGAGCCGTGCGAGTACTGGCCGTAGCGGACCATGCCGCCGGCCTTGGGGAACATCGAGCCCAGCTCGCTGTAGGTGAGGGCAATGGTCAGCGCCACCGCGGCACCGATCACCCAGGCGAGGATCGAGGCCGGTCCGGCGAGCTTGGCGGCCCGCTCGGCACCGAACAGCCACCCGGATCCGATGATCGACCCCAGCCCGACGGCCGTCAGGCTGATGGTGCCGAGCGATCGGCGGTAGTTCTGGTGTGATGCCGTCGAGGATTCGGGCTCACTCAACGTATCGGTCCTCTCGCTCGGGGTTCATTGGGTGGTGTCGGTGTTTTTGCGGTTTTGAGTCCGCATTCCGGACAAACGCACAGCAGCCTATGGTCGGAAAACGGGCGAATACCTCAGGGGAAGCTCAAACCGTACGATCGTTGCCATCTCGTGTCCGGTTTCCGGACCGACGGGTTCCGTGTGGAGACCGGCGTCACACCGCCACGGGGGTGGCGGACGGGGATGGCGGCCCGGGGGTGGCGGGCTGCGAGTGAGCCGGGAAAAAGGAAATTCCCCGTGGGTTCCTTTCGGATCCCACGGGGAATTCGGCTGTGTCCGAGGGGGGACTTGAACCCCCACGCCCGATAAAGGGCACTAGCACCTCAAGCTAGCGCGTCTGCCATTCCGCCACCCGGACGGGGTGTGTGCTCCGGGGGTTTTTCTCTCGCCCCCTCGGCGACAGAGAGAACATTACCAGGGTTCTGGAGTGCTTCTCACCTGCGTTTCCTCGGGCCCGTCCCCCCACCGGCCCGGGCGCTCCTCCCGCGGGTCCGAGCCGGTCCCCCACCGGCTCGAAGCGGCCCCGTACAGGTTGGTACGGCTGGCGAACACGATCGAACCCCGCCCGAACCGGTGGCGTCCGCGAAGGAACCGGTCGACTTCGCCCCCGCCCGCGATCGGTTCCGGTCGGAAGTGGTCCGACACGGGCAACTTGTCGACGGTGCCACGGCCGCCGGGACGCCTCTCCTAGCCTCTGTGGACCGAGGGCGCCATGAGCGGATCGCCTGATTCCCGGGTCGCGGACGAAGGGCGGCTGGACGTGGAGCAGATCAGCGGAACGGCGGAGGCCGAACCGAGACGCGGCGGGCCGGGCGAGGGGCCGGGGGACGGGCGGGGCGACGCCGCTGCGCCCGGCGGACCGGGCGGACCCGGCGGCGGACCCGCCGAGGGCGTGTGGCGCTTCCCGGTGCCCGCCGCGGAGGCCTCGGTGCCGCGCACCCGGCACGCGGTGCGCGACCGCCTGCTGGCCCAGGGCATGGCCGGGGTGCGTTACCAGGAACTGGTGGACGACCTGCTGCTGATCGTCTCGGAGCTGGTCAGCAACGCGGTGACGCACGCCGCCGAGCTGTCGCCCGAGGTGGTCACCGAGCTGTCGGTGCGCGGCGGCTGGGTGCGGGTGTCGGTCGAGGACGGCGATCCGTACCGGCCGAAGGCGCTGGAGAACGACACCGGACGCACCGGCGGGCGCGGGCTGCTGCTGGTGAAGAGCGTCACCCTGCAGGCCGGCGGGGTGTGCGACGTCGAGCGGACGGGGGAGGGCGGCAAGGTCATCTGGGCCTCGCTGCCCGTCCCCCCGGAGCCCGACCGCTGACCGGCTCTTCGACGGTCCGACTACCAGTCCCGCCCGGCGATCTCCCGGATCCCCGGCAGCGCCGCCTCGAAGACGGTCTCGAACCAGACCGAGAACGGCCGCTCGGCCCGCAGCTCCCGCAGCTCCTCCGCGGTCACGAAGGCGAAGTCGTCCACCTCGTCCGGGTTCGGCTCGACCGGCGCGGTGACCAGTCCCACGAAGAGGTGGTTCCACTCCCGCTCGATCAGCCCGGAGGCCTCGTCCGGCAGGTCGTAGCGGACGGTGCCGGCCTCGCAGAGCAGCGCCGGGGCGACGCCCAGCTCCTCGGCGGTGCGCCGGGCGGCGGCGACGAAGGGCGGTTCGTCGGGGTAGGGGTGGCCGCAGCAGGTGTTCGACCAGACGCCGGGGGAGTGGTACTTGCCGAGGGCGCGGCGCTGGAGCAGCAGCCGGCCCTGGCGGTCGAAGAGGAACACCGAGAAGGCGCGGTGCAGCCGGCCCGGCTGCTGGTGGGCCCAGAGCTTCTCGGCGGTGCCGATCGTCACGCCCTCGTCGTCGACCAGCTCCAGCAGGATCTCGGTGCCGGGAGCCGAGGCGGCCCGTGGGTCGACCGTCACGTCGGTCTCCACGTCGAGACCGGTGTCGATCTCGGCGGCGAAGTGCGTCGGGTCGGTCGGCAGACTCTGGGGCATGGGGCCTCTTTCGGGGAGCGGGAGCAACGGGAGCATCGGGCGTGTCCGGCGCTCCGGACGGAGCGCGGCGGACGCAGCGGGGGCACCGGCGCCGGCGTCGGGCTCCAGTCTGCCGTATGGGTGGCACTCGTCCGGGGTCCCACGCACAACCGGGCGGATCATGGCCCGGAGGAGTCGGAATCCGTACAGAAGTGGGTCCGGGAAGCCCCCGTAAGAGTCATCACTGTCGCAGAACCGTTCGACGGACGTTCGGGGGCTGTTCGACCGCCCCGGTGCGATCGGGTGCGGCTCGGCGCGCAGCCGGAGGGTCACCGGGCCGTCACCTTCCCGTCTCCGGGCGCGTTCGGGCCGATCGTCCGAGTCGCCTACCATCACATACGACACGGTGCCCGGACCTGTGCAGGTACCGGCGCGCCGCTGCCCGGTCCGGTCGCACACCGGCCCGGCGGAGCAGCGGCGCCCCTCGGCACGGTTCGCACGCACAGCCCGACGGATCAGGAGACCCCGCATGATCGGCCTCGTTCTGGCAGCCGGCGCCGGCCGCCGGCTGCGCCCGTACACCGACACGCTGCCCAAGGCGCTGGTGCCGGTCGACGGGGAGCGGACCGTCCTGGACCTCACCCTGGGCAACTTCGCCGAGGTCGGACTGCGTGAGGCCGCGATCGTCGTCGGCTACCGCAAGGAGGCGGTGTACGACCGCAAGGACGCCCTGGAGGCCAAGTACGGCGTCAAGCTCCACCTGGTCGAGAACGACAAGGCCGAGGAGTGGAACAACGCCTACTCGCTGTGGTGCGCCCGCGAGCTGTTCTCCGAGGGCCTGCTGCTGGCCAACGGCGACACCGTGCACCCGGCCTCCGTCCAGCGCACCGTGCTGGAGGGCAACGAGCGCCTCACCGAGGCCGGCCGGGCCCCCGGCATCCTGCTCGCCCTCGACACGGTGAAGAAGCTCGCCGACGAGGAGATGAAGGTCGTCGTCGACCCGGCCGCCGGCATGCGCCGCATCACCAAGCTGATGGACCCGGCCGAGGCGAGCGGCGAGTACATCGGCGTGACCGTCATCAACCCGGCCGCCGCCGACGACCTGGCCGACGCGCTGCGCGCCACCTACGAGCGCGACCCGCAGCTGTACTACGAGGACGGCTACCAGGAGATGGTCGACCGCGGCCTGCGGATCGACGTGCAGCCGATCGGCGAGGTCTCCTGGGTCGAGGTCGACAACCACGAGGACCTGGCGAAGGCGCGGGAGATCGCGTGCCGGTACTGACCCGACTGGTCCCGTCGCCGCTGTTCGTGGAGATCCGCTCGGGCGCGCTGGACGCGCTCGGCGGGATCCTCGCGGACCAGCGGCTGTCGGCCTCGGGCCGGATCGCGGTGGCGATCAGCAACGGCTCCGGCGCGGCCATGCGCCGGCGCCTGGAGCCCGCCCTGCCCGGCGCCGACTGGTACAACGTGGACGACGGCACCCTGGACAGCGCGGTGCGGCTGGCCGAGTCGATGCGCGGCGGGCACTACGACGCGATCGTCGGTCTCGGCGGCGGCAAGATCATCGACGCCGCCAAGTACGCCGCCGCCCGGGTCGGCCTGCCGCTGGTCGCGGTCGCCACCAACCTGGCCCACGACGGCATCTGCTCGCCGGTCTCGACCCTCGACAACGACGCCGGCCGGGGCTCCTACGGGGTGCCCAGCCCGATCGGCATCATCGTCGACCTGGACGTGATCCGGCAGGCCCCGCAGCGCTTCGTGGCGGCCGGCATCGGCGACGTCGTCTCCAACATCTCGGCCTGCGCGGACTGGGAGTTGTCGCACGCGGTCACCGGCGAGCCGGTGGACGGACTGGCCGTCGCGATGGCCCGCTCGGCGGGCGAGAACCTGCTGCGGCACCCAGGAAACACTCAGGATCAGGACCTCCTGACGGCCCTCGCGGAGGCCCTGGTACTGTCCGGCATCGCGATGAACATCGCGGGCAGCACCCGGCCTTCGTCGGGCGCCTGCCACGAGATCTCGCATGCCCTGGACGTGCTGTATCCCAAGCGGTCCGCCCAGCACGGCGAACAGGTCGGCCTCGGTGCCGCGTTCGCCAGCTTCCTGCGGGGCGAGCGCGAGCTGACCGGTCTGATCGTGGAGCGCCTGGCGAGCCACGGGCTGCCGGTGACCGCGGCTCAGATCGGCTTCACCGAGGCGGAGTTCACCGAAGCGGTGCACTACGCTCCGAACACCCGCCCGGGGCGCTTCACCATCCTCGAACACCTCGACCTCTCCCCTTCCGCAATCAGGGACGCGTACGCCGACTATGTCCAAGCCGTCAACAGCTGACCGCTCCACCAAGGGCACCGAACGTCCCCCGGTGGACCTGACCCGCCGGCCCTCGATCGAGGAGCTGCGCGCGGTGATCCACCCGGAGGGCATGCTCCAGCGCCGCAGCGCCGAGCACTGGGCCGGGCGCCTGTACATGCGGAAGATCTCGCTGCGGATCACCCGCGTGCTCTCCACCATGACGGCGATCACGCCCAACGGCCTGACCTACCTGATGATGTTCACCGGCATCCTGGCCGGTGCCGCGCTGGTCGTGCCGGGCATCACGGGCGCGGTGCTGGGCGCCCTGCTGATCCAGGTCTACCTGCTGCTGGACTGCGTGGACGGCGAGGTGGCCCGCTGGCGCCGGCAGACCTCGCTCACCGGCGTCTACCTGGACCGGGTGGGCCACTACATGTCCGAGGCGGCCCTGCTGACCGGCCTGGGCCTGCGCGCCACCGACCTGCTCCACCGCGAGGGCGGCGGCTCGCACTGGGAGTGGGCCTTCCTCGGCACGCTGGCCGCGCTCGGCGCGATCCTGATCAAGTCCGAGACGGACCTGGTGGACGTGGCCCGGGCCCGCAGCGGCCTGACGGCCGTCGAGGACAGCGCCTCGGTGCCGCGCTCGACCGCCGTCGCCAAGGCCCGCCGGGCGGCCTCGCTGCTGAAGTTCCACCGCCTGGTCGGCGCGGTCGAGGCCTCGCTGTTCATCCTCGCGGCCGGGATCGCCGACGCGGTGCACGGCGGGCTCCTCTTCACCCGGCTCGCGGTGGTCGTCCTGGCGGCGATCGCCATGCTGCAGACCGTGCTGCACCTGCTGAGCATCGTCCTCTCCAGCAGGCTGCGATGACCGGCGGAGCGACCGCGGAGAGCTTCCGCCTCGGCGCCGTGATCATCACCATGGGCAACCGGCCCGCCGAGCTCAACGCCCTGATCGAGTCCGTCCGCGCCCAGGAGGGCCCGGCGGTCGAGCTGGCCGTGGTCGGCCAGGGGGCCGAGCTGCCCCCGCTGCCCGAGGGCGTGCGCAGCGTGGAGCTGCCGGAGAACCTGGGCATCCCCGGCGGGCGCAACGTCGGCATCGAGCTGTTCGGCCGGGACGGGAAGGACGTCGACGCCGTCCTCTTCCTGGACGACGACGGGAGCCTGCCGCGCACCGACTCGGCCCGGCTGCTGCGGGAGGCCTTCACCGCCGACCCGGAGCTGGGCATCGTCTCCTTCCGGATCGCCGACCCGGACACCGGTGTCACCCAGCGCCGGCACGTCCCCCGGCTGCGCGCCAGCGACCCGCTGCGCTCGTCCCGGGTGACGACCTTCCTGGGCGGCGCGAGCGCCGTGCGCTGCACGGTGTTCGAGCAGGCCGGCCAGCTGCCCGCCGAGTTCTTCTACGCGCACGAGGAGACCGACCTCGCGTGGCGCGCGCTGGACGCCGGCTGGGCCATCGACTACCGCGCGGACGTGGTCCTGCACCACCCCACGACCTCGCCCGCCCGGCACGCCACCTACTTCCACAACGTGGCCCGCAACCGGGTCTGGCTCGCGAGGCGGAACCTTCCGGCCCCGTTGGTGCCTCTCTATCTGGGAACCTGGTTCCTGCTGACCCTGGCCCGACGCCCCTCCCCCGAGGCGCTGAAGGCCTGGTGGGGCGGGTTCCGGGCGGGCTGGCGCGAACCCTGCGGTCCGCGGCGGCCCATGCGATGGCGTACCGTTTGGCAACTGACCAGGCTGGGCCGACCACCGATCATCTGATCTGATCGAATGATCGATCTCCTCGGCCGGTGACCACACACCGGCCGGCTCCCCCGAGATCCCAGTGGATCCCCATCGGCGCACGGCCGACGGACCCTCCGTCGACCGGCTGCTCCGACCGATCCCGCGTGAAGGACGAATGTGTCGACAGTGAGTGAACCCGTCAGCCTCTCGACCCCCAGGGGGGTGGACGCAGGCCTGACCCCCAAGCAGCTTGCGGACAAGTACGGCCTGTCGGTGAGCGGCGCCCGGCCGGGCCTGTTCGCGTACACCAAGCAGCTCTGGGCCCGGCGCCACTTCATCTGGGCCTTCGCCACCGCCCGCCTGGTGGCCCAGTACACCGACGCCAAGCTCGGCCAGCTCTGGCAGGTCGTGACCCCGCTGCTCAACTGCGCCGTGTTCTACCTGGTCTTCGGCGTGATCCTGGAGAGCAAGCAGGGCTTCCCGCCGGGCACCTACATCGCCTGGCTCTGCATCGGCGTCTTCGTCTTCCAGTTCACCCAGAACGCGGTGCAGTCCGGCACCCGGGCGATCTCCGACAACCTCGGCCTGATCCGCGCACTGCACTTCCCCCGCGCCAGCCTGCCGATCGCCTTCACCGTGATCCAGCTCCAGCAGCTGCTGATCTCGATGGTCGTGCTGGTCGTCACCGTCCTGGCCAGCGGCATCGCCCCGGGCAAGACCTGGCTGCTGATCGTCCCGGCACTGCTCCTGCAGACCATGTTCAACACCGGCATCTCCCTGATCATGGCCCGGATCGGCGCCAAGACCAGCGACATCTCCCAGCTGATCCCGTTCGTGATGCGGGCCTGGATGTTCCTGTCCGGCGTGATGTTCAGCATCCAGGACCGCGTCCACAAGTGGCCGCACTACATCCAGGTGCTGACCGACCTGAACCCGGCCTCGGTCTACATGGACCTGCTGCGGCACGCCTTCGCGCCGGTCATCTACAACAAGCACCAGCCCGTGTACCAGACCCTGCCGCCGCACCAGTGGCTGTTCGGCATCGGCTGGGCGGTCGGGTTGTTCGTCATCGGATACGTCTTCTTCTGGAAGGCCGAGGAGGAGTACGGCCGTGGCTGACACCGACCTGAGCAAGCGCGAGACCGTCCGGGACACGGACGTGGCCCGCGAACCCACCGTCGTCGTCGACGACGTGCACATCGTCTACCGGGTGCACGGCGCCGGCTCCGGCAAGGGCAGCGCCACCTCGGCGCTGAGCCGCATCCTCAGCCGCAAGCGCGGCGCCGGCGTGCGCGAGGTGCACGCGGTCAAGGGCATCAGCTTCACCGCCTACAAGGGCGAGGCGATCGGCCTGATCGGCTCCAACGGCTCCGGCAAGTCGACCATGCTGGCCGCCATCGCGGGCCTGCTGCCGACCGAGAAGGGCGGCATCTACACCAACGGCCAGCCCTCGCTGCTGGGCGTCAACGCGGCCCTGATGAACGAGCTCACCGGCGAGCGCAACGTCGTCCTGGGCTGCCTGGCGATGGGCATGACCCCGGCCCAGGTGAAGGCGCGCTACCAGGAGATCGTCGAGTTCTCCGGCATCAACGACAAGGGCGACTTCATCTCCCTGCCGATGCGCACCTACTCCTCCGGCATGGGCGCCCGCCTGCGCTTCTCGATCGCCGCCGCGAAGACCCACGACGTGCTGCTGATCGACGAGGCCCTGGCCACCGGCGACCAGGCCTTCCAGCAGCGCAGCAAGCGCCGCATCGACGAGCTGCGCGGCTCCGCCGGCACGGTCTTCCTGGTCAGCCACGACAACAACTCGATCCGCGAGGTCTGCGAGCGGACCATCTGGATCGAGGCCGGCGAGCTGGTCATGGACGGCCCGACCGAGGAGGTCGTCGGCCGTTACGAGCGCGGCGAGCGCCCGTAACACCGCAGTACCCCGGCACCACCGAGGCCGGTCCCGCACCCCGGGACCGGCCTTCGGCATGCCCCGCCCGGTCCCCCGGGTGGCCCGCCGCCGCGGGGGTGAGCGCCCCGCCCCGACGGGCGGGGCGGTCTTCTCCAGCGCGCCCCGCGGTGTCAGGCTGTCAGGCGCGAGGGCGGTGTGGCGGACGTGACGCCCGCGCTCGGACGCGTGTCCGAGTCGGACCGGTCGTACCCAGCGGTGTAGAACGGGGGAGTGACAGCAGTGTCGGCTTCGGCCCAGCCCAGTGATACGCCGGTGAACCGGTCCGCAGGTCAGACCCTGGAGAAGGCGGGTGCGGAGAACTTCCCGGTCGCCCCGTTCTTCCTGCCCGCGGCCTGGCGCGACGACCTGATGGCGGTCTACGGCTTCGCCCGCCTCGTCGACGACGCCGGCGACGGCGACCTGGCCGACCCGGCCGCCACCGCCGCCCTGCTCGGGATCGAGGAACGGCCCCCCGCCACCCCTTCGGCCCAGCCCGGCCCGCCGGCTCCGCCGGAGGTCGCCTTCCGGCTCGCCCTGCTCGACGGGCTTGAGCACGACCTCGACCGGGCGTTCGAGACCGCGCTGCACCCCTCCGGCGCCGACCGCCCCCGCCACCCCCTGCTGCGCGCCCTGGTCCCGCTGGTCGACCGGCACGGCCTGACCCCCGAGCCGTTCCGCCGTCTGATCGAGGCCAACCGGGTGGACCAGACCACCGCCCGCTACGCCACCTACGACGACCTGGTCGGCTACTGCACGCTCTCCGCCGACCCGGTCGGCCGCCTCGTCCTGGCCATCGCGGGCGTCTCCACGCCCGAGCGGACCGAGCTCTCCGACGCCGTCTGCACCGCCCTCCAGGTTGTCGAACACCTGCAGGACGTCGCCGAGGACCTGCACCGCGGCCGGATCTACCTCCCCACCGAGGACCTGCAGCGCTTCGGCGTGACCGAGGCCGACCTCGCCGCCCCCTCCGCCGACGGCGCGGTGCGCGAACTGATCGCCTTCGAGGTGGAACGGGCCCGCACCCTGCTCGATCGCGGCGCACCATTGGTAGGTACGGTTCGGGGGAGGCTTCGACTGCTCCTGGCGGGATTCACCGCAGGCGGCTACGCGGCCCTGGCGGCCATCGAGGACGCCGGGTACGACGTGCTCGCCCGGCAGGCGAAGCCGGACAAGCGCCGCCTCGCAGCGAAGGCGGCGGCCATCTTCGCGAAGGGAAGGTGAACGCCCGAGTGGCGGCATCACCACTGGCGTCCGCCCAGGTCATGGCGGCGTACCGGTACTGCGAGGCAGTCACCGGGCTGCAGGCGCGCAACTTCAGCTACGGCATCCGGCTGCTGCCAGAACCCAAGCGACTGGCCATGTCGGCCCTGTACGCCCTGGCCCGCCGGGTGGACGACATCGGCGACGGCGACCTCCCGGCCGACCGCAAGGCCGAGGCGCTGCTGCGCACCCGGGAACTGGTGGACGAGGTCCGCTCCGGGGTGGTCGCCGAGGACGACACCGACCCGATCAAGGTCGCCCTGGCCGACACGGCCCGGCGCTTCCCGATCCCGCTCGGCGGCTTCGACGAGCTGATCGACGGCGTCGAGATGGACCTCAAGGGCGCCGAGTACCAGACGTACGAGGAGCTGAAGGTCTACTGCCGCTGCGTGGCCGGCGCGATCGGCCGGCTCTCGCTGGGCGTCTACGGCTGCGACGACCCCGAACGCGGGGCACGCTACGCGGACACCCTGGGCCTGGCGCTCCAGCTCACCAACATCCTGCGCGACCTGCGCGAGGACGCCCTGAACGGCCGCACCTACCTGCCCACCGAGGACCTGGTCCGGTTCGGCTGCGAGCAGGGCTTCGCCCTGTCCAAGCCGCCGGTCGGCGCGGACTTCACCGGCCTGGTCGCCTTCGAGGCCGCCCGCGCCCAGTCCGCCTTCGAGGAGGGCCTGCGGCTGCTGCCGATGCTCGACCGCCGCAGCCGCGCCTGCACCGCCGCCATGGCCGGGATCTACCACCGGCTGCTCGGTCGCATCGCCGCCGACCCCGAGTCGGTGCTGCGCGGCCGCGTCTCGCTGCCGGGCTGGGAGAAGGCGTACGTGGCGCTTTCCGGGCTCGCCGGGGGGCGTTCTTGATTCTCGCCACACTTCTGTCACGCTGTGTCAGCGGGGAATCACGTGCGGGCAGTTCCGTGTTGACGGAACGGGTACCGGCTTCAACGACCGCCTCCCGGCGGTCCGGCGACTGCGAGGGGGAGGACCGATGACCGGGCGAGCCGATGCCGCGCGCCCGGCCGCCCTCGTGGTCGGCGGCGGCCTGGCCGGCATCACCGCCGCGCTCCGCCTGGCCGAGGCGGGCCACCGGGTCACCCTCGCCGAGGGGCGCCCCCGGCTCGGCGGCCTGGCCTTCTCCTTCCGGCGCGGCGAGCTGACCGTCGACAACGGCCAGCACGTCTACCTGCGCTGCTGCACCGCCTACCGCGGCCTGCTGGAACGGCTCGGCGCCACCCGGCTGGCCCACCTGCAGGACCGTCTCGACGTCCCGGTGCTCTCCGTCACCGGCCCCGAGGACGCCCCGGTGCGCACCCTCGGACGGCTCCGGCGCAGCGGCCTGCCCGTCCCGCTCCACCTGGCGGCCAGCCTCGCCCGCTACCCGCACCTGTCCCCGGCCGACCGCGCCCGGGTGGTCCGCGGCGCACTCGCCCTCAAGGGCCTGGACCTCGCCGACCCGGCGCTGGACCGGATCTCCTTCGGCGAGTGGCTGCGCCGCAACGGGCAGAACGCCGCCACCCAGGCGGCCCTGTGGGACCTGGTCGGCGTCGCCACCCTGAACGCCCGGGCCGACCAGGTGTCGATGGCGCTCGCCGCGAAGGTGTTCCAGACCGGCCTGCTCTCCGACCCCGGCGCCGCCGACATCGGCATCGCCGCCGCCCCGCTCGGCGCGATCCACCACGACCGGGCGATCGCCGAACTGGAGCGCCTGGGCGTGAAGGTGCTGCTGCGCGCCCGGGTCGCCGAGCTCAAGCCGGCCGCCCCGCAGCACGCCGTCCTCCTGGAAGGCGGGGAACTGCTCACCGCCGACACCGTCGTCCTGGCCGGCGCCCAGGACAGCGCGGCCGCCCTGCTGCCGCCGAACGCCATCCCGGGGCAGGACCGGCTGGCCCGCTTCGGCACCGCGCCGATCCTCAACGTGCACGTGATCTACGACCGCAAGCTGGTGCGCCGCCCGTTCTTCGCCGCGCTCGGCTCCCCGGTCCAGTGGGTCTTCGACCGCACCGCGCACTCCGGTCTGGCCGCCACCGCGCTCGGCCGGGCCCACCCGGGCGCCCAGTACCTGGCGCTCTCGCAGTCCGCGGTGCAGGACGAGATCGACCTGCCGGTCGCCGAACTGCGCCGCCGCTACCTGCCCGAGCTGGCCCGGCTGCTGCCGGCCGCGGCGGGTGCCGAGGTGCTGGACTTCTTCGTCACCCGGGAGCGCACCGCGACCTTCGACCCGGCCCCCGGCAGCGGGACGCTGCGCCCGTCGGCCCGCACCGACGTGCCAGGCCTGCTGCTGGCCGGTTCGTGGACGGCCACCGGCTGGCCCGCGACCATGGAGGGCGCCGTGCGCAGCGGCCACGCCGCCGCCGACGCCGCCCTCGCCGCGGCCGGCACCCGGGTGCCGGTGGACCGCGGCGACGGGAGGTGGCCCAGGTGACGGCGGGCCCCGCCGCCGGAGAGCCCGCCAGAGCCGTCGGGCGTACCGTCGAGCGCATCGGCGGAATCGACCGGTTCGGCCGCCCCGACACCGTCGGCACCGGCAGCACGCGAAGAGACACCAGCCGCACCGACAGCACCCGGTCGCCCCGGGCGGTCCGGCACCACGAGGGAGAGGGAACGCACGTGGAGTCACGCACCGGCTTCGCCGTCGGAGGCACGGCGCACGCCGAACCGGTCTCGGTGCCGGAGCTGCTCGCCCGCAGCCGTACGCTCTGCACCCCGCCCCTACGGGCCGCGGTCGCCCGTTTGGCGGCACCGATGGACACCGTCGCGGCCTACCACTTCGGCTGGATCGACCGGGACGGCACGCCCGTCGCGGGTGACGGCGGCAAGGCCGTGCGCCCGGCGCTGGCGCTGCTGTCCGCCCAGGCCACCGGCGCGCCGGCCGAGGTGGGCGTCCCCGGCGGGGTGGCTGTTGAACTGGTGCACAACTTCTCCCTGCTCCATGATGATCTGATGGACGGTGACGAGACCCGTCGGCACCGGGCCACCGCCTGGACGGTCTTCGGACCGGCCCAGGCGATCCTGGTCGGCGACGCCCTGGCGACGCTCGGCACGGAGGTGTTGCTCGACGCCGCGGTGAACGGCGGCGCGAGCCCCACCGACGCCGCGCGGGCCGTGCGGCTGCTCACCACGGCGACCCGCCGGCTGATCGACGGGCAGGCCATGGACGTCGCCTTCGAACAGCGCGACAGCGTCACCGTCGCGGAGTGCCTGGAGATGGAGGGCGGAAAGACGGCGGCCCTGCTGGCCGCCGCCTCGGCGATCGGTGCCGTCCTGGCCGGAGCCGACGACAAGGTCTCCGACTCCCTCCAGCGCTACGGCCACCACCTGGGACTGGCCTTCCAGGCGGTGGACGACCTGCTCGGCATCTGGGGTGCCACCGAGGTCACCGGCAAGCCGCACTGGGGTGACCTGCGCCAGCGCAAGAAGTCCCTGCCTGTCGCCGCCGCCCTGGCGGAGGGCGGCCCGGCCTCGCGCCGGCTCGCCGAGCAGCTGGCCGACCCGAAGGGACGCGGGGAGGAGGGCGAGCCCGAGCTCGCCGCCCGGGCCGCGCTGATCGAGGAGGCCGGCGGCCGGGCCTGGACCCAGGAGGAGGCCCGCCGCCAGCACACGACTGCCCTCGCCGCCCTGGACGAGGTGCCCATGTCCGACGAGGTGCGCGAGCACTTCGTCGCACTCGCCGAATTCGTGGTGGTACGAGAGAGGTGACGTTACGTTGACAGCAACCGCGGACGGCCGGCTCGACCCTGAGTACGATCCCGAGCCGGTCGCGGTGGGCGACCGCCCCCCGACCCTGCTGGGCGCGGGGCGGCGGCAGCCCGAGGACACCGACCAGCTCCGGCCGGCCGGTGAGGCGGACCTCCGGCCGGCCGACGCGCGGGAGGCCCTGGCCCGCGCCACCACCCACCTGCTCTCGCTGCAGTCCTCCGAGGGCTGGTGGAAGGGCGACCTGGAAACCAACGTCACCATGGACGCCGAGGATTTACTGCTCCGCCAGTTCCTCGGCATCCGGACCGAGGAACAGACGCGCGCCACCGCCGACTGGATCCGCTCCCAGCAACGTGAGGACGGCACCTGGGGCACCTTCCACGGCGGGCCGGCCGAACTGTCCACCACCGTCGAGGCGTACGTCGCGCTCAGGCTGGCCGGCGACGACCCGAACGCCCCGCACATGCTGGCCGCCGCGCGGTACGTCCGCTCCGCCGGGGGCATCGCGGCCGCCCGGGTGTTCACCCGGATCTGGCTCGCACTGTTCGGCTGGTGGCCCTGGGAGCGGCTGCCCGAGATGCCGCCCGAGATCATCTTCCTGCCCAAGTGGCTGCCGCTGAACATCTACGCCTTCGGCTGCTGGGCCCGCCAGACGATCGTCCCGCTGACCGTCGTCTCGGCCCACCGGCCCGTCCGTCCGGCGCCCTTCCCGCTCACCGAGCTGCACACCGACCCCGACAACCCCTTCCCCGAAAGGCCGCTCGCCCCCGCCACCTCCTGGGACGGCCTGTTCGAACGCCTGGACAAGGCGCTGCACGCCTACCACCGCCGGGCCTTCCGCCCGCTGCGCCGGCTGGCCGTCTCCCAGGCCTGCCGCTGGATCGTCGAACGGCAGGAGGCCGACGGCTGCTGGGGCGGCATCCAGCCGCCCGCCGTCTACTCGCTGATCGCCCTCCACCTGGAGGGCTACGAGCTGGAACACCCGGTGATGCAGGCCGGGCTCTCCTCCTTCGACCGCTTCACCGTGCACACCGAGGACGGCAAGCGCTGGCTGGAGGCCTGCCAGTCCCCGGTCTGGGACACCTGCCTGGCCACCATCGCCCTGGTCGACGCCGGGCTGCCGGCCGACCACCCGGCGCTGGTCTCCGCCGTCGACTGGATGCTCGGCGAGGAGATCCGCAAGCGCGGCGACTGGGCCGTCAAGCGGCCCGGGCTCGCCCCCGGCGGTTGGGCCTTCGAGTTCGAGAACGACACCTACCCCGACATCGACGACACCGCCGAGGTGGTGCTCGCACTGTGCCGGGTCACCCACCCCGACCCGGCCAGGGTCGACGCGGCGGTGGACCGGGGCGTGGTCTGGAACCTCGGCATGCAGTCCAAGAACGGCGCCTGGGCCGCCTTCGACGTCGACAACACCAGCACGCTGCCCAACAAGCTGCCGTTCTGCGACTTCGGCGAGGTCGTCGACCCGCCGTCCGCCGACGTCACCGCCCACGTGGTGGAGATGCTCGCCGAGACCGGCCGCGCCCGCGACCCGCGGACCCGGCGCGGCATCGAGTGGCTGCTGCGCAACCAGGAGGCGGACGGCTCCTGGTTCGGGCGCTGGGGCACCAACTACATCTACGGCACCGGCTCGGTGCTGCCCGCCCTGGTCGCGGCCGGCGTCCCGGACGAGCACCCGGCGATCCGCCGGGCGGTGCGCTGGCTGGAGGACCGGCAGAACGCCGACGGCGGCTGGGGCGAGGACATGCGCTCCTACGAGGACCCGGCGCGCTGGGCCGGGCGCGGCGACTCCACCGCCTCGCAGACCGCATGGGCGCTGATGGCGCTGCTCGCGGCCGGCGAGGGACCGGACGGCCGGGCCAACCTCGCGGTGGAGCGCGGCGTGGACTGGCTGGTGCGCACCCAGCTGCCCGAGGGCACCTGGGACGAACCGCAGTTCACCGGCACCGGCTTCCCGTGGGACTTCTCCATCAACTACCACCTGTACCGGCTGGTCTTCCCGGTCACCGCGCTCGGCCGCTACCTCAACGGAAGCCCGGGGGCTGCCAAGCCGAGCGGCACCCCGGCGATCGGGGCGGCGCGGTGACCACCGCCCCCCTGCTGGTGCTCTGCGCACTGGGCCCCGAGGTCTGGGCCCTGCGCGGCGGTGACTGGCGCGGCGCGGTCGGCGGACCCCCGGTGCTGCTGCGCACCGGGGTCGGCCGGCGGCGCGCCGGGTCGGCCGTGCGACGGCTGCTCGGCTCCGCCCCCGGCTGCTACGGCGCGGTGGTGGTGGCCGGGTTCGGCGCGGCGGTCGGCCCGGGCGTGCAGCCCGGCGACGTCGTCGCCGCCGACGGCGTGCGCGACGCCGAGGGCCACCTCTACCCGCTCGACTCCGGGCCGGAACTGACCCGGGCACTGAAGGAACGCGGCCTGGTCGTGCACACGGGGGTGCACCACACCGCCGACCACGTGGTGCGCGGCATCGAGCGGCGTGCGCTGCACCTGCAGGGCGCGCTGGCCGTGGACATGGAGGCCGCCGCCGTCCTGGCCGCACTGCGGGAGGTGCGGCCGGCACTGCCCGCCGCCGTCCTGCGGGTGGTGGTCGACACCCCCGAACACGAGCTGCTGCGGCCCGGCACCCTCCCGGCCGGAGTACGGGCCTGGCGCAACCTCCGGGCGACGGTACCCGCCCTGGTCGACTGGTACCGGCAGGAGCGCACGCCCGGCTCCGCAGACCCGAACCACCCCACATCCGCGACGCTCCCACAGGAGGCGAGCTAGCCATGGCCATGCCGTTGCGCCAGACCGTGCGGGTCGGCACCTACCTCATGCAGCAGAAGCTGCTCAAGCGACGGGAGAAGTTCCCGCTGATCGTGGAGCTGGAACCGCTGTTCGCCTGCAACCTCGCCTGCGAGGGCTGCGGCAAGATCCAGCACCCGGCGGGCGTCCTGAAGCAGCGGATGCCCGTCGCCCAGGCGGTCGGCGCGGTCCTGGAGTCGGGTGCCCCGATGGTCTCGATCGCCGGCGGCGAGCCGCTGATGCACCCGCAGATCGACGAGATCGTCCGCCAGCTCGTCGAGCGCCGCAAGTACGTCTTCCTGTGCACCAACGCGCTGCTGCTGCGCAAGAAGATGGACAAGTTCACGCCCTCGCCGTACTTCACCTTCGCCGTGCACATCGACGGCCTGCGCGAGCGGCACGACCAGTCGGTGGCCAAGGAGGGCACCTTCGACGAGGCGGTGGCCGCGATCAAGGAGGCCAAGCGACGCGGCTTCCGGGTCACCACCAACAGCACCTTCTTCAACACCGACACCCCGCAGACCGTCATCGAGGTGCTGGACTACCTCAACGACGAACTGAAGGTGGACGAGATGATGATCTCGCCCGCCTACGCCTACGAGAAGGCCCCCGACCAGGAGCACTTCCTCGGCGTCGAGCAGACCCGGGAGCTCTTCCGCAAGGCCTTCGCCGGCGGCAACCGCAGGCGCTGGCGGCTCAACCACAGCCCGCTCTTCCTGGACTTCCTGGAAGGCAAGGCCGACTTCGAGTGCACCCCCTGGGGCATCCCCAACTACTCGCTGTTCGGTTGGCAGCGGCCCTGCTACCTGATGGCCGACGGCTACGTGCCGACCTACCGCGAGCTGGTCGAGAAGACCGACTGGAGCAAGTACGGCCGCGGCAAGGACCCGCGCTGCGCCAACTGCATGGCCCACTGCGGCTACGAGCCGACGGCCGTCCTCGCCACCATGGGCTCGCTGCAGCAGTCGCTGCGCGCCATCACCGAGACCGTCAGCGGCAACAAGGCCCGCTGAGCCGGGAGTCGACCCCCCAGGTCGGCACCCCGGGTCGGCACCCGGCCCGGGCCCCGCGTGCCCGGGCCGGCTCCGCCCTCCGCCGGGCGGAGGCACCACCGCACCGCTTCGAGTCGTGAGGTGTACCCATGTCACTGCTCTCCCGCGTCACGTCGCCGGCCGAGCTGCGCAAGCTCCCGGCGGCCGAACTCCCGCTGCTCGCCGACGAGATCCGCGACTTCCTGATCGACGCCGTCACCCGCACCGGCGGACACCTCGGGCCCAACCTCGGCGTGGTGGAGCTCACCATCGCCCTGCACCGGGTCTTCGACTCGCCGTACGACCGGATCGTCTTCGACACCGGCCACCAGAGCTACGTCCACAAACTCCTCACCGGCCGCCAGGACTTCACCCGCCTGCGGATGCGCGGCGGACTATCCGGCTACCCATCGCGCGGCGAGTCCGAGCACGACCTGGTCGAGAACTCGCACGCCTCCACCGCGCTCTCCTACGCCGACGGCCTGGCCAAGGCCGCCCAACTGCTCGGACAGCACGACCGGCACACCGTCGCGGTGATCGGCGACGGCGCCCTGACCGGCGGGCTCGCCTGGGAGGCGCTCAACAACATCGCCGAGGCCCGCGACCGGCCGCTGGTCATCGTCGTCAACGACAACGAGCGCTCCTACGCCAGGACCATCGGCGGGCTCGCCAACCACCTGGCCACGCTGCGCACCACCCAGGGCTACGAGCGCTTCCTCGCCCTCGGCAAGGAGGCGCTGCAGCGCACCCCGCTGGTCGGGCAGCCGATCTTCGACGCCCTGCACGGCGCCAAGAAGGGGTTCAAGGACGCCTTCGCCCCCCAGGGCATGTTCGAGGACCTGGGGCTCAAGTACCTCGGGCCGATCGACGGCCACGACGTGGGCGCGGTCGAACAGGCACTGCGCCAGGCCCGCAACTTCGGCGGGCCGGTCATCGTGCACTGCCTGACCGTCAAGGGGCGCGGCTACCGGCCCGCCGAACAGGACGAGGCCGACCGCTTCCACGCCGTCAACCCGATCGACCCGTACACCTGCCTGCCGATCTCGCCCAGCAGCGGGGTCTCCTGGACCTCGGTGTTCGGCGACGAACTGCTCGCGCTGGGCGCCGAACGGCCGGACCTGGTGGCGATCACCGCCGCCATGCTCCAGCCGGTCGGTCTGGCCGGATTCGCCAAGGCCTACCCGGCGCGCACCTTCGACGTCGGGATCGCCGAGCAGCACGCCGTCACCAGCGCGGCCGGGCTGGCCACCGGCGGGCTGCACCCGGTGGTCGCGGTGTACGCGACCTTCCTGAACCGGGCCTTCGACCAGGTCCTGATGGACGTCGCCCTGCACCGGCTGGGCGTCACCTTCGTGCTCGACCGCTCCGGGGTGACCGGACCGGACGGAGCCTCGCACAACGGCATGTGGGACATGTCGATCCTGCAGGTCGTCCCCGGCCTGCGACTCGCCGCGCCGCGCGACGCCGAACAGCTGCGGGCGCAGCTGCGCGAGGCCGTCGAGGTCAAGGACGCGCCCACCGTGGTGCGCTTCCCGAAGGGCAACGTCGGGCCCGCGGTGCCGGCCGTCGAACGGATCGGCGGGGTGGACGTGCTGCTGCGCACCGGGCGGCCGGCCGAGATCCTGCTGGTCGCCGTCGGCACCACCGCCTCCGCCTGCCTGGACGCCGCCCGGCTGCTGCTCGCCGAGGGCTTCACCGCGACCGTGGTCGACCCGCGCTGGGTCAAGCCCGTCGACCCGGTGCTGCCCGAACTGGCCGCCGCCCACCGGCTGGTGGTCACCGTCGAGGACAACGGCCGTACCGGCGGCGTCGGTTCGGCGATCGCCCAGGCGCTGCGCGACGCCGACGTGGACGTACCGCTGCGGGTGCTCGGACTGCCGCAGGAGTTCCTCGGGCACGCATCGCGCGGGGAGATCCTGGAGGAGGCCGGGCTCACCGGGACCGGGGTCGCCGCCCAGACCGCCGTCTTCGCCAAGAACCTGCTACCGACCCGAGGAGCGAACCCGCGCCATGCCGGCTGAACCAGACCGCCCCGCCGTCGACCGCCGCGCCGTCGATTCTCCTGCTGTCGACCGCCGGGCCGTCGACCGTCCCGCCTTCGACCTCGCCGCCCTGATCGCCGAACGCGGCGCCGAGCGCTACGAGTTGAACAGCCGCTACCTCAATCCGCAGCTGTCCCGGATGCTCCACACCATCGGCTTCGACAAGTACTACGAGCGTGCTGCGGGGCCGTACTTCTACGACGCCGAGGGCAACGAGTACCTGGACATGCTGGCCGGCTTCGGCATCTTCGCGCTCGGCCGCCACCACCCGGTGGTGCGCTCGGCGATCCAGCAGGTGATGGACCTCGACCTGCCGGACCTGGTCCGCTTCGACTGCTCGCCGCTGCCCGGCCTGCTGGCCGAGCGGCTGCTGTCGTACGCGCCCGGGCTGGACCGGGTCTTCTTCGGCAACAGCGGGACGGAGGCGGTGGAGACCGCGCTGAAGTTCGCCCGCTACGCCACCGGACGCCGGCGGATCCTCTACGCCGACCACGCCTTCCACGGGCTGACCACCGGCTCGCTGTCGGTCAACGGGGAGAACGGCTTCCGCAAGGGCTTCGAGCCGCTGCTGCCGGACACCGCCATCCCGCTCGGCGATCTCGGCGCGCTGGCCAAGGAGCTCAAGCGCGGCGACGTCGCGGGGCTGATCGTCGAACCGATCCAGGGCAAGGGCGTCCAGGCGCCGCCGCCGGGCTGGCTGCGGGCCGCCCAGGCGCTGCTGCACGAGCACAAGGCGCTGCTGATCTGCGACGAGGTGCAGACCGGGATCGGCCGCACCGGCGAGTTCTTCGCCTACCAGCACGAGGACGGCGTGCTGCCCGACCTGGTCTGCGCGGCCAAGGCGCTCTCCGGCGGGTACGTCCCGGTCGGGGCGACGCTCGGCAAGGGCTGGATCTTCGAGAAGGTGTACTCCTCGATGGACCGGGTGCTGGTGCACTCGGCCAGCTTCGGGTCGAATGCCCAGGCCATGGCGGCCGGGCTGGCGACGCTGGAGGTGATGCGGGACGAGAAGGTGGTGGAGAACGCCCGCAAGGTCGGCGACCAGTTCCGCGAGCGGCTGACCGCGCTGGTCGACAAGTACGAGCTGCTGGCCGAGGTGCGCGGGCGCGGGCTGATGATCGGCATCGAGTTCGGCCGGCCCAAGTCGCTCAAGCTGCGCACCGGGTGGACGGCCCTGCAGGCGGCGCGCAAGGGGCTGTTCGCGCAGATGATCGTGGTGCCGCTGCTGCAGCGGCACCGGATCCTGACCCAGGTGTCCGGGGACCACCTGGAGGTGATCAAGCTGATCCCGCCGCTGATCATCACCGAGCGGGACGTGGACCGCTTCATGGACGCCTTCACCGACATCATGGACGAGGCCCACCGGGGCAGCGGCCTGATGTGGGACTTCGGGCGGACGCTGGTGAAGCAGGCGGTCGGCAGCCGCTGACGACCGGGCGCGGGGAGTGGGAAGTCGGCCGGGCCGACTTCCCACTCCATGGGAGACACCGCGTCAGAGCTCGGTCCGGCGGCGCCGGATGACCACCACGAGATCGACGACGGCGACCAGCGAGAGCAGGCCGCAGGCGACGGCGAAGCCGGTGAGGGTGCCCCGGCCGGGTGCACCGTCGACCGGGGAGACGGCCGCCCAGACCGCGAAGCCCACCGTCGCCAGCACGAACAGCGGCGTGAAGATGAGCGAGAGCAGGTAGCGGAGCTTGAGGTCGCTGCGGGCGGTGGCCGGCTCGGTGCCGCTGCGCCACCGTCGCGGGGTGGTGGTGCGCATCGCGGTTCACCTCCGGACCACGCGGGTCGGGCTACGATTCCAGCGTACGTCCGAGGGGGCTAGCCGGGGGAGGCGCGATGTCGGGGTCGGACGCGGTGGGGTCGGGTGCGGCGGGGCCGGACGCCGAGGGGTACGCGGGGCTGCGGATCGAACGGGCCAGGGAGTTGGCCCGGCGGCACGGCTGGGCCTCGGTCCGGGTGCTGGAGCCGGGGGCGATGATGACCATGGAGTACCGGCAGGGGCGGCTCAACCTCGCGGTGCGGGACGGTGTGGTCGAGCGCAGCTGGGAGGGGTGAGGCGGCGCGCTGCCCGGGCCGGCGGATTGCCCGGGACCGGCCGTCGGCGGGTTTCGGGTCCAGGCCGTCCACGGGTTTCGGGGCCGGCGGGTTTCCGGTACGGCCGTCGGCAGGCCTTCCCGGTACGAACGGCTCTCAGCACGGCAGGGGCGGGCGGCCGAAGCGGCGGTGGAGCCGCTGCTCGGCGGCGGCGACCAGGGGTTCCAGCAGCGGCAGCGAGAGCAGGACGAGCAGCCCGGCGGCCCAGCCGGCCAGCACGTCGGTGACCCAGTGGGTGCCCAGGTAGACCGTGGTGAGGCCGATCGAGCAGGCCGTCGCGGCGGCGATCACGGCGCCGGTGCGCCGCCAGCGGACGGCGAGGTAGGCGAGCACGCCCCAGGTGACCACGGCGTTGGCGGTGTGGCCGGAGGGGAAGATGGTGCCGCCGGAGAACAGCTCGGGCGAGCCGACGTACTGGGCGTAGTGCGGGCCGAGCCGACCGGTGACGATCTTCACCGCGCCGACCGTGACGTTGAGCAGGAGCAGCGCGATGCCCATGACCAGCAGTGGGCGCAG
The DNA here is from genome assembly GCF_003635085.1 of Streptomyces sp. 1114.5. Classification (NCBI taxonomy): domain Bacteria; kingdom Bacillati; phylum Actinomycetota; class Actinomycetes; order Kitasatosporales; family Streptomycetaceae; genus Streptomyces; species Streptomyces sp. 1114.5. The sequence goes on from NZ_RBXE01000002.1 coordinate 1,296,106, forward strand.
TCGGCCGAGGCGGCGGGCGCGCCAGGCGAGCCAGGCGAAGGCGGCGATCGCCGAGGGGCCGCGCTGCCCGGCGACCACCCAGGTGTCGAGCAGGGGCTCCAGCCGGGGCCACCGCTCGTACGGGCGCAGCAGGCGGACCGACCAGTCGAGGTCGACCAGGGCGGTGTTGAGCAGGACGCCGGCCAGCACCAGCAGGTAGACGGCGAGGGTGGCGGCGAGCAGGGCGGCCCGCCGTCGGCTCATCGGCGGCCAGCCGGGCTCGCGGTGGTCGTGGGCGTCGCCGCGGCGGCGGTGGTCGCGGTGGTCGCGGGCGTTGCCGGGGCCGCGGGGGTCGGGCCGGGCCGGGCCGCGCGTGCCGCGGGGGAGGTCCAGGCCGGTGGTGGCCGTGCGGTGGTCCGACCCCTGTCGCGGAATGGGAGCGCGGGTACTTCTGGATTGCACGGGGTGACCTTACCCATCCGGACAGGGCTATTCCGGGGGTAATTGTCATTTTCCCGGGAAATCGACAATTGGGTCGTCCCGGCGTGACTCGGGGGGTGATTTCCACTATTCTCGGATCGAATATCAGTGTGGTCTTCGAATGATTCTGCAAAAGCGCCGGTAAAGGAAACGGAGCGGGGAGCCGGTCCGCCCGGCCTCCCGCCCCGTGGTCACCCTGTGTAGGTTCCGTGCTCAGTCGAGGGGGCCGCCCGCGACGTAGATCACCTGGCCGGAGACGAAGCCGGCGCCCTCGCTGGCCAGGAAGGAGATGGTGTGGGCGACGTCCTCAGGCAGACCGACCCGCTGGACCGGGATCTGAGAGGCCGCGGCCCGCTTGAAGTCTTCGAAGTCCATGCCGACCCGGCTGGCGGTGGCTGCTGTCATGTCCGTGGCAATGAAGCCGGGCGCGACGGCGTTGGCGGTGATGCCGAACTTGCCCAGCTCGATGGCCAAAGTCTTGGTGAAGCCCTGCAGGCCCGCCTTCGCGGCCGAGTAGTTGGCCTGGCCGCGGTTGCCCTGGGCGGAGGAGGAGGACAGGTTGACGATGCGGCCGAAACCGGCGTCGACCATGTGCTTCTGCACCGCGCGGGTCATCAGGAAGGCGCCGCGGAGGTGAACGTTCATGACCGTGTCCCAGTCGGACTCGGACATCTTGAAGAGCAGGTTGTCGCGGAGCACGCCCGCGTTGTTGACCAGGACCACGGGGGTGCCGAGCTCGGCGACCACGCGGTCGACGGCGGTCTGGACCTGCTCGGCGTCCGAGACGTCGGCGCCGACGGCCAGGGCGTTTCCGCCCGCGGCGGTGATCCGGTCGACGGTGTCCTTGCCGGCCGCCTCGTCCAGGTCCAGGACGGCGACCGCGTAGCCGTCGGCGGCCAGCCTGACGGCGGTGGCGGCGCCCAGACCGCGGGCGGCACCGGTGACGACGGCGACCCGGGGGGTGCTGCTCTGCTCGCTCATGCTCGCTCTCGTCTCTCTCGGGGGTTGCCTCCGGGGGAGAGCCCCCGGAGAGGGTGGCCACACCCTACCGGCGAGTAGGGAGCGCGGCCAGGGTGGAGAGGCGCAGGTGACGGTCGGTAAGGACCGACCGGTCGGCTTTCTGCTGAGAACGGGTTACTGCAAGTGGTTCGCGGCGAGTAAATATGCCAATGTTGCCGAACCTGCGTCTACTATCCGCCCCTGCCTGCCAGCAAGGGCCCGCCGTTTGTATAGTGTCCGCCAGCAGCCACCGGCTGCACGGCTGGAGCGCCCTCCCTCATAGCTGGACGCCCACTCGCCGTTACTGCCCCACCCGGGTGTCCCACACACACCGGGTGTGACATCGGGACGGATACATGGTGCTGGGGGAGATCCCGACAACCCGCGTGTCCGCGCGACTTCAGCAGTCGCCCGGTCACCTGATTCGCGTTGCACAGCAGGTTCACACCCGGCTGTGGTCCGAGCACGTCGGAGCCGATCTCACGGCTCCGCAGTTCGCCGTACTGCTGGTCCTGGCCCTGGAACCGGGTGCGGACCAGCGCACGGTCGGCGAGAGAGCCTCGCTGGACAAGGCCACGATGGCGGAGATGGTCGCGCGGCTGGTCCGCCGCGGCCTGGTGCTGCGCAGGCGTGACCCGGCCGACGGCCGGCGCAAGCTGCTCGCCCTGTCGCAGAGCGGCGCCCAGGCGGTGCGCGAGGCCACCGGTGGTGTGGTCCGCGTCCAGCGCGTCCTGTTCGAGCCGCTCACCGCGGACGAGCAGGTCGAGGTCGTCCGGGTGATGGCCAAGATAGCCAGGCTGGAGCCCGCAGCGGTCGCCGTCTTCACGGACGCGCGGCCGATACTGGACGCCCAGCGGGCGATCGGCTACCTGATCAGGGTGAGCCAGCAGGTGCACACCAAGCTCTGGTCGGAGCACGTCGGCTCCGAGCTGACGGCCCCGCAGTACGCGGTGCTGGACGCGCTGGAGCTGGAGCCGGGCGCCGACCAGCGCACGGTCGGCGAGCTGGCCTCGCTGGACAAGGCCACGATGGCCGAGATGGTGAGCCGACTGGTGCGCCGCGGTCTGGTGCAGCGTCGGCGCGACCCCTCGGACGGGCGGCGCAACCTGCTCTCGCTCTCACCGGCGGGACAGGACCTGCTGCACCGCTCGGCCGCCGGGGTGGCCGAGGTCCAGCGGCTGCTGCTGGCTCCGCTGGAGATCGGCGAGCACGAGGCTGCGCTCGCGCTCATCGCCAAGGCGGCAAGGCTTTAGACCAAGCCTTGGTAACAACAGCCAAAACGATTCGCCAACTGATCGAGAGCCTGACGCTGTCGGCGTCGGTGAATCACGGCATGCCGAAGACCGCCCACTCCTGAACGGTGTGGGCGGTCTTCGGCATGAGGCCGGTCTTCGGCTTGACCGGGTTTCAGGGCCCGGCGGGCCGTGGGACGGGCCGGGCCGTGGGTCGGGTCAGTTCCAGTCGAAGCCCTGCGGGTCCGGCCCGATGCGCTTGCCGGTGGCGACGGCGGCGATCGCGGTGAGGTCCTCGGCGTCCAGCTCGAAGCCGGCGACGTCCAGGTTCTCCCGGATCCGGGACGGGGTGACCGACTTCGGGATGGCGATCACACCGCTCTGCAGGTGCCAGCGGAGCACGACCTGGGCGACCGTGCGGCCGTGCTTCTCGGCGATCTTCACCAGGGCCGGCTCGGCGAGCAGCTCGCCGCCCTGGCCCAGCGGGCTCCACGCCTCGGTGGCGATGCCGTGCCGGGCGTGGAAGGCGCGCAGCTCCTCCTGCGGGAAGTACGGGTGCAGCTCGACCTGGTTCAGCACCGGGACGACCGAGGCCTCGTCGAGCAGGCGGGTCAGCTGCTCGGTGCCGAAGTTGGAGACGCCGATCGACTTGACCCGGCCGTCCGCCTTCAGCTGCTCGAAGGCCTTCCAGACGTTCAGGTAGCTGCCGTGCATCGGGCGCGGCCAGTGGATCAGGTACAGGTCGATGTAGTCGAGGCCGAGCTTGGTCAGCGAGGCGTCGAACTCGCGCAGCACCGCGTCGCGGCCCTGCTCGCCGGACCAGTCGCGGGTGCCGGAGTTCCACAGCTTGGTGGTGATGTAGAGGTCCTCGCGGGCGACGCCGCCCTTCAGCGCCTCGGCGATCGCCGCGCCGGTGCCGGCCTCGTTCTCGTAGATGGCCGCGGTGTCGATGGAGCGGTAGCCCGCGTCGATCGCGGAGCGGACGGCGGCGGTGGCCTCGCCGTCCGGGACCTGCCACACGCCGAAGCCGAGCTGCGGGATCTGTGCGCCGTCGTTGAGGGTGACGCTCGGGATGTTGCTCACGGGACGGGATGCCCTCCTGGTCGTTGGTGCTTCCAGTGGGGGGCAACTGGCTGCGGAACGGGATTGTTCCCGCCGAATGGGCGAATTTTGGGCCAAGGTTTGCGAAGCGTCGCGGGGGTTCGGGCAGGGCTCGGGAGGCGGCCGGGAGGAGGTCGGGAACGGTTCCGGGCGGGGTGTTCGGGGGTCGGTGGCCCGTCGTGCGGGGCCCGAGGGGCCTGGTGGGGCTGCGTGGGCGCGTGTGGGTGGGTCAGGGCGGGCGGAGTGGTCGGGCGGTCGGGCGACCGGGCGGGCGAGGCGACGGAAAACCTGTTGCGCGGGTCACATCGGGTTGGCAGGCTCGCGGACATGACCTCCTGACATCAGGGCGCTTCGTGTCCTTCCCATGTCCGTCCGGCGCTCCGTCCGGACCTGTCGAGGCGCCGCGTCGTCGCGCCGCGCCTCCGTCGCCCGTCGGCTCGTGCCGTCCGCGTGAGCCGCGCCGCCGTGTCGTGCGGCACGTGCCCGCTCGCACTCGTGTTCCCCCGTACCTCCGCACCGTTCGTATCGGAGTGTCATGCCGCTCTCCTCCCTGCCGTTGGCCGATCCCGGCAGTCCCGACCTCTCCTCACCCCTGGCGTTCCTGCGCTGGCTGCAGCGCAGTCAGCGGCGCGGGCAATGGCTCGCCACCTGGTGGACACTGCTCGAAATGGGGTGTCAGGCCGCCCTGCCGATACCGCTCGGGCTGGGCGTGCAGGCCGCCGTCGACGGTGACGCCGGCGGGCTCTGGCGGGCCGGCGGGCTCGCGCTGCTGCTCGCCGCGGGAGCCGCCACGGGCACTGTCCTGTCGCACCGTCAGGCGGTCTGGAACTGGATCCACGCCGCTTGTCAGGTGCGGCAGTTGGTCGCCCGGCAGGCCTCGAACCTGGGGGCCGGGCTGTCCCGTCGGATCGCCACCGGGGAGGTGGTCGCGGTCGGCAGCGGGGACGTCGAGCGGATCGGCTGGTACGTGGAGCTGGTCGCCCGGGTCCGGTCCGCGGTGATCGTCTGGCTTGCCGTCAGCTCGGTGGTCCTGGTGGTCGAGCCGGTGCTGGGCCTCGGCGTGCTGCTCGGCGTCCCGGTGCTGGCGGCCTCGGTCTGGCCCTTGATCGGGCCGTTCGAGCGGCGCTACGAGCAGCAGCGGGCGCTGGGCGGGAAGGCCACCGAGCTGGCCGCCGACACGGTGGCCGGGCTGCGGGTGCTGCGCGGCATCGGTGGCGAGGAGCTGTTCCTGGAACGGTACCGGGCCGCCTCCCAGAAGGTCCGGGCGGCGGCCGTCCGCTCGGCCCGGATCTGGTCCCTGATGCAGGCCCAACAGGTGCTGCTGCCGGGCCTGTTCGTGGTCGGTGTCACCTGGTACGGCGCGCGGCTGGCGGCCGACGGCGAGCTCGCCGTCGGCACCCTGATCGCGGTGTACGGCGCGACCGCCTTCCTGGCGGCGCCGCTGCGGATCCTGGGCGAGGCGGCGCACGCCTGGAGCGTCGCGCGGGTCTCGGCCGGGCGGGCCGTCCGGGTGCTGTCGCTCAGCCGGACCGACGGCGCGGCCGAGGCCTCGTTGACCGGTCCGGCCAAGGCCGACCTGTACGACCCGGTGACCGGGCTGACGGCGCGGGCCGGCGAGCTGACCGCGGTGGTCTGCGGGGACCCGGACTTCGCCGGGGCGCTCGCCGAACGGCTCGGTGGGCACGTCCCGTTGGCCGAGGGCGAGCAGGAGCAGCCCTCCGTACGGCTCGGCGGTACGGAGCTGGACGCGGTGCCGCTGACCGAGGCAAGGGCGGCGGTGCTGGTCCACGACAAGGAGCCGGTGCTGCTCTCCGGCACGCTGGCCGAACTGTTCGAGGTCCCGCGCTCGGGCCGGGTCTCGGCGCCCGAGGCGCTGGCCGCCGCCCGGTCGGACGACGTGCTGGAGGCGCTGGTGGACGGCTCGCCGGAGTGCGCGGGCGACCCGATGCGCGCCCGGATCACCGAACGCGGGCGCTCGCTGTCCGGTGGGCAGCGTCAGCGGCTCGCGCTGGCCCGGGCACTGCTGGCGGACCCGCCGGTCCTGGTGCTGGACGAACCCACCAGCGCGGTGGACGCCCACACCGAGTCCAGGATCGCCACCGGGCTGCGGGACACCCGGGCGGGCCGCACCACGGTGGTGTTCGCGACCAGCCCGCTGTTGCTCGACCAGGCGGACCGGGTGGTGCTGCTGTGCGACGGCCGGGTGGCCGCGGCGGGGCGGCACCGGGAGCTGATGCGGTCCGAGCCGGCCTACCGAGCCGTGGTCACCCGCGACGAGGAGGCGGCCCAGCCGGTGGGGGAGGCCGTGTGAACAGGTCCGTGAGCAGGTCCGTGGACCAGTTCCCGAGTAGGTCCGTGGGCCGGGTCCCGTGCAGATCCGTCAACTGCCGTGCGACGCAACCGAGGAGTACGTCATGAAGCCCCCCGTCCATGAGGAGCAGGGGCCGACCGCCACCCTGCCGGTCGGCTCGCCGGCTGCCGTGCGCGGATACCTGTTGCTGCTCGCGCGGCGGCACCGGGCCGGGTTCTCCGTGGTGGTGGCGCTGCACTCGCTGTCCACGCTGGCCGGGCTGGTCGGCCCCTGGGTGCTCGGCAGCCTGGTCGAGTCGCTGGCCACCGGCACCGCCGGGGCCACGATCACGGTGGCCGTCGCCTGGTACCTGCTGGCGCTGGTGGCGCAGGCCGCCTTCACCGGCTGGTCGCGGATGCGCGGCGCGGTGCTCGGCGAGCGGGTGCTGGCCGACCTGCGCGAGGACTTCCTGGTCCGCTCGGTCGCGCTGCCGACCGGTGTGCTGGAGCGGGCCGGCACCGGGGACCTCGTCTCCCGGGGCACCACGGACGTCGACCGGCTGGACAAGTCGGTCCGCGAGGCGGTGCCCGAACTCGCCGTCGCCGTGGTCTCGTTGCTGCTGGTGCTCGGCGCGCTGCTGATCACCTCGCCGCTGCTCGCGCTGACCTCGCTGGTCGGGCTGCCGCTGCTGCTGGCCAGTTCCCGCTGGTACTTCCGGCGCGCGCCGCAGTCCTACCGCAATGAGTCGGCCGGGTACGCCGCGGTGAACACCGTGCTGGCCGAGACGGTGGACGCCGGGCGGACGGTCGAGGCGCTGCGGCTGGGCGACCAGCGGATCCGGCTGACCGACCGCAAGCTGCGCGAGTGGCTGGCCTGGGAGCGCTACACCCTGTGGCTGCGCTCGGTCTGGTTCCCGACCATCGACGCGGTCTACACCGCGGCGGTGCTCGCGACGCTGGTGTTCGGCGGGCTGTTCACCCTCCGGGGTTGGATCACGGTGGGCCAGTTGACCACCGGCGTGCTGTACGCGCAGATGCTGACCGGCCCGGTGGACATGATCCTGCGCTGGTACGACGAGCTGCAGATCGGACAGGCTTCGCTGGCCCGGCTGGTCGGCGTGCGCGAGGTGCCGGAGCACGAGGGGGACGAGTCGGCCCGCCCGGACGGCCGTCGGGTCGAGGCCCGGGACGTCCGGTTCGGCTACCGCGAGGGCGCGGACGTCCTGCACGGGATCAGCCTGGACGTCGCCCCGGGCAGCCGGGTCGCGCTGGTCGGGCCCTCCGGGGCGGGCAAGTCCACCCTCGGACGGCTGCTGGCCGGGATCTACGCCCCCGGCCGCGGCAGTGTGACCCTCGGCGGGGCGGCGCTGTCGCGGATGCCGGCCGAGCGGGTGCGCGCCGAGGTCGCCCTGGTGAACCAGGAGCACCACGTCTTCGTCGGCACCCTGCGGGACAACCTGAGGCTGGCCGCGCCCGAAGCGGACGACACCGAGCTGCGGGCCGCGCTGGACGCGGTGGACGCCGGCGCCTGGGTGGACGCCCTGCCGGAGGGGCTGGACACCGAGGTGGGCTCGGGCGGCGCCTCGCTGACCCCGCCGCAGGCCCAGCAACTGGCGCTGGCCCGGCTGGTGCTGGCCGATCCGCACACCCTGGTGCTGGACGAGGCCACCTCGCTGCTCGACCCGCGCGCCGCCCGGCACCTGGAGCGTTCGCTCTCCCGGGTTCTGGAGGGCCGGACGGTCATCGCCATCGCCCACAGGCTGCACACCGCGCACGACGCGGACGTGATCGCGGTGGTCGAGGGCGGGCGGATCAGCGAGTACGGCAGCCACCCGGAGCTGGTCGCGGCCGGCGGACCGTACGCGGCGCTCTGGCGCTCGTGGCGGGACGAGCGGTAGCGGTAGGGACGCCGGGGACGAGCGAGTAGGGCGCAGCGGAACGAGCGGGTGGGGGTGCGCCGGCTCGCTGCGGGGTTCAAACCCGCACGGGGTCGGATTGCCCCGTGCGGGTTACTCCCTGGCCCGGAAGGGCGCGTATCCGGGCAAAACGGCGGCCCGGCCCGCAGACTGCTCCGGTGACCAAGACTTCGGACGGCTCGTCCCGCACGCCGCGCGGTGAGATCGGCGGGATCCCCACGCGCTACATCGGGATCGGCGTCATCGTGATCCTCGCCGTGTGGTTCCTGTTCGCCAACCTCGACAAGGTGAAGATCCAGTTCTGGGTGTTCACCGTCACCGCCCCGCTCTGGATCGCACTGCTGGCCACGCTCCTCGCGGGTGGTGTGCTGGGCTGGCTGCTGAACGGGCGGCGCAACCGGTGACCGCAGCTCCCGGGCCGCCCCAGGGCGGCCCCTCGGCCTTCACCCCGCTCATCGAGATGCGCGGGGTCAACAAGCACTTCGGGGACCTGCACGTGTTGCAGGACATCGAACTGACCGTGGGCCGCGGCGAGGTCGTCGTGGTCATCGGCCCGTCCGGCTCCGGCAAGTCCACGCTCTGCCGGGCGATCAACCGGCTGGAACCGATCGAGAACGGCACCATCCTGATCGACGGCGAGCCGCTGCCCGAGGAGGGCAAGGGGCTGGCCCGGCTGCGGGCCGAGGTCGGCATGGTGTTCCAGTCCTTCAACCTGTTCGCGCACAAGACCGTGCTGCAGAACGTCTCGCTCGCACAGATCAAGGTCCGAGGCCGGCCCAAGGCGGATGCGGACACCAAGTCCCGCGCGCTGCTGGAGCGGGTCGGCCTCGCCTCGCAGGCCGACAAGTACCCGGCCCAGCTCTCCGGAGGCCAGCAGCAGCGGGTCGCGATCGCCCGCGCGCTCGCCATGGACCCCAAGGCGCTGCTGTTCGACGAGCCGACCTCGGCGCTCGACCCCGAGATGATCAACGAGGTGCTGGACGTCATGCGCCAGCTCGCGCACGAGGGCATGACGATGATCGTGGTCACCCACGAGATGGGCTTCGCCCGGGCCTCCGCGAACCGGGTGGTGTTCATGGCGGACGGCCGGATCGTCGAGGACCGCGCCCCGGAGGCCTTCTTCAGCGCCCCCGAGAGCGAGCGCGCCCGGGACTTCCTGTCCAAGATCCTGAAGCACTGAGGCGGCGCCGTGAACCGTGAGACGACGCCCGGCGGCGCCGGCCCGGGGGCGGGCAGGCGCGTGCTCGCCGCCGCCCTGCTGCTCGCCGCGCTGGCGACGGGCTGCGGCAAGCCCGGCACCCCGCCGCCCAAGGGCCCGCAGCCCAGTGCGCTCCCCAGCTACCAGGTGCAGGACGCCTCCTCCATCACCGGCTCGCCGACCCTGGACGCGGCCCGCGGCCGGGGCCACCTGGTGGTCGGCGCCAAGGAGGACCAGCCGTACCTGGGCCAGAAGAACCCGGCCACCGGCGAGTACTCCGGCTTCGACATCGAGATCGCCAAGATGGTCGGCGCCTCCCTCGGCTTCCCGCCGAGCAGGATCCAGTTCAAGACGATCGCCTCCGCCAACCGCGAGACCGCGCTGCAGAACGGCCAGGTGGACTACTACGTCGGCACGTACACCATCAACGACAACCGGAAGAAGCTGGTCGGCTTCGCCGGGCCGTACTTCATCGCCGGGCAGTCGCTGCTGGTGCGCAAGAACAACAACAGCATCCACGGCCCGCAGGACCTGAACGGGAAGAAGGTCTGCTCGGCGGCCGGCTCCACGCCGTTCCAGCGCATCCAGTCGAAGTACCCGAAGGCCAAGCTGATCGGCTACGACACCTACTCGGCCTGCGTGGACAACCTGATCACCGAACAGGTCGACGCGGTGACCACGGACAACGCGATCCTGCTCGGCTACGCGGCCAAGGTGCCGGACGAGCTCAAGGTCGTCGGCCCGCTGTTCTCGACCGAGCCGTACGGGATCGGGGTGCCGAAGAACGACACCGCGCTGCGCCTGGCGCTGGACGACGCGCTGCAGCACCACGAGCAGAACGGCGACTGGAAGAAGGCCTTCGAGGCGACCCTCGGGCTCTCCGGGGAAACCGCGCCGAACCCGCCGCAGATCGACCGGTACTGAGAGGGCCGCGCCGTGAAAACGCTGACCGACAACTGGTCGACCTACTGGGACGGCTTCCTCGGCACGCTCTCGCTGTTCGCGGTGAGCGCCGTGCTGTCGCTGGTGCTGGGGGTGCTGATCGCGAGCTTCCGGGTCTCGCCGGTCAGACCGCTGCGGGTGTTCGGGACGGCCTGGGTCACGGTGCTGCGCAACACGCCGCTGACCCTGCTGTTCTTCATCGTGGTGCTGGGCCTGCCCCGGTTCGACATCACCCTGCCCTTCTATGCCTTCGCGGTGCTCGCGCTGGGCTGCTACACCTCGGCCTTCGTCTGCGAGGCGATGCGCTCGGGCGTCAACACCGTGCCGACCGGGCAGGGCGAGGCGGCCCGCAGCCTCGGCATGAGCTTCGGGCAGACGATGAGCCTGGTGGTGCTGCCGCAGGCGTACCGCTCGGTGGTGGCGCCGATCGGCAGTGTGATGATCGCGCTGGCGAAGAACACGGCGATCGCCGGCTCGTTCAGCGTCACCGAACTGCTGGGCACCTACCGGACCATCAACGAACTGGGCTACAGCATCGTCTGGACCTTCGTCTGGATCGCCGTCGGCTACCTGATCATCACCCTGGCCATCAGCGCCGTCTTCAACCTGCTGGAACGACGAGTGGCGGTGTCCCGATGACCGTTGAATCCTCGGCGCTGTACGACATCCCCGGCCCGAAGGCGCTCGCCCGCCACCGGCTGTACGGCGGGATCGCGCTGCTGGTGATCGCGGGCGTGGTCGCCTGGGTCGTCTACATGCTGTTCCACACCCACCAGTTCACGTACGCCAAGTGGCAGCCCTTCGCGTACCGGGGCGTCCAGGACCTGCTGCTGCGCGGGCTCGGCAACACCCTGCGGGCCTTCGGCTGGACGGTGCTGTTCGCGCTGCCCTTCGGCGCGCTGTTCGCGGCCGGGCGGCTGTCCGACCACCGGGTGGTGCGCTGGTTCTCCACGCTGGTGGTCGAGTTCTTCCGGGCCATGCCGCTGCTGGTGATGATCTTCTTCGTGTTCGTCGCCCTCAAGGTGCAGCCGCTCTGGGCGCTGGTGGCCGGACTGGTGCTCTACAACGGTTCGGTGCTGGCCGAGGTGTTCCGGGCCGGCGTGCTCGCGGTGCCCGCGGGGCAGCGGGAGGCGGCGTACGCGCTGGGCATGCGCAAGACCCAGGTGATGGCGAACGTGCTGGTGCCGCAGGCCAACCGGGCGATGCTGCCGGCCATCATCAGTCAGCTGGTGGTCGCCCTGAAGGACACCTCGCTGGGCTTCCTGATCACCTACGAGGAGTTCCTGCACGCGGGCAAGCTGATCGCCACCAACCTGGACTACGACCTGCCGTTCATCCCGGTGGTGATCGTGATCGCGCCGATCTACATCGGCATGTGTCTGCTGCTCTCCTGGCTCGCCCGCTTCGTCGAGAAGCGCAGCCGGCGCAGCCCGAGCATGCGGGGCGGGGCGCCGGTGGTCAAGGCCGGGGTGGCGATGGGGCTACCGCCGTCGGCGCAGCAGTGAGAAGGATGGTTCGGTTCTTAACCATAGGTGTGGATGGGGTTAGGTCCGCAGGCTCCAAATTCCTCTTATGATTGCGAGGCTGCAGCGGACGAGGGGCGGAGGGGCCATGGAGCCGGTGTTCGACTCGCGACACATCAGGACCTTCCACGAGGTCGTACGGGCCGGTTCGTACTCGGCTGCCGCCCGGGAACTCGGCTACACCCAGCCCGCCATCACCCAGCAGATGAAGGCCCTCGAACGCACCGTCGGCGTCCCGCTGTTCACCCGTGCCGGGCGCGGGCTGCGGCTCACCGAGGCGGGCGAGGCGCTCTCCCGGCACGCCGAGGTCATCCTCGGCAGCATGTCCGCCGCCCAGCAGCAGCTCGCCGCGCTCGCCCGGCTGCGCGCCGGGCGGGTCCGGGTCTGCGCCTTCCCCAGCGCCAATGCCACCCTGATACCCGAGGCGATGGCCCGGCTGCTGGCCGAGCACCCCGGCGTGCGGGTCGAACTGCTGGAGGCCGAGCCGCCGGACTCCGTCCAGCGGCTGCTGCGCGGGGAGTGCGACATCGCGCTGGCCTTCCGCTACCCGGGCGTGGCCACCGAGGTGCCGGACGGGCTGGACGAGATCCCGCTGATGGAGGACCTGCTCACGGTGCTGCTGCCGGTCGGGCACCCGCTCGGCCGCCGGCACGCCGTGCGGCTCGCCGACCTCGACGGCGAGCGCTGGATCGCCGGCTGCCCGCGATGCCGGGCCAACCTGCTGCACGTGTGCGCGGAGGAGGGCTTCGCACCGGACATCGTCTTCTCCACCGACGACAACCTCGCGGTGCAGTCCCTCGTCGCCGCCGGGGTCGGGATCGCCCTGATGCCCGCACTGGTGCTCTCCTTCATGTGCCACCGCAAGGTCACCGGCCGGGCCGTCGAGCCGCACCTGCGGCGGCAGGTGAGTGCGTACGTGCTGCGCGAACACCGCCGCATCCCGGCCACCGGACTGGTGCTGGACCACCTGCGGCAGGCGGCAGCGAGCAGGGTGGGGTGCTGATCCATAAGGCGGGGTAGGGGTAATGCTTACGAACCCTCCTTGGACGTGATAGGTCGGTAGGTCCGAACCTGCTGACATGACACCCCCAGCCACGGTCGCCCACGACCGGCTCACCGACCGGCTCACCGAGCGGATGACGGCGCTGATCAGTGAGATCCGCGCCGTCGTGGACCGAGGACTGCCCCCGGAGCTCACCGCCTACCTGGTCGGCGAGCGCCTCGCCCCCCACCTGCTCGCCGACCAGGACGGACCCGACGCGCTGCTCACCCCCGCCCAGTGCGAGGGCGACCCGCAGCGCTACCGCCAGCACGTCCTGCACGCCGAGGAGGACGGCAGCTTCTCCGTCGTCGCCCTGGTCTGGCTGCCCGGACAGCAGACCCCGATCCACGACCACGTGTCCTGGTGCGTGGCCGGCGTCCACCGGGGCCAGGAGAGCGAGACCCGCTACCGGCTGGTCTCCGACGGCCGCACCGCCCGGCTGGTCGAGACCGAGCACGTGGCCGGCCCGGCCGGCACCGTCGCCGCCTTCGCCCCGCCCGGCGACATCCACCTGGTGCGCAACGCCTGCAGCAGCACGGCCATCTCCATCCACGTGTACGGCGCGGACGTCTCGCGGCTCGGCACCAGCATCCGGCGGGTCTACCGGCTCCCCGCCGGCCAGGAGCAGTGAGCGGCGGCGTGGCACTCACCCTCAAGCAGCGCACCGCCCGCACCCGCTCGCTGCGCACCAGCTCGCTGCCCCCGATGCGCGGGGACGCGCCCGGGCTGCTGCTCGCGGCCCTCGGGGTGGCGGCCGCCGTCGGCGTCCACGCGGTGGTGCCGGCGGTGCCCAAGCTCACCGCCGCCGTGGTGCTCGGCATGGCGGCGGCCCACCTGCCGGGGCTGCGGCCGGTGGTCCGCGGGGTCGCCCGGCCGGGGCTCTCCATGGCCGGGAAGCGGCTGATGCGGCTCGGGATCGTCCTGCTCGGGCTCAAGCTCAGCCTGGACGACGTGCTCGGCCTCGGCTGGGCCACCGTCGCCATGGTGCTCGCGGTGGTCGCCGCCACCTTCGCGGGGACGCTCTGGCTGGGCCGCAAGCTCGGCCTGCCCGGGGACCAGCCGCTGCTGGTCGCCACCGGGTACTCGATCTGCGGCGCCTCGGCGATCGGCGCGGTCAGCCAGGCGGCGGGCAGCGAGGAGGAGGACGTCGCGGCCTCGGTGGCGCTGGTCACCCTGTGCGGGACGCTGGCGATCGCCGTCCTGCCGCTGCTCCAGCAGCCGCTCGGGCTCGGCGAGGTGGAGTTCGGGCGCTGGGTCGGCGCGAGCGTGCACGACGTCGGCCAGGTGGTCGCCACCGCGCAGACCGGCGGGGCGGGGGCGCTGCGGGAGGCGGTGCTGGTCAAGCTGATGCGGGTGGTGCTGCTGGCGCCGCTGGTCGCGGGGGTGGCCGTGGCGGTGCGGCGGAACCTGCGGCGGAGCCGGCAGGGGATGGCGGGGGTCCGGGGCACGGGTGGGGTCGGGAACGCGGCCGGGGGCCCGGGTGGGGCCGAGAACTCGGTGAAGACCGGCAGTCGGCCGCCGATCGTGCCGCTGTTCGTCGCGGGGTTCCTCGCGATGATCGTGCTGCGGACCACCGGTGTGCTGCCCGAGCGGGCGCTCGGCCTGGCCGGGGACGCCCAGGAACTGCTGCTGGCCGCCGCGTTGTTCGGGCTCGGCAGTGCGGTGCACCTGCCGACCATGATCCGGACCGGTGGGCGGATCGCCCTGCTCGGGCTCGGCTCCTGGGTGGTCGTCGCGGGCGTCTCCTACGCCGGGGTGCTGATCACGACCTGACGGGAGCGGTCCCGGACTCGGCTATTGTCGGGCGGGTACTCGTCCGCACCAGGACGGTCCGGTGCTCGTACCGGGGCGGTTCGGCAGGCGGGTCCACCCGAGTTCCTTCGAGTTCACGCGAGTTCGTCCGAGCCAGCGCGAGTCGGTTCGGCTTGGTTCGAGCCGGTTTCGAGTCGGTTCGAGCTCCGCGTGGGTTCGCCCGAGTCCGCCGAGGAGGACGGATGACCACCGCACTGCCCGAGCGGGACGGCCCCGAGGCCGTCGTCACGCTCGACCGACGGGAAGGACCCTTCGGAGAGGTGGTGCTGCGACAGCGCGGTCGGCACTTCGAGATCATCGCCAACGGCTGCTTCCTGATGGACACCGCCGACGGACGCTCGGAGCGGCTGCTGATCCAGGCCGCGCTGGACGAGCTGGACCGGACCGGCGGGCGGGTCGACCGGCCGTCGGTGCTGATCGGCGGCCTCGGCGTCGGCTTCTCGCTGGCGTACGCGGTGGCCGAACCGCGCTGGGGACGGATCGCCATCGTCGAGCGGGAGACCGCGATCATCGACTGGCACCGGAACGGCCCGCTCGGCGCCTTCTCGGGCGGCGCGCTCGATGACGAGCGGGTCGCGGTGCTCCACACCGACCTGTTGGAGTACCTCGCGGCGGCGGACGGCGAGCGCTACGACGCGCTGTGCCTGGACATCGACAACGGGCCGGACTGGACCGTCACCGAATCCAACAACGGGCTGTACGGCGCGGACGGGCTCGCGGTGCTCTGGCACCGGCTGCGGCCGGGCGGGGTGCTGGCGGTGTGGAGCGCGCAGCCGTCGTCGGCCTTCGAGGAAGCGCTGCGGGCAGCCGGGTTCTCGGACGTGGCGACGCACGAGATCCCGGTGTCGCGCGGGGTGCCGGACGTGGTGCACCTGGCTCGGCGCGCGAGCTGAGGGTGAACTCGGCCGGTGCGCCGGGTGGTTGGCGATGACCGCTCCATCGGGCTTGTCGCCGGGCGAAGTTGGGGGTCGGGCGGAGACGGTGGTGGCCGGTGGCTGAGAGCGGGACTGCCTCGGAGCGGATCGCGGCCGAGCTCCGACGGCGCAGCGCGGCAGGGGAGTTGGCGCCGGGGACACGGGTGCCGTCCACCCGGCGGATCACCCGGGAGTTCCGGGGTGCGGCGGCGGGTGGCTGACCAGGTAACGGGTAACGGCTGACAGATTTCAGCCGACAGATTTCAGGTAACAGATTTCAGATTTCAGCGAACAAAATCTGAAATCTGTTACCTGTTACCTGCCATCTGTTACCCGAACGGGCGGTGCTCCGGTGCCGGCTCCGCCTCGGCCGCGGCCTGGGGCTCCTCCGCCGGCGTGGACGGGAGGTTCGGCATGGCGAAGGGGTTGAAGTCCGGCGGCGGGATCATCACCGGGGTGCCCTTGCGCGGGGGCGCCTCCTCGTCCGCAGCGGGCGCCGGAGTCGGGGCCGGAACGACCGGCGGGGTCGAGGGCGGCGGAGGGACGGCGGGGCCCTGGGCGAGGGTGGTGCCGAACGGGTCGTTCTTCTGCTCGGCCGAAACCGTGGTGCCGAAGGGGTCGGCGGCCGCGGGCGCCGGGTGCGGCTGCTCGGTCGGCGTGGACGGGAGGTTCGGCATGGCGAAGGGGTTGAAGTCCGGCGGCGGGATCATCACCGGGGTGCCCTTGCGCGGGGCGTCCTGCTCGGTCGCCACGGCCTCGGCGGCGGGCTCGTCGGAGACCGGGGCGAACGGGTTGAAGTCCGCGGGCGGTACCCGTACCGGCGTGCCGCGCAGGTGCACCGGCAGCTCGTCCGGCTCCTCCTCCGTCGCTTCCACCGCCTCCTCCTCCGCAGTCGCCCGCTCGGAGACCGCCTCGACGGGCACGGAGGCGGCAGCGGGAACGGAAGTGAAGCTCGGAGCCGGGGCGGGCTCGCCGTCCCACCCGAACTGGATGCTCTTCAGCAGCTCCGCGAACGCCTCGGTGTAGAGCTCCCAGTCCTCCGGCCGTGCCGTGGACAGCTGCGCGCAGAGCACCGTCCCGCCATCCGGCAGCGGGACGAACGCCTGGACGGCCGAGGTGACGACCCAGCGTCGCTGTCCGTCGGCGGCCAGCGGCCCGGGCACCGGGACGGTCCGTCCTTCGACCAGGACGGCGGCGGGGCCCGCCGGCAGCAGGACCGTCCACACCTCGGCGTGCCGTCGGACGGTGGCCAGCTCGGTGGCGAGCGCGGTGATCGGCAGCGGGTGCCGGGCGAGCGAGACGACGAGGGCGGCGTCCGAGGTACGGCCGTCCCGTTCCAGCGCGCAGACGCCCGCGTACACGACGCCCGCGTCGTGGATCAGGTCGGCCAGGGTGGCGGAGATCACCGCGAAGTCGCGGCGCGGTTCGCGGCCGGTGCCGCTGAACAGCTCCTCGGCGACCTCGGCCAGGTGTCCGGTCAGCTCCTCGGCCGCCGCCACCGTGGCGGGGACGGCCCCGTCGGTCCGGACCTCGTCGGTCCGGCCCGCGCCGGGCTGCTCGGCCCCGGTGCGCAGCGCGGGCACCGTACGGGCGGAGACTCCCGGGGGCCCGCCCGGAGAGGTCAGCGGGTGGAAGCCGGTCGGGACGACCAGTCGGACCTCGGCGCCCGCGCCGGTGGGCAGTTCGACCGGCTGCCGGGTCTGCTGCCCGGCAGCCAGCGCGGCCAGCGCGGGGGCGAACGGCGGGCGCAGCTTGGCGTCGGCGAACTCGCCGGTGACCGGCAGCTGGAACAGTGCGGCCGAGGTGGTGCCCCGGTCGGCGATGGCCCCGCGCACGGCTCCGCCGCCGTAACGGGCCTGCAGGGCGGTGATCACCCGGTCGGCGAGCGGCGCGCCGGTGCCCGGTCGTGCGGTGCCGGCGGTGATCACCGTGCCGAGCCGGTCGAGCGCGGCGTGCACCGGCCCGTTGGGTGCCAGCGGCAGGCCGAACAGCGCCTCGGCGGCGGGGTGGCCGGCCGGGCGCACGGCGCTCAGCGTGGCCGCCGGGTGGCGCGAGGTGTGCTCGTCGAAGAGGGCGTCGGTGAGCGTGCCGAGGGTCGCACAGACCTGCTCGGCTGCCGCGAAGGGGTTGGCCTCCGCACTGAACTGGACGTCCTGGGTCAACTGGTGAGCCCCCCGCTCTGCTCCGTCTGCGATCGGTGGTTCGGTGGTTCGGGTGGGGTCGGGCGTGCCGTGGCGGCGCGCCGTCAGATCCCCGCCCATTCCTATCAGAGGCCACCGTCCTGACCGAACCGAAGGATCATTCGATGATCACTCGGACGATCGGGCCGCCCCTCGTCGTGACCACCACCGGGAGCGGGAGCGCTGCCGTGCGCAACGCTTACGGCGTCGGTTCGTCCGGGGACCCGGTGCCGAGCGCGGTGACCGCGTCGAGGATCCCCGGGACGGCGAACAGCCCGGCGAGGTCCCGAACCAGGCGACCGGTCGGTCCCTGCGGGTGCTCGTCCGCGAGGAAGGAGGCCAGTTCGACCGCGAGCGCCGGCTCCCGGGCGGCGGTGAGGGTGAGCGCCGCGACGAACTCCTGCACCAGGTGCAGCTGCAGCTCCTCCAGCGGCACCGAGCGCTCGCCCAGCCACTCCAGCGAGGTGATCTCGGCGTTGGCGATCCAGGCCCGGACGGTCAGCCGCAGTCCGGGGCTGGGCGAGGGGACGGCCAGATGGGCCAGGATCTGTTCCTGGGCGGCCCGGCGCACGTCGTCGATCACCGCCGAGGTGTCCGCGCTGGCCGCCACCGTGCCGCCCCGCAGCAGCGCGGCGAAGCCGGGGCCGTGGCTCTGCACGAAGTCCAGGTAGCGGCCCATCACCCGGTACAGCCGCTCCGAGAGCGGCCCCTCCATGGGCTCCTCGAAGCGGGCCGACAGCTCCTGCCCGGCCCGGCGCAGCGACTCCTCGTACAGTGCCTGCTTGCCGGGGAAGTAGTGGTAGACGAGCGGCCGGGAGGCGCCCGCGGCGGCGGCGATGTCGTCGATCGACACCTCCTCCGGCGGGCGCCGGCTGAACAGCTCCAGGGCGACCGCGATCAGCTGCTCCCGGCGTTCGTCCACGCTCAGCCGGCGGCGCGGCCGCTCACCGGCCGCCGCCCGGCCGGGTGCGGAGGTCCGTGCTGCGCGGTCGGCCGTCGGGGACGGCGTGCGGGAGGCCATGCGCGCCACCCTATCCGGCGGTCGTCCGGCGGCCCATGCGGCCTGATCCGACAAGATCCACAAGGCGCGCCCTACGCGGCCCGGAAGTCCAGGTAGCGGCGGTAGGCGTCGAGGCCGTCGGGGACGAAGGTGTCGCGGGTGAGGCGGTCGGCGAGTTCGTCGGGGGTGAGCCAGGCGTGCCAGGCGACCTCGGACTCCTGCGGGGAGACCGGGCCGTCCCACTCCGCCTCGTACGTGTCGCACCACCAGGCGAGCTTGCCGCCGTCGGGCTCCCGGAAGAGGAACTTGAACAGCGGGCGCGGGACGATGCCGTGGACGCCGAGCTCCTCCTCGGCCTCACGGACGGCGGCCTCGGCGTAGCTCTCGCCGGAGCCGACCACGCCGCCGACGAACATGTCGTGGGCGCCGGGGGCGAACAGCTTGGTGTCGGTGCGGCGGTGGACGAAGATCCGCCCGGCCGGGTCGCGGACCAGGATGAAGACACAGCGGTGGATCAGACCGCGCCGGTAGACCTCTCCGCGCAGGGCGGTCCCGATCACCCGGTCGTGCTCGTCGACGACGTCCAGCAGTTCTTCGGCAGGGTTGGCCATGGGGGACAGGTTAGGGTTTCGGGGCCCGGCTCGAACGGATTCCCACGAACTTTCGAACAATGGGCGGACTACGACGGACGATGACGGTCAGGACGGCTGGAGGCGGCGCGCGGTGGTGGAGATCTGGGGCGAGACGGCCGAGGGGTTCGAGCCCGTGCGAGCGGCGTTCGCACGGAACTTCGCGGAGTACGGCGAGCTCGGCGCGGCCTTCGCACTGTACGTGCGCGGCCGCAAGGTGGTCGACCTGTGGGGCGGTGACGCCCGGCCCGAGGTGGGTGGGCGGCCCGCGCCGGCGGTGCCGTGGACGGCGGACACCGCGCAGGTGCTGCGCTCGGCGACCAAGGGGATGACCGCGACCGCCGCGCTGCTGGCCGTCGAGCGCGGCCTGCTCGACCTGGACGCGCCGGTGGCCTCGTACTGGCCGGAGTTCGCCGCGCAGGGCAAGGGTGGGGTGCCGGTGCGCTGGCTGCTCTCGCACGAGGCCGGGGTGCCCGCGCTGGACGTGCCGCTGCGGCTGGAGGACGTGCTCACCTGGGAGCGCGCGGTCGCCGCGGTGGCCGCCCAGGCCCCCGCCTGGGAGCCGGGGACGGCGCACGGCTACCACCCGTACACCTTCGGCTGGTTGGTCGGCGAGGTGGTGCGGCGGGTGACCGGTCGGACGATCGGACAGTACTTCGCCGAGGAGGTCGCCCGGCCGCTCGGGCTGGACCTGTGGATCGGGCTGCCGGCCGGGGCCGCACCGCGAGTCGGCAAGCTGGTCGACCTGCCCGCCCCGGAGGCGGCCCGGACCGGCCCGAGCGGGCTGCGGCTGCGGCCCAAGCAGTCCGTCCGGGACGCCTACCAGGATCCGACCTCGCTGACCGCGCGGGCCTTCGCCTCGGTGCGCCCCGGGGTGGACATGAACGATCCGGCGGTGCAGGCCGCCGAGATCCCCGGCGGCGGCGGCATCGGCACCGCCCGCTCGCTGGCCCGCTTCTACGCGGCGCTGATCGGGGCGGCGGACCGTCCCGACGGCTCCGGCGTGCTGCTGCCGCCACTACTGGGGCCCGAGGTGCTGGCCCGTGCGGTCGAACCGGCGGTCAGCGGGCCGGACCGGGTGCTGATCGTCAACTCCACCTTCGGCCTGGGCTTCTGGCGGCACGGCCCGACCGCGCCGATGGCCTCCCCGGCGAGCTTCGGCCACCCCGGCCGGGGCGGCTCGCTGGGCTTCGCCGACCCGGAGCTGGGGCTGGGCTTCGGCTACGTCACCAACGGCATGCAGCCGGGCGTGACCGGGGACGTCCGTTCACGGAACCTGATCCGCGCGGTGCGGGGGTGCCTGGGGCTGTCCTGAGTCGCGGGCGCAAGGGCCTGTCCGGCAAGGTCCACTGGCCGGGCCGTACGCCTGGCCGGTCGTGCGCCTGGACGGCCCTACGTCTGGCGGGCCCTACGTCTGGCGGGCCCTACGCCTGGCCGGTCTCGAAGCGGCTGATCTTCCCGCCGTCGACGGTGAAACGCCAGGCGGTGCGCATCTCACCCCAGGTGTCGTTGGTGAAGTTGGCGATCAGGGCGTGGCCGCCGTCCGACTCGGTCTGGACGGCCATCCGGCCGCCGGCGCCGAAGATCTCACGCTCCGTCCAGTCCGCCAGGTCGCGGTCGGAGCCGTCGTCGGACATGGTCGCGCCGGGGGTGAGGGTCGCGTCGAAGGCCTGGCGGTCGCCCGCGTTGATCGCGGTGACGAAGGCGCGGACCGCCGGGTCGGAGAGCTTGGAGACGGCGATGGTCATGCGGGACTCCTGGTGATGAGGGGGTTCGGGGAGTCCTGTTCTAAGGCGTTCGCGGGGTTCGTCCGGGAATGTCGACGGCGCGTCGGGATAAATAGCAGGATTCATGTGCTTAGATCCCGAAAAAGCCGTTTTGCTCTCATGCCCGCCGCGGGGAGTGGCGGTGAAGCGGGAGACCGGAACCGGTCTCCCGCTTCACACTTTCGGGGGAACCCGCTCTGTTCGGGGGGACCTGACCCGTTCGGGGGCCCGCCGCCCTCTGCGGGGGAACCCGCCCTAGAAGAAGCCGACCGCGTCGGGGGAGTAGCTGACCAGCAGGTTCTTGGTCTGCTGGTAGTGCTCCAGCAGGGCCTTGTGGTTCTCCCGCCCGATGCCGGAGTTCTTGTAGCCGCCGAAGGCCGCATGGGCCGGGTAGGCGTGGTAGCAGTTGGTCCAGACCCGGCCCGCCTGGATGGCGCGCCCGGCCCGGTGGGCGGTGTTGAGGTCGCGGGTCCACACGCCGGCGCCGAGCCCGTACTGGGTGTCGTTGGCGAGGGAGACGGCCTGGTCGAAGCCGTCGAAGCGGGTCACCGAGACCACCGGTCCGAAGATCTCCTCCTGGAAGACCCGCATCGCGTTGTCGCCCTCGAAGACGGTCGGCGTCACGTAGTACCCGTCGGCCAGGGAGCCGCCGAGGTCGGCGCGCTCGCCGCCGGTGAGCACCCTGGCGCCCTCGGCCCGGCCGATCTCGAAGTAGGAGAGGATCTTCTTCAGCTGTTCGACACTGGCCTGCGCGCCGACCTGGGTCTCGGTGTCCAGCGGGTTGCCCTGGCGCATCGCGCGGACCCGCTCCAGGCCGTCGCCGAGCAGCCGCTCGTAGATCGCGGAGTCGATCAGCGCCCGGCTGGGGCAGGTGCAGACCTCGCCCTGGTTGAGGGCGAACATCGCGAAACCCTCGACGGCCTTGTCGTAGAAGGCGTCCGAGGCGTCGGCGACGTCCGCGAAGAACAGGTTGGGGCTCTTGCCGCCGAGCTCCAGGGTGACCGGGATCAGGTTGTCGGCCGCCGCGCGGGCGATCAGCCGGCCGGTGCCGGTCTCGCCGGTGAAGGCGAGCTTGCGGATCCGCGGGCTGGCGGAGAGCGGGGCGCCCGCCTCCTCGCCGAAGCCGGTGACGATGTTGAGCACACCGGGCGGCAGCAGGTCGGCGGTCAGTTCGGCGAGCAGCAGCACCGAGGCCGGGGTCTGCTCGGCGGGCTTGAGCACCACCGCGTTGCCGGCCGCGAGCGCCGGGGCGAGCTTCCAGATCGCCATCAGGATCGGGAAGTTCCACGGGATGATCTGGCCGACCACGCCCAGCGGCTCGTGGAAGTGGTAGGCCACGGTGTCCTCGTCCAGCTGGGAGAGGCCGCCCTCCTGGGCGCGCAGCGCACCGGCGAAGTACCGCAGGTGGTCCACGGCCAGCGGGAGGTCGGCGGCCAGCGTCTCGCGCACCGGCTTGCCGTTCTCCCAGCTCTCCGCGACGGCCAGCTGCTCCAGGTTGGCCTCGATCCGGTCGGCGATGCGCAGCAGCACCTGGGCCCGCTCGGCGGCCGGGGTACGGCCCCAGGCGGGGGCGGCGGCGTGGGCCGCGTCCAGGGCGGCCTCGATGTCCTCGGCGGTGCCGCGGGCGACCTCGGTGAACACCTCGCCGGTGACCGGCGTCGGGTTGCCGAAGTACTCGCCGCGCACCGGGGGCGTCCATCCGCCGGCTATCCAGTGCTCGTACCGGGAGCGGTAGGCGACGATGCTGCCGGGCGCGCCGGGGGGCTGGTAGACCGTCATGCTCTTGGTGTCTCCTCGCGTCGTCGGGCGCCGTCCGGCGGGAGGGCCGGAGACGGCGCGCCGGACCGCCCGGTCGGGGGCGGCCCGGCGGGAGGGGCTGGACACGCACAGGGTCGGACTCCCGGTCGGGGCGTCCGCCGTCGAGCACGATAGCCGTCGGACGCGCGCGCGGCTACGGTCCGTACGTCCGGCCCGTACGGAGGGTGCGCGTTCCGCTCGCTCCCGGCGGGCCGGTCGTTTCCGGCGTTCCGGCCGGCCCCGCGCGCCGGGCGGAGGGCTGAGAGCTGGGGGCGGCGGACGTCAGACGGAGTGGTAGCGGCCGGTGCGCGCCTCCCAGCTGAGGTAGCCGGCCAGCCAGGTGAGCAGCCCGTCCGCGTACCGCTGGGCGATCGTGCGTTCGATCCGTGACAGGCCCAACTCCCGGTAGACGTCGGGGAGTCGGCCGTGCAATTCGGAGCAGCGCTCGACCATCAGCTGGGCCTCCGCGATGACCGCGGCGCAGGCCTCCTCGGCCGTGCAGCGGCGCTCGCGCTGGACGATCATCACCAGGTTGTTGACGTCCCCGCGCGGCGCCTCCAGCGGGTAGGACCGCACGTCGTTGCTCAGTGACGGTATGTCGGCCGCCAGCTGGCGGAGTTGACGCAGCACCGGGTGGTGCAGGACGGCGGCGGGGACCTCGAACTGACCCAGTCGTTCGACCATGTCGAAGATGGTCTCCATCGCCGCGGTGCCCCGTCTGAGTTCGAGGTAGCCGTCCCGGTCGGGGGGCCGGGTGGAGATTCGGCCGGCCGCCTCGGCGGGGTGACTGGCCAGGTAGTACTCCCAGTTGTAGGCCGCGCGCGCCTGCCAGCGCGCGGCCATGCCGTGCGCGCTGCGGTTCCAGAGGTCGGCGAAGGCGGTCTCGACCGGGGAGCCCCGGTCGGGGCGGGCGCCGTGCAGGACGGCGATCAGGCGTTCGCAGATCGGGGCGACCTCGGAGGGGCGGCGGCCGAGCGGGCCGTCGAACTGGTCGTCGAAGAGGAAGTAGAAGCCCATCAGGTCGGCAGCCAGGGCGAGCTCGTCCGGTCCGGCGTCCGGGTAGCCGAGCGCGGCGAGGTCCACCACCTCCCAGTGCGCGTAACCGGGGTGGTCGGCGTCTTGGAGCAGCGGATGGCGGATCAGCCAGTCGCGGTGCCGTGCGGTGGCGTACGTGCCGTGCGGACTGCGGCGGTGCGGGAACGGGATCTGAAGTGAGGTGTCGTCAGACATCGGACTCCCGGTGCAGCGGAGGGCGGGGGCGCTTGTGGTTCGAGCACTGATTGTGGGGGGAGTTGACGCGGCGGTGCTGAGATGATGAGGGTGAGTATTCGCAAGATCATCTGCGTCTGAGGGCCGTAGGGTATCGGATGCAATGATCGGACGTTAGGGATATAGGGCAATTGCCCTTGGCAAACCGTCCGAACCCTCACCGTCCGCCCCAGCCTGCACGAATGCCGCACGGGAGGGCCCGCACAGCGCTAACCTCGGCCCCACACAGTGATGGAGCTGTGACGCGAATCAGGCGAGGCGGAGGCGCGACGGTGACCGAGCAGCAGAACGAACTTCGGGCAGGACTCGGTTCCGGCCGAGAGGGCGACGCCACCGCGCCCCGGATCCGGCTGCGCGACCGCGACGCCGAACTGCGGTAGGTGGAGACCGCCGTCGACCGGCTGTGCCGCGAATTCGCCGCCGGCGGCACCGAGATCGGTGACCTCCTCACCTTCTCCGGCCGCCCCGGCATCGGCAAGACCAGCCTGCTGCACGAGGTCCGACGGATCGCCAAGGTCCGCGAGGGCGCCACCGTGCTGTTCGCCCGAGGCGGCGAACGGCAGTTCAAGGAGCCCTACCACGTCCTGCGCCAGCTGCTCCAGCCGGTGCTCAGCAACCTCAAGCCGGACGAGTTCCACCAGGTCATGGGCACCTGGGAGGAGGTCGTCGGACCGGCCATGGGCCTCAAGCAGCCCAAGGCCGGCGCCCGCCGCCTCGACCCGCAGGGCGTGCGCGACGGCCTCGACTACGTCCTCACCCAGCTGGCACCGCGCCGCGCACCGATGGTGATGATCGTCGACGACCTGCACTGGGCCGACGCCGAATCCCTGTCCTGGCTCGCCAAGTTCGCCGTCCGCTCCGACATGCTCCCCGTGCTGCTCGTCTTCGCCTTCCGCGACGACGAGAGCGACTGGCCCGCCGAGACCCACCGCCTGCGCAGGGACGTCCTCGCGCTCAAGGGCCGCAAGCACGAGCTCAACCGGCTCAACCTGAGCTCCGTCACCGACATGATCCGCGCCGAACTCGGCGACAAGGCCGAGGACGCCTTCTGCTACGAGTTCTGGAACGTCGTCAACGGCAACCCCTTCGAGGCCGGCCGCCTGCTCGACCAGGTCCGCGACCAGGAGCTCGAACCGGTCGAGGAGAACTCCCGGCAGCTGCGCGAACTCGCCGTCGACGCCACCGGGATGACCCTCAAGAGCTGGCTGGACCAGCTCGGCGCCAGCACCCTGCGCTTCGCCTGGGCCTGCGCCATGCTGGGCACCGACATCCGGATCGACCTCGCCACCCGGATCTCCACCCAGAGCAGCGAAGCCGCCCGGGAGTCCATCAAGCAGCTGCGCAAGCAACGCGTGCTCACCCAGGCCCCCAACGGGAACCTGGAGTTCGTCCACCCGCTGATCGGCAGCTCCATCTACAACACCATGCCGGACGCCACCCGCCTCGGCATGCACGGCATCGCCGCCGTCGAGATCGAGAACGCCGGACTCGGCCTGCTGGCCGCCTCCCGCCACCTGGTCGAGACCCACTCCGGCGAGGGCGACGACCGGATCGTCAAGAAACTGCGCCGCGCCGCCGTCGAACACCAGCTCATCGGCGCCCCCGAAGCCGCCCAGCGCTGCCTGCACCGCGCGCTCGAAGAGCCGCCCGCCGACGACATCAAGGCCGAGGTGATGTACGAACTCGGATGCTCCGCACTGCTCACCGACCCCGTCGCCACCGTCAACCAGCTCAAGCTCGCACTCGACCCGGACGAGGGACCCCTCCGCCCCGAACTGCGGGTTGACGCCACCTTCCGGCTCTCCGAAGTGCTCGCCCACAGCGGCGAACTGGGCGAGGCCGCCCTGGTCTGCCAGGACGAGGCCGAACAGACCGCCGACCCGGCCGGACGGCAGCGGCTCCAGGCCGCCTCGTTCATGTGGCACGCCTTCCGCAAGTCCGAGGAGGACGGCCCCGGACGCTCCGCCCGGCTCGGCGAGATGTGCCGCAGCCTGACCGGCCGGGAAGCCGCCGACCGCGCCGTGCTCGCCATGCGCGCCTGGGACCTCACCCTGCGCGGCGACGCCTCCACCGAGGCGCTGGCGCTCGCCGACGAGGTCCTCGACGGCGGTCGGCTGCCCAAGGGCCTCGGCTGGACCGACACCACCTGGGGCTTCGAACTGCCCTCGATGCTCAGCCTGACGTACATCTACAACGACCGCATCGCGCAGGCCGAACGGCTGGCCGCGGACGCCATCATCCAGTTCGAGCTGGCCGGTTGGAGCGGCGCCCACCGGGGCTTCGCGTACTTCCTGATGGGCCTGGCCCGGTTCCGCCGCGGCCTGCTCGCCGAGGCCGAGGACTTCCTGCGCCGCGCGTACCGGATCTCCGAGCGGATCGGGGCGCGGTTGCCGCTGGCCTGGGACGCGGTCGGTGTGCTGGTGGACACCCTCATCGCCCGCGGCCGGGTCGAGGAGGCCTGGGAGCTGGCCAACGACTTCGGCTTCCACCCGCCGTACCACGCGACCGCGATGGTGCTGCCGGACGCCGCCTCGCTGTACGGCAAGCTGCTCGTCGCCAAGGAGCGGTACGCGGGCGCGGCCGCTGCGCTCACCGAGGCCGGCGCTCAGCTGGAGATCCGCGGCTGGCGCAACACCGTCTGGGCGCCCTGGGCCGGCCACCTCGCCGTCGCCCTCGCCGACGACGAGCCGGAGCGCGCCCGCGAGCACGCCCTCAAGGCCGTCCGGGACGCGCACACCTTCGGCATCGCCTCGGCGATCGGCAGCGCGCTGCGGCTGCGGGCACAGGTCGAGGACGGGCAGCAGGCGGTCGAGCTGCTGGAGCAGGCCGTGCAGCACCTCGGGCAGTCCCCGGCGGGGTACGAGCACGCCGTCGCGCTGGTCGACCTCGGTGCCGCGCTGCGCCGGGTCGGGCGGCTGGAGGACGCCCAGGAGCACCTGTACCAGGGCATCGAGCTGGCCCAGCACTGCTCGGCGGAGGGCCTGGTCGACCGGGCGCGGCGCGAGCTGGCCAACTACGGCCTGCGGCCCAACCGGCTCGGGCTGCGCGACTTCGGTGACACGCTGGAGAGCCTCAGCGGGCCGGAGTTGGAGGTCGCCAAGCGGGCGGTGCAGGGCGTGCCGCCGCAGCGGATCGCCGACGAGCTGGGAGTGCACATCAGCCTGGTCAACCGGCGGCTGGCCGCCGTCTACCGCAAGGCGGGCAGCGGGCCGGACGGGCTGGCCTCGGCGCTCGGGCTGCCGGCGAAGCAGCGGGAGGCGAGCCGGGCGGAGGAGGACGGGGAGGAGTAGGGGCGGCGTTCCGTACGGGGGCGGCGCTGCGTACGGGCGCGCTGCACCGTGCGGCGGCGGCGCTCGTACGGCGGCGCTCGTACGGCGGCGCCGTCGTTAGGCTGACGGACACGGGGCGGCACGGCGAGCCCCCGACGGACCAGGAACCGGGCGGTCGCGGTGCGCGGCCGACGCCAGTGAGGAGCAGGCCATGGCGAGTGAGGCCACCAGCGTGCGGCACGAACCCCTCGACCGCTCGGGGGCGGGCGCCGCGATCGGGCGCTGGACGCTCACGGCCGGCCCGTACGAGGCGAGCGTGCTCACCCTGGGCGCCACCCTGCACACCCTTAGCGCCCCCGACCGTTCCGGGCGCTCCGCCCAACTGCTGCTGGCGACGGACGAGTTGGCGCAGATCCTGGGCCCGGCCCGGCACTACGGCACGGTGGTGGGCCGGTACGCCAATCGGATCGACCGCTCCTCCGTCACCATCGACGGGGTGGAGCACCAGCTGGCCTCCACCGGCGGCGGCATGACGCTGCACGGCGGGCCGGACGGTTTCGCGCACCGGATGTGGGCGGCGGAGCCGGTCGAGGGCGGGGTGCGGCTGCGGCTGCACAGCCCGGACGGGGACCAGGGCTTCCCGGGCGCGCTGGACGTCACCGTCGACTACATGCTGGACGCGGCGGGCGAGCTGGTGATCGGCTACCACGCCGTCACCACCAAGCCGACCGTCGTCAACCTGACCAACCACGCGTACATCAACCTTGCGGGTGAAGGCAGCGGCGACGTCCTCGGCCACCTGCTCACCCTGGACGCCGACGAGTACACCCCGGCCGACGAGCGGCAGATCCCGTACGGGCGGACCGAGCCGGTGGCCGGCACGCCGTTCGACTTCACGGTGGCCACGCCGATCGGCAAGTCGGTGCACGACCGGCACCCGCAGCTGGTCGGGCCCGGCGGCTACGACCACAACTGGGTACTGCGCGCCCGGCCGGCGGACGGCAGCCCGGCGCGGGCGGCGCTGCTGGAGGACCCGGTCAGCGGCCGCACCCTGGAGGTGCTGACCACCGAGCCGGGCATCCAGGTCTACACGGCGAACAAGTTCCAGGGCGCGGTCACCGGCACGAGCGGCGTTCCGTACGGCCCGTTCGCCGGGATCGCGCTGGAGACCCAGCACTTTCCGGACGCCCCGCACCACCCGGCCTTCCCGAGCACGGTGCTGCGGCCGGGGGAGGAGTTCCGCTCGACCACCGTGCTGCGGCTGGGAACCAACTAGCGGGTCGTGGCCCTAGCGGGTCGTGGCTCTAGCGGGTGGTGGCCCGGTGGGCCGGGTCTCTGCAGGTCACGGCCGGAGGTCGCGGCGCATGCAGAGCCGGGGCCAGCGGTCCAGGCCGTGCTCGGCCTCCCGGCGGCGGATCTCGCGCAGACCGGGGGTGAGCTCGTCCCCGGCCAGCGCGCGGAAGCCGCAGCGCTCGTAGTAGGGCGCGTTCCAGGGGACCTCGGCGAAGGTGGTGAGGGTGAGCGCGGGGGCGTCGGTGGTCCCGGCCAGGTGCTCGATCAGCGCCCGGCCGATGCCCCGGCGGGCGTGGTCGGGGTGCACGGAGACCTGTTCGACGTGCAGCGCGCCGTCCACCGGTTCGGCCAGCAGATAGCCGGCGATCGCTCCGTCGGGGGCTTCGGCGACCAGGGCGACGCCCCGTTCCAGGTAGTGCGCCAGCTCCCCGGGGGCCGGGGGCTCGTCCTCGGCGATCTCCGGCATGCCGATCTCGGCGAAGGGCGCGCCGGCGGCCCGTTCCAGCTCGGCCAGCAGCGGAAGTTCGTCCCTGGTGACGGCTCTGATGCGCATGCGCCCAGTCTGCTGCAGGCAGCTTTCGGCCACGCAGGGTGGTCTGTCCGGCCGCCCGGGGGACGGGCGAATCGGACGTACCCGGGCAATCGGCGCCGGCGTCAACTACCGAGTGGCAACGTCCAGGACACGCGGATGTAACGATCCCCGTTTCTTGCAGAAACTTGCTGCAAGGACTTTCCGTCGATCTTTCACCGCTGTTAACTTCCTTCCCGAGCCCGACGGCAGCAACGGTGCGGTCGGCACGAGGCAGCCATTATGCGCCTGTCTCCGAACATCTCGGGCACCCCCACCCTCCCAAGGAGTTCTCATGCGGCGTGGCATCGCGGCCTCTGCCCTCGTTGTGGCCCTCGCGGTCTCGATGGCTGCCTGTGGCAGCAGCGGCTCCAGCTCGGACGGCAAGGCCGACGGGCCGGTCACCCTCACGTACTGGGACACTTCGAACGCCACCAACGAGGCACCGAACTACCAGGAGCTCGTCAAGAAGTTCGAGGCCGCCAACCCGAACATCAAGGTCGACTTCGTCAACGTCCCGTTCGACCAGGCGCAGAACAAGCTGCAGACCGCCATGGGGGCCAAGGGCGCTCCGGACGTGTTCCGCTCCGAGGTCGGCTGGACCGCCGCCTTCGCCAAGGCCGGCTACCTGGAGCCGCTGGACGGCACCCCGGCCGCCGCCGACACCTCCGCCTTCCAGCCGAGCCTGATCCAGCAGGCCAAGTACGAGGGCAAGCTGTACGGCGTCCCGCTGGTGACCGACACCCTCGGCCTGCTCTACAACAAGGAGCTGTTCGCCAAGGCCGGCATCACCGACGCCCCGAAGACCTGGGACGAGCTGAAGGCCGACGCCGCCGCCGTCAAGGACAAGGCCGGCGTGGACGGCTTCTGGCTGAAGGCCGCCGACGGCTACTACGCGATGCCGTTCCTGTTCGGCGAGGGCACCGACACCGTCGACGCCGCCGGCAAGAAGATCACCGTCACCTCGCCGGAGGCCGTCAAGGCCGTCGAGACCTACAAGACGATGTTCACCTCGCCCGGCACCGCCAAGGCCGACGTCACCACCGACGCCTACGCCCACATGATGGACGCCTTCAACAGCGGCAAGGTCGCGGCGATCATCCAGGGCCCCTGGGAGATCACCAACATCTACAAGGGCTCGGCCTTCGCCGACAAGGGCAACCTCGGCATCGCCGCCGTCCCGGCCGGCTCCGGCGGCAAGGCCGGCGCCCCCACCGGCGGCCACAACATCTCCGTCTACGCCGGCGCCGACAAGTCCCACAAGGCCGCCGCCGAGAAGTTCGCCGCATTCATGACCTCGGCCGAGAGCCAGGCGTTCATCGCGCAGAAGAACTCCACCCTGCCCACCCGCTCCGACGCCTTCACCGCCGACGTCAAGGCCGACCCGGGCATCGCCGGCTTCCAGTCCATCCTGAGCAGCGCCAAGCCGCGCCCCGAACTGCCCGAGTACAGCTCGCTGTTCGCCTCGCTCGGCACCAACCTGGGCAAGGCCGTCCAGGGCACCGGCACCCAGGACGCGCTGAACACCGTCGCCACCGACTACGCCAAGCTCCTGCCGGGCTTCGCCAAGTAGTCCCCGGGCCCGGCCTGCCGGCTGACCGACGACGGATGGACGGATGACGGCGAACAGATAACAGATGACAGATTTCATCATCTGTCATCTGTCGCCTGTCATCTGTCCGCCGCCGTCGGTCGCCCCGGCGGCCGGGCCGTCGGCTCCCCCGAGGACTCCCCGGAGCCCGAGAACCCCCTCCGAGAAGGTGCAAACGATGTCAGTCGCCGTGCAGGGCGCCACCGGCAAGGGCAGCCGGGAGCGCGAGCAGCGTCCGGGCCTGCTGGAACGAGTCAAGCGCTCCTACGCCAAGCACTGGTATGCCTACGCGATGATCGCCCCGGTCGTGTTGGTGCTCGGCGCGCTGGTGATCTACCCGCTCGTCCAGGGCATCTGGCTCACCCTCACCGACGCCAACAGCCTCAACGTCGCCCGCACGATCGGCGTCAACCAGATCCCGGCCAGCTACGAGTTCGTCGGCTTCCACAACTACGCCGACATCCTCTGGGGCCCCGGCTCGTACGACCGCTTCTGGTCGCACTTCGTCTGGACCATCGCCTGGACGGCCGGCTGCGTCTTCCTGCACTACACCCTCGGCCTCGGCCTCGCCCTGCTGCTCAACAAGAAACTGCGCGGGCGTGCCGTCTACCGGATGCTGCTCATCCTGCCCTGGGCCGTACCCACCTTCGTCACCGTCTTCTCCTGGCGCCTGATGCTCGCCGACGGCGGCGTCGTCAACGGCATCCTCTCCGCCCTGCACCTGCCCGAGCCCGGCTGGCTGACCGAGCCGTGGGCGCAGAAGGCGGCCGCGATCCTGGTGAACACCTGGGCCGGCGTGCCGTTCATGATGATCTCGCTGCTCGGCGGCCTGCAGGCGATCCCGGCCGAGCTGTACGAGGCCGCCGAGATGGACGGCGCCACCCCCTGGCAGCGCTTCCGGTTCGTCACCCTGCCCGGGCTGCGCTCCGTCTCCTCCACCGTCGTCCTGCTCGGCGTGATCTGGACGTTCAACCAGTTCAACGTCATCTTCCTGCTGTTCGGCACCGGCGCGCCCGACGCCCAGCTGCTGGTCACCTGGGCCTACCGCCTCGGCTTCGGCCAGATCCCCCGGGACTACGCGCAGTCCGCCGCCTACGGCGTGATCCTGCTGTCCATCCTGATCGTCTTCACCGCCTTCTACCGGCGTTGGCTCGCCCGCAACGAGCAGGCCAACGGCTGAGGCCCCGGACCCAGTTGACCCACGAAGGCAGGTAACCCCGATGAGCACCACCACCGAACGCCCGGCCCCCGCGGCGGGCGCGGCCCCGACCGCCGCCCGGCCGGCCAAGGTCCGTCGCCGCGGCGAGAGCAGCCCGCTGGCCCGGACGCTGTCCCACGGCACCCTGACCGTGGCCAGCCTGATCGCCCTGTTCCCGGTCGGGTGGATCCTCTTCGTCTCGCTCGGCCCGGACAAGAGCGACTACCTCCACCCCGGCCAGATCCTCGACAAGCTCACGCTGTCCAACTACCAGCACGTGCTGTCCGACACCGACTTCTTCACCTGGTTCGGCAACGCCCTGCTGGTCTCCGGCGTCACCACCGTCTTCGGCGTCCTGGTCGCCGCCACCACCGGCTACGCCGTGTCCCGGATGAAGTTCCCCGGGCACAAGCCGCTGATGTGGTCGCTGCTGGTCACCCAGATGTTCCCGATCGCGGTGCTGATCGTGCCGATGTACACGATGCTCTCCGAACTCGGCCTGCTGGACAGCTACACCGGCCTGATCCTGGTCTACTCGACCACCACCGTGCCGTACTGCGCCTGGCTGCTGAAGGGCTACTTCGACACCATCCCGGTGGAGATCGACGAGGCCGGCCGGGTCGACGGGCTCAGCCCGTTCGGCACCTTCTGGCGGCTGGTGCTGCCGCTCGCCCGCCCGGGCCTGGCGGTCGCCGCGTTCTACTCCTTCCTCACCTACTGGGCCGAGGTGCCGTTCGCCTCGACGTTCATGCTCAGCTCCGACAAGTACACGCTGGCCGTGGGCCTGCAGACCTTCGTCAGCGAGCACGACGCCCAGTGGAACCTGATGGCCGCGACCGCCGTGCTGATCGCGATCCCGTCCGCGGCCTTCTTCTACCTGGTGCAGCGCCACCTGGTCACCGGCCTGACCGCCGGCGCCTCCAAGTCGTGACGCCCGACGCGGAACTCCTCCCGCGCAAGGCCCCCCGCAACTCCGATCCCCGAGGGATACCGTCCATGACCCAGAACCTGGCCGACGCCTCCCGGCCCGTCGCCGACACCGCTCACGAGGCGAACGCCCCGGCTGCTGTGACGGGCGGCGCGTCCAGAGGCTGGTGGCGGGACGCGGTCATCTACCAGGTGTACCCGCGCAGTTTCGCCGACTCCAACGGCGACGGCATGGGCGACCTGCCCGGCATCCGCAGCCGGCTGCCCTACCTGCGCGACCTCGGCGTGGACGCCGTCTGGCTCTCGCCGTTCTACGCCTCGCCGCAGGCGGACGCCGGCTACGACGTCGCCGACTACCGCGCGGTGGACCCGATGTTCGGTACCCTGCTGGACGCCGACGCCCTCATCCGGGACGCCCACCAGCTGGGGCTGCGGATCATCGTCGACCTCGTCCCCAACCACTCCTCGGACCAGCACGAGTGGTTCCAGCGCGCCCTGCGCGAGGGCCCCGGCTCCCCGCTGCGCGACCGCTACCACTTCCGTCCCGGCAAGGGCGAGAACGGCGAACTGCCGCCCAACGACTGGGAGTCCATCTTCGGTGGCCCGGCCTGGACCCGCACCGAGAACCCGGACGGCACCCCCGGCGACTGGTACCTGCACCTGTTCGCCCCCGAGCAGCCCGACTTCGACTGGGACAACCCGGCCGTCGCCGACGAGTTCCGCTCGATCCTGCGCTTCTGGCTCGACATGGGCGTGGACGGTTTCCGCATCGACGTCGCCCACGGCCTGGTCAAGGCCCCCGGCCTGCCCGACCTCGGCGGCGGCGACCAGCTCAAGCTGCTCGGCAACGACGTCATGCCCTTCTTCGACCAGGACGGCGTGCACGAGATCTACCGCAGCTGGCGCAAGATCCTCGACGAGTACCCGGGCCAGCGGATCGGTGTCGCCGAGGCCTGGACCCCGACTGTCCAGCGCACCGCCAACTACGTCCGTCCCGACGAGCTGCACCAGGCCTTCAACTTCCAGTACCTGGGCACCGATTGGGACGCGGCGGCGCTGCGCGAGGTGATCGACCTCTCGCTCGACTCGATGCGCCCGGTCGACGCCCCCACCACCTGGGTGCTGTCCAACCACGACGTCACCCGGCACGCCACCCGCTTCGCCAACGAGCCGGGCCTCGGCACCCAGATCCGCACCGCCGGCGACCGCGCACTGGGTCTGCGCAGGGCCCGCGCCGCCACCCTGCTGATGCTCGCACTGCCCGGTTCCGCCTACGTGTACCAGGGCGAGGAGCTCGGCCTGCCCGACGTCACCGACCTGCCGGACGAGGTGCGCCAGGACCCGTCCTTCTTCCGCCAGGCCGGACAGGACGGCTACCGCGACGGCTGCCGCGTCCCGATCCCGTGGTCCGGCACCGAGGCCCCGTACGGCTTCGGACCGGTGGCCGGCGGGCCGTCCTGGCTGCCGCAGCCCGCCGAGTGGGCCGAGCTGAGCGTCGAGGCGCAGACCGGTGACCCGTCCTCCACCCTGGAGCTGTACCGCAGCGCCCTGGCCGTCCGCCGGGCGCAGCCCGACCTCGGCGCCGGCGCCGGTGTGGAGTGGCTGGACGGCCCCGAGGGCACCCTGATGTTCCGCCGCGGTTCCTTCGTCTGCACCGTGAACACCACCGGCGAGCCGGTGCGGATCGCGGCCCCGGGCACGCTGCTGCTCGCCTCGGCCGACCTCGTGGTGGACGGCGGCGAGACGGTGCTCGCCCCGGACAGCACCGGCTGGTGGGCGGTCTGACGTGGTTGCAATAGGCTCTGGGACCGTGACTACGGCGCGACTCTCAGACATCGCGGCGCAGGCGGGGGTCAGCGAAGCCACCGTCTCCCGCGTGCTCAACGGCAAGGCGAACGTCTCCGCCGCGACCCGGCAGACCGTGCTGGCGGCGCTGGACGTGCTCGGATACGAGCGGCCGACCCGGCTGCGCCAGCGCAGCGCCGGGCTGATCGGGCTGATCACACCGGAGTTGAGCAATCCGATCTTCCCCGCGCTGGCGCAGGTGATCGAGCAGGTGCTCAGCCGGCACGGCTTCACCCCGGTGCTGTGCACCCAGACGCCGGGCGGATCCACCGAGGACGAACTCGTGGAGATGCTGGTGGACCGGGGCGTGGCGGGCATCGTCTTCGTCTCCGGGCTGCACGCCGACACCACGGCCGACCACGACCGCTACGCGCGGCTGGCCGGGCGAGGGGTGCCGTTCGTGCTGATCAACGGCTTCAGCGAGAAGATCGACGCGCCGTTCATCTCGCCGGACGACCGGGCCGCGATGTGGATGGCCGTCCAGCACCTGGCGGAACTCGGCCACCAGCGGATCGGGTTGGCCGTCGGGCAGCGCCGGTACGTGCCGGTGCTGCGCAAGATCGAGGGCTTCACGGCGGCGATGCGGGCGGTGCTCGGTCGTAGCCAGGAGGAGGCCGAAAGCCTCGTCCACCACACGCTGTTCAGCGTGGAGGGCGGGCACGCGGCGGCCGGCGCGCTGCTCGACAAGGGCTGCACGGCGATCGTCTGCGGGAGCGACATGATGGCGCTCGGGGCGATCCGGGCGGTGCGCCAGCGGGGACTGTCGGTGCCGCAGGACGTCTCGGTGGTCGGCTTCGACGACTCGCCGCTGATCGCCTTCACCGAGCCGCCGTTGACCACGATCCGGCAGCCGGTCGAGGCGATGGCCACGGCGGCGGTGGATGCGCTGCTGGAGGAGGTCGGCGGGAACGCCGCCCAGCGCGGCGAGTTCATGTTCCAGCCGGAGCTGGTGATGCGCGGGTCCACCGGGGCCTGCGCGCGCTGAGCCGCCGGTCGGGAGGTCCGGTCGGAGGCGGGTGTGCGGCCTGCCGACGACCGGGGGCAGGGCCCAAGTGAAGGGCCCCGGAGGGCAGTTGCGCTCCGGGGCCCTTCGGCGTGCGTCGGTTCAGCCCTCCTGGGCGGTCGGGCGGTCGGCGGTGAGGCGGTGGCCGTCGGCGGCTTCGCCGGTACGGCTCTCGGTGCGGCGGCCGCGGGCCAGGTAGTCCCGCAGGATCAGCTCGACGGCGTCCTGCGGGCTCTTGGTGCCGGAGAGCATCATCGCGTCGATCGCTAGGTTCGCGTCGAGCGTGACGGTGACCTGGGCCATGTGACTCCTCCTCGGGTGCGAAGCAGCAGCATGCCCGCTGGGAGCCGGGTTTGACCACGGGATACGCCGGAACCCCCGGGGAGGAGTGGTCGGACTCTCCCCGGGGGTGTGGGCGGTCGGCGGTCAGCGGTCGGCGGTCGGCGGTCGGCGGTCAGCCGTCAGCCGTCAGCCGCTCACCGTCCTCAGACGCGGCCGGCGAAGTCCGGCGCCCAGTTGGCGATGGTCTGCTCGCGGACGCCCGCGCTCGGGTTGGCGGCCTCGACGTACTTGCCGCCGCCGACGTAGATGGCGACGTGGTAGACGCCCGAGTCCTGACCGTTGTTGGACCAGAACAGCAGGTCGCCCGGCTGCAGGCTGTCCAGCGAGACGTGGGTGCTGGCAGCGGCCTGGTCGGCGGCGACGCGCGGGATGGAGACGCCCGCGGCGCGCAGCGCGGCCTGGGTCAGGCCGGAGCAGTCCCAGCCGCCGTTACCGGTGCCGCCGTAGACGTAGGCCTGGCCGACCTTGGACTCGGCGAAGGAGACCGCGGCGGCCATGCTGCCGGTGGCGGTCTGCGCCGGGGCGGCCGGCTTGGCGGCCGGGGTCTGGGTCTGCGCGGCCGGCTTGGCGTTCACGGAACCGCCGTTCGCGGACTGACCCGACTTCTGCGAGCGGTTGAACCAGCTGAACTCCGAACCGGAGGTGGCCGAGGAGGACTGGTCGGCCGAGGCCGACGGCTGGGCCTGGCCACGGTCGCCGAAGGACAGGTGCTGGCCCGGGTAGATGGTGTCCGGGCCGTCGGCCAGGGTGGCGCGGTTGAGCTCGTAGAGCCGCTGCCAGCCGCCCTGGACGTTGTGCTTGTCGGCGATCGAGGACAGCCAGTCGCCCGCGACCACGGTGTAGTCGTCGCTCTGGGCCTGCTGCTGGTGCTTCTGGGCCCAGTTGCCGGCGGCGGAGTCCGTGGTGGCCTGGGCGTCGTCCTGGGCGGGCGCGGCCGGCTTGGCGGGCTTCGCGGCCGGGGCCTGGGTCGGCTTCGCGGCCGGAGCGGCCGGAGCGGCCGGCTTGGCGGCGGCCGAGGTGTCGACGGCGGCCGGGGCGCCGCCCTTGGTCAGGCCGGCCTGGACCGAGCAGACGGGCCAGGCGCCCGGGCCCTGCGAGGCGAGGACCTTCTCGGCGACGGCGATCTGCTGGTCCTTGGTGGCCTGGTTGGCCTGCGGGGCGTACGCGGTGCCGCCGAAGGCCGCCCAGGTGCTGGAGGTGAACTGGAGGCCGCCGTAGAAGCCGTTGCCGGTGTTGATGCTCCAGTTGCCGCTGCTCTCGCACTGGGCGACCTTGTCCCAGGTGGCGACGGAGGCGGCGGAGGCGTTGCCCGACACGAGGCAGGGGACGGTGAGGCCGACGCCCGCGACGCCGATGGCGGCGATCACGCGGCGGGTGCGGCCGGACAGACGGGTGCCGTTGGTGGGAAGCATGAAGACGCAGTCCTCTCCCACGCCTGCGAGGTGAGCTGTCGGATTCGGGCTGGAGTTGCCCGGCCGCGCATGCGCGGCTTCACCCCTAGCCCTGGACCGTTCCGGAGAGCGGTCCGGGGCGACTTACCTGTGGGTCCCCCGCTCCTGCCGTGGTGCGTTTTCGCGCTACCAGACACCCGACGGCAGGACTCGGCGTTGCGGATGAACTGGGTCCGTGTGGTCACGAACGGGGAGCACGTTAAGCAGACTTAAGTTCAAACTGCAAACACCTGTGACCCTCATCACGGTTTAGCGAGAATCACCAAAACGACGGGCTTTCATGATCGGAAATGATCGTTTTTCGGCAATGTCGTTGCGGATATGCACAACTGTCTCCGCCTCAGGAAGAGTGTGACGGCGCGTCGAAGCGCGGAACGGCACATGCGTCGAGCCGGGGGAGGGGAGGTGATTCGAGCGCCTGAGGGGCCGCAGAGCAATTACCTGCAAATGGCACCAGATCGGACATTCCTCTTCATTGCCTTCTTAACTCCCGTACGGAACAAGGGGAGCAAAGCGAAGGGCCCGGAACGGAAGCCGCTCCAGGCCCTTCGTGCGCACCGGCGGGCGCGCGGTGTCCATTACCGCTCGAACGACTCCCGGCCGGCCGCGTGGGCGCCGCGAGCGCCCTCCACGGTGCCCTCGGCCTCGGCGGCGGCCGCGGCCTCAGCCTCGGCCCGCGCGAGCTCCTCCGCGGACGGCACGGGCAGCGCGGCCAGGTAGGTGGAGGCGATCAGCTGGCCGACGGCCGGGTACGCGCCCAGCGGCGCGGCCGACGGGCAGCCGGTCTCCTCGGCGGCCGTGGCGAGCAGCTCGGAGTCGGCCTCCGGTCCGATCACCAGCGGGGCCAGTGCGGGGCGCTGCGAGCCGGTCTCCTTGAGGTGGTCGACGGCCGCGGCCACCGAGCCGGGCACGTCGAGGGCCGCGGCCACGACCGGGACGGCCAGCCGGGCCGCCAGCAGCACGCCGGTGATGCCGGCCGCGGCGGCGGCGTCCTCGCCACCGGCGGTGGTCAGGACCACGCCGTCCGCGGCGGTCGCGATGGCGAACAGCCGGGCCCGGTCGGCGCGGGCCAGCCCGGCCTCGGAGAGCCGCACGTGGACGGCCTCGGCGAGCAGCGGGTGCGGGCCCAGCGCGTCGGTGACCTGCGCGCCGTATTCGGCGGCGAGTGCGTGGAGTTCGGGCAGGAAGCCGTGCGGACCGGGTACCAGCGGCACCAGGACGGGCATCGGCAGCCCGGCCTCGGCGGCCGTCGCCAGGAGTTCGGCGACGGTGCGGTCGTCGCCGCGCTCGCCCTCGGCGGTGCCGCCGGGGAGGTAGCCGACCGTCGCCCGGATGCCGTTCTGCTCGCTGCGGACGACCGACAGCAGCTCCTCGACGACCGAGCGGGACTCGGGCCCGGCGGTCGCGGGTACGGCGAGCACCAGGGCCGGGGCGTCGGCGGGGATCTCGGGGCGCTCGGGACGACGGTGGCGCCCCCGCGCACGGGAGCCTGGAGTGCGGACGGGCAGTGGCGCGCCCGGGATGGCTGCGGTGCTCATGCCGGAGATCGTAGGACATCGGCCCGTCAGGCCTGCAGTCGGCTGCCGTGCGGGTTTCGCGTGGAGGCGGCGCGGACCCGGTACGGACCCGGCGCGTTGCCCGTGCCGGTCCGGGTGGTTTGCCTACAATCCGGACATTCTTCGCCCAACCCCCGTACGAGCGGGGGTCGTTGCCTTGACGCGCACCGAGGGGCTCCGCGTTGCGGCGATGTCGAGTGAGATGTCTCACAGCTCGGAGGTATTTCTGACGCAGGGTCACGGTGGTGCGACTCCCGGCATTCGAAGATCAACATTCAGCGGGGGGCTGCTCACGGCCGGTTATCGCAGGTTCGGCGATTCAGTCGGTATGTCCGTTTACGTACCGTCGGGAGAAGGCCCGTGAAGAATTCGGGGCGGCGGGTGAAAAGCCTCGTGCACCTGCAACGTCCCGTGCTGATGCACGTGCACAGCGGCTATCATCGCGTCAAGTGAGGCGTTGTGCCGGGCCGGTACGGGGCCGGTCCGTTCGTTCGGCGGTGCCGGGGGCGCCGCGCTGGACGACAACTCCGGAGCTCTTCGGGAGATTTCTATGCACGACTCGCAGGACACGCACGGCTCGTACGACACCTACAACGGGATGGCCGCCGCCGATCTCCAGGGGGTGGTCTGGCAGAAGAGCCGGCACAGTAACTCCCAGGGCAACTGCGTCGAGTTCGCGGCCCTTCCGGGCGGCGATGTGGCGATGCGCAACTCGCGGTTCCCGGACGGTCCGGCGCTCATCTACACCCGGGCCGAGATCGCGGCCCTGCTGCTGGGGGCCAAGGACGGGGAGTTCGACCACCTGGCGGTCTGACCGGCCGCCGTGCTTCACCATCGGGGGGCCGTCGTGGGTGCCGACACCACGACGGCCTTTGTCTTTTGTGCTGTGACGGCCCTTCGCCCGGTCCGGATTCCCGTCCGGTGCCGAACCGCCGTCCGTTGACGAACCGCCAGTCGATGACGAACCGCCGTCCGGTGCTGATCCGCCGGCGCAATGGCCCGGGGAGTGCTCCTCCCGGGATTCCCGTCGAACCGGCCGTCCACCGCCTTCGACCGGGCCGTCCACCGCCTTCGACCGGGCCGTCCACCGCCCGGCGCGACGACGGGTCCTAGGCCGAGCGCCGGTGCCGTCCACCGACGTCGAACGGTCCGCCGAGCGCGTCCAGCGCCGATCGCCCGCCGACCTCCGGGTGCCCGTCGAGCGGGGAGCCGCAGGCCTGTTCCGCCTCGAACATCGCCCAGACCACCTTGCCGCTGCCCAGCGGGTGCCAGCCCCAGGAGCGGCTGAACGACTCCACCAGGTGCAGTCCGCGGCCGGATTCGGCGACGAAGTCCGCCTCCCGGGCGACCGGGCCGATGCTGCTCGGGTCGCTGACCGCGCAGACCACCTGGGGTGCGCGGTGCACCAGGCTTATTCGGATCGGCAGCCGCCCGTCCGGGGTCGGCTGTGTGGGAAAGTCGTACTCGCCCTGGGCGCCGCCCGCCGGGTCGGGCCGTGCGCCGATCGCATGCCGGAGCGCGTTGGTCACGAGTTCCGAGGCCACCAGCGCGACATCGTCGAACAGCTCCGTCAGTCCCCAGCGTCGGAGCGTGGTCCGGGCGAAGTCGCGCGCGGTTCTGACGGCTTCGAAGCGAGGAGCGAGCGTACAGGTGACCACATGGGGGTCAACCGCCAAAGCCGTACCGGTGCTCATGAAGAGCTCCTCCCATAAGGGGGCGGACACGGCTGGACCCGCCGGGGTCATGCCGGTCACCTCCGACTCGCTCGGCCGCACGGCCGCCCCTTCGACCAGGCGCGCGCGCACTCGAACGCCCGATGGCGCGGGGGACGCCGTCGGGCCCGGTGCACGGAGTCGCGCGTGGGGTCGACGCGGAGCCCGCGGGATTGCCAGGGATGTGCAGGTGCACGTGCACCATGGTGGTGTGCGCTCACTGCAGATGCAAGAGTCGATTCACGTGCAGTCGCACTATTGGCATATGCAAGCGCCGAATGCACGTGCATCCTGGTGTGCGGAGTGGAGAACTGATAGGAACATCCGTCAGTATCGGCACCGTGAGCGCTCAACTGATGGCAGACTGTGCGCTGTTTGCCCTAGGTGGAGGTTTCGACCGCATGACCACAGTTCAGCCGGGCGGCGGCTCGATGGTCCGCCGGATCCTCCTCGGCTCTCAGCTGCGTCGCCTGCGTGAGGCGCGCGGAATCACCCGCGAGGACGCGGGCTACGCGATCCGGGCCTCCGAGTCCAAGATCAGCCGCATGGAACTCGGCCGCGTCAGCTTCAAGGAGCGCGACGTCGCCGACCTGCTCAGCCTGTACGGCGTCGACGACGGCCTGGAGCGGGAGGCCCTGCTCGGCCTGGTCCGCGAGGCCAACAAGTCCGGTTGGTGGCACAGCTTCAACGACGTGCTGCCGGGCTGGTTCCAGACCTACGTCGGCCTGGAGGAGGCCGCCCAGCTGATCCGCACCTACGAAGTGCAGTTCATCCCCGGGCTGCTGCAGTCCGAGGAGTACGCACGGGCGGTTTTCGGCCAGAGTCGGCCGGTCATCAGCGAGGAGGAGATCGAGCGGCGGGTCAGCCTCCGCCTGCGCCGTCAGAAGCTGCTGACCGAGGGCACCAGCCCGCGTCTGTGGGCGGTCATCGACGAGGCCGCGCTGCGCCGGCCGGTCGGCGGGCCGAAGGTGATGCGCGGTCAGGTGCAGTACCTGATCGACGTCGCCGAGCAGGCCAACGTTGTGATCCAGGTCATGCCGTTCCGGTTCGGTGCGCACGCGGGCGAGTCCGGGGCGTTCACGATCCTGCGCTTCCCGGAGCAGGACCTGGCGGACGTGGTCTACCTGGAGCAACTCACCAGCGCGCTCTATCTGGACAAGCGGGACGACGTCGACGCCTACATCCAGGTCATGGAGCGGCTGTGCGTGGACAGCCTCACGCCGGAGCGCACCATAGACCTGCTGGCCT
Source organism: Streptomyces sp. 1114.5 (assembly GCF_003635085.1). Lineage (NCBI taxonomy): Bacteria > Bacillati > Actinomycetota > Actinomycetes > Kitasatosporales > Streptomycetaceae > Streptomyces > Streptomyces sp. 1114.5. The sequence goes on from NZ_RBXE01000002.1 coordinate 1,338,177, forward strand.
CGATCCTGAAGGAGCGCTGAGCCGCTTCCGCGCGGAGCCTGTGAGGCCGCTCCCCGGCGGGGCCGCCGGCAGCAGGCCCGCCACCGACCGAGCCGCCGCCGACCAGGTCGCTGCCGGCAGGCCGCCCACCCGCCGTCAGCCGCGGGCCGGCGGCCTTTCGCGTTCCGGAGGGTCCTGCTGGGGCGGGAGGCCGAGCTCCCAGGCCAGGTCGTAGCGGCGGAAGAGGTCGGCCCGGATCGGCGCCAGCGGGCTCTCGGCCCCCGGCAACAGGACGCCGATGCAGCCGCCCATCAGCGCGCTGCGCAGCACCGCGTGCTCGGCGAGCGGATCCGGCGCGCCCCAGTCGCGCAGCAAACCCTGCAGGATGGCGCCGAGTTGCTGCTGCTCGGGGTCCTGGACGAAGGCGCCGGTGTCGGGGTCGAGGATCAGCGCCAGGTGGGAGCGCATCACCCGGGGGTGGTCCAGCGCGAGGCCGAGGACGGCGTCGATGGCGCGGGCCAGCCGGGCCTCGGGGGAGGAGCCGGGGGCCAGTTCCGCCAGCGCGCGGGACAGGCACTGGTGCATCATCCGGTGCGTGGCGGACTGCATCAACAGCCGTTTGCCGTCGAAGTAGTACGACAGCAGCCCGCGGGCGAGCCCGGCCCGCTCGGCGATGTCGGTCAGTGTGGTGCCCGCGTAACCGCGCTGGTCAACCAGTTCGACGGTGGCCCGCATGATGCGTTGGCGGGAGCGTTGCCGCATCTCCTCATTGACCGATTCCCCGCGAGGTGCCATCGTGACTGCTCCGAACGTTCGTTGGCTCCGGGCCAATATACTTGCGGAGCCGACAGCCGCACCGTGGAACCGCGCCCCGGCGGGCGCCGCCCCGGGCGGCCGGTACGAAGACGGCCGGCTCCACCAACACGGGGGTTTGGTGGAGCCGGCACCATTGTCCGACGGCCTCGGGGTACGGCCGCGGGCGGGGCCCCGGGATCAGCGCTCGGTCAGGACTCCGCTTCGGGTCGACGTCGATCCGGCTGACGGGTAATCATAATCGGGTACCGACACGGGGATCGCCTTCCGCCGCCGGTCCACCAGGGCGCCTGCCGCCGCGACCGCCAGGCCGATCAGCGAGACCACCGTCACGAACACCAACGCGGGCCGGTAGCCGTCGAGTTGGGCCTGCGGGCTGTCGCCGCCCGCGCTGCCGGCCGTGATCATGGCGGTCGCCCCGGCCAGCACCACCGCAGTGCCGACCTGGATCGCGGTGTTCACCAGTCCCGAGGCCAGGCCCTGCTCCTCGTCGCCCACCCCGTCGGTGGCGGCGATGTTCACCGAGGGGAAGGCGAGCGCGAAGCCCACGCCGAGCAGCAGCATCGAGGGCAGCACCAGGGCCGGGTAGGAGCTGTGCTCGTCCAGCCGCAGGAAGAGGGCGAAGGCGCCGACCAGGGCCAGCAGGCCGAGCGGCAGCAGCCGACCGGTGCCGAAGCGGTCCACGATCGGGCCCATGAACGGCGCCGAGAGCGCGATGAACGCACCGGCCGGCAGCAGCCCGAGGGCCATCTGCAGGGCCGACCAGCCGAGCAGGTGCTGGAGGTAGAGCGTGACCACGAACTGGAAGCCGCCGTACGCACCGGTCATCGCGAAGGCGACCACGTTGGCCCGGGCGACCGAACCGTTGCGGAAGATGCCGAGCCGGACCAGCGGGTGGGCGGTGCGGCTCTCGACCAGCAGAAAGGCGGCGGCCAGCGCGGCGACCACGACCAGGGAGCCGAGCGTGCGCAGGCTCAGCCAGCCGGCGCCCTGTGCCTCGGTGACGGTGAAGACCAGCAGCAGGACGGTCGCGGTGCCGGTGATGGCGCCCAGCACGTCGTAGCCACCCTTGGCGGGCTCCTCGACCGGGCGGGGGAGCAGCCGGACGGCGAAGACCAGGGCGAGCAACGCGACCGGGACGGGCATCAGGAAGGTCCAGCGCCAGCCGACCGAGGTGAGCAGGCCGCTCAGCACCAGGCCGAGCGAGAAGCCGCTGGCGCCGCAGGTGGTGTAGATCGACAGTGCGCGGTTGCGGGCCGGGCCCTCGGCGAAGGTGGTGGTGATGATCGACAGGCCCGCGGGGGCGGTGAAGGCGGCGCTGACGCCCTTGAGGAAGCGGGCCGCGATCAGCAGTCCGCCGTCGTCGACCAGGCCGCCGACCAGCGAGGCGGCGGCGAAGGCGCCCAGGGCGACCAGGAAGACCCGGCGGCGGCCGAGCAGGTCGGCGGCGCGGCCGCCGAGCAGCAGCAGGCCGCCGTAGCCGAGCACGTAGCCGGAGACCACCCACTGCAGGGCGGAGGTGGACAGGTGCAGCTCGGAGCCGATGGACGGAAGGGCGACGCCGACCATGGAGACGTCCAGGGCGTCCAGGAACATGGCGGCGCAGAGCACGATCAGCGTGCCCCAGAGGCGGGGTGTCCAGTGCAGCCCGCTGGTTGACGGAGCGTCGGGTGGCGTGACGGTCGCGGTGGTCATGGGAGGACAGTACATGCGTGTGCATTCAATGCAAATGAATTAGATGTGAACGCAATAATTTACGGCGCACATGCTAGGGTGGCGGTGTGGCTGAACTCGACTCCTCGGCGGAGGCCGGTCTCGTCGCGCAGTGGCGCGACCTGCTGGCCCGGCACGCTGCGGCCGCCTGCATGCTCGACCGTGAGCTGGGCGACCGGTTCGGGCTGGGCATGAGTGAATTCGAAGTGCTGGAACGCCTCGTCGAGGGCTGCGACGCGGGCGGTGGGCACGCGCTGCGGGTGACCGAGCTGGCGCCCACCGTCCACCTGAGCCAGAGCGCGCTCTCCAGGCTGATCGCCCGCCTGGAGAAGGCCGGACTGGTCACCCGGGCGATGTGCGAGAGCGACCGGCGGGGCATCGTGCTCACCCTCACCGATGCCGGCCGGGACCGCTACGAGCAGGCTCGGCCGCTCCACCGCGAGGTGCTGGATCTGACCCTCGGCAGCCCGCTCGGCCCGCTCTGTGTGGACGACCCCGCGAGCTGACGTGACGTCAACTCACCGCCGGTGACGGTCAGAGGAGTGAGTGCAGACCCGGGGCGAAGGCCAGCAGGACGGCCGCGGCGGGTGCGGCGAGCGCCGCGACGGTCAGTTGCAGCCGGTGCGGGACGGAGAGCCTGGGGCGGCCTGCGAGCAGCCGGTCCACCCGCTTCGGGGACTGTGCCAGGCCGGGCGGGCAGGAGCCGAACACCCCGCGGTCCAGGTTGAGTTCGGCCAGGGCGAGGGCGGTGGTGTGCCGGCCGTGCCGGCGCGCGGCCCGGTCGTCGGCCGCCAGCTCGACCAGTTCGGCCACCTGGTCCCGGAAGGCGGCGAACACCCCGACGCCGGGGAAGCCCGAGGCGAGCGCCTGGGCGAACTGCTGCAGCCAGTGGTGCCGGGCCCGGACGTGGCCGCGCTCATGGCTCAGCACGGCCGCCAACTCCCGGTCGGTCAGCTGCTGGAGAGCGCCGGTGGTGACCACCAGGCGGGAGTCCGGACCGGGCAGCGACCACGCCTCGGGGCGCACGTTCTCCAGCACCACCAGCCGCTCCCGGCGACTCCGGGCGGCCTCGATCGACTCCGGCAACTCCGGCGCCCGATCCGCCAGTTGGGCATGGCGACGGTCGCGCAGCGCCTTGGCCGTCCGGACCTCGCGGGTGAGCGCCAGGACCGTCTGCACCCCGCCCGCCGCCAGCACCGCGGCGCACAGCCGCCCCCAGCCCTCGGCCTCCTGCAGCCCGTACGCGGCCTCCACCCCGTGCGGCGCACCGGCGAACACCAGAGCGCGCAGCTCCGGCATCGCGGCGGAGGCGGCCAGCACCAGCCCCAGCGCGCAGCACAGCAGCACCGCCACCACGAGGCACTGCCACACCAGCAGCGCCAGCACCGGTTCGCGCTCCACCCAGCAGGCCCGGGCCAGCAGCCGGGGCGCGAGGGTCGAGAGCAGCAGTCCGAGCAGCAGCAGGCCGATCAGGGCAGGCATCGCATGGGCTCCCCGAGTACGCACGGAACGCGACAGCGCGCTCCCCGCCAACCTATGTGCTGGCGAAGCCCGGTGGAACGGCTTTCGGCCGGCCAGTGACCAACGCCACGCGCACACCGCGGCCTTGGCGCGTGCGTGGCGGCCTCACATGGTCAGGAGCATGGCGAACATGCCGATGCCCATGGTGAGCCGGCAGGCGTGCGGCAGCCCTGTGGTGCCGATGGCGAGGGTGCCGGCGGGGGTGCGCAGCAGGCGGCTGCCGGCCCAGAGGGTGTACCCGCCGAAGTAGAGGAGGAGGGCTCCGGTCAGCAGTGGCAGGCCCTGGGCGGCGGTGTGGTGGTGCTGGTGGCCGGAGGCTGCGGCCATGGCGAGGGCCATGTACGTCATGGCGAGCGCGCCGACCGCGTGGTGCAGCCGGTGGGCCCGGCCGGCGGGGGCGTGTGCGGCGGCGAGCAGGAAGGCGACGGCGGGGGGGCCGAAGAGGGCGGCCCAGACGGTGGGCGGGACGGTTGCGCCGGTGACGGCCATCGCGGCCATGCCGAGGCCCATCAGGGCCTCGGCGGCGTCGGACTCCCGGGCGAGCGGCCGGTGCGCGCCGCCGGGGGCGCAGGCGGAGCGCCGCAGCCGGGCCAGGCAGGTGGCGCCGGCGGCGGCGGTGAGGAGGGCGAGGAGCCAGTTGACCAGGGCGGGTCCGTGCAACGGTGGCCTCCCGGGGCGGTGGGCGACGGGAGGCGGCGAACGGCGAACGGCGAACAGCGAACAGCGAACAGATGATGAAATCTGTCGGCTGTTATCTGTGATCCGTCATCTGTCAGCTGTCATCTGTTCGCCGACCCCGCGCGCGGCGACGGTCGTCCGGTCCACGATCACCGCTCCGCACCGGGCGCGGCCAGGCGCGTACGGGGGCGCACGGTGGTGGCCGCTGTGGTGAGAGCCGCGGCCGCACACCGGTCGGCCGTACACGTGGTCCGTCCCACACCCGGTCCGTCCCACACCCGGTCCGTCCCATACCCGGCCCGCCGCACACCCGGTCCTCCGCACACCCGGTCCCGCCGCCGGCCTCAGCCCTGGAGCCGCCCCGAGGCGACCACCCGGCTGAGGAACCGCCGGGTCCGCTCCTCCCGCGGATCCCCGAACACCTGCTCAGGCGGCCCCTGTTCGAGCACCACCCCGCCGTCCAGGAAGCAGACCTGGTCGGCGACCTCGCGCGCGAAGCCCATCTCGTGGGTGGAGATGACCATCGTCATCCCCTGCTCCTTGAGGTCGCGCACCACCGAGAGCACCTCCCCGACCAGCACCGGGTCGAGCGCCGCGGTGATCTCGTCCAGGAGCAGCAGCCGGGGTCCGGTGGCCAGCGCCCGCACGATGGCGACGCGCTGCTGCTGCCCGCCGGAGAGCCGGTCCGGGTACTCCTTCGCCTTGGCCGCCAGCCCGAGCCGGTCGAGCAGTTCCAGCGTCCGAGCCTCGGCCTCGGCCCGCGCGACCCCGTGCACCCGGCGCGGCGCGAGCGTGATGTTCTCCAGCACCGTCATGTGCGGGAACAGGTTGTACGACTGGAACACCACCCCGATCCGGCGCCGCACGGCGTCCTCGTCCGCACGCGGATCGGTGATCTCCTCGCCGTCCAGGAAGATCGCGCCGTCGTCCAGGCTCTCCAGCAGGTTGACGCACCGCATCAGCGTGGACTTCCCGGAGCCGGACGCCCCGATCAGCGCCGTCACCGAGTGCTCGGGCACGGCGAGGTCCACGTCGCGCAACACCACCTGCCCGCCGAAGGTCTTGCGCACCGACTCCAGCCGGAGCACTTCGGTCCCGGGGCCTCCGGCCGTGGTCATACCGCACCTCCCTGGAACTGCCGACGGTTCATCCGGGCGGTCAGCCAGTCGGCGAACCGGGTCAGCGGAATGGTCAGCACGATGAACACCAGCCCCGCCAGCAGGTACGGGGTGAAGTTGAACGACCGGGCCGCGATGATCTTCGCCGCGTACACCGCGTCGATCGCGCCGCCGATCGAGACCAGCCCGGTGTCCTTCTGCAGGCTCACCAGGTTGTTCAGCAGTGGCGGCACCACCCGCCGGACGGCCTGCGGCAGCACCACGTACCGCATCGCCTGCGCGTTGGTCAGCCCCAGCGAGCGCGCCGCGGCCCGCTGGCTCGGGTGCACCGACTCGATGCCGGAGCGGAACACCTCCGACACGTACGCCGAATACGTCAGCACCAGCGCCACCCCGCCCAGCAGCAGCGGATCGGTGGTCACCCCGGTCAGCCGCAGCGCCGGCACCCCGGTGATCATCACCAACAGGCAGATGATCATCGGCAGCCCGAGGAAGAAGTCCACGTAGGCGGTGGCGAGCAGCCGTACCGGCAGGAACACCGGTCCGCGCAGCGTCCGCAGCACCGCCAGCAGCAGACCGAACACCAGGATCAGGACCCCGCAGCCGAGCATCAGCTCCAGGTTGAGCCGAAGCCCCTTCAGCACCTCGGGAAACGCCCGGCGGGCATAGTCGAGGTTGAAGAAGGTCCGCCGAGTCACCTCCCAGCCGGGGGAGTTGACGATCAGCAGGTAGAGCGCGACGGCCGTCGCCAGGGTGGAGGCGGCGGCGATCAGCGCCGACCGTCGGGCCCGGGCGCGCCGGTACGCCTCGTGGGCCAGCCGCCGCTCGGACGGGCGGTAGCCGTCGTCCAGGGGCCGGCCCTTCGCACCGTGCGCGACCTCCCCGCCCACGCCCTCGCCCAACTCCCCGCCCAAGTCCCCGCTCAGTCCGGGGCTCATGTCAGCGCTCACTTCAGCACCGGTGCCGAGACTGCGTCGGAGAGCCACTGCTTCTCCAGCTTCGCCAGCGTGCCGTCCGCACGCAGCGCGTCCACCGCCTGCGACACGCAGCCGGTCAGCTTGGAGCCCTTGTCCAGCACCAGGCCGAACTGCTCGCCCTGCGAGGCCGACTCGAACTGGCCGACCACCTGGGCCTCGGGCACCTCGGCGCCGGTGATGTAGAAGGCGGTCGGCAGGTCCACCACCAGGGCCTCGACCTGGCCGTTCTTCAGCGCGGCCTTGGCCAGGTCGTTGGAGTCGAAGACGGCCGGCTGGCTGCTCGGCTTGATGGTGTTGGTGATGGTGTCCAGGCTGGTGGTGCCGACCTGAGCGCCGAGCTTGGCGCCCTTGAGGTCGGCGATGGTCCTGGCGCCCGCCGCCTTGGAGTTCTTCAGCGCGATGACGGCCTGGCGCACGTCGTAGTAGCCGGAGGAGAAGTCCACCGCCTGCTTGCGCTCGTCGCTGATCGACACCTGGTTGATGTCGAAGTCGAAGTCCTTGGCGCCCGGCGCGGTCGCCTTGCCGAACGGCGCGACCACCCAACTGACCTTGTCCTTGGGGTAGCCCAGCTTCTCCGCCACCGCGTAGGCCACGGCGGACTCGAAGCCCTTGCCGTTCTCCGGCTTGTCCTCGGAGAACCACGGGTCGTACGCGGGCTTGTCGGTGCCGACGGTCAGCGTCCCGGCCGTACGGGTACCCAGCGCGCCCGGCGCGCAGCCCGCCGCCGTGCCGGCCGCACCCGAGGCGCCGGAGGCGGCGTCGGACGTGGAGTCCTGCGGGGCGCACGCGCTCAGTGCGGCGGCGGCGACCAGAGCGACGAGGGGCAGTGCGACGGACGGCTTGCGGAGGGTCATGCGGGGCTCCATGAGGAAGGAAGGACCGGGCAAGGAGAGCGGGACGGGAGCTGCGGGCGGCACGAGCAGCGCGACGGGGCGGCCTGGTCGGCCGGGGCCCGGCGGATCACTTCCCCCGGTGGCGGCGCCGGAACACACACGGCATGGTCGGCGTACGGGTCCACGTCCGCGGCGCCGTCCGGCTGGGGGCGTCGGCCGGATCAACAACAGCGGCGGCAGCGACAGCAGCGGCAGCAGAGTCCGCGCGCGCGACAGCGACAGCCGACGTGCCGATGCGAGGGCACCCGGACCGGGCTGTTGTGGCGTACGGCCACCGTGATCACCGCCGGGAACATGCGGGGAGGTTCGCATCAGAGCGGCGCATCTGTCCAGAACATCCAGATCACTGTCCACATGCCGGACAACCGGCCTGTCGGCGAAGGTTTTCGGGCCGGAGTGGCAGTGCGCCGCAGCTTTGCCTGTCCGGGCCCCCTTGAACGGGAGAACCTTTCGTACTTATGGTGTCCTCGTTGAAATAACTCCTGTCGAAGTGAGTCCACGATGCAGAATCTTTCGCCAAGGCTCGCTGCGGCGGCCGTCGCCCCGGTCTCGACCTTCGCCGGCCACCCGGCCTGGCTGCGCCTGAAGGAGGCCGTCGAGACGCTGCGCCCGCTGCAGTCCAAGGACGGCTCGATCGACCTGGCCGCCGTCCAGCGGCACACCGTCGACCCGCTGGTCGCCACCGTCCGCGGCGCCGTCGAGGAACTCGCCCCGAACTTCCCGCACGACGCCGCCTACCTGGCCGCCGTCGACGCCGACCTCGCGAAGTGGGCCGACACCGGCTACCGCGAGCCCGACTTCCTCGACTCGCTGCTCGCCTTCCAGCCCGCCGACCAGCGCGAGGACGGCCTGGAGCACCTGGTCGTCTTCCCGATGTACACCCAGAACGGCAACCCGGACCGCAACCTGGAAGCCGTCCTGCTGCGCGTCGTGTGGCCCGACTGGCTGGCCGAGCTGGAGCGCACCCGCTTCGACAACCCGATGTTCGTGCCGATCACCTTCACGGACTTCACCGCCGGCTACGACACCAACTCCGCCGTCCTCTTCCCCGAGACCGTCGCCGTGCGCAAGGCGCCGGAGCGGTTCACCTGGGGCGGCATCTTCTGCGACCGCGAGGCGGCCCGTTTCCGCGCCGTCACCACCAGCGCCGTCCAGCAGCTCGGCCTGGAGATCCCGGCCGACGCCGAGGGCCTGCTGCAGGACCAGCAGCGCGCGCAGGAGACCTTCGTCCTGTGGGACCTGGTCCACGACCGCACCCACAGCCACGGCGACCTGCCGTTCGACCCCTTCATGATCAAGCAGCGCAGCCCGTTCTGGATGTACGGCCTGGAGGAGCTCCGCTGCGACCTCACCACCTTCAAGGAGGCGGTGAAGCTGGAGGGCGAGGGCAACCCGCACGCCCGCGACGTCCAGTACGCGATCCTCTTCGACCGCCTGTTCCGCTTCCCGGTCAGCGGCGACCGCGTGCGCAACTACGACGGCCTCGGCGGCCAGCTGCTCTTCGCTTACCTGCACAAGCACGACGCGCTGCGCTGGCGCGACAACCGCCTGAGCATCGACTGGGACCGCGCCCAGCAGGTCACCAACGCGCTCTGCGGCGAGATCGAGACCCTGTACCGCGACGGCATCGACCGGCCCAAGCCGGCCCACTGGATCGCCGCCTACCAGCTGGTCTCCCGCTACCTCACCCCGCACCCGGCCTCCACCTGGGCGAAGGGCCCCGAGGCCCTGCCGCTCGACCTCATCGACGGCAAGGCCCTCAACAAGGCCCTGTGCGACGCCGTGCTCCCGGACGAGTTCCCGCTGAGCATGTTCTACGAGGCCCTGTCCAAGAAGCTCCGCGGCGTCATCGCCGCCACCGCCGGCATCACCGGCGCCGGTATCCAGGGAGTCGCCGCGTGACCACCTCCACCAACGCCCCGCTGGCCGGCAAGGTCATCGCCGTCGCCGGAGCCAGCGGCCCGGCCGGCCGCGCGGTGCTGCGCCGCCTCACCGCCGACGGCGCCACCGTGATCGGCGCCGACATCGACGCCCACCGCCTGGAGTCGGCCCTGGACGCCACCCGGGTGGCGGTCCGCGGAGCCAAGGTCAGCGGCCAGGTCATCGACCTGCTCGACCCGCAGGAGGTCCACGACTGGGCCGACCACCTGGAGTCCGAGCACGGCCACGTCGACGGCCTGTTCCACCTGGTGGGCGGCTGGCGCGGCAGCAAGACCTTCTTCGACTCCCGCCTGGACGACTGGGACTTCCTGCACGACACAGTCGTGCGCACCCTCCAGCACACCTCGCTGGCCTTCCAGCCCGCGCTGGTGCGCAGCCCCGCCGGGCGCTACGCGATGATCTCCGCCGCGGCCGCGCACAAGCCCACCGCCGGCGGCGCCGCCTACGCGGCGGCCAAGGCCGCCACCGAGGCGTGGACCCTCGCCATGGCCGACTCCTTCAAGAAGGAGACCACCTCCCCGGACGGCGAGCCCACCGCCGCGGCTGCGATCCTGGTCATCAAGGCGCTGGTCAGTCCCGAGATGCGGGCCGAGAAGCCGGAGGCGAAGTTCGCCGGCTTCACCGACACCGCCGACCTCGCCGAACACCTGGCGGGCCTCTGGGACCGCCCCGCAGCAGAACTGAACGGACAGCACCTGTGGCTGACAGCCCGATGACCGACCTCACCCGTACGGACGCGGTACGGCGGCACGACCCCGCCGTCCGCGGCTTCGCCAGCGACAACTACGCCGGCGTGCACCCGGAGGTCCTCGCCGCGATCGTCCTCGCCAACGACGGCCACCAGGTCGCCTACGGCGAGGACGACTACACGGTCAACCTCCAGGAGGTCTTCCGCCGCCACTTCGGCGAGAAGGCGGAGGCCTACCCGGTCTTCAACGGCACCGGCGCCAACGTGGTCGCCCTCCAGGCGCTGCTCCCGCGCTGGGGCGCCGTGGTCTGCGCCGAGACCGCCCACATCAACGTGGACGAGGGCGGCGCCCCGGAGAAGATGGGCGGCATCAAGCTGCACACCGTCCCCACCCCGGACGGCAAGCTCACCCCCGAGCTCATCGACCGGCAGGCCTGGGGCTACGGCGACGAGCACCGCGCGCAGCCGCTCGTGGTGTCCATCACCCAGAGCACCGAGCTCGGCACCGTCTACACCGTCGAGGAGATCCGCGCGATCACCGAGCACGCCCACCAGCTGGGCATGCTCGTCCACATGGACGGCTCCCGGCTGGCCAACGCGGCCGCCTCGCTCGACAAGCCGCTGCGCGCCCTCACCACGGACGTGGGGGTCGACGTGCTGTCCTTCGGCGGGACGAAGAACGGCCTGCTGCTCGGCGAGGTCGTGGTGGTGCTCAACCCGGAACGGGTGCGCAACATCAAGTACCTGCGCAAGACCTCCATGCAGCTGGCCTCGAAGATGCGCTTCGTCTCGGCCCAGTTCGAGGCCCTGCTCTCCGGTGACCTCTACCTGCGCAACGCCGGCCAGGCCAACGCCATGGCCAAGCGCCTGGAGGCGGCGGTCCGGAAGGTCGACGGCGTCGAGATCGTCCGCCCGGTCCAGGCGAACGTGGTGTTCGCGATCCTCCCGCGCGACGTGAGTGAGCGGCTCCAGAAGCGTTACCGCTTCTACTTCTGGAACGAGCACACCGGTGAGGTCCGCTGGATGTGTTCCTTCGACAACACGGAGGCCGACGTCGACGCCTTCGCGGCGGCCCTCGCCGAGGAGATGAGCCACCGCTGACGGTGCTCGAACAACGAATCGCCCCTGCCCGGGAGTCCGGGCGGGGGCGATTTGCATGGGGCGGGTCGGTCCCCGTACAGTTCCGGAGTCGCCGCGGGAGACCGGGGTGGCAAGCGGAAAGCGAATCCGATGAATGAAGCTCCGGAAAACGGGGCGGAAAACGTCTGATAAGCTGGAAACACGAATGAACGAAGCCCGGAGGGTCCGCTGGAAGGCGGTCCGAAGGAAGCGTCCGTTCCTTGAGAACTCAACAGCGTGCCAAAAGTCAACGCCAGATATGTTGACATCCCCGGCCTCAGGTTTCCTGGGGTTGGAGATTCCTTTTGAAATAACACTAGCGAGGACGCAGTGCGCGGGATCACCCTATTCCGGTGGTTGCCGTGCCGCTCAACGCGAGTGCCG